>NZ_CP020947.1:1265000-2465000 GCF_000172795.2 Rhizobium sp. CIAT894
TCTGGAAGCGCAAGACGCTTGCCGAAATGACCGTTGCCGAATGGGAAAGCCTCTGCGACGGCTGCGGCCTCTGTTGTCTCAACAAGATCGAGGAATGGGATAGCGGCGATATCTATTTCACCTCGGTCAGCTGCAAGCTGCTCGATGGCGAAAGCTGTCGCTGTTCCAGCTATCAGAACCGCTGGGATTTCGTGCCGGACTGCGTGCAGCTGACGAAGGAGAATGTGCCCGATATCGCCTGGCTGCCGCCGACCTGCGGCTACCGGCTGGTCAATGAGGGCCGCGATCTCTATTGGTGGCATCCGCTCGTCTCCGGCGATCCGGAAACCGTTCATGCTGCCGGCATTTCCGCCCGCGGCCGCACGATCAACGAAACCGAGATCGATATCGACGATCTCGAGGATTACGTCGTCGACTGGCCGCTGACCGTGGGCGAGGCGAAGGACGAGGAGGAGGCCTGATCCGGCGCCGAATGCATGTCGCCCGGAAGTGTGCGGCGGTTCCGGGATAACGACATGCATAAAAACAAAGAGCTAAAGCGCGTCGCATGAATCAAGTTTAGTGCGACGCGCTTTACCGCCGATAAAATTGGCAGTGGCACCGCTTGATTGTTGAAAAGTGAGACCCTACCTGCGGTGGGACCCGCTGGTCCGGGCCCCTCTGGCGAGAGCTTCGGCACTCTTGCGATGTCGGACCTCTTCTCCGACAACCAGTGCCGACAGGGGACTATCCTTGAATCTCTCTTTTCTGTTCGCCGAGTGGCTGGGAACGCCGCTCTGGATGTGGTCGAGCTTTTTCGTCCTCGTCATCGCCATTCTATCCTTCGACCTCGGTATTCTTCATAAGCAGAACAAGGAAATCGGCGTCGGCGAAAGCATCAAGCTTTCTGCCCTCTATATCGCCCTCGGCCTGACCTTCGGTGGCTGGGTATGGTGGTATCTCGGTTCTGAGGCCGGCCTTGCCTATATGACGGGCTTCGTTGTCGAAAAGACGCTGGCGCTCGACAACGTCTTCGTCATCGCCCTGATCTTCTCGTTCTTTGCCGTGCCGCGCCTCTACCAGCATCGTGTGCTCTTCTGGGGTATCCTCGGCGTCATCGTGCTGCGTGCCATCATGATCGGTGTCGGCGCCACGCTGGTCGCCGAATTCGCCTGGCTTCTCTATATCTTTGCCGCGTTTCTGATCGTGACCGGCATCAAGATGCTGGTCGTCAAGGAGGCTGAGCCCGACGTCTCGAAGAACGTGCTCGTCCGCTTCATGCGCAGCCGCTTCAACGTCACCGAGGAACATCATGGCGAGCGGTTCTTCGTCAGAAAGGCAAACCCGAAGACGGGCAGGATGACCTGGTTCATCACGCCGCTGTTCATGGCGCTCGTCATGGTCGAAGTGGCCGACGTCATCTTCGCCGTCGATTCTGTTCCCGCGATCTTTGCCATCACCACGGATCCCTTTATCGTCTACACCTCGAACATCTTCGCGATCCTCGGCCTGCGCGCCCTGTATTTCGCGCTCGCGGCGATGATCCATCGCTTCCGCTACCTGAAGCCGGCGCTCGCCATCGTGCTGATCTTCATCGGCTCGAAGATCTTCCTGGCCGATCTCCTGGGTCTTGAAAAATTCCCGGCCGCGCTGTCGCTCGGCATCACCTTCGCGATCATCGCTGCCGGCGTGGTCTGGAGCCTCCTCAAGACGCGGGATCCGCAACAGCCCGCCTGAGCGGGCGCTGCATACCGACACCTGACAAAGGAAGGAAACAGATATGATCTCGAATTTCATCGGCTGGATTTTTGCCCTGCTCGTCGTCGATCCGCTGCAGGCCGAGATACAGGAACAGGTTGAGCGCGCCCGGCTTCCCGTGGAGATCGTCAGCCAGTCCCAGGCCTGTCTGGCGTCCCAGGGGCCGCAGCTCATCAAGCGTGCGGCCGGGGACTACGGCTGGGCGGCGGCCACGGTCGTCAGTATCGCGATCGGCCACACCTCGCCGGTCGAGCTTCTCGATGGCAAGGACCCGCAATGCGCAGCCATCATCGGCGTCCTGAGCGGGGCTGGCGCGGCTGCGTAACGGCAGCGGGCTGGAATGGACCGCATGATGTCTGATCAGGACGGAAATAGACGCACGCCGCGCGGTGTGGCCACCGCGCGGCTTCGGGAGATGCTGGAGCTCGCCCGGGTGAAGGGCGGCCTCTCGATCGGTGAGGCGCTGGAGGCGATGGGCCCGACCAGCATCGCTTTCACCATCCTGTTCCTGGCAATCCCGGCGCTGACCCCGATTCCCGGCCCGTTCGGGATGGTGTTCGGCACGGCGCTGGCGCTGGTCTCCCTGCAGATCGTCGCGGGCGGCCGGAAGGTGTGGCTGCCCGCCGTCCTCCGCAATCGCCAGGTTTCGCCTGCCGTACTCGATCTCGTCGTCGGTCACGCGGTTCCGGTGATCGCCCGGGTGGAGAAACTCGTGCGCGCCGGCCGGCTGGAACTGTTCACAGGCCCGAAGGTGCAGGCGCTGCTTGGCATTCCTGTCTTCCTGCTCGCGGTCGTGATCGCGCTGCCGATCCCGTTCGGCAATATTCTGCCGGTATTCTCGCTGGTGGTCCTGGCCGTCGCCCTGATGGAGCGGGACGGTCTTGTCACCCTGATCGGACTGCTGCTCACATCGGCGACGATCGGCGTGACCGTTGCTTTGGTTTATTTTATCAACGCGATGTTGGTCGCTGCCTATTAGGCGAAATGCCCGGGCAGGCTCAGGATGTCACCGCGGCGAGGAAGTGCCGCAATTCCGCCTCCACATAGGCGTTCACCGGTCCGCCTGCACCAAATCCCCACCAGGTGAGCGAGCCCTGCCATTGCGACAGCATCAGCCGGGCGATGGTCTCCGGTGCGCTTGCCGATGCGAAACATCGCGCGATTGCCGCCGTCAGCGCGGTTCCCCAGGCCGCACCGCGGGCCCGCAGCACCGGATCGCGGAAGTCCTCGCGAAGCACCAGCAATCCTTCGCCATAGGCAGCGGCATTGTCGCCGTAATCCTGCGACAGGCCGACGAGCAGCGCGACGGCGCCTTCCGGGGTTTTCGGCACGCTTTCGGCAAGCCTCGCCGTCTCCGCATCCAGCCGGTCCCAGGCATAGAGCAGGGCGGCCCGCAGCATCGCCGCCTTCGTCGCGAAACGCTGCACCAGCGTCGAGCCGGAAAGGCCGCTGGCTTTGGCAACCGCCGCAAAGGTCGCCGCATCAGGCCCTTCGGAATGAATGAGCGCCAGCACCATGGCGAGAAGCTGCTCATCGGACAGTGTGCGGCGGCGCGGCATGACATTCCTCTTGCATTTGCCAGGTTTATAAACGATCATTCGTTTATAAACAATACCGGCGGATCCGCCGATCGAACTGAAATCTTGTCTAGCCGGGAGGATGGAGAGGTGACAGCACAGTTGCGGGAGAAAGTGGCTTTGGTGGCGGGCGCGACACGTGGCGCCGGCCGCGGCATCGCGGTGGAACTGGGCGCTGCCGGCGCCACCGTCTATGTCACGGGTCGCACGACGCGCGCCCGGCAATCCGAATATATGCGGCCGGAGACGATCGAGGAGACGGCCGAGCTGGTGACGTCGGCAGGCGGCAGGGGCATTGCCGTGCCGGTGGATCATCTCATCGCGCCGGAGGTCGAGGCGCTGGTTGCCCGTATTCGTGGCGAGGCCGGCCGGCTCGATATTCTCGTCAACGACATCTGGGGTGGTGAGAAGCTGTTCGAGTGGGACAAATCCGTCTGGGAGCATTCGCTGGACAAGGGTCTGCGCATGCTGCGGCTCGGCATCGACACCCATCTGATCACCGCCCATTACGCGCTGCCGCTGATGATCGAGCGGCCGGGCGGACTGCTGGTGGAAATGACCGACGGCACGGCGGATTATAATGCCACGCATTACCGGCTGTCGCCCTTCTACGACCTGGTCAAGACGGGCGTCACGCGCATGGCCTGGGCGCATGCCCAGGATCTGGCAAAACACGGCGCCACTGCCGTTGCGATCACGCCCGGCTGGCTGCGCTCCGAAATGATGCTGGATGCCTATGGTGTCGGCGAGGAGAACTGGCGAGACGCGACCAAGGTGCAGCCGCATTTCGCCATTTCCGAAACGCCGCGCTTCGTCGGCCGTGCGGTTGCGGCCATATCAGCCGATCCCGACCGCGCCCGCTGGAACGGTCAGTCGCTGTCGAGCGGCGGCCTGGCCAAGGTCTACGGCTTCGACGATGTCGACGGTTCACGGCCGGATTGCTGGCGCTACTTGATAGAGGTCCAGGAGCCCGGCAAACCGGCCGATGTGACCGGCTACCGCTGAAGCGCCGTTTATCCCGCGGCTGCGAGCCGTGCCGCCTCGCGAAACGACACCAGCCGCTTCGTCTGCTCGTCCCACAGCACCAGCTTGACGCAGCGCAGGCTGTCCATGAGCGTGATGCGGCCGATATCGGCGAGTTCGGGATGGTCCCGCAGCACCTCGGGCAGCCGGTAATAGGGCACCCGGCTTGACAGGTGATGCACATGGTGGATGCCGATATTGCCGGTGATCCAGCGCAGCACCGGCGGCAGGTCGTAATGCGAGGCGCCGTGCAGGGCCGCATGCTGGAACTGCCAGTCCGGCTTCTTCGACCAATGCGTTTCCTCGAACTGATGCTGGACGTAGAACAGCCAGACGCCGGCCGCACCTGCCAGAAGTACGATCGGCAGATGCACCAGCAGGAAGGGGACGATCCCGACCGCCCAGATCAGCAATGCGGCGGCCACTGCGATGGCAAGATTGGTCGCCATGGTCGAGATCCAGGGTAGGGCGCCGGAGCGCATCATGCCGAAAGGCAGGCGCTGCTTGATGATGAACAGCCATGCCGGTCCGATCCCGAACATCACCGCCGGGTGCCGGTAGAGCCGGTAGCCGAGCCGGCCCCAGCGCGACAGCGCATTATATTCGGCGATCGTCAGCGTCTCGATGTCGCCGACGCCGCGCTCGTCGAGGTTTCCGGCCGAGGCGTGGTGTTCCGCATGCGCCCGGCGCCAATAATCGTAGGGCGTCAGCGTCAGAATGCCGATCGTGCGTCCCACCCAGTCGTCGAGGCGGCGACGGGCGAAAAACGAGCCGTGGCCGCAATCATGCTGGATCATGAACAGTCGCAGCAGGAAAGCGGCTGCGGGGATGACGAGGATCAGGCCGGGCCAGAAGCTATAGTGAACGGCCGCCCATGCGGCAGCCCAGAACAGCGCAAAGGGGATGGCCGTGACGGCAAGCTCGAAGGCGCTGCGTGCCGCTCTCGGCTGGCGGTATCCGGCAAGGATCTTCAACCAGGCCTTCTCGGCGAAAGGGGCGGTTTGTCCTGCGGGTTTTTCCGGGTTTTCACCAGGTGCGTCGAAAGTGGCGACCTGAATTTCCTCGCTCTCGTAGCGGCGTGCGGATTCGATCACTAGAGAACGCCGTGAAAGGCAGCGGCCGGCGACGGAGCGTCGACGCGGCCAATTGTTTGAGCAAGAGTCATGCTAAGTGGGTACCTTCCGGCCTATTCGAAAACACGGGTCATTCCTTGCGCGTCCGGAAGGACGCGCCGCCGCTTTTAACCGCACATCATCCCCAGCGCAAATCGATTGCGCTGCTCTGCGCCGGCGAAGGCGAGAGGCCGCGGGCGATGCAAGCCTATTTCTTCGGAGCACTGCCGTGCGGTGCGCTCTGGGTCGCCGTCTTCATCTGATTGGCGAATGTATTATCCCCTTTCGCCGCCTGCTTGTCCTTCTTCGGCTTCCGGACCTCGCGGTTGCTTCTCAGCTGTCCCTTTGCCATGGATGAATCTCCCTCTGGATCGAAATTGAAGGCGATAGCGCTTTACCCGCCCCTGAACGAACCCGAGGCGCGGCGCTCGCGGGGCAATCCCTGTATAGCATAGCGATTGCAGACGGGTGTGACCGGTTTCGGTGGTTTCTTCGGTTTGCCGAAATAATAGTCGAGTGCCTGTGACAGCATGGCCGGTGAGGTGACACCCTCCTGGAACAGTCTGATCAGCAGCACGGCTGCGACGTTGAAGAGCTCTTCGCCGTCGGCCGTGATCTTGGCGTCGTAGCCGGCGGCATCGAGCACGCCCTGAAGCATGTCGAGATCGCAGGATGTCAGATACGGCCTTTTGGAGGTGGAAGACATCGGTCCTCCTTTCGTCGGGGCGAGGGTATTCAAACCCTCAGTCGGCAGCGCCCGTGTAATGGCTGCCGACGCTGAAACCATGCGCCTTTCGCCGAGGCAACGCAACGGGATTCTTGGCTCCGAAGGAGGCGCCCGCACATGGGCCGCGTCTCGATTTCAAGAGAGGCGGCCTGATCCCCAGCCTGTCATCTATTCAATGACGGATTTGAACCATGTGCTGAAGGCGGAAATTGACTTTTGGGGCGACGCCTTGCGGATCAGAAAGTAATTCTCGTGTTCGAGAATCGGGATGTCCGAGAGGATGACGAGATCGCCGCTTTCGATTTCGCGGCGGCATAACTCGACCGGACAAAGTGCCACGCCATGACCGGCAATGACGGCCGTTGCGAGCAAATTGAAGTCTTGAAACACCGGTCCCTTCAGCGTTTGGGTGAACGGCACGCCGGCCTTGTCGAGCCACTGCGCCCAGTGCGCCGCGGTCTCGTCATGCAGCAGATCTGCCGCTGCGATCTGCGTTGCCTGGGGGAGGCTGCCCTTTCGTTCGAGATAGCGCGGGCTGGCGACAGGTCGAGCGGCACGGGAGAAAAGCGGCTGGCAAACGACGCCTTCGGAGGTGTCGGCGCCGAGTGTGATCAGGATGTCGCAGCCGGTTTCACGCAGGCGCTGTTCGGCCATGGCGTAGACCACCTTTATTGTGACATCCGGATGCCCGGCGAGGAAATCGCCGAGTGACGGTATGAGCCATCGCGTCGCGATGGACGGGATGCAGGCGACGGTGATCTCGGATCTGGTGCTCAGCTTCAGCAATTCCGCTTCGGCAGAAATTCGCTCGAAACTGCTCGATAGGATCTCGGCAAACCGCTTAGCCTCGGGTGCCAGCCGCACGCCGCGTTTTTCACGCAGAAACAAGGCGCGCCCGAACCATTCCTCCAAATGCCGGATCTGATGGCTGATCGCCGCATGGGTAACGCGCAATTCGTCGCCGGCGCGCGAGAAGCTGGAGAGACGCGCCGCTGCTTCGAATGCTCTCAATGCGCCGAAAGGGAGCGTCATCTGTAAGTTTTCCTCACCTGTTTGATGAGGAATCATCATTTGTCCAATCAGGAAAATCAAGAGACTATAGCTGCGAGAAGCAGATCTCCATAACGGATTGTATGTCAAATTTTCTTACATAAGGAGAGCGGAATGTACGTGCGCAGCCTGAAGGACGTCGAATCCACGGACCATTTCGTGGAATGGGGCAACGGAACGAGCCATCGTTTGCTGACGGAAAAGGACGGGATGGGCTTTACCGTTTGCCATACGATCGTACGTGCCAACACCGTCTCACTTCTCGAATACCGCCAGCATCTCGAAGCCTGCTATTGCATCGCCGGCGAGGGGGAGGTGGAAGATATGGCGGGCACTGTCTTTCCGATCCGCCAGGGCGATATCTACGTGCTCGACAAGCATGACAAACATCTTCTGCGCGGCGGACGCGACCAGGACTTGATCCTTGTCAGCGTCTTCAATCCGCCTCTTGCGGGATCCGAGCGGCACAATCTGAACGACCCCTCGGGATCGGCTTATTGACATTGGCCGGATAGGGACGGGGTAGGGCCGGATAAAGGAAAGTGCGCGGCTTTCTGCGGTCTCCGGGAGGTCGGCTTGCGGCTGACGGCCTGTTAAAGCTCGCCTTTGTGGAAATAGGCTTCGAGGCGGTAGCCGTCCGGGTCGATGATGAAGGCGGCGTAATAGAATTGCCCGTAATCCGGCCGGATACCTGGTTCGCCATTATCCGTGCCGCCGGAAGCGATTGCCGCCGCGTAAAAGGCGTCGACCGCCGCCTCGTTGGGAGCGACGAAGCAGAAATGCAGTCCGGATCGCATGTCGGCAAGAACGGGCTGTTCGACCTGCATCACCCAGAGGCCGACCTTTTCGGCGCCGTAGCCGATCATGTTGTCCGAATTGGACAGCCGCTCATATCCGAGCGGCGCCAGCGCCGCATCATAGAAACGACGGGCTCTTTCGAGGTCTTTTACGCCGAGCGAGATATGATCGAACATGGACCGCCAACTCCTATAACACGCCGGATCCGGGGTGGTGCGGCATCACCATCTTTCAACCGCTCTTCGAAGTCAACGAAGAGACCCGCCGCTGGGCGGTTGGTCGGCGCGACAACAGCCCCGCCGACCCTTCCGGCCAGCACGAATGGCTGGCCCCGCATGAGCGAGGCCACCTCACGTCAGGCTTTCATGGCAGCCCATTTCGGAGCAATGCCCGTACCGCGGCCCAAGCCGTAACCGAGGCGGATGTTGAGCATGCCCAAGGGCTCGAGCAGACGAGCGGCATCCAGCGATCCCGTCTTCTCGATAGTGAAGCCGGCGTCCTTGACCAGCGCTGCGGCCGTTTCGACGGCATCTTCGTCACCGGCCAGGAAGACCGGAAGAGTGACGGTCTGATCGGGAGAGGCAGCAAAAAGCTCGGCAAAGATCGTGTTGAACGCCTTCACGACCTTGGCGCCTCCGGCTTTGCGCTGGATCTCTTCGGCGGCCGACGTATCATGGCCAAACAGCAGGCCCGAGAAATCAGGTTTGAGCGGGTTGGTGATGTCGATGACAATCTTGCCTTCCAGTTGAGCGGCGCCGGCAAACTCGAGTGCCGAAGCATAAGGCAGCGCCAGCACCACAATGTCGGCTTGCGCCACGGCGCTCGTGATCGGCGCGCTCGAAGCGCCGATCTCCTCTGCCAGCGACGTTGCCGCGGCATCGTTCCGCGATGCGAGGATGAGATCGCGCTTGCCGGCGAGCCGACGTGCCAGGCCGGCACCCATGTTTCCAGTTCCGATAATGGCGGTTTTCATGTGGTCGTCTCCTTCGTGAGATTGAATGTCTCCGATATAGCCGACCGATATCCCATCTTTAATCGCATTGAATGGTTAGACATAATTGCATAAAAGTATCGAATGAGCGATCTTACCAATCTGAAGACCTTTGTCGCCGTCGCGACATCAGGCAGTTTCGCCAAGGCCGCAACACGGCTCAACCTGTCGCCCGCCATGGTCGGCCGACGAATTCAGGCCTTGGAGACGGATTATGGCGTCAAGCTGATCGAGCGCACCACCCGAACCCAGAGGCTCACAGAGATCGGCGTCAGGTTTCTGGAGAGAGCAAGCAGGGTCATCGACGAACTGGAGCAGTTGAACGATATCGCCGGCCCGCAGAACCACGAAATATCCGGCCACCTCCGCATCAGCGGCCCGACCACTCTCGGAGTAAAGCGGCTGGCATCGTCCATTGCTCGCTTCGCCAATCAGCATCCCGCTGTCAGTCTGGAGCTCAGTCTTACGGACCGGAACGTCGATATGATTTCGGAAGGTTATGACCTTGCCATTCGGGTGGCGCATCTGCGCCCGTCTTCCTTGATCGCAAGAAAGATCGGCACTTATCGCTTCGTCTGCTGCGCCTCTCCCGGTTATCTCGGCAAGAATGGCGTGCCGACCCACCCAGAGCAGTTGGAACGGCATCGTTGCATCCTAAGCCTCAACCTCGTCCCACGCGACCAATGGCATTTCGAAGGTCAGGATGGACGGGTGCTCGCGGCGAAGATCAACAGCAATATCGGAATCGACAATGGTGAAGCCATGCGGGTTGCCGCGGTGGAAGATGCCGGCATCGTTTACGCGCCTGAGGTTCTGGTAGAGGAGGACATCGCCGCGGGACGGCTGACCGAAGTGCTCGTCGATTGGGACAAGTACAGCCTGCCAATCCATGCGGTTCACCCGTCGCGGCAGTTCGTGCCGCGCCGGGTAAAGGCGGTGATCGGCTGGATCGCGGGAGATCTCCGTTGATGGAATTCCCCGCAGACAGCGGCCGCGAATGGCGGCGCGGCCTTACTGCAGTTGCGGTTTTTTGAGAAAGCTGTTGCGGTCGGCGGATTTGATGCGCAGCCAGGCTTCCCGGCCGTTCCTGAGGATCCGCATCGGAATCTCGGCGCCGGCCGGGCCGCTGCTCCAGATCTTGCGGTAGAAATCGGCCAGGCCGTCGACCTCTTCGTCGCGGATCTCCGAGATGATATCGCCCTGTCGCAGCCCCGCCTCAGCAGCCGGACCGCCTTCGGCAACGCTCATGACCACGACGCCGCCATTGCTTTCGGCGGAGAATGCGCCGAGCCAGGGCCGCGGCGGCTTGTTGACCTGGCCGCGGTTCAGCAGATCGTCGAGAATTGGCGTCAAGAGGTCGATCGGCACGACCATGTTGATATCGGCGACCTCGTCGCCCTGGCTCATTTGCAGGCGAAGCGAACCGATGCCGAGGAGCTTCCCGTCCGAACCGATCAGCGCCGCACCGCCCCAGGAAGGATGGGCCGGCGCCGTGAAAATCGCCTCATCGAGCAGATATTCCCAGTAGCCGGCAAATTCCTGTCGGGCGACGATGTTGGCCTCGACGAATTCGCCGATGCCGTCGGCAAGCACGACGGGATCGCCGGCCTTGGCGCTTGCCGCGTCGCCGAGATCCACTGCCGGCGCATCGAGCGCCCCCAGCGCCTGCACCAGGCCGAAGCCGCTTTCCTGGTCATAGGCGAGCGCGTGCGCCGGAACGACGCGCCCGTCATGGGTGGTCAGCCAGACCTCTTCGGCCTCGGTGATGAGATAGCCGATGGTCAGCACCAGGCCATTGTCGCGAATGACCACACCGCTGCCTTCCCGGACGGTGCCCAGCGTCTCGGCCGTAAAGGCATCTTCCGGAATGGAGGAACGAACGGCCACGACTGACCGCAGGATTGGATCGATATTCATGCTTTCATCCCGATCGGCGCGACAGGCTGGAAGCCGGCGCCTTCCACCTAGAATAAGTAAGAAGATGGATGGGCGGCGGCAAGACTGCAGGGCGGGAATTTGCCGCGACCGCCCCGTCACGCGGTGGAAACCGACGAATTTGCGGGGGGTGACAGCGGCGTCATGCAACAATATACAGTCAATCCCATCAGCAATCAGACTGACGCGGATTACGACATGAAAGACTGGCATCCCGATCTCAGCCGCAGCAGCAGCCCCCTATATATGGCGATCGCCGATGTGATCGAAATGGATCTGCGCAGCGGCCATCTTGTGGCTGGAGACCGGCTGCCGCCGCAACGCGAACTCGCCAAGCGGCTGAATGTCGACTTCACGACGGTGGCGAGAGGCTATGTCGAGGCGCAGAAGCGCGGGCTTGTCGATTCGCATGTCGGTCGCGGCACCTTCGTCACCGGTGGTGCGGATAAGGAGCGCCAGGATTTCACCGCCGACGCCACGCCCGATCCGCGCCGCGCCTCCGTCGTCGATTTTTCGATGAACATGCCACCGGAACCCGACGATCCAGACCTGATCGCCCGCATGCGCGAGGGCATGTCGGCGGTGGCGGCGAGCCTCATTCCGCTTCTGCGTTATCAGGGTTTCGGCGGCTCCGGCATGGACAAGGCGGCTGCCGCCGCCTGGCTCAACCGTCGCGGGCTCAAGCCGTCGCAGGAGCGGATCTTCGTGACGCCGGGCGCCCATCCGGCCCTGCTGGCGATCTTCGGCCTCCTGGCAAAACCGGGTGAAACCGTGCTTTCCGAAATCATCACCTATCCCGGCATGCGCTCGATCGCCGCCCAGTTGCGGCTCAATCTGACCGGTCTGCCGATGGACGAGGACGGTATCTTGCCGGACGCCTTTGCCGCGGCCTGCGAGAGATTGAAGCCGAAGGCGCTCTATCTCAATCCGACGCTGCAGAACCCGACGACGCTGACCATCCCGGCCAAACGCCGCGAGGAGATCGCCGCCGTTGCCCGCAAATATCACCTGCCGATCGTCGAGGACGATGCCTACGGCTTCATTCCGCTGGAAGGCCCGCCGCCGCTTGCGGCAACGGCGCCCGATCTGACCTGGCATATCGGCGGACTGGCGAAATGCATCGGCGCGGGCCTGCGCCTTGCCTATGTCGTCGCGCCCGACAGCAAGGCGGTGTGGCCCTTCGTCAGCGCCATGCGCGCCAACAATGTCATGGCCTCGCCGTTGACCGTGGCGCTCGCCACCCGCTGGATCGAGGACGGCACCGCCGATGCGATCCTGCGCTTCATCCGTGCTGAAGCCGCCGCCCGTCAGCAGATGGTCGCCGCCATCCTGCCGGCCGGCAGCTACCGTGCCGATCCGATCAGTTTCAACATCTGGCTGCCGCTCGCCAATGGCTGGACCCGCTCCACCTTCGGCAGCCACATGCGCTCCTCCGGCATCGGCGTCGTCGCAAGCGACGCCTTCACGGTCGAGGGCGCAGCGCCGGAGGCGGTGCGGATCTGCCTCGGCGGCCCGATCACCCGGGAGAAGCTGCAGGGGGCGCTGGAATTCATGGCCCACGCCCTGGAGGGGCCGCCTGAGATGGCCGCCTCGTTCTTCTGACCTTCAAGCCTCACTGCTAACCGTCAGCGCGTCCGTCGCTCCCAGCGCCCTGGGCTTGTCCGGCTCTTGGTGCTGCGTAGGAAATCTGCGTTCAGCCCGCCGTCTCACGGGACGTGTGCGGCATTCTGACGAGTTGAC
The DNA here is from genome assembly GCF_000172795.2 of Rhizobium sp. CIAT894. NCBI lineage: Bacteria > Pseudomonadati > Pseudomonadota > Alphaproteobacteria > Hyphomicrobiales > Rhizobiaceae > Rhizobium > Rhizobium sp. CIAT894. The sequence goes on from NZ_CP020947.1 coordinate 1,277,691, forward strand.
TGGCAATGTCGGAGCAATGTAGCTATATTGTATGCATACATTGTTGGACATTGATCGACTTAATGTCCACGCAGAATAAGGCGAGATCATCATGGAGACCGAATTTCCCCCGCTTCCTCCGCTGCAGACCGGCGTCAGGGGGCGCTGCCCGCGCTGCGGCCAGGGCCATATGTTCAAAGGCTTCCTGACGCTGCGGCGGGAATGCGAGGCTTGCGGCCTCGATTATTCCTTCGCCGATCCGGCCGACGGCCCGGCTTTCTTCGTCATCTGCTTTGCCTGTATCCCGAGCGTGCTGCTCGGCGTCTGGCTGGAGGTGGCCTTTTCGGCGCCGATCTGGGTGCAGCTTCTGGTCACCGGCCCGTTCATGCTCGCCACCTGCATTCCGCCGCTGCGGCCGCTGAAGGGCTGGCTCGTCGCCAGCCAGTATTTCTACAAGGCGGAAGAGGGCAAGCTCGCCTAGATCCGGGATGATTTTAGGCCGGAGCGGCCTAAATCCGAGTCCGCTCACACTCTTCGGCATCATGCTTTGGGGCCGTTCAGCGTCGCGCGCAGGCGCGGCGTGGCGAAGTCGAGCAGCGCCCGCAGTTTCAGCGGCACCAATCCCTGCGTGGGGTAGACGAGATGCACCGGCGCTGGCGGTGATTCGAAATCGGCAAGCAGCGGCACCAGCAGGCCTGCCGTCTCGGCGCGGGCGGCCTGGTAGGAAAGAACCCGGGTGATGCCGAGGCCGGCGACCGCCGCATCGACAGCAGCCTCGGCGGTGTTGACGGCAAGCCGTGAACGGATCGGCACGGGGAGATCGCGTTTGCCCTCGGCGAAAGTCCAGCTCACCTTCGAGGCCATGCCCTCGAAGGTGATGCAGTCATGCGCGCTGAGATCGCCTGGATGTCGCGGTGCGGGGTGCCGCGTCAGGTAATCCGGGCTGGCATAGACCGTCCGGCGGATCGTGCCGAGCCTGATGGCGATCAGGTTGCTGTCCGGCAGGTTGCCGATCCGCAGCGCCACATCGATATGATCCTCGACGAGGTTCGACAGCCGGTCGCCAAGCATCAGCCGCAGATTGATATCGGGATAGGCCTTCAGGAAGTCCACCACGACAGGCAAGACATGCAGCCGCCCGAAGACGATCGGTGCGGTCATCGTCAACTCGCCCTTCGGCGCGCTGTATTCGCCGGCCGCCGCCCGTTCCGCCTCTTCCACCCGATCGAGAATTTCCCGCGCCGCCTCGACATTAAGAGCGGCCGGCCTCCGTCAGCGCCACCTTCCGGTTGGTCCTTTGCAGCAGCCGGCTGCCCAGATGTGCTTCCAGTTCCGAAACCTTGCGGCTGACGGTTGCGAGCGGTGAGCGCAGATGCCGTGCGGCGGCCGACAGGCTGCCCTGTTCGACCACGGCCAGAAGCACCGTCATGGCATCGAGGCGGTCCATGCTATCCTTCCATAAATTGGTAATAATCCTTCCGAATATGCATTCTACTGCTTCCTTGTGGAAGGCAATAAATTACGCCGCAGATGGTTCGAAGCGACCATCGCCCCCCAACCGGGAAGACTGAAGGAAACCATCATGAAGCTCTATTATCACCCGCTTTCCGGCCATTCGCACCGGGCTCACCTGTTCCTGTCGCTGCTTGGCGTGCCCTATGAACTGGTCGAGGTCGACATGGCGGCAGGTGCCCACAAGGCACCGGAGTTTCTCAAGCTCAATCCATTCGGCCAGGTGCCGGTCCTCGACGACGGCGGCACGGTCATTGCCGATTCCTCCGCCATTCTCGTCTATCTCGCCCGGAAATATGGCCGCACCGACTGGCTGCCGGAAGAGGCATTGGCAGCGGCGCGCATACAGAAATGGCTCTCCGTTGCCGCGGGCGAGATCGCCTACGGGCCGTGTGCGGCTCGCCTGGTCACCGTCTTCGGTGCCGATTTCCGCACCGACGAGGTGATCGCCCGGGCGCATCGCATTCTCGCGCTGATCGAGGCGGAACTCTCCGGCCGCAATTTCCTGCTCGGCGACAAACCGGTGATATCAGATGTCGCCCTCTACAGCTACATCGCCAACGCCCCGGAGGGCAATGTCGACACCTCGGCCTATCCAGGCATCCGTGCCTGGCTTGCGCGCATCGAGGCGCTGCCGGGTTTCGTCGGCTTCCGCAAGACGAAGATCGGCCTTGCTGCATAAAACCTGTCGGGGCGGGGTCGCCGTCCCGGCTTCTCAAAATTGCCCGCAAGGAGGGCCTGCGATGCTGGAGCAGACGAGACAGGACGTGAATTCGCCCTGGCATGAGGGTGAACTGGCCATGCAGCGCAGCGTCGGCGTCGTCGAGCGCATGGACGGGCCGGGGCGGAATTTCGTTCGCAAGGCCATGCCGGAACAGCATCGCGCTTTCTTTCCGATGTTGCCTTTCGTCGTGCTCGGCGCCGTTGATGCCAAAGGTGATGTCTGGGCGACGGTTCGGGCCGGGCGACCGGGCTTCATGTCGTCGCCGGCCCCGGAGCTCCTTGATGTTGACCTGCCGCGTGATGCGGACGATCCGGCCGATGCCGGCATGGGGGATGGCGACGCGATCGCGATACTCGGCATCCAACTCGAGACCCGGCGGCGCAACCGGCTGAACGGCGTGATCCACAGGACGGATGCCGGCGCTTTCCGCGTGCGCGCCGGCCAGAGCTTCGGCAATTGCCCCCAATATATCCAGCCCCGCTCTTCCGCCTTTGCCCGTGATCCCCAAATACCGACAGCGATGACGCCGTTCTATTCCGGTCAACTCGACGATCGCATGCGTGGGATGATCGAGGGCGCCGATACCTTCTTCGTCGCCTCCTACGTCGATCGAGACGGTGGTGAGCGGCAGGTGGATGTCTCCCATCGCGGCGGTTATGCCTGCTTCGTGCGTCTCAGCGCCGATGGTGTGCTGACCATTCCCGATTTTGCCGGCAATCGCTTCTTCAACACCCTCGGCAATTTCATCGTCAATCCGAAGGCCGGGTTTGTTTTCATCGACTTTGAAACCGGCGACTTGCTGCAGATGACGGGACGGGCCGAGGTGCTGCCGGATTCGCCTGAGATCGACACCTTTGAACGGGCCGAGCGGCTGTGGCGTTTCACGCCTGGACAGATCGTGTTTCGCCCGGATGCCCTGCCGCTGCGATGGAGCAAGGAGAGCGCCGTTCTGCCGCACCGTTCCCGCGGGTAAAGGAGCCGCAACTCGACCTCCGAGGCAAAGCGCTGTTTCGGCGTCTTGCAAAAATTGTACTGATCAGTACAATCATCACCGTTCAGTACAGGAGCGTCCATGTCCAGCCTTGTCCCACCCTTCACCCTCGAGACTGCCACCCGCAAAGTCCGCCTTGCCGAAGACGGCTGGAACAGCCGCGATCCCGAGCGCGTTTCGCTCGTCTATACGCCGGATAGCCGCTGGCGGAACCGCGCCGAATTCGTCAACGGCCGGGCCGAGATCGTCGCTTTTCTCACCCGCAAATGGGCGAAGGAGTTGGACTATCGGCTGATCAAGGAAATCTGGGCCTTCACCGATGATCGCATCGCCGTACGCTTCGCCTATGAATGGCACGATGACAGCGGCAACTGGTTCCGTTCCTATGGCAATGAGAATTGGGAATTCGATGCCGCCGGCTTGATGCAGCGCCGCTTCGCCTGCATCAACGACCTGCCGATCCGGGAAGCCGAACGCAAATATCACTGGCCGCTCGGCCGGCGGCCGGACGACCATCCCGGCCTGAGCGAACTCGGCTTCTGACGCAAGCCAGACAAGGAAGCTGCGGGTGAAAACCGTCTATGAACGCGCCGACATCGTGCCGCTGCTGGCGGAAATCTTCCGCGAGTTCGGCTATGAGGGCACGTCGCTCAGCCGCATCACCGAACGCACCGGCATCGGCAAGGGCAGCCTTTATCACTTCTTTCCCGGCGGCAAGCAGGAGATGGCGGCCGCCGTGCTCGCCGATGTCGATGCCTGGTTCGAGCAAACGATCTATCAACCGCTGAGAACGGGCGACCCTCGTCAGGCGATTGCGACTATGTGGACTGATGTGAGTGATTATTTTCGCTCCGGCCGCCGCATCTGCCTCGTCGGCGCTTTCGCGCTTGATGAGACCCGGGAGCGATTTTCGACAGCAATCGGCGGCTATTTCATCCGCTGGGTCGACGCTCTGCGTTCGGCGTTGACGCGGGCAGGCTGTCCGCCGGAGGAGGCGCAGGCGCTTGCCGAAGAGGGCGTTGCCGGCATTCAGGGCGCACTGGTGCTGTCGCGGGCGCTGGATGACACAGCGGTCTTCGCCCGATCGCTGCAAGTGCTGGCGAAACGGCTCGATGCCGTGATGCGATGAGGGGTGGTCAAGCCGCTGGAATGTTTAGGCAGCTATCAAGAATTCACCCGGCCAGATCAATTGGCCGGGGCATTGATCGGGCGCGCGCGGCACTCGATCTTACATCGCTACTGTTTTGCGTATATCAGCGTTGCTGTTGAGGCTGCTGGGCCGGGCGCGGATTTTCCCGTTCAAGGCGAATCTGGCGCCACTCGTTTTCCATCTGGTCGACGAGATGCTGGGGAATGGTGGCTTGCGTGGTGGCGGGCGTCTGCATCGGAAGTCTCCTCAAGGCTTCAGGGCAAGAAGATGCATGGCACAAGACAAAAGGCGTGTAAATCAGTGGCTTAAACACTTTAAACGATTAAATTAATTTTAATCGATTAACTGGGGTTTAACCATGTCATTGGGAGGAGGCGCGGAATGGTTGTCCACATGGACCGAGGTTTCTTTTTCGAGGCGGTGCGGGGCGAGCTCTTCAAAGGAGAGATGACGCATCCTCAGGTAGTGGGCGCCACGGCGATTCTCGATGCATGGGAAAAGCGGTTTTCCCATGCCGACCGGCGATGGCTCGCCTATATCCTCGCAACCGCTTACCACGAGACCGCCTATACGATGCAGCCGGTTCGCGAGACGCTGGCGGAAAGCGATGCACGCGCGGTCGAGATCCTGGAGACGGCCTTTGCCGCAGGCCGGCTTTCCTGGGTGAAAACGCCCTATTGGCGGCCGGACGAGGATGGCCGAAGCTGGCTCGGTCGCGGCCTCGTGCAGCTCACCCACAAGCGGAACTATGAGGCGATGAGTGTGCTGACCGGCATCGACCTCGTTGCCGATCCCGACCGGGCAATGGAAATGGATACGGCGGTGACGATCCTGATCGAGGGCATGCTGCAGGGCAGTTTTACCGGCCACAAACTCGCCGATCACCTGAACGCCACGACCGCGGACTGGGTGAATGCGCGCCGCATCGTCAACGGCACCGACCGGGCGGAAAAACTCGCAGCCTACGCCATGGTCTTCGATGCGGCGATACGTCCCGATGCCGGGCAAGGACGCTCGCGCGGTTGAAGGCCCGCGGCGAGCGTGTTATCGCGCGGATGATCTCTGAATCTGACAGGAGCTGCCGCGTGATCCGCCATATCGTCTTCTTCACCGTGCAGGAGGAACATCTGCAGGAGGTGAGGGCCGGGCTTTCGATCCTGACCGCCATTCCGCATGCGCGGCTGCTGGAAATCGGCACCAATGTGAAGACCGATCAGCTGGGCACCGAGATCGATCTCGTCGTCTACGGCGAATTCGACGACGAGGCGGCTCTTGCCGCCTACAAGGCTCATCCCGATTATCAGCTGTCGATCGAGCGCGTCCGGCCGCTCCGGGAAAAGCGCATCGCTGCCGATTACGACAGCGACACGGCGGTGAGGCGGCCGCTCTGAATTTTCGTGCACCTTCGGCTGCCAGACCATATTCCATTGAATTTCAAATGGATGATTGACTTTCCGGAGTCGGGATTGCCCCGAAGCTTGCTCAACTTCTGAGCCGCCGGACTCAACTTTCGAAAAAGCGGCGGCAAGCGATTCATAAGATTCGTTAAAGTGACGCTGCGCTCATTGTGAGCTGGCTGCAGCAATCGCGATGCGTGGACGCAAAGCCGCGCGTGTCCTTATGTCGATGATAGTCAAAACAGATTAAGAATGACTGACGTGATGGGCCGGGTTCAAGAGACGACCGGGCTCGGCTGCGATGCGAGAGCGCCGCGCACCATCGCCATCAGCATCATCACTAAGATCAGCGCCAGGGCCGCAAGAGCGGCGCAGGCAAAGAGTGCCGGTCCGGTGCCGGCGCGGTCGAGAATGGCGGTAAAGATGACCGGGGCGATGGCGTTGGCAAGGTTTTGCGGCAAGGACAGCCGCGCCGCGTGCAGGCCGTATTCGCCCGGCGAAAACAGCGCCAGCGGCAGAAGCGCGCGGGCGACGGTCATGACGCCGGCGCCGAAGCCGTAAAGCAGGACGAAGGTGACCAGCAGCGGTGCGGATGGGCTGGCGACCAGCATGATCAGGAAACTGAACATCATCAGGCCGATGCCCATGGCCGCACTGAGCATGGGGTTGCCGCGCCGGCCGAGCAGCATGTCGAGGAAGCGCGCCGAGATGCCGAGCACGCCGCGGCCCGAGCCGAGCTGCAGCGCCAGCGCCGGCGAGGCGCCGGACTGGCGGAAGATTTCGAGCAGCGATGGCGAGATGCCGAAGGTGATGAAGGTCGAGATCGTCGTCGCCGCGGCAATCAGCAGGAAGGCCCTGCGCCGCGCCGCCCTGGTGAGCGGCACCGGGGCAATGTCGGCCGCGCCGCCTTCGGCATGCGTTGCGATCGGTTTCGGCAGGGCGAAAAGGTGCAGCGGCAGGCAGATGAACAATTGCAGCGCCGCGCAGACGAGAAAGGTCAGGCGCCAGCCGATCGTCTCGTTGAGCAGGCTGAGGATCGGCCAGAAGATGGCGCTCGACAGGCCGGTGAACAGCATGAGGATGGCGATGACGCGTTTGCCGTTTTCTCCTTCGCGCTCGACGACGGCGGTATAGGCCGGTGCCGAAAGGCCGAATGCGCCGCCGATGCCGATGATAACCCAGGCGCTGGCATAGAGCATGATGCCGTCTGCGGCGGCAAGCAGGCCGAGGCCGAGCGCAAAGATCAGCGAGGCGGCCGAAAGCACCCGGGCGGCACCGTAGCGGGCGAGCCAGCGGCCGGTCGCGGGACCAAGGATGGCGCTGACCATCATCATGATCGTCAGGCCGGCAAACACGACCTCATTCGCCAGGCCGAGAGCCGGCGCCACGATGCGGCCCATGACGCCGAGCATGTCGAAGGTCGTGCCCCAGCCGATCAACTGGGTGACGGCAAGCACGGTGACCGTCTGCGCCGAGCGGAAGCGGAAAGAATTTGGCATTGGTGCTGAAATGGCCTGAATGCGGAAGCCACGGACATAACAGTTTCAATCGGCCGGTCAAAGCTGCGATCGCACTCGCGGCCCGCGTTTTTCCCCGAGGGGATGGAAGGATGGAATGGTACAATTTCAGGACGACCCGGCGCGTGAAAACCGGGCCGGTGCCGGCAATTGCGGACGCGGTAAACAACACGATGCGGCTGCTTCGCAGATGACCGCATTGGGTTCGACTTGTCGTGTTCCCGCCTTTGCGCTGACCACGTTGCTCGCAAGGCCGAAGGCGATTTTTTCGCTGCCGGGAAGGCCGCCGAAGCTGGACGCGGCGGCGGTTTTCAACAGCCGGCGCCGGCTGCCGCAAACAGTCGAGAATGGTTCTAAATGCCCTGCATTACAGCGCATTCATTTGCCATTCAGGTCGCGTGAGTACATATTCGCAGCACGTTGGCATTACCTTGAAAGCATAGCACATGGCCCTTCCTCTGAGCGTCGCAGCATTGGCCGCCGGACTGGTGGTATCGGCGCCCTCACCGGACGGCGCGGGCAACCTCGTCCTGCGCGTGGCAGCCGATTGCAGCGCCGCTGCAGCCCAGGTGGTCGAGCAGACCGGCGGCCAACTCCTGTCCGTGCAACCGGTGGGCGATACCTGTATCATCACCGTTCTGGTGTCGGGCAATGGCCAGCGTCCACGCAAAGTGACGGTAAAGGTTCCGATGTAAGCGGAATCGGTCTATTCAGGACATGATCGATTTGAAGCGGGCGAAGGCGGACCGATGCGCATTCTGGTAGTCGAAGACGACGTCAATCTGAACCGGCAATTGGCCGACACGCTGAAAGAGGCGGGTTATGTCGTCGACCAGGCGTTCGACGGCGAGGAGGGGCACTTCCTCGGCGATACCGAACCCTATGACGCCATCATCCTCGATATCGGCCTGCCGGAAATGGACGGTGTTACCGTGCTCGAAAAATGGCGCGGCGCCGGCCGCGGCGTGCCGGTGCTGATCCTCACGGCACGCGACCGCTGGAGCGACAAGGTCGCCGGCATCGACGCCGGCGCCGACGACTATGTCACCAAGCCCTTCCATGTCGAAGAAGTGCTGGCGCGCATCCGGGCGCTGATCCGGCGTGCGGCCGGCCATTCCTCGTCCGAGATCATTTGCGGGCCGGTGCGGCTCGATACCAAATCCTCGAAGGCGACGGTCAACGGCACGACGCTGAAGCTGACCTCGCACGAATACCGCCTGCTCGCCTATCTCATGCATCACATGGGTGAGGTCGTCTCGCGCACCGAACTGGTCGAGCACATGTACGACCAGGATTTCGACCGTGATTCCAACACGATCGAAGTCTTTGTCGGCCGCCTGCGCAAGAAAATGGGCGTCGATCTGATCGAAACGGTGCGCGGTCTCGGCTACCGCATCCAAGCGCCGAAACATGCGAATTAAGTCGCTCACCGCCCGCGTTTTGTTGCTGACGACGGTCTGGTCGACGGTAGCGCTTGTCGTGATCGGCCTTTTGATCTCCACCCTCTACCGCAAGAGCGCCGAACGCGGTTTCCAGGATCTGCTGCGGGCGCAACTCTACAACGTCATCAACTCGGTGACCATAGGGGATCAGGGGGCGCTCAGCGGCAGCCCGCAGCTCGGCGACCTGCGCTTTGCCCAGCCGAAGACCGGCTGGTATTGGGTGGTGGAGCCGCTCGGCACCTATACGACGGCGCCGCTGGTGTCGCCCTCGCTCGGCTCGGCGCTCATTCCGGTTCCCTCCGTCGTCGAGGCGCCCTTCGACAAGAATTACGAACGCTACTACCAGGTGACGGATGCCTCCGGCAACCGCGTGCAGGTGGCCGAAACCGAAGTGGTGCTCGATACCGACGGGCGCGCGGCGCGTGTCCGCGTCACCGGCAATGTCGATGTCGTCGAGGACGATGTCCGCACCTTTTCCCACAGCCTCTATCTGGCGCTCGCCGGTTTCGGCGTCGGCAGCCTGATCGTCAATGCGCTGGCGATTCTCTACGGCCTGAAGCCGCTCGACAAGGCACGTGCCGCATTGGAGCGCATCCGTGCCGGCGAGAGCGAGCAGCTGAAGGGCGATTTCCCGCGCGAAATCCTGCCGCTCGCCAACGAGGTCAACGCGCTGATCGACAGCAACCGCCGCATCGTCGAGCGAGCCCGCATGCAGGTCGGCAATCTCGCCCATTCGCTGAAGACGCCGATTGCCGTGCTGCTCAACGAGGCGCGGGTGCTGGAAAAATCCCATGGCGAGCTGGTGCGCAGCCAGGCGGAATCGATGCAGGGGCAGGTGCAATCCTATCTCAACCGGGCCCGCATCGCCGCGCAGCGCGAATCCGTGCTCGCCCGCACCGATGCCGAACCGGCGCTCGAGCGGCTGGTGCGCGTCATGCGCCGGCTGAACGTCGATACCGAATTCGATCTCGTCGTCTCGCCGCCGCATCTGGCCGTCGCCATGGAGCAGCAGGATCTGGAGGAGACCGTCGGTAATCTTTTGGAGAATGCGGCGCGTTTTGCCAAAAGCAAGGTACGGCTTTCGGCCGTCGAGGCCGGCGACGACGTCAAGGGAGCGGAGGCGAGTGCGCGGCGCCACTGGGTGGAGCTCGCCGTCGAGGATGACGGGCCGGGCCTGGAGCCCGATCAGATCCGCGAGGCGCTGAAGCGCGGCCGCCGGCTCGACGAAAGCAAGCCCGGCACCGGGCTCGGTCTTTCGATCGTCACCGAGATATCAGGTGAGTATCAAGGGCGGCTCGAACTGTCCCGTGGCGAATGGGGCGGGCTCAAGGCGAAGCTTATTCTGCCCGGCATCACAAAGGATGTTGCATGAGCAACTGCTTGATGTCACAAAGATAGTGGCAAATGCATAGCATGCTTTGCCTTAATGCTGACACGGGGACGCTGCACTTCGATCGGCTGAATTTGACCCCTGATCGTGGTTCGACGCAATGATTTTACGCTCGCAAGGCATGATCGCTTCCGCTCTGCTCGTCGCCGTCGCGCTATCCGGCTGCACGACGACGAAGGGTGCCGCTTCGGGCGGCATTTTTTCGAGCAAGCCCTCGGCCTCGGCCGCCTTCCTGACCGCGCTGCAGGGCGGCCTTGTCGGCCGCAGCGGCGTGACCTTGAGCGATAGCGACAAGCAGCGGGCGCTCGAGGCAGAATATCGGGCGCTGGAAGGTGCCGCCGTCGGCCAGCCTATGCAGTGGACCGGCAAGGACGTCACCGGCAAGGTGGTCGCCGCCGCGCCCTATCAGGTCGGTTCGCAGAACTGCCGGCAATATACCCATACGCTGACTGTCGACGGCAAGGACACCGTGGTGCGCGGTGCTGCCTGCCGCAACGCCGATGGCAGCTGGTCGCCGCTCGGCTGAGCCGGGTTAAATGCGGCAGATAGCCTCAAATCTTCGTCATTCCGGCTTTGGCAGTTGGAATGACGGCCCGCTTCACGTATTTGGGCCGATATGCTGTTCTGGATTCTCGTTGCCGCTCTGACGGCGGTCGTCGCCGCCATCCTGCTTTACCCCCTTCTGCGCGGAGCGAAGGCGGCGGAAAATAGCCGTGCGGGCGAGGCGGCGGTCTATCGCGACCAGTTGCGCGAACTCGACCGCGATCTCGATGGTGGACTGATCACGCCCGAAGAGGCCGATTACGCCAGGGCCGAAATCGGCCGGCGGCTGATCGCCGTCTCCGCCGGTGAACCGGGGCAGACGCCGAAAGCCGCACGGCATCACCGTTTCACCGAGGCCTTCGTCCTCCTGCTTCTGCCTGTTCTCGGGCTCTGTCTTTATTTGACGATGGGCAGGCCGGACCTGCCGTCGCAGCCGCTGCAAGCGCGGCTTGATAATCCCGGCAACGATGTGGCGGTGCTGATCGCTAAAGCGGAACGACATCTGGCTGAGAAGCCCGATGACGGCAAAGGCTGGGACGTGCTGGCGCCGATCTATCTCCGCACCATGCGCGTCAACGACGCGCAGGTGGCCTACCGCAATGCCATCCGGCTTCTCGGCCCGAGCCCGGTTCGGCTCGACGGCCTTGCCGAAACGCTGATGGCGGTTTCCGACGGCGTCGTGACGGAGGAGGTGCGTCAGGTGCTGGAACAATCGCTGACGCTGGAACCCGACAATCCGCGCGCCCGCTTTTATATCGCTCTCAGCATGGAGCAGGCGGGACGTTCCGATGAGGCGCGCCAGGCCTTCGAAGCGCTGGCGAAACAATCGCCGGCCGTCGCGCCCTGGTTGCCCTTGGTCAACGACCATATCGCAAAGAACGGCGGTGCTCCGGCTGCTCCGAGTGCCTCCGGCAATCCGAGTGCCTCTGGCAATCCGAGCGCCTCCGGCAATCCGGGTGCCCCTGGCAACCCCAGCCAGCAAGATGTGGCGGCGGCGGAGAATATGAGCACCGGCGACCGGCAGCAGATGATCCGCGGCATGGTCGAGAGCCTCGATACCAAGCTCAGCGCCGATCCGAACAATTTCGAAGGCTGGATGCGACTCGTCCGCTCTTACGCCGTATTGAACGATAAGGATCGCGCAGCCGGCGCCCTGAAGCGCGGGCTTGCTGCTTTTCCGGCAGACAGCGAGCAGGGCAAGCAATTGCTGGCGCTTGCCAGCGAGCTCGGCCTTGCCACGGAAGGATCGTCACAATGACGCGCAAGCAGAAGCGGCTGGCGGTGATAGCGGGCGGCATGGGCTTCATCGCCGCCGCCGTGCTGCTGGTTATGTTCGCCTTCAGCCAGTCGGTCGCCTATTTCTACATGCCGGCCGATCTGGCAAAGACGCCGGTGGCGCCGGACACCCGCATCCGGCTCGGCGGCCTGGTGGGCGAGGGCAGCGTCGTGCGCGGCACCGGCTCGACGGTGGAATTTGCCGTCACCGACGGCAGCGCCAATGCCGTGAAGGTTCAATATACCGGCATCCTCCCCGATCTCTTCCGCGAGGGGCAGGGGGTTGTCACCGAGGGCATGTTTGCATCGGGAGGGAACGTCTTCATCGCCGACACCGTGCTTGCCAAGCATGATGAGACCTACATGCCGAAGGATGTCGCCGACCGGCTGAAACAACAGGGGCTGTGGAAGGAAGGCCAAGGGGGAGAAGGCCAGGGACAGGAAGCGAAGGCGACGCAATGATCATCGAGATCGGCCATTACGCACTGGTGCTGGCGCTCGCAACGGCGCTCATTCTTTCCATCGTGCCGGTGATGGGAGCCCGCCGCCACGACCGGGCGATGATGGATGTGGCGACGATCGGCTCGCTGGCGATGTTTGCGCTCGTCGCCTTCTCCTTCGGCGTCTTGACCTATGCCCATGTCGTCTCGGACTTCTCGGTCGAAAACGTCTGGGAGAATTCGCATTCGCTGGTGCCGCTGATCTACAAATATTCCGGCGTCTGGGGCAATCACGAGGGATCGATGATGCTCTGGCTGCTGATCCTGACGCTGTTCAGCGCCCTGGTCGCCGTCTTCGGCCGCAATCTGCCGGAGACGCTGAAGGCCAATGTATTGGCCGTGCAGGCCTGGATTTCGGTCGCCTTCACGCTGTTTATTCTGCTGACCTCCAATCCCTTTCTGCGGCTCGATCCGGCGCCGGCCGAGGGCCGGGATCTCAACCCCGTGCTTCAGGATATCGGCCTGGCCATCCACCCGCCGCTGCTCTATCTCGGTTATGTCGGCTTCTCCGTCTGCTTCTCCTTTGCCGTCGCCGCGCTCCTGGAAGGCCGCATCGACGCCGCCTGGGCCCGCTGGGTCAGGCCCTGGACACTGGCCGCCTGGACCTTCCTGACGCTCGGCATCGCCATGGGCTCCTACTGGGCCTATTACGAGCTCGGCTGGGGCGGCTGGTGGTTCTGGGATCCGGTGGAAAATGCCTCTTTCATGCCGTGGCTGGCCGGCACTGCGCTGCTGCATTCGGCCCTCGTCATGGAAAAGCGCGAGGCGCTGAAGATCTGGACGGTGCTGCTCGCCATCCTCACCTTCTCGCTGTCGCTGATGGGCACCTTCCTGGTGCGCTCCGGCGTGCTGACCTCTGTGCATGCCTTTGCCAGCGATCCCTCCCGCGGCGTCTTCATTCTTTGCATCCTCTTGATCTTCATCGGCGGGGCGCTGTCGCTCTTCGGCTTCCGCGCGCCGCGGCTCTCGGCCGGCGGGCTGTTCGCGCCGATTTCGCGTGAGGGGGCGCTTGTTGTCAACAATCTGATCCTGACGGTCGCCTGTGGCACGGTCCTGACCGGCACGCTCTATCCGCTGCTGCTGGAAACGATCACCGGCGACAAGATTTCCGTCGGGCCGCCCTTCTTCAACCTGACCTTCGGCCTGCTGATGGCGCCGCTGATCGTCATCGTGCCTTTCGGGCCGCTGCTCGCCTGGAAACGCGGCGATTTGCTCGGCGCCCTACAGCGGCTCTATGTGGTGGCAGGTCTGGCCTTTCTTGCCGCGGTGGCCTTCTTCTATATCGAACATGGCGGTCCGGTGCTGTCGGTGCTGGGGCTGGCTGCCGGGCTGTTCCTGATTCTCGGCGCTATTGCCGATCTCTGGTATCGTGCCGGCATCGGCAAGGTTGCGGGCTCGGTCGCCTGGCGCCGCCTGACCGGCCTGCCGCGTTCGGCCTTCGGCACGGCACTCGCCCATGCCGGGCTCGGCGTCACCGTGCTCGGCATCGTCGCGGTCACGACCTTCCAGACCGAGCATGTCATCGAGATGAAGCCGGGCGAGACCGCCGATGCCGGCGGCTACAGCCTCAATTTCGACGGCATGCAGGCGGGCAGGGGGCCGAACTACACCGAGGAGCGCGGCCACTTCACCGTCCGGCGCGCCGGCGTCACGGTCGCCGACACCTGGTCGGCCAAACGCCTCTATACCGCCCGCCAGATGCCGACGACGGAGGCCGGCATCCTGACCTTCGGATTGAGCCAGCTCTACGTCTCGCTCGGCGACGCCACCAAGGACGGCGGCATCGTCGTGCGCATCTGGTGGAAGCCGTTCATCCTCTGCATCTGGGGCGGAGCAGTGCTCATGGCTTTCGGCGGCCTCGTCTCGCTCAGCGACCGCCGCCTGCGCGTCGGCGCGCCGCGCAGGAAGGCGAAGGCGGCAAAGCCGGCAGCGCCCACGATGGAGCCGGCGGAATGACGGACGTTTCCTCCCCCTCATTCCTGTGCTTGTCACAGGAATCCAGCGCGCCCAAGTCCTTGGGCGCAGGAGACTCTTCTTCGCAAAAAGGTTCATTCACGGCGCGGACGCGCCGTGGCTGGATTCCTGTGACGAGCACAGGAATGAGGGGAGGAGAAGTTAGGCGCACTCCGCCTATGTCATCGGTTTTTTCCCGACTTCTCGTCGTTCTCTTCATCCTCTTCGCACCTGTCTCCGCCTTCGCCGTCAACCCGGACGAGGTGCTGGCCGATCCTGCACTGGAGGCCCGCGCCCGCACCCTTTCGGCGGAACTGCGTTGCATGGTCTGCCAGAACCAGTCGATCGACGATTCCAACGCCGATCTGGCCAAGGACCTGCGCCTGCTGGTGCGCGAGCGCATCACCGACGGCGACAGCGACGATCAGGTCTTGAACTATATCGTCTCGCGTTACGGCGAGTTCGTGCTCTTGAAGCCGCGTGTCGGCATGAAGACCGTGCTGCTCTGGGGCGCCCCGGCGCTGCTGGCGCTTGCCGGCGGGCTGTCGCTGCTCCTCTTTGCGCGCAGGAGGGCTGGTAAGCCGACCGGCAGCAAGCTGACGGCGGACGAGCAGGCGAAACTGAGCGAGCTTCTGAAAAAATAATCGGTTGAGCGGCGATTTGCTCATTCGGCCGGGCCATGCCCGGTGAAGTCCGCTGCGCGGTTCCGCCGGAAGCAAACATTACCAACTTTTCATTGGCCGGACAGTTCGCAGTAAGGTGCGGCGTCCTATATCTTCATTCATCGACTGATCCGGCGCCGCCGGTTCTGAGAACTAAGAACAAGAGAAGGTGCTCCAATGCTTAAGAATTTCAACGGACGTCCGTCCCTCGCCACGGTGCTCAAGGCTTCTACCGTCGCCGGTATCGCAGCCGCTGTGCTTGCAACCGGTGTTCCGCTCGAAATTACCAAGTCTTATGCTGAAGCCGTGAAAGTCCAGGCGCCTGCCGTTCCGAGCTTCGCCAATGTCGTCGATGCCGTTTCCCCGGCCGTTGTTTCGGTTCGCGTCGAAAACCGCGTCAATCCCGTCTCCGACAACAATGACGGCTTCTCCTTCGACTTTAACGGCCGCGGCTTCGACGATCTTCCCGACGACCATCCGCTGAAGCGCTTCTTCAAGCAGTTCGGCCAGGATCCGAATGACCAGCAGGGCCATCAGCGGCGCTTCGGCCAGAACGGCCCCGGTAGTCCGGGCGGCCCGAATGGCCCTGGCGGCAAGGGCCGTCTGCGCCCGGTCGCCCAAGGCTCCGGCTTTTTCATCTCCGAAGACGGTTACATCGTCACCAACAACCACGTCGTTTCCGATGGTCAGGCCTTCGTCGCTGTCATGAATGACGGCACCGAGCTCGATGCCAAACTGATCGGCAAGGATCCGCGCACCGATCTGGCTGTCCTGAAGGTCGACGGCAAGGGCAAGAAGTTCACCTACGTCAACTGGGCCGATGACAACAATGTCCGCGTCGGCGACTGGGTCGTCGCCGTCGGCAACCCCTTCGGTCTCGGCGGCACGGTCACCGCTGGCATCGTTTCGGCCCGCGGCCGTGACATCGGCTCCGGTCCCTATGACGATTACCTGCAGGTGGATGCCGCCGTGAACCGCGGCAACTCCGGTGGCCCCACCTTCAACCTCAACGGCGAAGTCGTCGGTATCAACACCGCGATCTTCTCGCCGTCCGGCGGCAGCGTCGGCATCGCCTTCGCCATTCCCGCCTCCACCGCCAAGGATGTCGTCGCCGATCTGATGAAGGACGGCCAGGTTTCCCGCGGCTGGCTGGGTGTCCAGATCCAGCCGGTGACCAAGGATATCGCCGAATCCATCGGCCTTTCCGAGCCGAGCGGCGCCCTCGTCGTCGCCCCGCAGGCGGGATCGCCCGGCGACAAGGCCGGCATGAAGGCCGGCGATGTCGTCACGGCGCTGAACGGCGAAACGATCAAGGATGCCCGTGATCTCAGCCGCCGCATCGGCGCGATGCAGCCGGGCAGCAAGGCCGAGCTCTCGGTCTGGCGCGCCGGCAAGGCCCAGTCGCTCACCGTCGAACTCGGCACGCTGCCGGCCGACCAGAAGGATGCGAATGCCGACGACAACAACAACCAGCCGCAGCAGCCCGAGACGCCGGCGTCCGAAAAGGCGCTTGCCGATCTCGGCCTGACGGTCGGTCCCTCCGACGACGGCAAGGGCCTGGCGATCACCGGCATCGACCCGGACTCCGACGCTGCCGACAAGGGCATCAAGGAAGGCGAGAAGATCACCTCGGTCAACAACCAGGAAGTCTCCACCGCCGCCGATATCGTCAAGGTGCTGAACCAGGCCAAGAAGGATGGCCGCACCCGCGCGCTGTTCCAGATCCAGTCCAGCGAAGGAAGCCGCTTCGTCGCACTTCCGATCAACAGCCAGGGCTGACCTTCGAGAAAACGGGAGCCGTGCGGAGGAAACTCCGCGCGGCTCGATTCTTCTGACCTTTCAAGGATGATCGCGATGAGCGCCGCCCCGCAGGAAGATGCTTTGAGCCTTGCCGAAACGCAGCCGGTGGGTAATGTCGGCCGCATGAAGATTCTCATCATCGAAGATGATCTCGAAGCCGCCGTCTACCTCACGAAAGCCTTTCGCGAGGCGGGCATCGTCGCCGATCACGCCAGCGACGGCGAGGCCGGCCTGTTCATGGGGTCGGAAAACACCTACGACGTCATCGTCATCGACCGCATGCTGCCGCGCCGGGACGGGCTCTCCGTCATCAGCGAACTGCGCCGCAAGGCCATCCATACCCCCGTTCTCATCCTCTCCGCCCTCGGTCAGGTCGATGACCGCGTCACCGGCCTGCGTGCAGGCGGCGACGACTACCTGCCGAAGCCTTATGCCTTCAGCGAGCTGCTGGCGCGCGTCGAGGTGCTCGGCCGCCGCAAGGGGACGCCGGATCAGGACGTCGTCTATCGTGTCGCCGATCTCGAACTCGACCGGCTCTCGCATGAGGTACGCCGTGGCGGCAAGGAAATCCTGCTGCAGCCGCGCGAATTCCGCCTGCTCGAATATCTGATGAAGAATGCCGGCCAGGTGGTGACCCGCACCATGCTGCTCGAAAACGTCTGGGATTATCACTTCGACCCGCAGACCAACGTCATCGACGTCCACGTCTCGCGGCTGCGCTCGAAGATCGAAAAAGACTACAGCCAGCCGCTTCTGAAGACCATTCGGGGCGCGGGGTACATGATCAAGGATGAGGGATGAGCCGCTTCAGGGTTCTCTTCAAGTCCACCGCAGTCCGCCTTTCGGCACTCTATATCCTGCTTTTCGCCATCTGCGCCGCGACCCTCGTCTTCTATGTGACGGCGATGTCGGAACGGCTGCTCACCGGCCAGATCCGCGACGCCGTCAAGCAGGAGGTGGAGCAGGTGCAGCGCGCTTATGACACCGGCGGCATGAACCTTCTGCTGCGCACGATGGAGCGGCGCGCCCGCCAGCCGGGTGCCAATCTCTATGTCATCGCCGGTCCCTCGGGCGATATCCTCGCCGGCAACGTCGCTTCGGTGCAGCCTGGCGTGTTCGAGGAAATCGGCTGGACCTCCGCGCCCTTTATCTATCAGCGTTATACCGACAGCGGCGTCGAGCGCCGCCACAAGGCGATCGCCAATATCTTCGTGCTCGACAACGGCTTGCGGATCCTGATCGGCCGCGACCTCGGCGATCCCGAGCGTTTCCGCCTGCTGGTGCGCCAGGCGCTGATGGTGGCCTTGGCGATCATGGGGCTCGGCGCCATCATCATCTGGTTCGCCATCGGCCGCAATGCGCTGAAACGCATCGACCGCATGTCGGATGCGAGCAAGAAGATCATGGCCGGCGATCTGTCGCAGCGCCTGCCGGTCGGTGGCTCCGGCGATGAATTCGACCGGCTGTCGATGTCGCTGAATACCATGCTGGAGCGCATCGAGAAACTCAACGAGGGCCTGCGGCAGGTCTCCGACAATATCGCTCACGATCTCAAGACGCCGCTGACGCGGCTACGCAACAAGGCGGCCGATGCGCTCGATCTCGGCGATGGCGAGACGCGGCGCACGGCGCTCGAAGGCATCATTTCCGAATCCGACCAGCTGATCCGCACCTTCAACGCGCTGCTGATGATTTCCCGCGTCGAGGCCGGATCGGTCGCCGCCGAGATGTCGCCGGTCGAGCTTTCGGCGATCGTCTCCGACAGCGCCGAGCTTTACGAGCCGGCGGCCGAGGACGCCGGGCTTGGCCTGAGCGCCAGCGTCGAACCCGGTGTCGAGGTGCAGGGCAATCGCGAGCTGATCGGCCAGGCGATCTTCAACCTGCTCGACAATGCCATCAAATATTCCTCCGATACGGAAGGGGCGGGCATCGTGTCGCTGAAGCTCGCCCGCCGCCCGGACGGTATCTGCCTGTCGGTGGCCGACCACGGGCCGGGTGTGCCGGCCGACCGGCGCGACGACGTGGTGAAGCGCTTCGTCCGCCTTGACGAAAGCCGTTCGAAGCCCGGCACGGGGCTCGGTCTTTCCCTGGTCGAGGCCGTCATGGAGCTGCATAACGGCCGGCTGGAACTCTCCGATACCGATCCCGACAAGCCCGAACAGCGCGGTTTGACGGTCAGCATGATTTTTCCGGCCAAGGCCGCCTGATCGCCTTCCGCGTATTGGCGGTTTTGCGCCAAGATCCTAGTTTAATGTCGATCGAGGACGCGAACTGCGATTCGACGTGGTTGCTCCTTCCGCCGAAAGCCAGGGAGAGCGCATGCTGACGAAATCGACGCATGGCCTGAAGGATGTGGCCGAAGGGCTGCTGCGGCCGCTGAGCCAGACGGAACTGAAGCTGGCGCTGACCGACCTTCAGGAGGCCGGCAAAAGCGAGCCGTCGGTGGCTGCGATGCTGAAGACGGAAGGCCCGCTGCGCGATTTCATCGCGGCGGCGCTGACGCTGTCGCCCTATCTGCGCGAAATCGTCAATCTCGACCCGGCCGTCCTCGCCGGCGCCATCGCGCAGCCGCTGGAACCGCAGATCGAGGCGCTGGTCGCCGAGGCGCGGGGCTGCTGGCGCCCGGATGGCGAGGGCGCCGCACCGGCGGAATCGGCTGTCATGACCAGGCTGCGCATCATCAAGCGCAAGGTCGCCTTCCTCGTTGCCGTCGCCGATCTCGCGCGCATCTTCGACGGGCGGGCGACGACGGCCTGGCTGAGCGAGCTTGCCGAAGCTTCGGTTGCAGCTGCGATCGATCATCTGCTGCTGTCGGCGCATGAGGGAGGAAAGCTCAAGCTGCGGGATCCGGCAGTTCCCAGCGACGGCTCGGGGCTGATCGTGCTCGGCATGGGCAAACTCGGCGCCTGCGAACTCAACTATTCCTCCGATATCGATCTCGTCGTGTTCTTCGACGAAGAGGCGGGCATTGTGCCCGATCCCGATGACGCGATCGAAATCTTCCCACGGATGATGCGCCGGCTGGTGCGCATCCTGCAGGAGCGCACCGCCGACGGCTACGTCTTCCGCACCGATCTCAGACTGCGCCCCGATCCCGGCTCGACGCCGCTGGCGATCCCGGTCGATGCGGCGATGATCTATTATGAGGGCAGGGGCCAGAATTGGGAGCGGGCCGCCTTCATCAAGGCGCGCGCCGTTGCCGGCGACTTGGCAGCGGGCGGCGCTTTCCTGCGCGGGCTTTCCCCTTTCGTCTTCCGCAAATATCTCGATTATGCGGCAATATCAGATATTCATTCGATCAAGCGGCAGATCCATGCGCATAAGGGCCATGGCGCCATTGCGGTCAAAGGCCATAACGTCAAGCTCGGCCGCGGCGGCATCCGCGAGATCGAATTCTTCGTCCAGACGCAGCAACTGATCGCCGGCGGCCGCATGCCGGCCCTGCGCGGCCGGGCGACGGAAGAAACGCTCGGTGAACTCACCAAGGCGAAATGGATCGACGCCGAGACCCGTGACGAACTGACGGAGTCCTACTGGTTCCTGCGCGATGTTGAGCATCGCATCCAGATGGTGCGCGACGAGCAGACCCACCTGCTGCCGGAGACGGATGCCGACCTGAAGCGCATCGCCTTCATGATGGGCTTTACCGATACGCCAAGCTTCGCCGAGCGGCTGGTCGGCGTGCTGAAGACGGTGGAGCGGCGTTATGCGCATCTCTTCGAACAGGAAAGCAAACTTTCCACCGATACCGGAAACCTCGTCTTCACCGGCCAGGGCGACGATCCGGATACGCTGGAGACGCTGAAGAGACTGGGTTTCACCCGGCCGTCCGACATTTCCCGCATCATCCGCACCTGGCATTATGGCCGCTACCGCGCAACGCAATCGGTCGAGGCGCGCGAAAGGCTGACGGAGCTGGCGCCGGAGCTTTTGCGGGTCTTCGGGGAAAGCAAACGCGCCGACGAGGCGCTGCTGCGTTTCGACAGTTTCATCTCGGGCCTTCCCGCCGGCATCCAGCTCTTTTCGCTGCTTGGCAGCAATCCGGCATTGCTGTCGCTGATCGTCAACATCATGTCCTCGGCACCCCGGCTTGCCGAGGTGATCGCCGCCCGGCCGCATGTCTTCGACGGCATGCTCGACCCCGGCCTGATGGCCGAGCTGCCGACCCGCGATTATCTCGGCGAACGGCTGAAAGGCTCGCTCGTCCAGGCGCGCCATTATGAGGAGGTGCTCGACCGGCTGCGCATCTTCGCCGCCGAGCAGCGTTTCCTGATCGGCATCCGCTTGCTGACCGGCGCAATCAACGGCCAGATGGCCGCACGCGCCTTCACCCATCTCGCCGATCTTATCATCGCAGCCGCGCTCGATGCAGTGGTGAGCGAGATGCGGGCTGCCCACGGCGACTATCCAGGCGGACGCATCGCGGTTGCCGGCATGGGCAAGCTCGGCAGCTTCGAGCTGACGGCGGGGTCCGACATCGACCTGATCCTGCTCTATGATTATGACGACGCAGCCTCCGAATCCGATGGGGCAAAACCGCTCGATGCGACGCGTTATTTCACCCGCATCACCCAGAGGCTGATTGCCGCTCTTTCGGCGCCGACCGCCGAAGGTGTGCTCTATGAGGTCGACATGCGGCTGCGCCCCTCCGGCAACAAGGGGCCGGTCGCCACCCGCATCAACGCTTTCGGCAAATATCAGCGCCAGGAGGCCTGGACCTGGGAGCATATGGCGCTGAGCCGCGCCCGACTGATTTCTGGTGATGACAGCCTGATCGCCGAGGCGGAGCATATCGTCCGGGAGGTGCTATCGGCCGATCGCGATATCGCCAAGGTGGCGCATGACGTCGCCGAAATGCGCGAACTGATCCACACCGAAAAGCCGCCCTCCGGCCCATGGGACCTGAAGCTGATCCCCGGCGGCGTCATCGACCTCGAATTCATCGCCCAGTACCTGGCGCTGATCGCCCCCACCCGGGGCGTCGGTATTGCCGTCAACGGGCTGAGCACCGGCGAAGCTCTGAAGGTGCTTGGCGACCGGCTGATGGTGGCGGCCGATCTCGACATATGCCTCGAGGCTTTCGCGCTTTATACCAGCCTGTCGCAACTAATCCGTCTCTCCATCGACGGCCTGTTCGATCCGAATGACGCGCCGGCTGGTCTCGCCGATCTCGTCTGCCGTGCCGGCGACTGCCCTGACATCAAGACGCTGGAAGCGGAGGTGAAGCGGCTTTCGAAAGCGGTCAGGAAGATCTTCCTGAAGGTCGTAACGGCCTGAGGCAGGATGAACGGCGACGTGTTTTAGACATCATCCGGAATGCGCAGCGAGATCACCGTGCCCACAGCTTCGCGCGAGCGGATCTTCATGCGGCCGCCATGCAGCGCGGTCAGTGAACGGGAGATGGCAAGCCCGAGGCCGGAGCCGCCCTTGCTCTTGGCATACTGGCTCTGCACCTGCTCGAAGGGCTGGCCGATCTTCGACAGCGCCGAGCGTGGAATGCCGATGCCGGTGTCGGCGATGGTGACGAGCACGGCGCCGTCGATGCGGCGGGTGCGCACCGCGATGCGGCCGCCATTGTCGGTGAACTTCACCGCATTGGAGAGCAGGTTCAAAAGCACCTGTTTCATCGCCCGGCGGTCGGCGGTCAGCGTCAGGCCGGATGAGATGCGCTGATCGATGACGATGTTCTTCTCGGCGGCCGGAATGGCGGTGAAGCGCAGGCTTTCCTCGATCAGCGGCACGAGATCGATGCGCTCGCAATGCAGCCTGAGATGGCCGGCCTCGATCTTCGACATGTCGAGAATGTCGTTGATGACGTTGAGCAGATGTTTGCCGCTGTCATGGATATCGCGGGCATATTCGTCGTATTTCAGCGAGCCGAGCGGCCCGAACATCTGGTTCTGCAGGATTTCCGAGAAGCCGAGGATGGCGTTGAGCGGCGTGCGCAGCTCATGCGACATGTTGGCGAGGAATTCCGATTTCGCCTTGTTGGCGGCCTCGGCGCGTTCCTTTTCCGCCTGGTAATTGGCGTTCGCCGTCGAAAGTTCGGATTTCTGAATCTCCAGCGTCTGGCGCGAGGCGGAGAGATCGCCGATCGTCGCCATCAGCCGGCGCTCGGATTCGCGCAGCCGCTCCTGATGGCGTTTCATCAGGGTGATGTCGGTTCCCACAGAGACCCTGCCGCCGTCGCGGGTGCGCCGCTCGTTGATCTGCAGCCAGCGCTCGTCGGCAAGCTGCACCTCGGTCGTGCGCGAATAGCCGGGGCCGTCGGCATCGGCGATCCGCCGCTCGATGACCGGGCGGGCAGCGGCGGCATGGACGATCGAGCGCTCGGTGCCGGGCACCAGCACGCTGTCCGGCAGACCGTAGGCCTGCTGGAAATGCGTGTTGCACATGACGAGCCGATCGTTCTTGTCCCAGAGCACAAAGGCTTCCGAGGTGCATTCGATGGCGTCGGCGAGCCGCTGGTCGGCTTCCGCATAGCGCTGAGCCAGCCGATGCTGTTCGGTCACGTCCATCGCGATGCCGATCAGATGCATGCGGCCGGAATTGCTGCGGATCACCTGGGCGCGGGCGCGCATCCAGACATAGTGGCCGCCGGCGTGACGCATCCGGAAGATCTGATCGACCTGGCCGGAATGGCCCTTGGCGATAGCGCGCGCGATCTCGTAAAGCCCGCCGTCATCGGGATGCATCAGCCGCGCGGCTTCGCCGAAGCCCATCGCCTTGTCGGAGCCCGGCAGGCCGAGCATGTCGTACATCGAGCGCGACCAGAAGAATTCGCGGTTGTCGAAATCGAAGTCCCAAAGGCCGCAGCGGCCGCGCGACAGCGCCGTCTCCACCCGCAGGTTCGATTCAAGGAAGATGTCGTCGGCATCGCGGGCGCGTTTGACCTGCGTGTAATAGGCATAGAGGATGACCAGCAGGATCGACGAGATGCCGGCAAACAGCGTGACGTTGAGCGCCATCTGCTCGCGCCAGAGCTGGCTGATCTCGTCGAGCGAGGTGGCGGCGATGATATAACCGCCGGCATTGCCCATCAGCGTGATTTCGGCGTAATGCGGCACACCGCCGATCGTCGTTTCGATGACGTCGGCGCGATCGCCGAAACGCCGGATCGCCGAGACCTCGGGGAAGAAGTCGCCGACATTGCTGCCGACATGCGAAAGCCCTGCGGTCGTCGCGGCAAAGACCTTGCCGTTTGCCTGCACGAGCATCACGAAGGCGCCGTTCTCCAGCCGGTCCTGCGGCAGGAACCGGGCGAGCCGGGCCTGCGCTTCGGCGGCATCGCCGCTGTCGAAGATCTCGGACGCATCGGCAAACACGGCTGAGGCGGTCGCTGCCGAAAGCGCGGTGGCATGGCGGGCCGAGGCTTCCAGGCGGGAATATTCGCTGACCATGCCGAAGAAATGCGACGCGGCGACGACGAAGAGGAAGGCGACGATCAGCGCCGGAATGGCGCGCTTCAAGAGCAGTTCGGCCTTCGGCAAATGACGGAGAATTGGTTCCGATGTCGCATGACCGGAAAGGCTGTCTCGCCAGGCTTTCAACCCGTCAAAATCGACACGCAGCCGTCCACCGGCCACGGTTGCCCGCCGCACGTCCATCATCTCTTCGCCTTGTCCCTCGTGTGATTCGCGCGCCGCTCGCTCGAACCTGACCTAGAGAATCACGGGTGATTCGCCTTGTCCAGAGGCAAAGGTAAAAATCCATTAACTATTTATAATTTCGCGCTTTTCGGGCGATTCGATCTGCTCGGCAACCGGCCGCCGAATTTTTCACGACGGCCGGCCGAAGCAAACTACCCTTTAAGCGTGCGCTCAACGATGTCGCGCACGTCGGTCGAAAGGCCGGAGGCCTGTTCGATCTCGGTCAGCGCCGAACGGGCGTGATCGGCCCGCACCGGTTCCAGCGAGCGCCAGGAGCGCATCGAGGTGAGTATGCGGGCGGCAAGCTGCGGGTTGCGCCCGTCGATATCGAGGATCTGATCGGCAAGGAAGCGATAGCCTTCGCCGTCGGCGCGGCCAAAGCCGGTCGGATTGGCAAAGGCGAAGGTCCCGACCAGCGACCGCATCCGGTTCGGATTGGTCCGCTTGAAAAGCGGATTCTGCATCAGCGCGCGGACCCGCTCCAGGGTTTTGCCGCCGGGAATGCCGGCCTGGATCGCAAACCACTTGTCGATGACGAGCGCATTTTCGGCGAAGCGGTCGCGGAAGGCGTCGAGCGCTTCGCTGGTCTCCGTGCTGTCCGGAAACCGATGGGCGAGGATCGTCAGTGCATGGCTGAGATCGGTCATGTTGTTGGCCGCATCGAAGGCGGCCTTGGCGCGGGCCGGCGTCTGCTCGGCATGCGAGAGGTAGGTCAGCGCCGTATTTCTCAGCGCCCTGAGGCCGGCGCTTTTCGCGTCCGGGCTGAAATCGCCCGGTGTCGTCATCGCGGCGTAAAGGCCGGCAAAGACATCCTTTCCCGCCTCGGCGATCTGTTTCAGGATCGCCTGCCGGCCGGCATGGATGGCATCGGGATCGTTGTTGCCGCCGAGTTCGCGGGCGATGTCGGATTCGCTCGGTAGCGCCAGCGCCTGAGCGCGGAAGGCCGGTTCGAGGCTCTCGTCGGCGGCCGCCGCAAGCAGCGTCTCGACGAACGTCGCTTCGCAGACGACAGGCTTGCCCTCGCGGGCGTCGCGGGCGGCTTTCAGCAGGTTCGGCAGCGCCAGATCGGTCAGCGCCTGCCAGCGGGCGAAATGATCGGTTTCATGGCGGGCAAGATGGGCGAGATCGGCCGGGCTCTGATCGAAATGCAGGTTGATCGGCGCCGAGAAGCTGCGGTTGATCGAAACGACCGGACGCGAGCCGATGCCATGGAACACCGCCGTCTGCGTGCGGCCGGTCAGATGCAGCACCTCGCCGGCATATTCCGCGCCCTCGACCGAGCTCGGCTCGAGTTTGCCGCCGTTTTCGCCGAAAAGCGCCAGGCTGAGCGGAATATGCATCGGCTCCTTGGTCGGCTGGCCGGGCGTTGCCGGGATCATCTGTTCGAGCGACAGGATAAAGCTGCCGGCGGCCGCATCATAGCTGCCCGATGCGGTGACCAGCGGCGTGCCGGCCTGATGGTACCAGAGCGAGAATTGCGTGAGGTCGCGCCCGCTCGCATCCTTGAAGCATGTGACGAAATCCTCGATCGTCACGGCCTGGCCGTCATGGCGATCGAAATAGAGATCCATGCCCTTCTTGAAGTCGTCCTTGCCGAGCAGCGTCGCGATCATGCGCGTGACTTCGCTGCCCTTCTCGTAGACAGTGCGCGTGTAGAAATTGTTGATCTCGCGATATGTCGTCGGCCGCACCGGATGGGCGAGCGGGCCGCCATCCTCCGGGAATTGCTCGGACTTCAGATGGCGCACATCGGCGATGCGCTTGACCGGGCGCGAGCGCTGATCGGAGGAAAATTCCTGGTCGCGATAGACCGTCAGGCCTTCCTTGAGGCACAACTGGAACCAGTCGCGGCAGGTGATGCGGTTGCCGGTCCAATTGTGAAAATATTCATGCGCGATGACCGCTTCGATATTGGCATAGTCGGCATCGGTCGCGAACTCGGGATCGGCAAGGACGTATCTGTCGTTGAAGACGTTGAGCCCTTTGTTCTCCATCGCCCCCATGTTGAAGTCGGAGACGGCGACGATCATGAAGATGTCGAGATCGTATTCGCGTCCGAACCGCTCTTCGTCCCACTTCATCGAGCGCTTCAGCGCGTCCATGGCATAGGCGGCGCGCGGCTCTTTGCCGTGCTCGACATAGATCTTCAGCACCACTTCGCGGTCGGACATGGTGGTGAACGTGTCTTCGACGACGCCGAGATCGCCGGCGACCAGCGCGAAGAGATAGCTCGGCTTCGGATGCGGGTCGAACCAGGCGGCGAAATGCTTGCCGGGGCCGTAGCCGGCGCCGCCGAGGAAGTTGCCGTTCGACAAAAGCAGCGGATTGGCGTCCTTGTCGGCGATGATGTTGACCGTGAACGGCGCAAGCACGTCGGGCCGGTCGGGGAAATAGGTGATGCGGCGGAAGCCCTCGGCCTCGCATTGCGTGCAGTAGATGCCGCCGGTGCGGTAAAGGCCCATCAGCTGGGTATTGGCCTCGGGATTGATGATCGTGGTGATCGTCAGCTCGAAGGGCGCGCTTTCCGGCAGGTCGCGCACCGTCAGGCTTTCCGGTGTCGCGTCATAACGCGAAGGATCCATTTCCACCTGATCGAACAGCAGGCCCGACAGCGTCAGCTCGTCGCCGTCGAGCACGATCGGTGCGGCGGGATCGGCGCCCGGGCGGCGATGAAAGATCAGCCGGGCCTCGACCTTTGTTTCCGTCGGGTCGAGTTCGAAGGTCAGGTCCACGCGTTCCAGCACGAAGTCGGTGGGACGGTAATCTGCCAGATGAATGACCTGGCCGGTATCTGTTCGCATGGTGTTTCCTGAAGACCGTTATTTGACAACCGCGGAATACAGAGGCGGGCGCACTCTGCCATAATTTGCCGGGCATGATTACATTAAAGTCTGAACTAAACTTAAAGCAAATTGCCCGCGGACACCAAGTTCGCGGGCAAAATATCGTATTGGAAGCAGATGAATGCGGCTGTCGCACGAAAGACGCTATTTCAGATTGAGCGTCGCCTTGATTGTCGCGTCGTTTTCCGTCTGCTGCACGACGACGCCGTACCAGCCGAGCCCGTCGTAATCCTCGTAGCCGAGGGTGCGTGCGAAGGCGACGATCGAGCCGTTATTGTCGTAGTAGCTGCCTTTCGCCCGGCCGGACGGGTTGGCAAGCGCGAAATGGGAAAACAGCAGGGCGGGGTTGGTGGTGGCGATCACCCGGCTCTTGCCGTCGAGCAGCATGACCGTCGTTTTTTCCGCCAGCTGCGGCGGCAGGTTCGCCTCTTTTTCGACGATCGCCTGGCCCTGGTTCTGCCAGTCGAAATAGACGCCGAGCGTGCCGATCAGCCGGCCGTCGAGCTTGCCTTGTTCGCGGACGCCTGTGGCATAGACGAGCGCCTGCCTGTTGTCATGGGTCGGGCTCGCCTTGACCTCGTCGACAATATAGGCGTCGCCGGAGGAGCAGGCGGACGCTGCGCGGAACCACGGATCGCCGGCAAGGCTTGTCCCCATGATCTTGCGCTGGAACTTGGGATTGGCGGAGGCGATCACCTTGCCCGTGAGATCGGTCATGACGAGATCGAGATAGACGGTGTAGAAACGGTTGATGGCGCCGAGACGCTCCGCCGCAAAGGCGACGCTTTCCCGATCCGGATTCTCAAGCGCCTGCCAGAGTGCCGGGTCCGTCGCCCACCAGCGCACATCGGCGGTGCGCTCGAAAAGATTGCGGACGATGAGCTGCACCAGCGTTTGCGCGAGATCCGTGAGGCGAACGCCCTCCATCTCCTCGACCAGGCAATCCGCCATGGCGCGGCTGAGGCCGATGCGGCCGAGCACGTTGCTTTCGAACCTGCCGGTGATGTCGGTCGCGATCTGCGCCAGCCGCTGTACCTCGTTGGCAACGACCGCAAAGCCCTTTCCGGTCTCGCCGGCTCTTGCCGCCTCGATCAGCGCATTGATCGCCAGCAGCTTGATCTGCTTGACGATATGGGTGTTGTCGGCGCTGAAGCGCTCGAGGTCGGTGCTGATGCCGTCGGTGACGACGCGCATCGAGCGCGGTGTCGCATTCTGCGACTGGGCAATGGTTTCTGCGCTAAGCGGCTTCATCAAATGATCCTGGGAGGGGGACGGCGGGCAATCGTTTGTCGGCGAAGAAAATTTCGAGATCAGCAAAAACGATGCGTGCCTATGGTTTTCAATTGGTTAACGCCACGCGCTCAGAGGTAAACATTTTAGGGCGAATGGCGAAAGAGAGGAAAAAATCGACGCGGCGGCGCCCATGCGGCACGATTGAGCCCGCTGCTGAAAGCGATTTTGCGATTCTTCCGCGCTGTGCGCGATTTTTCGCCAATCGGGATTTTCTTTCGCTACGATAGAGGCATCATCCTCTGCGTTCCCGAGTCGAACGCGTCTCCCCGTTGCTGGTAAGTCGATAGAAGAGCCAGGATCATGCACGCGGTTCTCAAAAACCCGATGAGGGGCATTGCGCTGAAAGTTTCGTCGGTCGTGGTCTTCCTGGCCATGCAGACCTTCATCAAGCTGGCCGGCTCGGACATCCCGCCGGGTCAGGTTACCTTCTGCAGGTCCTTCTTCGCGCTCTTTCCGATCATGGCCTATCTCGCCTATATCGGTCAGCTGCGCGCCGCCTTCTACACCGCCAATCCGGTCGGTCACCTCAAGCGCGGCACGATCGGCATCATGTCGATGGCTTTCGGTTTCTACGGCCTCCTGCATCTGCCGCTGCCGGAGGCGATCGCGCTCGGCTACGCCTTGCCGCTTGTCGCCGTCATCTTTGCCGCCGTCTTTCTCGGCGAGACCGTGCGCATCTATCGCTGGAGCGCCGTCCTGGTCGGCATTGCAGGCGTCGCCATCGTCTCCTGGCCGAAACTCACCCTGTTTCGCGATGGCGGCATGGAGGCCGAACAGGCCGTCGGGGCGCTCTCAGTGCTGCTCTCGGCCGTTCTCGGCGGCATGGCGATGATCCAGGTGCGCCGTCTCGTCGAGGAGGAGAAGACGGCGACGATCGTGCTTTACTTCTCACTCACCGCCTCGGTCTTCTCGCTGGCCTCCCTGCCTTTCGGCTGGCTCATCCTGCCATGGCCATCGGCCCTTTATCTGATCGCGGCCGGTTGTTGCGGCGGTGTCGCGCAGATCCTGCTGACGGAAAGTTATCGTCATGCCGACGTCTCCACCATCGCGCCGTTCGAATATACCTCGATCCTGCTCGGCAGCATCGTCGCCTATTTCGTCTTCGGCGACGTGCCGAGCGTCACCATGCTGATCGGCACGCTCATCGTCATTTCCGCCGGCATCTTCATCATCTATCGCGAGCATCAGCTGGGCATCGAGCAGAGAGAGGCGCGCAAGGCCACGACGCCGCAAGCCTGATGCCTGCAAGCTCATGAAACAAAAAGCGAAAATAATGGTCAATTCTTGGGATAGCGTCATTTCGCCGAATATGTTTGTTGAAGGTGAGAGAGTATCATTTATTCGAAGCTGTGCATGTCTGAATGGCCGCTGATACCGGGAGGGCTTCGGTATTGCTGCTCCGAACGCCGGCCTTTGAGCGGGGGTGAAGAAAAGCACAATGGCATTCACGGCGGAGCAATTGGCGGGGAACTGCTCCTTTCTGGTGAGCATCCGCTTTTTGGCTGGGCAGATGCGCGGTATGTTCGATGCCGGCCCGCGTCTGGCACGATTGCTTGCTTCGCATCAGCGCTGGCTTCTGACCCAGACCGCCTATGCCCTCAATCTGGAATATGATCCGCGCGACCCGACATCGGGTTTCACCGCCGTTCGGCTGACGGGCCGCATCACCGCCCACAAGGTGGCCAGCCGCAACACTGTGCTTGCCTTCATCGAAGAACTCTTTACCTACCGCTTCATTGTTCACACGCCGGGCGACGAGCGGCGGCGGCCACGGCATTTCGAGCCGGCCGATGTCAGCCATCAGGCGATGTTTGCCTGGATTCTCGCCAATCTCGGCGCGCTCGATCTGCTTGATGGTGGTCAAAGGGCCGCATTTTTCCAGGCGAATCCGACATTGATGCGGCTCGTTCAGCCGCGCATTGCGCGCCATTGCCTGGAAGATGCCGCCTGGCGGGAGCCGCCGGAACAGGTGGCGCTGTTCCTTTGGACGGAAGCCGGCGGCCTCGTCGTCGACAACTTCATCGCCCGGATGGATATAGAAAACCCCGAGCAGAAGAGGTATTCCGTCGGCCGCGTCGAAACCCGTGCGCTCGCGGCCGATTTCATGATGTCGCGCACCCACCTGCAGCGGCTCCTGGCAAAGGCGGCGCAACGCGGCTGCGTCGGCTGGGATGACGAACCGCGCAAAGCGCATCTCTGGATATCGCGGAACTTTGTCGAGGAATACTGCGCCTGGCAGGCAGTCAAATTCGCATATGTCGACGAAGCTTTCGAATGGGCGAAAGCTCAGATCGAGGAAATGCCCGGCTGATCTGATAGGGGCTGATCTGACGACTGCCGATCAGAGAACGCTTGCCGCAACGCCGGCATCCGCCGGCCCGAGCCGCTCGCGCTCATAGTCCCGCGCGGCGCAGATTGCGGAGCGGATATGCTCGAACGTGTCGACATTGCGCAGAAGCGATATCAGAATTGCAGTCATTTCAAGGGTACTCTTGACGCGAAGGGGCAGGCAAAACCTGCCGCTCAATATTGCTGGAAGTCCGAAAAAATCGCGTCGGGGCGCGCTGTGCGGCTGTTGATGCCGGTGCCGCGGGCGATCATTTGTTCGTTCGCGGCAAAGCCGAAACGGCTGTAGCCGTGGGTGGAACGAACCTGGTCGCCGGCGAGGCGAAGGGTTTCAAACCCGCTATGGATAGGACGAAAACGCTTGTTCATGGCCTTGGTTCCTGTGGTTCCTCCCAAGACACAGCTCATATTGCGATGCAGCATTGATTCCGCAATGCGTCATGGCGGGATGCAGTTATGCGTATAGCGCATAGATAATTTCATAAATTATTCAATTTTGGCTAATTTCTAAGCAAAGAGAGGGACTTAAGCTTCGCTTGAAAGGCGAGCAGGTCATTCCAGGCCAGCCGTTTGTTGACTGGTGCGGTCAATAGATCCTGCGGATGCAGACTGGCTATGGCAGGAATGACACAGTCCGCAACGGCAATCTCCTTCCAGCGGCCGCGCAGGCCGTGGATCGTGTCGTTTTCGCCGAAGAAGAAGCGGGCCGAAAAATTGCCGAGCAGCAGGATCGCCTTGGGTTCTGCCAGCGCGATCTGCCGTTCGATGAAGGGCCGGCAGATGTCCATTTCCGCGGCCGAGGGCGGGCGATTGCCAGGCGGCCGCCAGGGGATGACCTGCGTCAGCAGCACGCTCGAGCGTGTCAGCCCGATCGCCGCCAGCATCTTGTCGAACAACTGGCCGGATTTTCCCGAGAAGGGCACGCCTTCGCGATCGTCTTCGGCGCCTGGCGCCGAGCCGATCACCATGATCCCGCTGTCGGCATCGCCGCTGGCAAAGATGGTCGAGCGGGCGCTGTGCTTGAGATTGCAGCCGTTGAAGGCCTCGATCGCGGTCTTGAGCTCTGCCAGGGATCGCGCAGTTTCGGCGACGAAACGCGCCTGCTGTACCGCCTCGCCATCCGGGATTGCCGGTTGCGGGCCGGAAGCAGCGATCGCGGCCGGCGCCGGGCGCGCCGCTGCATTCGGGCGTGGCGTTGTCCGGCCTTGTCCGGAGCCGGTACCTTCCCCGGCGACGGAAGGCTGCGCCTGTGTCGGCGGGCGCCGGGCGGCCTTCATCGCCTCGAATTCGGCGAAGCGGTCGACCGCCTCTTCCTCCAGCAGCCATTCCACGCCGGCATCCGCATGGAAATGCAGAAGCGCTGCGAGTTCGGCGGGGGAAAGGTCGTTGGCGGAGATCATCCGACAGGTTTAGCGGAGAGACTGTGGCATGGAAAGGGCAGGCGACGGATTGCCCACCCTTGCCAGTGCTATTGCACAGTCCATTGCGCGATGTCGTCGCGTTCGCCGATCAGCGCCAAGCCGTGGGCGATCGACAGCAATTCGCCGCCGCTCTCGATCTTGTCGCTGTCGAAGCGTTCGGTGAAAATGCGCCGCACCGCCGGCACGAAGGAGGTGCCGCCGGTCAGGAACACCTTGTCGATGCCGGATGCATCGGTGTTGGTCTTTTCCAGCACGTCGTCGAGCGCGCCTTCGATACGGGCGAGATCATCGACGATCCAGCTTTCGAAATCGCTGCGCTTGATCGTGCGATGGCCGGCGCGGCCGAGCGGGGCGAAATCGAACGGAGCCTCTTCGGCGGAGGAAAGCGCCATCTTCGTCGCCGAGACCGCCTGGTAGAGCGGATAGCCCTCGTCATGGTCGATCAGGTCGACGAAGATTTCCAGCTTCTCCGGTTCCAGCGCCGTGCGCACCAGCTTCTTCAGATCCTCGAATTCCCGCGAGGTCTTGAAGATCGACAGCTGATTCCAGCGGCTGAAGCTCGCATAGTAGTTCGACGGCACCTCGAGGATCTTGTCGAAGCTCTTGAAATGGCTGCCCTTGCCGATCTGCGGCGCGACGATGTTGTCGATCATGCGCGCATCGAAATGGTCGCCGGCCACACCGACGCCCGAATGGCCGATCGGCGTTGCCGTCAGTTTGCCGGCCCTGGTCTCGAAGCGGATCAGCGAATAGTCCGTCGTACCGCCGCCGAAGTCGGCGACGAGCACGGTCGCATCGGACTTCAGATTCTGCGCGAAGTAGAAGGCGGCGGCAACCGGCTCGTAGACATAGTGAATTTCCGGAAAACCGAAGCGCGTCAGCGCCTCGTTGTAGCGCTGCACCGCCAGCACCGGGTCCGGACTGGCGCCGGCGAAATGCACCGGGCGGCCGGTGATGATGCGGCTGGTATCATCGGGCCAGCTCTCGCCTGCGTAATGGCGAAGGCGCCGGATGAAGATTTCCATCAGGTCTTCGAAGCTCTGCCGCTTGCCGAAGATGATCGTGCCCTGGAAAAGCGCGCTTGCGGCAAAGGTCTTGATCGATTGCAGGAAACGACAGTCGCCGGGATTGTCGATGAACTGCCGGATCGCCGCATGGCCCGCCTCCACCTTCAGCGCCGAAGCGCCGAGTTGCGCGTCCTTCATGAAGGAAAGCGCCGTGCGCATGCTGTCGGCCGTGCCTGCCGTACTCGTAAACGCCATCGAACGCGTGGCCCGCCCATCCGCCGTGGCGAGAACCGTATTTGTCGTGCCGAAGTCCAAACCCAGCGCCTGAGCCATGCCCGCACCTCTTCATGCCGATTGTTGTTGGAAACGGAGCGCTGCTCCGCAAGGGCGTGCGAACGCCCGGATCAAGGAGGGCGGGTGATGCCACAGAGGCGTGACACATTCAAGAGGAGCGAAAGTCGATGTGATTAGATGTGGAGCCTCACCGAGGACAACCTATTGAGGCTCCACATCTAGGCGCACTTCTTCTCCCTGGATGGAAGAAGAAGTGCGCCGCAAGAAGGGTCAATCGGCTGTGCCGAATTCAGAGGGCCGACATCATTCGGCAGCCATTGCCCTTGCTTCCTGCACCTGCACTTCCGGCTCCTCCTCGACCTTCTTTGTGCCGATCAGGCGGCCGAGGAAGTTTCCGAAACGGTCCATCTCGACGAAGATGACGGGGGTGATGAACAGCGTCAGCATCTGCGAGACGATCAGGCCGCCGACGACGGCGATGCCGAGCGGCTGGCGCAGTTCCGAGCTCGCTCCCGTGCCGAGGGCGATCGGCAGGGCACCGAGCAGGGCGCAGAAGGTCGTCATCATGATCGGCCGGAAGCGCCGCACGCAGGCCTCGTGGATCGCTGCCGTCGCCTTTTCGCCCGTCGTGCGCATGGTCTCCACCGCCACATCGATCATCATGATCGCGTTCTTCTTGACGATGCCGATCAGCATCAGCAGGCCGATAAGGGCGATGATCGACAGATCGAAGCCCATGATCTTTAGCGCCAGCAACGCACCGAAGGCCGCCGCCGGAAGGCCGGAGAGGATGGTGAGCGGGTGGATGAAGCTTTCATAGAGCACGCCGAGCACAACATAGATGGTCAGAATGGCCGCCAGGATCAGATAGGGCGTATTGCCCTGCGACTGCTGGAAGATCTCCGCCGTGCCGCCATAGGAGGTGAAGACGTCTGCCGGAACGCTGATGTCGTTCTTGATCTGATCGATCGCCGCCGTCGCATTGCTGAGCGAGACGCCTTCCGGCAGGTTGAAGGAAACCGTGGTCGACACCAGCTGACCGGTCTGGTTGATGGTCACCGGGCCGGTGGTGCGTTGCACATGCGCGAAGTTCGACAGCGGCACCAGGCTGCCATTGGAGGAGGCGACGCGAATCTCCGACAGTTTCTGGTCGTCCCAGGGTTTGCTGGTGTCGTATTCGACGATGACGTCGTAGCTGTCGCCGGTCGACTGGATTTCCGCCGCCGCATATCCGCTGAAGGATTCCTGCAGCGTCGTGCGCAGCGTATCGTTGTCGATGCCGTAAGCGGCTGCCCGCTCGGTATCGATGACGATATTGGCCTGCAGGGCGTTGTTCTGGGCATCCGAGGTCACATCGGTGAACAGATCGCGGTCGCCACGCATCGCCGCCTGGATCTTGCCGGCCCAGAGATTGGTCTGATCGGCGCTCAGCGCCTGCACCACCAGCTGATATTGGCTGGCGGTCTGGCGGCCGCCGAAGCGCAGGCTCTGGTTCGGCGTCACGAAGGCCTGCAATCCGGGGATCTTGTTGATTGCCGTGCGCAGCTCGCGCAGCGTCTGGTCAAGCGGCGGGCGCTCGTTCTTGTCCTTGAGTTCGACGAACATCGAGCCGTTGTTCTGCGGTTTGTTCGGGTTGCCGCCGATCGTCGACATCACGTGATTGACGGCCGGGTTGGCCTTGACGGCGGCTGCCGCCTGCTTCTGCAGCGCCCCCATGGCGGAATAGGAAATGTCCTGCCGCGCCTGGGTGCTGATCGTCAGGCGGCCGATATCCTCCTGCGGGAAGAAACTCGTCGGCAGCGTCATGAAGAAATAGACCGTCAGTGCCACCGAGCCGAGGAAAACCCCGAGGATCGTGACGCGATGGCGAAGGCACCAGCCGACCGACCTGTCATAGCCGTTGAGCGTCCTCTCGAAACCGGCATCGAAGAGGCGGATGAGAAGCGGCGGGCGGCTGTGGTTGTTTGACAGGCGCGAGCCGAGCATCGGCGTCACCGTCAGCGAGACGACGGCCGACGAGATGATGGCGATGGCGACCACCATGCCGAACTCGTTGAACACCCGGCCGACGACGCCGCCCATCAGAAGGATCGGGATGAACACCGCGATCAGCGAAACCGACATGGAAATGATGGTGTAGCTGACTTCGCCGGCACCCTTGATCGCCGCCTCCCGCACCGGCATGCCTTCCTCGACATGGCGCAGGATGTTCTCGAGCATGACGATCGCGTCGTCGACCACCAGCCCCACCGCGAGCGTCAGCCCGAGCAGCGAGATATTGTCGATGCTGTAGCCGAGCACATACATCATGCCGAAGGTCGAAATCAGCGACAGCGGAACGGCAAGCCCCGGAATGATCGTTGCCGTCGCATGGCCGGTGAAGAGGTAGATGACGAGAACGACGAGGCCGATCGTCAGAAACAGCGTGAACTTGACGTCGGCGATGGCGGCGCGAATCGGCTTTGCGGCATCGTTCATGACGACGGTGTTGACCGAGGGCGGAATTTCCGCGTGCAGCTGCGGCAGCTTGGCGTTGATCGCATCGACGACATCGACCGTGTTGGCATCCGGCTGACGCTGGATGGCAAGGATGATGCCGCGCTGGCCGTCATACCAACTGCCGGTATACTGGTTCTCGACGCTGTCCTGCACATCGGCGACGTCGCCAAGGTGGATCGGCGCGCCGTTCGGATTGGCAATAACAAGCGAGCGGAACTGTTCGGCGTTGGTGCGCTGCGTGTTCGCCGTGATGGTCATGCTCTGCGAATTGTTCTGCAGTGTTCCCACAGGCTGCTGGCTGTTGGCGGCAGAAAGCGCCTTGTTGACGGTATCGATGCCGATACCGCGGGTCAAAAGCTTGTTGGGATCGACCTCGACGCGCACGGCATAGGTCTGCGCACCATAGACACTGACCTGGGCAACGCCGGGAAGCGTCGACAGCGACGGCGAGATGATATCCTCGGCAATCTCGTCGAGCTTGCTGCGCGGCATGGTGTTGCTCTGCACGGAGAGCAGCATGACAGGCGCGTCGGCCGGGTTGGTCTTGCGGTAGCTCGGCGGCGTCGTCAGGTTGTCGGGCAATTGCCGGGTCGCATGCGAGATCGCCGCCTGGACGTCGGCTGCGGCCGCGTCGATATCGCGGTTGAGATCGAACTGCAGCACGATGCTGCTGCTGCCGAGCGAGCTCGATGCGCTGATTTCGCTGATCCCGGGAATGGTCTCGAACTGCTTGATCAGCGGTGTCGCGACCGAGGTCGCCATCGTCTGCGGCGAGGCGCCGCTCAGCTGCGCCGAAACGTTGATTGTCGGAAAATCGACCTGCGGCAGGGCTGCCACCGGCACGAGCCGGTAACCGGCGAGGCCGGCCAGAATGACGCCGATGGCAAGCAGCGTCGTCGCGACGGGGCGCTGGATACAGAAATTGGGGATCATTGCTGAGCTCCCACCGCGATCGTCTCGGATTGCTGCTGCCGAGGCTCTTCGGCGGAGGCGACATCAAGCGTCTTTTCGTCGAACTGCTCGTTGATCGCCTGCTGGTCGCTGAGCTGACCCTGGCCCTCGATGACGACATGGTCGCCGGCCTGGAGGCCCGATTCGATGGCGGTGAAGCCGCCATTGGCGCGGGCAACGGTGACCGACGTCAGATGCGATTTGCCGTCCTTGGCGACGAAGGCGAAGAAACCGTCCGGGCCGGGGCTGACGGCAACCGTCGGCACGACCACCTGCTGCTCGTCATTGTCGAAATGCACGACGATGTTGACCGACTGGCCGGGCCAGAGCGCGCCGGAGGCGTTTTCGAATTTCGCCTTGGCGAGGATGGTGCCCGAGGCCGTGTCGACCGTATTGTCGTAGAAGCTGATCTCGCCCTTGCGGACCTGCCCCTTGGTGGAAGCCGGCACCGTGCTGACTTCGACCGGGCCGGCTGCGAGCGCGATCTTCAGCTCACGCAGATAGCGTTCCTGCAGATGGAATTTCACATAGATCGGATCGTATTTGGCGATGGTGACGATCGCCGAGCCGGCATTGAGAAAGGCGCCCTTGCTGATCCCGATATCACCGAGCCTGCCATCGAAAGGTGCACGGATATCGGTGTTTTCGAGGATGATCTGATCGGAGGCAAGCGACGCCTTGTCGGCATCGACCGTGGCGGCGGCGGTATCGCGGGCGGCGACGGCCTGGTCGAGGCTCTGCTGAGTCCCGGCCTTCTGATCGAAGAGGTCCTGCGCGCGCGTCAATGCGGTCTCGGCTTCCGAAAGGGTTGCCGTGTCGCGCACGATCATCGCATTGTCCTTGTCGACGGCGGCCTTGGCCGTCCGGTCGTCGAGCTTGGCGATCAGGTCGCCGGCTTTGACGCTTGCCCCGTCCTTGGCACTGATGCTGACGATCAGCCCCTGTTCCTGCGCAGCAATGGTCGTATTTTCATCCGCATCCGCCCAGCCGGAAGCGGTCACATCCATCGGCAGCGTCGTTTTGACAGCCGCGACTGTTTTGACGACGGTCGGGCCGCCGCCGCCACGTTTGCGCCCGCCGCCCTGTTGCCCACCGCTCTGCGCTTGATCGGCCTGCGCTTGTTGCCTGCCGCCATTGCTGCCGGCCGGCTGCTTGATGAACTGCGAGAGGTACGGAATGCGGGAGGCATAGGGGATCAGATTCCCGAATTGCCAGACTCCGACGGCGGCAACGGCGATAATGCCGACGGTGATCCAAAATTTCTTCATGGGCGAGACCGGTTTTTGGGCAAGGTTGCGGGGGCAAGGTTACGAAATTTTATGCCCCGATAGAGCCGCTTATATTGCGGCGCAAAAAAGACATAATTCCGGAGTCGCGATCACTAAGTGGTTATAACGGCTTAAATTTTTGTAATGAATATTCCGTAATATTCAAACTATACTAATATAGACCCAGTGTAACCCGATGCCGCCTGACGGCGGAGGGGCAGGCGGCTCGCGACAGGCCGATATCCATCCGCAAGCCGCCGGGAAAACAGGGAAAAAGAGAGGCAGGTCGTCATGACCGAGTTGAACGCCAGCGAATTTCGCTCTCTCATCACAAGCGTGTTTCCGGAACTCACCGCCTCCGTCTTCAAGCTGGCGGCGAAAAGCTGGGATTCCCTTGCCGTCGACGTCGATGACACGCTGATCTTCAAGTTCCCCCGCCATCCAGCCGCGGAACGAGCGCTTGTCAAGGAAGCCGCCTTGCTCGACATCATTCGGCCGTCGCTGTCGATGTCGGTTCCCGACATGCACATTCACGACGGGCCGCCGATCTTCTCCAGCCATGCCAAGCTCGATGGCGAACATTTGATCGCCGAAGATTACCAGGCGCTTGGCGAAGGCGATCGTCAGCACCTTGCAGATGATCTGGCGCGTTTTTACGCCGAGCTGCATGTGCTGGATGCCGATCGTTTACGGTCGGCCGGCGCCGGGCCGATCCAGCCCTGGCAATCGCCGGAGGCGGTGCGAACAAAGGCTTTACCGCTGCTGCCGCCCGAGATCCGCCGCTTTGCCGAGGCCGTCATTGCCGATTTCGAGGCCTTGCCACCCGATCCCCACGGCAAGACATACGGCTTCTTCGACGGCCATGGCTGGAACATGGCCTTCGACCAAGCGCAGAGGAGGCTCAACGGCATTTACGATTTCGCCGATTCAGGTTTTGGCCCGTTGCACCAGGAATTCATCTACTCGAATTTCATCTCGCCGGATCTGACCGCCCGCATCGTATCGGCCTATGAAATGCTGACCGGACGCAAGCTCGACCGGCGGCGCATTGCGATCATGACGGGCTACCATCGTCTGTCCGAGCTCGCCGAAATCGCGGACGATCCGGCCCATGTCGGATCGATGGTTCAAAGTGCCGCGAGTTGGGCGGCTGTCGCGGCTCATGCCGGCTGACGCATCGGCCCGAAAAGCGGATCGATTTCCGGGCCGATGCGAGGATTGAAAAGTGTTGGAGCGCCGTCAGACGGATCGCGCCGCGCCGCCGTCGCAGCGGATTAGGGAGCCGGTGATATAGCTGGCCGGCTGGCTGCAGAGGAAAGCAGCCGTTGCGGCAAATTCTTCCACCCTGCCGTAGCGGCCGACGGGAATGCGCGCTTCCTTGTCCGTCCGGATCTCTTCGAGGCTCTTGCCCGTCCGCTTGGCCGCCGCCCCGTCGAGATCGTCGAGCCGTCCGGTTAGGATGCTGCCGGGCAAGAGCAGGTTGGTGGTAACGCCGAAGCCCGCCACTTCGGAGGCCAGCGTCTTGCTCCAGCCGGCAAGCGCCGGGCGCAGCGTATTCGACAGCGCCAGATTGGCGATCGGTTCGATGACGCCTGAGGAGGCGACCGTCAGGATGCGGCCCCAGCCCTGTGCCTTCATGCCGGGCAGCAGCGCATTGGTCAGCGTAATCACGCGGGCGACCATGGAGAGGAAATAGGTCTCTAGTTTTTCAGCCGTCATGTCCTCGGTCGTGCCGGGCGTCGGCCCGCCGGTATTGTTGACGAGGATATCGAGCCCGCCGAATTTCTCCTTGACCGCCGCCGTCGCCGTCTCGACGAAACGTTCATCCCCGAGATCGGCCCAGATCCAGTCAGCCCGGCCTTTGCCTTCGTTGTTGATCGCCTTGCAATTGGCCTCCAGCTGCTCGCCACTGCGCCCGCAGAGCAGCACGTTTACGCCTTCGCGTGCCAGTGCCACGGCGATGCCGAGACCAAGCCCCCGCGAGGAGGCGAGGACGAGCGCCCGTTTGCCGTCGATGCCGAGATCCATGATTGTCCTCCAATATCTCCAAAGCATGTCGCGCAAAAGTGTGCAGCGGTTTTGCGCTGAAGACATGCGGAAAACCAAAGACCTAAAGCGTGGCCAAGCGAATCCGAAAGATCGCGACGCGCTTTAAGCGCTGTATAAGGCGCAAGCGGCGGAAAAGGAAAGGGAGCGGCACCGGTTCGGCGATCTTTGCGAATTGATGTTGACGTAA
This sequence comes from Rhizobium sp. CIAT894, assembly GCF_000172795.2. NCBI lineage: Bacteria > Pseudomonadati > Pseudomonadota > Alphaproteobacteria > Hyphomicrobiales > Rhizobiaceae > Rhizobium > Rhizobium sp. CIAT894. The sequence continues at coordinate 1,318,333 of NZ_CP020947.1, forward strand.
ACGTCATATAATTCTGCCTCCAGAGGCATATCATTGTGCGAATTGAGGATTGGCTGTCGTATCCCGGCTCGACAATGCTTTCTCGTTTTGACAAGAAAGTGCCTACGAGGAGATGACGGCCGCGTGCCGCCGAGCGGAGACGAGTGAATGACCGAGACGACTGAGCTGCCCGAACGCGAGAGCATGGAATTCGACGTGGTGATCGTCGGCGCCGGTCCGGCCGGTCTTTCGGCGGCGATCCGGCTGAAGCAGGTCAATCCGGAGCTTTCGGTCGTCGTGCTGGAGAAGGGCTCGGAAGTGGGCGCGCATATCCTCTCCGGCGCCGTCGTCGATCCGATCGGCATCGATCGGCTGCTGCCCGGTTGGCGCGAGGATGGCGATCATCCCTTCAAGACCGAGGTGACGGCAGACCACTTCCTGGTGCTCGGCCCGGCCGGCTCCATCCGCCTGCCGAATGTGCTGATGCCGCCTTTGATGAACAATCACGGCAATTACATCGTCTCGCTTGGGAACGTCTGTCGCTGGCTGGCCGGCAAGGCGGAAGAACTCGGCGTCGAAATCTATCCAGGTTTTGCCGCCACCGAAGTGCTCTACAATGATGCGGGTGCCGTCATCGGCGTCGCCACCGGCGACATGGGCATCGAGAGGAATGGCGAGCCCGGCCCGAACTATACCCGCGGCATGGAACTGCTCGGCAAATATGTACTGATCGGCGAAGGCGTGCGCGGCTCGCTCGCCAAGCAGCTGATCGCCAAATTCGATCTGCAGAAGGATCGCGAGCCGCAGAAATTCGGCATCGGCATCAAGGAACTCTGGCAGGTCAAGCCGGAGAACCACAAGCCGGGCCTGGTGCAGCACTCCTTCGGCTGGCCGCTCGGCATGAAGACCGGCGGCGGCTCCTTCCTCTATCACCTCGAAGACAATCTGGTGGCGGTCGGCTTCGTCGTCCACCTGAACTACAAGAACCCCTATCTCTATCCCTTCGAAGAGTTCCAGCGCTTCAAGACGCATCCGGCGATCCGCGGCACCTTCGAGGGCGGCAAGCGGCTCTCTTATGGGGCGCGCGCCATCACCGAGGGTGGCTACCAGTCGGTGCCGAAGCTTTCCTTCCCCGGCGGGGCGCTGATCGGCTGTTCGGCCGGTCTCGTCAACGTGCCGCGCATCAAGGGCAGCCACAATGCGGTGCTGTCGGGCATGCTGGCCGCCGAGAAACTCGCGGTGGCGATTGCAGCCGGCCGCAGCCATGACGAGGTGGCCGAGATCGAAACCGAATGGCGCAAGGGTGACATCGGCAAGGATCTGAAGCGAGTGCGCAACGTCAAGCCGCTGTGGTCAAAGTTCGGCACGGCGATCGGCGTGGCGCTCGGCGGTCTCGACATGTGGACCAACACGCTGTTCGGCTTTTCTTTCTTCGGCACGCTTGGTCACGGCAAGACCGATGCGCAGTCGCTGGAGCCGGCTGCCAACCACAAGCCGATTGCCTATCCGAAGCCGGACGGCGTGCTGACCTTCGACCGCCTGTCCTCGGTGTTCCTGTCGAACACCAATCACGAGGAGGATCAGCCGGTGCATCTCAAGGTCAAGGACATGGGCCTGCAGAAGCGTTCGGAACACGACATCTATGCCGGCCCGTCGACCCGTTACTGTCCGGCCGGCGTCTATGAATGGGTGGAGAAGGACGGACAGGATACCTTCGTCATCAACGCCCAGAACTGCGTCCACTGCAAGACCTGCGACATCAAGGACCCCAACCAGAACATCAACTGGGTGCCGCCGCAGGGCGGCGAGGGGCCGGTCTATCCGAATATGTGAGGCGGATTATCTCCGCCGCCGACAATTTCCACGTGCTGACGCCTGCGTGATCGCTTATTGCGGGCCGCCGTTAGGCGTTCATTAACCATAATCTCCTTAGCTTGCGACATCTTGTTGACGCACTAAGGACACATTCATGACGATCTCCCGCCGGGGCTTCCTGATCGCTCTGCCGCTGTTTGTCGCCGGCTGCTCTTCGACCGGTCTCAACAGCCAGACGAACTACGCCGCACTTCCGGATGAGAAATTTCCGCTGAAGCAGGTGCCGATCGACAAGATCAAGCCGGAGCTCCGCCGCCAGGAAGTGGCCTATGAAACCACCCATGCAGCCGGCACGGTGATCGTCGATACACCGGCGCGCCGCGCCTACTATATCCTCGGCGACGGCAGGGCGGTGCGTTACGGCGTCGGCGTCGGTCGCGAGGGCCTGGCCTTTGCCGGTGATGCCTATATCGGCCGCAAGGCGGAGTGGCCGAGCTGGACGCCCACCGAAAATATGCAAGCCCGCGAAGAGCGCTATCGCAAGCTTGCCGGCGGCATGCCAGGCGGCCCGAACAACCCGCTCGGCGCGCGCGCCATGTATCTCTATCGCGGCGGCGGCGATACGCATTTCCGTATTCACGGCACCAACCAGCCGCAATCGATCGGTCTTGCCATGTCGAGCGGCTGTATCCGCATGATGAACCACGACGTGATCGACCTCTATAGCCGCGTCGAGGTCGGCGCCAGGGTCGTCGTTATCCAGGCTTGAGCGACTGATCGGCTTCATTGAAAAAGCCGCCGCAGCGATCGCTGCCGGCGGCTTTTGAATGTCTGTCGGTCGTGCGAACCGTCAGCGACGTTGTGCGGCGATCCCCGTGGACAGCGCGACGCCGATGCCGGTGATTACGGCGGCGCTGATTTCGGTCATGCCGATCGGTTCGCCCAGCAGGAAGCCGCCGCCAAGCGTTGCCAGCACCGGCGTCAGCGCCGTGAAGGCCGCGGCCTGTGTCCCGCCGAGTCTTCTGACCGCGGTGCCGTAAGCCACCATGGCGACGAGGCCGGAAAGAACGCCCTGACTCAGCGCCTGCAGACCGATTTCCTGGAGAGGAGCCTGCGGCAGCGAGATGCCGAAGATCAGTGCAAGCGCGGCCATGATCAGGAAGGACCAGACGGCGATCAGCGCACTTGCCTGCACGGCCGTCAGGCCGGATCGGCGAAAGGCATGCGTATAGCTCGCCCATAAGACGGCGCCGGCCGGCAGCAGCACGAAACTCGTCCATGGCAGCGAGGCGTCCGTAAGGCTGTGTGTGAGCAGGATCAAAACGCCGGCGACGATGGCGACGAGCCCGGCAATGCGGGTGCCGTCAGGTCTTTCGCCAAACAGCGTAATGCCGATCAGCGCCGCGGCGAGCGGCATCGAGCCGCCGAGCAGAATGCCGGAAGAGGCAGCCGGCGTCGAATGAATGGCCAGCGTGGTCAGCAGGAAGAACACGGCGCCTGAGCCGGACACCATGATCGCCAGCAGATGCACCGGCAGGGACTTCGGCAGCAATCCGGTCTTCAGCCAGACCGGCGCAAGCACCAGCGCCGGAATTCCGAAACGGATGAGCCCGATGTCGATCGAGCCGAGCGGCGTTGCGGCGCTGTGGCGGGTCACAAGAAACCACGTCGCCCAGATCAGTACGGTAACAGTGCCGCCGGCATAGCCCAGTGCCTGCGATGGCGACTTGTCGTTCGTCAATGCAATGGTGGTCATCGTCCCGTCCCTTCCTTCATCCGGAACTCTTCCGGTCGAGGAAAAGATTAGATCAGGAGGGCGGGGCATGTCCTTGCTATCTCTGGCTCAAAAATCGTGCTAAGCGCAATCTTCTGCCAATTGATGCCAGCGGGGATCGCGAAAATGCCAAACCTCGATAAATTCGATATCGCCATCCTGAAGTGCCTGCAGGAGGATGCCCGGGCTACCAATGTCGAGATTGCCGAGAAGGTGAACCTGTCGCCGTCACCCTGCCTGCGCCGCATCCGCAATCTCGAACGCTCCGGTATCATCCGTGGCTACACGGCCGATATCGACCGCAAGGAGGTCGGGCTCGGCCTGACCGTCTTCGTCGAATTCAAGGTCGTCCATCACAGCCGCGAGAATTCCGAGGCGCAGCAGAAGGCGCTGCTCGCCATCCCCGAGATCGTTTCCTGCTTCCTGATTTCGGGTACGGCCGATTTCCTCGCCGAAGTGGTGGTGGAGGATCTCGCCGCCTACGAGCGGCTTCTGACGGAAACGCTGCTGACCCTGCCGAATGTCAGCGACATCCGCTCCAACTTCGCCATCCGCAGCATCAAGACGCACGGGCCGTTGAAGCTGCCTGAGGGACGATGATTTCCCAATAGTTTTTCTCGCTAATAAAAACCCTCCCCAACCCCTCCCCCTTGTGGGGAGGGGTTGGGGAGGGGTCTTGGGTGCTACAGCAGCGTCCCGCTAAGGATGAGCAGCGCCACCGAGAAGTAGATGACGAGCCCGGTGACGTCGACCAGCGTGGCGACGAAGGGGGCGGAAGCGCTGGCCGGATCGAGCCGGAGCTTCTGTAGCAGGAAGGGCAGCATCGAGCCGCAGATCGAGCCGAAGGTGACGATCCCGATCAGGGCGGCGAACACCGTGATGGCGACCATCTGCCAATGCGGGCCGTAATCATAGAGCCCGGCCGACTGCCAGAAGACGATGCGGACGAAGCCGACGAGGCCGAGGATCGCGCCGAGCACGATGCCGGTCGGCAATTCGCGCAACAGCACCTTCCACCAGTCCGACAGCTTCAGCTCGCCGAGCGCCAGGGCCCGGATGATCAGCGAGGTCGCCTGCGAACCGGAATTGCCGCCCGAGCTCATGATCAGCGGGATGAACAGCGTCAGCACCACAGCCTTTTCCAGCTCGCCCTCGAAATGCTGCATGGCGCTTGCCGTCAGCATCTCGCCGAGGAAGAGGGCGGCGAGCCAGCCGGCGCGCTTGCGGATCATGCCGCCAAAGCCGATCTTCATGTAGGGCTGGCCGAGCGCTTCCATGCCGCCGAACCTCTGGGCCGCTTCTGTCGTGTCCGATATCATCGTATCGATCACGTCGTCGACGGTGACGATGCCGAGCACCCGCCCATGTTCGTCGGTGACCGGCAAAGCGAGCAGGTCGTGCTTGCGGATCAGCCGGGCGACGTCCTCCTGCTTCATCAGCGGGTCGGCAGAGACCGGCGTGCCCTTCTGCGCCACCGAGAGGATGGAAGCATCAGGCTCGCCGGTGATCAGGCGGCGCAGCGTCACCACATGCATCAGCGCATGGCTCACCTCGTCGAGCACGTAGATTGCATAGACGGTCTCGCGCGAGCGTTCGACCTGGCGCACATGGTCGAGCGTCTGGGCGACGGTCCAGCTGTCGGGCACGCTGACGAACTCCGTCGTCATGATGCCGCCGGCCGTGCGTGGCGGATAACCCATCAGGTGCTGGATCGCGATGCGCACCGGCTCGTCGAGGCTGGAAAACAGCCGAGCCCGGGTCTCGCCGTCGAGTTCGAGCAGCACGTCGGCGACACGGTCGTTGGACATGCCGTGCAACAGCCGTGCGGCATCCTCGGCACTGATCAGCGCCAGGATCTGTGCGGCGTTGCGAAGCTCCGGCCGGTCGAGAATATTGACGGCATAGTCGAGCGGCATGCCTGACAGCACGCGGCCGGCGTCCTGGGTGGTCAGCGCATTCAACGCGTCGACGCGTTCGGCGATCGTTGCGCCGCGGCTGTTGTTGATGAAGGCACGGGCGGCATGGCCTGCCCGGAGTGGGAAGCGATTGATGTTCATATGAGGCTCGCCTTTCCGTCGATCCGCCGTAGCGTCCCGAACGGGCGAGCCGACAGGAGTCGGTCAGCGCACGAGGGCCGCGTACGGCAAAGGCAATCGACTGCTACTGTCGCTTGGCATCGTTAAGATGGCTCCGTTGAAATCCGCGGAAGACAAGTGCCGTCCGCGTAAGATGCTACGTGGTCCCGAACGCGAAAAAAGTCAAGCGGGGTAAATGCTCAACGCCAGAATGTCGCACCCCCCACGCGATGCCGATGAAGAGGCTTAGGCCGCCTGCGCGCTCCGGCTTCGGCGCTCCAGGCGCACCGAGGCCGCAAAGACGAAGAGGCCGAGGAAGGAGAGGCCCGCGCCGACATAACCGGTTGCCGCAAAACCAAAACCCCAGGCGATGACGAGGCCGCCGAGCCAGGCGCCGATCGCATTGGCGATGTTGAAAGCGGAATGGTTTGAGGCGGCGGCCAGCGTCTGCGCATCGGCGGCGACATCCATCAGCCGCGTCTGCAGCGCCGGGCCGGCGGCAAAACCGCAGCCGACGAGGAAGACCGAGAGGCCGAGCATATAGGGATTGGCAGCGGTCAGCGAAAAGGTGGTCAGCACGACGATATTATAGACGAGCGAGCCGCCGATCGTGCCGAGCAGCGATTTGTCGGCGAGCCACGAACCGATGAAATTGCCGGCATTCATGCCGACGCCGAAGAGCACCAGCATGATCGGAACGGCTGTTTCCGGCAGCATCGCCACTTGTGTTGTCGTCGAGGCGATATAGCTGAACATCGCAAACATGCCGCCGTAACCGACGGCGGCAATGCCGAGCGTCAGCCACACTTGCGGGCGGCGGAAGGCGCCGAGTTCGCGTGAGAAGCTCGCCTCTTCGGAAACCCGGTCCTTGGGAACGTAGAACCAGATCAGCGCCACCGTCAGCAGGCCGAGCACGCCGACCGAGAAAAACGCCACCTGCCAGTCGAGCGACTGGCCGAAGAATGTCGTCAAGGGCGTGCCGAGAAGTGTGGCAAGCGTCAGGCCGAGCATGACGCGGCCGACCGCTCGCGCGCGGCGATGCACCGGCACCATCGAGGCGGCGACAAGCGCCGCGACGCCGAAATAGGCGCCATGCGGCAGGCCGCTGACGAAACGCAGCAGCGTGAAACTTTCGAAGGTCGGCGCCATGGCGCTTAATATATTGCCGGCGGCAAAAATCAGCATCAGCGTCAGCAGCAGCGTCCGACGCGCCATTTTCGCCGCGAGCACGGCGATGACGGGCGCGCCGATGACGACGCCGAGCGCATAGGCGCTGATGACGTAGCCGGCTTGCGGTGTCGTCACCGAGAAAGTGTCTGCGACATTGGGCAAGAGCCCCATGATCGCGAATTCACCGGTGCCGATGCCGAAGCCGCCGCAGGCGAGCGCCAGCTGCACCAGCGTCACGGTTGTTGCCGACGGCAGCCCTTCATCCTCGCTGTCGATGGAATCATTGACGGTAATCTCACTCACGAGAGTTCCTCGATGCGGTTTTGGCTTGGCGATGACCGCTGGCGCGAGCGCGGCTGCGGGCCGATCATTCGAATGGCGGGAGGCGGAGGTACGTATCTCCGATATCGCTTATCTATCCCGGATGCATGGGCTGGCGTCGAGTGCGTTTTCTGCAGTGCAGCGTCCTGCTATGTGCATATGTCAGTTGCAATATTTGCATTTCAGCTGCTTCTTGCGAAAAGCGGCCGCGCTTGAAATCGCTGATACCGCAACCATCTCAGCAGCAAAGGCAGGATTGTTTCCGCGCCAGGGACGGGAGCTCTTATGAAGCTTGTAGGCTTTTTCAATCGCGACGGCGGCACCTTCCGGACCACCGACATGCTGGCCTACGAAAAGAGGGCGGAAGAAGCATTCCGCGATGCCGGGCACGATTTCGACGCCATCGTCTTCTCCGGCAAGGAGATCATTCCCGCCATGGAGCGGGCGGCCAGACGCGACGATATCGACGGCATCGTCGCCGGCGGCGGCGACGGCACGATCTCGGCGGCCGCATCGATCGCCTGGAAAAACGGCATTGCGCTTGGCGTCGTGCCCGCCGGCACGATGAACCTCTTTGCCCGCTCGCTGCGTGTGCCGCTCGATATCTGGCAGGCGCTTGATGTGCTTGCATCAGGCGAGATCGACAATGTCGATATTGCCAGCGCCAACGGACGGCCCTTCATCCACCAGTTTTCTGCCGGTCTGCATGCCCGCATGGTGCGCTATCGCAACGCCTACAGCTATCGCTCCCGATTGGGCAAGATCCGGGCGAGCACGAAAGCCGCCTTGGGCGTGATCTTCAATCCGCCGGAATTCGAGGTCGAGTTCCAGGCGGCCGGCATGCGCGAGCGCCGCAGGGTGTCGGCGATTTCGGTCTCCAACAATCCCTTCGGTGAGAACGCGCTGCTCTACGCCGACAATCTGAGAAGCGGCGAACTCGGCTTCTACACTGCAAATCCGCTGAAACCCCTCGGTGTCGCCCGCCTTGCCGTCGACATGCTGCGCGGCAAGGTGCGCGAGAATGCCGATGTCATGGTGATGCATCCGGCCGAGGTGCAACTGCATTTCCCGAAACTGCGATCCAAGGCCAATTGCGTCATGGACGGCGAGTTGCTGCCGCTCGAACGCGACGTTTCGATCCGGCTGCATCCGGGCGAGTTGAAGGTTCTCGTCAAACAGGGTCTCGCCGCGCAGGTGGATGCAGCCGAACGCCGCGAGCCTGCTGCGTAAATCGGGTGCTGAAGATTTCAGAGCCGCGGCAGATAGGTGCGATAGTCGAAATCTGAGACGCTGCGCAGATGCGCAAGCGCTTCCTTGCGCTTTGTGTCGCCATAGAGCGCCTGATAACGCGCGCCGAACATATCGGCGATGAAGGGAGAGGTACGGAAGGCCTCGACGGCGTTCAGGAAATCATGTGTCAGCCGCGTGGTGTTCGCAGGCGTATGCGAGGGCGTCGTCTCCTCGCCGGGGTCGAGTTCGTGGTCGAGACCGGCGAGCATGCCGCCGAGGATTGCCGTGAGCAGCAGATAGGGATTGGCGTCGGCGCCGGCCACGCGATGCTCGATGCGGGCGGCCGGTCCGTCCTTGTCGGGTATGCGGATCGCGGTGCCGCGGTGGCCGCTGCCCCAGGTGAGGTCGACGGGCGCAAACGAGCCCGGTTGGAAGCGGCGGTAGGAATTGGCGAAGGGGGCGAAGATCAGCTGCGCCTCGCGCATGCTGTTGAGCAGCCCGGCAGCAACCGATTTGAGCCGCTTCGGCTCGCCGCCCTTGGCATCGAGGATGTTGCGGCCTTGCCTGTCGATGACGCTCGCATGCACATGCAGGCCGGAGCCGGCATGCTCGGAATAGGGTTTGGCCATGCAGGTCGATTTCAGCCCGTGCCGGCGCGCCGCCTGGTCGGCGATACGCTTGAGGTAGAGGCAATCGTCGGCGGCCGCCAGCGCATCGGGGCGGTGCAGCAGGTTGACCTCGAACTGGCCGGGACCGAACTCCGCCGTCGTCGCTTCCGCCGGCAGTCCCTGCGCTTTCGCATAGGCCCTCAGCGTCCCGAGATAGCCGTCGAGCGCGTCGACGGCGCTCATGTCGTAAAGCTGGAAACCGTTTGGCTCGCCGCGATAGGTGAGGCTTTCGGGCGGGGAGGGGCGTCCGGTCTCACGCCAGTCTCCCGACATCACGTAGAATTCCAGCTCGGTCGCCACCACAGGCGTCAGGCCGCGCGAGGCATAACGTTCCAGTATCGAGGCGAGGATGGCGCGCGGGTCCATGAAGCTGGGGCTGCCGTCGAATTCATGCATGGTGGCGAGCACCTGCATCGAGCCCTCGGGCGCCCAGGGCATCGGCGCCAGGCTGCGCCGGTCGGGAATTACCTTGCCATCGGGATCGCCGATCGTCAGCGACAGGCCGGTGATATCGTCATTGTCGTCGCCCCAGATGTCGAGCGATTGCGTCGAGGTCGGCAGGCGGATGTCTCCGGCCCAGACCTTGTCCTCTGCGCCCGGCGGCAGCTGCTTGCCGCGCAGATCGCCGTTCATACCGACGATCAGGATTTCGAAACGCGGGTCGCCACCCCAGGCCTTGCCGTCCATCCTGTCGCTCGCCATGGCCTTGAAAATCCTCCGGGACAAGGCCAAGCTCCTATCTCATCGACAGCAGCCTTTCAATCCGCGAGGATCTTTCACCAGCCATGCCCGATACTTACCCACCCTCGAACCTTGCGGCGATCGACGCCGCGCATCACCTGCATCCCTTCGCCGACATGAAGAAGCTGAATGCCGAAGGCACGCGCATCATCCAGCGCGGCGACGGCTGCCACATCTTCGACGATCGCGGCAGGAAATATCTCGATGGCTTCGCCGGCCTCTGGTGCGTCAATATCGGCTATGGCCGCCGGGAGATCGCAGACGCCGTCGCCAGGCAGATGAACGAACTGCCCTATTACAACACCTTCTTCGGTACGAGTTCGACGCCGGCGACGCTGCTGGCTGAGAAGGTGACCTCGCGTGCCGGGGAACGTTTCAACCATATCTTCTTCACCGGTTCCGGTTCGGAGGCGAACGACACCTGGTTCCGCATGGCGCGTGTCTACTGGAGCGCCGTCGGCAAGCCGTCGAAGAAGATCGTGATATCGAGGAAGAACGGCTATCACGGGTCGACCGTCGCCGGCGCCAGCCTCGGCGGCATGAAATACATGCATGAACAGGGCGATCTGCCGATATCAGGCATCGTCCATATCGGCCAGCCCTACTGGTATGGCGAGGGCGGCGATCTCTCACCTGCCGAATTCGGTCTCAAGGTCGCCGGCGAGCTGGAAGCGAAGATCGACGAACTGGGCGAGGAGAATGTCGCCGCCTTCGTCGCCGAGCCCGTGCAGGGCGCTGCCGGCGTCATCATTCCGCCTGAAACCTACTGGCCGGAGATCGACCGCATCTGCAAGGCGCGCAATATCCTGCTGGTGACCGATGAGGTGATCTGCGGTTTCGGCCGGCTGGGCGCCTGGTTCGGCCATCAGCATTTCGGCGTCGAGCCGGATCTCGCGCCGATCGCCAAGGGGCTGTCCTCCGGCTACCTGCCGATCGGCGGCGTGCTCGTCAGCGACCGCATCGCCGATGTGCTGATCAATGAGGTCGGTGAGTTCAATCACGGCTTCACCTATTCCGGCCATCCGGTCTGCGCCGCCGCCGCCCTCGAAAACCTGCGCATCATCGAGGAGGAAAGGTTGATCGAACGGGTGCGCGACGACATCGGCCCCTATTTCGGCAAGGCCTGGGCAGCCCTTGCCGACCACGATCTGGTCGGCGAGGCCGTCAGCATCGGCCTGATGGGCGGCCTGCAGCTTGCTGCCGAAAAGAGCAGGCGCACGCGTTATGAGAAGCCCGACCAGGTCGGGGCGCTGGTGCGCAACCATGCGCTGGCCAACGGCCTCGTCCTGCGCGCCACTGGCGACCGGATGCTCGCCTCGCCACCGCTCGTCATCAGCCATGCGGAGGTGGACGAGATGGCACGGATTACCAAGTTGGCGCTGGACTTGGCCTGGAAGGAGCTGAAATCCTGATTTCGCTTGGAGCGACCGGTCGACCTGGGCATATGCAGAGCCGGTTCCGACGACGGAAATGATCGTAGCGGCTTGTTGCCCAGGGAATTCCTCGGGCCTAGAAATCGAAATCCTGTGGCTTGATATCCTCCGCGCCGTGTTTCACGCGTAGGATCACGATGCGGTCGTGATAGGAGCGATAGTAGATACAGCGGTTCCGGTATGGCAGGCCACGCAGGCCTTCCGCGATGTGGTCGCGAGGAGATCCGGTGAAGTCCACTTCGGCGATCCACGCGATCTTTGCGGTCAGGTCGTCCAGAAACTCCCGCGCGTAACAGGGCTGCTCTCGGCGATATAGCGCCGGATATTGCGTAGATCCTTGATGGCGGATGGCGCGATAATCAGGCGCTTAGGTTTAAGGGCCTTAGCTTTCGTTCATGACGTCTTCGAGGATATCCGCGCTGGTTGCGTATTCCTTGCCGAGGCCGGCTTCAATCTCGGAGTCGGCCGCCTGAATGTCCCTGCGTAGCGCCTCTATTTTCAGTTCGTGGTCGGCGAGCATACGGATGCCAGCCCGCACGGCTTCAGTTTCCGTACCGAACCGGCCATTCCGGACAAGATCCGATAGAATCCCGTCATAGGTATCGCCAAGGGAAAAAGTCTTTGCGCGTGCCATGTGATGACTCCTTACCCTTTAATATGTGGCAAAATGCAATACTTTTGCAATACCGACTGCATCGGGGGAGGCTATCCTGCCGGCAATGTGATGTTGAGCTCAAGGCTGGTTGATCCAAGCATAGCCGAATCGGTAGCGGTCATCGCCGCGCTGATAGAAATAGGGCACGTCGATCACCAATGCCTCGGGTGCGGATGCGCCGAGATTGGTCTGCAGCCATTCAGCCATGTCGGGCGGCAGCGCTTCGCTTCCGCCCTTCGGCGGTATCAGCCACGCGAGGAGAAGCGGTCGTCGGTCGGCGATATTGGGGTGGAAGCCGGGATAATCCACGGAGAGGACCGGCACGCCGGGAATATCCTGCCTGAGGTTGCCGGCAAGCAGGCTGTCGCCGGCAAGGATCGCCGCCGGCTCGGCCTGTTTGCGCAAGGTCTCCAGCATCGTGGCATAGGGCCTGTTCAGTCGTTCATAATGACCGGTGAAACGTGCGGCCGCGACGCTGCCGTAAAGGGCGGCCGGCACGCCGATCATGATGATGGCGACGGCGACCATGAAACGCCGGAACGCCTTGCCTGTCGCGACATCGGCGGCTTCGATCTTCAGGCAGAAATAGAGCGGCAGGATAAAGAGCATCGGCACCAGCCAGCGGTCCTTTATGCCGGCCGCGCCGCCGAAGACGATCAGAAACAGAACGCCGGCGAGGAAGACGAGCATCATCCGTTCGATCAACCGCGTCCATTGCGAGCCTGAAGTGAGCGCCGGGCGAAGGCCCTTGCCGAAGACGACGGCGAAGACCGCCACCGTCAATCCGGCAAAGCTGATGGTGGCGAGCGCGAGCGAGCTGACACCCATGGCCACCTGCGCGGGATAGCTCGCGTGGCCGCTCGCGGTCATCTTTTCCAGCGTGCGGGCGGTGGCGAAATCCAGATTGTCCTTCAACCAGAAGAGATGTGGCAGGGTAATGACGAATGCCAGCGCCGCCGTCAGCACCAGCCGCCAATCGAAGATCCGCGGCCGCAGGCGCGCATCCGAAAGCGCGGCAATCAGAGCTGCTGCCGGCAGGATCGCGAAATTATATTTGGCCAGCAGGCCGAAACCGACGCCAATACCGGCGATGAGATAGGAGGCAAGGCTCGGCTGCTTCAGGCTGCGGATGAAGCCGTAGAAGAAGATGCTGGCCGAGAAGAACACGGCGACCGTGTGCGTCAAGTCGCGCTGCATCTCGAAAGCCATCTGCGGGATCGTCAGCAGCCCCAGCGTTGATATCGCCACCAGCGCCTTGTCACGCAGGATGAGGCGCGCGGTCAGGCCGTAGAGCAGGTAGGAACCGAACAACAGAAGGTTCTTCACGAGAGAAAGCGCAGCAAGCGAGACGCCGGCAAACTGAAAGACGGTATATTGCAGCCAATTGTAGAAGGGTGGCTGCGGGCCGTAGCCGGCGGCAAGCCATTGCGAGCGGAAGGCCTGTTCGGCTTCATCGAGATCGAGCGAATGGGAGGTTGCGAGCCGCACGCCGACCTGAAGCAGGAAATAGGCGGCGAGCAGGGCAAAGATCCACCTGATGTCGCGATTGTTGGTCTCGCTCATCTATCTCGGCCCCGGCTGAACCCAGGCGTAACCGAGCGCGAAATTGTCGCCTTGGCGGCCGAAGTAATAGGGAAGCGACAACGAACCGATCTCCTGCAGCGCGATATCGGCCGCCGTCAGTGCCGATGAAAACCGCTCCGGCATCACCGCATCCGCCGCCGCGGCCGTCTTCTTGCCGCGCCAGACGATCAGCACCGGCCCCTTGGCCTCGGCGAAGGCCGGAATGCCTGGCGCCGGAAAATCCGGGGTCACCACTGGCACATCAGGAAATTGCAGCCGCATGTTGCCGGCGACATAGGTGTCGGAGGCGATCACCAGCGCCGGTTGCCCCTGTCGCGTCATCTCGCGGAAAAGCGCCGCCATCGGCACGTTCGGCCTGGCATAGACGCCGATCAGCCCGGCGCCGACGACACGCAGGCCGAGTGCGATCAGCACGCAGGCCATCAGCACCGGCAACACCGGCCGCAGGCGGCGCAGCCCGGCGGAAAGGTCGATGCCGGCAGCCTGCATTTTCGCCAGGAAATAGATCGGCAGCACCAGCAGGAACGGGTCGAGCCAGCGCTCACGCACCGTGGTCGAGCCGGTGAAGAGGACGATGAGGGCGATGCCGGCGAGGCTTGCGAGCATCATCCGCTCCATCATCCCGGTCCAGCGGTTTCCGGCCGAAAGAGCCCGGATGAAATGCCGGCGGAAGGTGGCCGCGAAGATTGCGACCGGCAGCGCCGCAAAGGCGATGATGGCGACGACAAAAGCAAGAAGGCCTTTGCCGATCCGCACGATGCCGGCAGGTTCGTTGCCGGCGGCCATCTTGACCAGAGTATCGGAGGAGGCGAAGGCGAGATTGTTCTGAAGCCAGATCGCGTGCGGCAGGATGATGACGAGCGCGACGGCGATTGCCACCAGGATGCGCCAGTCGAGCGCCCTGCGCCGCCATTCGGTATCGGGCAGGATGGCGATCAAGGCAGCGACAGGCATCAGCGCGAAATTATACTTCGAGATCAGCCCGAAGCCGGTCGCAAGCCCGAGAAGCAGGTAACTCGCCATATCGGGCCGGTCGAGTGTGCGGAAGAAGCCGTAGAGAAACAGCGCGCTGGCAAAGAGCAGCGCCGTCGTGTGGGTCAGGTCCTGCTGGGCCATAAAGGAGACCTGGGGCAGGGTGATCAGCGACAGCATGGTGATGGCGGCCAGTGCCTCATCCTTCAGTGCACGCCGCCCGGCAAGGCCATAGAAGAGATAGGACAGGAACAGCAGGATGTTCTTGGGCACGATCAGCGCGCCGATCGACATGCCCGTCAGCGAAACGACGGCATATTGCATCCAGTTGTAGAAGGGCGGCTGCGGGCCGTAGCCCGCCAGCAGATATTGCGAGAAGAAGGATTGCTCGGCCTCGTCGAGCTCCAGCGAATGCGGAAGCGCGATGCGCAGCACGATGTTGAGCACGAAATAGGCCGCAAGCAGCAGGCCCGCGGTTTTGATCGTCCTCGTCGCGCGCTCCAGCATCGTGCCGCCGGCTTAGGCTTGGCTTTGATCGTCGAAGATCTGCCGCACGATATAATTCGGAGAGGCGTCGTCGCGGTAATAGGTGCGCGCGATCATCTCCGCCAGGATGCCGGTGGTGATCATCTGCACCGAGGAAAGCAGCAGTACGACGCCGACCATCAGCATCGGGCGGGTGCCGATATCGTTGCCCATGATGAACTTGTCGAAGCCGAGGTAGAGGAGGATCAGCATGGCGATAGCACCGAGGCCAAGACCGAGCGAGCCGAAGAAATGCCCGGGCCGCGCCTTGTAGCGCATGAAGAACATCACCGACAGCAGGTCGAGGATGACGCGGAAGGTGCGCGAAATGCCGTATTTCGAAACCCCGTGCTCGCGAGCATGGTGGGTGACGGCCATCTCGCCGATGCGCGAGCTCGGGACGACACCGGCGACCCAGGCCGGGATGAAGCGGTGCATTTCGCCCATCAGCTTCACCTGCTTGATGATCGAGGCACGGTAGATCTTCAGGCTGCAGCCGTAATCATGCAGCTTGACGCCGGTGATGCGGCCGATCAGGTAGTTGGCGCACCAGGAAGGGATCTTGCGCAGGAACAGGCCGTCCTTGCGGTTCTTGCGCCATCCCACAAGGAGATCGAGTTCACGCCGTTCCAGTTCGGCGACCATCGAAGGAATGTCCTTCGGATCGTTCTGCAGGTCGCCATCCATCGTCGCGATCAGCCGGCCGCGGGCCGTGTCGATACCCGCCTGCATGGCGGCGGTCTGGCCGAAATTGCGCTGCAGCTCGACGATCCTGAGCGTCAGCCCCTCGCGCCCGACGAATTTGCGGGCGTTGACGAGTGTCGCATCCGTGCTGCCGTCGTCGACGAGGATCAGCTCCCACTGATCGGGATAGGCGGACATCGCAGCCACGACACGCTCGACGAGCGGACCGACGCTTTCCTCTTCGTTGAAAATGGGCACGACCAGCGACAGCTCGAGCGATTGTACCGGATCATTCGTACCGCGAATGGGCTCTACCGTTGTCTGCAATTTCATCTCCAAAAGGCCGGGCGGCCGAGCAGTCTTACTGCCGCCGCCGCGCTTGCGGAACGCTAGTACATGAAGTGTCCGCCCGTTGCCAGCGGGCAATGCCGGTTTCCCCGCAATCGGTTGAGCTGCGTGAACGCTATTTTGCGCCTCCCTCCACCCAGGAGTAACCGATGGAGAAGCTCTTTTTGCCGTTGCTGAAGAGATAGGGCAACGTCAGCGTGTTCAACTCCTGGAGATGGATGCCAGATCTCACGAGATCACTCGCGAAGCTCGGGGAAATTGTCGGGTCGTCGGCGGTTTCGCCACGCCAGATAACGAGCACCGGCCCCTTGGCAGTCGCATATTCGGGAACCCCGGAACCGGGGAAGAACGGGATGACGACGGGAACGTCGGGGAATTCCAGCTTCATGTTGCCGGCTACGAACTTGGTGCCGGCCACGATGAGAACCGGCTTGCGGGTCGCGGTCAGTTCGGCCGCGTAGCCGGAGAAGGGAACGTTCGTTCGCGTATAGGTGCCGATATACTGAATGGCAACGATCCGCAGCAGAAGGATTGCCAGGATGACGACCATGAAGGCCGGCACCACGAGCCGGAAGCGCGCAAGGCCGGCGGAAAGATCGAAGCCTGCGGCCTCCAGCTTCAGGAACAGATAGATCAGCAGGACGAGCAGGCAGGGATCGAGCCAGCGTTCGTGGATATCGCTCGCGCCGGCGAAGACGACGATACCGGCGAAGGCGATCAGGCTGACGATCATCATCCGCTCGATTACCCGGATCATCGGGCTGGTCGCGGCAAGTGCACGGAAGAAATCCCGTCGGAAGGCTGCCGCGATAATAACGATCGGCAATGCGACGAAGCCGAGTACGGCGATGGCGAGAGACAACAGTCCCTGTCCGATACGGGGGAGGCCGGCGGCGGCCTCGTGCTCGGCGGTCATCCGCTCCAGCGTCGGGCCCGAAGCGCTGGCGAGATTGTCGGGCAGCCAGAGCGCGTGCGGCAAAACGATCAGAATGGCGATCGCGATCGCCGGCAGCAGACGCCAGTCGAACAGGCGGCTGCGCCACTTCCAGTCGGGCAGGACGGCGATGAAGGCGGCAAATGGCAGGATGGCGAAATTATATTTGGAGATCAGGCCGATGCCGGTGGCGATGCCGATGACGAGATAGCTCCCGACTGTCGGCTGGCGAAGTGTGCGGAAAAAGCCGAAGAGGAAGAGCGAGGTTGCAAATAGCAGGGCAACGGTATGGGTCAGCTCGCGCTGCGCCATCAGCCCCACCTGCGGCAAGGTAATCAGGCTCAGCATGGCGATGGGGGCGAGCAGACGGTTCTTCAATACCTCGCGGGCAGCCAGCCCATAGAACAGATAGCAGCCGAAGAGAATGATGTTCTTCGGAACCGAGAGCGCCCACATCGTGATCCCGGTCACCGAGACGATGGCGTATTGGATCCAGTTGTAGAAGGGCGGCTGTGGGCCGTAGCCGGCAAGCAGGTATTGCGAATAGAAGGATTGCTCCGCCTCATCGAGATCGAGCGTATGCGGCAGCGCAATCCGGAGCACGATGTTCAGCAGGAAATAGACTGCCAGAAAAAGGCTCGCGCTCGTAATGCTTCTGGTAATGCGCTCCAACATCGATCTCCAAGTCAGGCCGGCGAGGCGCCGCGATCTATCGGTCCGCCGCGGGGTTCGATGGCCTTAAAGCGATCTCGCCGCCATCGCCGTCAACTCCGCCGTTGTGCGCAACCCTCATTTCTCCTAAAACGCCTGGCGACGGAAACGAGGCCTGTGCCGACGCCAAGTAAGGAATGCCTACTACATGAAGAGTTCGATCGTTGAAAGCCAGCAGTCCTGGTTTATGCGCAACCGCATGACGGTGCTGACGGTCGTAATTGTCGCAGCCTATGCGCTCTTCATACAGTGGTTCTGGGGTTGGCCCGTCATCATCAGCCAATGGGCCGATGTCGGCGCAGGCCCGGTGATCGGCGCGCTCGTGGCGCTGACGAGCACCTATTTCCTGCGCACCTGGCGCATCTACGATTATTTTCCGCAGGAAACCGCGGGCCGGTTCGCCACCCTTTTCCGCGTCACGCAGATCCACAATCTCCTGAATATCATGCTGCCCTTCCGCACCGGCGAGACCAGCTTTCCCCTGCTGATGCGCACCGAATTCGGCATTCCGCTGACGCGCGGAACCTCGGCGCTGTTCGTCATGCGGCTGCTCGACCTGCACGCCCTGCTGGCGGCCGCCGGCATCGGCTTTGCGCTCGCCGCGGCCGATGGGCTCGTCGCATGGTCGCTTTGGGCTGTTTTCCTGCTGCTGCCGGTCGCAGTTTTCGCCGCGCGCAAGCCACTGCTGCGTGTCGCTGCCAGGCTGTTGCCTGCGAAGGTGCAGAAATTCGTTGCCGAGATCGAAAACGGTCTGCCGCTTGATGCCGTTGCCTTTGCGCGTGCTTGGGCGATGACCGTCGTCAACTGGCTGGTGAAGGTGATCGTGCTCGCATGGGCGCTCGGCCTGATGGGGGTGCTGCCGATGGCAGCGAGCTTCGGTGGCGCGCTCGGCGGCGAACTTTCCTCGGTGCTGCCGATGCACGCGCCGGGCGGCGTCGGCACCTATCCGGCCGGCATCACCGCCGGCGCCATTGCGCTCGGAGCCTCGAGCGAGCGGGTAGCACTTGCCGCACTGGCGCAGGCGAGCGTCAATGCCCATCTGCTGATCATCGTCTCGGCACTGACCGGCACGGCGATCTCACTGCCGCTCGGGCGTCGCGGCAAACTCTGAAATCCGCTTTCTGAGAAAGGCCTGCTCCGGCTCCTGCCGGCAGAGCGACAGCGCTTTCTCATAGGCCGCGATCGCTTCCTCGCTCCGGCCGAGACGGCGCAGGAAATCGGCCCGCGCCGAATGGGCGAGGTGATAGGCCAGCAGCTCCCCGCGGCCGAAAATGGCATCGACCAGATCCAGCCCCTTGGCCGGCCCGTCCGCCATCGCGACCGCCACGGCGCGATTGAGCTCGACGATCGGCGAGGGTTGTGCCGCCTGAAGCAGCTCATAGTAAAAGGCGATCCGCCGCCAATCGGTTTCTTCGGCCGTCGGCGCCCTGGCATGCTCGGCGGCAATCGCTGCCTGCAGCGTATAGCTGCCGATCTCTCCCGGGCGCATCGCTTGGGAAAGCAGGGCCAGGCCTTCCGCAATCTTCGCATGATCCCAGAGCGAGCGGTCCTGATCGGCAAGCAGCACCAGCGATCCCTGTTCACTGCTGCGGGCGGAGCGGCGGGAATCCTGCAGCAGCATCAGCGCCAGGAGGCCACAGACGTCGGGGTGCGGCAGCAGCTTGAGAAGCAGCCGTGCCAGCCGGATCGCCTCCGCGGTCAGGTCGGCGCGGACCACATCTTCACCCGAAGAGGCGGAATAACCTTCGTTGAAGACGAGATAGATGACGTGCAGCACCTGGTCGAGCCGTTGAGGCAGTGCCTCGCGGGCAGGCACCTCGTAAGGGACCTTCGCCGCCCGGATCCTGCCCTTGGCGCGCACGATCCGCTGCGCCACGGTCGGCGCCGGAATGAGGAAGGCATGGGCGATCTCTTCGGTGGTCAAACCGCAGATCTCCCGCAGCGCCATCGCCATCTGCGCATCGGCCGGAATGACCGGATGGCAGCAGGTGAAGATCAACCGCAGCATGTCGTCCTCGATCGCTTCCATCTCGCCGATCTCTGTTGCATCGGGCGTGTAGAGGCTGTCCTCGATGTGGTGCTGCGAGGCATCGAAGCGCGCCCGCCGCCGGATCGAATCGATCGCCTTGAAACGCCCGGTGGAAACAAGCCAGGCAAAGGGGTTGCCGGGGATGCCGTCGGCCGGCCATGTCCGGGCGGCGGCGGCAAAGGCATCGTGGAGCGCTTCCTCAGCCCGGTCGAAATCCCCGAGCAGGCGGATCAATGTCGCCAGCACCCGGCGCGACTGCGTTCGGTAGATTTCTTCGATGACGCGTTCCAAAGGCACACCTCAATCCGGCAAGGTCAGCATCCTGACCGGCCTGAGTTCGACCGCGCCGAAACGCACCGAAGGGATCCGCGCGGCGATCTCCTTTGCCTTGGTCATGTCGGGCGCCTCGATGACGTAGAAGCCGGCCAGATGCTCCTTCGTCTCGACATAGGGACCATCGGTGGCGGAGAGCGTGTTGTTGCGAACGCGCAGCACCGTCGCCTGGTCTGGCATCTCCAGCGCATCGGCATGGATCATGATGCCTTGGCGGCGCAGTTCCTCATCGAAGGCGAAATGCGCCTTGATGAGTTCGTTGGTTTCGTCAGGCGCCAGCGTCCCGTCCGTGTCGGCGCTGTTATAAATCAGGCAGATGTAGCGCATGGCTATTTCCCATCCTGGATCGCGTAAGTCGGGCGCACTTCGATCGAGGAATATTTGAGGATCGGAAAACTCGACACGATCGTCTTCGCCGCCTCGATAGTCTCGGCTTCTACAAGCACAAAACCGCCGAGATGCTCTTTGATTTCGGCAAAGGGGCCATCGGTCGCAGAGGTTTCGCCATTGCGCAGGCGGACGGTGATCGCCGTTGACGGATCATGCAGAGCGAGCGCCACCAGCAGGTGACCGCTCTCGCGCCAGCGATTGTCGCTAATGATGCACTCCTGTGTGAGCGCATCCCATTCGCTCTGAGGGACCAGCTTGCTCTTCTCCGTGTCGAACCAGATCTGGCATAGAAATTTCATCGGTCTCTCCTCATTTGGCGCCGAATTCGTGGACGGGCCGCACCTCGATCGCGCCGAGTTTGGCAAGCGGGATGCCGGCGGCAACGCGGATCGCCTCATTGAGGTCCTTGGCCTTGATCAGGATAAATCCGCCGAGCGCCTCCTTCGTCTCAGCAAAGGGGCCGTCCGTTACCGACAACTCGCCGCTCCGCACCCGGACCGTGACTGCCGATTTCGGCGGCTGCAGCGCCTGGGCGACGATCATATGCCCGCTGTCGACGAGGTCCTTGTCGTAATTGAGGGAATTTGCGTCGAGCTCGGCCTTCTCCTCTTGCGTCATGGCCTCGAGCATCGCGCCGTCGAACCAAACCTGACAGAGATATTTCATCGCAGGCAGCCTCCTTGCAGGGTTTCATACCTCTGGACGAACGGGTTGCGGGCATTTCGACAGCAACGAGAAAAAATCTTTTGTGCCCGTCCGTGTCGAAATCGCAAGGCAGCACTCGACAAGGCTTCGTCGAAACCTGTCGAGGAGAATAGCAATGAGTATTCTTGAAATCGCGCTGGCAAGCCAGATCTGGGCCCGCCGTCATGAGAAGCGTCAGCCGGATTTCGAAGAAAGCGACGGATGGAAGGTTTTGCTGCGCACCGCCTTCGTCTTCGTCGCCTTCACCCTGCTGATTGCAGGGCTGAACATCGCCGCCGGCAGGCCACAGATGCTCGCGCAGAGCGCGGCACCTGTCGTGACCGGCCGGTAAGGAAACGGCCTATTGGAAGGCCGTCTCGAAGAAGCTGCGCAGCTTGCGCGAATGCAGTGCTTCCTTCGGCATGGCGGCGAGCTTCTGCACGGCGCGGATGCCGATCTGCAGATGCTGGTTGACCTGCGTGCGATAAAAGGCCGTCGCCATGCCCGGCAGCTTCAACTCGCCGTGCAGCGGCTTGTCGGAGACGCAGAGCAGCGTGCCGTAGGGCACGCGGAAGCGGAAGCCGTTGGCGGCGATCGTTGCCGATTCCATGTCGAGCGCGATCGCACGCGCCTGGGAAAGCCGCTTTACCGGCCCGCGCTGGTCGCGCAGTTCCCAGTTGCGATTGTCGATCGTGCCGACGGTGCCGGTGCGCATGATGCGCTTCAGCTCGAAACCCTCGTAACCGGTGATTTCGGCGACGGCCGCTTCCAGCGCCACCTGCACTTCGGCGAGCGCGGGAATCGGCACCCAGACCGGCAGGTCGTCGTCGAGAACATGGTCCTCGCGCATATAGGCATGGGCGAGAACATAATCGCCGAGCCGCTGGCTGTTGCGCAGACCGGCGCAATGGCCGAGCATCAGCCAGGCATGCGGGCGCAGCACGGCGACGTGGTCGGTGATCGTCTTGGCATTGGAAGGGCCGACGCCGATATTGATCATGGTGATCCCGGCATGGCCCTTCTTCTTCAGGTGATAGGCCGGCATCTGCGGCAGGCGGGCAAGTGTCGCATCCGTTTCCGGCGCGCTCGATCCGGGCAGGGTGACGATGTTGCCGGGCTCGACGAAGGCGGTGTAACCGTCGCCGCCCTCCGCCATCAGCTTGCGCGCCCAGCTGCAGAATTCATCGATATAGAACTGGTAGTTGGTGAACAGCACGAAATTCTGGAAATGCTCGGCATGCGTCGCCGTATAATGCGACAGGCGGGCGAGCGAATAATCGATGCGCTGAGCGGTGAACGGCGCCAGCGGCGAGGGCTCTCCCGGCGGCGGGATATATTCGCCGTTGGCGATCTCATCGTCGGTGGTGTTGAGATCGGGCGTATCGAAGATATCGCGCATCGGAATGTCGATGAAGGCGTTGGTGGACGCTTCCACATGCGCACCCTCGCCGAAGGCGAAGTGCAGGGGGATCGGCGTCGTCGATTCCGAGACGATGACCGGAACATTGTGGCTCTTCACCAGGAGCGCCAGCTGCTCTTTCAAGTAATGCTTGAAGAGCTTCGGCCGGGTGACTGTCGTCGTATAGATGCCCGGTGCCGTGACATGGCCGTAGGAAAGGCGCGAATCGACGTGGCCGAAGCTTGTCGTCTCGATGCTGACCTGCGGATAGAAAGCACGGTAGCGCGAGGAGATCGGAGCGCCTTGCGCAAGCTCGGTGAAGCTCTTGATCAGGAAAGCCGTATTGCGCTCATAAAGCGCCGTCAGCGCTTCCACGGCCTTGGCCGGATCATCAAAGCTCTGCGGCTGAAAAGGGGGGGGCGAGGATATATCGAGGGGCGGTAAAGGGGAGATTCGTTTGTTCATGACGCATTATAGAGAGTTGTTTTTGACAAGCAAACGACGCGCGCCGGCAGAATCCGATTATTTTCCTCTTCGGTGTCGGATGCACTCACTGCACCGATGGCGTGCAGAATGTGCCGTTTCTCTCCAGGCAGGTATAGCTCGCCCCGAAATGCGACTGCGCGCCGCCGCCGCCATTGTGCACCACGACCGCCGAAAACGTGAAGGCGAAGATCGCCGCAAACAGCGTGATGATGCTGAAGCGTCTTGCCAGAATATACATGTCCATTGCCTTGCCCCCGATACGCAACTCTATCGTGAGAAGAGTTTTGCCATGGGCCGGCTGAATGAGTGCTGAGATACCGGTTCATCCACCGTTCATGGAAGTCAGCCGGCTAAGGGCTCGGGAACGGGCGGCATCTGTGTTTCGATGGGCTATTCCAGCCCGTGCGCGACCATTTGGATTGTTTCCACGAGCAGGGCCGCAAAGAAGTTCGAGACATGCCGGCCTCGGCATGCCTTTGCGCTGCCACGGTAATTGCGGAGGCGTGTTTTTGGCCTCAGAGCCGCGTCCAGGTCTGGGACTTGCAGAGGATCTTCATCACGCAGCCCTGCATCCGCAGCGAATTGCCGGAAATCTTGCCGGAGCCGCTATAGGTTTTCTCGGCGGCCGGATCGGTGATCTCACCGGCATAGCTGCCGCCGGTTCCAGCAAGCGTGCCGATCTTCCGGCCGGCGTATTTGCCGGTCTTCAGCGTCACGCAATAACTGCCGCCGCAGGATGCGATCACCGCCGTATCGCCGGCAGCCGTCTTCCAGTTGCCGACGATCGGCTCCTCGGCATGCACGATACCGGCGATCACTGTAATGGCTGCGGCGAGAACGAAGCTGCGGATCATCTTTTCCTCCATGATGCCCCTGATGGTCGGCGAAAATAGCTGACGCGAACGTAAAGGTAAATATGTGCGGTGGCTTCTCTAAACCCGGGAAAAACGGTAGAAAAAAGCCGTCTGGCGAGCGTGCGGCCATATCGCCTGCTGATTTCATGATGAACGATCCCTTTATTTTCAAATCTGAATCTTTCGTAAAATTCGCGCGAAAGTCCTTAATTCGCAAGGCATCTGATGTTTAACAAAAATCCAAATTTACCAAGCATTTGCACTTTGTTTGTCTAGAATTAATCATGCATTTTAGGCGTTTTTTGAAAGCCGTTTGGCATAGTGAACCCATCAAACGAGCGGGGCAAACCCGCCGGACCGCAAGGGCCGCAAGCCGCGATAGACGGCAAGGCCCGGAGGTAAAACAGGGTAAGTCATAAACAGGCTAACAGGGATAAAACCGATGGCACGCTTTGAAATGCACAATGCTGAAACGGCCACCATGGGTGGCGACAACAGCGCCGATGTCTTCTGTGAAATGGGTCTGATGTATGCAACCGGCCGCGGCTGCGACGTCGATCTGGTCGCAGCTCACAAATGGCTCAACATCGCCGCAATCAAGGGCAACGACCGCGCCGCCGAGCTTCGCGCCGACGTGGCCGCCGCCATGGACAAGATGCAGATCGTCGCGGCGCTGCGCGCCGCCCGCGAATGGATGACGGTTCACTGAGACCGTTTCCAACTGAGAATATCGATAGAATAACAACCTCGAAAAGAGGGGGACTGGCGGGACGCTTTGGACGCGGCCGGCGCCGGGAGAAGAGAACCGCGACCGGATCCTCCACCGGCCGCGGCTCTTGCTGTTTTACTTTAAAGAGTGAGAGCATGACGTCGCCCGAAAACCGCTGACACTTTTCGGCATCCTGCTCCATCAGCCGATCTGTTTCAGCACCTGCGGCAGCGCGTCTTCGAGAAGCGCCATATCCGCTTCCGGCCCGACGCTGACGCGGATGCAGCGGTTGAGCGGCGCCACGCCAGGCATGCGGATGAAGACGCCGCGTTCCATCAGCCCGTCGACGATCGCACGTGCGTAAGCGCCGTCATGGCCGGCATCGATTGCCACGAAATTCGTCGCCGAGGCCAGGGGCTGAAGACCGTTCGCCCGGGCGATACCGCCGATCCGTTCCCGCGCCGCGTGGATCTTCCCGACCACCTCGACGAGATAGGCCTGGTCCTTGAGGGCGGCGAGCGCTGCCGCCGTCGCCAGCCGGTTCATGCCGAAATGATTGCGGATCTTGTCGAAGGCCTGCGCCGTGCCTGCTGTCGAGATCACGTAGCCGATGCGTGCGCCGGCAAGTCCGTAGGCCTTGGAGAAGGTGCGGGTGCGGACGACGTTCGGCAGCTCGATCAGCGAGGCGATCGACGGCAGCGACCCTGCCGGCCCGGTTTCGCTATAGGCCTCGTCGAGCACCAGCAGCGTTGTCTCGGGCAGCGCCCGGGCGAAAGCGACGATCCTCTCGGCATCCCACCAGCTTCCCATCGGATTGTCGGGATTGGCGAAATAGACGAGCGGCGCCTTCTCTCGCTTGACCGCATCGAGCAGGCCGTCGAGATCCTCGCGGTTGTTGACGTAGGGAACGCTCACCAGGCGGCCGCCGAAACCGGCGACATGGAAGTTGAAGGTCGGATAGGCGCCGAGCGAGGTGACGACGAGCGCTCCAGGCTCGATCACCAGCCGGACGATCTGGCCGAGCAGTTCGTCGATACCGCCGCCGATGGCAATATTGGCGGCGGCCACGCCGAGATGAGCGCCAAGTGCTTGCCTCAGCGCGAAATTCTCCGGGTCATTGTATTTCCAGATATTGCCGGCCTCTTCGCGCATCGCCGCAAAGACCGAAGGGGCGGGACCGAAGCCGTTCTCATTGGCGCCGATGCGCGCCGAAACGGCAAGTCCGCGCTGGCGCTCGATGGCCTCGGGACCGACGAAGGGGACTGTGGAGGGCAGGGCGCTGGCAAGCGGGGTGAAGCGCGAAAATGCGGACATGCGACGGCGGTTTCCCGGATATCGTGACAATTGGCGAAACAATAGGCCCGGGCACGACCAACGCAAGCAAGATTATTTCCGCAGCGACGGCGCCGCGCGTCCTTTCAGACGCAAAGACGCCGGCTCCGATTTAAGGAACGGTGCGGCAGCCTATTGCCGCGCTGTTCACGCGCGGAAGATCGGCGCGCGCCGGGCGGCGATCGCTTCCATATTGCCGACGAGGAAGTCGGTGCGGACGACGCGGCGCAGAACCTCAGGGTCCATGATGTTGATGAACCGCACGCCGATGCGTTCTTTGTGGCGGTAGACCTCGGCGCAGCCGATCCGATAGGCGAGGCCGAGAATGTTGAGATAATAATGTTTCGGCAGACCGGCGGTGGTGGACACGATGAACGTGGCGCCGCCCTGCGAAATATCGATGATCTCGGCGCTTCGCATGGAGACGCCGGTGAGGCACGGCCGGACGGCGACGATGCGGGCTGGCCGCTTGACGCTGAACTCTTCCCAGCGCATGTCGTAGACAGCGGACTTGACCGTGGCAAGGTGTGTGGCGCGGAGCATAGACATTCACATTCTCCGTCAGTCAGGACGCATTTGGGGTTTAATCATAGCAAGCAGGTCTTGATGATGAGCGGCGGTCGATCACGATCAAGCGGATATCGATCCCAATCAAGGTCACATGAATGTTTTGCACATTCGTCAACGATAAAATTACAATTTTAACGAGTTCAAACTTTGTTCCCAAGCGGGACGCCCCGATGTTCATTATCGGGACGCGGTCCTTCATTCCGAAGTCTCGGTTCAGCCGAAATTTCTGGCGGCGAGACATCCGCCGCCGGCGGTCAGCGCCGTCAGCAAGGTGCCGCAGATCATCTCGACAAGGCCCATGAAAGTGGCCAGCGGCTAGGTTGGTGACGTCGTACGTGCCATAGGCCGCCAGTCCCGGAATGGCACCATGGAGAAAGGCGGTGGCGACAGGGCCTGCAACGCGGCAAGCACAATTACCGCGGCGGCAAAGAACAAATAGAAAGTGCCGGCTTGGTCGCTGGCCGATCGATTTTGCCGCAATTTTCCCGAACTCTTTCAATGGCCGGGCGTTGTGCCTTCATCGATGAAGCAGGGCGCGCTTCAAACGACGACAGCGAGGAGTTGATATGACCGACGTCAAGATCCCTTGGAAATCATGGGTGGTGGTCTGCAATGGAGCCAAGGCTCTGATCATGAGGAATGCCGGCGATGCCACGCTGATGAACCTGAAGGTGCTGGAAACCCTGACGCAGCCGAATGAGCCCGATCGCGAACTCGGCGCCGACAAACCCGGCCGCAGCCATACCGCCGACGGCTTCAGCCGCAGCGCCGTCGAAGAGACTGATTGGCACGATCAGGCCGAAGTCCAATTTCTGCAACACGTGGCGGAAAGGCTGGACGAACTGGCGCAAGAAAAGGACGCCCCCGGTATTATCCTCGTTGCGCCGCCGAAGGCGCTAGGCGCAATACGTCCGGTACTCAGCGCCGACACGCAGGCGGCGATATCAGCGGAATTGGCGAAGGACTACACCAATATGCCGGTCGATGAGATCGAGCGGCATCTCGCGGCCTGAGGCCGTTTGCGCAACCGGGGAACGCGGATTGACGGCCCGCGTTTTTCGTGTCGGGTGCGCTGCACGCTGACAGCTCACGGATGGAAAAGAGCCTCAGGTTTCGAAGCTCAGTCGCAGAACGTGGTGCAGGAATTCCGGATTGAGCAGCATGTTGAAGCCGATCGTCACCAATTCGCCTTCGCGCTTGACCATGGTTGCGCCGATCTCGTCATGGATGCCGAGGATTTCAAGGAAGAAATGGCTCGGCATATCCAGGTTCGGGCTGACTTCAAGCAGTGCGCCGGCGAGTGTGATCGTGCGGATCAGGCAGCGCACCTGCGTTCCGGTGCTGAGATGGTGGCCGACGAAGATGATGTTGCCCGGCCTGTCGAGATTGAATTCCCTGTAAGCACGTTCCGGCTTGGGGTGTTCTGTGTCGAGGTGCATCTGAAAGGCCCTTTTAGCCTCCGCTTATTCCACGACAGGACATTAGCTGAAGAATGCTGATGGCAGCTTAACAACATCGATAAGATTGACCGCTTCTGTCAGACTTGCAGGAAAATCGCACCGATTTCGTGCAGATTTGCCCCAAATTTGTTCATTCCCCGCGCACTTGCGCCATTCTTGACACGGCGGCGACGTTCGCGCATACAAAGGCCGGTTCGAGGCACCGGCCGCTCGCGGATGAAAATCCATGGTGAAGCCCTCGCGATCATGGTCACGGCCTCTTGTGCATGCTGACTGACGGCAATGCGGGCCCCCATCCACAGTCGAAGAGCATGCCTTGCGAAGGCTTTACTCCATGACGACGACTTATCCTGCCATTGACGAATTGAAGGCCCAGGCCAAGCGCCTGCGCCAGGCGATGAACGACCGCGGCACCGCGCTGACGCACAGTGGGGCCCTGGAACTGATTGCCCGCCAGCACGGCGCGCGCGACTGGAACACGCTTGCGGCCCTTGCGGCAAAGCCGAATACCGGTCCGAAGACGCAGCTCTTCGTCGGCGCCCATATTCGCGGCCGTTATCTCAATCAGCCGTTCACCGGCGAAATTCTCACGCTTTCGGCCCTGCCGGGTGGCGATCTCCAGCGGATCACCATCCATTTCGACGAGCCGGTGGATGTCGTCACCTTCGACAGCTTTTCGGCCTTTCGCCGGCGTGTGAGCGCGCAGATCGATGCTGATGGCGTGTCGCCGCGGAAGACCTCGAACGGCGTGCCGCATCTGGTGCTCGATCTCTAATTTCTTCCATTTCTTCGCGACGATCCGTATCCGCATGATTTCCAGCCGGATCGGACGTCGCTCGACATCGCACGGACTTTCCATGACCGATCTTTCCAAAGGCAACGTCTTTCTTACCGGCTGGCTGCCGGGCGTCTTCATCAAAACGGCGGCGCCGATCATCGCGATCACCACCGTCAACGGCCTCTTCACCGTCGTCGACGCCTATTTCCTCGGCGCCTATGTCGGCCCCGATGCGCTTTCGGCCGTCAGCCTGATTTTCCCCGGGCTGATGCTGTTGATCGCCCTGCAGTCGCTCGTTTCGAACGGCATGGCGAGCATCCTCGCCCGCCGGCTCGGGGCAGGCGATTGCCAGGGCGCGGCCAGGCTATTTGCCGGCGCCCACACGCTGGCGCTGGCCGTCACCCTGATCCTCAACATGCTCTATTGGAGCGCTGGCCGGCAGATTATCGATGCCGGTGCTGCGGGCAACGCCGCGGTAGCCGATGGCGCGATGCTGTTCATGGGCGCGATGATCGCCTTTGCACCGGTCTGCTTCTTCCTGTCGCTGCATCTCGACGGGTTGCGCTGCGAAGGCAAGATCGGGTTCATGACGCTGGTGACGCTGTCGGCCTCGCTGCTGAACATCCTCGCCAACTGGCTGTTCATGGCGGTGATGCATTGGGGTGTGCTCGGCTCGGCGGCCGGCTCCATCGCATCGCAATTCGTCTGCCTTGCAGCGGTGCTGGTCTACCGTTGGCGCCGGCCGGCGGCACTCAGGCCTTCCCGGGGAGCCGCCCTTGCCGAGTGGCGCGGCATCTTCGTTTTCGGCGCGCCGATGAGCCTCGGCTTCATCGGCATATCGCTGGCATCGGCCGCCATTCTGATCAACGTCTCGCTCTGGAGCACGCATGATCATACCGCGACGGTGGCCGCCTACGGCATCATCACCCGGATCATGACCTTCACCTATCTGCCGCTGCTCGGCCTCAGCATCGCCCTGCAGACGATCGCCGGCAACAATCACGGCGCCGGCTTCAAGCTTCGCGTCGGTCGCAGCCTGCAGATCGCCATGCTTGCAGCGCTTGTCTATTGCACGCTGGTGGAGATCGCCGTCGAGCTCACGGCCGGCCGCCTCGGCGCCGTCTTCGTCGCCGACCCCGCCGTAACGGCCGAGGTCAGGCGAATTCTGCCCTGGACGATCGGCGCCTATTTCCTCTTCGGGCAGATGCTGATTCTGTCGTCCTATTTCCAGTCGATCGGCGATGCGCCGCGCGCGGCGATCTTCGGCCTGTCACGGCCCTATCTGCTCACCCTGCCGCTCACCTTCCTGCTGCCTTTTGTGTTCGGTGAGCAGGGGATCTGGATGGTGCCGGTCTTCGCCGAGGCAGGCATGGTCGTCCTTGCCTTGCTGGTGCTGTCGCAGAACGCCAGACGCCGCGGCTGGCGCTACGGGCTTCTTCCGGTCTGAAAGGCCGTGCTCTCCAAGAACCGACCCCGAAAGTTGGACACCAACCTCGGGGTCGGTTCATCTGTGGCTTTGCAGATACCGTCTATTCCCTGCCTGTCGCAGCGGCCGACGTCGCGGCTTCCGCTTCGTTCAGCGCCTCGGCGCATTCCTGGCAGCAGACTTCGACGGTCTTGCCGCCGAGTTTGACGGTGATGGTTTCCGCGCCGAGTTCGCAGTCGCAGGCAGCGCACGTCGTCTTCTTCATTGGATGATCCTCCGATTGACCGTCCCCGGATCGGGACAGGCTCATAAAATCATCGAAGACCGCATTGCCGCTGTCGAAATCTTTAGCGATCGACCTCACCGGCGTCGCAATTGCGCCGCGCGCTGGAATTCGCCAGGGCTCTGTCCGAAGGCCTGTTTGAACGAAGCGCTGAAATGGCTGTGGCTGGAAAAGCCGAGATCGAGGCCGAGCGCGGTCAGATCCTCGTACTGGCCGAGCAGGTCGAGGGCGCGGGCAAGCCGCAGCCGCAACTGATAGCGGTAAAGCGGTGTGGCCTCGACCTGTTGGAAAACCTGGGTGAGATAAACCGGCGAGACGCCCACTTCGGCGGCGATCTCTCCGAGCGTCCAGCGCCGGGCGAGATCGGAGGCAAGCACCAGCTTTGCCCGGTCGACGAGTTTCTGCCGGCCGGCGCTGGCGCCTGCAGCATGCGATGTGCGCTCGCCGAGCGAGCGGCGCACCAGCGTCAGCGCCAATGTTTCCGCCTCCAGCGTTTCGGCGACATTGCGGCTCAGACCGTGCCGCAGCAGCGCGACCAGCGCCTGTGCGCGCGGATCGATTCGCCGGCGCTGGCGACGGAAGGAAAAGGCCGGGCCCGGCTGCACCTGTTCTTTCGGCGCGAGCTCTTCGAGCATGGCCTCATCGATTGCCAGATCGATGCAGGCGTCGCCGCCCTCGATCGGATGACTGATGCGATATCCCTGGCCGGCATTGAAGAACAGCACCTGATTGGCTTCGGCCACCGTGTCATTGCGGCCGACATGCCGCATGAAGACGCCGCGATAAGGGTAGACGAGGCTTGTCCTATGGGCGCATTCCTCGTCGCTCTTATGGCGGCACTCGCCGTTGCAGACGATATCGCGAATGGTGACCATCTTCGTTTTCAGGAGCGGTGCAGTTGAAAGCTGCGACATGGTATGTTCCGGGTCAGAGGCCGCCACGAGACGGCCCGGGCATAATATCACAACTGATGCCTGTATTTCAGCTGCGACTATAGACGTGAACGTCGCTTTCGGTCTGCCCCCTGGAAAGGCCGATATCCTTCAGTTGCGCGTCGGAGAGCTCCATCAGCGCATTGCAGTTGCGTCGCTCGTTCATCTTGCGCACCAGCCAGCGTGCTGCCGTGATGACGGCAAGAAGCAGGCCGGAATGGATAGGGCGCGAAGAGCGAATTGTCCGGGTCGGGATTGTAGTTTTCGAACTGTACATGGTGTTCCTCCATCCGTGTTTTAGATGGAGGCAGTGAACCATCAGCGGCGGCTTGGCGCTGTCAGATTATTTAGCGATCGAACGAGACCGTTACGCCTTCACCAGCCACTCGTGCTCGGCGGCATTGTGGAATTTCCAGATCCGCTTCGGTCCGGCCATGACGTTGAGGTAATAAAGATCGTAACCATGGCAGGCCGCGCAGGGGTGATAACCCTTCGGGACCAGCGTCACGTCGCCGTCCTCGATCGCCATCGCTTCGTCGAGCGAGCGATCGTCGGTGTAGACGCGCTGGAAACCGAAGCCCTGCGGCGGGTTGAGGCGGTGGTAATAGGTCTCTTCCAGGAAGCTCTCGTTCGGCAGGTCGTCCTGGTCGTGCTTGTGCGGCGGATAGGAGGATGTATGGCCGCCCGGGGTGATCACCTCGACGACGAGCAGTGAATGCGCCGAGCTGTCGTCCTCAGGCATGATATTGTTGACGTAGCGCACATTGGTGCCCTTGCCGCGCGTCAGCTGCGGATGCGTGCCGGGCGGAATCGCCTTCGCCTCATAGGTGCCGCCGCCGGGCGCCGAGCAAACGGCGAGCTCCAGATCGGTCTCCGCCGTCACCGACCAGGTCGAGCTCATCGGGATGTAGAGCGCATGCGGCGCACCGTCGAATGGGGTCATGCGCTCGCCGAGCGTGCCGAAATCCCGGGATCCGGACGATGCCTTGCCCTTGCCAGTCACCCAGACGAGGCAGACTTCCCGGTCGCCGGTCTCTCCCGAAACCGTCTCGCCGGGTTTGACCCTATGCAGATCGAAGCCGACATAGGTCCAGCCGGCATTCTCCGGGGTGACATGCGTCACACGGCCATGCGTGCCGGATGGTTTCACCTTGAGGTTTGGCATTGGTGGTTCTCCTCGTACGTTGAAATTCCCCTCCCCAAACCCCTCCCCACAAGGGGGAGGGGCTTAATCTGCGGCGCTGTCTCACCCATATTGCAGCGTTCCTTTCGCAAGGTGGCGGCTGTCTGGAGCAGGGCGGTGCCTCAAGTTAAGTCCCTCCCCCTTGTGGGGAGGGGTTGGGGAGGGGTTTTCTTTTCCGTTATCCCTTCGGGAAACCTTCGGTCTCGACCGTATAACCCGCGGCCGTCATGACCCGCATCAATTCCGCATGGCCGATCTCGGCCATTTTCTGCGGCGGCGCCTTGCGAGGATCCTGTTCGGCCTCGACGACGAACCAGCCTTCATAGCCGTAATCGGCCAGCCGCTGGACGATAGCGCCGAAATCGAGCGAGCCGTCGCCCGGTACCGTGAAGGCGCCGAGCGCCACCGCGTCGAGGAAGGACTGACGGCTGCGGTCGAGCCCGTCGACCACGGACTTACGGATATCCTTGACGTGGACGTGATTGATGCGGGCGTGGTGGTTCCCGATGGCGCGTAGCACATCGCCGCCGGCAAAGGCGAGATGTCCGGCATCGAGCAGCAGCGGAATGCCTGCACCCGAAGAGCGCATGAAGGCGTCGAGTTCCGGCTCGGTTTCGACCACGGCTGCCATATGGTGGTGGTAGGAGAGCGGCATGCCCTGCTCGGCGCACCATTCGCCGAACTCGGTGACGCGGCGCCCATAGGCCTTCATCTCGTCGTCGGAGAGGCGTGGCTTGGTGGCGAGCGGCTTGGAACGGTCTCCCTGGATGGAGCGGCCGACTTCGCCATAGACGATGCACGGCGCATTGACCGCCTTGAACAGCTCGATCATCGGAGCGATGCGATCCTTGTTGGCCGCAAGCTCCTCATTGACGAGCGTGCCGGAGAACCAGCCACCGCACAGCGTCACGTCGGCGGCGCGCAGGATAGGCAGCATCTCTTCGGGATTGCTGGGGAAACGGCGCCCTTGCTCCATGCCGGTGAAACCGGCGCTGCGCGACTGCCGCAGGCATTCCTCGAGGGACACATCGTCGCTGAGTTCCGGAAGATCGTCGTTCCACCAGGCGATGGGCGACATGCCGAGTTTGGCCTTCATCACATTCTCCTTGAAAATATTGCGGAAGAGCCGGGACGCTCTTCCGAAAAAAATGGCAAAAGATTAGCCGATGCGCTGGGCGGCGCGTGCTTCTAGGTAGCCCTTGCGCGCTGCGTTGACCTCACCGCGCGGGCTGACCTCAGGCACCGCCACATCCCACCAGTGGCCGCCGGCCTCCGTGGTGATGAGCGGATCGGTGTCGATGACGAAGACCGAGGTACGGTCGTTCTTCTTCGAATCAACAATTGCCTGCTCCAGCTCGGCGATCGAGCCGACCTTGACGGCGATCGCACCCATGCTCTCGGCATGCGCACGGAAATCGATTTCCGGCATCACCTCGTGATAGGAGTCCTTGAGCAGATTGTTGAAGTTGGCACCGCCGGTTCCCATCTGCAAGCGGTTGATGCAGCCATAGCCGCGATTGTCGAGCAGGACGATGTTGAGCTTGAGGCCAAGCATGACCGAGGTGGCGATCTCGGAATTCATCATCATGTAGGAACCGTCGCCGACCATGACGACGACATCGCGTTCGGGATGCGCCATCTTGGCACCGAGCCCGCCGGCGATCTCGTAGCCCATGCAGGAAAAGCCGTATTCCATGTGATAGCTGCCGGGCGTCGTTGCCGGCCAGAGCTTGTGCAATTCGCCGGGAAGGCCGCCCGCAGCGCAAAGAACCGTCGTATTGTCGTCGCCGATCGTGCGCGCTACCGCGCCGATCACCTGTGCGTCGGAGGGCAGGGCGGCATTGGTCGCCGCCATCGCCTTGGCGGCGGCCTCCATCCAGATCTTCTTCTCGGCCGCGGCTTTTTCGGCGAGTGCCGCCGGCGCCTTCCAGCCGGAAAGCCCTGCTGAAAGCGCCTTCAGCCCTTCGCGGGCATCGGCAACCACGGGATAGCTGTCGTGCTTGACCGCGTCATAGGCGGCAATATTGAGGCCGACCATCTTCAGGCTGTCGTTCTTGAACAGCGCCCAGGAGCCGGTGGTGAAATCCTGGCAGCGGGTGCCGACGGCGATGACGAGATCCGTCTCTTCGGCGATCGCATTCGCCGCCGACGTGCCGGTGACGCCGACCGAGCCGAGCGCCAGCGGATGAGTCTCGTTAATCGACGACTTGCCGGCCTGGGTGACGACGACCGGGATGGCATGGGCTTCGGCAAAGGCAGCGAGCTCCTTCGTTGCCTGCGAATAAAGGACGCCGCCGCCGGCAACGATCACCGGCTTTTGAGATGCCTTGATCAGTGCGATGGCATTGGCCAGCTCGTCCGCATCCGGCTGCGGCCGGCGGGTCGCCCAGACTTTTTCGTCAAACAGGCTCTCCGGATAATCATAGGCTTCGGCCTGGACGTCCTGGCAGAGCGACAAGGTCACCGGGCCGCAATCCAGCGGATCGGTCAGCACCTGCATGGCGCGCTTCAGCGCCGTGATGATCTGTTCGGGCCGGGTAATGCGGTCGAAATAGCGCGAAACCGAACGGAAGGCGTCATTGGCCGAAACCGTGCCGTCGCCGAAATCCTCGATCTGCTGCAGCACCGGATCCGGCGCGCGGTTGGCGAAGACGTCGCCCGGCAGGAAGAGAACGGGAATGCGGTTGACATGCGCGACACCGGCGGCCGTCACCATGTTCAGCGCGCCGGGGCCGATCGAGGTGGTGCAGGCCATGAAGCGCGTGCGGAAATTCGCCTTGGCATAGGCGATGGCGGCATGCGCCATGCCCTGTTCGTTATGGGCGCGATAGGTCGTCAATTCGCCACGCACCTGATAGAGCGCCTCGCCGATGCCAGCGACGTTGCCGTGACCGAAGATCGCCCAGACGCCGCCGAAGATCGGCACTTTCTTGCCGTCGACAACAGTCATCTGCTTTTTGAGGAAATGCGCGACGGCCTGCGCCATCGTCAACCGTATCGTCTTGCCCATCGGGGCCTCCCGCAATCTTCGCTCTCGTTGGTTTCCCCTCCCCAACCCCTCCCCACAAGGGGGAGGGGCCAACTCGTGGGGCTCGCCGCATTTCACCGCAACCTTGCGTCCGCAAGACAGCTCGTTTGGGGCGTAAAGCGATGCCTCAACTTAAGTCCCTCCCCCTTGTGGGGAGGGGTTGGGGAGGGGTCTAATTTATATCCTACTGAAGTCCACGCGTCTTCAGCCAGGCTTCCGTCAATTGCCGGAAGCGGCCGGCCATGTCGGCGATCGCCTCCTCGTCGTTCATTGTCCCCGAAAGCCAGGCCCGCGCCGGGTCGGCAAAGATCGTCCGGCCGACGGCAAAGCCCTTCACCGAGGGGGCCGCCAGCGTCGCCTCGAAGCAGGAGATCAGCTCGTCGGCGGGTGCCTCGAGGCCGAGCAGCACGATACCGCGGCACCATGGATCATTCTTGGCGATCACTGCATCGATCTTCTTCCAGGCTGCAGTCGATGCCTGCGGCTCGAGCTTCCACCAGTCCGGCTTGATGCCGAGCGCATAGAGCTCTTCCAGCGCCGTCGAAATCGTGTCGTCGGTGAGCGGTCCGTTCTTGCCGGCGATGATCTCCACCAGCAACTCGCGGCCGACCTTGCGGGACGCCTCGAACAGCGTGCGCAGCTTTTCCTGCTGTTCCGTCTTCAATTCGGCGGGGTCGTCGGGATGATAGAAGCACAGGCACTTGATGCAATGGCCGAGTGGCCATTCCACAAGCTGCGAGCCGATATCCTGGCTGAATTCGAAGCGCAGCGGCTTCGAGCCCGGCAGCTCTACCGGCCGGCCGATCCAGGAAAAATTCTTCGTCGCCGCATCGAAGAAGGCGTCGCGGCCGAAACGTTCGTCGATCAGCATGCCGTAGCCGTCGCGGCCGTTCGAAACCCGCGCCGCTGCGGCAACCGCCAGACGTTTGAAAGCGACGATCTTGTCGTGGCCGACGCCGAGTTCATCGGCAACGCTGACGAGCTGCGAGCGGTGGTCGATCGCCAGCGCCATCAGAAGCGGGACTTCGCCGCGACGCGTCGATGCCCAATGGATATGGTTGATCGCCTCGTCTTTGCGCAATGCCCGATGCTTGCTGCCGTTTTTCAGGAAGAAGTCGAGTTCCGCCCAGGTCGGATATTCCGGCGAGCAGAGCAGGCGGGAAACGGCGAAGGCGCCGCAGGCATTGGCCCAGGTGGCGCAGGTCTTCAGCGGCTCGTCGCGCAGAAAGCCGCGCAGGAAGCCGGACATGAAGGCATCGCCGGCGCCGAGCACATTGAAGACTTCGATCGGGAAACCCTGACCGATGATGCCGGCTTCGAGGTCGTCGGCGATCGGGCCGTCATAGACGATGCAGCCCATGGCGCCGCGCTTGAGCACGATCGTCGCCGGCGACAGGCGGCGAATCTCCTTCAGTGCGCCGAGCACGTCGTCGGCGCCTGATGCGATCAGGATTTCCTCTTCGGTGCCGACGATGAGATCGCAATCCGGCAGCGTTTCTTTCATCTTCGAGGAAACCCGGTCGGATTTCACGTAGCGTTCGAAGCCTTCGGCATGGCCGGCAAGGCCCCAGAGGTTCGGCCGGTAGTCGATGTCGAAGATCACCTTGCGGCCGTTTGCCTTGGCGATGCGGATCGCCTTGCGCTGCGCGGCCTCGGTGTTCGGTCGCGAAAAATGCGTGCCGGAAACGAGAACGGCGCGCGATGACTTGATGAAATCTTCGTCGATATCGCCTTCATCGAGCGCCATGTCGGCACAATCCGACCGGTAGAAGATCATCGGCGACACGCCTTCGGCCTCGACCGCCAGCAGCACCAGTGCCGTCAGCCGTTCCTTGTCGGTGACGATGCCTTGCGTCGCCACGCCTTCGCGCGCCGACTGCTCGCGGATGAAGCGTCCCATCTGCTCGTCGCCGACGCGGGTGATGAGACCGGATTTGAGGCCGAGTCGCGCCGTGCCGATGGCGATATTGGCCGGGCAGCCGCCGACGGATTTGGCAAAGGAGCCGATGTCCTCCAGCCGCGAACCGATCTGCTGACCGTAAAGATCGACCGAGGAACGGCCGATGGTGATTACATCAAGCGCCGGCTCCGGCTGTGATCCCGGATTCGATTGTACCATGATGTCCTCCCGCTAGATTTTGCGCGGCTTCCAGTGCCTGCGAATTTTCAATAATGAAACATCGGTTCCGATATTTTGTCAATTCGGAATGTTTATTCCATTTTGGCTTTTCCAGCTTTTGAATGCTGACGCTTTCGGCGCCGTTCGGCGATGGCGACCGGCAGCGCCATGGTCAGCGCCATCGAGGCCGACAGCGAGCGGAAGCCGGCAAAATCGGCCTCGGCCACTTCGAACCAGTGCGTGGCGCAGGCGGCGAGCGGCGAGAAGGCCGAATCGGTGATGGCGATGATGGGGACGCCGCGGTCGGCAAGCTCCTGGCTCTGGCTGAGGCTGTCGGCCGCATAGGGCGAGAAGCTCGCGGCGATCGCCGCATCCCTGGGCGTTGCGAACTGCACCATCTCAGGGTCGACGCCGTTCGGCGAGGCGACGATCTGGTGGCGGATGTTGAGCTTGGAAAAAGCGTACGTCATGTGCGCCGTCAGCGGGTAGGAGCGCCGTTTGGCGATCAGATAGATCGTCTCGGCGCCGGCAAGGATATTCACCGCTTTGGTGAACGTATCGCTCTGCACCGTCGCCGCCAGCCGGTTGACCGACTGGCTGGCCGCGGCAATGAAGCCGGAAAGCAGATTGGCGTCCTCGTCGTCGCCGCTTGCCTGCTCCAGCGTGACGAGCCGTTCTTCATAGCTCAGCGTCCTGTCGCGCAGTCTTTCGCGGAAAATGCTCTGCAGGTCCGAGAAACCTTCGTAACCCAGATGATGTGCCAGGCGCACCAGCGTCGAGGGCTGCACGTCGGAGGCAGCCGCGATGCTTGCCGTCGTGCCGAAGGCGATCTCGTCGGGATTGCCGAGCGCGAAGGCGGCGACCTGGGCCAGCCGCTTCGGCATGTTCGCCTTACGCTCGATGATGGTGCTGCGCAGGCTTTCGAAATCGCGCGGCACACGCACCTGCCTCTGGGGATCATTATCCATGCTTGCGGCTCACGAGATGAAACAAATATTCCATATTGTCGAGCATAGACGATTTTGAACGGTGCGCCTAATTGTTTTTAATTGCCTGTAATTCAAGGCTTTTAAACAATTTTCCGGGAAGAGCGTGAAAATGCCCGTCTAGGGGTCTCTTGTCAAAATGATCCAAATATTCCAAAAATCCGGCCGCAGTTCCAGGAGGAGACGAAAATGAAGCCACTCGGCATCGGTTTGATCGGCACCGGTTATATGGGCAAGTGCCATGCGCTGGCATGGAATGCAGTGAAGACTGTGTTCGGCGATGTCGAGCGTCCGCGTCTCGTCCATCTTGCCGAGGCCAATGCCGCGCTTGCCGAAGCGCGCGCCTCCGAATTCGGCTTCGAGAAGGCAACCGCCGACTGGCGGGCGCTGATCGCCGACTCGGAGGTCGATGTCGTCTCCGTCACCACGCCCAATCAGTTCCACCCCGAAATGGCGATCGCAGCGCTTCAAGCCGGCAAACATGTCTGGTGCGAAAAGCCGATGGCGCCGGCCTATGCCGATGCCGAGCGCATGCTGGAAACGGCGAGGGGTTCCGGCAAGGTGGCCGCTCTCGGTTATAATTACATCCAGAATCCCGTGATGCGGCACATCAAGACGCTTGTTGGCGAGGGCGCCATCGGCACGGTCAATCATATCCGCGTCGAGATGGACGAGGATTTCATGGCCGATCCCGATGTCTTCTTTTACTGGAAGAGCGAGCTTGCCGCCGGTTATGGCGCGCTCGACGATTTCGCCGTGCATCCGCTGTCGCTGCTCTGGTATCTGTTCGGCCACGTCGAGGCTGTCATTACAGACATGGTCAGGCCCTATGCCGACCGCCCGCTCAACGAAGGTGGCCGCCGCGCCGTCGAAAACCACGATGGCGCCAATGTGCTGATGCGGCTTGGCGGCGGCATCTCCGCCGTCTTGATGGCGAATCGCGCCGCCTGGGGCCGCAAAGGCCGCATCGCCCTGCAGATTTACGGTTCGAAGGGCTCGATCGTCTACGACCAGGAGCGGATGAACGAATTCGAACTTTATCAGGCCGAGGGTCGCGGTTCCGAACAGGGCTTCCGCAAGATACTGGCGGCACCCGCCCATCGGCCTTATGATCGCTTCATCCCGGCGCCCGGCCACGGCCTCGGCTTCAACGATCTGAAGATCATCGAATGCCGCGAGCTGATCCGGGCAATATCGGGCGAGCCGTCGTCGATCGTGACATTTAAAGACGGTCTCAGGATAGAGAAGTCGGTGCATGCCATGGCACAGTCCTTCCACGAGCGTCGCTGGATCGAGATCGGCTGAAGGTAAGAAGCTGCTTCCCGTTGACGGCGCATAGGGCAGGGGATAGGCCTTGGCATGAGTGTCGAGCCTCGTTTCAGGAGTGAGATCGTGACGGATAGACTGGTGATCATCGGCGCGGGGCAGGCTGGTTTCGCATTGGCGGCCAAGCTGCGGGCGTTGAAGGATACGCGCCCGATCACTCTTATCGGCGCCGAAGACGTGGCCCCTTATCAGCGCCCGCCGCTTTCGAAGAAATACCTGCTCGGCGAAATGGCCTTCGACCGTTTGCTGTTCCGCGACCAGCACTGGTATGGCGACAATGATGTCGACCTTCGCCTTTCCACATGGGCCGAGCAGATCAAGCCGGACAGCAAGCAGGTTCTGCTGCAGGACGGCTCCGTTCTCGACTATGGTACGCTGGCGCTCGCCACCGGCTCGACGCCGCGCCGGCTGCCGGCCGCAATCGGCGGCGATCTCGACGGCGTTTATGTCGCCCGCGACAAGCGCGATGCCGATCTTCTCGCTGACGAAATGCGCCCCGGTCGCCGCGTCCTCATCATCGGCGGCGGTTATATCGGCCTCGAGGCGGCAGCCGTCGCCCGCTACCGCGGCCTTGAGGTCACCGTCATCGAGATGGCCGACCGCATCCTGCAGCGCGTCGCGGCGAAGGAAACCGCCGACATCATGCGCGGAATCCATGAGTCCCACGACGTGGTGATCCGCGAGAAAACCGGACTCAAGCATCTGGTCGGCAAGGATGGCCGCGTCACCGGCGCCGCACTTTCCGACGGATCGGTCATCGACATCGACTTTGCCGTCGTCGGCATCGGCGTCGTGCCGAATGACCAGCTCGCCAAGGAAGCCGGCCTCGACGTCGCCAACGGCATTGTCGTCGACGAATTCGCCCGCACCTCCGATCCGGCGATCTTTGCCGCCGGCGATTGCGCGGCCCTTCCCTGGCAGGGTGGCCGCATCAGGCTCGAATCGGTGCAGAACGCCGTCGACCAGGCCGAAGCGGCGGCAGCCGTCATCGCCGGCGGCAGCGAGCCCTATGATCCGAAGCCGTGGTTCTGGTCCGATCAGTATGATGTCAAGCTGCAGATCGCCGGCTTCAATCTCGGTTATGACGAAACGCTGCTGCGCCCCGGCGCCCGCGAAGGCGCCCATTCGGTCTGGTATTTCCGGCAAGGCCTGCTGATCGCCGTCGACGCGATCAACGACGCGAAGGCCTATGTGACCGGCAAGAAGCTGCTGGAATCCGGAATCAACCCCGACAGAGCGATTCTCGCCGACCCCTCTGCCGACCTCAAAAGCCTGCTCGGCTGAGTTCAAACCCGGTCCCCGCAGCGCATTGCTGCCGGCGGCAATGCCCCACCGGGCTTGCCGCGCCTGTCAGGCGCCGGGCGGAAAGCCCGGCTTCCTCATCGAAGAGAACGAAGCACGATCAAATTCCCGGATCGTGACAGGAAATGCCCTCGGTTTGCTTGGGCCTGCCGAAATGCCGCCCCGTTGCATTTCTTCTGGTGAAAACTGAAAAAGCCCTTGCATTCACAGACCGGTCACCATAGTTAGGCCGCACCGGAGAGGTGGCCGAGTGGTCGAAGGCGCTCCCCTGCTAAGGGAGTATACGTCAAAAGCGTATCGTGGGTTCGAATCCCATCTTCTCCGCCATCCCGATTTTTCCAACCTGCGCCGCTCTTCGTTGCCGACAGCGAATCGTCTTCGTTGAATGGGCTATGCCGCGCGAGCGCCGTTCGGCTATGCCTCATGGCCGCACGATGAGAAAAATCTCCTCCGCGTCGAATCGAGAGAATCGCCTGCGGGAATCACATCCTGCCGTCGTGCCCCGGCAGCCGGCGAAAGCGGATCGGTGACCGCCCGGTTACGCTTCCGGCAGTGATGATATCCCCCGCAAGAGCCTGACTTGGTCAAAAAAGTGTCTCGAATGTGTTGCGAGACGCCTGTCCAATTCTTTGCTGGCCTCCGCTAAGCGGCGGCAAAATCAGCGTTTTCTTAACAAAGCATAAAGGAAATCGAGGCCGGTTGCCCAACTTGTGTCCTTTCAGCAACAGGATGTCGGGAAGGCTGTCTCAAATCACCCATCCGAGTAAGTTGGTGATTGCGTGACGGCTTCGGTCTTGTATTTTCAGCATCGGAAGCAAGGGCGGCTGATCGTCCACTTCTTGAAACACGGGGATGGGGCAGGGAACGCTGCTCAGCGAAAGATCCCAAACCCGATCGAAACTTTGAATTGGAGGTCATTTATGAACATCAAGAGCCTTCTTCTCGGCTCCGCTGCTGCTCTCGCAGTAGTTTCCGGTGCTCAGGCTGCTGACGCTATCGTTGCTGCCGAGCCGGAACCGGTTGAATATGTTCGCGTCTGCGACGCTTACGGCACCGGCTACTTCTACATCCCGGGCACCGAAACCTGCCTCAAGATCGAAGGCTACATCCGTTTCCAGGTCGACATTGGTGATCAGCCGCTCAACGGCTCGGCCAGCAACGACTCGGATTGGGATGCCAAGACCCGCGGTCAGGTTCAGTTCACGGCCAAGAGCGACACCGAGTATGGTCCGCTGACCGGCGTCATCGTCATGCAGTTCAATGCTGACAACGCTAGTGACCAGAGCGCCGCCCTCGACTCCGCTTACCTCGACATCGCCGGCTTCCGCGCTGGTCTGTTCTACAGCTGGTGGGACGACGGCCTCTCCGGCGAAACCGACGACATCGGCTCGCCGGTCACGCTGCACAACTCGCTGCGTTATCAGTATGAAACCGGCGACTTCTACGCTGGTATCAGCGTCGACGAACTGGAAGACAGCCCGTTCTATGATGGCGAAACCGCCAACAACTGGGGCGTTGCTGTTGGTCTCGGCGGCAAGGCTGGCGCATTCAGCTACCAGATCACTGCCGGTTACGACACCGACAACGAAGAAGGCGCTGTTCGCGCAATGGGTACGGTTGACGTTGGTCCGGGCACGCTCGGCCTCGCCGCTGTCTACTCCACGAACCCGAATGCTTACTACAACGCGGCTGAATGGGCTGTCGCTGCCGAATACGCTATCAAGGCAACCGACAAGCTCAAGATCACCCCTGGTGTTCAGTACTACAGCAACTACGGCGTTAGCGGCAGCGACTTCGCCGATGGCGATGCTTGGAAGGTCGGTCTGACGGTTGATTACCAGATCGTCGACAACTTCTACGCCAAGGCTTCGGTTCAGTACCTCGATCCGGAAGACTCTGACGACTCCACGACGGGCTACTTCCGCCTGCAGCGTTCGTTCTAATCTGATCTGACTTCGGTCAATCAGGAAAGCCCGGCTCTCGAGCCGGGCTTTTTTTGTATTCTCGACGCATGGCGAACGTGCCGCTGGGCTCTTGATGCGACCTGCTTTGGCTTCAATAAGATTATCGGCTAGAGGCGAGAAAGGCTCGAATCGCCGCGGGGATATTGCCGAGATGCAGCAGCGGCGCGTGTCCTTGTCCTTCGGCAGCATGAAGGATTAAGTTCGAATGCCGCCGTGCCATTTCGTTGACGGTTTCCTGAGACAGCAGCGACGTATTTTCACCGCGGATCAGCATCAGCGGCAACTGGCTCAGCTTCTCGAACTGCTCCCAGAGATTGGGCAGCGGCTGGCTGAAATCGATCGATTTCAGCGCTTCGGCGATCGCCGGGTCAAAATCGGCCGCCGGTCTTCCGCCGACATCTCGATAGAGGGCAAGCGCCATCTCGCGCCAGTCTTGCTTCGAAAGCGCGGTAAACGACCCGCCATGATTTTCCTGCAGCATATCGACCGCCTCGCGCCAGTCCGCCGGCCTTCTGCCGCCGTTGAGGTAGTCGCGGATCAGCGCCAGCCCCCTGGCTTCGATCACGGGTCCGATATCATTGAGGATCACGGCTTCGAGAAGATCCGGCCGTGTCGCCGCGATCAGGTGCAGGATCAGCCCGCCCCGGGAGGTGCCGATGAAGACAGCCCGCTCGATGCCGAGCGCCTGGCAGGCGGCAATGACGTCGCCGGCCTCGATGGCGAGATTGTAGTTTGCCTTGTTCTCATCCCATGCCGAGTTTCCCCGCCCGCGCGAATCGAGCGCGATCACCCTGCGCGGTGCTGTTATGTCTTGGGAGAGAAGCAGCGCCAGCGAATGAAAATCCCGCGTATTGCGGGTCAGGCCGGGCAGGCAGACGACCGGCAGCCGTCCTGCAGTTGCCGCCTCACTCGGGCTATAGTCGCAGGCATAAAGCTTCAGTCCATCGGAAGACGTATAAAATCGTTCCTGGAAACCGCTTGCGTAAGTATCCGGCATCACATCCCTCGAGATCTGTTCGACCCCGAAGATGTAGCCTGCTTTTCCGGCCGCGCCAAACGGCTTCAGGACGCGCTGCGTCCACCGATGAGGTCGCGCTCGATGTCGGTCGGCTGGCCGAGGCGAGCCTTGTACACTTCGTAATTCTCCATCACCCGCTGGACGTAATTCCGCGTTTCGGGGAAGG
Organism: Rhizobium sp. CIAT894; assembly: GCF_000172795.2. Lineage (NCBI taxonomy): Bacteria > Pseudomonadati > Pseudomonadota > Alphaproteobacteria > Hyphomicrobiales > Rhizobiaceae > Rhizobium > Rhizobium sp. CIAT894. Next base: position 1,362,709 of record NZ_CP020947.1, read on the forward strand.
GGATGCGCTCGATCCAGTCGACGATGTCGTCGATCGATCTGCCACGCGGATCGCCGTACCGGCCGATCCATTCCGGTACCCGCTTCGGCCCGGCATTATAGGCGATGAAGGTGAGGATATAGGAGCCGCCGAACGCGTCGATCTGCTCGCCGAGATAATGAGCGCCGAGCGTGGCGTTATAACCGGCGTCGGCCGTCAGCTTGTCTTTCGAGTAGGCGATGTTGTGGCGCTTGGCCACCGCCTGGGCCGTCCCCGGCAGAAGCTGCAGCAATCCCCGCGCATTCGCCGCGGAAACGGCGGCCGGGTTGAAGGCGCTCTCCTGCCGGGCGATGGCATAGGCAAGTGCCTTGCCGGAGCCGGAGATATTGGCATTCGCCGGGATGACGCCGACCGGAAAGGCGAGCGCTGCGACATCGATGCCGCGTCCATAGGCGATCTTTCCGATCTGCAGCGACAGATGATGATCGCCGGATTGCTCGGCCTGTGCCGCAAGCACGGCCAGTTCACCGGGGCTCTGCAGTTGGTCGGCGAGCGCGAGATAGAGAATGTCGGCCCGCCATCCATGGCCGGCCGCCTCCAGCCGGGCGATTGCCTGCACGGCTTCGCGGGCCTGGAAGCGTTGCCGGTCGGCCGTGCTCGGCGCGGGATAGGTAACGTTCAGCGTCTTTCGGCCCAGCCGTTCGGCCGCGAGCTGGCCATAGAAGGTGCCGGGGAAGGTCGCAGCCTTCGCATAGAATTCGCCGGATTCGCCTGGACCTCCGGCTTCTGCCGCTCGTCCCAGCCAATACCAGGCGCGGGAAACCGAGATCGGCCCGTTTGATGTCTGGAGGATCTTGCGGAAGTGTTTTTCCGCGGTTGTCGGATCCTGAAGGCCGCGAAGCGCGTACCATCCGGCATGGAATTCGGCCTCGACGATATCCGTCGGGCTCGTTGCGGCGTAATTGGCGACGATGCGATAGGCAGGCTTGAACTGTCCCTGGTCGACCAGACCACGGCTGACGATACGCTGCTCGTTCCACCACTCGCCGGAGTTGACGAGTTCGCTGCGCTCGGGCGGCATTTGCTCCAAAAGCGCTGCCGCCTCGGCATATTTGTCCTGCTTGCGCAGATATTCGATCCGCGCAAACAGCAATCCGGGATCGCCGCGCCATTTTGCATCGACAGCGTTGAGCAGAGCGCCGGCATTGCCGGCCTTGGCGTCGACGGCGGCCCAGGCCTTGTAGAGCGACTGCGCCTCACCCATGTCGCCGAAGCGCTTGGCCTGCGCCACGCGGCCGCGATACATCAGATAGTCCATCCGCGCCTTGTGATCGGCCGGCGTCAACAGCGCTGAGAATTCGATGAGGATCTTGTCCTCGGTTGCCTTGTCGAGAGCCTCCCCGCGCCAGACCTTGCGAATATATTTTGCCGCCTGCGTTTGCCTGCCTGAGGCAACCAGCGCCCGGCCGAGGATGACGGCGCCCTGCATCGTCTCCGGCGCGGTATCGCCGAAGGCGGCGAGCACGGCTGATGGGGCGGGGTTTTCGTCATAGAGCGCGCGTTCGGAATAGGCGCGCAGCCGCGAAAGGCCCGGCCAGCTCTTGAGCTCCTGCGAAGCACTGGCGATTTCATAGGAGGGAACGCCCTTCAATCCGGAAACTGCGATCGCCCAGGTCAGGATATGGCGGTCGAGCGTGCCGTTGGGCATGCTGTCGCGGATCGACAGCGCCAGTTGCGGGTTCTTGTCGGACAGTGCGTCGAGGCCGGCTTTCAGGTCGCTGTTGACAGGCGCGACGGCCGGATTGCGCGGAATGGCGCCTGTTGTGATCGATTCCGGCATGGCTGTTTCGGGAACGAAGCCGAGCGGCTTGACGCCGGGCACGGGCGTGCTCTCGCCCGGAAGCGGCGACGCTACACTGCCCCACGCGGCGGCAATAAAGCCAAAGGCGGACAGAATCAGGACAGCTTTCTTCATCCGGGATCTCGCAACGAAAACACGCCCTGCCATTTGGCTAGAGGCATCTTAACGAAACCTTACCGTACCAGGTAAAATTCATTCACATCTGCTATCGGAATTTGCCCTAAACCGAACTCTACGCGCTTGTCGCCATGATTTCGGCGCTCTATGGTGCGCAAAATATTCATGGAATGCGGCCGAAGCAAGGATTTGGTCGTGAGGAGCTTCGCATGTTCAATGGGTCCATTCCCGCCCTCGTCACCCCCTTCACGGATAGCGGACTGATCGACGAAGACAGCTTCGCTGCGCATGTCGACTGGCAGATCAAGGAAGGCAGCGGCGGTCTCGTTCCGGTCGGCACCACGGGCGAATCCCCGACGCTGTCGCATGCCGAGCACAAGCGGGTCGTGGAACTGTGCATCGAGGTCGCCGCAAAACGCGTTCCCGTTATGGCCGGCGCCGGCTCGAACAATACAGGTGAGGCGATCGAGCTTGCCCAGCATGCCGAAAAAGTGGGCGCCGACGCCGTTCTGGTCGTCACTCCCTATTACAACAAGCCGACGCAGAAGGGCTTGATCGCGCATTTTTCGGCGATTGCCGAGGCCGTCGATCTGCCGATCTATATCTACAATATCCCCGGCCGCTCGGTGGTCGACATGACCCCGGAAACGATGGGCGCGCTCGCCAGGGCGCATCGGAATATCGTCGGGGTCAAGGATGCCACGGGCAAGATCGAGCGCGTCTCCGAACAGCGCATCACCTGCGGCAAGGATTTCCGGCAATTATCCGGCGAGGACGCGACGGCGCTCGGCTTCAACGCCCATGGCGGCGTCGGCTGTATTTCGGTCACGGCCAATGTCGCCCCGCGCCTTTGCGCCGATTTCCAGGCGGCGACGCTGAAAGGCGACTATGCCAGCGCGCTGGAATATCAGGATCGGCTGATGCCGCTCCACAAGGCGATCTTCCTGGAACCGGGTCTTTGCGGCGCCAAGTACGGCCTCTCCAGGCTTGGCCGCATGAGCCGCAACGTCCGTTCGCCGCTGCTGTCGACGCTGGAGCCGGCAACGGAAGCGGCGATCGACGCCGCCCTGCGCCATGCGGGCCTGCTGAACTGAAAAGACCGGCCGTCTTCACAAGGCCGGGCCGTTCCCTTACATAAGGGCAACGAATGGGGCGCGGCTTGTCGCGCTCTGCGGCACCGTGTGTCTTCGGACGGGCGGGGGATGCCGCAACAGTTTGAGTCTGCGCATCGCGCTTCCCAGGAAACGATCCGATTGGGGAAGGACGGTGCGCTAAAGCAATGGAATGTCGTCATGGCCCCCAAAGGCAGCCAGCGTGTGGTGAACAAGGTCGTGGCCGAAAACCGCAAGGCCCGCTTCAACTACGAGATCATCGATACCTATGAGGCGGGCCTGGTGCTGATGGGCACCGAGGTCAAGTCGTTGCGCGAGGGCAAAGCCAATATCGCCGAATCCTATGCGTCGGATGAGGACGGCGAAATCTGGCTGATCAATTCCTACCTGCCGGAATATCTGCAGGCCAACCGCTTCAATCACGAACCGCGCCGCCGCCGCAAGCTGCTGCTGTCGGGCCGTGAGATCCATCGCTTGCGCTCTGCCGTCAACCGCGAGGGCATGACGCTGATCCCGCTGAAGATCTATTTCAACGACCGCGGCCGGGCGAAGATGGAGCTGGCGCTCGCCAAGGGCAAGAAATTGCACGACAAGCGCGAGTCGGAGAAGGAACGCGATTGGAACCGGCAGAAGAGCCGCCTGCTGAAGGATAATGGCTAACCCACATCGGCTGACTGACGATTGCCGCTTCGCACGGCAATCATGGCGTTGCTGTCGCTCGATTCGAGATAAGCGGAAAGATCAGTCCTCGAAGTCGCTCGCGGGGGCGACTTCGGCCTGGCGTGGGGCGCGCTCTGCGGGATCGCGACCGATTTCAGCCTTCAACGACAAGAGATCGATGAAATGATCGGCCTGGCGGCGCAGGTCGTCGGCGATCATCGGCGGCTGGGTCGCCATGGTCGAGATCACCGAGACCTTGCGGCCCCTGCGCTGCAGCGCCTCGACGAGGTTGGTGAAGTCGCCGTCGCCGGAGAAGATCACGAGATGATCGACCGTTTCCGATTGTTCCATGGCGTCGATCGCAAGCTCGATGTCCATGTTGCCCTTGATCTTTCGGCGGCCCATGGAATCTGTGAATTCCTTGGCGGGCTTGGTGACGACCTTGTAGCCGTTATAGTCGAGCCAATCGATCAAAGGCCGGATTGACGAATATTCCTGATCCTCGATCAGAGCCGTATAATAGTAGGCGCGCAGGAGATAGCCGCGTTTCTGAAATGCTTTCAAGAGCTTGCGGTAATCGATGTCGAAGCCGAGGCTCTTGGATGCAGCGTAGAGGTTGGCGCCGTCAATGAAGAGTGCAATTTTTTCGCGTGGGTCAAACATGGCTTACCAATCCAATGAGAGCAATCGAAATCAGCAGGAGCTAAATTCAATAAAAACAATCACTTGTGTTTCTATTTCGATCTGATCCATACTTTATCAATTATTCATATATGAGAGATTTAGGGCACGATTCGGCATATTCCAAGCAACCATAGGTGGAATTGTGACGTTCTCCATGGAAATTTAGCTCGGCCGCGGATAAAGACGAGGGGAGCCGGAATGAAAAACTTGTATTTGCCCGGTTTTAATTGTATCGGGCGTGCTAATCCCGAAATGACGACCGTAAAGGACAGGCAATGGCCCGTGTCACAGTTGAAGATTGCATCGACAAGGTGGAGAACCGCTTCGAGCTGGTTCTGCTCGCCAGCCACCGCGCCCGGCTGATTTCCCAGGGTGCCTCGATCACCATCGATCGCGACAACGACAAGAACCCGGTCGTGGCGCTGCGCGAAATCGCCGACGAGACGCTTTCGCCCGATGACCTCAAGGAAGATCTGATCCATTCGCTGCAGAAGCATGTCGAAGTCGACGAGCCCGAGCCCGATCCGGCAAGCATGATCGCCGCCGGCGGTGTTGCCGCAGCCGACAGCGAAGAGCAGGACGACCTGCCGGAAACGATCACTTTCGACCAGATGTCGGAAGAAGAGCTGCTTGCCGGCATCGAAGGCCTGGTGCCGCCGGAAAAGAGCGACGACTACTAAGCGCGCAAGGTGATCCCGGGATCGCCTTGATGCGATCCCCCGGTCCGTCAGGGATCGGAAAAAAGTTTCATGCGATGCAAAAGAGCGATGATTACCAATCGTCAATCTTGCGCCTTTATTGCTTAGGCATATTATTGCCCATGTGTGCGCCAATCGTTGATTGGCGCGCTTTTATTTTTATGGAGTGGCTTTGGAATGATGCGGCAGTACGAGCTCGTGGAGCGGGTTCAGCAATACAAGCCCGATGCCAATGAAGCACTGCTGAACAAAGCCTATGTCTACGCCATGCAGAAACATGGCCAGCAGAAGCGCGCGAGCGGCGATCCGTACATTTCCCATCCGCTCGAAGTCGCCGCCATCCTCACCGACATGCATCTCGATGAATCGACGATCGCGGTGGCCCTTCTGCACGACACGATCGAGGATACGACGGCCACGCGCGCCGAGATCGACGAACTCTTCGGCGAGGATATCGGCCGCCTGGTCGAGGGGCTGACGAAGATCAAGAAGCTCGATTTGGTCACCAAGAAGGCCAAGCAGGCGGAGAACCTGCGCAAGCTGCTGCTTGCCATATCGGACGATGTGCGTGTCCTGCTCGTCAAGCTTGCCGATCGCCTGCACAATATGCGCACCCTCGATCACATGTCGGCCGACAAGCGTGCCCGCATTTCCGAAGAGACGATGGAAATCTATGCGCCGCTGGCCGGCCGCATGGGCATGCAGGATATGCGTGAGGAGCTGGAAGAACTCTCCTTCCGCCATATGAACCCGGAAGCCTACGAGACCGTCACCAAGCGTCTGGAAGAGCTTTCCAAGCGCAATGAGGGCATCGTCAAGAAGATCGAGGCAGAACTGCGCGACCTGCTGGTCGCAAGCGGCCTGACGAGCGCCTATGTCAAGGGCCGGCAGAAGAAGCCTTATTCGGTCTTCCGTAAGATGCAGTCGAAGTCGCTGTCCTTCGAGCAGCTTTCCGATGTTTACGGCTTCCGTCTGATCGTCGAGGACATCCCCTCCTGCTATCGGGCGCTCGGCATCGTCCATACCCGCTGGCGCGTCGTGCCCGGCCGTTTCAAGGACTATATTTCGACGCCGAAGCAAAACGACTACCGCTCGCTGCACACCACGATCGTCGGCCCCTCCAGCCAGCGCATCGAGCTGCAGATCCGCACCAAGCGCATGCATGAGATCGCCGAATTCGGCATTGCTGCCCATACGCTCTATAAGGACGGCGCAACCAATGCCGACGGCGATATTCTTTCGCGCGAATCCAATGCCTATTCCTGGCTGCGCCACACGATCGAGGCTCTGGCCGAGGGCGACAGCCCGGAAGAATTCCTCGAGCACACCAAGCTCGAACTCTTCCAGGACCAGGTCTTCTGTTTCACGCCGAAGGGCAAGCTGATTGCCCTGCCGCGCGGCGCCACCCCGATCGATTTCGCCTATGCGGTCCACACCAATATCGGCGACACCACGGTCGGCGCCAAGATCAACGGCCGCATCATGCCGCTGGTGACCCGGCTTGCCAATGGCGACGAGGTGGAGATCATCCGCTCCGGCGTCCAGGTTCCGCCGGCTGCCTGGGAGGAGATCGTCGTCACCGGCAAGGCGCGCGCCGCCATCCGCCGCGCCACCCGCATGGCGATCCGCAAGCAGTATGCCGGCCTCGGCCACCGCATTCTCGAGCGCACCTTCGACAGAGCCGGCAAGATCTTCTCGCGTGAGGCGATGAAGCCGGCGCTGCACCGTCTCGGCCAGAAGGATGTCGAGGATGCGATCGCCGCCGTCGGTCGCGGCGAGATGTCCTCGCTCGATGTGCTGCGCGCCGTCTATCCCGACCATCAGGACGAGCGCGTCACCGTCAAGCCCTCCGGCGACGACGGCTGGTTCAACGTCCGCAGCGCCGCCGGCATGATCTTCAAGATTCCCGGCAAGGCCAAGCCCGGTCTCGACGGGAGCCATCCGGAAGTCGACACCGACGTCGATATCGGGCCGATCCGCGGCCTGTCCGGGAATGTCGACGTCAAGTTCGCGTCGACAGGTGCTGTGCCCGGCGATCGCATCGTCGGCATCATGGATCAGGGCAAGGGCATCACCATCTATCCGATCCAGTCGCCGAGCCTGCAGCGTTTCGACGATCAGCCCGATCGTTGGATCGACGTCCGCTGGGATCTGGATGAGGCCAATAAGTCGCGTTTCATGGCGCGCATCATGGTCAATGGGTTGAATGAACCCGGCACGCTTGCCAAGGTCGCCCAGACGGTTGCAGGCCTCGACGTCAATATCCGCTTGTTGAACACGGTGCGGGTCGCTGCCGATTTCACCGAAATGATGCTCGAGGTCGAGGTCTGGGACCTGCGTCAGCTCAATCAGCTGCTCGCCCAGATGAAGGATCTGGATTGCATCGCCACGGTGCGGCGGCTCTACGAGTAGGCTTTTGTTAAGCCTGTCTCATGCTTGACCGCAAAATTGCACATTTTGTGATCGTTTTGTGGTCATGGCAGCGCATCAGAAAGGCAAGCAATGCGCCCAATGCATGGCTGTCTCCATGTTGCGGCGGTAGTAATTAACCTTTGTCGGGACTATCTTCTGGTCATCGAAACGCAAACAGAAGATGAGACAAGATAATGTTTGATCCTATCAGGAAAATTGCTCGCGCCCTTCGCGCTCCGACTGCCCAGGAACGTGAAATGGCCTATTTGAACGGCTCGTTCGATCGTATCGATCTCGAGTTTCGTCAGCGCCAGGTCGATCGCGGTCTGTTCCGTAATCGCTGATACTGGACTTTTATACTTGAGATGAGTGAGGGACGTTATGCATAGCGGACGCCCCTCGGCGTGAAAAAGCTCCTCGTTGCTGAGGGGGAGCTGAGTTGTTTTTTCGGCGGTAGCATTTTGCCGCTCTTGTCATGGTCATGTGCGCTGCACTAAATACCGGCCATGTTGTTTCGCCGTCGCAAACCCGCCGGATTCAAGGAAAAGATGCGAGAGCTTCTATGGCCTCGCAAAGGTTTCCTTCGCCCGATCCGTTATCTCTCAATGCGCATCCTGCGCCTGAGCGCTTCGCCGCATGCGGTTGCGGCCGGCGTCGCTGCGGGCGTCTTCGTTTCGTGGACGCCTTTCATTGGCGTGCATTTCATCATGGCGTTTGTCATCACCTATTTCCTCTCCGGAAGCATGGTGGCCGCTGCCCTTGGTTGCGCCGCCTTCGGCAATCCGCTGACCTATCCCTTCATCTGGGGCATCACCTGGGAGATCGGTCATCTGCTATTGAGCCGTGAGGATCATCTGGCCGGTCAGACCGTTGATCTGGCAGCCCTCTTTCACAAGCTGAATTTCATGGAGCTATGGAAGCCGGTGCTGGAACCGATGCTGGTCGGCGCCATTCCGCCGGCGATCGTCACCTCCGTTGCGCTCTATGCGCTGACATTCTACACCGTAAAGGGGTTTCAGACGCGCCGCCACACACGGCTGTTGGAGCGGGCGCGTCTGCGTCTGGCAAGCCCTGCCGGCGACATGCCGAGCGTATGAGCCTGATCAAGAATTCTTAAGCGGCGGAAGGTCCCGGCATGATCATCGGCATTGGCAGCGACCTGATCGACATTCGCCGCGTCGAGAAATCCATCGAGCGCTTCGGTGACCGCTTCACCCATCGCTGCTTCACCGAGGTCGAGCGCGCGCGGTCCGACCGCAGGGCAAATCGCGGTGCATCCTACGCCAAGCGTTTCGCCGCCAAGGAGGCGTGTTCCAAGGCGCTCGGCACCGGTATCGCCCAGGGCGTTTTCTGGAAGGACATGGGTGTCGTCAACCTGCCGAGCGGTAAGCCGACCATGGTTTTGTCGGGTGCTGCCGCCCTGATCCTCGAATCGATGTTGCCGGCGGGCCATAGGCCCGCCATTCATTTGACAATAACGGATGATTATCCCTTGGCGCAGGCCTTCGTGATCATCGAGGCGTTGCCCGAGAACCTCTGATCGCGACCTCTCGTCGCTTTTGGCGTTGTCGCCATTGCCGCAACCGGCCGAAGCCGCTAGAGAGGACGACAGAAAAATTGCGCCGTCGCGGCGTCTTGAAGGAATAAGACTGCGTGTCCGAAAAAGTCCAAGCCAAGCCGAATGCCCTCTGGGAAAATATCAAAGTCATCATCCAGGCGCTGATTTTGGCGATGGTGATCCGAACGGTGCTGTTCCAGCCCTTTACGATTCCGTCCGGTTCGATGATGCCGACGTTGCTCGTCGGCGATTACATCTTCGTCAATAAGTTCGCTTACGGCTATTCGAAATATTCGCTGCCCTTCTCGCCCGACATCTTCAGCGGCCGCCTGTTCGGCGCCGACCCGAAGCGTGGCGACATCGTCGTCTTCCGCTTCCCGCCGAACCCCGAGGTCGATTACATCAAGCGCTGCATTGGTCTGCCGGGTGATCATGTCCAGGTGACCGATGGCGTGCTCTACGTCAACGGAAAGCCGGTTCCGAAGGTGGCGGATGGTACGTTTACCTCTGACTACAAGCTCGATCCGGGCGCCGATGTGCCGGTCTTCCGCGAAACGCTCGACAACGGCAAGACCTACGACACACTCGACCAGTCTCCCGTGTCGCGCGGCGATAACACCCGTGAATTCATCGTGCCTGAAGGCCATTATTTCATGATGGGCGACAACCGCGACAACTCGCTCGACAGCCGCTTCGACGTCGGCTTCGTGCCGGCCGAAAATCTTGTCGGCCGCGCCAGCGTCATCTTCTTCTCGCTCGGCAATGACACCTCCTTCCGCGAAATCTGGAAGTGGCCGACGAATATGCGCTGGGACCGCCTCTTCAAGGTCGTTGAATGAGCAAGGCGCAGACGCTTTCTGCGGCCGACCGCGCAAAGCTTGAAGGCCTGATCGGTCATGACTTCGCCGAAAAGGAACGCCTGGATCGGGCGCTGACCCATGCCAGCGCCCGCACCGAGAAGGGTGGCAATTACGAACGGCTGGAATTCCTCGGCGACAGGGTCCTCGGGCTCTGCATCGCCGAGCTTCTGTTCCGCACCTTCGGCACGGCGGGGGAAGGCGAGCTCTCGGTGCGCCTCAACCAGCTCGTCAGCGCTGAAACCTGCGCTGCGGTCGCCGACGAACTCAATCTTCACCTCTATATCCGCACCGGCGCCGATGTGAAGAAATTGACCGGCAAGCGGATGATGAACGTGCGCGCCGACGTCGTCGAAAGCCTGATCGCCGCAATCTACCTCGACGGCGGCCTCGAAGTTGCCCGCCGCTTCATCCTGCGCTACTGGCAGGGCAGGGCGGTCAGGGCCGATGGCGCCAAGCGCGATGCCAAGACCGAGCTGCAGGAATGGTCGCACGCAAAATTCGGCGTCACGCCCAACTACCGGGTTGATGAACGCAGCGGACCGGATCATGATCCGCGCTTCAAGGTGACGGTGGAAGTTGCTGGCATAAAGCCGGAAACAGGCGTAGAGCGGTCGAAGCGTGCCGCCGAACAGGTTGCGGCGACCAAGATGCTCGAACGCGAAGGCATTTGGCAGCAATCGCCTGCCGGAAACTGACGGGACAATGACACAAGAAGAAGATATCGCGGCCGAAGCTGCTCAAGAAACCAATGGTCCGACGCATTCGGGCTTCGTCGCGCTGATCGGGCCGACCAACGCCGGCAAGTCGACGCTGGTCAACCGCCTCGTCGGCGCCAAGGTGTCGATCGTCAGCCATAAGGTACAGACGACGCGCGCCATCGTCCGCGGCATCGCGATCCACGACAACGCCCAGATCGTCTTCATGGATACACCAGGTATCTTCAAGCCGCGCCGCCGGCTCGACCGCGCCATGGTGACCTCGGCCTGGGGTGGCGCCAAGGATGCCGATCTGATCGTGCTCTTGATCGACAGCGAGCGCGGCCTGCGCGGCGATGCCGAAGCCATCCTCGAAGGCCTCAAGGAAGTCCGGCAGCCGAAGATCCTGCTGCTCAACAAGATCGACCGCGTCAATCGCGAGGATCTGCTGGCACTCGCGGCTGCTGCCAACGAGAAGATCGCCTTCGAGCGCACCTTCATGATATCGGCCGAAAACGGCTCCGGCTGCGACGATGTCATGGATTATCTGGCTGCGACGCTGCCGGAGGGGCCGTGGTACTATCCGGAAGACCAGATTTCCGATCTGCCGATGCGCCAGCTCGCCGCCGAAATCACCCGCGAGAAGCTGTTTCTGCGCCTGCATCAGGAGCTTCCCTACGCCTCGCATGTCGAAACGGAGAAGTGGGAAGAGCGCAAGGACGGCTCGGTGCGTATCGAGCAGGTGATCTATCTCGAGCGCGACAGCCAGAAGAAGATCGCGCTCGGTAAGGGTGGTGAAACCATCAAGGCGATCTCGACGGCGTCCCGCAAGGAATTGTCGGAGATCCTCGAGCAGCCGGTCCATCTCTTCCTGTTCGTCAAGGTTCGCGAGAATTGGGGGGATGATCCCGAGCGGTTCCGCGAAATGGGTCTCGATTTCCCGAAATAAAGCATGTCGCGCAAAAGTGTAGAGCGGTTTTGCGGCACCGACATGCGCACAAACAAAGCATGTCGCGCAAAAGTGTGGGGCGGTTTTGCGGCAACGACATGCGCGCAAACAAAGAGCTAAAGCGCGAGAAGCGAATCTGAAAGATCGCGACGCGCTTTAGGCGTGACAAGGATTTCATCGGGTAAGCGCCAGCCCTTTGTTTCCTTGGAAAAAACCAGCTTCGTTGCGGAACGAATCCATGCCTTTGCGCATTTCTTGCTCGACGGTGCGTCGATGAGGGGCGGCCGGTTTGCACGACCGCGAGGGCAGGTATGGCAACGTCGAAACGCATCCACTCTTTCAAGACCCCTTGTGAGCAATGTCCTTTGCGGCCGTTGCCGCATTTCAGGGAGTTCAGCCGCGATGAGCTGGAATTCGTCTCCCATTTCAAGAGGGGTGAACTTGCCGTCGATGCCGGCTCCACCATCCTCGTCGAGGGCGCACATAGCGCTCATCTCTTCACGGTGCTTTCCGGCTGGGGCTTTCGCTACAAGATGCTGGAGGATGGGCGCCGCCAGATCCTGAATTATATCATGCCGGGCGACCTGATCGGCCTCCAGGGAACCATTGCCGGCGAGATGCAGCATTCCGTCGAAGCGCTGTCGCCGGTTTCCCTCTGCGTCTTCGAGCGCGACAGGCTGATGACGCTCTATAACAAGCACCCCTCGCTCGCCTTCGACATCACCTGGATCGCCGCGCGCGAGGAACGCATTCTGGATGAGCATCTCTTGAGCATCGGCCGCCGCACGGCGCTGGAAAGAGCTGCCTACCTGCTGGCTTTTCTCTTCGAGCGCGGCAGGCAGCTTGGTCTCTTCAACGGCCGCAAATTCATCCCGATCACCCAGCAGCACATTGCCGACACGCTCGGCCTTTCCATCGTCCACACCAACAAGACCCTGAAAAAGCTCGGCGAACGTGGATTGATCCGCTGGCAGGAGCGTAGCTGCGAGGTGCTGAACGGCGAGGAATTGCTGGCAATTTCCGGCTGGGAAGGGCTCGGAGAGGGCAAGCGCCCCTTCATCTAGCCTCGCTCTTATGTCTTTTTTAAATGCGCATTAGCGTTTGGGAAAATAAGCTCGGCCGTCATCTTTCCTCCGATTTGATTCTTATCGACCGGGCAGAAAAATGTTTTATTCAAAAATGGTGGCGGAATTCACCGATAGCGTGCCATGCGGGGCACCGGAGGGCAATGATGTTGGCGAAAAAGCCGGGGCGCTGCGACAGGCGCCCGACGGAGGGCATGGATTGATGAGCGCAATCCGTGTTCTGGTTCTGGAAGACAGTCTGATCATCGCGATGGAGGCGGAGGATATGCTGCGCCTTGCCGGCGTCGAAAGCATCGATATCGTCGGCAGCGTGGAACAGGCAAGGGCTGCCATCTCGGCGCAGACATATGATTTCGCCCTTCTCGACGTCAATCTCGGCGAGGGCATGAGCTTTGGATTTGCCCGTCATCTTCTCGATATCGGCATACCCTTCGGCTTCGTCAGCGGCTATTCCGATACGGGCGATTTCCCGCCCGACTTGCAGCACATTCCGCTTTTGGTGAAGCCTTTCGACGAAACGGCGATGCGTGAATTCCTGCTGAGGCTTTTCCCGGCTGTCGCCTGACGTGGTCCATGACTGAAGCGGGGCGATGACAGCGGTCAGGCCTTGGATTAGGATGGATTCGTCAGCGGTGAGGACTTCTTTCGATGCAGTGGCAGGACCATGCGATCATCCTGGGCGTCAAGCGCCACGGTGAGACGAGTGTGATCGCCGAGGTGATGACACGTGATCGCGGCCGCCATCTCGGCCTGGTGCGTTCCGGCCGCTCGCGCGCCATGCAGCCGGTGCTGCAGGCGGGCAATGCCGTGGAGGTTCTCTGGCGCGCCAGATTAGACGAGCATCTCGGTGAATTCCGCGTCGAGCCGGTGACACTGCGCGCCGCCCGCCTGATGGAAACGGCGACCGCTGTTTACGGTGTCCAGGCGATGGGCGCACTGCTGCGGCTGCTGCCGGAGCGTGATCCGCATCCGCACCTCTTCGATGCGCTGGAGGTCATCCTCGATCACCTGCACAACCCGGCCGATGCCGGCGAGCTGTTCGTGCGTTTCGAACTTGCTGTGCTGAACGATCTCGGCTTCGGCCTCGATCTTGCCGAATGCGCCGCGACCGGCGCCCGTTCCGATCTCGCTTATGTCTCGCCGAAATCCGGCCGCGCCATCAGCCGCAGCGCCGGCGCCCCCTGGGCGGACAAGATGCTGCTGCTGCCGCCTTTCCTCAGCATCGAAGGCAATCAAGCGGCCGATTTCGATAGTCTCGCAGCCGCATTCCGTCTGACGGGCTTCTTTCTGCATCGCCATGTCTATGAACCGCGCGGCATCGAAGCCGTGGCAGCCCGTGACGGCTTTGTTCAGGCGGCCCTGAAGGCGCTCAATCCAGCCTTGCGGACGCTTTCCGCTCCGGATGGTGTTTCCGCCTGACCTCCCGTCTCTCCGGCATTTTTTATCGGTGCAAAACATCCTCCGGATTTGGCGGTTTACCCGCATGGCAGCTCTTCCTATGTCTTGGAGACGCCAATCGAGGAGGATCTCATGCTGACCAAAACCGCATCGCCAACGACGATTACGCTGTGGAACGGCCGCGAAATTCCGCGTCTCGGCATGGGATGCTGGGCGATCGGCGGTCCCTTCTTCGCCGGCGATACGCCGCTCGGCTGGGGCGATGTCGACGATAATGAATCGGTGGAAGCGATCAACCGCGCGATCGAACTCGGCATCCGCTTCTTCGATACGGCGTCGAACTATGGCGCCGGCCATTCGGAGGAAGTGCTCGGCCTGGCGGTCGGCAATCGCGACGATGTCGTCGTCGCCACCAAGTTCGGCTTTGCCACCGATCCGGCAACGAAGCAGGCAATCGGCGCCTTCGCCGATGAGGCCTTCATCCGCCGCTCGGTCGAAACGTCGCTTCGTCGTCTGAAGCGCGACCGCCTCGATCTCCTGCAGTTCCACATCAATGACTTTCCGCTGGAACAGTCGGATGCCGTCTTCGACACGCTGGAAGCGTTGCGCACCGAAGGCAAGATCGATGCGTTCGGCTGGAGCACCGATTTTCCCGATCGTGCCGCCCGCCATGCCCGCCGCCAGGGTTATGTCTCCGTGCAGCATACGATGAACGTCTTCGAACCCGTGCCGGAGATGATTGCGGTGATTGACGGGAAAGGACTGATCTCCATCAATCGCGGTCCGCTGGCCATGGGACTTCTGACCGGCAAGTTCACCGCTGACAAGGCGGTGGGCGCCAAGGATGTGCGCGGCGCGGCTCTCGACTGGATGGTCTATTTCAAGGATGGGCGCATGGCCCCGGAATTTGCCGCAAGGCTCGATGCCGTCCGCGATCTCCTGACATCGGGCGGCCGCACGCTGACGCAGGGGGCGCTTGCCTGGCTCTGGGCGAAGTCGCCGCGCACCCTGCCCATTCCGGGTTTCCGCACCGTCGCCCAGGTGGAGGAAAATGCCGGCGCGCTGGAGAAGGGTCCGCTGCCGGCTGATGTCATGGCTGAGATCGACGTGGCGCTCGATCGCGTGTGAGGGGCCGGGCCGGCGCAACCCATGCCACCCTCATTCCTGTGCCCGTCACAGGAATCCAGCCACCGCGCGTCCGCGCGGTGAATGACTCTCATACGCCGAAGCAGAGTCTCCCGCGCCCAAGGACTTGGGCGCACTGGATTCCTGTGACATCCCTCGGGTCAAGGCCCGAGGACAGGAATGAGGGAGAACGTTGCAGCGTGCGTGGAAAAAAAGCGTCGTCCAGCCAACATTGCCCAATTCGACCTAACTCCGCGCGCGAACCTTCAACGCCCAGCCTTCCGGCCGCTCTTCAACGATCTTGACGGTGTCACCGATCGTGATCCTGCCGCTGCCGCGCGGCGTCACATTCCAGCCGAACAGCGGGCCGGGCACGCGGCGGTCGGCCGACATGCGGATGCGGCCCATTGATGGCATCGGATTCGGCCCCTCGCGGGAACCGGTCAGTTGGTCCTGCGTCGTCATGATGCAGCGCGAGCAGGGTTTGACGAGATCGAAGCGGATGCCTGATATCTCGATCGCCGCCCAGCGGTCCTCCGGCCAGGCCTCGTCGATATCGATGACGATATTCGGACGGAAGCGTTCCATGCCGACGCTGCCTTCGCCGTGGGCGGCGAGATCGGCGTTCAGCGCCTTCAGCGAACCGGTCGTCGTCACCAGGATCTGGTAGCCGTCGGTGAAGGTGACCGGCGTGCCTTCGCCAGCCCATTCGGCATTCGCCGTCCGCCGCGCCTGCCCGTCGAAGAAGACCAGCCGCACCTCACGGCCAAGCCATTCGGAAAGCCGGCGATTGCTGTCGGGATCGGCGACGGCGGCGCTGACGGTCGATTTCCACACGGTCACATCCGTGCGGGTTTCAGGCCGAGGCGGCGGCACCGATAGTTCAGGCTTTCCCTCCATCAGCAGCCGAAAGGCGCCGGGTTCCGGCCGCAGCGCGATGCGTGCGAGATCCGGCAATTCGCGCTGGGTGATGAAGTGGCCCTCGGGATCGGTGATCATCGCCCGCCGGTCGCCGGACAGTCCTTGGGCATCGATATCGGCGGCGGGCAGCGCAATGCCGCGGGCACTCTTGAGCGGGTAGATGAAGAGGTCGCTGATATGCATGCCGTTCTCCTGGATCTCGTGCTCTAGAGCGCGTCAAACTTGATTCATGCGACGCACTTTAGCTTCTTGTTTTACGCCTGCCGTTATCGCAAAGCCGCGGCACAGTTTTGCGCGACAGCGCTAGATTTCATTCATGAATGCCGAGAGGAAATCGCGCAGGCTTTTGTCACGCGCGGCCGCCAGCCTGCGGCCGGTCTCGGTCTGGAACCCTTCCGCCAGCTTGAACAGCTTCGTCTGGAAATGATCAATGGCATAACGCTTATCGTCGAGCGGGCGATGCTCCGCCGTCGGGTCGAACGGATCGTATAGTCCTGATCCCAGTCGTCCGGCGATATAGAAACAGCGGGCGGCGCCGACCATGCCGATTGCGTCCAGCCGGTCGGCATCCTGCAGGATCTTTGCCTCCAGCGTCTGCGGCGCCACCCCGGCCGAGAAACTATGCGCGGTAATGGCGTGAGCCGCGGCGTCGATATCCGCCTTGGACCACCCGAGCTCTGCCAGGATCGCCGATGCCTTTTCCGCCGCTAAGGCCGATGCTTTTGCCCGCAGCGGCGAATTCTTCTCGACGGCGACGCAGTCGTGCAGCAGCACGGAAGCGGCGAGAACCCGCCCGTCGCCGCCTTCTCCAGCATGGATGCGCATGGCGTTGCGGAAGACGCGGAAGATATGGGCAAGATCATGCGAGCCATCGTCGCCATCGGCCGCATGCGCAATCAGGGCCGCCGCCAGCGTTTCGTGAGGGGAGAAGGCTTCAGCCTCGAACATCGCGCCACCCTGTCATGAGGAAGATAAAGCATCGGCTGCAAGCCAACGCCGCCAAGCATGCGATAGGAAGGCCGCCGCAATCGCCGCCGATTTTCTAGCGGCTTGCCGTGCGAGTCGCAATCGCGCGGATGTCAGCACCCGGTTTCAGGAAAGACGCATCACGCAGCCGTTCTCGGTGACAGGGAGAGAAGGTGGGGCACGTCGCGCGCCGGTCTCGGTGGACTGATATGGTAGCCCTGGATCTCGTCGCATTCCTCGCATTCGAGCAGCGTCAGCTGCGCGGCCGTCTCGACGCCCTCGACGGTGACGCGCATGCCGAGTGCATCGCCGAGCAGGATGATTGCGTGCATGAGCGCATGCGCTTCCTTGTTGCCGGCGATGTCGCTGACGAAGGACTTGTCGATCTTGATCTTGTCGAAGGGAAAGCTGGAGAGATAGCTCAGCGAGGAATAGCCGGTGCCGAAATCGTCCATCGAAATGCGGATGCCGCGCTCCTTCAGCGCATGCAGGATCGGCAGCACCTCGTCGAGATTCTCCATCAGCACGCTCTCGGTGATTTCGAGTTCGAGCCGCGACGGCGATAACGAGGCGGCGGCAAGCGCTTCGCCGACGTCCTTGGTCAGGTCGCTGCCGCTGAATTGGATTGCAGAAACGTTGACTGCGACCTTGATGTCTTCCGGCCATTGCGCCGCATCGCTGCAGGCTTGGCGTAGAACCCACCGGCCGATATCGACGATGAGGCCGACTTCTTCAGCGAGCGGAATGAAATCCATCGGCGCAACACGGCCGCGGACCGGATGGTTCCAGCGGATGAGAGCCTCGAAGCCGCAGATGCGCCGTTGCGAGAGGTCGTAGAGCGGCTGGTAATGCAGCTCGAATTCGTCGGTCGCAACGGCGGCTCTGAGATCTGCCTCGAGCGCATGGCGCAGTTGCATCTGCGCTTCCATCTCACTGTCGAAGAAACGCTCGCGTTTGCGTCCGTCGGCCTTCGCATGCGACAACGCCACGCCGGCATGTTTCAGCAGGATATCGGTTTCCTCGCCATCACCAGGGGCAATTGCGATCCCCATGGAGACGCTGAGCTCCACTTGTTTCTCGCCGTGGAAAAATGGCTCGGAAAGCTCGTCGCGGATCTGCTCGGCAAGGGCAGTCACGTTCCACGGCTGCTGTCTGGCTGTCTGCAGGATAGCGAATTCATCCGAGCCGAGGCGCGCCAGGACGTTCTTTGAACCGGCCGAGGCTCGGATACGCTCGGCGACCTGCTGCAGGATCTTGTCGCCGACCGACACGCCCATCGTATTGTTGATCGATTTGAACCGGTCGAGATTGAGGTGAACGAGGGCGATCTGTCCGTCCGGCTTGCGCTCGATGAGCGCCGCATCGACCTGCTCGCGGAAATGGATGCGGTTCGGAAGGCCGGTCAACGGGTCGTGGTGGGCGAGATAGGTGATACGCTCGGCCGCCTTTCGATCCTCGGTAATATCGGCATGCATGGCGATGCTGCTGCCGTCAGCAAGGATGGTCACCATGCTCTGGATGGTGCGGCCGTCGTCCATCAGCCACTCGCGTCGACGGATACTGCCGCTTGCTGCGATCGCGGGGGAATGTCGGCCGATCCGCCGGTCGGGCTTGGCGCCGGCGCCCTCCGCACCGCGCATTTTGGCGATGAGATCGGCGATGGTCGCGCCGACGGTGACATCGTCCTGCGTCAGGCCGAAGAGTTGAGCGAAGCGAATGTTGGAAAGCGTCAGCCGCTGGTCGGCATCGAAGACGCTGAGACCGAGCGGTAAATTGTTGAGAATGATTTCGAAGAGTCTCTGTTGTCCGTCGAACGCCTGGCTGAGGGCGGATATATTGCCTCTTAGCGCATGGTTTTCCTGAAGCAGCGTTTCCGCGCTTCTTTCGATTTCGTCATAGTCACTTTCATGGACGCGATAGGTCGCGATCACAAGCTCCATCAGACGCTGCGCATCGACCGATCCATCGGCCGTGACGGCCTGGCTGCACTGCTGCCAGAAGAGCGCTTCAGCTTTCATGGAGATGCTTCTGGCAGGACGGCTGCGACAGCATTGGGGGTCTCTTCTTGATTGACGTACCTCATGGTGTCGCAAAGCCTTTCCAAAATGAACATTGAATTGATTTTTTATAGGCTGAACGCCTGGGTGGTGTCTCGTGACGCTCATTCTGGATGGGTCGGATTAATATTCGGTTGCAGTGCAGCAGCGGCGGCACGTCGTTAGACTTTTGTTTTATATGTGAAAAATCGCTGAAATACCGCGAGACCCCTTCATTCGACCCGGGCGGAAGGCTGGCTTCACCGCATTCGGTTAACTGCTGTCAATCATCGTTAATAAGAAGTTAACAACTTATTGACGCACTGCGCAAATCAGTTTAACCAGCGAGTCAACAGTGATTTTCCACCTTCGTATTGCGTACAAACACCACCGGCAAAAGGCGGTGAATGGAGGTTTGTATGACCAGCACCACATCCGTTTCCGATACTTCATATGCTTATCTGGCGACGCTTTCCCGGCTTGATTCGAATGGCGACGGCGTCCTCAGCCGCGGCGAACGCGCCGCCGATGAGAAGCCCGGCATCATCAAGGAACTCCTGGAAGACGACAGGACCAATGAGACTCAGCCGAGATTTTCCGGCAGCCTGATTGCGCTGATGATGGACACGCGTGACAGCGGCACCGCAAGCAATATCGCCGTTCCCTATCCTTTGCAGCAGACCGCACCGACCTCGGGTGATCAGTCGGACGTTCTCTACCGCAATACCTACGGCCAGTTCGACTTCAACGCCGTCGCCTGATCCACTCCCGAACCGGGCGATCTGCAAGCCGGCCGTTTGGCCGGCTTTTGCTTGTCTGAGGTCCCTCGATCAGGAACACCTTCCGCGCTGACACGTTCAGAAGGACAACCGGACGGAAGGAGATCTCCATGAAAGCCATGTGCACCATCGCCGCCCTGAGCCTGCTTGCCGTTGCATTGCCGGCGGGCGCTCAGGACAAGCAGACGGCGATCGCCAATTTCGTCGGCAAGGACGGCAAGGAAGACGGCCGCGCGCAACTGACGGCTGCCGCCAACGGCGGTGTCCTGATCGAAGTCGAGATATCGGGACTGCCGGCGAACAAATGGGTGGCCTTCCATGTTCATGAGACCGGCCGTTGCGACGCGGCAACCCACCACGAATCGGCCGGCGGCCACTTCAACCCCGGCAAGGCCGAGCACGGCATTCTTGCCGCCAAGGGTCCGCACGCCGGTGATCTGCCCAATCAATATGTCGGACAGGACGGGATGCTCCGGGCGCAGGTCTTCGACAGCATGGTCACGCTCGACGGCAAGACCGACGGCATTCGCGGCCGCGCATTGATGGTGCACGCCAATTCGGATGATTATCGCAGCCAGCCTTCCGGTGATGCCGGGGAAAGGCTGTCTTGCGGCGTCATCCAATAACCGGCTGGCATAGTTCCTCGGGCGGAACCGATTGGGCATAAAATTCTGCATGTCTTATTGCCGCGTCGGCGCCGGCTTTTTGGCCGTCGCCCGGCCGTTGGATGTTTTTGCCGGCGCGGTGTCCGATACATTCGCTACCACAGCCGGTTTGTCGTTTGCCTTCTCGTCGAAGGCGAGTTTTACCCGCTTGACCATGTCACGGCTGACGACCCACCAGTCACCGGTCTTTGCCCAGTAGCGTAGCGTCACGGCGATCGCGTTGTCACCGAGGCTGTCGATGAAGACGCTTGGTGCCGGTGACGTCAGCACCCGCGAATCGGCTTTGGCAAGGCCCATCAATCTTTCCATCGCCTGATCGAGGTCATCCTCATCGGCGACCTTGATCTTCAATTCGTTCTGCCGGGTGGCCTCGCGGCTGAAATTGGTGATCGGCGTATTCCAGAGCGTCGAATTCGGCGCCAGCCGATAAAGCCCGTCGGTGGTCCTGAGTTCGGTTGCAAACAATCCGATTTCACGCACCGTGCCGGCGACGCTGCTGGTCTCGATATATTCGCCGACGCGGAACGGCCTGAGGATCAAGAGCATGATGCCGGCGGCGATATTCTGCAGCGTCCCTTGCAGGGCCAGTCCGATTGCGAGGCCGGCTGCGCCGAGCGCTGCGATGATCGAAGCGGTCTGAACGCCGAATTGGCCGAGCACGGTGATGAACACCAGGATGAGCAGCACGTAGCGCAACACATTGGTGAAGAATCGCGCCAGCGTCTCGTCTATGCCATGGACACGCGACAGGCCTTCATAGGCCCAGCGGCTGGCAAAACCGGCAAGCGTCCAGCCGAGAACGAGCAGGATCACCGCCCCGAGGACGGAGAAGGAATATTGCACCGCCAGCGCGCTCGCCTGGCTGAGCGCCGTTTGCGTGGCGAGAAGGACATCGGCTGCCTGTTGTTCCATGATCTGGCCCTGTCGTTGTGCTTTGTCGGGGCCTAGATGGAGCGGCTGAGGGCAGCGTCAACCGCAGGCGCTGTCGCGGATCGTCAACACGAAGGGCGCGTTGCCGTCGGCATCCGCGCCGCGTCCGATTGCCCGAACCGCCGAAACCAGCCGGCCGCCGCGATTCAGCAGGGTGTCGCCGATCTCGATCAGCCGGGCATTCGGAGTGGCGAAAGGCGAGGCGGTTCGCAGCCGGCGGGCAAGGCCTTCCTCGCTCTGCTCCGGTGCAAGCGAAAGGGCTGCGATCAGGGCTGCCGCCGGCGATCGCGACACCCCCATCCAGCAATGGATGAGCAGCGGCGTCTCCTGCCGCCACGATGCGGCAAAGTCGATAAGCCCGCGGACATGCGTCTCGTCGGGCGCCACGAGACCGCCGGTCCCCTTGAAGGCGATGTCGTTCATCGCAAGTGTCAGATGACGATCGGCCGCGATCACGCCCGGTCGGTGAAAAGCCTGTTCCTTGGCGATCAGGCTGATCATGTCGCGCGCCTTATGGCGCACGGCCATCTCCGCGATGCGCGACAGCGGCGAGACGATGATGAAGCTCACGACACCATCTCCCGCTCGGCTTCGATTGCCGCGAAGCGCTCGCAGAACAGCCGCTGCGCTTCGACCGCCGGCAGCGGTTCCATCATCAGCATTTCCCTGCTGATGCCGCGCGGCTGGCCGAAGAATTTCTGCGCCTCGGCGGGCGTAAAGCCGGCCAGAACCGTCGCCTCGAAATAAGCGGCGATCGTATCGGCCTTCTTGATTCGCTCCTTGAGGTCGCGCGAGGGATGCGGCGGCAGGCCGAAGCGCAGGTGCACGGCGGCCTCCAGCCGCGTTTCCACCGTCTTGTAGCCGCCGCCGACCACCGATTTGAACGGCGAGATCATATCGCCGATCACATATTCGGGGGCATCATGCAGCAGGGCCATCAGACACTCCTGCGGCCGGGCATCGTTGAAGCGGCGGAAAATATCTTCGACGACGAGACTGTGCTGCGCCACCGAAAAAGCATGATCGCCTGACGTCTGGCCGTTCCAGCGGGCGACGCGCGCCAGCCCATGGGCGATGTCGGCGAGTTCGACGTCGAGCGGCGAGGGGTCGAGCAGGTCGAGCCTACGCCCGGACAGCATGCGTTGCCAGGCACGCGGAGCTTTCGCCGCTGTCACGCGCTGGCCTCGTCGGCACTGGCGGGAAAGGCAAGGCCGGACCATTCCGGCAGGACGAGGGAAACGGGTGTTTCGCCGGCGAGCAGCGGCGTGCCTTCCGCCATCGCGGCGCCGGCGCGGTCGATACGCACGATCGCAAGTCCATGGTCGCCTTCGACCGAACCGAGTGTGCCCACAGGCTTTCCGGCGGCGGTAATCTCCGTTCCGGTTGCCGGCAGGGCTGTGATGGCGGAAACGGTCACGACGCGCCGGCGCGCAGTACCGCGGTGCTGCATGCGCGAGACGACCTCCTGACCGACATAGCAGCCTTTCCGGAAGGAGAGGCCGCCGTTGAAATCCATCAGCACGTCATGCGGGAAGGCGTCCTGCAGGGCGAAGTCCGATCCCGAGGTGACGATGCCGAGGCGGATCCGCAGCGCGTCGTAGAGCGCTTGCGCGTCATCACCGTGTTTTCCCGCCCGGCGCGTGAGCATGACGCCAGCCTTGGCGAAACGACTGTCCCGGGCGCCCTGGCTGCCCCGGGCGCCTTGGCTGCCCCAGGCGCCCTGGTCATTCCCGATCTCGTCAGCATCCTCGCCCCAGGAAACGGTGACACCTTGCTCGGCGCGCGGCGCCAGCGTCACGGCGGCGCGCAGCTTGTACATCGTCAGCCGCTTCAGCAGGCCATCGCGCTGGTCGGTGTCCGTTTCGATCGTGTAGCCGTCGCCGTCCTGCCAGATCATGAAATCAAACAGGATCTTGCCCTGTGGCGTCAGCAGCGCCCCAGGGCGGGCTTCGTCGGGCACAAGCGCGGCGATATCGGTGGTGATCAGGTTCTGCAGGAAGGATTGGGCTTCCGCGCCGCTGACAACGAGCAAGGAGCGGTTTTTCAGGAATACGGCTGGCATGGCGGAACCTGTCGCGTTGGTTATCGCTCAGAGGTATGTCTTCGTGAGGTGGATCGCAAGCGCCATGCGAGAAGCCAAGCGCAGACAGAAGCGCGTCAATCGCCGGCGGTGAAGAATTTCCATTTTCCGTCAGGCTTAATGCCGAGGCGGTAGAAATTATATCCGCCGAATTCCTGCATATCGGAAAGATCGCCGGCAGTGACGATGCGCAGCAGCTCGACGCGCTCCGGCGGCGTCAGCGACTTCAGATCCTTCTCGGCAAAATAGGGCCAGACATACATTTCATCGGGCGTGCCCTGGCCGACATGCACGAAGCCGGTCGAGATGATGTCGAGCATGATGGCGAGGATTTCGTCTCCGTCGGGATCGCCGGAAAGATCCTTCAGCGTGCCGATCGGATCGTCGGTCGGCTCGCCCACAGTGACCTGCGTCTGCTCGGTGCCGGTACCCATCAGCGGCCGCAGCCGTTCAAGATCGCCGGAGGCGGCCGCCTCGACGATCTGCTCACGCATCTTGCGAACCGGCTCTGGCACCTTGCTGATGTCGTAGATCACTTCGACGGGCTTGGATGTATCCTGAGCGCTCGGCGTCTTGTCGACACCCTGATTGTTCTGGCTTTTGACCAGCGGATCGGCCATGGGAACGCCGGGAGTGGTTCCGCTCTGCGGCTGGCTCTGTCCCGGAGCGCTTCCCGGCGCGGCCGGGGCGTCATTGGCCGCCTGGCCGGGGATCTTGTGCAGTTCGGAAAGCGCGTAGGCTGCCGGCGCGAGGGAAATATTGCCGGCGGCGAGGCTGAATGCAAGCAGCACCGGCGCGAGCGGAATTCGCGAAACTTTCTCTTTACCGGTGCGCATCAAACTCTCTGATATCGATTATTGCAGGGTGCGGTTGGCGGAAAATTCGCCGGCAAGCATACGCTCACGCAGCGAATCAAGCAGGGCTTCGGCGCTGCTTTCCCCGTGCAATCTGATCGTCTCTCTCAGCGCATGCGCAATAGCGGCATCAGCGATGATCTCAGTCTCGATTCCGTCGGCCATACCGTCGGCCCAAGCCTCGTTCTGGTATTCCAGAGCCGCCTGCATCTTTTCATGGACGATCATATCGTCGATCTCGTTGAGGCTTGCTTCCATTGTCTTTTCCTCAGAACTTCTCATGTCTTACCGCACTGTTAACAACACTAACAGCCTTTTCCCAAAACGACACGTCCGCATGCGAAAACAGGTTAATTAAACGTCAATTTCCAAAACGCGAGGTAATTTCTGTGGCGAGTGTTGCACCTTCGTTACGGTAGCGCTCTTCTGCCACGATGGCAGCCGCGGTGCAATCCGTATAGACGGAGGCAAAGGCGCGGTAGCCTCGGTTGAAGGCCGCCGTAAGCCTTTCCCTGCGCTGCTGCTCGCCCCCGGTCTCCGAATCGAGCAACTGCTGCATGCCGTTTCGCCATTCGTCGCCGCCTGCCGCCTTGCACAGCGTTCTGAGATAATGCACCGAACCCAACACCTCGGCGAGCCGCGCCAGCTTGTCGTCATAGGGCACGATCACGGCCGGCGGCGGTGTAATCTCCTCCTGCGAAGGCGGCGTATTCTTGCCCCCCTGCGCCAAGGCGGGGCCGGCGAGCGCGAGCAGGGCCAGGATAGGCAGGGGCAGGAAAACGCGTCGAACGGGAATCATGCCGACAGTTGATACGCTGAGCATGACGGCAACAAGGCGCGCCCGAAAATTTCCACTTCTATTCGCTGGCCGCCAGAGCGTGATGCCGAACGGTTTTCGAACGACATCACGCTCTCACTCTTTAATCCAGGAAAGGATTTGAGGCCGATCGGGCCGAATCGTCCTGTTCTAACCGCTCTGCGCATTCGAGTACGCTCTGCGGCACGGGCAGAAGCCGGATTTCGTCCACCGTGTACCAGCCCAGCGCCGCCGCATCGTCGGCGGCTTCCGCCACCGCGTCGCTGTCAGCCTCGACCCGAAAGACCGAAAGGAAGAAATGGCTGCTGACGCTGCCATCGGCCGCGTGCGTCTTCAGGTCATAGGTCGAAAACAGCCGCGGATTGCGCGCCGAAATGCCGGTTTCCTCACGGAATTCCCGCAGTGCCGTTTGCTCCGGCGTTTCGCCCGGTTCGCCGCGCCCGCCGGGAAAAGCATACATGTCGGCGGAAGGCGGATTACGCCGTAACACCAGAAGGAAACGTCCATCGCGTTCCAGAATGGCGGAGGAGGCGGCTTTAGCGGTGGAGATCATGAGGGTGCTCTTGCTGTGACGGCCCATCCTATCGGATGAATATCGCTGAAGAAATGCGAAGGGCTCGAAAGGTGCTTCCGTGACCTACATCATCTATGCCTTTGCCGCCGTCTTCGAGATCGCCGGCTGCTTTACCTTCTGGGCATGGCTGAAGCTCGAAAAGCCCCTCTGGTGGCTGGCGCCGGGCATGGTCTCGCTGGCGCTCTTCGCCTGGCTTCTGACGCTGGTGCCGAGCGAAGCCGCCGGCCGCACCTTCGCAGCCTACGGCGGCATCTACATCGCGGCTTCGCTGGCTTGGCTCTGGCTGATCGAAGCCCGTGTGCCCGATCGCTATGATATCGGCGGAGCGCTGATCTGCCTTGCCGGCACGAGCCTCATTCTCTTTGGGCCGAGAGGCTAAGCATATCGCGCAAAGCGGGCAGCAATCGTCGCATCGCTCCTTCCGAAAATCATTCCGCTTTCAGGCCGATAGGCTGGGCGCCTTGACCGGGCACGAGCCGGGTGCAAAGACAGACCGATGTGTGGACGTTTCGCCCTGACAATCTCCAGCGCCGACCTGCGCGATTTCTTCTCCGGTCTTGATCTCGACGATTTTCCGGCGCGCTACAATATCGCGCCGACGCAGCCGATCCTCGTCGTCATGTCGGGCGAGGGCAGGGAGCAGGGCAGCAATTTGCCCGACCGGCGTGCCGTGCTCGTGCGCTGGGGCCTGACGCCCGGCTGGGTCAAAAATCCCCAGGACTTCCCGCTGCTGATCAATGCCCGCTCCGAAACCGCGATCGGCAAGGCCTCCTTCCGCGCGGCCATGCGCCACCGCCGTGTGCTCATTCCAGCCTCCGGCTTCTACGAATGGCATCGCCCGTCCAAGGAAAGCGGCGAGCGGCCGCAGGCCTATTGGATCCGGCCGCGCCGGGGCGGAGTCGTCGCCTTTGCCGGGCTGATGGAGGCATGGTCCTCGGCCGATGGCTCCGAAGTCGATACCGGCGCGATTCTGACGACGTCGGCCAATGCAGGCATATCGGCAATCCACGATCGTATGCCTGTCGTCATCAAGCCTGAGGATTTTTCGCGCTGGCTCGATTGCAAGACGCAGGAGCCGCGCGAGGTGGTCGACCTGATGCGGCCCGTCCAGGACGATTTCTTCGAGGCCATCCCGGTCTCCGACAGGGTCAACAAGGTCGCGAATATGGGGCCGGACTTGCAGGAACCTGTCGTCGTCGAAAAGCCGCTGAAGGCGCCCGAGAAGCAAAGGCCTGACGACGGCCAGCTCAGTTTCTTCTGAAAACGGTATGCGCCATTTTCACTCGGCGCCCTGTCCTTTCCGGTTGGAAGCGCAGCACTTTAGGCGGATTTCTTGACGCTGCCTGGCTTGTTCTTCGCCATCAGCGATGCTGCGACAACGGCCTTGAGGCCGACCGGGCGATAGTTGGCGGCGAGGTCAGGCTTGGCGGTCTGCTGTTCACCGGCACTGCTCTTCTTCGAAGTCACGATACTCTCCTTACCTGGATCTTCCCTGGGTATTTTGTTTTTTGAAGTTTCATCACGAATAGCGACGAAATGGGGACGCGGCTTATCAGGATTTGTGAACGCGCACCATAAATCGCGAGGCTTAACTGAAGCCTACGTTGGTTAATACTTACTGAAGGGAGCGGTTCCAGGAAAAGTGCGAAGGCAGTTTTCTGGGGAAAGCGCGCGAAACAGCTTCCCCGGTCAAGCACAGACTTTCCCGGGGACCCGTCGCGATGAGGGCGAGAAGCATTTCCGTCGTTCGCAAAAAATCGGGAAATGCTCGAAGATCAGATGTGCCGGCCGATGTCGTCGTCGCCGACGCCGGGTTCCTCGATCGTCAGCGTCCCGTATTTGCGCCGCCATCTCCGCGCGCCGAAGGGAAGCGAAACGAGGTAGGCGGCAACGGTGAAAACCATCACCTCCCATGTGTAGCTCATCAGCAGAGCCACATAGAGCACGACGCCGAGCATCATCGGCAGCACGAGATCGCGCCGCAGGCGGTTGCCTTCCGATTTGCCGGACCAGACCGGCAGCCGGCTGATCAGCAGGAAGGCGATGGCGACGGTGTAGATCGACGAGAGGTAGGCAAACGTGCGATCCGTCACCAGCCCGAGGAAGCCGAGATAGACCGGCAGCAGCACCAGCATGGCGCCGGCCGGCGCCGGCACGCCGACGAAATATTCCGATTGCCAGCTCGCCTTGTTGTCGCGTTCGGCCATGACGTTGAAGCGGGCAAGACGAAGCCCGGCGGCGATCGCATAGATCAGGGCGGCGATCCAGCCGAGCGAGCGGGCCTGGTCGAGCGCGAAGACATAGACGACGAGGGCGGGTGCGACGCCGAAATTGACGATGTCGGCAAGCGAATCCATCTGCGCCCCGAACTTCGAGGTCGCCTTCATCAGCCGGGCCACGCGCCCGTCGATGCCGTCGAGGAAGGCGGCGAGCAGCACCATCGAGACGGCGAGTTCGTAACGGTTCTCGAAAGCCAGCCGGATGCCGGTCAGCCCGGCGCAGATCGCCAGAATGGTGATGAGGTTCGGAAAGACGAGACGCAGCGGGATTTCGCGCAGCCTCGGGCCGCGGGCGGAATCATCCGGCCCATTGGGCTCGAAGGGCGGAAAAGGCGTTTCCATATCGCGTTCCAATCTTCCTAGCTGCGGCGGCTGATGACAGGGCCTTTGGCGGAGGCGAATTCGGCGATAACCGTTTCCCCGGCAACCGCCGTCTGGCCGAGCGAGACACGCGGTGCCGCACCGGCCGGCAGGAACACGTCGAGCCGCGAGCCGAAACGGATCAGTCCGAAGCGCTCGCCGGCATCGACCGGCTCGTTGGGGTTTGCCCAGCAGAGGATGCGCCGCGCCACGAGGCCGGCGATCTGCACGACGCCGATCTGGCCGTGGCGGGTTTCGATCACCAGCCCGTTGCGTTCATTGTCCTCGCTCGCCTTGTCGAGCTCGGCATTGACGAAGCTGCCGGAGCGGTAGTTGATGCTGACGACGCGCCCGCGCATCGGCGCCCGGTTCACATGGCAGTTGAAAACATTCATGAAGACCGAGATGCGCAGCATCGGCTCGGAGCCGAGGTTCAGCTCGGCCGGCGGGGTCACCATCTGGATCGCCGAGACCTTGCCGTCGGCGGGAGAGATCACCAGATCGTCGTCCTGCGGGGTTACGCGTTCGGGATCACGGAAGAAATAGGCGCACCACAGCGTGAAAATCATGCCGATCCAGAAGAGTGGCTTGAAGATCCAGCCCAGGACCAGCGACGCGACGAAGAAGGCGGCAACGAAGGGATAACCCTCCTTATGCACGGGGACGATCGTGTTGCGAACCGTGTTGAACAGGCTCATGCTGCCGGTCTCCTTGCGTTGTCGTTTTTTGCTGGTTAGCGAAAAACAGTCTCCGGGGCAATGCTGTGGCCCCGGCACTGGTTCCGACGCCGGGGTTCTGAACAACAAAAGCCTGCCGGCGCCGTTCTCCCGTTCCGCTTTCTCGTGGTTCAACTGGCCGGAGCAAGCCGCGTGATCACGCCGAGATCGTCGCTTTCGCGCACCTGCTTCAGATGTTCCTCCGCCTGTGTCGCCTCGCGCTGGCGGTTCCACATCGAGGCATAGAGGCCGTTCTGTTCGAGCAGGGCGGCATGCGTCCCGCGCTCGGCGATCTCGCCACTTTTCAAGACGATGATCTCGTCGGCGCCGATGACGGTCGACAGCCGGTGGGCAATGACCAGCGTCGTGCGGTTTTTCGACACCATGTCGAGCGCCGTCTGGATTTCCCGTTCCGTCGTCGTGTCGAGCGCCGACGTCGCCTCGTCGAGGATCAGGATCGGCGGCGCCTTCAGGATGGTGCGGGCGATCGCCACCCGCTGCTTCTCGCCGCCCGAAAGCTTCAGCCCGCGTTCGCCGACCTTGGTTTCGAACCCCTCGGGCAGCGCCTCGATGAAATGCGCGATCTGCGCCACCTCGGCCGCTGCAAAGACTTCGCCGTCGCTGGCCGACGTGCGGCCGTAGCGAATGTTGTAGGCGACCGTGTCGTTGAAGAGCACGGTATCCTGCGGCACCATGCCGATATGAGAGCGCAGGCTCTTCTGCGTCACCCTGCGGATATCCTGGCCGTCGACGGTGATCGTGCCGCTCTGGATATCGTAGAAGCGATAGAGCAGGCGCGACAGCGTCGATTTGCCGGCGCCCGACGGGCCGACGACCGCAACCGTCTTGCCGGCCGGCACCTCGAAGGAAATGCCCTTCAGGATCGGACGGGCCGGATCGTAGGCGAACTGCACGTCCTTGAAGGCGATCGCGCCCTGGCCGATCCGAAGCTCGGTCGCGTCAGTCGCGTCCTTCACCTCGGCTTTGACCTCCAGGAGATCGAACATCTGCTCGATGTCGGTCAGGCCCTGGCGGATTTCGCGGTAGACGAAGCCGATGAAGTTGAGCGGCGCGGAAAGCTGCAGCAGCATCGAGTTGACGAAGACGAAATCGCCGACCGTCTGCTCGCCGCGCTGCACGGCCAGCGCCGACAGCACCAGCATGATCGTCGTGCCGATGCCGAAGATGACGCCCTGGCCGAAGTTCAGCCAGCCGAGCGAGGTCCAGACATCGGTCGCCGCCTTCTCGTAGCGCTCCATCGATTTGTCGAAGCGTTTTGCCTCCATCTCTTCGTTGCCGAAATATTTGACGGTCTCGAAATTGAGCAGCGAGTCGATCGCCTTGGTGTTGGCGTCGGTATCGCTGTCGTTCATCGAGCGGCGGATGGCTATGCGCCAGTCGGAGGCGCGGATCGTAAACCAGATATAGGCCCAGACCGTAAAGGCGGTGACGGCGAGATAGGAGAAGCCGTAGCCCCACCAGAAGATCGCCGCCGTCAGCAGGAATTCGATGACGGTTGGCACCGAATTGAGGATCGTGAAGCGCACGATCGTTTCGATGCCCTTGGTGCCGCGCTCGATGATGCGCGAGAGGCCGCCGGTCTTGCGCTCCAGATGGAAACGCAGCGACAGCTCGTGCATGTGTACGAAGGTCCTGTAGGCGAGCTGGCGCACCGCATGCTGTCCGACGCTGGCAAACAGCGCATCGCGCAGCTGGTTTAGACCGAGCTGGATCAGCCGGGTGACGTTATAGGCGATGACAAGCGCGATGGCGCCGGCAAGCAGCGGCGGCACGGTGCCGGCAAGATCCATCCTGCCGTTCAAAGCATCAGTCGACCACTTGAAGAAATAGGGGACGAGCAGCAGCACGAACTTGGAGATCAGCAGGAAGACCGAGGCCCAGACGACGCGCATCTTCAGGTCGGTGCGGCCGGCCGGCCACATATAGGGCCAGAGGTTGAGAAGTGTGCGCAGCAGGTTGGATTCCGAGACTGTCTTGCTGTTTGCCATGCCTGTCTCCAGTCCGGATGGGACTTGCCGCGGTCGCGGCGCTTCGATGCCCGGCAAAGCGCGGGCCGTGGGACGTGCCTGAAAGCGTTTCCCGCGATCCTGAGTCGTCATCGCCAGATAGGGTGCCGGCCGGACGAATACAACAAGTGCGGGGTTCTGGAAAAGCCAAGCCGGGCGGTTATCCCGCCCGGCTTGACCGCCTCGGTTTGATGTTAGAGGTGCTGCTTGGAGAGCCGCTTGCGGTGCAGCTCTTCGGCATTCGGCAACGCATCCTTCGGCAGCCCGAAGATCTGGCCGGGACGGATGCGATCGGGGTCGACGATCTTGTCCTCGTTGGCGATGTAGATCGTCGTGTAACGAACGCCGAGGCCATAGGTGCGGCGCGAGATCTGCCACAGCGTGTCGCCGCGGCGAATGATGACCGCCGCATTGTTTGCCGTCAGCGGCGCCTGCTCGATCGTCTTCGGCTGATTGCTCCCGACCTCGTTGGCAGCGGGTGCAGTCGGCTGGGGTGCCGCAGTGAGCTCGGCGATCAGGCTGCCGAGCTTGTCGAGTGCTGCGCCGACAGACTTCGCATCCCCGGGCAGGCTCTGCAGCAGCTTCAGCGCATTGCCGGCGACCTGCGAGGCGGAGCCGGATGTTTGCTTGAAGGCGTCCGGCGCATCGGCCGCCGGGCGGAAGTCGGCGACGGAGCGCAGCGCGAATTCCGTTGCCGAGCGCGCTGCCGCAAGCTGTTCGGCGCCGGGCAGCTTGCCGTCGGCAAACAGCCCCTTCAGCAGGCCGAAGGCCTTGCCGGCTTCGGCCTTGCGCTTGCCGAGCTCGCCCTCGTCGAGCGGCACCATCGTGGAAGCGCCATCCGCGTCGGCGGGACCGGCTTGCGCGGCGACCCTGACTTGATCGCCGGCCGGGCGATTGAAATTCACCGCTGCGCGCACGATCACCTTGCCGACGGGATCGACGACATCGACGCGGATCTTGTGGTCGCCGACCGAAAGCGCCACCACGCCGTCGATGACGAAATGGCCGTCGGAACCGGCCGTGTCCTGGCCGACGAGGCTGTCGTCGGCATAACCGATGACCTTGGCGTTGGAGCGCGTCGTGCCGGCAATGAAGATCTTGTCGCCTTCGATTTCGACGGCATTGACCATCACATCGGGTGCATTCGTCTTGTCGGGTGCGGCGGTGCCGGGAATGGCCGGTGCCGTCGCAGCATTATCGGAAGGGGCGTTACTGAGGTTCGGCGTCTGCAGCGCCAGCTCGCCGGTTGCGGGCGCAGCCGCGGTCTCACCCGCCGCCGGCTGGTCCGCAGTCGGCGCTATCGGATTGGAGGCATCGGCGACTTCGGTTCCGGCCTTCGGCGCGGTGATGATGCGGCTCGCCGCGCCGGGTTTGGAGACCATGGCGAGCAGATTGGCGCCATTGCCGTCCTTCGGCACGGAAATGGTCGCGACCTCCTCGGAAAGCGTGCTCTTGCCGTCCTTGCCGGTGAACTTGAGCACGAGCTGGTGGTCGCCGGCCGAAAGCGGATCGTCGAGAACGGCAGCGAAATCGCCGCTCGCACCGACATCGGCCGTCGTCACCACCTTCTCGCCGTCAAGCACCTCGAGCTTGCCGTTCGGTTCGGCGGAGCCGGCAATCACCGTCGAGCCGTCGGGCTCGACGCGCAACACGTCGAAGGCCGGAAGCTTCGGGCCGGCAATCGCCGCGGCGTTGTTTGCAGCAGGGGCGGGCTCGGGCGCGCCGGTCAATGCCGCCTCGGCCTTGACGATGGCGACAAGCGCATCGGCAATGTTCTCCGGCAGCGTCTGGACGATGGCGAGCGCCTTCGCGCCGCCTTCCTTAGCCTTGGTCGCAATGGTCTGGGTCGCGGGATCGAGCCCCTCGGGGATTGCGAAATCGGCAAGAGCGGTCAGCGCCTTGACAGCCTTGGTCTTGGCGGCGGTGAAGACATCGTCGGCCGGGCCTTTGCCGTCGGCAAACAGCGCCTTGAGTTCACTGAGCGACAGGCCGGCATCCGCCGACAGGCGCCCCACCTTGTCGGTGACAGCAGCCGCGTCCGCGACGGTCGAGCGCGATGTCTTTGCCGCTTCGTTAACCGTGTTCTTGAGCTCCGTGCTCGCCTGGTTGATGGCGTCGCCGACCTTGGCTGCATCGCCGCCGATGCGCGGCATGACGAAAAACACCATCAGTAGGATTGCGATTACGAGGACTGCAAGGGCCAGCAAGCCGGCACGGTTCTTCATCATTATGTCTCCCCAGGCGGCAATTTGCCGTAGTAACGAAAATTGCTAGCGATTCCCGTTGCTTTTCACAAGCATTCAAAGCAATTAGGCAAGCTAGGCATGCTGCTTTTCAGTCAATTTTCTTGACTGCATTGAAATGGAATAGTTGTTTGCCCCCTATGACCGAGCAATCTGTATCGATTCGATCCATCTGCGTTTACTGCGGCTCCAGGCCGGGACGCGATCCCTCCCACATGGCGGCCGGGCGTGCTCTCGGAAGAGAGATCGCCGAATACGGCCTGCGCCTCGTCTATGGCGGGGGCACCAAAGGCATCATGGGCGCGGTTGCAAGCGGGGTGCTTTCAGGCGGCGGTCAGGTGACAGGTATCATTCCCGAATTCCTGATCGATATGGAAGCGACTCGCCACTCGCTCGGTCAGCTCAACGAACTTATTGTAACCCCTGACATGCATGCGCGCAAACATACGATGTTCGAGCGTTCCGACGCTTTCGTCGCGCTGCCCGGCGGTATTGGCACGCTGGAAGAGATCGTCGAGATCATGACCTGGGCACAGCTCGGTCGTCACGAAAAGCCGATGGTCTTTGCCAACATCAACGGTTTCTGGGATCCGATGATGGAACTGATGCGTCATATGACCGACGAAGGCTTCCTGCACACCGCCCACCGGGTGCAGCCGCTCGTCGTCGACGAGATCTCCGGCATCATTCCGGCAATCATGGCCCAGGCAGCCCAGCTCGCCGCCGATCGTGACGGCGAGGATGAGGTGATTTCGAAGATGTAGGTGGCGTAGCAGCCCCCGGAGCGCCCGCCGTTTCGCGGGCAAATTCAGCTATAGGCCGAAACAAGCTGCGTCACCTGAGATCGCATCCATCGATTGGCGGGATCATTGTCGCCTGCCGCCGACCAGACCATCGATATCGGGCTCACCATTAGATCAAGGGGAACTTCGGCCACCGCCAAGCCGAACAGACCGGCATACCGCTTCACAATTCTGGTCGGCAGAGTTGCAATCAGGGGCGCTTCGACGACGGCGGTCAGCACGGTGAGGAATTCCGGCGCTGCCACAGAGACGTCGAGCCGCACGTTGATCCGCTTCAACGCATCATCAATGCAACCTTCGATGGCGTCCTTCTGGGAAACCAGGGCATGCTTCAGCCCGATATAGACGTCACGGTCCAAAGTTTCGGGAATATCAAGAAGCTTCGGATTGTAGCAACACATCAGCGACTGCTCGAACAGTAGGCTTCGCCGATGTCTGTTGTTGCCGTCATCGTAGCAGCCGACGCCGAGGTCGATGACATTGTCGTCCAGAAGCTTATGGACCAGCTCGGGGTCGACCGCTCGCGCAAGCACTCTGATACCGGGGGCCGTCTCATTCAACATAGCGGCGAGACGCGGCACGAGCAGCACCTCAAGCTCGCTGGAAAAGCCGATGCGGAATATCTGCTCGGCCTCGCCCGGCTCGAAGGTCGCAGGGGTTACGATTGCCAGCTGCGTGCGACTGAGTATCTGCTCCACGGCTTCGGCGAAGCGCAGCGCCCGATGGGTCGGCTGCATAACCTGGCCGACACGCACGAACAGCTCGTCCTGAAGCAGGGTCCGGAGAGTGCCGAGATTGTGGCTCATGGCAGGCTGCTGGATTTTCAGCCGGACAGCCGCCTTCGTCACGCTCCGCTCCTTCATGAGCGCATCGAAGGCGACGAGCAGGTTGAGGTCGAAAGACCACAAATTGAAATGATCGATGGAGACAATTTCATTCATCGATTTGATCGTTGCACGAATTTTCCCTACTGTCCATAGCCATCAGACAGCGCTGTCCCGGTTCCAGTTCAACTTGAAAGGAAGTTCCATGAGCGATCTTGGAAAGGAATATCGTATTGCCGGCGTGACGGTCAGAAAGGTGCAGGAGCAGTATCTGCACAACGTTCCGCCCTCATTTCTCTACCCGACTGCCGGATCCGAGGAGATCAAGGCGATCGAGCCACGTCTTTCCGCCGTCGATATGGAAGAGGGCCGCGATGCCCTTGTGGTGAGCATCCATAGCTGGCTTGTCAGGACGGCCGACCACGTCATCCTCATCGACACGGGCTCGGGTAACGATAAGGAAAGACCGCGCAATCTCGCCTTCCATCAGCAGACCATTCCGTTTCTCGACAGGTTGCGCCAGGCAGGTGTCGAGCCCGAAGACGTCGACTTCGTCATAAATACCCATCTCCACGTCGATCATTCCGGCTGGAATACCGTGCTTGAGGACGGAAGATGGATCCCTACTTTCAAAAACGCACGCTACGTCTTCCCGCGCGCCGAGCAGGAATATTATGCGTCGACTGCAAGCCACAACGACGTCAATATTCCCAGCGCCGGCGTCTATGAGGATAGCGTGCGGCCGGTGATCGAGGCGGGGCTTGCCGATTTCATCGACGGTGCAGCCGATCCTTTCCTGAAACACTTTACCTTCTTGCCGACGCCTGGGCACAGCATCGGCCACATGTCGGTTCTGCTGAAGGCGGACAATCAAGCGGCAATCTTCGCCGGCGATGTCATGCACCATCCGATCCAGGTGGAACGGCCCGACCTCAACACGGTCTTCTGCGAATTCTTGGATCAGGCTGCCCAGTCCAGACGGCGCGTACTCGAACTCGCTGCCGATAATCACGCCATGTACTTCTCCACGCACTTTCCCGGTTCGTCTGCTGGATATGTCACCCGCGACGGCGAAAAATTCAGGTGGTCCTATGTCTGACAACAAGCTCGCATCTTCAGCTTTTGACGCCGGCGAGATCGTCTTCGACGAGCATTATGTTGATAGCGGAACCGACGGCATCAAGCTCTATCTCCGCAATAAGCGAAGGAAGGATCACAAAGTCTTTCTCGCGGCTAAAACGATCGTGATGGTGCACGGGGCGACCTTTTCGTCAGGAAGTCTTTACGACGTTCCGTTCAACGGGATGTCCTTCATCGACTTCCTCGCTCATCGAGGCTTCGATGTCTTTGCGGTTGATGTCCGGGGCTATGGAAAATCGACCCGCCCGCCGGAGATGCAGGCGGCGCCCGATCTCAACCCCCCGCTTGTCGCCACGGACACCGGCGTCGCCGACTTCGCGACGGCTATCGATTTCGTCCTTCGACTTCGCGGCCTGAAGGCTGTCAACGTCTTTGCAATGTCGTGGGGCGGTACCGTGGCCGGTGCATATGCTGCGCGCAACTCCGACAAGCTCGTCAAGCTCGCCTTGCTCGCGCCGCAATGGCTCAGTGACGTTGCCATCCCCATCGATCAGGGCGGCGCCCTCGGCTCCTACAGGCTTGTTCCCGTCCATGCGGCCCTGGCGCGTTGGCTGGGCACCGCACCCGAATATGCGCGTGAACATCTTGTGCCTGAGGGCTGGTTCGACCTCTGGGCCGCACTGACCCTCTCGGAGGAGCCGTCGCAGGCCGACAGAGAGCAAGGCAAACTCCGGGCCACCAACGGGCCGATCCAGGACATCCGCACCTACTGGAGAGCTGGAGCTCCCTATTATCGACCAAGCGAGATTCGCGCGCCGGTGCTGCTGTTGCACGGCGAATGGGACGTCGACGTCCCGCTCGATCTGGCGCGGGCCTATTTCGAGCAACTGACCGGCGCCTCCTATAGGCGATGGGTGGAAATCGGGGAGGCGACGCATCTCGCCCTCATGGAGAGCAACCGCGTGCAGGTCTATTCCGAGGTTGCCCGCTTCTTCGAGGAAGATTTCAAACCGGAATAGAGTCTGAACGGCGTGGCTCCGGATCGAATCCGGAGCCCGCTTCCGCCATCAAGCCGGCCGCGCGTTCACCGTCCATCAAACCAGTCGTTCTCATGACAATTCTGATCACCGCCATCCTGGATGCCGGACGAAGTGCCGTCGACATCGCCATATTCACCTTTCTGCCGCTGATGATCGTGACATTTTCGCTGATGCGCTATCTCGAGGGCATGAGCGCACTGCGATCAATCGCCGGCAAGGCCAACCCGCTCTTTAGACTTTTCGGCCTGGACGGTTTTGGGGCCTTGGCGATCATCCAACTCAGCCTCGTAAGTTCGGCTGCCCCGGTTGCTGCCCTGTCGCTGATGGCGCACAAAAGAACATCGGAGAAATTTATGGCCGCCGCCTTTGCGGCAGTGCTTGCGGCGGCGCCGGCAAATGCCAGTTTCCCGCTCGCAAGTATCGGTATCGATCCGGGCTTGATCATAATAAACGGCGTTTGCGGAGCGCTCGTTGCGTCCACTCTCGCCTGTTGGATCGTTGGGCGCCGTTCCTTGCCCGGAAAGCCCTGTTCCTGCGACAGGGTGGATGACCACGACCTGGCGAGGCGCGATCTGCTGGCGGCAATAAATCGCGGTGGCGCAGATGCCATCGGCGTCGTTTCTGCGATCCTGCCGGTGCTCGTGATCTCAATGGCTCTGGTAAGGCTTACCGAAAGCACAGGCGCACTTTCCGCCTTCACGTGCGCTGCGCAGCCATTGCTTCAGCTGCTCGGCGCCTCGCAGCAGGATGTCCTCTTCCTGCTCACAAAGTGCCTGGCAGGATCGAGCGCAGCGGTCACCCTGTTGCTTAGCGCCCACAAGGAACTGAGCCTTCCACCGGAGAAAATCATTCACGGATCCGCATTTCTGCTAAACCCTCTCGATCTTCCCGGCCTTTCCATTCTTGTCGCTTCGGTGCCGGCGCTCCGCTCGGTGGCGGGGGTTGCCGTCTTGAGCGCATTGACTGGGATTCTCGTCCGCACAGCGCTGCTAGCCTGGCTTTGAGCCAACGCTCCGGCTCGCGATTAGAGAACGGCGCTACATCCTTCCGCGGCTTCCCTTCAGCATCGACCAGCTATAGAGGAACAGCCCCGCCCAGATCAGCGCGAAGGCGATCATGCGCGCCGTGCCGAGCGGCTCTTGGAAGACGAAGACCGCGATCAGGAAGATCATCGTCGGCGCGATATACTGCATGATGCCGATCGTCGAAAGCTTCAGGAGCTTGGCGCCGTTGGCATAGATCATCAGCGGCACGGCGGTGATGACGCCGCAGCCGAGCAGCAGTGATGTGTCTGCAAGGCCGGTGCGATAGAGATGGCCCTGGCCGCTGCCGAATTCGAGATAGAGGATATAAATGAGGGCAGGGCCGCTCAAGATCAGCACTTCGAGGAAGAAGCCCTGGTTCGGCCCGAGCGGCAGCGTCTTGCGGAACAGCGCATAGAAGCCCCAGCTGATCGCCAGCGTCAGCGCCACCCACGGGATGCCGCCGCTATCGAATGCGAGAATGGCGACGGCAAGGGCCGCAAGCGCGATCGCCGCGATCTGCAGCGGCTGCAGCTTCTCCTTCAGCAGCACCGCGCCCAGAAAGATGCTGAACAGCGGATTGATGAAATAGCCGAGGGCGGCATCGAGCGAATGGCCGGCGCCGATCGCCCAGACATAGGTGCCCCAGTTGACGGTGATCAGCGAGGCGGTGAGCGCTGCCATCGCCAGCATGCGCGGCGAGCGCAGCGCTGTCGCTATATCATTGGTGCGCCCGAGCACGATCAGCACAATGCCTGCCAGCGGCAGCGACCAAACGATGCGATGGGCGATCACCTCGGCCGGCGGAATATGCGCCACCGCCTTCATGTAGATCGGCAGGAAGCCCCAGAGCAGATAGGCGGTCAGCGCGAAGGCGAAACCGCGCGGACTGTCTTCGTTCTTGGCCAGCGGAACGGATACATCGGTCGACATCGGGCGTTTCCATCTTTGTTCTTCTTCTGATCCGGCCTAGCTTAAGCGCCGTGAATAGGCCAATTCATTTCGTTGAATAAAGGCTAAGAGGATTTGAAGCGGATGGGGAAGAATGAACGGATGATAGTGGCAAAGGCTGGTATCGGCCTCCAAAAATCCGAAGCCTGTTCCAGATTGGGCGACAGGCGGACCAATCGAGGGAACAAACTCGCAAACCCGCTGGTGAGCTGCGCATTCAGTTGACAGGCCCGGCAGGTTCTTTCATCTGGAACGCCAAGCGCCAGATCAGGAGCCTCTCACATGACCCTTACCGTACGCCCGGCAACGCCTTCAGACGCGGCAACGATCCTGCGATTTGTCCGCGAATTGGCCGATTATGAAAAGGCGATCCACGAGGTCGAGGCGACCGAGGAGAGCACGCGTGCGGCAATCTTCGGCGACGGTTCTGTCACGCATGCGCTGATCTGCGAACGCGAGGGTCAAGCCATCGGCATGGCGGTTTATTTCTTCAGCTATTCGACCTGGCAAGCGAAGAACGGTCTTTATCTGGAGGATCTCTATGTAACACCGGATGCGCGCAGCTCGGGCGCCGGCAAGGCGCTGCTGCGGCGCCTGGCGCAGATCGCGCTGGAGAAGGGGTGCGGCCGCTTCGAATGGAGCGTGCTCGACTGGAACGAACCCTCGATCCGTGTCTACGAGGCGATTGGCGCGGAGCCGCAGAAGGAATGGATCCGCTATCGGATGACGGGCGAGACGCTTGTGGCGTTTGCCCGCGGTTAGCCGAACCGGCGGAACAGATTATTCCGCCGCGATCTTGCCGGCCAGTTGCCGGTTCTTCATCAGCTTGTAAATAACGGAATCCATCAGCGCCTGGAACGAGGCGTCGATGATGTTCTCCGAAACGCCGACCGTCCACCAGCGCACACCGTCGCTGTCGGTGGATTCGATCAGCACGCGGGTGATCGCTTCCGTGCCGCCATTGAGGATACGCACTTTGAAGTCGGCGAGCACCAGATCGTCGATCTCGTGCTGATACTTGCCGAAATCCTTGCGCAGCGCCAGGTCGAGCGCATTGACCGGGCCTTCTGCATCGGCAACCGACATCAGCGTCTGGCCCTCGATGGTGATCTTGACCACCGCCTCCGAGACGATCTTCACGCGGCCAAGACTGTCGAAGCGGCGCTCGATCATCACCCGGAAGCCTTCGATGGTGAAGAATTCCGGGATCGTGCCGAGCGTGCGGCGCGCCAGAAGCTCGAAGCTCGCATCCGCTCCCTCATAGGCATAGCCGATGGATTCGCGTTCCTTGACGATCGAGATCAGCAGGTCGAGCTTCGGATCGTCCTTGGCGACCTCGATACCGCGCCGCTTCAGCGCATTGATGAAGTTCGCCTTGCCGCCCTGGTCGGAGACCATGACCTTGCGGAAGTTGCCGACGCTTTCCGGCGGCACATGTTCATAGGTCTTTGGATCCTTCAGCAGCGCCGATGCGTGGATGCCGGCCTTGGTGGCGAAGGCGGAAGCGCCGACATAGGGCATCTGGTGGTCGGGCGAGCGGTTGAGCAGCTCGTCGAAGGCATGCGAGAGTCGGGTGAGGTTGAGCAGCCGCTCCTCGTCGATCGCCGTTTCGAAACGGGTGTTATAAGCGCTCTTCAGCGCCAAGGTCGGGATCAGCGTCACCAGATTGGCATTGCCGCAGCGTTCGCCGATGCCGTTCAGCGTGCCCTGGATCTGCCGGACGCCGGCTTCGACCGCGGCCAGCGAATTGGCGACCGCCTGGCCGGTATCGTTATGGGCGTGAATGCCAAGACACTGGCCGGGAACGCCGGCGGCGATCACCGCCTCGACGATCGCCCGCACCTCCGGCGGCTGCGTGCCGCCATTGGTGTCGCAGAGCACCACCCAGCGGGCGCCGCTCTCATAGGCGGTTTTCGCGCAGGCGAGCGCGTAGGCCGGATTGGCCTTGAAACCGTCGAAGAAGTGCTCGCAATCGACGATCGCTTCCTTGCCGGCGCCGACGGCGGCCTTGACGCTTTCGGCAATGCTTTCGAGGTTTTCCTCGTTGGTGCAGCCGAGGGCTACCGCGACATGATAATCCCAGCTCTTGGCGACGAAACAGATGGCGTCGCTTTTCGCCTGCAGCAGCCCGGCAATGCCGGGATCGTTGGAGACCGAAACACCCGCCCGCTTGGTCATGCCGAAGGCGACGAAGCTGGCCCGGCCGGTGCGCTTCTCGCTGAAGAAGGCGGTATCGGTCGGATTGGCGCCGGGATAGCCGCCCTCGACATAGTCGAAGCCGAACTCGTCGAGCATCGCGGCGATCGCAATCTTGTCCTCGACCGAGAAATCGATGCCGGGCGTCTGCTGTCCGTCCCGGAGCGTCGTGTCGAAGAGGTAGATCTTTTCCTTGGTCACCGCGATGTCTCCCAGGCATTAGATGCTTTTATCCGGGGCTTACCCCCCTCTGCCCTGCCGGGCATCTCCCCCACAAGGGGGGAGATCGGAAAATCGTTGCTCGCCAGTCCGGTCCATTGAGGTCTGGGCAAGGAGCCCACGCCCAGCCGATCTCCCTCCTTGTGGGGGAGATGCCCGGCAGGGCAGAGGGGGGGTGCCACGGCGTGCCGCATCAATCCAACTTCCCGGCGAACTTGTCCGTCGCCCGGATCAGCCGATCAAGAATGCCGGGCTCGGAGTAAGCATGGCCCGCGCCCTCGATCAGGTGGAATTCCGCCTTCGGCCAGGCCTTGTGCAGCCGCCAGGCATATTTTGCCGGGCAGGGCATGTCATAGCGGCCATGGACGATGACGCCGGGAATATCCTTGAGCCGGCCGGCATCGCGGATCAATTGTCCCTCGTCCATCCAGCCGGCATTGACGAAGAAATGGTTCTCGATGCGGGCAAAGGCGTAGGCGAATTCCGCCTCCTCGAACTTGCCGCTCGTCGAAGGTTCCGGCAGCAAAGTGATCGTTTCGCCTTCCCAGATGCTCCACGCCTGCGCGGCTTGAAGGCGCACATTCCTGTCCTCATGCGTCAGGCGGCGATGATAGGCATGCATCATCTCATGCCGCTCTTCCGGCGGAATGGGGGCGATGAAGCGCTCCCATTTGTCGGGGAACATCTCCGAGACGCCGAACTGATAGTACCAGTCGAGCTCGGCCTTGGTCAGCGTATAGATGCCGCGCAAAATAAGTTCGGAGACCCGCTCCGGATGCGTCTCGGCATAGGCGAGCGCCAGCGTCGACCCCCAGGAGCCGCCGAACACCTGCCACCTTTCGACGCCGGCCATCTCTCGCAGCCGCTCGATATCGGCGACGAGGTGCCAGGTGGTATTGGCGTTGAGATCCGCATGCGGCGTCGACCTGCCGCAGCCGCGCTGGTCGAACAGCATGACGTCGTAGAGATGGGGGCCGAAGAGCCGGCGATGGGCGGGTGAGAAGCCGCCGCCCGGGCCGCCATGCAGGAAGACGGCCGGCTTGGCGCCAGGCGTTCCCGAGCGCTCCCAATAGATCACATGGCCGTCGCCGACATCGAGATGGCCGGAGGCATATGCTTCGATCTCGGGATAGAGCGTGCGCAGTCTCTCGGTCATATTTTCACGCCTTTCGCGGGCCAGACTGAAGTATCGTGGTCGGGATGCTGGAAGGAGATGATTGCCTCCTGCCGCGCGTAGAAATCCTGATCCTTCAGCACCGGCGCCTCGAAGATCTCTTCGACCCAGGGCAGGCGGGCATCGTAATTGACCTGGATCTGCGGCGCGAGATCGCTGCGGTCGTCGAAGGTGCCGATGGCAAGCTCCAGGCCACCCGGATGACGATAGGTCATGGGCGTGCCGCAATTGCTGCAGAAGCCGCGGTCGATATTGACCGACGACTGGAAATAACTCGGCGCGCCGCGCGTCCATTCCATCCCGTCCTCGGGCGCGGTGACCAGCGCGGAGAAGAAGCCGCCGAACTGTTTCTGGCACATGCGGCAATGGCAGATCGAGGGTCGACCGAGCGCGCCTGATATGCGGAAGCGCACGGCGCCGCACTGGCATCCGCCTGTTCTGATTTTATCCGTCATGGGGTTTCTCCGGGTGGCCAGCTTTTCGTATCATGGTCGGGATGCTGATGGTTGCTTGCCGCGATCGTATCTTCGCGCTCGGACGTGTCCGGCTCCGGTTCCAGCGGCAAGCCGTCGATCTCGTGAAACCAGGACATCTTGCGGCCGGTATTCGACTGCATCAACGGCTTGACTGCATCGGGATCATCCAGCGAGCCGAGCGCGATGTTGATGAAGTCCGTTTCCGGAATATCGTAGAACAGCGGCGTGCCGCAATCGCCGCAGAAACCGCGTCGCACGAGATCGGACGAGCGGAACCATTTGGGCTCCGCGCGCGTCAATTCGAAATCCTGACGCTTGGCCGCCGCCAGCGGCAGGAAATAATTGCCGGCCGCCTTCTGGCACATGCGGCAATGGCAGATATGGGGATAGCCGAGTTCGCCGCGCGCGCGATAACGAACCGCGCCACACTGGCAGCCGCCCGTATGCCCTGCCGTTTTCG
This sequence comes from Rhizobium sp. CIAT894, assembly GCF_000172795.2. NCBI lineage: Bacteria > Pseudomonadati > Pseudomonadota > Alphaproteobacteria > Hyphomicrobiales > Rhizobiaceae > Rhizobium > Rhizobium sp. CIAT894. The sequence continues at coordinate 1,406,394 of NZ_CP020947.1, forward strand.
TCATGCGCGATCCTCCGGCGGCCAGACCGGGGTATCGTGGTCGGGATGCTGATAGGAAACCAGGTCATGCAGGAAGGAACCCGCCGCCAGATCTGCCTCGGTTCGCTCCGCGGGCAGTTCGTGCAGATGGTCGACGAAGCCGAGCTTGCCTTCCACACCCCATTGGATGGTCGGGGGCAGCAACGAGGGGTCGTCGAATGCGCCTGCGGCAATGGCCATTCCATCCGGCGCTTCATAGGTCAGCGGCGTGCCGCAACCGGCGCAAAAGCCGCGCTCGACGAAATTCGAGGAGCGAAAAGTCTTGCGCTGCCCCCTGGTCCATTCGAACTCCATCCCCCGCACAGAAACCAGCGGCGCATAATAGCCGCCGAATGCCTTCTGGCACATGCGGCAATGACAGATCGACGAATCCGGCGGCATCCCTCGCGCCCGAAACCGGATCGCCCCGCATTGGCAGCCGCCGGTGTAGGTGGTCATCGATTTTTCCTCCGCGGGGTTTCAGAGCTAAAAGCCAAGACCCCTCCCAACCCTCCCCACAAGGGGGAGGGCTCTCTCGTGGCGCCGTTTTCGCTTCCGCTTCGAATGTTTGCGGTTGCGGCGAGGTCGTTTCGGAGCCGCGCGGCTCTGTAGCCCCTCCCCCTTGTGGGGAGGGGTTGGGGAGGGGCCTTATCCCCGGACACCGCTCTCACCGCTTGACCTCCCACGTCGTCACCCGCTCGCCGGTCGCCGCATCCTTGCCGTCCTTCAGCTGGATGCCTTTCGCGGTCAGCTCGTCGCGGATCTTGTCGGCCTCGGCAAAATTCTTCGCCTTCAGCATTTCAAGACGCATGGCGACCAGCGCATCGACCGCCGCTGCGACGGCCTCGTCGATTTCGGCTTTCTTCGGCAACAGGCCGAGGAGGGAAGCCGTTGCGGCAAATCGGGCGGCAGCGGCGGGATCGCTATGGGCGGCCTGCGCCAGCGCATGCAAGGCCTGCACCGCCGCCACCGTGTTGAGGTCGTCGGCGAGCGCATTCAGCACGGTCTCGTCAGGTTCGGCATTCCCGGGCTCCGTCGCCGGCCATTTGGCGAGCAGGCGTTCGGCTTCCTCAAGCCGCTTGATCGAAAAATCGATCGGCTCGCGGTAATGCGTCATCAGCATGGCAAGGCGCAGCACTTCGCCCGGCCATTTGCGGCCGCCGAAAACCTCAGTATGCAGCAGGTCGTGGATGGTGACAAAATTGCCTTCGGATTTCGACATCTTGCGGCCTTCGACCTGCACGAAGCCGTTGTGCATCCAGACATTCGCCATCACCTCGGTGCCGTGGGCGCAGCGCGACTGGGCGATCTCGTTTTCATGGTGCGGGAAGATCAGGTCCAGCCCGCCGCCGTGAATGTCGAAGACATCGCCGAGATAACGCCGGCTCATCGCCGAGCATTCGATATGCCAGCCGGGCCGGCCGCGGCCCCAGGGGCTCTCCCAGCCGGGTTCGTTGTGGCTCGACAGTTTCCACAGCACGAAATCGCCGGGATTCTTCTTGTGCGCATCGACGGCGACGCGGGCGCCGGCTTGCTGCTCATCGAGCGGGCGCTTCGAAAGCTGGCCGTAATCCGCCATGGATTTGGTGTCGAACAGCACTTCGCCGGCTGCGACATAGGCATGGCCGTTGCCGATCAGCTTCTCGATGATCTCGGTCATCTCAACGATATTGTCGGTCGCCCGCGGCTCGACGGTCGGCTCCAGGCAGCCGAGCTCGGCGACATCGGCGTGAAACTGCGTCTCGGTCTTTTCGGTGACGGCGCGGATGGCATCGTTCAGCGGCAGGCCCGGATGATCTCTCAACGCCCGCGCATTGATCTTGTCGTCGACGTCGGTGATGTTGCGGGCATAGGTGACGTGATCCTCGCCATAGATATGCCGCAGCAGCCGGAACAGCACGTCGAAGACGATGACCGGGCGGGCATTGCCGATATGGGCGAAATCATAGACGGTCGGACCGCAGACATACATGCGGACATTGTCGGGATCGATCGGCGCAAAGACCGATTTTTCCCGTGTCAGCGTGTTGTACAGCTTCAATTCCGGCATGCCGCCCATTCCACTCTCCCATAAGCACAACTAGAAAAACATCGCGACCGGCGGGCCGGGGCGTTTCGCATCTGACTATTTGGGAGACGAAAACGGCCGGGCCAGCGCGTGCGCTAGCGAATAATCTTCCGGCAGATAATGCAGGTAACCGTTTTCATGGCGCGATTTATGGCGTGGGAATGGCATTTGGTCAAGAGGGGCGCGGAGCGATGCGGCGGCAAGTGAAGCGACTTATCCGGCACCGCGAACGCAAGGACGAACTGCCCGCGAAGACAGAGTACGCGTCCTGAGGCTCGTCCGCCACTTTCACGGCACAAATCGCAAATAGCCAGTTGGCAGGCTGCTGAAAAATAGGGGGAATGAGTGAGAGCCTTGCTCTGGGGAACGATCGGAGCGACATCAATTCTGATGGTCGCATTCGCTGCTTATTTCGCATACGATTTCGGAATGCTTCGTTTCAACAATCCGTCTTTATCAAGCCATCCGATCCAAGGCATCGATGTCAGCCATCACCAGGGCGATATCGATTGGAAGACGGTTGCCGCGCAGCCGAACGTGCGTTTTGCGATAATGAAGGCGACCGAAGGCGGCGACCACAAGGATTCCAGGTTCGCCGAGAACTGGCAGCGCGCCGGAGAGGCCGGCGTGGTCAGAGGCGCTTATCATTTCTTCACTTTCTGCCGCCCGGGCAAGGATCAGGCGCAGAATGTCCTGGCGACCGTGCCCAAGCAGGCGGGAACCCTGCCGATCGCCGTCGACCTTGAGTTTGTCGGCAATTGCAACAAGGTCCCGACGCTCGATGAAATGGCGACCGAGGTGAACGCCTTCTTCACCGAACTCAAAGACACCTTCCCGGAAAAGCCGATTTTCTACGTCACGCAGGAATTCTTCGATCAATATCTGAAGGGCAATGAAGCCCGCTTCCCCGAGCATTACCTCTGGCTGCGAAGCGTCTTCAAGGAACCTGCGCAGGAAGGATGCAGTCGTTGGTCGATCTGGCAGTTTGCCGACAATGGCGCAGTGGACGGTATTCGGGGAGCGGTGGACCTCAATGCGCTGTGCCCGTCGGAAACGGGCTTGGCGCACCTGTTCCCAGCCGTTGCAGCCAAGTGAGACGTCCGGCCTATTCCGGCAGCCGGTAATCGACGAGCTTGTTTTCCCGCACGATGAACAGCTTGCCCGTCTCGGTCACGCCGGGGCCGAGCAGCGGCAGGATCGCCTTGGCGACCTCGGAAGGATGCGGCAGCGTCTGCGGATCTTCACCCGGTACGGCCTGCGCCCGCATCGCGGTGCGGGTCGCGCCGGGATCGACGCTGGTGATACGCAATGGCGTTGACTGGCTCTCGCCGGCCCAGGTGCGAGCCAGCGCCTCGACGGCGGCCTTGGACGCGGAATAGGCGCCCCAGAAGGGACGGCATTTATGGGCGGCCCCGGAGGACAGGATGACGGCGCGGCCGGCATCCGAGCGGGCAAGCAGCGGATCGACCGAGCGGATCAGCCGCCATGTCGCGGTGACGTTGATGGTCATCACCTTTTCGAACACCTTCGCCTCGATATGGCCGATCGGGGAAATGACGCCGAGCACGCCGGCATTGGCAACGAGGATATCGAGCTTGCCCCAGCGCTCGAAGATAGAGCCGCCGAGCGCGTCGATCGCATTCATGTCGGCCAGATCGAAGGGCACCAGCGTCGCCGTGCCGCCGACGGCCTTGATCGCGTCGTCGAGATCCTCAAGACCGCCGACCGTGCGGGCGCAGGCGATGACATGGGCGCCGGCCTTCGCAAGTTCCAGCGCCGTAAAGTAGCCGATACCGCGCGACGCACCGGTGACGAGTGCGATCTTGCCCTCAAGATTGATGTTCATCTGCTCCGGTTCCGGATCTGCTTGCGAAGGAGAGGGGCGCGACAGCCCCTCGGAGGGAAATCAAAGGAGCAAACGGCTCAGCCGTTGCTGGCAAGCATCGAAAGCTTGTTGCCCATCGACTCGCCATTCTTGTCGAGCAGGCGGGTCGGGTAGTCACCGGTGAAGTAGTGGTCGGTGAACTGCGGGCGAGCCGGATTGCGGTCCTCGCCGCCGACGGCGCGGTAAAGCCCGTTGATCGACAGGAAGGCAAGCGAATCCGCGCCGATATATTTGGCCATGGCCTCGACATCGGCATACTGGTTTGCCAGCAGCTTGTCGGCATCGGGCGTGTCGATGCCGTAGAAATCCGGGAAGAAGATCATCGGGCTTGCGACGCGCAGATGAACTTCGCGTGCACCGGCTTCGCGGATCATCTGCACGATCTTCAGCGACGTCGTGCCGCGCACGATGGAGTCATCCACCAGCACGACGCGCTTGCCTTGGATCATCGCGCGGTTGGCGGAATGCTTCAGCTTCACGCCGAAGGCGCGAATCTGCTGGGTTGGCTCGATGAAGGTGCGGCCGACATAATGGTTGCGGATGATGCCGTATTCGAAGGGGATACCGCTTTCCTGCGCATAGCCGAGAGCAGCAGGCGTGCCGCCATCCGGCACCGGCACGACCACGTCGGCCTCGACGGGCGATTCCTTGGCGAGGTTCATGCCCATGTTCTTGCGCGTCGTATAGACGTTGCGGCCGCCGACGACCGAATCCGGCCGGGCGAAATAGACATATTCGAACAGGCAGAGGCGCTCCGGCTGCGGCTTGCTGGGCTTGCGTGCATCGATGCTGATCGAGCCGTCCGGCTGGATTTCGCAGATGACGACTTCGCCGTTCTCGACGTCGCGGATGAACTTGGCGCCGATGATGTCGAGAGCGCAGGTTTCCGAGCAGAAGATCGGCTTGCCGTCGAGCTCGCCCATGACGAGCGGGCGGATACCGGTGGGATCGCGCGCCGCAATCAGCTTGGTGCGCGTCATCGCGAGCATCGAATAGCCGCCTTCCATCTGGCGGATGGCATCGATGAAACGGTCGGAGGTCGAAGCATGGCGGGAGCGGGCGATGAGATGCAGGACCACTTCGGTATCGGAGGTCGACTGACAGATGGCGCCGGTCGCGATGATCTGGCGGCGCAGCGTCAGGCCGTTGGTGAAATTGCCGTTATGGGCAATGGCGATGCCGCCTTCCTCAAGCTCGGCAAACAGCGGCTGCACGTTGCGCATCGCCACTTCGCCTGTCGTGGAGTAGCGCGTATGGCCGATCGACATGCTGCCGGGCAGGCGGGCGAGCGTCATCGGATTGGTGTAGTGATCGCCGACAAGGCCCATATGGCGCTCCTGGTAGAAGCGCTTGCCGTCAAAGGAGACGATACCGGCCGCTTCCTGTCCGCGGTGCTGAAGCGCATGCAGGCCGAGAGCCGTCAGTGTGGCGGCATCGGGATGTCCCAGAATTCCGAAAACGCCGCATTCCTCATGCAGCGTGTCTCCGTCGAGCGGATCGTCGGTCGGGAAGGAATGGGACTGGTTCATTTCTGCGGGCCTTTGCTCTCACAAGAATGGATCGGCATTTTCCAGAAATAACTGAAGCCCGGCGGAGCTGAAATGCCCTGCCGGACCCCACTGCATAATTCCTTAAATCGGAATCGATTTAAGGATAAAATTATGCAGAATTCAAAGTGCTACAGCGTCCTTTGCGCGTCTGAAAGACGCGCGGCGCTGTAGTTTACGTCCCGCTCAAATGGCAACTGCCGGAAGGCGGGTCAAGCACTTGAACACTGTGTCAATTCGCCGGCTGCTGTGCAGGCGCTGTCGGTGCGTCTTCCGCCGGCGCCTGGTCGCCCGTCGGCGGATTGGTGCCTTCAGCGCCGCCCTGTGCCGGCGGCTGAAGCTTATCACGGATGCTCGCCGGTATCATCTGGGCAAATTGCTCCGGCAGAACCGATTTCAGCTTCACGACCATCGAATCCAGGAAGGGCTTCGACTTCGCGTCGTTGACCCAGGCCGGGCGGTGATCGGCATCGACCAGCCAGTTCCAGAAGGCGACGGCGACGACCAGGAGCAACACGCCGCGCGCTGCCCCGAACAGGAAGCCGAGCGTGCGGTCGAGCGCGCCGACGCGGCTGTCGATGATGAAATCGGCGATCTTCATCGTGATGAAGGAGATGACGATCAGCGCGATCAGGAAGACGACCGCTGCCGAGCCGACGATCGCGATGCGGTCGTCATCGGTGTATTTCTTCGCATAGGGCAGCAGGTACGGATAGAGGTAATAGGCCGCCGCCGCCGAACCGCCCCAGCTCGCGATCGACAGAATCTCGCGCGAGAAGCCGCGGACCATCGCCAGCACGGCGGAGAAGAGCACGACGCCGATGACAATACCGTCGAAAATCGTAATGGGCATGTAATTTCAACTCCAGGACTGCCGCTTGGCGGCCGTGTCGTGCCTTATCGTGTGCCTCCTATATCATCACCAATCTTGGCAATGAAAGGATCAAACCTCGTCTTCCACACGCAGCGCCCCCTTCGACCCGGCGATGCGCGCGACCAGATCCGGCAGGCTTTCGACTTCGCTCCAGCGCCCGCCGGAGCCCTTCGGCAACTCGGCGGAGGCGGACGGAAGCAGCGCTGCGGAAAAGCCCAGCTTCTCGGCTTCCTTGAGGCGCTGGGCGGTGTGCGCAACCGGCCGGATGGCGCCCGACAGGCTGACTTCGCCGAAATAGACGCAATCGGCAGGAAGGGCAATACCGGCAAGCGAGGAAACGAGCGCCGAGGCGACGGCGAGATCGGCGGCCGGTTCGGTGATGCGGTAACCGCCGGCGATGTTGAGATAGACATCGTGCTGGCCGAGCCTGACGCCGCAATGGGCTTCCAGCACCGCGAGGATCATCGACAGTCGGGCCGAATCCCAGCCGACCACGGCACGCCTGGGCGTGCCGAGCGAGGTCGGCGCCACCAGCGCCTGGACTTCGACCAGCACCGGCCGCGTGCCCTCCATGCCGGCGAAGACCGCTGCCCCCGGCGATTTCTCGTTGCGCTCGCCGAGGAAGAGTTCGGAGGGGTTGGCGACCTCGCGCAGTCCCCTGTCGGACATTTCGAAGACGCCGATCTCGTCGGTCGGGCCGAAGCGGTTCTTGACCGTGCGCAGGATGCGGTAGTGATGGCCGCGATCGCCCTCGAAATAGAGCACGGCGTCGACCATGTGCTCGACGACGCGCGGGCCGGCGATCTGCCCGTCCTTCGTCACATGCCCGACGAGAACCATGGCGGCCCCGGTCTGCTTGGCGAAACGGATCATCGCCTGCACGCCGGTGCGCACCTGCGTGACCGTTCCCGGCGCGGATTCGGCAAGTTCGCTCCACAGCGTCTGGATGGAATCGATGATGACGAGATCCGGCCGCTTGCCCTCGGCCAGCGTCGCCAGAATATCCTCGACATTGGTCTCGGCCGCCAGCATCACGTCGGTATCGGCCGCCGCAAGGCGCTGCGCCCGCAGCCGGACCTGGGCCACGGCTTCTTCGCCGGAGACATAGATGATCTTGTGGCCGCGCCGCGCAAGGGCGGCGGCCGCCTGCATCAGCAGCGTCGATTTGCCAATACCGGGATCGCCGCCGATCAGCACTGCCGATCCACGCACGAAGCCGCCGCCGAGCGCCCGGTCGAGTTCCGACATGGCGGTATGGACGCGCGGCGCCTCCTCGATCTCGCCCGACAGCGCCGTCAGCGTCACCGGCCTGCCTTTTTTCGGTGTCTTGCCGGGACCGGAGCCGATCCCGCCCATCGGGTCTTCTTCGACGATGGTGTTCCACGCGCCGCAGTTCTCGCATTTGCCGGCCCAGCGGTTATGAACCGTGCCGCAGTTCTGGCAGATGAATTGTGTCCTGGCCTTCGCCATCAATGACTGCTTTCGATAAAATCTTCGGGTGAGGCGTCTTCCCGTCCATGCAGGACGCGCACCACATGAAGCTCGTCGTCTCGGACGACGAAATAGATGCAACGATTCTTGTAAACAATTGCTCTGAGATCAGGGCTCAGCCAACTGCGATTGACGCCTGTAAAACCAGACTGCGCAATCTGCTCGATCTTTTGGCTGATCTGGTCGAGGAGGCGCTTGGCGGCGATGGGATCGTCGCTTGCTATATAGCGGAACATCGATGTCAGATCGTCAATGGCCTTGCGGGAGAAGGTGAGGCGCCGGGGTTTAATTATCGGTCTCCGCAGCTTCTCGCAGAATAAACGCCGTCAGCTCCTCGGCACTGTCGAAAGAGACCACCCGACCCATATCGATATCGTCCTGGCCCTCTTTGATGAGCGCCCGAAGTTTCGCAATCTTCGTTTCGCGTTCGCGCAGAAGCTCAAGACCGGCCTGAACGACGTCATCGGCATTGTCATAATATCCAGCCTTGATCTGTTGTTCGACAAAGGCTTCTTCGGCGGCGTTGAGACGAATTGTCGTCATGGCGGTCTCCTTTGCCGAATATATAACAATCTGCCGAGGACATTCCTACTCCTCGTCGGCGACATAGCGCCGTTCGTGGCGCAGCCCCATGCTGGTCAGGATCTCGTATCCGATCGTGCCCGCCGCCCGCGCCACGTCGTCAAGCGCCACGTTCTTTCCGAACAGCTCGACATAGTCGCCGGCGCGCAGGGCGTTCTCGGGCAGATCGGTGACGTCGAAGATCGTCAGGTCCATGGTGATCCGGCCGGCGACCGGCACCTTGTGTCCGGCGATGAAACCTTCCCCGCCTTGCGGTACCACCTGGCGCAGCGGCACGCCGCCGCTCGACTGGCTGCGCATGTAGCCGTCGGCATAACCGACCGAAACGATCGCCAGCCGGCTGTCGCGGCGAAGCTGCAGCGCCCGTCCATAACTGACGGTCTCGCCGGCCTCGACGTTGCGCACCTGGATGATACGGGCTTGTGCGGTTGCAACCGGCCGCATCGGGTTTGCCATGCCGCAGACCGCTTCGCCGCCATAAAGCGCAATGCCCGGGCGCGTCAGGTCGAAGTGATAGTCCTCTCCGAGGAAGATGCCGGCCGAAGCGGCAAGACTTGAATCGATGCCTTCATAGGCGGCGCTAACCCTGCGGAATGATTCGAGTTGCCGCCTGTTCATCGCATGGCTGGGCTCGTCGCCGCAGGCAAGATGGCTCATGACGAGCACCGGCGCGAAACTCGCCGGCCGCGAGACGTCGTCGGCGAGCGCGATCGCATCGTCCATGTGCAGTCCCAGCCGATTGAAGCCGGTATCGACATGCAGCGCGCAGGGGTAGTCGCCGTAATCGGCAAGCACGGCCATCCAGAAGGCGAGCTGCTCGTCGGAGGAAATCACCGGCACCAGATCATTGTCGAAGAAGCGCCGCTCGGTGCCCGGCCATATGCCTGACAGCACGAAGATGCGGGCGTCCGGCGCATAGAGGCGAAGTGTCACGCCCTCGTCGACGGTCGCAACGAAGAAGTCGCGGGCGCCTGCCATATAGAGCGCTTCGCCGGCATCCTCGATGCCCATGCCATAGGCATCCGCCTTGACGACGGCGGCAGCACGCGCCGCACCGGAGCGGCGCGCCATGTCGCGCCAGTTTTCCGTCAGGGCCGCCAGGTCGACGGTCAGCCGCAGGCCTGCGGATGCAAAAAGATCGTCGTCTTCGAAGGGAATAGGAAAATCTGTCATGAATCGCCGTGAAATAGTGGAAGGAAACCGCTTGGGACCAGTCTAGAGAGCATTGCGGTTAAGGGAAAGCGCAGGCAGCCACATACCACCCTTTGCTTCTTGCACGATCACTTTTGTTCAAGACGCATGCTGGCTTCGGCGTTAATCTTATCGGATGCACAACGTATCGCAGAAAGAGGCGGCAGACGCCATGCCGCTTGCCAACGTGGAAACGGCCCGCTTCTGGCGGGATGGCCGCTTCCGCGATATGGAGTGTCTGAGCGCCACTTTCCTGACGCACGAATACGCGCCGCACGCGCACGATACGTTCAGCATCGGCGCGATCGAAAGCGGCACCCAGATCGCTACTCTCAGCGGCAGGAAAGAGGAAACCGGCCCGGGTGATTTTTATCTCATCGATCCCGGCGTCGTTCATGATGGCACGCCCGGCGGCGAAGGCTATCGCTATCGCATGATCTATCCGGATACGAAGCTGTTCGTCGATATTCTGGAGGATGTCACGGGCAAGGCCTTCCACGCGACGCCGTCTTTCTCCAGTGCGCTGCCGCGCGATCCGCAACTTGCCAATGCGTTTCATGCCGCCCACCGCACGCTCGAAAGGGGAGCAGGCGCGCTGGAGGCCGATGAAAGCATGTTCTCGGTGCTGGCGGCCATCTTTGCGCGCCACGGCAGCACGATCGTCGTGCCTGTCGATACGCAGGAACGAAGCGCGGTCGCCCGCGCCCGCGAATATCTCATCGAGAATTTCGACAGCGATGTCGGCCTCGAGGAACTGGCCGGCGTGGCGGGATTGAGCCGCGCTCACCTCATCCGCGCCTTCCGCAAAGAATATCACATCACCCCGCACGCTTTTCTGACGGATCGGCGCGTGCAGGTGGCCCGCCGCCTGCTGCGGCAGGGGCGCATGCCGGCCGACATCGCGCTTGAATGCGGTTTTGCCGATCAGGCGCATTTCACCCGGCACTTCAAGGCGCGGACGGGCGTAACCCCCGGCCAATTCCGCACCGGCTGATCACTTTCGTTCAATACAGCCATGGCGGGCTGGGCTAACCCTCCGCGATCTTGATCAGGAGGTTGCCATGTTGCAGCACAGCCGGCCATCCGGTGAATTTCTTATCGGCGAATTTCTTGCCGGAATGCGCGTCATCTTTCCGCTTGTCGTCGCTGTCTTGCCGATCGGCCTCGTCTTCGGCGCGGTCGCGGCCACCAAGGGCATTTCGCCGCTGGAAACGACGCTGATGAGCGCACTTGTCTTTGCGGGCGGCTCGCAATTCGTGGCGATGGACATCTGGACGCATCCGGCAAGCTGGATCGGTATTGGCTTCGCCGCCCTGCTGGTCAATATCCGCCACGTGCTGATGAGCGCATCAATCGGTTCGAAAATGCAGTCCTTCCCTGGCATCAAACGCTATATCGCCATGCTCTTCCTCGCCGACGAGCTCTGGGCCATGGCGGAATTCCGCGCCGGGAGCACCCGGCTGACACCCGCCTGGTATGCCGGCATCGTCGCGCCCTTCTACCTCACCTGGGTCGGCGCGTCGCTGACGGGCGCTCTGCTCGGCGCCTTTCTCGGCAATCCTGCCGTCATCGGCCTTGATTTCACCTTTCCGGCGGTTTTCGTCGTGCTCGTCACGGGCTTCTGGAAGGGCCCGGAAACCGGCGCCGTCCTCGCGGCAAGCGGTGCTGCCTCCGTTGCGGTTCATCACTTCGTGCCCGGGGTCTGGTATATAGCCGCCGGTGCGCTGGCTGGGCTGGCAATGGCCCTCTGGCAGGGCAGGGCGCGGGAGCAAGCGGCATGACGCTTGACCTCAACACCCTTATCGCCATCCTCGCGATGGCTGCCGCAACGGTCTTCACCCGCGTTAGCGGCCTCGTGTTGATCCGTTACATAGAGATGGACGAGCGGCGGAGAATGGCGATCGAAGCCATTCCGCCGGCCGTGCTGATGGCCGTCATCGCCCCGACCGCCTTTGCGGTAGGTTGGGCGGAGACGCTGGCCTGCGCGGTAACCGCCATCGCTGCACGCCGTTTGCCGATGCTTGCAAGCGTCGTGGTTGGCGTGACTACGGTCGCTCTGTTGCGGGCCGTTGGGCTCTAAGGGAAATCGACGCGGGAAACCGCGTCAATGTTCCTCGTAATGGGTGAAGGAGGGATCGGCGAGATCGGCGAAGCGGGTGAATTCCGACTGGAAGGCGAGCTTTACCGTGCCTGTCGGCCCATGGCGCTGCTTGGCGATGATGACGTCGGCCGTGCCCTTCACCTTGTCGAACAGCGCTTCCCATTCCGGATATTTCGGATCCTGGATGTCGCGCGGCTCCGAATTTTTGACGTAGTATTCCTCACGGAACACGAAGAGCACGACGTCGGCGTCCTGCTCGATCGAGCCGGATTCGCGGAGGTCGGAAAGCTGCGGCCGCTTGTCGTCGCGGCTTTCGACCTGGCGCGAAAGCTGCGAGAGCGCGATGATCGGAACGTTGAGCTCCTTGCCGAGCGCCTTGAGGCCCGTGGTGATCTGGGTAATTTCCTGCACGCGGTTGTCGCTTGACTTGCCCGAGCCGGTCATCAGCTGGATGTAGTCGACCACAAGCACGTCGAGGCCGCGCTGACGCTTGAGACGGCGTGCGCGCGCCGAAAGCTGAGCGATCGAGATACCGCCGGTCTGGTCGATATAGAGCGGCACCTTCTGCATCATCATCGAGCAGGCGACCAGCTTCTCGAAATCGGCATCGTTGATGTCGCCGCGGCGGATCTTCGAGGAGGAGACTTCCGTCTGCTCGGAGATGATACGCGTGGCGAGCTGTTCCGACGACATTTCGAGCGAATAGAAGCCGACGACGCCGCCGTTTTTGGCTTTCATGCTGCCGTCCGGCTGCACCTCGCCTTCGTAGGCGGCGGCGATATTGTAGGCGATGTTTGTGGCAAGCGAGGTCTTGCCCATGCCGGGGCGTCCGGCCAGCACGATCAAGTCCGAACGCTGCAGGCCGCCCATCTTGGAATCCAGCGAATGGATGCCGGTGGAAATGCCGGAAAGCCCGCCGTCACGCTCCTTGGCGACGGCCGCCATGTCGATCGCCAGCGCCACCGCATCGTTGAAGGCCTGGAAGCCGCCGTCGTAGCGGCCGTTTTCCGCCAGTTCGAAAAGGCGGCGCTCGGTATCCTCGATCTGTGACTGCGGCGGCATGTCGAGCGGCGCATCATAGGCGATGTTGACGACGTCTTCGCCGATGGTGATCAGCGCCCGGCGCAGCGCAAGGTCATAGATCGCCCGGCCGTAATCCTCGGCATTGATGACCGTGACGGCATTGCTGACGAGGCTTGCCAGATATTGCGAAACCGTCATGTCGCCGACCTTCTCGTCGGCCTTCAGGAAGGTCTTGATCGTCACCGGATTGGCGATCTTGCCCATGCGGATGATATCGCCGGCAACCTCGAAAATCTTCCGGTGCAGCGGCTCATAGAGATGGATCGGCTTGAGGAAGTCGGACACACGGTAATAGGCGTCGTTGTTCATCAGGATCGCACCCAGAAGCGCCTGCTCGGCTTCGATATTGTTGGGTGCTTCGCGATAATGCTGCTCCGACGGAGCAACGGCTGCAATCTTTCGAGCGGCGTCGTTCATCATCATCCGTTCTGTCTTTTTCCAGTTCCGGATTTGCAATTCCGGACGCGAAAATCAAGAGGCTGCGAAAGGAGCGGGGGCTCGCTTCGGTTAAATCCTGAACGCTGTGCACGTTGTTCGACTTCTCCACAGTCCTGGGCGACACAGTGGAGAAATACTGGCAGTGTCACCCGCACGACACGGTATGGCGCCGACTCAGCCCATCCCTTTCGGAGAACACTATTTTACCGCGACGCGACAAAGCTCGCAGCAAAAACATCCGGAAAATCCCCAACGAAAAAGCCCGGCACGATGGCCGGGCTTCCCTCACGCGGATCGCTCCGACGAGAATTATGCTTCGTCTTCGTCGATGCCGTCGGCTTCCGGATCGAAGAAATCCTCGGGACGCAGTGCGTCTTCGTCGACACCGTAGATCGCGTCGACCGAGGTCAGCTCTTCGCCCTTTGCCTGGCGCTCTGCCTCTTCGGCGGAGCGGGCAACGTTGAGCTCGACGTGGATTTCGACTTCGGCATGCAGCTGCAGCTCGACCTTGTGCAGGCCGATCGCCTTGATCGGCGTGTTCAGGTGAACCTGGTTACGGCCGATGTTGAAGCCTTCGGCGGCGAGAATCTCGACGACGTCACGGGCGGCGACCGAACCGTAGAGCTGGCCGGTTTCGCCGGCGGAGCGAACGACGATGAAGGACTTGCCGTCGAGAACGTCGGCGACCTTCTGGGCTTCCGACTTGCGCTCGAGGTTGCGGGCTTCGAGCGTTGCGCGCTCGGATTCGAAGCGGGCCTTGTTGGCGGCGTTGGCGCGCAGCGCCTTGCCGAGCGGCAGCAGGTAGTTACGGGCAAAGCCGTCGCGAACCTTTACGGTTTCGCCCATCTGGCCGAGCTTGGAGATGCGTTCGAGAAGAATGACGTCCATTTTCTTTTCCTTTCGTGTGTCTCAGATTTTCGTATCGGATTGTTTGGGGGCATCGGCATCTTTCGTCGGGGTCAGCGCGATCGCTTTGCGCGTATCGCTGAGACCGAGGACGAGGATGAGGAAAGCGGGCAGCAGCATCAGCATCGATGCCAGGTAGCTGAGGATGAGGGCCGGCAAACGCCAGTCCTTGCCGCGCGTGCGGAAGTGCAGCGAGGCGAAGCCGGAGAGCATGAAGCCGGCGCCGAAAGTGCCGACCACGGTCGCGCCGATCAGCGCCGGAACGCCGCCGAAGAAGCAGGCGGCAAGCCCGGCGAGGAAGATGAAGATCGAGTTGCGGTTCATGCGCAGCGACGAGGGAATGTCCTCGCGCGGGCGAAGGCCGAGGCCGGAGGCGGCGACGATGCGCACCGCAAAATAATAGGCGGCAAACAGCATGGAGACCCACATGCCGCCCTGCACGGCCGGCAGCATCAGCACGATCAGCGATTTGGTCTGCGCGGTCGCTGCCGGGTCGGGCATGAAGTCCGGTTGCTGTTCCTTGACCGATGCGATCAGCAGATCGACGATCTGATCGGTGATCGCAGGCCCGTAGCCGATGATCACGCCGATGACGATGACGGCGAACGTCACCAGGCCACAGAGATGCAGCAGGATATCGGACAGCGGGTACCAGGCAAGCAGATGGTCGGGGCCGCCGAGTTCGGAAGCGGGACGCGCGAGATTGGCGAGATGGCTGAGCCAGCCGGCCGGCAGCAGCGTCACCAGCGTCATGATCAGCGCAAAGGACGGCGACATGACGATCGCGCCGAGTGCTGCAGCCATGACGACAGCCGCGATCGCGGCGGCATTGCCCCAGCCGAGCCCGACGATCAGGATCGGCAGTGCCGAGGCCGTATAGAGAAGCGCGCTGAAAAACGACGGCTGCATGCTCGCTCCCAGCATCAGCAGGAAGGCAGTCAAGCCGGCGAGTCCGCCGATCAGCAGCGTTCTAAGGTTCGGTCGTTTCAAGGTCGCTGTCCTGCTTCATCAAGCAGTTAGAGGATGTTGCTGAATCGAATTCAGAAACGTCTCAACATGGGTTTTAAGAGTTCCGATCCGCGCCCATCGCAGAAGGGAGAAGGGAAGGCACGAATGCCTTCCCTCAGAATTGGTCACGTCAGTGGATCAGGCGACGACGTAGGGCAGCAGGCCGAGGAAACGGGCGCGCTTGATCGCCTGGGCGAGTTCGCGCTGCTTCTTCTGGGAAACGGCCGTGATGCGGGACGGAACGATCTTGCCGCGCTCGGAAATGTAGCGCTGCAGCAGGCGTACGTCCTTGTAATCGATCCGCGGCGCGTTGGCGCCGGAGAACGGGCAGGTCTTGCGGCGGCGATGGAACGGGCGGCGGACCGGAGCGGAGGAAGTTTCAGACATATCTCAGATCTCCCTTATGCACGGTCTTCGCGCGGACGGCGCGGACGGTCTTCACGGTCGCCGAAGCCACCTTCACGCGGCGGACGCGGGCCACGGTCACGATCGCCGAAGCCGCCTTCACGCGGGCCACGGCCGCCTTCACGCGGACGGTCGTCGCGGTCGCGCTTCTGCATCATGGCAGACGGACCTTCTTCATGCTTCTCGACGGCGATCGTCATGTAGCGAAGAACGTCTTCGCTGATGCGCATCTGACGTTCCATTTCCTGGACGGCAGCAGCCGGTGCGTCGATATCCATCAGGGCGTAGTGCGCCTTGCGGTTCTTCTTGATGCGGTAGGTGAGGGACTTGAGGCCCCAGTTCTCGATACGCCCGACTTTACCGCCGTTAGCTTCGATCACGCCCTTGTACTGTTCTACGAGGGCATCGACCTGCTGAGCGGAAATATCCTGCCGGGCAAGGAATACATGTTCATAAAGAGCCATGACAGCTTTGCCTTTCTTGCGTTTGGTTCAACCCGATATTCGGCGGCTAAGCCTCAACGACTGCTCCTGATTGGGCGGACCCAGGCAAGAAAGCGTTTTCCGAGACGGTCGAGAGCGGAGACACGGGAGGCTGGAACGCTTCCGTTCCGAACGATTTCCAAGGAAACCGGCCCTCCGTTCAGCCACCAGCCAGAAGACCGGGTTAACGAACAGGGCGGCTTATACGGATTTTTCGGGCAAAGGCAAGCGCAATCGGACGCCGGAAACCGGATGTAAACCGGTGGCCGGCGTCGGGTATGCTCTAAAGGAACGGAATTACAGTGTCAGCGGATACTGCCGGTGCACCTTGGCGATCTCCGCCAGCATCTCGCCCGAAAGCGTCAGGTCGGCCGCGCCGATATCGATTTTCAGCTGCTCCAGCGAGGTGGCGCCGATGATGGCCGAGGCCATGAAGGGCCTGGAGAGGCAGAAGGCGAGCGCCATTGCTGCCGGGTCGAGGCCGTATTTGCGGGCGATCGCCAGATAGGCCTTGGTTGCCGGCTCCTGCAATGGCTGCAGGCGGCCGCCGATATCGTGGTTGATCGAACCGCGCGACCCCTTCGGCCTGCCGCCATCGACATATTTTCCCGTGAGGATACCGCCGGCGAGCGGCGAATAGGCGAGCAGCCCGACATCCTCGTGATGCGAGAGTTCGGCGAGGTCGAGGTCGAAATGGCGGTAAAGCAGATTATATTCGTTCTGGACGCTGGCTACGCGCGGCAGGCCCTTCTGCTCGGCAAGCGTCAGATATTTCTGGATACCCCAGGTGGTTTCGTTGGAAAGGCCGATCGCCCGGACCTTGCCTTCCTTCACCAGCGCGCCGAGGGTCTCCAGGATGTCGAGCATGTTGGCGGCGGCCTTGTCGCGATCCTGATTGAACGGATTGTAGCTCCAGTTCTGGCGGAAATGGAAATGGCCGCGGTTCGGCCAGTGGACCTGGTAGAGATCGATATAATCGGTCTTCAGCCGCGTGAGGCTGGCTTCGAGCGCCAGGCGGATATTCTTTGCGTCGGCGCCTTCGCCGCCGCGTATATAGTCGCGACCGCGGCCGGCGACCTTGGTGGCGAGCACGATATCTCCACGCTTGCCGGATTTGCCGAACCAGCTGCCGATATAGTCTTCGGTCCAGCCCTGCGTTTCGGGCGAAAGCGGGGTGGTCGGGTAGAGTTCGGCGGTATCGAAGAAGTTGACGCCCTTTTCGACGGCGTAATCCATCTGCGCATGCGCGTCGGTTTCGCTGTTCTGCGAGCCCCAGGTCATGGTGCCAAGGCAGATTTCTGAAACGGAAATGTCGGTACGGCCGAGTGAATTGTACTTCATGAGAAAACCTTGGGAGAGAGCTGAAGCCTTGGGAGAGCCTGCGCAAATCTAGGCTCGATTTGGCAGAGCGCAAGAGCAAAAACCTGGCTTTTGCACGCGTGCGAAAGGCTTTGCGGAGAGTCGACCGCCACTTGACTCTGCCGGAAAGAATGTCAATTGGAGGCAAAACAGCCTCAAGGGGCGCAATCAGGGGCAAGAGCCAGGGACATGAGCATGACCATCGCTTTCACTTTTCCCGGTCAGGGCAGTCAGGCCGTCGGCATGGGCAAGGACTTGGCCGAGAATTTCGCCGAGGCCCGTGCCGTTTTCGACGAGGTCGATGAGGCGCTCGGTGAAAAGCTTTCGGACGTCATGTTCAACGGTCCCGAGGATACGTTGACTCTGACGGCGAATGCCCAGCCGGCGCTGATGGCCGTCTCGATCGCCGTCGTCCGTGTTCTCGAAGCCAAGGGCCTGGATCTGAAGTCCAGGGTCGCCTACGTCGCCGGTCACTCGCTCGGCGAATATTCCGCACTATGCGCCGCCGGCACATTTTCGCTCGCCGATACGGCGCGGCTGCTGCGTATTCGCGGCAATGCCATGCAGGCGGCTGTGCCCGTCGGCGTCGGCGCCATGGCCGCGATCATCGGCCTCGAACATGCCG
This sequence comes from Rhizobium sp. CIAT894, assembly GCF_000172795.2. Lineage (NCBI taxonomy): Bacteria > Pseudomonadati > Pseudomonadota > Alphaproteobacteria > Hyphomicrobiales > Rhizobiaceae > Rhizobium > Rhizobium sp. CIAT894. The sequence continues at coordinate 1,424,457 of NZ_CP020947.1, forward strand.
ATGTCGTTGCCGTCTGCGCGGAAGCGGCCGCTACCGGCGCCTGCCAGATCGCCAACGACAATGGCGGCGGCCAGATCGTCATCTCGGGCGAGAAGGCAGCCGTCGAAAAGGCCGCCGGTCTTGCGACCGACAAGGGCGCCAAGCGCGCCATCCTGCTGCCGGTCTCTGCTCCCTTCCATTCGAAGCTGATGGCGCCTGCGGCGGAAGCCATGCGCGCGGCGCTGGCAACGGTTGCCAAATCCAATCCCGTCGTGCCCCTGATCGCCAATGTCCGCGCGGCCCCGGTGACTGATGCCGACGAGATCGCCGGCCTCCTGGTCGAGCAGGTGACCGGTCAGGTCCGCTGGCGCGAGACGGTGGAATGGTTCGCCGGCAATGGCGTGACGACGCTTTATGAACTCGGTTCCGGCAAGGTGCTGACCGGCCTTGCCCGGCGCATCGACAAGACGATCAACGGCATCTCCGTCAACGGTCCGGCGGATATCGATGCGACTGTTGCCGCCCTCATGGCCTGATTGCTATCTCCAGATATAAGGAACGCTTCCATGCTCGATCTTTCCGGCCGCAAGGCTCTCGTCACTGGCGCATCGGGCGGTATCGGCGAAGAAATCGCCCGCCTTCTTCATAAACAGGGCGCCATTGTCGGCCTGCACGGCACCCGTGTCGAGAAGCTGGAAGCGCTGGCGGCTGAACTCGGCGAGCGCGTCAAGATTTTCCCGGCAAACCTCTCCGACCGCGATGAGGTCAAGGCGCTCGGCCAGAAGGCCGAAGCCGAACTCGAGGGTGTCGATATCCTCGTCAACAATGCCGGCATCACCCGCGACGGCCTGTTCGTGCGCATGAGCGACGAGGATTGGGACGCGGTTCTCGAAGTGAACCTGACGTCGACCTTCCGCCTGACGCGCGAATTGACGCATCCGATGATGCGCCGCCGCTATGGCCGCATCATCAACATCACCTCCGTCGTCGGCGTCACCGGCAATCCGGGCCAGGCCAATTACTGCGCCTCCAAGGCCGGCATGATCGGCTTCACCAAGTCGCTCGCGCAGGAAATCGCCACCCGCAACGTGACGGTCAACTGCGTGGCGCCCGGCTTCATCGAAAGCGCCATGACCGGCAAGCTGAACGACAAGCAGAAGGAAGCGATCATGGGGGCGATCCCGATGAAGCGCATGGGCACCGGCGGCGAGGTTGCTTCGGCGGTCGCTTATCTCGCATCCTCCGAGGCTGCCTATATGACGGGCCAGACGCTGCACGTAAACGGCGGCATGGCGATGATCTGAAACGACAAACCGCTGGCATGGGGATATTTCCGCCAATAGCATGTTGAGCAATCACGAACCGTTGATTTTCTGGCTTTGCGGCAGGCATAAAGCATGTTAAGCGGGCCAATGACTGTTAGCAGTCGTCCCGAGAAAGCAGACGGACCGGCGGGCTTTTCGCAAGCCTGGGACCCCTCTGAAGCCGGGTAAACGAGTTTGCCGAGGATGTCTGAAAGCATCGCAGGCTGAAACAGGGTAGGGGTGCCGCAACGGCATTCCGATCAGGACATAAGGTCGAGGAAACCGACATGAGCGATATCGCAGAACGCGTAAAGAAAATTGTTATTGATCATCTTGGCGTCGATGCCGACAAGGTTGTCGAGAGCGCCAGCTTTATCGACGATCTGGGCGCTGACTCGCTCGACACGGTCGAACTGGTCATGGCTTTCGAAGAAGAATTCGGCGTTGAAATTCCTGACGACGCTGCCGACTCGATCCTGACGGTCGGCGATGCCGTAAAGTTTATCGAGAAGGCCCAGGCCTGATCCTGTGATTTTGAGAAAGGGCGGGCCAGGAGTCCGCCCTTTTCTTTTCGGCATATTTCTCCATAGAACATAAGAGACGGGGGGAAGCACGCGATGAGACGTGTCGTCATCACAGGTACCGGCATGGTGTCACCCTTGGGATGCGGAACCGAGGTGACGTGGTCCCGGCTGCTTGCCGGCCAGAACGGCGCCCGCCTCGTCACCGAATTCGAGGTCGACGACCTTCCCGCCAAGATCGCCTGCCGTATTCCGATCGGCGACGGCACCGACGGCACCTTCAATGTCGATCAGTGGATGGAGCCGAAAGAGCAGCGCAAGGTCGACCCCTTCATCATCTACGGCATGGCCGCCGCCGACATGGCGCTCGCCGATGCCGGCTGGCATCCCGAGACCGATGAGGACCAGATCGCCACCGGCGTGCTGATCGGCTCCGGTATCGGCGGCATCGAAGGCATCGTCGAGGCGGGCTACACCCTGCGCGACAAGGGCCCGCGCCGCATCTCCCCCTTCTTCATTCCCGGCCGCCTGATCAATCTCGTCTCCGGCCAGGTCTCCATCCGCCACAAGCTGCGCGGACCCAATCATTCGGTCGTCACCGCCTGCTCGACAGGCGCGCATGCGATCGGCGATGCCGCGCGGCTGATCGCGCTGGGTGATGCCGACGTCATGGTCGCCGGCGGCACGGAATCTCCCGTCAGCCGCATTTCGCTGGCAGGTTTTGCCGCCTGCAAGGCACTGTCGACCCAGCACAATGACGACCCGCAGAAGGCTTCGCGCCCCTATGACCGCGACCGCGACGGCTTCGTCATGGGCGAGGGCGCCGGCATCGTCGTGCTCGAGGAACTGGAACACGCCAAGGCCCGCGGCGCCAAGATATATGCGGAAATCGTCGGCTACGGCCTGTCGGGCGACGCCTATCACATCACCGCGCCCTCCGAAGACGGCGAGGGCGCCGGCCGCTGTATGGCGATGGCGCTGAAGCGCGCCGGGCTGACGCCGGCCGATATCGATTACATCAACGCCCACGGTACCTCGACCATGGCCGACACGATCGAACTCGGCGCTGTCGAGCGGCTGGTGGGCAATGCGGCGTCGAAGATCTCCATGTCTTCGACCAAGTCGGCGACCGGACATCTTCTCGGTGCTGCCGGTGCGATCGAGGCGATCTTCACCACGCTCGCCATCCGCGACAATGTCGCGCCGCCGACGCTCAATCTCGACAATCCCGAACGCGAGACGGCGATCGATCTTGTTCCGCACAAGGCGCGTGAGCGAGAAATCAATGTGGCGCTGTCCAACTCGTTCGGGTTCGGCGGCACGAACGCGTCGCTCCTCCTGCGCCGCTACGCGCAATAAAAAGTCCTGCGCGGCGTAACGGGTGTTCCTTACGCCGCAACGGCCGGTTCTCAGTGTTGCGTCGCGTGGGCGTGCGGGAGCATAACGACCGGCGACGGCGCCGTTGAACGGCGGCAGAACCTGCTTTTGCCGCATTGCTTCGCGAAATAGCGAAGTGAGGGTCAAGTTTTAGAGGATTGCCGGTGAGCGATACGACGAACCAGAGCAACGAGACGCAAGGACAGAAGGGACCGATCATCCCGAAGTCGCCGAGCGAAGCCCTGCGTCCGGAGCGCGTTCCGGAACCGCCGAAACGATCCAAGAAAGCCCGCGGCCAGGTCGTTCTTTTCCTGAACTTCATCATGACGATGGCGGTTCTGGTCTGCGTCGTCGCCATTATCGGCTTCTACTATGCCACATCGACCTATCGGAACCCCGGTCCGCTGCAGACCAACACCAATTTCATCATCCGCAATGGCGCTGGTCTGGCCGAAATCGCCTCGAACCTGGAGCGCAACGCGATCATCAGCGATGCCCGCATCTTCCGCTATCTCACGGCAACGCATCTTTCCGCGGGTGAGAGCCTGAAGGCCGGTGAATACGAGATCAAGGCCAGGGCCTCCATGAGCGATATCATGGAGCTTCTGAAATCGGGCAAATCCATTCTCTATTCCGTTTCCTTCCCTGAGGGCCTGACGGTCCGCCAGATGTTCAACCGCATGCTGGAGGATAAGGTGCTGGAAGGCGATCTGCCGGCCGCCCTTCCGGCCGAGGGCAGCCTGCGCCCGGATACCTACAAGTTCTCGCGCGGCACCAAGCGCTCGGAAATCATCCAGCAGATGGCGGCGGCCCAGCAGAAGATCGTCGATCAGATCTGGGACAAGCGCGACTCCTCGCTGCCGCTGCGCTCCAAGGAAGAATTCGTGACGCTCGCCTCGATCGTCGAAAAGGAAACCGGCGTTGCCGACGAACGTGCCCATGTCGCTTCCGTTTTCCTCAACCGGCTCGGCAAAGGCATGCGCCTGCAGTCCGATCCGACCATTATTTACGGTCTCTTCGGCGGCGACGGCAAACCGGCCGATCGGCCGATCTACCAGTCGGACCTGAAGCGGGACACGCCATACAATACCTATGTCATCAAGGGTCTGCCGCCGACGCCGATCGCCAATCCCGGCAAGGATGCGCTCGAAGCCGTCGCCAATCCCTGGAAGACGCAGGACCTTTATTTCGTTGCAGACGGCACCGGCGGCCATGTTTTCGCCGCCACGCTCGAGGAGCACAATGCCAACGTCAAGCGCTGGCGCAAGCTCGAGGCCGACAAGGGCTCCGACCCGAACATCGCAGTCGACGGCCAGCCGGAAGAACAGCCGGCAGATAGCGGCGCGACCGTCGTGCCGCCGAAGAAAAAGAAGATCAACTGATACTTTCTGGAGGCTCGCATGGCTTTGCAGTCCATGACTGGTTTTGCGCGGCGCGAGGGAACGAGCGGCCGCTGGCGCTGGGCATGGGAATTGCGCTCGGTCAACGGCAAGGGCCTCGACCTGCGGCTGCGCCTGCCGCCCGGGCTCGAACGCATGGAGGCAGAGGTGCGCCGCCTGGCCGGCGAAAGTTTCAGCCGCGGCAACCTGCAGGCATCCTTATCCGTCACCGCCGACGAGAACCGCTTCGAGGCCGTGTTGAACAGGCAGGCGCTCGCCGCCGTGCTTGCGATGCGCGAGCAATTGGACGGTATCATCGATCCGTCGCCACTGAAGCTCGATACGCTGCTTTTGGTGCGTGGGATCGTCGAATTCCGCGAAGGGGAGGACGGCGAAGAGGCGCTTGCCGCCCGTGACGCCGATATCGCCGCCGGCCTGCTGGCCGCGCTTTCCGATCTGAGAGCGATGCGGGAACAGGAAGGCTCGGCGCTGACCCGTATTCTGCACGACCATGTCGCGACGATCGAAGGCCTGACACGGGCGATCGAGGCAGATCCTTCACGTTCGCCGCAGGAGATCGCTGCGCGCCTTGCCGCGCAGGTTGCCGCGTTGATGGACGGCATGGCCGCGCTCGACCGCGACAGGCTGCATGCCGAAGCCGCATTGCTGGCGACCAAAGCGGATCTGCGCGAGGAAATCGATCGCCTGAAGGCGCATGTCGCCGCAGCGCGCGATCTCCTGGTGAAAGATGGCCCGGCCGGCCGCCGGCTGGACTTCCTTGCACAGGAATTTAACCGCGAATCGAATACCATTTGCTCGAAGTCGAATGCCTCGGCGGTCACCGCTGCCGGCATCGAGTTGAAAGTCGTCATCGACCAGTTCCGCGAGCAGGTCCAGAATTTGGAGTAAGACATGAAACCGGCGAAATCCTCGCCCGTGCAGATCGCCCGCCGCGGTCTGATGCTCGTCATCTCGTCGCCGTCCGGCGCCGGCAAGTCCACCATCGCGCGCACGCTGCTGGAGAAGGACAGGCAAATCGGCCTCTCCGTCAGCGTCACCACGCGCCAGCGCCGCCCGAGCGAAATCGAGGACGTGCATTACCACTTCAAGAGCGTGCGCGAGTTCGAGCGGATGCGCGATAGCGACGCGCTGCTCGAATGGGCCGAGGTGCATGGCAATTTCTACGGCACGCCGCGCGAACCGGTCGAGCAGGCCATGGCCGAAGGCCGTGACATGCTCTTCGATATCGATTGGCAGGGCGCCCAGCAATTGCAGGAGAAGATGTCGGCCGATGTGGTCTCGATCTTCGTGCTGCCGCCGACCATGACCGAGCTGCAGTCGCGGCTGCATCGCCGAGCCGAGGATTCCGAGGAGGTCATCCAGACGCGCCTCGCCAACAGCCGCGCCGAGATCGCCCATTGGCGCGAGTACGACTACGTCATCGTCAACGACGATCTCAACGCCGCCTTCGACGCCGTCCAGTCGATCGTCAAGGCAGAACGCCTGCGTCGCGACCGCCGCCACGGGATGTTCGACTTCGTCCGCGAATTGCTGGAAGAGACGCCGTCGCTTTAAGGAAATTCCCGAAAAGCGCGAAGCGGTTGTCTACAGGCTGTTTGCCAGCAGGCAGAATTCCTCGACCGACAGGGTCTCCGCCCGCCGCGCCGGATCGATCCCGGCCTTGACGAGCAGGCTCTCGCCGCCGAGCGGTTTCAGGCTCTGGCGCAGCATCTTGCGGCGCTGGCCGAAGGCCGCCTGCGTCACCTTTTCCAGATTGCCGACAGCGCAGGGGATCGGGTTGTCCCGGGGTGTCAGATGCACCACCGTCGACGTCACCTTCGGCGGCGGCGTGAAGGCCTGCGGCGGCACGTCGAAGGCCATCCGCGCCTCCGTCCGCCAACCGCAGAGCACGCCGAGACGGCCATAATGGTCGTCGTCTTCACCGGCGACGATGCGCTCGCCGACTTCCTTCTGGAACATCAGCGTCAGCGACTGCCAGAATGGCGGCCAGGCCTTCGGCAGGAGCCAGTTGACCAAAAGCTGCGTGCCGACATTGTAGGGCAGGTTGGCAATGATCTTGACCGGTCCATCGGGCGCCAGCGCCTCGAAATCCGTCTTCAGCGCATCGCCTTCGATGACTTCCAGCCGGCCGGGATAATGATCGGCGATTTCGGCGAGCGCAGGCAGGCAGCGGGCATCCCGCTCGACGGCGATGACCTTCCGGGCGCCGAGCGCCAGGATTGCCCGCGTCAGCCCGCCGGGGCCGGGGCCGACCTCGAAGATCGTCGCATCTTCGAGCGAGCCGGCCGTACGGGCGATCTTCTGCGTCAGGTTGAGGTCGAGCAGGAAGTTCTGCCCGAGCGCCTTGCGCGCATCGAGGCCGTGACGCTGGATGACGTCGCGAAGCGGCGGCAGGCCATCGAGTGCTGCCATCAGCGACGGCTTTCCTGAAGGCGGCCGAGCTGGGCTGCAAGCTTCAGCGCCGCAACGAGGCTCTGCTCGCGCGCCAGCCCCTTGCCGGCAATGCCGAAAGCGGTGCCGTGATCGGGCGAGGTGCGCACGAAGGGAAGCCCGAGCGTCACATTGACGCTGTCGTCGAAGCCGAGTGCCTTGGCCGGGATCAGCGCCTGGTCGTGATACATGCAGACGGCGACGTCGTATCGCGCCCGCGCCTCGTCATGGAACATGGTGTCGGCGGGCAGGGGGCCGATCGCATCGATGCCCTCGTCGCGCAGGCGCTCGATCGCCGGGCGGATGATATCCTCGTCCTCCTTGCCGATCGTTCCGTCTTCGCCCGCATGCGGGTTGAGGCCGGCGACAGCCAGCCGCGGCGCCGCGATGCCGAAGCGCTGCTGCAGGTCTTCATGGGCGATCCGGCAGGTTTCCATGATCAGTTCGCTGGTCAGCGCCTGCGGTACGTCCCGGATCGGAATGTGGATGGTGACCGGAATGGCCCTGAGCTTCGGTCCCGACAGCATCATCACAGGCGTCACCGGCCGGCCGGTCGCTCTAGTGGCGAGATCGGCGAGAAATTCGGTATGGCCGGGAAATCGGAAACCTGCTTCGTAGAGCACCGACTTGGCGATCGGGTTGGTGACGACCGCCAGCGCCTCGCCGTCGATGACGAGCGACACAGCTTTCTCGATCGCTGCGATCGTGCCTTTCGCCGTTGCTGCATGCGGTTCGCCGGCAACCACTTCGATACCGGCAGGCACTGGCATGACGGGCAGCGCATCGGCAAACATGCCGGCGGCCTCGCTTGCTCTATCCGTCTCGCGGATCGAAACCGCCAGGTTGAGCTGGCGCGCTCTCAACGCCAATACGCCGGGATCGCCGATCAGGAAGAATGGCGGCAGCCCGAGTTCGCGCCGCCGCAGCCAGGCCATCAGCGTAATATCCGGCCCGATGCCGGCGGGGTCGCCCTGGCTCAGCGCAAGCGGTCGCGAAAACGGTATCGTCATCGCAGGTCAACGATAGGCGATCTGCGCCTTCTTGCGCAGTTCATCCAGGTACTTCTTGCTGTTTTCGTTTTCCGGGCTGGCGTCCTTGCTGTCCTTGGACTTGCCGAGGTCTTCCTGGCGGAAGACCATTTCGGCCGCCTGGTCGTCGGAAACCTGGCGCTGGCTGCAGATTGCCAGATATTCGACGCCCTTGTCGGTGACACGGGTCCCCGTCGTATTGCCTTTGGCCTGTTCGACCAGCGGCTTCCAATCCGGCGGGATCTCGGGGGCGAGCATGCGGCCGAGATCGCGCACGGAAACGTCGCGCATCGTCGCGGCAAAGACCTTTGACTGATCGCAGCCCGGAAACTTCGAGCGCGATGCCTCGGCTTCGCCCTTGCGCTTGCCGGTGATGGCGTTGCGCTTGGCTTGCGGAATGACGAAAATGATCTGCTGCAGCATATATTCGGTCGTCACCGGCTTCTGCTTGTTGTTCTGCATCATGCGCGAGACGAGGTCATAATTCGACAGCCGCGAAGTCGAACCGTAGCGGGCGTTGACCACGCGCGGCCAGCTCATCTGCACGGCGATGAAACCTTTGAAATGGTCGACCCCGACGCCGGCACGATCGAGGATCTGCGACATCTGCTCGACGGAAAGCTTATTGCCGGCCGAAAAGCGCGCGAAAGACGCATCGACGTCCTGCTGCGAAACCGACATATGAACGCGGGCGACCTCCTGCCGCTTGAGCGACTCGTCGATCAATTGCTCCTCGGCAGCCTTGGCATCGGCCTTGGTGTGCTGCAGGCGCAGGAAGGCCTGGCGCTTGGCGACGTCGCCGCTGGTGATGGCCGTGCCGTTCACCACGGCCTTGACCTCGCTTGCGGCAAATGCTGGAGCGGCAACACCCGTCAGCAAGGCAAGCGCTGCCCCGGCGAGGAACGTGGTTATGGCTTTTTTCGCGTCAATCATCCGTTGACCTCCCGATAGCGCCGCGAGACGTTGTTCGCGGCGTTTTTTACCACAGTGCGAGACACGCGGCGAAACCGCTATGCCTCAGATATCGACTGGCGGCAATGTCCTGCACAGGCATACGGCGAAAGAATGGCTTCAGGCCATGTTTGCGCCGGCTGCCCGTCACTCAAGGGTGTTTGTGCCGATCTTGATGTCGCCGAGCGTCCGGAAGGTCAGCCGTGCGCCGATCGTCCAGTCACTTGCCGTTTCGTCGTCGGAGTCCCTTGTATCCGTATAGGCGATCGTGAAGATCGTGCATTCGTCTTCGTAGGTGAGACCGAGCGTCCGGCGGCTGAGCACGTCATTGTTCAAATCCCAGGCGATGCCGCCGAAGATCGACCAATAATCCTTGAACTTGATCTTACTGTTGGTCTGGATCTCGTCGTTGTCCTCGGCAAAGCCATATGCCGGCTGGGCGCTGAGATGGGTGTAGGTCACCTGCGTCTGGAAGGTGTCGTTCTGGTAGGCCGTCGTCAGGTCACCGCGGCGGAACTCGAAATCCTTCTCGTCGAGACGATAGGAGGCCGTCACCGAAACGCCGTAGGGCGTCTCGACGCCGCCGAGGCCGACATAATCGGAGCGCGTGGTTTCAAGGCCGGAATCTGCGCCGACATTGACGAGGTCGTCGGTCGCGAACGAGTTCTGGCCGGCAATCTGGTAGGATTGGCCGAAGATGCCGTGCAGCTTGTAGCCGCTGTCGAACGTGCCGGTATACTGGACGCCGACATTGGCGCGGGTGCCGCCTTCGACGCGGTCGTAGCCCGAGAATTTATCGCGGTCGAACAGCGACGTGGCGTCGAAGACGAAGCTCTGCGCATCCTCGTTCGGCAGGCGGCCGGCGAGCTGCTCGTCTGGGCGGGCATAGATCTGCGCGATCGGCTCGAGGATATGGGTGCTGTTCTCCGTCGTCATCAGGATCGGATAACGCATCTCCAGCCCGGCCGTGAACATCGAGCGGGTAGCGGAATTGTCGTCGAGATAATTGCCGGCGTAACCTGTCGGGTCGTTCATGTTAAGCGCGAAAGCATCGCCGCGCGCGGCCAGCAACGGCGTGATCACCAGGCCGGTCGGTGTGACATAGGTGCGCTTCCACTCCAATTCACCGGTCAGGCGCGAGGTCTGGCCCTTCAGGCCGCGAAAGCGGTCGAAGCCGTCGACGGTGTAGAAGTCGTCATGGGTGCGCGAAATATTGGTCAGGTTGACGTCGGCCGAAAGCTCGCCGCCTGCAAGCGGCTGCGGCGCCACATAGTGATAGTCGAGCGACGGATAGACGATCGCCTGCTGCTTTTCGGCCGTGTTCGTCCGGTCGGCATCCTGGACGTCGAAATAGAACGCCCGCATGTCGAAATAATTGCGTTTCCCAAGCCCTGTCAGGTAAATCTGGTTGGTGTGATCCGTGCCGGTCAGGTCCCGCAGCTTGTACGTCTTCGAGAAATTGTTGTCGCTCTGCACCATGACGTCCCAGCCGAACGTCCAGCGCGGATTGATACGGAATTCGGCCTTCGACGCCACCATGCCACGCCGGCTGGCTTCGGCATCGCTGGTGCCCGAGCTGAAATTGTCCGGCTTTGCCTGGTCGATGCCGGCGACGCGCAGGATATGCGTGCCGTTTTCGAAGCGCTGGCGGAACTCGCCTTCGACGAGGAAGCCCTGGGCGGTGTAGCCGGTGGTGGTGACCGTCGCGTCCATGCTCGGCGAGATCACGTAATAATAAGGAATGGAAAGGCCGAATCCGAGGTTCTGCGACAGGCTCATCGTCGGGAAGAGAAAGCCCGACTTGCGCTTCACCGTATTGTCGGGAACCTCGATGAACGGCAGGAAGGCGATCGGATAGCCGAGCAGCTCGAAGCGCGCACTTTCCAGACGGATCGTATGCGTCACGCCGTTCTGGATCACGCGCTTGGCCTTGACCTGCCAGAATGGCGCACGCTTCGGATCTTCGGCGCAAGGAAGACAGGCGGTGTAGACGCCCTTGTTGAGAATCATCTTCGTGCCGCCGACGCGCTCGCCGCTTTCGGCGACGATACGCGTATTGTCGGTGGTTTCGATGCGCAGCGAGTTGAGGAAACCGTCGGAAAAATTGTCGGTCACGTCAAGGTTGTCGGCATAGATGCGGTTGCCGTCCGGGCTGACCATCTCGACATTGCCGAGCGCCATCATCCGGCCGGTCTTCTGATTGTACTCGACCTTCTGCGCGACCATTTTATAGCCGCCATAATTGATCTGCACACCACCGACCGCCGACACCAGGTCGGCGTCACGGTTATAGACGAGTTCATTGGCCGAAAGCAGAAGCTTGGCCTCTTCAGGAATCTTCTTCGCTATATTTTGTTCGGGCGCGCTGGCCTGGCCGTAGGAGGCCGGAGCGCTGCCGAAATAGGAACATGAAGCCGCACTGACAAGCAGGGCAACCAACTGTTTACTAAAATACTTGCGGTCGCCTGCCGCCACTAGCCGTCCTCCTGATGAAGCAGAATAGTCGCACCCAAGGCCAGCGCGACGACCACCGGTATCCACGTCGCCACGAAGGGGGGCACGACTCCGCTGCTTCCGAATGCCTTTACAAGCACGGTGATGACATAAAGCACGAAGCCCGAAAGGATGCCACCCAGAATCACGGAGCGGGATTGGTTGAACCGGCTAAATTTTAGGGACACTGTTGCAGCAATGAAAGTCATCGCCACCAGCAGCAGTGGCTGGGACAACAAGGAGTTGAATTGCGTCTCCAGCGCCTTGGTCGAGATGCCGAAGGATTTGGCCGCGGCAATGCGGTTGGAAAGGTCAAAGAAACCAATTGTTTCCGGCGCCGTCAGCCGCTCCTGGACGAAGTCCTGTTTCAGATTGGTGCGAAGTTGAACCGAAGCTTTACGCACGGGGATTTCGCCAGGCTTGCGCTCGACAACGTTGTTAAGTTGCCAGTAACCATCTTCCAATTTCGCCGTCGCGGCATCCTGTCTCAGAATGACCTGACCGCTTGAATCGAAATGGATCAGCACGGCGTCGATCAGCTTGGTTCCGTTCTCCTGAACCGTGTGGGCGCCGATGATGACGTCGTCCCGGCCGCTGATCTGGCGCAGCCACGGAATCTGCGGCGCCTTGCGCAGAACCGCGTTCTCGCCGCGCCAGTCGGATTCGACGAGCAGCGCCTGGCGCTGTCCCCAGGCGGCAAGCGGGTTGAGCGCCGTCATCGTCAGTATGCCGAGCAGCAGCGAGCCGGCGATGAAGGGGGACATGAACTGCCAGACCGAAATGCCGGCTGCGCGCGTGACGACGAGTTCATATTTGCGGTTGAGCCCGATCAGCACCGTCATGCCGACGAACAGCGCGATGAAGGGGACCGTCTGCTGCAGGATTAGCGGCAGGCGCACGGCGGTCATCAGGATGCCGCCGCCGATCGTATAGCCGGGCAGGCCGGACATGCGGCCCGCCGTCTCGCTGAAATCGAGAAGGAAGGAAATCGCCGAGACGCCGATCAGGAACCAGCCCATCGTCACCAGATAGCGGCGAAAGAAATAACGCGACAATGTCCCGAACATCATTGGGCGGCATCCCTGCCGGTCCTGCCGGTAGCTGCAAGCAGCCTTTCCTGCATCCGTCTCCAGAAAGACGACATCCGGTCGCGAACGAACGAAGGCATGGCCAGTCGTTTGTGCAGGCCGAGGAAGACGATCGAGACGATGCTGCTGACGATCGGTATGGCATAGAGAACGACGATATATTCAGGGTCGGTGTCGATCTGGTTGGCCGCGTAGAAGGCCGCCCATCTGAGCGCGAAGGCATAGGCGAGCGCGCTCACCATCGGATGCAGCCGCGCTTCGCGGTGCGAGCGCGCATCGCCGGCGATCGCCAGCGAAAACAGCGCAAAGACGATAGGCAGGATCCAGTCCGTCAGCCGGCGGTGCAGTTCGGCGCGGTAGCTCTGCGGCCGGATCGTATAGTCCTTGTCGGCCGGATCCGGATTGATCAGGAACCACAGGTCACGGTCGCTGGCGCGCAGCGTCGCCTGGCCGCGATTTTCGGTCATATCGGAGAGGTCGAAGGAGTAGGAATCGAAATTGATCACCGAGACGTTGCCGTCCGGCGTTTTGCGGTGCACTTCGCCCTGATGCATGATCAGCGTCGTGCCCGTATCGTCGACGGCGCCTTCCTTCGCATAATAGATCAGCTCGTAGGCCGGGTCGCGCTCGTCGGCGACGAAAAGGCCCTTCAGCATGCGGCCGGCCATCCGCTTCGAGATCTGCACATAAAGGCCTTCATCAAGCTTGCGGAAGGTCTTTTCTTCGATCACCGAAGACAGCAGGTCGGCATAGGTCTCGGCGATCATCTGGCGCACGACGGTCTTTGCGCGCGGCTCGACGACGTTGTCGACGAAGAAGGAAAACACGCTGACGACGGCGGCAAGCAGCAGGATCGGGCGGATCAGCACGCTGCGCCGCGCCCCGGCCGCGTCGATGACGGTCAGCTCGGAATCGTTGTTCATCGTCGTCAACGTCTGGGTGATCGCGATGACGAGGGCAAAGGGCAGCACGACGGGAATGATCGACGGCAGGATCATCGTCGCGAGCTTGGCGAACGAGCCGATCGACTGGCCGCTGTCGGTGACCAGGTTGATTCGCTGCAGAACCTGAGTCGTCCAGATGATCGCCAGAACGGGCAGGAGCGCCACGAGAAACATCTGGCCGACGCGCCGCAATATGTATGTCTCGAGTAGTTTCATGCCTGCCCTTGAAAGCACCTGCACGCCCAAACGGCTTTGCAGGAGAAACCCTCTACGCTCTTTGTCGCCGTATTGCGACAAGCAGGTGTCAAAAATTCATTCAAATTTCAGAATTTTTTCGATGCTGTTGCGACTCAGTTAATGCCAGCAACGCGGCGAAGACGACAAGCGACGAAAGCCATCCGAGAACGACGTCGGAAAGGTAATGCGCGCCAAAGGATAGCCGCATCGCAGGCGTCAGGATCGAGATCGCTGCCACGGGGGCCGCCACTGCATAGCGCAGGGATTTCGGAACGAACAGCAGAAGGCAGAAGAGCCAGCCGGCGCTCGCTGCCTCGCCCGAGATGAACGAGCAGTTCGAGACGCATTTTCCGGCAAGCGAACCTGCCTCGACGAAATGCAGCGCACCGCCGAAAATATCCGTCTGTATCGGCCGCGGCCGGCCCCAATGTTCCTTCAGGATAACATTGACGAGCAGCACCGGCCCGATCAGCAGCGTTCCGAGCGAGACTTTCAGCTTGTTTGCCCGCTCGGCGTTGAAGGTCGCGCCATGCTGCTGGTAACATTCGATGAGTTTCCACGCCATGACGATCGCCACGACATAGGGCAGCCGGAAGAAGATATTGCGCAGCAGGTCGAAATTTCCGGAATCGCGATAGGGAAAGCCGCCGCAGATGCTTCCGGGGGCCGCCGTCGCGTCGCAATCCGTGGCCAGGAAGAAAAGCTGGGAAAAATAGATGTCTATCGCGGGAAAGGCGCGAAAGACGGCAAGCAGCACCCACCACGTCCAGAACAGCAGCATGAATGCGCCGAAAGTCGTTTTCGGCAGGCGGATTGCCAGGCTCCGCCATGGATTTTTCGGGAAAACTGTCAACGCGAATATCTACGAAACTGACGAAAACATGAGGGCCATCATGGCCGCTGGCGACCATAACAATTGTCGCCAGCCATTGACAGACCCGCCAAACGCGAAATTATCCGCCAGGGACGGATTTCGAGAATCCCAGCGGAGAAGACATGTCAGCAAAGTTCGAAATTTCATTCTCAAAGTCGGCAAAGCTCAGTGGAGGCCTGGCGATCTTGTTGAAGACCGCAGACGCCGACAGTCCTGCGGGCGCCGACACAGTCGATCCGGCCGGCGTGATCGCCAAGGCTGCCAGGATCGCCCGATTCTCCGCGAAATCTATGAGCGTTCTCGATATTGTCGCCCCGGAAGGCGCCTCCGTCGAGCGCATCGTCGTTATCGGGCTTGGCAAGACCGCCGGCCTCACCCCCCATGATTGGCTGAAGGCCGGCGGCGCTGCGGCGGCGAAAATCAAGAATACCGACAAGGCCGCCGTCTTCATCGACGTGCCCGGCCTAGAGACGAGCGCGCGGGCCGCCGCCGATTTCGCCCTCGGCCTGCTGCTGCGCGCCTATAGCTTCGATACCTATAAGACGAAGAAGGGCGACGACGAGGAGAAGCCGGCAAAATCCGTCAAGGTGACGATCGTCACCGCCGATCCCGCCGGCGCCAAGGCGGCGTTTGCCGATTCCGAAGCGATCGCCGGCGGCGTCAATCTTGCCCGCGACCTCGTCAACGAGCCGCCGAACGTGCTCGGGCCTGTCGAGTTCGCCGCCAAGGCGAAAGAGTTGGAAAAACTCGGCGTCGAGGTGGAGATCCTGACCGAGAAGGAGATGCGCCGCCTCGGCATGGGCGCCCTTCTCGGCGTCGCCCAGGGCTCAGTGCGTCCGCCGCGCCTGGCGGTCATGCAGTGGAAGGGCGGCAGGGCCAAGGATCGTCCCATCGCCTTCATCGGCAAGGGCGTCGTTTTCGATACCGGCGGCATTTCGATCAAGCCGGCCGCGGGCATGGAGGACATGAAGGGCGATATGGGTGGTGCGGCAGCCGTCACCGGCCTTATGCATGTGCTCGCCTCCCGCAAGGCCGCCGTCAACGCCGTCGGCATTATCGGCCTGGTCGAGAACATGCCTGACGGCAACGCCCAGCGTCCGGGCGACATCGTCACCTCGATGTCCGGCCAGACGATCGAGGTGATCAATACCGATGCCGAAGGCCGCCTCGTGCTTTGCGATGCCCTTTGGTACTGCAACGATCGTTTCAATCCGCAGTTCATGATCAATCTCGCCACGCTGACCGGCGCAATCGTCGTGGCGCTCGGCAATGTCCATGCCGGCCTGTTCTCCAATGACGATCAGCTTTCCGCCCGGCTGACGGCAGCCGGCCTTTCCACCAACGAGAAGCTCTGGCGCATGCCGCTCGGTAAGGACTACGACAAGCTGATCGACAGCAAGTTCGCCGACATGAAGAACACCGGCGGCCGGCAGGCCGGCTCGATCACCGCGGCGCATTTCCTCAAGCGCTTCGTACAGGATACGCCCTGGGCGCATCTCGATATCGCCGGCACGGCGATGGGCTCGCCGCAGGATGAGATCAACCAGTCCTGGGGTTCCGGTTTCGGCGTGCGCCTGCTCGACGAACTCGTTCGCGCCCATTATGAAGCCTGATGACGGACGTTCTTTTCTATCATCTGACCGAAACCAGGCTGGAAGACGCGCTTCCACCGCTGATCGACAAAAGCGTCGAGCGCGGCTGGCGCGTTGCCGTCCAGACGCGTGAGCCGGCGCGGCGCGATGCTCTCGACGCGCATCTTTGGACTTTCCGCGAGGAGAGCTTCCTGCCGCACGGCATCGACGAGGGCGATTTCGCCGAAAGCCAGCCGGTGCTTTTGACGGTGACGTCAGGCAATGCCAATGCGGCGACCGTGCGTTTCATCATCGACGGCGCCGAGCCACCGCCGGTCGAGGCCTATGAGCGCATCGTCTTCATGTTCGACGGTCACGACCAGGAGCAACTTGAGGCCGCCCGCGCGCAGTGGAAGAAGCTGAAAGGCGAGGGACATAACCTCACCTATTGGCAGCAGACCCCGGAAGGGCGGTGGGAGAAGAAGGCCTGACGTCGCTTCCCACGCCACGCCGATAACTGCATGCATAAAAACGACAAGCCAAAGCGCGTCGCATCGATCAAGTTTCGATGCGACGCGCTTGGCGTTTCAGTAAGGCCGCTCAGTCGTGGAACGCCTCGACGAACTTGCGCTTGCCGAGCATGAAGGCGTCGGCGACGTGCCGCAGCGGCGCGAGATCGACATCCGATTTGCCGGCCTTGATGATTTCGGCGAAGCGACGGTAGAGCGAGGGATATTCCTGTTCCGGCTCGGCGAAGGTCAGCGTGCCGTCCACCGAAAGCTTGGCGCCGCCCTCGGCGAGAACCATCTGGCCGGCCGCCGTTTCCGCAACGATGTCCCAGCTCTGTTTGCCGGTCTGGCGCCAGTCGAATTCGGCATGAACGGGCAGGCCGCCGGCATCCTGGAAGCGAATGTCGGCGGCGATCGGCGCATCGCGGTTTTCAGGGAATTCGAGCACGGCTCCCGTGATGAAGATCTGCCGCGGCAGGATGTGGGTGACGATCGACAGCGCGTTGATGCCGGGATCGAAAACACCGAGACCGCCGGCCTGCCAGATCCAGTCCTGGTTCGGATGCCAATGGCGGACATCCTCCTTCCAGATCACATGCACGCTTTTGATCGTCGTCGCGGCAAGAAACGCCTTGGCGGCTTCGACGGCCGGCGCATAACGCGAATGCCAGCTGGCAAAGAGCGAGGCGCCCTGCTTGCTCGCAAGCGCCTCGAGATCGGCCACTTCGCTCAGCGTTGCGCCGGGCGGTTTTTCCAGGAAGACATGCTTGCCGGCGACGAGCGCCTTATAGGCGGCCTCGTAACGATATTGCGGCGGCATGCAGAGCGAGACGGCATCGATGGAAGGCTCGGCGTCGAGCATCGCTTCGATCGTCGTATAGCTGTTGATGCCTTCGACGGTGCCGTGGCGGCTTGCCGTAGCGACGAGCTTGAAATCCGGGTTCTTGGCGATGGCAGGAAGGTGCTGGTCGCGGACGATCTTGCCGACGCCGACGATGGCGAGGTTGATTGGAGACATGGTTTCGCTCGAGCCTGTGAAAAGTATGATTTATTGCGCTTCTTTTAGCAGAAAGGAGAGCGTCGACAAGCTCTCCCCTTCATTCTCTTCTATCCTACCGCATGATGGCCCATCTACCTCATGATAGTTTGGCGAAGGAAGCTGTAACCCATCGCCGCGCGGGCGGCGCGCTCTTCGGAATTGCCGTCGCCGCCATGCCCGCCGGAGCCGAATTCATGGAAGAGTGGCTGGTGTCCTGCCTCCTCCAGCCGCGCCGCAAAGCGGCGCGCATGCGAGGGATGCACACGGTCGTCATTGGCGGAGCTTTCGATATAGATCGGCGGATAGGCAACCTCCGTTGCCGGCCTGATATTGTGAAGTGGCGAATAACCGAGCATGAAATCCCGGTCTTCCGGTATCTCCGGATTGCCGTATTCGTCCATCCAGGCCTGTCCCGCGCTGAACAGGTGGAAGCGTGTCATGTCGAGCACCGGCACCTGGCACCAGCCGGCGCCGAAATCCGCTGGGTAACGCGTCAGCATCACCCCGGTCAGCAGGCCGCCATTGCTGCCGCCTTGGCAGGCGATCCGCGACGGCACGGTATAGCCGCGGGCAACGAGATCGCGGGCGATGGCGACGAAATCGGCAAACGCCCGGTCTCGCCCCTGCCGCTTGGCGCTGCGATACCAGTCGGGCCCGAATTCGCCGCCGCCGCGGATATAGGCCTGCACATAGGCGCCGCCTTGCTCCAACCAGCGCCCTGTTACGCCGGAATAGGTCGGCGATAGCGAGACATCGAAGCCGCCATAGCCATAAAGCAGCACCGGCAAAGCGCCCTTGGTCCAGTGCTTCGGCAGGACCAGCCGGTAGGGCACTTTTGTTCCGTCTTCCGAGACAGCTTCCAGCAGTTCGGATGACATATCCGTCGCGTCGAAATAACGCGGCGCAGCCGCGACAAAAATCGGTCCGGGCTCTCTGCTGCGATCCGAGAGTTCCAGCCGGTAGCAGGCCGGTGGCTGCAGGAAGCCCTGACCGACGATGTAGAGCGTATCGTCGCCGAGGTGCAGATCCGCGTGCAGCGGCCTGAAATAAGCCGTCTGCATGTCGGTCGGCAGCGCAATCTCGCGCTGTTCGGCATCGGGCTTGGTCAGGTCCAGCACCAGGAGGCGCGGACGCAGCCGGTCGGAGATGATGAAGACGCACCACTGACGCATCAGCATCATCTGCGAGATCGACTGGCCCTCGCCAGGCTGAAACAGGATCCGCTCCGGCCCGAGCACGGCCGTCTCAGAGGTCGGATCGAAGCGCTGCAGCACGAGGCTGCCGGTGGCAACGCGCTCATCGGTCTTTGCCCGCCAAAGGCAATGATCGTGATTGAATTGGAAATCCGCCTCCTCGGGCAGATCGATACGCCGCCGCGCGCCGTCGTTGCCGATCAGGAACGCGCTTGAGACGCCGATCTCATGGGCGGCGACGAAAATGTCGATCAGTCCGGCATTCGCCGAGGCGCCCGACAGGGCAGGGTCGATGATGAGATTGAAACCGTAGACGTCCTCGTCGGCGGCCTCGAACATGATGGCGGCCTCTTCCGGCCGCTGCCCGCGCTTCAATCGCCGCCCGACGCGCGGCCATCCCGAGCGGGTCGCCGAATATCGGTCGATGGAACCGAAATAGCAGATCTCGTCGCGGCTCAGCCAAGTGGCGTGCGAGCGCGCGGCAGGCGTATCGAAACCGCCCTCGACAATCTGTTTCCTCTCGGCGTCGAATTCGAGCAGCCGGAGAAGGTCGGAGCCGCCGTCCGAAAGCGTGAGCAGCACCCGCGTCGGCTCCCACGGGCAGGTGACGGCGCCGCGCCAGTTCCAGCGCTTGCCTTCGCCGACGCAGAAGGCGTCGAGATCGAACACCGGCTCCCAGGCGGCATCGGGCAGGGGAGCCAGGCCCGCCGGCAGACGGAGCCAGACGCCGAGCGGATTGTCCTTGCTCTGGCGGAAATCGAACAGCCACGCGCCGCGGCGCATCGGGACGATCAGCCTGTCCTGCCGCTCGATCAGCGCCTTGATCGCATCACGATCTTCGCCAAATTGCGGTGTTCGCAATGCCGCGTCGGAAAGCGCGTTGTGTTCGTCGATGAATTGGCGGGTGCGCGGATCATCGTCCGTTTCGAGGTGAAGGTTCATATCTGACCTGCCGGCTCCTGTTCAGCGTCTTTTAAGACGCTGTAGCATTTTGAATTATGCAGGAGCCAATATTTCGTTCAGGGCGAAATTGGCGCAGGCCGCGTGAGGCCGAGATGTGCGCGAAGCGTTGAGCCGCCATATTCCCTGCGGAACAGGCCGCGCTCCTGCAGGATCGGCACGACCAGCTGTGTGAAGTCTTCCAGGCCCTCGGGGAAAAAGGGCGGCATGACGTTGAAGCCATCGGCGGCGCGGCTTTCGAACCATTGCTGCATCCTGTCGGCGATTTCGACCGGCGTGCCAAGGACGATATGGTGGCCGCGGCCGGCGGCAACGCGCAGTGCCAGCTGCCGGATGGTCAGATCCTCGCGCCTTGCCAGCGCGGTCAGGAGTTCGGCGCGGCTGCGCAACTGGTCGGAGATCGGAAGATCGGGTAGCGGGCCGTCGAGATCGTATTCGGCAAGGCTGTGGCCGATGCGTTCTTCCAGAAGCGGCATGGCGCTTTTGATATCCGTCCACCTGTCGAGTTCTGCAAGTTTGTCCGCGGCTTCCTTGGTCGTGCGGCCGATCACCGGCAGAAAACCAGGCATGACGGCGATGTCGTCCGGCTGGCGCCCGAAACGAGCGACACGCTCCTTGAGGCTTCTGTAAAAAGCCTGCGCCTCTTCGAGGCTCTGCTGCGCGGTGAACACCACGTCGGCGGTGCGGGCGGCAAGGTCCTGGCCCGGTCCGGACGAGCCGGCCTGGATCAGGATCGGATGGCCCTGCGGTGCACGCGGAATATTCAGCGGTCCCTTGACGGAGAAATACTTGCCCTTGTGATCGAGGACACGGAGCTTGGCGGGGTCGGCGTAGACGCCGCTTTGCTTGTCCTTGACGAAGGCATCGTCGTCCCAACTGTCCCAGAGCCCGCGCACGACGTCGACAAATTCCTCGGCCACGGCGTAACGTTCGTCATGCTCGGGATGGGCCTTGGAGAAATTGTTCGCCGTGCGGGCATAGGAGGTCGTGACGATATTCCAGGCGGCGCGGCCGTGGCTCAGATGGTCGATCGAGGCGAAGGCGCGGGCCGTGTGGTAGGGCTCTCCGTAGGTCGTCGACGCCGTTGCCGCCAGCCCGATCTTGTCGGTCACCATGGCCAGCGCGGACAGCAGCGTCAGCGGTTCGAAACGGGCGATCGTCGAGGGATGCGCATCGACGCCGCTGGTCAATCCGTCGGCCAGGAAGACCATATCGAATTTCGCTGCCTCGGCGATCTCGCATACGCGCTTCAACAAACCGAAATTTTCGCTTCCCGCCTCGGCGTGAGGATGACGCCAGCCGGATACGTGGTGGCCGGCCCCTTGCAGGAACAGGCCCAGGTGGATTTCTCTCTTGCGGGTCATGGCAAAATCTTTCGTCAAACGAGGTTTTGGGCGGCATCGTGATTGAGCAGCGCCAGGAGTTTTCGAAGGTCGGCGGCGCTGTGCATGGTCCGGACGAGTGAGGGAATGTCGGCGAAGGCCGGATGGCGACCGGTCGCGTCAAGAAATTTTTCCGTCGGATCGGCCAGCCCCGGCAGGCCGTCGAAACGGCGCTGTATCGTGCTGCCGTCGGCAAGCGCGATATCGACGATCACGAAGCGGGTCTGCGGATCGCTCGACATGCGCGGCGCGGCCTCGTCATGGCGGCGGCCGGCTCGCTTGGCGAGCGCCATCAGCCGTGGCGCGACCGGCTGCCCATCAAAATGATCGAGCCGCAGGGCGCCGTCGATCAGGGCCGCCGCGAACACGTATTCCGGGCTGAAGCGCGCCTCGATCCCGTTGGTGGGCTCGCTCACCACCAAGGCTGCATCCGCACCGGGCGGATAGGTGAAGGTGATGCGCGCGATTGCTTCTGCGCGCAGGCCTTCTCGGTTGAGATCGATGCCGAGAGAAGCGACCGGATGGCTGGCAGTGCAACAGGGATAGGCCTTCAGCGTCAGCCCGGGCGCGACGATCTGCCAGGGCGAGCCCCAGTTCTCGGTCAAGGCGGACAGGCGTTCCGCGCCGAAGGCAAAGACCGAATGGAAGCCTACCGGATTATCGAGAAAATCGGCCGCACCGCCAAAACCGGCCGCCGCCAAACGCGCCGACAACACACCGGATCGCGCTGCCATGCCGGCATGAAAGGGTTTGGCGTCCTTGCCGAACTGCAGCCGAAGGCCGGACGATTGCGTTGCCGCAAGGCCGAGTGCGACAGCGGTCTCCTCCGCCGAGGCGCGCTTGAGATGGGCGATTGCGGCGGCCGCGCCCATTGTGCCGAGCGTTGCCGTGGCATGGAAACCCTTCTCGTAGTGCTTCGAGCCGAGCGACAATCCCAGCCGCGCCATGGCTTCGAGCCCGACGATATAGGAGGCGACCAGCGCCTCGGCGGAAAACGCGCGCCCGGCGGCCAACGCCAGCAGCGCCGGCATGATCACCGTCGTCGGGTGGCCGCGCACGCTTGCATGCACGTCGTCATAGTCGAGCACATGGCCGGCATAGCCGTTGACGACCGACGCCGCCAGCGGATCGGTTCGGCGCGCGCTGCCAATCAGGATCGCCTCACCCGGCAGATCGGCGCCGACGGCTTCAGCCAGAAGGCCGGTCGTGTTGTCTCGGGCGCCGGCAATCGCGCAGGCGAGAAAATCGATGATCGCCAGGCGGGCCGCGTCCATCGCTGCGGGATCCTTCGACGGGTCCGAGGAGATGATCGCCTGCGCGAATGCCGAGGTTAGAGGTGCGAATGTTCTCGTCATGACAATATCCTAAATGCTTTCGCCGCGCTCCATTCCGCGCGTGCCGGCAAGGCCGCCGACGAACTGGCGGATGCGGGGGTTGTCGAATGTATGGAATATTTCTTCAGGGGAGCCGTGGTCGACGATGCGTCCGTTCTCGGTGAAGACGACGGTGTCGCTGATCTCCTCGGCGAAGCGCATTTCATGGGTCACCAGGATGCTCGTCATGCCGTCGCGGATGAGGTCGCGGATCACCCACAGCACTTCGCCGACCGTCTCAGGGTCGAGCGCCGAGGTGACTTCGTCGAACAACACCAGTTCCGGCTTCATCGCCAGCGCGCGGGCAATAGCCACGCGCTGTTGCTGGCCGCCGGAAAGCTGGCCGGGATAGGCGCCGGCTTTTTCAGACAGCCGCACCTTTTCGAGCAGTTCGCGTGCAAGTCTTTCTGCCTCGCCCTGCGCGACGCCGAGGATGCGGGTCGGAGCCAGCACGATATTGTCCAGCACCGTCAGGTGGGGAAAAAGATTATATTGCTGAAAGACGATGCCGACGCGCTTGCGCAGCGCAATGCGCGCGCTTTCCGTGGTCAACTGGTCGACGCGGGTGCCGCCGACCGTGATGCGGTCGCGCTGCGGCGTCACCAACGCGTTGATGCAGCGCAGGATCGTCGATTTTCCCGAGCCGGATGGGCCGATAATGGAAACCGCATTGCCCCTGTTGACGGTCAAGTCGATGCCCCTCAGCACCTCCGTCTGGCCGAAGGAAAGGTGGACGTCTTCCAGTCGCACGATCGCGTCGTCGCTTTTTGTGTTCATCGTCTCAATTCCTGGAGCCCGCGTTGAAGCGCCGCTCGAGGCGTCGGGTCAGGCGGGAGATCGGGTAGCAAAGCGTGAAAAAGGCGGCCATCACCACGATATAGGCGATGATCGTGAAATCGAGCCGGCGCACGGCCGTGCTGGCATCGGTTGCCGCATGCAGGAGTTCGTGCACGCCGACCAGCGAGGCAAGCGAGGTGCCCATGGTGATGGACGCCAATATGTTCATCCATGGCGGCAGCGAGCGCCGCAGGCATTGCGGCAGAATGATCCAGCGCAGCGCCTGGCTGCGGGAAAACCCCAGTCCCTTTGCCGCTTCCCATTGCGTGGTCGGGATCGAAAGGATGGCGCCACGGGTGATCTCGGCCACATAGGCGCTGGCCGGTATGGCAAGCCCGATCACCGCCTTCAGCCAGTCGGGGAAGGGCAGATAGTTGCCGAACACGACGATCTCGAAGGGAAAGATATAAGTCGTGGCGAAGATCAGCACGAGATGCGGGGCATTGCGGAAGGCCTGAACATAGGCGACCACGGGATAGCGCACCGGCCTGTAGGGCACCAGTTGCAGGATGCCGAATATGGTTCCGACCACCGTTCCCAGTGTCATCGCGCTGAGGCTGATGACGACATTCATCAGGAAGCCGGAGGCGAGATACGGGAGCCACTGCACCAGTTCGCGCCCCAGCGTGAGATCGGCCAGCGACCAGAGGAGAATGACGGCGGGAAGTGCTGCGAAGCCGATATTGCGCAGCAGGCGGCCGCTCTTGCGCGGCTCGGAAAGCGCCACCGTCGTCATAGGCCATATCCCGGAACGGCGAGCTTGCGCTCCACCCACAGGCCGACGCGGGCGACGACGAGATTGATGATGCTGAAGAACAGCAGGATGACGATCATCAACGACACCACATTGTCGCGCTGCGTCCACACCATGATCGAGGCATAGGTGATCTCGCTGACGGCGATTGCGTTGCCAACCGTCGTCAGCTTTACGAGGTTGATGAGGTTGTTGACCATCGCCGGCAGCGATGCCCGGAACGCCAGGGGAATTTCGACGTAACGAAGGATCTGCAGCTTGCTGAAGCCGATGCCGCGCGCCGCCTCCACGGTCGAGGCCGGAACCGCTTCGATGCCGGCGCGGATCGCCTCGGCATGCAAGGCGGCGATGTGCAGCCCGACCACTGCCACCACCCAGAAGAACGGCGTCAGCGGATTGTTCTGCGCGCCGACCAGGTTCGACACGAAGGTATTGAGAACGAGGAAGCTGAACATCAGTTGCACCAGCGTCGGCGTGTTTCGGGTGATTTCCACGAAGGCGCGCACCGGCGCCGATAGCCAGAGCCTGCCCGATGTCAGGCAGGCGGCAAACAGCAATCCGGCGATCAGGCTGACCGGGATCAGCAGGGCGATCAGATAGAGCGTGGTTATGAAACCGTCACGCCATATCTCAGCCTCGTAGCCGGTTGCCAGAAACTCGTAATTCAGGCCGAGCCTGTTCGTCAGGTCGACGAACAGGCTGGTTATGCCGCTATCCCACATGTCGATCTACCAGTGCGATCCGTCTTACTTGCTGGCTGACAGGGTGTTGCGCTCCTGCTCGAGATATTCGGTGTTGCTGAGCCTGTTCGCCTTGGCAAACTCCAGCAGTTTTCCGGAGGTATGAAGCTGCCGGATCGTCTTATCGAGTGTCTCGGCCGTTTCCTTTTCGCCTTTGCGAACCCAGATGACGGAATCGGAAGGGATCAGTTCGGTCGGGAAGAGAATGGCGTAGTCCTTCCAATCCTCAGGGCGATCCTGCAGCAGCAGGCCAAGAGTTGCGCCGACATGCACCGCGACCACGCAATTGCCCCCCTGCAGCGCCAGCAGCGACTCCGGCTGGCTCGGCAGGCCTTTTACCTCGGCGCCGTATTTTTCGATCAGCGGCTGGGTGAAATTCGACCCCTGCGAAACGCAGACCGGCTTCCCTTTAAGATCTGCCCAGTCCTTCAGGCCGCTGTCCTTGCGTCCGACCGCGGCGCCGCCGCTGCGGTCGTATGGCGTCGGCACCCAGTCGAGGACCTTGGCGCGATCTTCGGTGTATTGCATGTTGGCAATCAGAATATCGACCTTGCCCTGCTGGAGAAACTGCACCCGGTTCGGCGGTGTGACGGTGACGGTCTCGAGTTTGACGCCGAGATCGTCGGCCAGCGCTTTGGCGATATCGAGATTGTATCCCTTCTGCGTCTGCGAGGTCGGATCGATATAGCCGAAGGGTGCGCCGGACAGGATGACGCCGACGGTGAGGGCGCCGCGGGCTTTAATGCGATCGAGCGTAGCATCTGCGGATGCCTGCGTTGCCGCCAGCAGCGAAATCGAGAGGGCGAAAAGCGCCTTTGGCAGAACCTTATGTGACATGTTTGAGCTCCATTACGAAACGAAGGAAGGAAAGACAGGGATGGAAAAGAGAAATCCGGATGACATCGAAAAAGCCGGCGATGAGATGGGCGCTTCGGGCATGATCCCGCTCATGCCTCGTCTCTGGGCTCGTTGAAGCCACCGGCCTGAAGAAGAGCCGCGACCGCCTTTCGGGCAATCTCCGCCGGCCTCGCTTCCGGTCGCAGAACCGACGCGGCGAGCGCCCCTTCGTAGACGACGAGCAACTGCTCGCCGAGCTCGTCTCGGGTGGGGCTTGGCGGGACAAGCCGGCCGAAGAGTTCGCGAAGAAAGACCTTATGCGTGCGCGCCACGTCCTGGATCGCTGCCGAGCCGGGGTTTTCGGTCACCGCAATGAGGAAGGCGCAGCCCCGGAAGCTTTCGCTGCGCGTCTTGTCGGCCAGGCTGTCGAAGATCGCAAAAATGGCCGACGCACCGCTTTTGCCTGCAACCAGCTTCTCCAGCTGATCGCTGACCAAGGCATGGCGGTGGCTGAGATAGGTGAGGATGAGACCCTCTTTGCCGTCGAAATGACGGTAGAGAGTGGCGCGGGCAATTTTCAGTTCCCGCACGATTTCGTCGATGCCGACCAGGTAGGTGCCGCGCCGGTAGAAAAGGTCGCTGATCGCATCGATTATTCTTCCGCGGGTCGACAATTGGGCAGTTTTGAAAGGCATCGGGTGACCGGTGAGAGAGAAGGAACGTTCTTTCTCGAAAAGATCACTATCACGATCGTTTTTATAGATTTTAT
Organism: Rhizobium sp. CIAT894; assembly: GCF_000172795.2. Taxonomy (NCBI): domain Bacteria; kingdom Pseudomonadati; phylum Pseudomonadota; class Alphaproteobacteria; order Hyphomicrobiales; family Rhizobiaceae; genus Rhizobium; species Rhizobium sp. CIAT894. The sequence continues at coordinate 1,451,047 of NZ_CP020947.1, forward strand.
TTTTTTAAATCTGCGCGCGTGTTGAAAAATCCTCCGCGCGAGGCGCAGTCGATCGGCAATCAGATCGTGATGCGCCTACCGGATCGTCACGAAATCGGCAGCGGCGACGACGTTGTTCGGCGTCTGTGCTTTCTTGAACTTCAGCGTCACGACCTTGTAGCCCTCGGCTTCGAGATCCGAAAGCAGCGTCGGCAGCATGGTTGCCGTACGTTTATGGATGTCGTGCATCAGGATGATGCCGCGGCCGCGCTTGTGCAGCAGGTCCATCGTCCGCTGCGTCACGGAGAGCGGCGTTGTGGCGAAATAGTCCTTGCTGTCGATATCGACATCCATGACCACCATATCGCGCATGGCGATGGCAGCACGCAGCCTGTGGCTTTCGGCAAGATAGGGGAAGCGGAAGAAGGAGACGTCGGTTCCCGTCGCCTTGGTCACCGCCAATTCACCCTTGATCACCTCGGCCATCGCCGCGTCGAAATCGAGCGAACTCAGGTTGGCGTGGTCATAGGTGTGACTGCCTATGGCATTGCCGTTCTCGGCGACCTTGCGGGCGAGCGCCGGATGCAGTTCGGCCATTTCGCCGACCATCATGAAGGCGCCCTTGACGCCGAACCGGTCGAGGATCGCCAGCACCTTGTCGGTCCGGCCCGGGATCGGGCCGTCGTCGAAACTCAGGATCACTTCCTTGTCCTGCAGCTTGAGATCGGCGAGCGAGGAAACCTCCAGCGTCCGTCCGGCCAGATGGTGCCAACCGGTCATGCGCGGTGCTTCATCATCCTCGGAGCGCCTGTCGGAAAGCGTCCGTCCCTCCGGCGCAATCACCGAGGCGGTTTTGATCGAGGTGTCGGGGGCCTGTCTGGTGGTGCCGCAGGCGGAGAGAGCAGCCGTGAGGGCGACGCAGGCCAGGACGAAAAAGCGATGCATGGAAAGGGCTCAACAAATCAGTAACGAATGTTGAGACAACCTTTCGAATTATGGTTAACGATCGGTTGAGATCGGCGGGAATTGTGTCGATGCGCGGCACTTCGCCGCGTTTTCGCCAGAGCATGATGCCGAAAAGCATGAGCGGCTTTCAGGCGACATCATGCTCTAACTCTTTAAAGGCCTGTGGCTATCCTGCCATCGCTTCTTCGTATTCGGCCGAAAGCATCAGCCAGTTTTCCTCGGCGGCAGCCAGTTTCGCCGCAGCCTCGCCGCGCTGCTTTGCCTTTTCGGCGGCCTTGGCGGGCGTCTTCTCGTAGAGAACAGGGTCTGCAAGTTCCGCGTCAAGCGCCTGAATCTGTTTCTCCAGCTTCGCCGTCAAGGATTCGATTTCGTTGATCTTTTTCCTGAGCGGCGTGAGCGAGGCACGCTTTTCTGCATTGAGCTTGCGCTGTTCCGCCTTCGATGTCGCGTCTTCAATCAGCTGCGGCTTTTCTTCTTTTTTTTTACCTGAGGTAACGATCAGGTCGCGGTATTCATCCATGTCGCCTTCGAAGGTCGTCACCGTGCCGCCATTGACCAGCCACAGCCGGTCGACCGTCGCCTCGATCAGGTGACGGTCGTGCGAAATCAGGATGACCGCACCTTCGTAGTCGTTCAGCGCCTCGATCAGCGCCCGGCGGCTGTCGATGTCGAGGTGGTTCGTGGGTTCGTCGAGGATCAGCAGGTTGGGTGCATGGAAGGCGGCAAGCCCCATCAGCAGGCGGGCCTTTTCGCCGCCGGAAAGATCCTTGGCGGCCGTTGCCATCTTCTCGGTCGCGAGCCCCATCTGGGCGACGCGGGCACGCACCTTGGCCTCCGGTGCGCCGGGCATCAGGCGGCGTACATGCTCCACCGGCGACTGCTCGGGAATGAGGTCGTCGAGCTGGTGCTGCGCGAAGAAGCCGATCTTCAGGCTCGGCGCCAACTTCACTTCGCCGCTTTCCGGCGCAAGCCGGCCGGAAATGAATTTGGCGAAGGTCGATTTGCCGTTGCCGTTCGAGCCGAGCAGGGCGATGCGGTCGTCATTATCGATGCGCAGGTTGAGGTTCTTCAGGATCGGCTTGCCGGGCTCGTAGCCGACGGCGCCGCTCTGGATGGCGACGATCGGTGAAGCCGGCTGCTTTTCCGGCTCGGGAAAGGTGATCGGCGTGACGTGATCCTCGATCACCGCGGCGACCGTTCCCATGCGCTCGAGCGCCTTGACCCGCGATTGTGCCTGCCGCGCCTTGGAGGCCTTGGCCTTGAAGCGATCGATGAAGCTCTGCAGATGCTTGCGCGCCGCCTCGTTCTTGGCCTTGGCCTTGGTCTGCAGCTCGTCGGCTTCCGCCTTCTGCCGCTCGAACTGGTCGTAGCCGCCGCGATAGAAGCTCAGCTTCTTCTGATCGAGATGGACGATTGCGTTGACCGCGTTGTTGAGGAGGTCGCGATCGTGGCTGATGATGATGACGGTGTGCGGATAGCGGCGGACATAGTCCTCCAGCCACAACGTGCCTTCGAGGTCGAGATAGTTTGTGGGTTCGTCGAGCAGAAGCAGGTCCGGCTCGGCAAACAGCACGGCGGCAAGGGCAACGCGCATGCGCCAGCCGCCGGAGAAGGAAGAGGCGGGGCGGGCTTGCGCCGCCTGGTCGAAGCCGAGGCCGGCGAGAATGCTCGCTGCGCGCGCCTCGGCCGAATGCGCGTCGATATCGACAAGGCGCATCTGGATTTCGGCGATGCGGTGCGGATCGGTCGCCGTTTCCGCCTCGGCAACCAGGGCCGCGCGTTCCTTGTCGGCTGAAAGCACGATCTCGATCAGGGATTGCTCGGTCGCCGGCGCTTCCTGCGCCACCTGGCCAATGCGTGCCGCCTTCGGGATCGACACCGATCCGGTCTCCGAGCCGAGATCGCCGGTGATGACGCGAAACAGCGTGGACTTGCCGGCGCCGTTGCGCCCGACCAGCCCCGCCTTCGTGCCCGAAGGCAGCGAAACGCTGGCATTGTCGAGAAGCAGGCGCCCGGCAATGCGGGCGGAAATATCGGTGAGCGTGATCATGGCCGGCGTTTTGGCCGAAAGTGCCCCTCAAGGCAAGAGCGCATGCTCGTCCGCGGCAAGGCGGCTTGTTCCGCGGCGATCCCCTCGACCGCCTTTAGCGGCCGAAGGCCTGCACCGGCTGGCGCGGGTTCGACTGCGCAGCGAAAAGCGCCACGCGTGCATTGGCCTGAAGTTGTCCTGGAGATGCGGCATCGGCGCTGAGCGCCACGCCGATCGAGATGGTGAGCCCGCCGGGAGCGACTTTGTCGGATGTCGCGAAGACGAGATTGTCTTCGACCGAAGCACGCAGGCGCTCGGCGATCGCCATGGCATCCTGCATGCCGACATTGGAAAACAGGAAGGCGAATTCGTCGGCTTCCGTGCGGGCGACGAAGTCGTTCTTCTTGATCGATTTGCGGAAGAGGGCGGCGAGCTTCTTCAGAAGCTTGTTGCCGGCCTGCGTGCCGTATCTGTCGTTGAGCTCAGCGAAATTGTCGATATCGACCATAACAAGCGCGTTGCCGGCCGCACCTTCTTCGCGCTCGTAAAGCTCTGATATCACGCGGTTGAAGGCGATGCGGTTCGCCAGTCCGGTGATTTTGTCGGCAACAGTGGCCGATTGCATCGCCGAGATCCCGCGTTCCAGCACTTCCAGCGCCTTGATGTCGTCCTGAAGCCTGGCGCTGATGTCCATTTCCGCCGAAAGTACCGCGGCAAGCGAGGCGGAGAGATAGTCGACCTCGCTGATGAAGGCGGCAAGGCTCTGGTCTTCGTGGCTCGAGACCGATTTCAGGATCTGACCGCAGGCGCGCGCAAAGGCGTTCTTGTGTTTGAGACCTTCGGCAAGCCTCTCCGCAACGTCGCGCAGCATCCGGCTCGCCTCGTTCCGCGACGTCTCGCCCGCCAGTCCGCAATGGCCGACGAGCCGGTATTTCAGCCCGAGTTCGTCGAGCATCGCCTGTTGCGGCTGGGAGCCCAACGCGGCGATATCCTGCGCCAGGCCCGGATTGCGCCCGATGATCGCTTCGTGGAAGAGTTCGTAGTTGCGTGGCAATGCGGTAACGTTCAGGCGCGCCATATGCTGGGCGATCCTCTGGATGTCCGTCATCGGCGACGGGCGCACGGCCTCGCGCGGCACCAATGCGTTTGCGCTTGCATTCTGCATGACGATCCCTCGCGGCCCGACTTTCCTTTCATCCGCTATGCCTGCAACGCTTTAAGAGAGGCTGAATCTCTGGGCGGGAACCATTGTATTGGCGGCGAAACCGGTAAAGGCGGTTAATGCTGTCTTGAGGGCTGCCTCACATCCACTCGCGCCCTTCGCCGCGCAGGAAATAGATCAGATCCAGCTGGAGGCTCGGCTTGTCGAGCGCTGTCAGCGTCATGTGGCACTGGCCGCGATGATGGGTCTGGTGGTTGAAGAGATGGGCGAGCGCCGGAGCCAGCGGCTGGGTGATATCGATCGGCTGCGTCACGGGGACATAGGTGAAGTCGGCAGCCAGGGTGGGCTCATCAAGTGTGCCCGTCCAGGCAATGATCCGTTCGTCCTCGGCTTGGCGCGCGGCGGTAAGTGCATCCAGCTTTTCGAAGAGGACAGCATCGAGTGTCGCCGGCGCTTCGCCGGTGCCGGTGAAGCGCTTCATCCAGATCCGGTCGGCGACGAGCAGATGATTGAGCGTGCGATGCAGCGAGCCGAAGAAGGCGCCGCGGTCGCTGCGGAATTCCGCATCGCTGAGTTCGGCCGCATAGACTTGGCGGTTGGCCCAGCGGTTATAGGCGGCGAACATCCTGTAATGTCTGAGCATCTGGTTCCCCTGGTCGTCGCTCCAGTCTAACCCGTTTTCCCGGCAAATCGCGGTGATGCGCCCATGAAATTTCCTGATTTGATCACGGGCATTTTCTGTCGTCGAATGGATGCAGCTTCGATCTCGAAAGGACTGTCATGACCAGAGCCCTCTATTCCCTTTGCGGCGCCGACGAACGGCACTTCTTCTCGCCCCATTGCTGGAAGGCGGTGATGGCGCTGGCGCATAAAGGGCTCGATTTCGAGGAAATTCCGACGACCTATGCCCGCATCCGGGGGATCGGCGGCGGCGTCTCGTCGACGGTGCCCGTTCTTGACGACAATGGCCGATTGATCCCCGACAGTTTCGACATCGCCCTCTATCTGGAGGAAACATACCCGGAGCGGCCGTCGCTGTTTGGCGGCGAGGGCGGCAAGGCGCTGTCGCGCATGGTCGAAGGCTATTCGCAGATGATCATCCATCCGGCGATCACCCGCATCGCCCTTCTCGACATCCATGCGATCCTCGACGAAGGGGACAAGGCCTATTTCCGTCAAAGCCGCGAAGCTCGTCTCGGCAAATCGTTTGACGTCGTTGCAGCCGACAGCGAGGCAGAGAAGGCCGCCTTCGGCGCCAAGCTGGAGCCGCTCCGGCATATGCTGAAGTTTCAACCCTTCATCGGCGGTCAGACGCCGCTCTTCGCCGACTATATCGTCTTCGGCGCGCTGCAATGGCTGCGTGTCTGCGCCGGTCTTGCCATGCTTACCGCCGATGATCCCGTCATCGGCTGGTTCGAACGCTGCCTCGATCTCCATGAAAGCCGCGGCCGGACTGTGACAGCGGCGTGAAATTGCCGCCGACCTCTTGTTTTCGAGCGTTGGGGCGGGTAAAGACCGCCCACTTTTCCCGAGAAAACAGAGGATTTGACTATGGCGATTGAACGCACCTTCTCGATGATCAAGCCTGACGCAACCAAGCGCAACCTGACGGGCGCCATCACCAAGATGCTCGAAGATGCCGGTCTGCGCGTCGTCGCTTCCAAGCGCGTCTGGATGAGCCGCCGCGAAGCCGAAGGCTTTTACGCCGTTCACAAGGACCGTCCCTTCTTCGGCGAACTCGTCGAAGGCATGACCTCCGGCCCGACCGTCGTCCAGGTTCTGGAAGGCGAAGGCGCGATCCTCAAGAACCGCGAAATCATGGGCGCGACCAACCCGGCAAACGCTGACGAAGGCACGATCCGCAAGGTTCACGCTCTGTCGATCGGCGAAAATTCCGTTCACGGCTCGGACGCTCCTGAGACGGCTGCCCAGGAAATCAAGTACTGGTTCTCCGACACCGAAGTCGTCGGCTGAAGCCACGCTTCGGCATTGCCTCGCAGTGCCTTGAATTGACTCTCGAAAGCCGGGGCCTCGCCCCGGCTTTTTCTATGCCCGACATCTATGCCGGGCACTTGTCGGTGTTCGAGAAATCGACGCTGCCGTCAGGCTTGAAGACCTCAGGATTCTTGTCGTAAAGCGCGCCGACGACGAGCGGCTTGCTCGGCAGCACCGTCTGGTCGAGGTCGGAGCGGAACTCGGTCTTCAATTCCTGCAGCACCTTGCCGTCCTTGTCGACCAGCCGGACACTGACGGAATAGGGCCGGTCCTTGCGCACGCAGTGCAGGTTTTCGCTCTGCAGCGCGATCTTGTCGTCGATCGGATAGATCTTCTGGTTCAGCACCAGCGGATCGCCGCCTTGCGGATTTTCGAATTCGGCGATGATCAGAGAGCCGTCGGGGATCGGCCCCGTCTTCTTCAGCGTCAGCAGATAGGTGGCGCTCGCCACCCGATAGTTGAAGACGAAGAGATGGCCGGTCACTTGGACAAGATTTTCGGCCTGGCGCTGGCAGGCGGAGAGCAGAATGCTTGTTGCAACCGCTGTGACGATCAGATGTTTCCTCATGGCGTCTCCTCCTTCTTACGGCGGTAGTGCCGGTTCGCCTTGGCGCGGTTGCCGCAGACCGTCATGTCGCACCAAGTGCGGCTCCTGTTCTTGCTGCGGTCGATGAACAGCCAGCCGCAATTGCCGCAGATCTTCATGCGCTCAGGATCGGGCATGGCGATCAGCCGCAGCACCGAATGGGCGGTGGCCGCGGCCAGGCTGCCGGGGCTTGCGTCGCGCAACGTTCTCGCCGTCGCTTCCAGCAGCGCGGCCAGCAATTGGTCGTCGCCGCCCTTGAGTATACGCTTGCGGAAATAGAGGTCGATTGCCTCCCGTAACGCGATGAAATCCGTCTCGTTTTCCGCCGAGACCGGTGCGATATCGCCGAAGAGGGCGCGTTCGGCGCAGAATTTTGCGGCCGCCTGCGGAAAGCCCCGCATCTGCTCCCCGATCGCGAAGCGGTCGATCCGCCGCGCTGAATCATCGCGCAGAACGACGCTGTTGGCGACATCGAGTGCCAGTGCGCCGCCGGCAAAGCGGTGAGGGGTCCAGGAAAAGCTCATGATGAAATTATAACTGGCGAAATAGGTTTTACCAGTTATAATTTTGGATGACGCGGAGTGTCCGGAATGGCCTATCTTCTGCAGCAGCTGGCGAACGCGGTTCCGCTTGCCGCCCTCTATGCCGCGCTCGCCTTCGGTTATGCCGTCGCCTTCGGCGTGACGAAGCGGGCCGACATCACTTATGGGGCGATCTTCGCTTTCTCCGGCCAGATCCTGCTGCTGTTTACCGAACTTGCCTATGTCAGGTTCTGGCTGCTGTTGCCGGCCGCCCTTGCCGTCGGCGCTTGCGCGGCGATCGTCTATTCGCTGGCCGCGGGCCTATGGATCGGCCGCGCGATCATGCTGCCGCTCGCCAGCAAATCGCCGAATACGGTGATCGTTGCCGCCCTCGGCATCATGATCGTGCTGATGGAGACCGCGAGGCTTGCCGCCGATACAAGGGCGATCTGGCTGCCGCCGTTTCTGAATGGCACGGTGGTCTTCTGGAGCGACGGCCCGTTCAAGGTGACGCTCACCCATATCCAACTGATCGACACGGCGCTGATGGTAGCCATTGTCGCGATCGGGACGCTGATCCTCAGGCGCACGGCTTGGGGCCGCGTCTGGCGCGCCGTCACCGACGATCCGCTGGCCGCCGAGCTCTGCGGCACCAGCGCCAGCCGCGTCTTTCTCGTTGCTTATGCGGCAGCCAGCCTCGTCGCCACGATCTGCGGCATCCTCGCGACCTTCTATTACGGCTCGATGGATTTCGGCGCCGGCCTGATGTTCGGGCTGAAAGTGCTGCTGATTGCGGCGGTGGGCGGCTATTCCGATCCGCTACGCTCGGCGAGTGGTGCCGCCGGCCTCGCCGTCGTCGAAACCCTATGGGGCGCCTACGGCCCCTTCGTCTGGCGCGATCTCGTCATCTTCTCGCTGCTGGTCCTGATCCTGGTCATGAGCCGCAGGGAGCGTGTGGTTCTCTAAGAAATTCCAGCAAAAGTGCGCGGCGGTTTTGCGTCCGGAATTTCGTAAACAAAAAAAGGTAGGGCATCTCCGTGCTTCGAAGAAAACGGAGGTGTCCTACCTTATTTCCACTTGTCGCGCGCGGCATCGTCGGCGTCTTTCGCCGCGACCCAGTCGCCGGCGGCGCCTTCTTTGCCGTGCTCCTTCTTCCAGAAGGGCGCTGCGGTCTTCAGGAAATCCATGACGAAATTGGCGCCGTCGAACGCCGCTTGCCGATGCGGCGCTGCTGCGACGACAAGCACGATGTTCTCGCCCACGGCGATCTTGCCGTAGCGGTGAATGGCGGTGAGGCCGAGCAGCCCGAAACGGGTGATGGCAAGCTCGCCGATACGGTTCATCTCGGCTTCGGCCATGCCGGGATAATGCTCGAGTTCGAGGGCGGCGAGGGTTCCGCCGTCATCGCGGCAGAGGCCAGAGAAGGTAACGACGGCGCCGATGCCGGGGTTGTTTTTGGAGAGGCGGTCGACTTCGGCCTGCAGGTCGAAGTCCTCATGCTGGACGCGGATGGTGGGTGTGACGGTCACAGCGAAATCCTCCGCTGCTTTGATGCGACTGCAAAGAATACGGAAAGGGCGTGCCGCGGAAGCCCCCCTCTGGCCTGCCGGCCATCTCCCCCACAGGTGGGGAGATCACAAGCGGCTTGACCGTCGTGCCAATCTACAGTTTCGCCGGGCTGCGAGGTTGATTGGTTGGGCAGGTTCGTGCTTCCAGCCAATCTCCCTCCTTGTGGGGGAGATGTCCGGCAGGACAGAGGGGGGTAGCGACACGGCACCACCATCACTGTCTCACCCCCCCGTCATCGGCGGAAAAATCCCGATCTCACGGGGAGCGCCGATCGGTTCGTCATGCTCGACATGCTCCATGTCGAGCGCCACGCGGATCACCTCGGGATATTGAAGTGCGGTCTCATATTCTTCGCCCAGCGTCTTCAAATGATTCAGGAGATCGGCGACAGTGACGACGGAAGAGGGGAGGTCGATCTCCTCCTCGCCCTTGCCGATGCGTTCGCGCACCCATGCGAAATAGACAAGCCGCGTCATTCCTCGTCATCCACTATATGTTTCAGCCCGGCACGGAAATAATCATAGCCGGTATAGATGGTCAGTAGCGCGGCGACCCACAGCAGCGCGATGCCGGCCTGGGTCGTATAGGGGAAAATCTCGTCGCCGGCAGGTCCCGCGAGCAGGAAGGCGATGGCGACCAGCTGCAGTGTCGTCTTCCACTTGGCGATCCTCGTCACCGGCACGCTGACCTTCAGCGCCGCCAGATATTCGCGCAGGCCGGACACCAGGATCTCGCGGCAGAGAATGGTGATCGCCGCCCAGATCGACCAGCCGGCGATGGTCTGGTCGGCGGCGACCAGCAGCAGGATCGAGGCAACCAGCAGCTTGTCGGCGATCGGATCGAGCATGCGGCCGATATTCGAGGTCTGGTTCCAGATGCGCGCGAGATAGCCGTCGAGAAAATCGGTGATGGAGGCGATGATGAAGATCCACAGCGCCACCCAGCGCGCCGTGTTGCTGATCGACAGCCTGCCCTCGATGAAGAAGCAGAGAACGATCAGCGGTACGGCGAGGATGCGGCCGTAGGTCAAAAGATTGGGAATGCTGTACGCACGCGATGCCATGATCGTTTCTCTGACTTGATGCGCCGCTACAGCGCCGCGCGTCTTTCAGGACGCTGTAACACTTTGAACCGACGCATCGTGCTTTCCTGATATCGATTCCGATTTTCGGGCCGATGCGGTAGATGACGGCTTTGACCGCGCACCGTCAACATTCTTTCTGTCTTTTCACTGCCTTTGCGTGGAATTTGCGACGGACGCCGGTTATTTCGCGGCGTCGTCGTGGAAATGGTTGTAGACCTGCCTGGCGACGGCTTCCGATATGCCTTCGACCGTCATCAGGTCGGAAAGGGCTGCGCGCGAAACCGCCTTCGCCGTCCCGAAATGCTGAAGCAGTGCCCGTTTGCGGGATGGCCCGATGCCGCCGATTTCGTCGAGCGGGTTCTTGACCATCTCCTTCTTGCGTCGCGCCCGGTGCGAGCCGATCGCGAAACGATGCGCCTCGTCGCGCATGCGCTGGATGAAATAGAGCACCGGATCGCGCGGCGGCAGCGTAAAACTCTCGCGTCCCGGCGGAAAGAAGCGCTCGCGCCCGGCATCGCGATCGACGCCCTTGGCAATGCCGATCGCCGTCACGCTGTCGGTGATACCGAGTTCGGCGAGAATGCCGCGCACCGCCGTCATCTGCCCCTGGCCGCCGTCGATGAGGATCACATCCGGCCAGGCCGGGAAGGGCATGTCGGCGGCGTCGGCGGTGGCTGTCTGCACCGTCCGGTCGGGAATGCCTTCCTCCTTGATCAGCCGCGAGAACCGCCGCGTCATCACCTCTTTCATCATGCCGAAGTCGTCGCCGGGCGTGATGTCGGTCGATTTGATGTTGAACTTGCGGTACTGGTTTTTGACGAAGCCTTCCGGCCCGGCAACCACCATGCCGCCGACGGCATTGGTGCCCATGATATGCGAGTTGTCGTAGATTTCGATGCGCTGCGGCGCATAGGCAAGTCCGAACGTATCCTTGAAGCCTTCGAGCAGCCGCGATTGCGACGCCGTCTCGGCAAGCTTTCGCCCATGCGCCTCGCGCGCATTGCCGACGACGTGATCGACCAGATCGCGCTTCTCGCCGCGCTGCGGCACGAGGATGGAAACCTTATGACCGGCCTTTTCGCTGAGCGCTGCGGCGAGCAGTTCCAATTCCTCGACCGTTTCCGACAGCATGATCTGCTTCGGCACCGGCTTGTCGTCGTAAAACTGTGCGAGGAAGGCGTTCAGCACTTCGGCGCCGGTAAGCTGCGGGTCGGCCTTGGGGAAATAGGCGCGGTTTCCCCAGTTCTGTCCGGTGCGGAAGAAGAATACCTGGATGCAGGAAATGCCGCCCTCGTGATGGATGGCGAAAACGTCGGCCTCCTCGACGCCGGCCGGATTGATGCCCTGGTGGCTCTGCACATGCGAAAGTGCCGCCAGGCGATCACGGTAGATCGCCGCCCGCTCGAAGTCGAGGTCCTCGGCCGCCTGGTTCATCGCCTCGGCCATATGCGACTTCACCTTCTGGCTTTTGCCGGACAGGAAGTCCTTGGCCTCCTGCACCAGCTCGGCGTAGCCCTCGTCGCTGACCTCGTGGGTGCACGGCCCGGAACAGCGCTTGATCTGGTAGAGCAGGCAGGGCCGCGTGCGCGTCTCGAAGACGCTGTCGGTGCAGGTGCGGATCAGGAAGGCGCGCTGCAGCGAATTGATCGTGCGCCCGACGGCGCCGGCCGAAGCGAAGGGGCCGAAATAATCGCCTTTTCGCGCCCGCGCGCCGCGATGCTTGAAAATGGCAGGCGCCCGATGATCGCCGGTGATGAGGATATAGGGAAAGGATTTGTCGTCGCGCAGCAGCACGTTAAAGCGCGGCCGCAAGCGCTTGATCAGATTCGCTTCCAGAAGCAGCGCTTCGGTTTCCGTGCGCGTTGTCACGAATTCCATATTCGCGGTCTGGCGCACCATCTGGGCGATGCGGTTGGAATGGACGCGGCCGACGGCGTAATTGCCGACGCGCTTCTTCAGGCTGCGTGCCTTGCCGACATAGAGCACGTCGCCTTCGGCATTGAACATGCGGTAGACGCCGGGGCTGTTCGGCAGCCGCTTGACGAATTCGCCGATCAGTTCGGCGCCGACGAGCCCGGTCTCGTTGAGGCTGCCGGCGTTCCAGTCGACCGTGGTCGCAAGCGGGGCAGCGGCGGAAACGTCGCCTTCCACCTCGATATCGTCTTCGCTCTCATCCGTATCGTCGTAGAGAACGCCGCCATCCGGCAGCTTTCGTCCGTTCATTCCGTAATCTCCGCCACATCGGGCGTCTGCCAGGCGAGGTGCTGGCCGCCGTCGAGGGCAATCATCTGGCCGGTGATCGAGGGCGTGTCGTAAAGGAAGCGAATCGTTTGTCCGAATTCCTCCAGCGCCGGCCCTCGCTGCAGGATAAGGGCTGAGACCTGCGCTTGGAAGTCCTCCTGCGACTGCCGTTCGCTCGGCATCGCGGGACCGGGGCCGATGGCATTGACGCGGATGCCTGGCGCCAATGCCTGGGCAAGCGTCTGTGTCGCCGTCCACAGCGCCGACTTGGAGAGTGTATAGGAATAGAAGCTGGGTCTGAGCGCCCAGACCCGCTGATCGATGATGTTGACGATCAGCCCCGCGGCCTCGGCGGGCATCTGCTGCGCGAAGGCGGCAGCCAGGATCGAGGGCGCGCGCACATGCAGGTCGAAATGCAGCGCCCATGTGCCGGCGTTGAAACTGCGGACGGAATCATGCTGGAAGACCGACGCATTATTGACCAGCAGATCGAGCGGCCCGAGCGCTTCCGACGCTCTTTTGACCAGCGCGCCTGTTTCGCCGATATCGGTCAGGTCGGCCTGAAGCGCGACCGCCCGATATCCCTTTTGCCGCAATTCCGCCACCAGCTCTTCGGCTTCGCCGATGGAGCCGTTCGCGTGGATCGCGACGGAAAAGCCATTTGCAGCAAGGTCTTCGGCGATTGCCCGGCCTATTCTTTTGGCGGCCCCGGTCACAAGGGCTGAGCGAAGTCTTTTGTGGTTCAAAATCCTGCCTTCTGATCCCGCGAGTCTGTCTGACGACTATATAGGCGCGGGCGAAGATTATATAAATAGGCCGCTGCGGTTGCGTCCGTGGGTGGGATATTCTATGTATTATTTGAGAATGTGATTTCATAAAATAAGTATTTTAAGTTTAACCCTTCAGTAAGGTTAATGAAATGTATGTTGCGTCAAAGCAACATCGAATTTCAGCCATGCGGCTGCCACAATGATATCACAATTTGGCTCTTTCAAATCCGCATTTGAGTTCCAATTTCAGTCTCGATCCGGAAGGGACATCTGGCAATATCCCGCCAATGCTTCACTGATAGACAGATGAAAAGCGCTGCGGGACTGAAAGGAGACTAAGTATGCGTGTACTCATTGCTGGCCTCATGGCCTCCGTTTTTGCAATTGCCGGCATCTCGGCAGCTCAGGCGGCCGATGCCGTCGACCAGATTCCGGAAGCACCGGTCGCTCAGGATGCTCCGGTCAAGCCGGCTGGCAACTGGGAAGGCTTCTACCTCGGCGGCGCCGGCACCTACAACATGGGTAGCTTCGGTTCCGACCGCCACACCTATGGTTTCGGCGGCCAGGTCTTCACCGGCTACAACTGGCAGCAGGGCCAGATCGTTTACGGCGTTGAATCCGATCTCGGCTACAGCGGCGACGACGTTTCGCAGGGCGGCGTCAAGAACAAGTATGGCTGGAACGGCTCCGTCCGTGGCCGCGTCGGCTACGACATGAACCCCTTCCTGCTGTACGGCACGGCTGGTCTGGCCATTGGCGACGTCAAGGTTTCCGACGGCACCTCGGATGAAAGCAAGACCAACTATGGTTATACGGTCGGCGCCGGCGTCGAAGCCTTCGTGACCAACAACATCACGACGCGCCTGGAATATCGCTACACCGACTACCAGAGCAAGGACTACGACCTCGACTCCGGCAGCTTCTCGCGCGGTTACGACGAGAACAGCGTCAAGCTCGGCATCGGCGTCAAGTTCTAATGCATGTCGCCCGGAAGTGTGCAGCGGTTCCGGGATAACGACACGCATAAAAACAAAGAGCTAAAGCGCGTCGCATGAATCAAGTTTAATGCGACGCACTTTAAGCCGGACATCCAAACAGTAAAAAGCCGGGCACATCGCCCGGCTTTTTACTGTCTGCTCGTTGTTTGCAGGCGCTCCGCCCCCAGTTTTCCGATTATGCGCTGGTCTTGAGCTCCGGATAGGCGGGAAATTTCTTTTCGAACTGCGCCAACCAGTCGATCAGCGGCGCATGATCGGCTTCCCACTGGCCCTTGAAGCGCAGGTCGAGATAGCCGAGCGTGGCGGCCAAGGCGAAATGTCCGCCGTTGAGCTTCTTGCCTGCTTTCGGCGGATTGGCGCTGAGATGCGCAAGCCCGCTCGTGACCTTTTTCCATTGCCGGTCGATCCACGGCTGGTGGATCTTCTCCTCATCGCGAAAGCGCCGCTCGTACATGATCGCCAGCAGGCAGTCGCAGATGCCGTCGCAGAGCGCCTCGAGGACTTCCGCATCCGTGCGTTTGCCTTTCTTGGAAGGGTAGAGCTTGCCCTTCGCCAGCCGGTCGAAATAATGCATGATCGCCACGCTGTCGAAGACCGCGGCGCCGTCATCGATCAGAAGCGTCGGGATCTTGCCGAGCGGATTGTTGTCCACCAGGATCGCCGGCCCGGCATTGGTGTCGACACGGACGGCATTCAATTCCAGGCCCAGGAAATGCGCGGCCATCCGCACTTTGCTGGAATAGGGCGAGGGGGACGACCAAAGAAGCTTCATGGGATACCTGACGAGTTTTTAAAACTGCAGCGGACTATTCCCGAAGCCTTTTGCCCGGTCAATCGTCCCCCAGTCGATCATCCTTGACCGCCTTGGTCTCGCCGCGCAGCCAGAAGGCCCGGTGCGAGGCGAAGCGGTCCTGCGCCAGATGGTCTTTCAGCGCCGGCAGCAACTGGTGCAGCTCGTCCTTGAGCGTGAAGGGCGGATTGACAATGACGAGGCCCGAGCCCGTCAGTCCGGTGATGCCGCGGTCGCTGCGCACGGTGAGTTCGGCGCAGAGCATCTTCGGGATGTCGAGCGCCTGCAGCGTTTCGTGGAATTCCTTGATCGGCGCACCCTTCTTCAGCGGATACCACAGGCAATAGGTGCCGCCGGGAAAGCGGCGGTAGGCCTTTTCCAGCCCCTCGGCCAGCCGCTGATATTCGTTCTCTTCCTCGAAGGGCGGATCGACGAGCACGATGCCGCGCTTCTCCTTCGGCGGCAGATGCGCGCCGAGCGCCAGCCAGCCGTCGAGCTCGGTGATGCGGGCGTGGTGATCGCCCTCGAACAGCCGGTGCAGCCTGAGGTAATCCTCGGGATGCAGTTCCATTGCCGACAGGCGGTCCTGCGGCCGGAACAGCAGGCGGGCAAGTTTCGGCGATCCGGGATAGAAGCGGATGCCGCCCTCAGGGTTGAGCTCGCGGATTGCCGAGAGATAAGGCTCAAGCAGCTCGCAAACCTGCGGCCCGAGATCGGCCTCCATCAGCTTGCCGATGCCTTCAAGCCATTCGCCGGTTTTCTGCGCTTCTTCGGAGGAGAGGTCGTAGAGCCCGATGCCGGCATGCGTGTCGAGCACGCGGAAGGCTCCGTCCTTCTTCTGCATGTAGCGGATCAGCCGCGCCAGCACGGCATGTTTCAGCACATCGGCAAAATTGCCCGCATGATAGATGTGGCGGTAGTTCATTTTCGCTGATGCCCGTATGAATTCGCGTTATCGAGAGTTTTTGTGGCTTTTGGCCGCAGAAGCCTTGCAATATACAAAGGCCATGAACATTGCGACCCCCATCCACGCCAAATCCCCGAAGCTGGACAGCAAGGTCGGCCACACGGCCTGTCCGCACGACTGTCCCTCCACCTGCGCGCTGGAGGTCGAGATAGCGGAGGATGGCCGCATCGGCCGCGTGCGTGGTGCAAACGATCATTCCTACACCTCGGGCGTCATCTGCGCCAAGGTCGCCCGTTATGCCGAACGGCTTTATCATCCCGACCGGCTGATGCATCCCTTGCGCCGCACCGGGGCCAAGGGGGCAGGGCAGTGGCAGCAGATTTCCTGGGACGATGCGCTTGACGAGATCGCCGAAGCCTTCGTGAAGGCCGAGGCGAGGGACGGCAGCGAGGCGATCTGGCCCTATTTCTATGCCGGCACCATGGGCTGGGTGCAGCGCGATTCCATCGATCGCCTGCGCCATGCCAAGCGTTATTCCGGTTTCTTCTCGTCGATCTGCACCAACCCCGCCTGGACCGGCTTCACCGTGGCGACCGGCGCGCTGCGCGGTCCCGATCCGCGCGAAATGGGCCGCACCGATTGCGTCGTCATCTGGGGCACCAATGCGGTCTCGACGCAGGTCAACGTGATGACCCATGCCATCAAGTCGCGCAAGGAGCGCGGCGCCAGGATCGTCGTCATCGACATCTACGACAATCCGACGATGAAGCAGGCCGACATGGCGCTGATCGTCAAGCCGGGCACCGATGCAGCACTCGCCTGCGCCGTCATGCACATCGCCTTCCGCGACGGCTATGCCGACCGTGAATACATGGCGAAATACGCCGACGATCCGGAGGGTCTCGAAGCGCATCTGAAGACCAGGACGCCGCAATGGGCGGCTGCGATCACCGGCCTCTCGGTCGACGAGATCGAAGCCTTCGCCCGCCTCGTCGGCACGACGAAGAAGACCTTCTTCCGCCTGGGCTATGGCTTCACCCGCCAGCGCAACGGGGCTGTTGCCATGCATGCGGCCGCCTCGATCGCCACAGTTCTCGGCTCCTGGCAATATGAGGGCGGTGGCGCCTTCCATTCGAACACCGATATATTCCGCATGAACAATGCGGAACTGACCGGCCGGTCGATGAAGGATGCCGATATCCGCATGCTCGACCAGTCGCAGATCGGCCGGGTGCTGACCGGCGATGCGGTGGCGCTGCGCCATCGCGGCCCGGTGACGGCCATGTTGATCCAGAACACCAATCCGGCCAACATCGCCCCCGAGCAGCGCCTCGTCAGGCGCGGCTTTGCCCGCGACGACCTCTTCGTTGCCGTCCACGAGCAGTTCATGACCGAAACGGCCGACATCGCCGATATCGTCCTGCCCGCGACGATGTTCGTCGAGCACGACGATATCTACCGCGCCGGCGGCCAGAACCATATTCTGCTGGGGCCGAAGCTGGTCGAGCCGCCGCCAAGCGTGCGCACCAATCTCTTCGTCATCGAGGAACTGGCCAAACGCCTCGGCGTCGCCGATCGCCCCGGCTTCGGCTTCACCGCCCGCGAGATGGTCGACCGCGTGCTCGAAGCGAGTGGACTGCCGGATTACGAGCATTTCCTCGAGCACAAATGGTTCGACCGCCAGCCGGCTTTCGAGGAGGCGCATTTCCTGAACGGCTTTGCCCATCCCGATGGCAGGTTCCATTTCCGCCCGGACTGGATCAATCAGCCGGCGCCGAACAAGCCGCCGGCGGCCATCGGCGTGCTCGGGCCGCATGCTGCGCTGCCGGCCTTCCCGGATCAGGTCGATGTCATCGAAGTCGCCGATCCCGAGCATCCCTTCCGTCTCGCCACCTCGCCGGCGCGTAACTTCCTGAATTCGAGCTTCTCCGAGACCAAGACCTCCCGCCAGAAGGAGGGCCGCCCCGAGGTGATGATCAATCCGGCCGACGCCGAAGCCGGCGGCATCGCTCATGGCGATCTCGTCCGCATCGGCAACAGCCGCGGCGACCTGCGCATCCACGCCCGCATCACCACCGAAGTGAAATCGGGCGTGCTGATCGCCGAGGGCCTCTGGCCGAACAAGGCGCATGTCGACGGCGAGGGTATCAACGTTTTGACCGGTGCTGACCCGGTCGCGCCCTATGGCGGGGCGGCCGTACACGACAACAAGGTCTGGCTTCGCAAGGACGCAATATGATGCAGCCGAAATCACGGGTGAAAATCGTCAGCGAGGAAACGCTGTCGAATGGCTGGACGCGGTTGAGCAGCTATCTGCTCGACTACATCGACCGCAGGGGCGCGACCCAGAGATTGAAGCGGGAGGTCTATCACCGCACGCAGGCCGCCTGCATCCTGCTTTACGATCCGAAACGCGATCTCGTCGTCCTCGTCCGCCAGTTCCGCCTTCCTGTCCATCTCCATGGCGATCCCGCCTGGATGATCGAGGTGCCGGCCGGCCTTCTCGACGACGATCATCCCGAAGCGGCGATCCGTCGCGAGGCGATGGAGGAGACCGGTTACCACCTGCGCGATGCGCGTTTTCTGTTCAAATGCTACACCTCGCCGGGTGCCATCACCGAAGTGGTCCACTTCTTCGTATCGCTGATCGACAGCGCCGACCGCGTGGCCGAAGGCGGCGGCCTGGACGAGGAGCACGAGGATATCGAGATTCTCGAAGTCCCGCTCGACGAAGCCGCCGCAATGATCGAAACCGGCGAGATCTTCGACGCCAAGACGATCGTGCTGCTGCAATGGGCGCTGTTGAACAGGGGCACACTTCGATAGCGGGTAAGGCGATCGGGACCTGCTTCTTGACGTGGCCGCTGGGGTGGATCGACATGATCCACGAGGGTATTAGTTCTCCCCGCGAACTCGCATCATTTGCCGAAAGGCGCGCCGCTTGACTGCAGGCATCGCGTTGATGATGCGCATCCCGCCGCGCGTGACAGCGAGCTGGAGTCTGCCGACAATCGGCCGATGAGCCAGATCGCTCGCATCCATCTGCTTTTTCGATTCATGAATTGCTTCACGACTATAGCGAAGCATCTCGACTTCGTAAGCGTGTATGGCTTCGATGAGCGGCTTTCGCCCCTGGTTCGCTTCGACCAGCATGCGTCCAAGCAGTGCGGCATCGCGAAGCGCTGTATTGGCGCCTGCGCCTCGCCCGGGTGTCATCGTATGGATAGCGTCACCGAGCAGAGTCACATTTGAACTCGCCCAAGGCGACAGCGGGACCGAGGTCCTGACCTTTATGTCGCGGATCGTCGAGGGGTCTGTCATGCGGATGAGGGTGCGTAAATGCGGATGCCAGTCCCGTGCGAGCTCCAGGCCCAGTTCTCTCAGCTGTTCGCCGCTCAGTCCGGCCGGATCGCGCGGGCAATTCTGCCGAGCGCCCCATATCCCCCAGCCGATGCTGTCCTCGTCGAGCGCTCCGACGAAATCCGGCCAACGGGCAGCGACACCAGGATCATTTCGGCTGTCGCCGAACTCGAGCGAGTGAATGATTGCGCCGAAGCCCATCGGCGCCATAATCACCGACATGCCTTTGAACATTTTGTCCGACAGCAGGGCTTTCGTCTCGACCGTCATAGGAATTTTGCCCCCGATCGATATGATCCCCGTATCTTCCAGACGCGCTTCCGGCAGGCGTTGCCTGCGTACCGCGGAACCCGTGCCGTCGGCGCCTACCAGGACGTCTCCCGTCGCACGGCTCCCATCCTGAAAGCAGGCGGTGACCGACCCGTCGGCGTTGCTTGAGTAGCCTTGAAGCGCTTTCCCGAAGAGGACGTCGTCTTCAAGACCCCTGAGCAGAACCCGCCTCAGCGTCTTTCGAATGACATTCTTTTCACCGTCGAGAGCATTCGGGTCTGTATCATCGATATCGAAGCTCAGCACTTCGCAGAGCTGTTCAGTGAGCATGTTGAAATAACGCGGCGACCTGGCGCAGGTGGCGACGTAGAGATCGTAGAGCTCGCCGGGGATGCAGGCTCGCAGCGCTCGGCTTCCAGCCGGGCTGATGCCGACGCGATGACCCCCGCTGTCGGTATTCGGCTGAAGGTCGCGCTCATATACCGCTATGCAAACCCCAGCCTGCTTAAGCAGCTGAGCGAGTGCCAAACCGCCGGTTCCGGCGCCGATAATCAAAACCTTCATGGTGTTAGCCCTGGTCGAGTTTGGCATCGATGGAGAACTTGGCGGCGATCTGCCTCAGCCATTCTTCCGTCCAGCTGATGCGCTGGGCGCCGAGATCCCCGACAATGCTGTTGACCCAGGATAATTCGGCTGCGTGAAGCGCTCGGAGATATTCCATCTCGAGAAGGAAGAGCCTTGGAACCACCTGCGCTTCCTGCAGGACTTCGTCGATCCGGCGAAGTTCCACCTCGAGGGCTTTTGCTCTGAGCTCGAGCTGCCTCGCCACATCATCAGGCGTAAGCAAAGGAAGAAATGATATGGCTGCGGGGAATTCGGGATATTCCTGCGTTAAGGTCGACAATATCGCCCGCATCCATTCCAGCGCGATCTTGCGGCCCTTCTCGGATATCTCGTACACGGTCCGCTCGGGACGTTTGTCATCCCGGACTGTTTTCTGCGCGGTGATCAAACCCTCGCGTTCGAGCCGCTGGATTGTTTGATAAAGGCTCGCTCTCTGCGTGACATTGATCACCTCGTCCTTGCCGCGCTCCTTGATGAGCCGCTGCATTCGATAGGGATGCAGTGGCTCTTCCATGAGCATTGCAAGGACGGCGAGCGCGATTGGAGAGCGTTTGATCATAATAGTCATAGTATTACTAGTTATTTTATGACTAGTCAATGCGGCCGCCGGGGCCGCTGCCTTCTGGATATATGCTGCCTGAATCAATGGCCGTGAACCGGGGCAAGTCCATCCTGCCATTCCAAAGCTCAGGTTTCCGCTTTAAGAATAGCGCTCGTAATTTCATACGGCTGTCACCAAGCGGTTCTATCCGCTGCGGCAATCATCGGATGCGGTCAGGAGAAAGCCCATGTGGCTCAGCAATTTCACCCTCGTTCTCCCAAACGAGGTGGTGAGTGAAGGTTCCGTGCGTGTTGAAGATGGCGTCATTGCCGAGATCAGAGCAGAGCCGGTTGCCGCTGCCGCCATCGACGGCGGCGGGCGGCTGCTGATGCCGGGATTCGTCGATCTCCACGGCGACATGATCGAGCGCGAGATCGCGCCGCGGCCGAACGCGACGATGCCGATCGATTTCGGCATCCACGAGCTCGACAAGAAACTTGCCGCTGCCGGTGTGACGACGGCCTTTGCCGCCGTCTCCTTCGCCACCGAAAGCGTCTACGGCCACGTCCGCTCGCTGGAGACCACCTCGGCCGTGATCGAGGGCATCAACCGCCTGCGCGACGATCTGCTGATCGACCACCGCGTCCACGCCCGCTACGAAATCACCAATGTCGGCGCCGCTCCCGCACTCGAGCGCCTGCTGAATGCCGGTCAGGTCGACATGGTCTCGCTCACCGACCACACGCCGGGCCAGGGCCAGTACAACAACCTGCAAAGCTACATCCTCAGCATTTCCGAGCGCCGCGCCATCTCCGAGGACATGGCCGCCGAGATCGTCGCCAAGCGCATCGCCATGCGCAGCAATCCCGAGATCGAGGCCAAGCTGAAGGAGATCGTCGCGCTGTCGCTGAAGCATAAGCTGTCGCTTGCCTCGCATGACGACGACAGCGTCGAGAAGGTCGCCGAAATGCACGACCTCGGCGTCACCATCAGCGAGTTTCCGGTGACCGCACTTGCCGCGGAAGAGGCCCGCCGCCGCGGTCTCTGGACGCTGATGGGCGCCCCGAACGCCCTGCGCGGCCAATCGATGTCCGGCAATCTCAGTGCCCTCGATGCCGCCAAGGCCGGACTGCTCAGCGTCATCGCCGCCGATTATCATCCGGCCGCCTTCGTGCCCGGCATCTTCAAGCTCGCCGACATGGTGGAAGGCGGTCTGCCCTCAGCCGTCGCCATGGCAACCGGCAATGCCGCCCGCTCCGCCGGCCTCTCCGACCGCGGCGAAATCGCCCTCGGTCAGCGCGCCGATCTTGTGGCGGTCGAACCCGGCGACATCAACCGCATCCGCGCCACCTTCCGCGCCGGCCGCTTTGTTTACAGCGACGGCACGTTGCATCCACTGCGGGCGCTGGCAGCTTAAGCCCGATCGCCGATCAGCGAAATCAGCTGGACCTTGGGCGCAGCGGCCGAACCCTCAGCACTGACGGCTTTACCGCCTTCCATCGCCACGCGGCCTTCGGCAAAGAGCCGCAGCGCCTGCGGATAGATCTGGTGTTCAACGGTGAGCACCCGCGCGGCCAAGCTTTCGGCCGTATCGCCGGAAAGAACCGGCACGGCAGCCTGGCCGATCGTCGGTCCCTCGTCCATGGCTTCGGTGACGAAATGCACGGTGCAGCCGGCAATGCGCATGCCGGCGTCGATGGCGCGCTGATGTGTATGCAGGCCTGGAAACAGCGGCAGCAGGGAAGGGTGGATGTTGAGCATCCGGCCTTCGTAACGCTGGATGAAGGTCGCCGTCAGCAGCCGCATGTAGCCGGCGAGACAGAGAATATCGGGCGAAAGCGTGTCGAGCGCGGAAAAGATCGCCGCCTCATGCGCATCCTTACTGGCGTAATCCTTGCGCGGGAAAGCGAAGGTGGCGATGCCTTCGGCGGCGGCCTTGGCAAGCCCGCCGGCGTCCGGCTTGTCGGAGATGACGCCGACGATTTCGGCCGGATAGTCGGCGGCCTTCGCCGCTGCGATCAGCGCCATCATGTTGGAGCCGCTGCCTGATATGAAGACGACGACGCGTTTGCGCGGCGTGCTCATAGGGCAAGCGTGCCCTTGTAGACCGTACCGGCAGCACCTTCGTCGCGGGCAATCATCCGGCCGAGCGTGATGACCTTTTCGCCTTCGGCCTCCAGTGCCGAGGAAACTGCCGCGGCATTCTCTTCAGCGACGACGACGATCATGCCGACGCCGCAGTTGAAGGTGCGCAGCATTTCTTTCGCCTCGACGCCGCCGGATTTGGCGAGCCATGAGAAGACCGGCGGCGCCTTGACGGCATCAAGATCGATCTCGGCGGCCAGATGTTTCGGCAGCACGCGCGGAATATTTTCAGGGAAGCCGCCGCCGGTGATATGCGCCAGCGCCTTCAGCGCACCCGTCTCGCGGATCGCCTTGAGGAGCGGTTTCACATAGATGCGGGTCGGGGTGAGCAGCGCTTCGCCGAGCTTCTTGCCTTCGGCGAACGGCGCCGGCGCATCCCAGCCGAGGCCGGAGAGTTCGACGATCTTGCGCACCAGCGAGAAGCCGTTGGAATGGGCGCCGGAGGAGGCGAGGCCGAGGATCACGTCACCCTCGGCGATATCGCCGGACGGCAGCAGCTTGCCGCGCTCGGCAGCACCGACGGCAAAACCGGCGAGATCGTAATCGCCGGAGGAATACATGCCGGGCATTTCGGCGGTTTCGCCGCCGATCAGCGCGCAGCCCGCCTCGCGGCAGCCGGCTGCGATGCCGCCGACGATCGCCGCACCCTGGTCGGGATCGAGTTTGCCGGTCGCGAAATAATCGAGGAAGAACAGCGGCTCGGCGCCCTGCACCACGAGATCGTTGACGCACATGGCGACGAGGTCGATGCCGACGGTGTCGTGATAATCGGCATCGATGGCGATCTTCAGCTTGGTGCCGACGCCGTCATTGGCGGCGACCAGAACCGGATCGGTAAAGCCTGCGGCCTTGAGATCGAAGAGCCCGCCGAAGCCGCCGATCTCGCCGTCGGCGCCGGGACGCCTGGTCGAGCGCACCGCCGGTTTGATCTTCTCGACGAGGAGGTTGCCGGCATCGATGTCGACGCCCGCGTCGCTGTAGGTCAGGCCGTTTTTCCCAGACTGGCTCATGCTGGTCTCCGATGGCTATTTCAGGCGGCAGACGCGCCGCGTCATCTGCCGGTCGCAATTGCATGACAGGGGCGTTTATGCAAGCGCTGCATGGCAAAAGCCTCCAATTTCCCGCGTCTTCTCGCAGGCTTTCCGGGATTTGCCGCGACAGGGTTGACCATCTTTGCGCCTGCATCCTATGTGCTGAATGGCCGCTTCGGTTCGGATGCGGCGTTTGGCGGCGGAAAGCGATCAGCGGAGAAGAGATGCCACAGCAAGTCAGCGGCAACAGTCTCAAGCGTCAGATCTTCTTCTGGCTGGCAGTGCTCGTCTTCTTCATCGCCTTTCTCTACGTCTTCAGCTCGATCCTCTTGCCGTTCATCGCCGGCATGGCGATCGCCTATTTCCTCGATCCCGTGGCCGACCGGCTGGAGCGTCTGGGCCTGAGCCGCATGATGGCGACGGTCGTCATCCTGATCGCCTTCGTGATCACCTTCGCGCTGGCGCTGATGATCCTCATTCCCGTGCTCGTCAGCCAGTTCAACGATTTCGCCGAGCGGCTGCCGGGTTACATCAGCCAGCTGCAGCAGTTCATCGACAGCTCGAAAAACTCGCTGCTGCCGGACTGGGTCAAGAGCCAGGCTGGCACGATCAAGGACAATTTCTCCGGCATCCTCTCCGAAGGCATGGGCTTCTTGACCGGGCTCTTCGCGCAGATCTGGAATTCCGGCAAGGCGATCGTCGACGTCATATCGCTGCTCGTCGTCACCCCCGTCGTCGCCTTCTATATCCTGCTCGATTGGGACCGCATGGTCTCCAAGGTCGATCAGTGGATCCCGCGCGATTATATCAGCGACGTCCGCCAGATCGCCAGCGAGATCGATCAGGCGATCGCCGGTTTCATCCGCGGCCAAGGCTCGCTCTGCCTCATCCTCGGCATTTATTATGCCGCCGGCCTCTCCCTGGTCGGGCTGAACTTCGGCCTGTTGATCGGTCTCTTCGCCGGCATGATCAGTTTCATCCCCTATGTCGGCTCGATGGTCGGCCTGGTTCTCGCCGTCGGCGTGGCGATCGTCCAGTTCTGGCCGGATTATTTCTGGATCGGCCTGGTGCTCGCCGTCTTCTTCAGCGGCCAGTTCCTCGAAGGCAACATCCTGCAGCCCAAACTCGTCGGCTCCAGCGTCGGCCTGCATCCGGTCTGGCTGATGTTTGCGCTTTTTGCCTTTGGCGCGCTCTTCGGTTTCGTCGGGCTTCTGGTCGCGGTGCCGGCGGCGGCGGCCGTCGGTGTGCTTGTTCGTTTCGCGCTTTCGCGTTACCTTCAGAGCGATCTTTATTTTGGCGGGTCATCCAGTGGCCGCGCCCGGAAGACGAAATCAGTTCCCAATGAATGACGTGAAGAACGCTGATCCGAAGCGCAAGGCCGGAGAGCAGCTGCCGCTCGCCTTTTCGCATGATGCCGCCAGCGGGCGTGACGACCTGCTGATCTCGGAGCGTCTCGCTGCTGCCGTTTCGATCGTCGACGCCTGGCCGAACTGGCCGTCGCCAGTCGTTATCCTTGCCGGCCCGGTGGGCTCGGGCAAATCGCATCTGGCCGGCATCTGGAAGGAACACAGCGGGGCGGAGATCATTCATCCCAAGCTCGGCTCCGATGCCGCCGTTGCGGCGGCGAACGGCCCCGTTCTATTTGAGGATGCCGATCGTCTCGGTTTCGACGACAATGCGCTGTTCCACGTTATCAACAGCGTACGCGAAAACGGCACCAGCCTTTTGATCACAAGCCGTCTCTGGCCGATGTCGTGGCCGGTTTTGCTGCCCGATCTGCGCTCGCGCCTGAAGGCTGCGACCGTCGTCGAGATCGGCGAACCCGATGAGGCGCTGTTGTCGCAGGTAATCGTCAAGCTCTTTGCCGACCGGCAGCTTTATATAGATGACAAACTCGTGCTCTATATCGTCAACCGGATGGAGCGGTCGCTGAACGCCGCCCAGACGATCGTCGAAAGGCTTGACCGGCTGGCCCTGTCGCGAGGCACCAAAATCACCCGCACTCTGGCCGCTGAAGTATTGAATGAATTGGGAAATTCGGAGCCGGCCGATTGACTGTCACAGTTCCGTCGTGAAACTGATATAATTGCCGTCGGCGATTGAGAACGGGGTAAGCGGACCATGGATAGCGCAGTCGCAGAACATCAGGAACTCACGCCTGAGATCAACGATAATACCCCCCCGCTGGAAGAGCTGCTCAAGAGCCCCGAGCGCTTCATCAATCGGGAATTCTCCTGGCTGCAATTCAACCGCCGTGTCCTGGAAGAAACCTTGAATACCGAGCATCCGCTGCTCGAGCGCGTCCGCTTTCTGTCGATTTCGGCCGCCAACCTCGATGAATTCTTCATGGTGCGCGTCGCCGGCCTCGAGGGTCAGGTGCGCCAGAACATCGCCATTCGCAGCCCCGACGGCAAGACGCCGGCCGAACAGCTCGATTCGATCCTGCAGGAGATCGACCATCTGCAGATGGAGCAGCAGGCCTCGCTCGCCGTGCTGCAGCAGTATCTCGCCAAGGAAGACATCCTGATCGTGCGCCCCGGCGCCTTGAGCGATGCCGACCGCCAGTGGCTGGCCGCTGAATTCGAACAGGCGATCTTTCCGGTTCTGACGCCGCTGTCGATCGATCCGGCCCATCCGTTCCCCTTCATTCCCAATCTCGGCTTCTCGATCGGCCTGCAGCTCGTCAGCAAGAACGGCCGCGAGCCGATGACGGCGCTGCTGCGCCTGCCGGTGGCGCTCGACCGCTTCGTCCGTCTGCCCGATGATGGAAATACGATCCGCTACATCACGCTGGAAGACGTCGCCAACGTCTTCATCCACAGGCTCTACCCCGGCTACGAAGTGCAGGGCTCCGGTACGTTCCGCGTCATCCGCGACAGCGATATCGAAGTCGAGGAAGAGGCCGAGGATCTCGTCCGCTTCTTCGAAACGGCGCTGAAGCGCCGCCGCCGCGGCAAGGTCATCCGCATCGAGACCGATTCCGAAATGCCGGCCTCGCTGCGCCAGTTCGTCGTCCAGGCGCTCAGCATTCCCGACAACCGCGTCGCCGTTCTGCCGGGCCTGCTGGCGTTGAACACCCTGTCGGAGATTACCAAAGCGCCGCGCGACGATCTCCGGTTCCAGCCCTACAATGCGCGATTTCCCGAGCGCGTCCGCGAACATGCCGGCGACTGCTTCGCCGCCATCCGCGAAAAGGACATGGTCGTCCACCACCCCTACGAATCCTTCGACGTGGTGGTCCAGTTTCTTCTCCAGGCTGCGCGCGATCCTGATGTCCTGGCGATAAAGCAGACGCTCTACCGCACCTCCAACGACAGTCCGATCGTGCGCGCGCTGGTCGACGCCGCCGAAGCCGGCAAGTCGGTGACGGCGCTGGTGGAACTCAAGGCCCGCTTCGACGAAGAGGCGAACATCCGCTGGGCGCGCGATCTCGAGCGTGCCGGCGTGCAGGTCGTCTTCGGCTTCATCGAACTCAAGACCCACGCCAAGATGTCGATGGTCGTCCGCCGCGAAGAAGGCAAGCTGAGGACCTATTGCCATTTGGGAACGGGCAACTACCACCCGATCACGGCGAAGATCTATACCGACCTCTCCTATTTCACCTGCAATCCCGTCATCGCCCACGACATGGCGAATATCTTCAACTTCATCACCGGCTATGGCGAGCCGGAACAGGGCATGCAGCTCGCCATCTCGCCCTATACGATGCGCCCGCGCATCTTGCGCCACATCGAAGAAGAGATTCAGCACGCCAAGAACGGTGCGCCGGCGGCGATCTGGATGAAGATGAATTCGCTTGTCGATCCCGACATCATCGACGCGCTCTATCGCGCCAGCCATGCCGGCGTCGAAATCGATCTCGTCGTGCGCGGCATCTGCTGCCTGCGTCCGCAGGTGCCCGGTCTCTCGGAAAAGATCCGCGTCAAGTCGATCGTCGGCCGCTTCCTCGAACACAGCCGCATTTTCTGCTTCGGCAACGGCCACGGCCTGCCGTCCGATAAGGCGCTGGTTTACATCGGTTCGGCCGACATGATGCCGCGAAATCTCGACCGCCGCGTCGAGACTATGGTTCCGCTGACGAATCCGACCGTTCACGAGCAGGTCTTGTCACAGATTATGCTCGGCAACGTGATTGACAATCAACAAAGCTACGAGATATTGCCCGACGGTACGTCGCGGCGCATGGAGGTGCGCAGGGGCGAAGAACCGTTCAATGCGCAGCAGTATTTCATGACCAATCCGAGCCTGTCAGGCCGTGGTGAAGCTCTGAAATCCAGCGCGCCGAAACTGATCGCCGGCCTGCTCGAAGGCCGCAACAACAAGTAAAACTGGACCATATGGTTGAATCTGAAGCCCAGGGGCGCCTTCCAGGGATCGCCCCGGTCTCCGTCGTCGACATTGGATCGAATTCCATTCGTCTTGTCGTCTACGAAGGCCTGTCCCGTTCGCCTACGATCCTCTTCAACGAAAAGGTCCTCTGCGGCCTCGGCAAAGGCATAGCCGTCACCGGCAAGATGGATGAAGAAAGCGTCATCAGGGCTCTGGCGGCGCTGCACCGTTTCAAGGCCCTGTCCGATCAGGCCCGCGCCGCCACCATGTATGTGCTGGCGACGGCCGCCGCCCGCGAGGCGAGCAACGGTCCCGATTTCATCCATCAGGCCGAAACGATCCTGCAGCGCCACGTCCGGGTGCTCTCCGGCGAGGAGGAGGCTCGTTTCGCCTCACTCGGCATCATCAGCGGCTTCTTCAATCCCGATGGCATTGCCGGCGACCTCGGCGGTGGTTCGCTTGAACTGATCGACATCAAGGGCAAGGAGGTCGGCAAGGGCATCACCCTTCCGCTCGGCGGTCTGCGCCTGTCGGAATATGCCGGCGGTTCGCTTTCCAAGGCCCGGACCTTTGCCCGCAAGCAGGTGAAGACGGCAAAGCTCCTGGCGAAAGGCGAGGGGCGCACCTTCTACGCCGTCGGCGGCACCTGGCGAAATATCGCCAAGCTGCACATGGAGATCACCAATTATCCGCTGCACATGATGCAGGGTTATGAAGTGTCGCTCGAAGCGATGATGCTGTTCCTCGATCAGGTGGCGGCTGCGCGCGATTCCAAGGAGCCGGCGCTGCAGGCCGTTTCCAAGCACCGCCGTTCGTTGCTGCCCTTCGGCGCCATCGCCATGAAGGAAGTCTTGAGCGTCATGAAGCCGTCGGTGATTTCCTTCTCGGCGCAGGGCGTGCGCGAGGGATATCTCTATTCGCTGCTGTCGGAAGCCGAGCGCCGCGCCGATCCGCTGCTGGCCGCTGCCGGCGAACTGGCGATCCTGCGTGCCCGTTCGCCGGAGCACGCCCGCGAACTGGCGGAATGGACCGGCCGCATGATGCCGCTCTTCGGCGTCCAGGAAACCGAAGAGGAAAGCCGCTATCGTCAGGCCGCCTGTCTGCTTGCCGATATCAGCTGGCGCGCTCATCCCGATTATCGCGGCCTGCAGGCGCTGAACGTCATCGCCCACTCCTCCTTCGTCGGCATCAGCCATCCCGGCCGCGCTTTCATCGCGCTCACCAACTACTACCGTTTCGAGGGCCTGCACGACGACGGCGCCACCGGACCGCTGGCGCAGATCGCCACGCCGCAATTCATCGAGCGCGCCAAGCTGCTCGGCGGCATGCTGCGCGTCGTCTACCTCTTCTCGGCCTCGATGCCGGGCATCGTCAAAAGCCTCACCTTCCGCAAATCGGCGAATCCGGATCTCGACCTCGAATTCGTCGTGCCCCCCGAATACCGCGATTTCGCCGGCGAACGCCTGGACGGCCGCCTGCAGCAGCTGTCGCGGCTCACGAACAAGAGGCTGGCGTTTCGGTTCGAGTAGGGTGGTGCAATGGTCGTTGTGCCGTGCCGGCCCCCTCTGGCCTGCCGGCCATCTCCCCCACAGGTGGGGAGATCGGCTAGGCGCACCGGTTTCCCAAAGCAATTGCCGTTGCAGCGCGACGAAACGGTAGAGGGGTGGGAAGGCTAAGCCACTTGTGATCTCCCCACCTGTGGGGAGATACCCGGCAGGGCAGAGGGGGGCTGGCGCGGCACACCATCAGATACATAACTTGCCAAACAAAAGGGCGGCACTTCCGCACCGCTCCCTCCATCTCACATCAAACCCAAATCACTTCGCGTTCAAAAACTCACCGACCTCCAGCAGGCTGAACTCGCTATTGTCGGCCTTGTCGACGGCGCGGCCGGCTGAGAAGGGCAGGTTGTTGTCGTTGCCGATGATGATGTGCGTGGCGTCGACGCGGTCGACGTTTTCGATCGTCACGAAGGGCATGTCGTAGACGCCGTCCTTGGCGCCGGCCTTCTTCTTGTTGTCGGGGTCCTGGATATTCAGAAGGTCGATATAGCCGATCTTGCGGACGGCCTTGCCGGCATTGGCGTCGTTGAACTCGATCTTGTAGACGCGCTTCAGCTCGGCCGGAGCCTCGAAGCAATCCGGCTTCGGCTGCTTCGGGTCGGCGCAGGCCTTGTCCTTGGTGCCGGCGCCGCTGTCGCGCTCGATGACGAGAGCGGTCGTGTCGTCGAGCATGTTGAAGTCGCCGATCGACACACCCTTGTCCTCGAACGGATAGAGCCAGCTGCGGCCGGTCCACTTCTTGGCGGCGACGTCGAATTCGATGATGCGGACGGCGGTGTGGCCATCGGCCGATTCCATCTGGCCGTCATCCCTATAGAGGGCGCCTTCGAGCAGGCCGTAGAGCTTGGCGCCGTCCTTCGACATGGCAAGGCCTTCGAAGCCGCCGGAGCGCTTCAGGTTGAAGACCGGCATCTTCGCGGTCGGGTTGCCGGGAAGCTGGATCAGCGGATTGTCGGGCGAAAGCACCGACTTGCCGTCGAGCGTCGTCGCGATGACGTCGGTCAGACGGCCCGCCGTGTCGACCTTGAGGATGTAGGGGCCGAATTCGTCGCCGAGCCAGAAACCGTCGGCAACGGGCTGGATCGATTCGATGTCGAAGTCGGCGCCGGTGAGGTAACGCGTATCGGTGCCTTCGAGCACGATCGGGAAGGGGGCGATCTTGTTCGGATCGGAGAGGAAGAGGTTCTTGACGACGTCAGCCTTGTTGGCTGCCCAGTCGAACTTCATCTGGTGCAGGAAGAGCATGGCGTCGGAGGAATTGGCCTTCGAGCCGAAGCCGTTATCCGTCAGCGTCCAGAAGGTGCCGTCAGCCATCGTCTTGATGCCGGAGAAACCCTGGATCGCCTGGCCGTCGAAGGGGAGCTTCAGATCGGTGATGCGGGCGCCGTCCTTGCCGGGAACGGTGCCGAGCGCTTCGGTGCGTTTGCGGTCTGCCGTCGTGAACTTGCCGGAGTGCTTGAGGAATTCAGGAGCGTCGGCGGGGGCCGGAACCATCGTGTTGGCAGGCAGGATCGCCTGGCCGGCGAGCTTGGCCGGGAATTGCTGCTGGTCGGCCGAAGCGGAGGCGGCCATCAGGATGAAAAGCGATACGGAAGCAAAAAGGACGTTCTTCATAATATCCCCATGGAACGGATGCGAATGGCTTCCGCTTAGCAGGGCTTCCGTGTCAGCGAATTGACGGTTGGGTGAAGCTTTGGTGACGCGGGCTGAAAGCGTTTTGCTCAGCCGTGCAGGATGACTGCCGGCGTGTTCAGCACTGTCACTGCCCGTGAGGAAAGCGCCATCACACCCAGCGCCTGACCGCGCCCCTTGACGGCATGGGTGCCGAGATCCTCGCAGGCGATATCGTCGGGAAACTCCATGCGCCGGGCAAGCTCGGCGGAGATCAGCACCGGCCGGTTCAGGCTGCGGCAGAGCGCCTCCAGCCGGGCGGTGGTGTTCACGGTGTCGCCGAAATAGCTGATCTTGTGATGGTCGACGCCGATTTCGGCGGTGATGATCTCGCCGCCGTGAAGGGCAGCCCGCAGCTTCGGCACCTGGCCGTAATTTTTCCGCCAGCCGGCGGCATTGGCTTCGATATCGGCGAGGATGTCGAAGATGCAGCGCACGCAGCGCGCATTCTTGACGCCGCGGGCAAGCGGCCAGGTGATGATCGCCGCATCGCCGACATAGTCGTTGATCATGCCCTTGTGGCGCCGGACGGGCTCGGCGAAGGTCGCAAACAGCGAGCTCAGCAGCTGCTGCGCTCTGAGGTCGCCGTGCTTTTCGGCAAAGGCCGTCGAATCGACCAGATCGATGAACAGGAAGACACGCTCTTCCTTGACCGGATTGCGGTAGCGGCTGATGAGCATGCTGAGGAAAACTTCACGGCCGAGCAGTTCCCGCACGCGCAGGATGAAGATCATCGCCGAACAGACGGCAAGCGCATAGAGGAAGACCTTGAACGGCATGACGACGAGATCGAGGAGCGACGTTGGATTCAGCATGCCGAGCGACCACAGCAGCAGGCCGGCGCAGGCAAAGCCGATGCTCATCAGGATCTCGTAGATCACCAGTTCGGTGATAATGAAAACGAAGGTCGGCAGCTTCTGGATGCGCCTATACAGCCCGCGAAACAGCACCTTACGTTCGAAGGCGAGGATCGGCATGCCGATGAAGAGCGCAAAGATCGCCCCGATAACCGGCGTCTGGGTGGAGTAGAACATCAGGTCATAGACGACGCCGCTGGCAGCCAGAACGATCGTGATCAAGATCCAGTTCTGCGTCGGAGATATTTCCCGCATGCGGCCCTTTCGCCCCGATGGTTCTCCCGACCATTGTTTCAGCTGGGAAAAAAGCGTCAAGCGAATTCGATCGCAAGCTCAGAGGCTGACGGTGTCGACTTTCCGGTCGACGAAGCGCAGAGCGATCCGGCCCTGGATCAGCTGCAGCGCCGGCACGCCGAAAAGATCGCGCCGCCAGCCGTTGAGAGCAGCGACATCGGCCTTCTCGCCCTCGGCGGCGATCCTGTCGAGATCCTCACTGTTGGCGATCACCTTCGGCGCCACGCCGTGTTTTTCCGAAACCAGCTTCAGCAGTACCTTCAGGAGTTCGACGGCGGCAGCGGCCCCTTCGGGCGCCTGCGTCTGGCGCGGCACATGTGGCATATCGGCTTTCGGAAGAGCAAGTGCTGCGTTGACGGCCTCGATGACGGATGCGCCTGAGGTCGAGCGCTCCCAGCCTTTCGGAATGGTGCGAAGCCGGCCGAGCGCCTCGGTATCCTTGGGCTGCTGCTGGGCGATTTCGTAGATCGCATCGTCCTTCAGCACCCGCGAACGCGGCACGTTGCGGGCCCGCGCCTCGCGTTCGCGCCAGGCGGCGACATATTTCAGGATCGCCAGCTCCTGCGGCTTGCGCAGCCGCATCTTCAGCCGCTGCCAGGCATCGTCGGGATGCAGGTCGTAGGTTTCGCGCGCCTCGAGAATGTCCATCTCCTCGGAGAGCCAGGAGGTGCGGCCTTCGCGGTCGAGTTCCGCCTTCAGCGACAGGTAGACGTCGCGCAGGTGGGTGACGTCGGCCAGCGCATATTCCAGCTGCTTGTCGGAGAGCGGCCGGCGGCTCCAGTCGGTGAAGCGCGACGACTTGTCGATATGGACGTTCTTGATGCGGCTGACCAGCTGATCATAGGAGACGCTGTCGCCGAAGCCGCAAACCATGGCGGCGACCTGCGTGTCGAATATCGGATGCGGAATGAGATTGCCGCGATTGAAGATGATTTCAATGTCCTGGCGCGCCGCATGAAAGACTTTCAGCACCTTCGGATCGGCCATCAGCTCGAAGAAGGGGGCAAGGTCGATGCCCTTGGCCAGCGGATCGACCAGAACTTCGGTTGTCGGGCTCGCCATCTGGATCAGGCAAAGCTCCGGCCAGAAGGTCGTCTCTCGCAGGAATTCGGTGTCGATGGTGATGAAGTCGGACTTGGCCAGCTCTTTGCAGGCGGCCGCCAAATCGGCGGTGGTTTCGATCATATCATTTCATTCGCAAGGAAAAGGTCGGTTGAACCTTCCTTCTCCTTTCGCTTCGATATGTCAATACAACAGCATACGCTTCGAGCATTGCTGGCTAAGAATTACGTCCAAACTGCGGCAAAGGGGGACGCCTCAACTCACCCTGAGGAAGCTGGTCATCCCGGTCTTCTGGTGCTCGATGATATGGCAATGCAGCAGCCAGTCGCCGGGATTGTCGGCAACGAAGGCGAGCTGCACCTTCTCGTCCGGCTGGATGAGATAGGTGTCCGACACCAGCGGCATTACCTCCCGCGTCGAGGAGGAGATCACCGTGAAGCTCATCCCGTGCAGATGGATCGGATGCGCATGCGGCGTGACATTCTCCAGATTGAAGACGTAGCTCCTGCCGAGCTTCAATTCCGCCAGCGGCGCCGTCGGATCGGGCGTATCGCCCGGCCACGGCACCTTGTTGATGGCCCAGAAACTATAGCCGAGCGTGCCGCAGATGCTTTCGACGGCGGTATTCTCGGCGGTGGCGCTCAACACCAGCGGGATCTGTTCGGCGGCGGAAAGATCGGCCTTCGCCACCGGATTTTCGACAAGCGGCCCGATGTCGCCGATCTCGCGCTTCAGCGACGATCCGACCGCACGCAGGCTGGCGATCGTCTTCGGCGTCGTGCCGCGGATATCTTCGAGCGTCGCGACGGCGCCCTCGCTGTCGGGCATGCGCACGGCAAGATCGAGCCGCTGACCCGGCCCGATCTGCAGGAGGTCGAGGGGAAAGCGCTTCGGCACCGGATTGCCGTCGATCGCAATCACGCTCGCCTCGGCACCTTCCATCTTCAGCGAGAAGATCCGCGTCACGTCGGTGACCGCAATACGCAGCCGAAGCAGCCCGCCGGCCGGCGCGTCATATTGCGGCTCCTGATGCCAGTTGGCGGTGCGCACCGTGCCGTAGGTGCCGGACTTGGCGGCGTCGCGCGGCCGGAAAGGAGCGATGAACTGACCGTCGCCGCCGAGCCGCCAGTCGCGCAGGTTCAGCACCACCTCGGCGTCGAACGCCGGATCGGCCGGATCTTCGACGACGATGACGCCGGTCATGCCGTGCCCCATCTGCGTCAGCGTGTTGCAATGGGGATGATACCAGAAAGTGCCGGCATCGGGCGGCGTGAAGGCATAATCGAAGCTGTCGCCGGTATAGATGTAGGGCTGCGTCATGAACGGCACGCCGTCCATGCGGTTGTCGATGCGAAGTCCATGCCAGTGGATCGTCGTCGGCTCGTCGAGCCCGTTTTTCAGCCGCGCAGCATAAGGGCGTCCCTTCGTCATCCTCAGAACCGGCGGCATGCCGTCAGGGCCCCAGCTCATGATATCCCGGGTCGGCCCCGCCTCGGTCAGCATCGCCTCGGTCTTTACAGCCGTCAGCAGCTGCGGCTCGGGGGCCGCCTCGGCAAGTCCGAATTTACCGGCAACGCCCATGCCGACGCCATAGGCGCCCGCGACGGCGGATGCCTTCAAGAGGTTGCGGCGAGTGAGCAGAGGCATGCGGGCGCTCCATGGGTTGGAATGCCGATCCTTTTAAAGTTGACAGGCATCTTCATCAATATGGCAAACGCGGCCAAACTGCCGCAGCATACGGGGCGCAGCCTCGCCATAAACGCGAGGGCTGCGCGCGCCAAGTCTTGACAAATCGGAGCGTCCATGCGCTTTTCCGCCCGATTTTCTTGTCGGTGCGGGAGAGCCATCAGAGCCCCTTGCTGCCGTCTTCAAGCCAGATACCGGGAATTGAGATGATGCATCGCTATCGCAGCCACACATGTGCAGCCCTCCGCAAGTCGGATGTCGGCGCCAATGTCCGGATTTCCGGCTGGGTCCATCGCGTTCGCGACCATGGCGGCGTTCTCTTCATCGACCTGCGCGACCATTACGGCATCACCCAGGTCGTCGCCGATCCCGACAGCCCCGCCTTCAAGATGGCGGAGACCGTGCGCGGCGAATGGGTCATCCGCATCGACGGCCTCGTCAAGGCCC
The DNA here is from genome assembly GCF_000172795.2 of Rhizobium sp. CIAT894. Taxonomy (NCBI): domain Bacteria; kingdom Pseudomonadati; phylum Pseudomonadota; class Alphaproteobacteria; order Hyphomicrobiales; family Rhizobiaceae; genus Rhizobium; species Rhizobium sp. CIAT894. The sequence goes on from NZ_CP020947.1 coordinate 1,486,523, forward strand.
GCACCGAAGACACCGTCAACAAGACCATGGCAACCGGCGAAATCGAGCTTTACGCCCAGGAGATCGAAGTGCTCTCCGCCGCCAAGGAGTTGCCGCTGCCGGTCTTCGGCGAACCGGACTATCCGGAAGACGTCCGCCTCAAGTACCGCTTCCTCGATCTGCGCCGCGAAACGCTGCACAAGAACATCGTCAAGCGCACCCAGGTCATCTCGGCGATGCGCCGCGAAATGGGCAATGTCGGCTTCACCGAATATACCACGCCGATCCTGACTGCCTCCTCGCCGGAAGGCGCGCGCGACTTCCTTGTGCCCTCGCGCATCCATCCCGGCACCTTCTACGCTCTGCCGCAGGCGCCGCAGCAGTATAAGCAGCTCTTGATGGTCGCCGGCTTCGACCGCTATTTCCAGATCGCACCTTGCTTCCGTGACGAAGACCCGCGCGCCGACCGCCTGCCGGGCGAATTCTACCAGCTCGACCTCGAAATGAGCTTCGTCGAGCAGGAGGACATCTGGGACACGATGGGCCCGATGATGACTTCGATCTTCGAAGAATTCGCCGAAGGCAAGCCGGTGACCAAGGAATGGCCGCGCATCCCTTACGACGAGGCGATCCGCAAGTACGGTTCCGACAAGCCGGATCTGCGCAACCCGATCGTGATGGAAGCGGTGACCGAGCATTTTGCCGGCTCCGGCTTCAAGGTCTTCGCCGGCATGATTGCCTCCAATCCGAAGGTTGAGATCTGGGCGATCCCGGCAAAGACCGGCGGCTCGCGCGCCTTCTGCGACCGTATGAATGCCTGGGCGCAGAGCCAGGGGCAGCCCGGTCTCGGCTACATCTTCTGGAAGGAAGAAGAGGGCAAAATCGCCGGCTCCGGACCGCTTGCCAAAAACATCGGCGAGGAGCGTACCGAGGCGATCCGCACGCAGCTCGGCCTTGAGGCGGGCGACGCCTGCTTCTTCGTCGCCGGCGAGCCGTCCAAGTTCTACAAGTTTGCAGGCGAGGCCCGTAACCGCGCCGCCGACGAACTGAACCTGATCGACCGCGACCGCTTCGAGCTGTGCTGGATCGTCGACTTCCCCTTCTTCGAATACAACGAGGAAGAAAAGAAGATCGACTTCGCCCACAACCCGTTCTCGATGCCGCAGGGCGGCCTCGATGCGCTGCTGAACCAGGATCCGCTTGGCATCAAGGCCTACCAGTACGACGCGGTCTGCAACGGCTTCGAAATCGCCTCGGGCTCGATCCGCAACCAGTCGCCGGAAACCATGGTCGCCGCCTTCGAGAAGGTCGGTCTCAGCCAGCAGGACGTCGAAGACCGCTTCGGCGGCCTCTACCGCGCCTTCCAGTACGGCGCGCCGCCGCATGGCGGTGCGGCCTTCGGCATCGACCGTATCGTCATGCTGCTCGTCGGCGCCAAGAACCTGCGTGAAATCTCGCTGTTCCCGATGAACCAGCAGGCCCAGGATCTGCTGATGGGCGCACCGACCCCGGCAACGCCGACGCAGCTGCGCGAGCTTTCGATCCGGCCGATCCCGCCGGTCAAGAAGGACTGATCGAACAGGCTGCCCGGCAGGCCCGTCAGCCCCGGAATGGGGCTGGAGAGAGCTCAGAAAAATAAAAGGCCCGGCACGCAGTCCGCGTGCCGGGCCTTTTTTCGTGAGATCGAAGCGATCAGTCGTTGGCCGAAACCTTGACGCCGAGTACCTGCGGCAGCGTGTTCGGAGCGCCCATGGCGGCACCGACGATCGTCGGGAACGGCACCGGCTTTTCTGGCGCGGCCTTGACGGTCAGGCTCTTCGGATCGTCGAGGAAGGTGTTGACGGCAGCCGAAACGGCGTTCTGCAGTTCCGGAATATTGAGCTGCGCCAGCATGATCGGCGTCATCGCCTTCAGCGAATCCGCCATCTGCTTGCCGGACATGTTCTGCTGCGAACCGGCATAGTCAAGCGCACGCTTGGTGATCGACGCATCTTCGAAACGCACCTGTGCGGCCTCGAAGGACAGCTGTTGCATCAGGCCGAGCATGGCAAGGCCGAGCGCCTGCTGCGACTGTTCCTTGTTCGGATTGGTTTCGGATTCCTTCATCGCATCCTGCATCGATTTCATGAAGGCCATCGTGTAACCCGAGATCTTGAAGCCAAGATTCAGCTTGCCGATGTTGGTGAAGTCGAAGGCGAATTCCGAAATGTCGATGGTGCCGGGGGCAAGTTCCCAGGCGCCCTTCATGGTAATGTCGCCCTGGACGTGCTGCAGGGCGAGCTTCTCGATCGCGTCCTTGCTCTGCGCGTCTTCGGCCTTGCTGAGATCGGCCTTCATGCTTTTGAAGGCGCCGTCGAAATCGAAGCCGGATTCGTCTTCGCGAAGCGTCAGGTTCATGTCGGTCTGGAGCAGCGAGAACACTTCCGCACCGTCCTTGACCACCTTCAGCGGGCCGGTATGGGCGGTTTCGTAAAGCATCATCGTATCGAGGGAGTCGCCGCCAGCCGTTGCCGGTACGGAGATGCCGCCGAGCGTCAGTTCCTGCGCCGTCACGGTCACGCCGTCTTGGGTCTTGTTGATGTCGGGGAAGGCAGCTTCTTCGATGTAATAGCCGCCGTCCTCGTCTTCTTCGACGCCGGAAAGGGTGATTTCGCCGATGGGCAGGCTTTCACCGCCGGTCGGCTTGAGGGTGACATTCTTCAAGGTCACGGTCGTGCCGTCGATATCGATATTCTCAGCCGCAATCGTTCCGCCCTGGGCGGCGTAGGCGGCATTGATCTTCTTCAACAGATCGGTGCCGTCGAGAGCAAAAGCCGAGCCGGCGAGCGAGAAAAAGGCGGCGCCCGACAGCATCAGCCGCGTTGTCCGGTAAAAATTCATGGGGTGATTCCTCTGGTGGCGTGATGGCGGTTTGGAAATCTGCAGCTACACTACTACGGATTGGGCCCGCTTTATATTTACGGACTTCTAAATTTCCGTTGAAAGGAACGGCAAACGAAGTCCAAATTGCGGCGGAACGTTTGTCTCATCCTTTGATGTCATTCCCAAGACTTCATCCACAGCTGCAATGGCCCGGATTCCTTGCCCGCCAGCCTCTTCTGGGCTAGTCAGAACCTATGGGACAAGAGATTTTGCCGCCTTCGGGCGGAGACGACGACAACATCCAGCCGGTCGACCTCAAGGCAGCGCTCGAGCAGCGCTATCTCGCCTATGCGCTGTCGACCATCATGCACCGCGCTTTGCCCGACGTGCGCGACGGGCTGAAGCCCGTCCATCGCCGCATCGTCTATGCGATGAACGAGATGGGGTTGAGGCCGACTTCGGCCTTCAGGAAATGCGCCAAGATCGTCGGCGAAGTGATGGGTAACTACCATCCGCATGGCGACCAGTCGATCTACGATGCGCTTGCCCGTCTCGCCCAGGATTTCTCGCAGCGCTACACGCTGGTCAACGGCCAGGGCAATTTCGGCAATATCGACGGCGACAGCCCCGCCGCCATGCGTTACACCGAATCGAAGATGACGGCGGTCTCGGAACTGCTGCTCGAAGGCATCGATCAGGATGCCGTCGATTTCCGCGACACCTATGATGAATCGAATTCCGAGCCGGTCGTTCTTCCCGGCGCCTTCCCGAATCTGCTTGCCAACGGCTCCTCCGGCATTGCCGTCGGTATGGCGACCTCGATCCCGTCGCATAATGCCCATGAGCTCTGCGACGCCGCCCTGCATCTGATTAAACATCCGGATGCGACGGTTGAAAAGCTCGTCGAATTCATTCCTGGCCCGGATTTTCCGACAGGCGGCATCATTATCGACAGCCGCGACAGCATCATTGAGAGCTACCGCACCGGCCGCGGCGGTTTTCGCGTGCGGGCGAAGTGGCAGACGGAAGATCTCGGCCGCGGCGGCTACCAGATCGTCATCACCGAAATCCCGTTCCAGGTGCAGAAATCGCGGCTGATCGAGAAGATCGCCGAGCTGCTGATCGCCCGCAAGCTGCCGCTCCTGGAAGACATCCGCGATGAGTCGGCCGAGGACATCCGTGTCGTGCTGGTGCCGAAGACCCGCAGCGTCGACCCGACCATCCTGATGGAATCGATGTTCAAGCTGACGGAGCTGGAAAGCCGCTTCCCGCTCAACATGAACGTCCTGTCCATGGGCCGCATCCCGCGTGTCATGGCGCTGAACGAGGTGCTGAAGGAGTGGCTGGATCACCGCCGCGAGGTCCTGCAGCGCCGCTCGCGCTTCCGCCTGGCGGCGATCGACAGGCGTCTCGAAATCCTCGGCGGTCTGCTGATTGCCTATCTCAATATCGATGAAGTGATCAGGATCATCCGCGAGGAGGATGAGCCGAAGCCGGTCATGGTGGCGCGCTGGGATCTCACCGACAATCAGGTCGAGGCGATCCTCAATATGCGGCTGCGCTCTCTGCGCAAGCTTGAAGAGTTCGAGATCCGCAAGGAATTCGACGAACTCACCAGGGAAAAGGGCGAGATCGAAGCGCTGCTTGGCTCCGACGACAAGCAGTGGCAGACGGTCGCCTGGGAAATCGGCGAAGTGAAGAAGAAGTTCGCCAAGGCGACCGAGGTCGGCCGCCGCCGTACGCAGTTCGCCGACGCACCCGAAGCCGACGAGGAAGCGATCCAGCAGGCGATGATCGAGAAGGAACCGATCACCGTCGTCATTTCCGAAAAGGGCTGGATCCGTGCGCTGAAGGGCCATATCGCCGATACGGCGACGCTGACCTTCAAGGAAGGCGACGGCCTGAAGGTGGCCTTCCCGGCGCAGACGACGGACAAGATCCTGATCGTCACGACAGGCGGCAAGGCCTTCACGCTCGGCGGCGACAAGCTGCCGGGTGGCCGCGGCCACGGCGAGCCGCTGCGCATCATGGTCGACATGGACAACGACCAGGCGGTGCTGACCGCTTTCGTCCACGATCCCTCGCGCAAGCAGCTGATCGTCTCCACAGCCGGCAACGGCTTTGTCGTGGCGGAGGCCGAGCTGGTCGCCAATACCCGCAAGGGCAAGCAGATCATGAACGTCGCGCTGCCCGAGGAAACGCAGCTGCTCGTGCCCGTCGGCGGCGACCATGTCGCCGTCGTCGGCGAAAACCGCAAGCTGCTGGTCTTCCCGCTGGCGCAGGTGCCGGAAATGTCGCGCGGCAAGGGTGTGCGCCTGCAGCGCTACAAGGATGGCGGCATCTCGGACGTCCGCTGCTTCGCGATAGCAGACGGCCTTATCTGGGAAGACAGCGCCGGCCGCACCTTCACGAAGAACAAGGACGAGCTTGCCGAATGGCTGGCCGACCGCGCCACCGCCGGCCGCACCGTGCCGAAAGGTTTCCCGCGCAGCGGCAAATTCGCCGGCTGAGGCTTTGCAGCGTCCTGCGTCTGTGCAGATGCGTAAAGGACGCTGCAACTCTTTGATTTGCCCCGGAAGTAAATTCCGCATTCGGCTCTTGGCGGGCGCGGGAACTCCTCTATCTCATTTTCGTTACCAAAAATATGAGAAGGTCGATTCCGAGGCTGGCGGAATGGCTGAGGCCCGTGCGCTGGGGAAAGCGCGCGTGCCCTTACCGGAGGAAAATCGATGCCCGCCAGCACCATCAAATTGCATGTCAGCCACACCTACAGGGCGCCGCCCGCGGTCGTGTACGACGCCTGGCTCAACCCTGAAATCGCCCGCCGCTTCCTGTTTGCCACCGATGACGGCCATGTTATTCGCGCAGATATCGACCCGCATGTCGGCGGCCGTTTCTTCGTCGTCGATCGCCGTCCGACCGGCGACGCCTTTCACCAGGGCGTTTTCCTGGAGCTGAAGCGCCCGCAACGCATGGTCTTCAGCTTCTCCGTCGAGGAGCACGACCACAATTGCGACCGTGTCCAAATCGACATCGAGCCTCTCGGCGGCGGCAGCCGATTGACGCTGACCCATGAAATGTGCGCCGAATGGGCCGAACACGAGGAAAAGACCCGAAAAGGCTGGGCACATGTGGTCGAAGGGCTCGGCCGCGAGCTGGAACAACAGCAGATGAAGGCTACGGGTTGAGCGGCACGCTGAAATCCCTGAGGAAGCGGGTCGCACCTTCTTCATCGATCTCGCCGGCTGCGACGTCTAATACAAATGCAATGACCTGCGCGTTATCTGCCTCGATGACGTACCGGTTGAGGTAGAGAAACGTAAACGCCGCGAGATAGCCTGTACGCTTGTTTCCATCCACGAATGGGTGGTTTCTAACGATGCCGTAGAGATAGGCTGCGGCGAGTACGAAGATATCGGTTTCGCCATATGCAGCCTTATTGAGTGGACGTGCCAAGCTGGTTTCCAATGCATTGGCATCTCTCAGACCCGACAAACCGCCATGCTCGGCAATCTGCTCACCATGCATGTTTTCGACAGCTTGGCGGCTGAGCCATTTAAGCCGCATCATTTTGCGAGTTCGCGCAACGCCACTCGATATTTTTCCATGCCGATGCGGGCTGCCCGCATTTGTTCGGCGAGGTCTGCTGATTCCGGCACGAGGTGGATGTTACCCTCGATCTCCCGCAGTTCGAGGCTATCGCCGCTGCTGAGACCCAGCCGCTGCAACACCTCCTTAGGAATGATAACCCCTTCGGAATTGCCGATCTTGCGGATCGTGACGTTCATTTGCTTCATCCTCTGATGTGGTAACGCAGTTATAACATGAGGGATGGACAGGCGGCAACGTCTATTCCGCCAATGGCCTTACGCGCCTTCCCCGCACCATCCAGAAGCAATGCCCGGCGATCGCCGCCACCAGAATGCCGCCGCCGAGGAGCGTCATCGTCGCCGGCGTTTCCGCAAAGATCAGCCAGACCCAGATCGGCGCGAGCACGGTTTCGAGCAGGTAGAACATACCGACCTCAGGTGCGGAGAGGTACCGCGGCCCGGTCGCCAGGCACCAGAAGGCGACAGGCATCATGATGGCGCCGTTGAGGAGTATCCAGCCGGGATGGGCGATGGAAAGCCCCGAAGGCAGAGCTTGCGCGAGGCCAAGGGCGGCCGGCAGAATGGCGGCAAGCAGCGGCACGAAGCCCATTTCCCGGCGCGAGGCACGTCCGATCGTGATGGCCGCGGCAAGAATAAACGCGCTGAGTAGCGCCATGGCATCGCCGAAAAAATGGCCGCTGGAAAGCCCTTCGCGCACGATCAGTCCGACGCCGAGAATCATGAACAGCATGGCGATCAGTGTTGCGGCCTGCGGTCTCTCCTTGAGGAAAGCCCAGGAAAGAAGCGCCCCGAACATCGGGTTGAAGGCAACGATGAAGACGACATTGGCTGTGGTCGTATTGAAGACGGCCAGCACGAAAGTGAGGGACGAGAGGCCGTAGAGCAGACCGGCAAGCAGGCCGGCACGCCCCGGAACGAGGACCGGCCATTTGCCAGAGGCAAGGCGCATTGCTGCAAGGATGACGAGCGTGGCGAGAAACGTGGCTGCACTTCGTGTCCCTAGGATCGACCAGATATCGCCGCCGCCAAGGCGGACGAGGGGGATGTCCATGGAAAGCGCCAGCCCGCCGATCGCCGTCAGCAGCAGGCCCTTCCGATGATCGGAAAGAGCGGTGGACATTCAGTCGTGGGGGCTTTCGGGCATGGATGAAGGATCGAAACGTTCCCAGCCGCGCGGGGTCAGATGTTCCTGCGGCTGGAAGCGGGTCTTGTAGTCCATTTTTCGCGACCCTTGAACCCAGTAGCCGAGGTAGACATGCGGCAGGCCCAACGCTTTCGTGCGCCTGACATGGTCGAGAATCATGAAGGTGCCGAGCGACCGCCGCTCGACATCAGGATTGAAATAGGAATAGACCATCGACAGCCCGTCGCTCATCGTGTCGGTCAGCGCGGCGGCAAGCAGCTCGCCCTTCGGCCGCTGCTCCAGTCCGGAGCCTTCCTCGCGCCGGCGATATTCGACGATTCGCGTGTTCACATGCGTGTCTTCCACCATGATCGCATAATCGAGCACCGTCATATCGGACATGCCGCCCTGCTGGTGGCGGAAATCGAGGTAGCGCCGGAAAAGCGAATATTGCTCGCTGGAAGGCTGGGCGGCGAATTCGGTGGCGATGACGTCGGAATTGGCGGCGAGCACCCGCTTCATCGATTTCGTCGGCTCGAATTCCTGGGCGAGAATTCGCACGGAAACGCAGGCGCGGCAGGATTCGCAGGCCGGGCGATAGGCGATATTCTGGGAACGGCGGAAACCGCCCTGGGTCAGGATGTCATTCATCTCGGCGGCGCGCGGGCCGACCAGATGGGTGAACACCTTGCGCTCCATCTCATGCGGCAGATACGGACACGCAGCCGGAGCCGTCAGATAAAACTGCGGGGATGGCGTTGTCTGCGTATTCATCTGTCGCGGAAATTTCCTTGTCGAAACCGTGCCGTTTCTTGACAGCATGACCTAAGAATAGAAAACGTCAACAGCAGGACGGCCTTCGCCTTCATTTCAGTCTTCTAATTTGAAATATGGGGCGCCGGCATGCCCCGGCAAAGAGAAAGCGGAGACTTTATTTCGTCTCCGCTCAAGGATTTGACCATAGCCTCGGTCAGCCGCTCAGGCGGTACGCACCGTCACCGTGCCGACAAGCAGGTCGTGGATGAGACGGCTGCGCTCGGTAAACAGACCGGCAAGCAGGATGAGCGGCGTCAGCACCGAATTGAGGATCCAGAACAGCGCAAGATGTACGATTGCCGTCAGGAAATCCATCGGCCGGCCGTCGACACGGACGATCGCGATCCCCATCGCGCGCATGCCGAGCGAGGCCTGGCTCGACCCGCCCACCGTCAGGCCGAAGTAAATGCCGGCGACGATGACGAAGAGGGCAGGGTAAAGCAGGAAGCCGAGGCCGAGCGTGAGGATCGACAGGAAGAACAGCACGACCGCGGCTGGAATCCAGAGCAGCGCCACGATGACGTAATCGAGGATGAAGGCGAAGACACGGCGGCTCAACACGCCGCTATAGGCGCGCCAGTCCTCCGGTGCGGCATAAAGCGGATTGGGGTTGTAGCTCATCTCAATCTCCTCTCGCAAAAGCGATGCCGCTGATATGGTGTCAGCTTGCAGAAATACAATAATTCTCCCGGAATCACCGCTTGGTGAGGATCTTCGCCACCTCGACCGCGAAATAGGTGAGGATACCGTCGCATCCCGCCCGCTTGAACGACAGCAGCGTTTCGAGCATCGCTCGTTCGCCATCGATCCAGCCGTTCATCGCCGCTGCCTTGATCTGCGAATATTCGCCGGACACCTGGTAGGCGAAGGTCGGCAGGCCGAAGGCCTCCTTCATCCGCCAGCAGATATCGAGATAGGGCAGGCCGGGCTTGACCATCAGCATGTCGGCGCCTTCCTCGACATCTAGGGCCGCATCGCGGATCGCCTCGGTGCCGTTGGCGGGGTCGATATAATAGGTCTTCTTGTCGCCTTTCAGCAGTCCGCCCGTCGAGATCGCCTCGCGATAGGGGCCGTAGAAGGCGGAGGCGAATTTCGTCGCATAGCTCATGATGCCGACGCTCTGGTGGCCGGCCGCATCGAGCGCCATTCGGATCGCGCCGATGCGGCCGTCCATCATTTCCGACGGTGCGATGATATCGGCGCCGGCATCGGCCTGCATCACGGCGGCGCGCGCCACCTGGTCGACGGTCTCGTCATTGACGATCTCGCCGCCTCTCAGGATGCCGTCATGGCCGTGGCTGGTGAAGGGATCGAGCGCGACATCGGTGATGACGCCGATATTGGGCACCGCCTTCTTGATCGCCACTGTTGCCTGATTGATCAGATTGTTGGCTTCGAGGCTGTTGGAACCTGTCTCGTCGCGCAGTTCCATCTCGATATTGGGGAAGGTGGCGATCGCCGGAATGCCGAGGCCGGCGGCTTCCCGTGCCGCCTCGACGGCTTTGTCGATGCTCATGCGGTTGACGCCGGGCATGGCCGGGATCGGATCGATGATGCCGGAACCCGGCACGACGAAGATCGGCCAGATCAGGTCGTCGACGGTCAGCCGGTTCTCCTGCACCAGCCGGCGTGTCCAATCCGCTTTGCGGTTGCGTCGCATGCGGCGATGGCCGGTGATGTCGTCGACGAGATGCGTCCTGTCCTGCATGATATTGATCCCGAGCCCATTCCATTTATCGGAGCGCTCATTATCATGGCGCCTTGAAAATCCAAACCGGACGATTGGCCGCGGCGGAAAAACTGCTTGTAACGATACGATCCCCAACCGATGTTTGCGCCATGGAAACCGATTCCCCGACGATACCGAAACGCACACTGGCCGACATTCTCTTCATTCTCTTCCTGAGGCTGGTGGCCGTATCCTGCTTCTGGTTCGGCCTGCAATATTGGGCGATGCTCGTCGGTTATTCGCTGGTCGGCGCCGGCCGCTTCGATCTTTTGAGCCTGCCGTGGAAGGTGGCGAGCACGAGCCTCGCCGTGCTCTTTCCCGTCGCGTCGCTCGGCCTCTGGCTGACCGTTTCCTGGGGACCGGTCATCTGGGTGCTCGCCGCCGGCGGCCAGATCCTGATGTATGGCCTGCTGCCTGACATTTTCGGCCCCAACAGGCTAATCATCCTGCTGCACGTCATCGTCGCCGTCGTTTACTGGATTTTCCGCCTGCTGCTCTGGCTGGAAAAGCGCCGGCACCGCCGCCAGGTAAGCGTTGATTTACCCTGAGACAACGTGGGGTTTCCAGTAAGGCTCCGTTAAGCCTGCGGTTTAAGTCGAATTTTATATGTATTCGATAGGGTCTCACTCAAGGCGGGAAGAAAACGACACCGCCAATCAAACAGTGAGGCAGTCAATATGAACACGAAAATCAAGCCGCAGGCGGTATCGAACTTCCGTGACCAGCAGGATCAGGGCATCCGTGATCTTTACATGGAATCCCTTCATCTTGTTGAACGTCTGCACCGCCGTCTTCTCGACGTCATCAAGGACGAGTTCGACCGTCAGGGCCGCAGCGACGTCAACGCCATCCAGGCGCTGCTGCTTTTCAACATCGGCAATTCCGAGCTGACCGCCGGCGAGCTGCGCTCGCGTGGTTACTATCTCGGCTCCAACGTTTCCTACAACGTCAAGAAGCTGGTCGACCTCGGCTTCATCAACCACCAGCGCTCGCGCATCGACCGCCGCTCGGTCCGCATCAGCCTGACCGAAACCGGCCAGGACATCGCCGAAACGGTGGCCAAGCTCTACGAACGCCACATCACCTCGATCGACAAGGTCGGCGGCATCGGCACCGACGAGTTCACCCAGATGAACAAGCTGCTCCAGCGCCTCGATCGCTTCTGGAACGACTCGATCATGTATCGCCTTTAAGACCCCTGACCTCCTTCAGGGTTGCAGAAAATCGGACGTGTTCCCTGCACGTCCGATTTGCCGTTTGTGCCCGCGTGGCATCTTTGCAACGCAAGCCAGGCAAGCATTATCGGCTGTATTCAAGCCGTTTTTTAGCCGTTATTAACCGGCACGGTTTACCCCGTCATATGGTTCGTTGTGTCGTGTTCCCGGCAGCCGGCAGTCCTCTACCGCCCCGGCAACACGAATTGGCCATATTGGTGTGGCAGCGAAAGGCTTAACAACCGGCGCTTTCAATGGACCGATCAGGAATGTTCAGGCTTCCGCATCGCAATCTTGTGATGGGGCAAGCGGGATTTTTTGATGTGCCGGGACAAGGAATGGACAGGGATCTGCGTTAAAGCGCAGTGATTTCGCAAAGAGCCGCGGCTTCTCTTTACCGTGGCATTCAGTGGTTGGGACTATGTCGAAGAAAAACGGAAATGAAGCTCTCTCGCGCCGCGCCTTCCTTGCGTCCGCGGCAACGGTTGGCGCCAGTGCGATCGCTGCGCCGGCCTTCGCGCAATCGGCGCTCGATACGCTGATCAACGCGCCGCGCCGCGGCAACTGGGACGACCAGTTCGATGCCAAGGCGGCTTCGCGCACGGCAAGCGCCGTCGTTTCCAATACGCCGATCCTCGGCCCCCAATCGGTCGCCAGCGCCCAGCAGGCGGTCATGCAGTATCAGCAGATCGCGGCCGCCGGCGGCTGGCCGGAGGTCAATCCCGGTGACCAGAAGCTGCAGCTCGGCGTCAGCCATCCCGCAGTCCAGGCGCTGCGCCAGCGCCTGGCGATCACCGGCGACCTGCCGCGCGAGGCCGGCATGTCAAGTGCCTTCGACTCCTATGTCGACGGCGCCGTCAAGCGCTTCCAGGCCCGCCACGGCCTGCCGTCCGATGGTGTGCTCGGCGAATTCACGCTGAAGGCGATGAACATCCCCGCCGATGTCCGCCTGCAGCAGCTGAACACCAACATCATCCGCCTGCAGACGTTCCCCGAGGATCTCGGCCGCCGCCACGTGATGGTCAACATCCCGGCTGCCTATGTCGAGGCTGTCGAGGACGGCACTGTCGCGACGCGCCACACCGCGGTTGTCGGCCGTCTCAGCCGTCCGACACATCTCGTCAATTCGAAGATCTACGAGGTCATCCTCAACCCCTACTGGACCTCGCCGCGCTCGATCGTCGAGAAGGACATCATGCCGCTGATGCGCAAGGATCCGACCTATCTCGAAAAGAACGCCATCCGCTTGATCGACGGCAAGGGCAACGAAGTTGCCCCCGAGACCATCGACTGGAACGGCGAGGCGCCGAACCTGATGTTCCGCCAGGACCCCGGCAAGACCAATGCTATGGCCTCGACGAAGATCAATTTCTACAACAAGAACGGCGAGTACATGCACGACACGCCGCAGCAGGGCCTGTTCAACAAGCTGATGCGCTTCGAATCCTCTGGCTGCGTCCGCGTCCAGAACGTGCGCGACTTGTCGAACTGGCTCTTGCGCGAGACCCCAGGCTGGAACCGCCAGCAGATGGAGCAGGTGATCGCAACCGGCGTCAACACGCCGGTCAAACTCGCCACGGAAGTTCCGGTCTATTTCGTCTACATCTCCGCGTGGGGCATGCCCGACGGCATCGTCCAGTTCCGCGACGACATCTATCAGATGGACGGCAATGCCGAGCTGGCGCTCGATACCACGGCCGGCATGGAACAGCCGGCCCAGTAAGCGGCGACCTATGCATCGTGATTTGAGAGCCGCGCTTTCGGGCGCGGTTTTTTTATGCCCGGGAAGACGCTCCTCGAAGGGGGCGTCCAAGTATCGGCTGCTTGCGGTCGCAAAAGAGCGTGGAGCGCGCGCTTTGCTCAGCAAATGTCGTTCTTCGTATTGCCCTTGCCACAGCGGAAGGATAATACCTCACCGCATTCCAGTTGAGGAGCCCGCCCATGACCAATGCTTCCACCGAATCCTTCTTCAATCGCTCACTTGCGGACGTCGATCCCGAGATTTTCGGCGCGATCGGAAAGGAACTCGGTCGCCAACGGCACGAGATCGAACTGATCGCTTCTGAGAACATCGTCTCCCGCGCCGTGCTGGAAGCCCAGGGCTCCATCATGACCAACAAATATGCCGAGGGTTATCCCGGCAAGCGCTATTACGGCGGCTGCCAGTTCGTCGATATCGCCGAGGAACTGGCGATCGAGCGCGCCAAGAAGCTGTTCGGCGTCAATTTCGCTAACGTCCAGCCGAATTCCGGCTCGCAGATGAACCAGGCCGTGTTCCTGGCGCTGCTGCAGCCCGGCGATACCTTCATGGGTCTCGACCTGAATTCGGGCGGCCACCTCACGCATGGTTCGCCGGTCAACATGTCCGGCAAGTGGTTCAACGTCGTTTCCTACGGCGTGCGTGAAGGCGACAACCTGCTCGATATGGATGAAGTCGCCCGCAAGGCCGAAGAGCACAAGCCGAAGCTGATCATCGCCGGCGGCACCGCCTATTCCCGCATCTGGGATTGGAAGCGCTTCCGCGAAATCGCCGACAGCGTCGGCGCCTATCTGATGGTCGACATGGCCCACATCGCCGGCCTCGTCGCCGGTGGTCAGCACCCGTCGCCGTTCCCGCATTGCCATGTCGCCACGACCACGACCCACAAGTCGCTGCGCGGCCCGCGCGGCGGTGTCATCCTCACCAATGAAGAGGATCTGGCGAAGAAGTTCAATTCGGCAGTTTTCCCCGGCCTGCAGGGTGGCCCGCTGATGCACATCATCGCCGCCAAGGCCGTTGCCTTCGGCGAGGCGCTGCAGCCGGAGTTCAAGGACTACGCCGCCCAGGTCGTCAAGAACGCCCGTGCGCTTGCCGAAACCCTGATCGCAGGTGGCCTCGATGTCGTCTCCGGCGGCACCGACAACCATCTGATGCTGGTCGACCTGCGCAAGAAGAACGCCACCGGCAAGCGCGCCGAGGCAGCCCTCGGCCGCGCCTACGTCACCTGCAACAAGAACGGCATTCCCTTCGATCCGGAAAAGCCCTTCGTCACCTCGGGCGTGCGTCTCGGCGCACCGGCCGGTACGACGCGCGGCTTCAAGGAAGCCGAATTCCGCGAAATCGGCAATCTCATCGTCGAGGTACTCGACGGCCTGAAGGTCGCCAATTCCGATGAGGGCAACGCCGCCGTCGAAGCCGCCGTGCGCGGCAAGGTGGTCAACCTCACCGACCGCTTCCCAATGTATGACTACATGGGATAAGGAGTAGCGATGCGCTGCCCCTATTGCGGTTCGGAAGATACTCAGGTCAAGGATTCGCGACCGGCGGAGGACAATACGTCCATCCGCCGGCGGCGTATCTGTCCGGATTGCGGCGGCCGTTTCACCACCTTCGAGCGTGTGCAGCTGCGCGAACTGATGGTCACCAAGAAGACCGGCCGCAAGGTGCCTTTCGACCGCGACAAGCTGGTGCGCTCCTTCGAAGTGGCGCTGCGCAAACGTCCCGTCGAACGTGACCGCATCGAGCGTGCCGTGTCCGGCATCGTCCGCCGGCTGGAAAGCTCCGGCGAGACGGAAATTTCCTCCGAGCAGATCGGCCTGCAGGTGCTCGAAGCCATGAAGAGCCTCGACGATGTCGGCTTCGTGCGTTATGCCTCCGTCTATCGGGATTTCTCGCTTGCCGAGGATTTCGAGAAGGTCATTTCCGAAATCAACGCCAAGATCGCCCGCGACCCGCTGGACGGATGAACCATGAGCATTACGCCGGATGACGAGCGTTTCATGGCGGCGGCGATCCGCCTGTCGCGCCGGCATCTCGGCCGCACTGCCACCAACCCCTCCGTCGGTTGTCTGATTGTCAAGGACAGCGTCGTCGTCGGCCAGGCGGTCACTGCCGTCGGCGGCCGCCCGCATGCCGAACCGCAGGCGCTCGCGGAAGCCGGGGAGGCTGCCCGCGGGGCCACCGCCTATGTGACGCTCGAACCCTGCTCGCATCACGGCAAGACGCCGCCCTGCGCCGAGGCGCTGATCGCCTATGGCGTCGCCCGGGTCGTCATCAGCGTCACCGATCCCGATCCGCGCGTCTCCGGCCGCGGCATTGCCATGCTGCGCGAGGCCGGCATAGAAGTGGATGCCGGCGTACTGGAGGCGGAGGGCCGGCGTTCGCTGGCCGCCTATCTCACCCGCCAGACGAAGAACCGGCCTTATGTGACTCTCAAACTTGCCGTTTCGGCCGATGGCATGATTGGTCGCGAGGGGGAGGGTCAAGTGGCGATCACCGGCCCGGAGGCCCGCGCCGAGGTTCAGGCGCTACGCGCCGAAACCGACGCGATCCTCGTCGGCATCGGCACGGCGATATCGGATGATCCGCTGCTGACGGTGCGGACACCAGGTCTGGAGGCGCAGTCGCCGATCCGGATTGTGCTCGATCCGTCTTTGGCGTTGCCGCTGACGAGCAGGCTGGTCGCGACGGCGCGCGAAGTGCCGGTGATCTTGGTTGCAAGTGAAGAGATTTCGCCGTTAGGCTCAGAGGAAGGGTCACCCCCCTCTGTCCTGCCGGACATCTCCCCCACAAGGGGGGAGATCGGCAAGAGGCGCGATCCGAATTTTCAAGGCAGCGGGTCGCCGTTCGCAACGGAAGATGTAGGGCAGGGAGCTACCTCCCAGCCAATCTCCCCACCTGTGGGGGAGATGCCCGGCAGGGCAGAGGGGGGCGCCTCGTCCATTGACGCAGCCGACGCAGCCGCTCGCCGCGCCGCCTTCGAAGCCGCGGGTGTCGAGATCGTCTACTGCAATCCCTATCACCCGGAAGTCCTGCTACCGGCCTTGGCAACACGCGGCATTTCCTCGCTTCTGGTCGAAGGCGGCGCCAAGACGGCGCGGCTTTTCCTCGAAGCCGGCCTTGTCGATCGCATCCACCTTTACCAGGCGCCTGTCGTCATCGGCGAAGGCGGTATTGAATCCCCGCTCGATGCAACCGACATACCATCCGGTTTTACCCACATGGGCACGCAGATGTTCGGCGTTGATCGCCTGGACGAATATGAAAGAGAGAATTGATGTTCACCGGAATTGTCACTGATATCGGTACGATCGAAAGTGTTTCGGCGTTGAAGGAAGGCATCAAGCTCCGCGTCGCGACCGCTTATGATCCCTCGACCATCGATATGGGCGCCTCTATCTCTCATTCCGGCATCTGCCTCACCGTCACCGGCCTGCCTGATGAAGGCAGCAACGGCCGGTGGTTCGAGGTCGAGGCCTGGGAGGAGGCGCTGCGGCTGACGACGATCGGCACCTGGCAGCAGGGCAGCCGCATCAATCTCGAACGGTCGCTGAAGATCGGCGACGAGCTCGGCGGCCACATCGTTTCCGGCCATGTCGACGGCAAGGCGGAAATCCTCTCGGTGACATCGGAGGGCGATGCCACGCGTTACCGTTTGCGCGCGCCCGAACATCTGGCGAAATTCGTTGCCCCCAAGGGGTCGATCGCGCTCGACGGCACCTCGCTCACCGTCAACGCGGTCGATGGCACGGATTTCGACGTCCTGCTCATCCGCCACACGCTCGAAGTGACAACCTGGGGCGACCGCAAGGCCGGCGATTTCGTCAATTTCGAAGTCGACACCATGGCACGCTACGCCGCTCGGCTGGCAGAATTCCCGAGCGCCTGAATCGAAAACTTGTAGGGTTTCCTACTGGCGCGTCTGGCCGGCCAGATAGTTCACCAATCCGGGGACAGCTTCGTCAAATACTGGCCATAGGCACTCTTGCCGAGCTTCTCTGCGAGCTTGGCGAGGTCGTCCTGCGAGATGTAACCCATGCGCCAGGCGACCTCTTCCGGGCAGGCGATCTTGAATCCCTGGCGTTTCTCCAGCGTGCTGACGAAACCTGCGGCATCGTGCAGACTATCAGGCGTGCCGGTGTCGAGCCAGGCATAGCCCCGGCCCATCAGCTCCACGAACAGCTGGCCGCGCTCGAGATAGGTGCGATTGACGTCGGTGATTTCCAATTCACCGCGTGGTGACGGCTTCAGGTTGGCGGCGATATCGACCACCTGCTGGTCGTAGAAATAGAGGCCGGTTACTGCCCAGTTCGATTTCGGCTCCTTCGGCTTCTCCTCGATCGACAGCGCATTCATCTTTTCGTCAAAGCCGACAACGCCATAGCGTTCCGGATCGGTGACGTGATAGGCGAACACTGTCGCGCCTTGTTGTCGACTTGTGCCGGATTTCATGATTTCCGGCAGTCCGTGCCCATAGAAGATGTTGTCGCCGAGAACGAGTGCCGAGCTGTCGCCGTGCAGGAAGTCAGCGCCGATGATGAAGGCCTGGGCAAGGCCATCCGGGCTTGGCTGTACGGCATAGGTCAGCGAAATGCCCCATTGCGAACCGTCACCGAGAAGGCGCTTGAAGGCCTCGACGTCATGAGGCGTGGTGATAATCAGCAATTCCCTGATACCGGCGAGCATGAGAGTCGTCAGCGGATAGTAGATCATCGGCTTGTCGTAGACCGGCATCAACTGTTTCGAGACGGCCTGCGTGATCGGATGCAGACGCGTGCCCGTGCCGCCGGCGAGAATAATTCCCTTCATGCCCATCTCCTTAAAGACCTTTATTCAAAAGGTCTTGCATGACAACCGTCATGGATTTCTTCCACTCCGGGAGTCGGATTCCATATGTTCTGGCGAGCTTTTCGCCGTTGAGGCGTGAATTGGCCGGACGCTTCGCCGGTGTCGGATAGTCCGCCGTCGGGATGCGCTCGATGCGGACGCTTCTGCCGCCGGATTTAAGAAGCGCCGCGAATATCTCTTCGGCGAAATCAGCCCAACTGGCTTCGCCGCTGCCGGTCAGGTGAAAGATGCCGCGGAGCGATGGCGCAGGGTCCGCGACGATACGGGTTGCAATCGCAAGAATCGCGTCGGCGATGTCGAGTGCCGACGTCGGGCATCCTGTTTGATCGGCGACGACGCGAAGATGATCGCGCGTCTCGGAAAGCCGCAGCATCGTTTTCAGGAAATTGGCGCCAAAGGGTGAATAGACCCAGGCGGTGCGCAAGATGACGTGGTTCGGGTTCGCCGCCGCGACGGCCTTTTCGCCCGCGAGTTTCGAACGCCCGTAGACGGAGATCGGCGCCGTCGCATCCTCTTCGGAATAAGCGGAGGTCTTGTCGCCGCTGAAGACGTAGTCGGTCGAAATGTGGATGACCGGGACCCCGATCCGCGCGGCAGCCTTGGCAACCGCGCCGGCGCCTGCCGCGTTGACGGAAAAAGCAAGCTCGGCTTCGCTCTCGGCCTTGTCGACCGCCGTATAGGCGGCCGCCGAGACAATCACATCCGGGCGCAGAGCCGAGAAGGCGGCTGCGATGCTTTCGGGATCCGCAAGGTCCATTTCCGGGCGTCCGACGACGCTGACTTCGACGCCCGTTTCGGCGCCGCGTCTGAGCAGCGACTGAACGACCTGGCCCTGTTTGCCGGTGACGGCAATGCGCATCTCTATTGTCCCTTGAAAACGCCGAGGCGTTCGCCAGAGTAGACGTTTTCGCGCAGCGGCCTCCACCACCATTCGTTTTCCAAATACCAGTGCACGGTCTTCTCGATGCCGGTTTCGAAGGTCTCTTGCGCCTTCCAGCCGAGTTCGCTTTCGAGTTTCGAGGCATCGATCGCATAGCGCGCGTCGTGGCCGGGGCGGTCCGTGACGTTGGTGATCAGGTGCGCATGCGGCGCCTTGTCGCTGTAGACGCCGTCGAGAATAGCGCAGATGCGATGAACGACATCGAGGTTCCTGCGCTCATTGCGGCCGCCGACATTGTATTTTTCGCCGGGGCGCCCCTTGGATGCGATCGTGTAGAGCGCGCGGGCGTGGTCTTCGACATAAAGCCAGTCGCGAACATTCGCGCCATTGCCGTAAACCGGAAGAGGCTTGCCCTCCAGTGCGTTCAAGATCATCAGCGGAATGAGCTTTTCCGGGAAATGGAACGGGCCGTAATTGTTGGAGCAATTGGAGACGACGACCGGCAGGCCGTAGGTGCGGTGCCAGGCAATCGCCAGATGGTCGCTCGCGGCCTTGGAGGCGGAGTAGGGCGAGGACGGATCGTAGGGCGTCGTCTCCTCGAAGAGGCCCTGGTCGTCGAGCGAGCCGTAGACCTCGTCCGTCGAGACATGCAGAAAGCGGAAGGCGCTCTTGCTGTGCGCGTCAAGCCCATCCCAATAGTGCCGTGCGGCATCCAGCAGGCTGAATGTGCCGACGATATTGGTCTGAATGAAATCGGCAGCGCCCGAGATCGAGCGGTCGACATGGCTCTCGGCCGCGAGATGCATGACGATATCAGGGCGGAAGGATGCGAATGCTTCCTGCATCCTGGCGCGGTCGCAGATGTCGGCGTGCAGGAATTGATAGTTCGGCGCCGATTCGACGGATTTCAGTGATGCGAGATTACCGGCATAAGTCAGCGCGTCGACATTCAGCACCTCGGCGCCGATCTCGCTGACGAGATGGCGCACCAATGCCGATCCGATGAAGCCCGCTCCGCCCGTAACCAATATGCGCATCGTCGATCAATCCTGGGGTTGCTGTGCTGAATAGGAAAAATGGCTTGGCAGATCGGCGAGCCGCGGCAGCGTCTTGTCCTTGTCGGACGATACCATGTCTTTCTCATCGAAGGGCCAGCGAATGCCGATCGCCGGATCGTTCCACGCGATGCCGCGATCATGCTGCGGGCTGTAGGGTGCGGTTACCTTGTAGCTGATGACGCTGTTCGGCTCGATCGTTACGAATCCGTGTGCGAAACCGGCCGGTATCCAGAGCTGCATGCCGGTTTCCGGCGAGAGCTCCTGAGAGAGCCATTTGCCGAAGCTCGGTGATCCCACGCGGATATCGACGACGACATCCATGATCCGGCCGGCAAGGCAGCGCACCAGTTTGCCCTGCGCGAAAGGCCCTATCTGGAAATGCAGCCCTCGGACGGTGCCGGCCACCGCCGAAAGCGATTCATTGTCCTGGACGAACGTGACGTCGGCCACATTTTCCCGGAACCAGGCATCCTTGAATACTTCGGAGAAGTAGCCGCGGTGATCGCCGAAGCGTGGCGGCGTGATTGCAACGATGCCCTCGATGGCCGCTGTCTCAATACGCATGGCTTACCTTTTCTGCGGCCTTCATCAAGCGCCTGCCTTCATGACGCTCATCAGCATCTCTGCCTGCGAGCGGCTCCGCATGGCCGCAAAGCCTGTCGCGGCAATGGCATCGCGCTCGTCTGCATCTGCGATCAGCTTGTAGCAGCGCTCGATCATGTCGTCATAGGGCTCGATTGCCAAGCCGCCGATGAAGGCCTGGAGGTCCGGATCGCGGATGTCGCCTTCCGTCAGCACGCAAACGCGATTGGCGAGCAGATAGGAAATGCGCACGATCTCGAAGACGCCGCTCGCATAATGATGGATGTTGATGACGATCTTGGCGCGGGCAATCGCAGCATCGCGTTCGGCACCATAGATGTTGAAGAGGTGCGCGACCTTGAGCCCGCTGTCGTTCAACGTCTTCAGGATATGGTGGCGACGTTCGTTCATCGAGCCGTAGAAGAGGACGTCGATATCCTTGACGGGATTGTGCTGAATCTGGCTCAGGCAACCGCTGTAACCGATTTCCAGAACACCGGCGTGATCGATACCCTTGGCGGCAAGATTTTCGCGGTTGCGCGGGCTGTAGTCGAGCACCGGCATCGCCCTCAGGATCGAGGTATAGCGCGAATTGATCCAGTTGCTTTCTTCGGACACCTGCTCGAGGTTGATGATGACGCTGTCTTTCGGCAGATGGCCGACGATCTCAGTGGGGAGAAGATTGCCGCCGTAGATGATCGGCGCACGGCCGGCAAATGCGTTCATATCGCGGACGATCGGTGCCGAGCCGCCGAGTTCTTCGAAGGCACCTTGCAGGCCGAGCGCAACTTCGTCGAAGGCGTGGCTGTGATTGTAATTTTCGGGCGTCACGATCCAGATGCAATGACGGTCCTTGTGTTCCTGCCATCCGCCGGCGAAAGGCTGCAACAGCGGCTGCTCGATTTTCGGCGCGGCCGATATTGCGGGCCTTTCCGTTCGTACCGGCTGCGGGCCTGGAGAGATGCCTGGAGTCTGCTGAGCATAGGCGCGCAGCAATTCGCGGCCGCCGATGAACTGGCCGCGCGGCATCCAGGCGGGCGGATCATCAGCCATCCAGATCAGATGCGGCTGCTTGACGAGCGGCTGGCGGCCTTCCTGCCACGAGGTCAGGAGAGCCTCGTCCCGACTCTTCAGAAAGGCTTCCTTGGCGGCGAAGAGGCCATGCAGCATCCGGCCGAGGCGGGTACCGAACTTCCATTCGAAATCGGCAAGAGCCGGTACGAAGGCGGCGATTTTCAATCCGGAGGCGGCAGCCTGCTGGACATAGAGCCCGAGCAGGCGCTCGATCACGAAGGGGCGCATCTTCGCGTTGGCATCGCGCGAATAGTGAGCCGTCCCGGCATAGGCGGCGCCGGCCGGCGTGCCGGCACGCGCTTGATGTTCCAGCGATTCGAGAATGCGTTCGCAAAAAGCGAAATAGCCGGACCAGAATTTCCGATTGCCGCAGAAATAGTTGCAGAATGCGAAGGCGGTCTTGTCCTGCGGCGGTGCGATCGGATAGCCCAGCTCCTGTATATGCAGAAAGATAGGCTCCATGCCGGGGTGACCGCCAAGCAGCGAATGTTCCCAGACGTTGCTATAGATCGCCGCGTGGCCGATCAGCGGATTGTAGAGATAAGCATCCGCACCTTCCGCCCTGGCCTTTTCCGCTTCCGTAACGAAGGACGGGAAGCTCGTCACCGACTTCATCTCGAATTTGCTCGAAAGCAGCCCCCAGAATACGTCGTCGCCGAGGCCGATTGCCTCGTGATGCTGATGCAGGGTGAGGAAGAGTTCATATTCGCGGGTCGTCGCCTGTGTATTGAACGAGATGTCGAACGGCATGGCCGCCGCATCGAGCTGGCTGCGCTGCAAAGGATCAAGATAGGGCTGATAGATAATGACGGATCCAGTGCTGGCCGCTTTCTCCGTGAGGAGCGCCAAATCGGGAAGACCGGCCGGCAGGGAAGAAATGGGCTGATTGATCGTCAAGGTATTGTCCTTCGCGCTTGGCGCCGTCTTCGTGATTCATGAAACAGCATTCGGCTGGTTCGGGTGCCGACTATTGGGAGTGAAGCTTGCGCCACACTGTTGGCAGGAATTTCGCTGGTCAGCTTGGGAACAGGTTAGGCCGTGATGTTCGTGTCAGGCCAACTGCGTGATAGTGCCTAACTTTGGACGGCGTCATGAAAAACGAAAAGATCTATGTAACGAAGCCCAGCCTGCCGCCGCTCGAAGAATTCATTCCTTCGCTGGAAGCGATCTGGAACAATCGCATCCTGACCAATGGCGGGCCATTCCACGAGCAACTGGAGCAGGAGCTCTGCAGCCATCTCGGCGTGAAGCACATCAGCCTGTTTTCGAACGCTACCGTTGCGCTGCTGACGGCGCTTCAGGCGCTCCGCGTCACGGGCGAAGTCATTACCACGCCCTATTCCTTCGTGGCCACTTCGCATTCACTTCTCTGGAACGGCTTAAAACCCGTCTTCGTCGACATCGACCCGGTGACGCTCAATCTCGATCCAACGAAGATCGGGGCGGCGATCACGCAGCAGACGACGGCGATCATGCCGGTGCATTGCTACGGCCACCCTTGCGACGTCGATTCGATCCAGAAGATCGCCGATCTCTATAATCTCAAGGTCATCTATGACGCCGCCCATGCCTTTGGCGTGGAAGACGAACGAGGAAGCATTCTCAATCACGGTGACCTTTCCATCCTGAGCTTCCACGCGACGAAGGTCTTCAACACATTCGAAGGCGGGGCCATTATCTGCCCTGATGTCAAGACGAAGACCCGAATCGACCAGCTGAAGAACTTCGGTTACGTCGATGAAGTGACCGTGGTGGCGCCAGGCACCAACGGCAAGATGAGCGAATTCAACGCTGCGCTCGGCCTGTTGCAGCTGAAATACATCAAGTTCGCCTTGGAAAGGCGTGAGCTCATCGACCGTGCATACCGTGAGCGGCTTCATGGCGTTGCGGGCATAAAATGTCTGGATCGTTCCGGCGAGATCGTCTCCAACTTCTCTTATTTCCCGATCCTCATACGCCCTGAATATCCCATTTCGCGCGACGGGCTCTACGAGTTGCTGAAGGAAAACAGCATTCATCCGCGCCGTTATTTCTATCCGCTGATTTCAAGCTTCTCGATGTACCGCAGCCTGCCTTCCGCGCAGCCTGCGAATCTGCAGGTCGCAACCGAAGCCGCTCTGCAGGTGCTCTGCCTTCCCATCTATCCTGATATGGAGATGGAGATCGTCGACAAGGTCTGCGCGCTCATCAAGTCGGCCTGACGCACGGTATCCCGTACTGTCATCTCACACCGCAGATCCGAAAGTATCTGCGGTGTGAGATCGTGCCACGAGCGTCGGGCCGGTGCGGTTGGCGCTATGTTGACCGCTTGGCAGAATTCCCTAGAACAGGATGATTTAAGGCCGGGTCGGCCTTAAATCTGAATCCTGTTCTAAATTAAAGAGTTAGAGCATGAGTCGCCCGAAAACCGCTCACACTTTTCGGCATCATGCTCTAGCGCGAAAACTGAATGACTTCCCCATTATAATGCGTGCGCACCGTCTCGCGAAACCCGAGCTTGGCTGCGACCCTGAGCGAAGCCTGGTTCTCCGGGCTTATGATGCAGCTCATCGGCTTTCCCGGAAAATAGCGCTCGGCCCAGCCGATCAGCGCATTCAGCGCCTCGGTGGCATAGCCGCGGCCGTGCGCCGAGGGCATGAGCGCCCAGCCGAGCTCCATCGTTCCCTCGATCGGGGGATCCATCTCCCGGCGGGATTCCATGAAGCCCGCTTCGCCGATGAAGCGGCCGCTCGCTTTCTCGACGATTGCAAGAAAGCCGAAGCCCATATGGTGCCACATGCCGGCCAGGCGCAGCATGCGGCTCCAGCTCTGTTCCCGCGTCGAGGCCACGCCGCTGATGAAGCGCACGACGTCCTCGTCCGCCCAGAGTGCTGCATGCGCCTCGAAATCGTCGAGATGGTGAGGGCGAAGCTTCAGTCGCTCCGTTTCGAGGCTCGGAATATCGGTCATATCGGATCCTTATGGAATCGCGCGCTCAAGCGCCGGGTTCGCCGTCCCAGTAGTCGAGGTCGCCTTGCTGCCGTCCGATATGACGGAAGCGCCCGGCCTTTCGGTTCGTCTTGGCGAGGAACTTTCCGGAATCGGGGTATTCGACAATCTCGGTCTTCGCCATCGTCGAGATGCCGAGATAGACGAGGGTGGCCGTGCCGGTGTTGATGATCTGGTGCGCCGTTTCCGGTCCGCCGGCCGGCGCGCCGAGCACGTCGCCTGCCTTGATCGGATGGCGCTCGTCGCCGAAGCGGTATTCGCCGGCGCCCGCAATCACATAGAAAAGCTCGTCTTCGACATGATGATTATGGAAGGGGCAGCCCGTTTTGCCCGGCGGTACTTCGTTGTAGCTGACGCCGAGGCCGGCCAGGCCGAGAAGCGTGCCGAGCGAGGTGTCGGCGCCTTCATAGAACTCGCCCTGTTTCCAGTGGTCGAGCTTGAGACCGGCGATATTGATCACCGCCTTCGATTCCCTGGTCATGATGTCCTCCTGTTGCCGCAAGAGAAGCCATCATCTGAGGAAAATTCAATGCCCATTTCAGAAATCCCCGGCATGGGCGGAGAGGAGACCGCCGCCCATGCTGTGAGCGCCGCACATCGGAGAGGACGCCACGACGCTCGATTCCGTTCACCCGCATCCCGCAAGATCGGTTTCGATTTTTCGGGATGCGCTGGAGCCGTCAGCGGACATAGAAGGTCAGGCTTCCATCGGCTGCCTGCTCGGCATTGACGATGTTGCGGACGTCGACGCCTTCATTGTTGAGACGGTGGGCAAGCGACCGGTTGGCGTCGATCGAGGCCTGAATGCCGCGTATTGCCTGGCCGGAACGTTCCGGCGCCGAGCGCGGACCGGTGCTTTCGTCGTCGAGGTTGCGCCAGTTGTGGACCTGCTCGACATTGAAATCATTGCCCTGGAAGGTCCGGAGTGTCTGCTCGATGCCCTGGGCCGTGTTCATCCCGAGGCTTTCGGCCCGGCTGACACCGGCAAATGCGAGAGAGGAGAGGGCAGCTGCAATGGTGAGGGTGACAACGCGGTTCATGATGGTATCCTTTCATCTGCTTTGACGGTCGGCTGTCTTTGCAGGGGATCGTCTGCGTCACGATATGGAATTGGCGTTGGCCCTTTCGCGATTCAATGGGTTAAGCCACTGAAAACACATTAAGAATTGTTCATGAAAACGGCCTTCGAATTGCCGTTTTCCAGGCATTCGGAAACGCGGGTTTCAGACGCTTGCCCGGTGACGCAAGCGCGGCGCGGCTATCCCCTTGCGGATATTTCTTCTTTGGCGTTGCGGCATCGGCCGAAAGTGCTTGCCATTCTGATGAAGGCATGTTTTGACCGCGGGCTGCCGAGTGGAAAACGCCCCACAAAACGAAGGTGAACCATGCCGAGAGAGACCGCTCCCCATATTTTGATCGTTGAAGCCCGCTTCTACGACGACATGGCCGATGCCCTGCTCGAAGGCGCGACCTTCGCGTTGCAGGAGGCCGGCGCCACCTTTGAGGTCGTCACAGTTCCCGGCGCACTGGAAATTCCGGCGGCGATTGCCATGTCGCTCGATGGAAACGACAATGGCGGAACGCATTATGACGGCTATGTCGCGCTCGGCATGGTCATTCGCGGCGAGACCTATCACTTCGATATCGTGTCGAACGAATCCTCGCGCGCTTTGATGGATCTTGCGGTCAGTGAGTCCCTTGCTATCGGCAACGGCATCCTGACCGTCGAAAACGACGAACAGGCATGGGCGCGCGCACGCCGCTCGGACAAGGACAAGGGCGGATTTGCCGCTCGCGCAGCTCTGACCATGATCGAGCTGAAGCAGAAACTGGGTGCATAACGAATGAACGACGACAAGACGGAACGGCCGGTCAAGACTGCGAACCAGCGGGGCGCTGCCCGCCTTGCTGCCGTTCAGGCGCTTTATCAGATGGATGTCGGCGGCACCGGCGTTCTGGAGATCGTCGCCGAATACGAGGCGCATCGTCTTGGCCAGGAACTCGACGGCGCGACCTATCTGAAGGCCGATGCCGCCTGGTTCCGTTCCATCGTCTCCGGCGTCGTGCGCGATCAGGTTCGCCTCGATCCGCTGATTGCCGCAGCGCTGCAGGATGATTGGGCCTTGTCGCGCCTCGACAGCACCGTGCGCGCCATCCTGCGCGCCGGCGTTTTCGAGATCACCGACCGCAAGGACGTCCCGGTGGCGGTCATCGTCACCGAATATGTCGAGATCGCCCAGGCCTTTTTCGAGGACGACGAGCCGAAACTCGTCAACGCCGTGCTCGACCGCATCGCCAAGCAGGTCCGCGGCGAGGCGAAGAAGTAAGTCCTTAGCCGCCAAACAATCTCCCTAAGTCTTTCTTGGCACTGCAACGGTTTTCGCCCGTTGCGGTCTTGACGCCACGTGATCGACCACGCAATCTCCGCACCGCTTAGCTGTGGCATTTCTGTGGAGAGGAAGCGAGTCGGCGGCGTATCTGCCGGAGAAGGAGTGAGCTCCGGCCTATGGGAGGAAAGAGCGAAATGACCATTCTTTTATGCGTAATTGCATGCGGTCTGCTCTCGGTGGTCTATGCCGCCTGGGCAACCCGGTCGGTGCTTGCCGCCGATCAGGGCAACAGCCGGATGCAGGAGATCGCGGGTTATATCCGCGAAGGCGCTCAAGCGTATCTGACGCGCCAGTACAGAACCATTGCCCTTGTCGGCGTTGTCGTTTTCATCGCAGCCTGGCTGCTTCTTTCCGCCGAGGCCGCCATCGGCTTCCTGATCGGCGCCATACTATCAGGTGCTGCCGGCTTTATCGGCATGCACGTCTCCGTTCGCGCCAATGTGCGCACCGCCCAGGCGGCTTCCGCCAGCCTCTCCGCCGGCCTCGACATCGCCTTCAAATCAGGTGCGATCACCGGCATGCTGGTGGCCGGCCTCGCACTGCTCGGCGTCTCCATCTACTATACCATTCTGACCGTCGGCCTCGGCCATGAGAGCGGCTCGCGCGAAGTCATCGATGCGCTGGTGGCGCTCGGCTTCGGCGCTTCGCTGATCTCGATCTTTGCCCGTCTCGGCGGCGGCATCTTCACCAAGGGCGCCGATGTCGGCGGCGACCTTGTCGGCAAGGTGGAAGCCGGCATTCCCGAGGACGATCCGCGCAACCCGGCAACGATTGCCGATAACGTCGGCGACAATGTCGGCGACTGCGCCGGCATGGCCGCCGACCTTTTCGAGACCTATGCGGTTTCCGTCGTCGCCACCATGGTCCTTGCCGCGATCTTCTTTGCCGGTGCGCCGATCCTCCAGTCTGCGATGATCTATCCGCTGGCGATCTGCGGCGCCTGCATCATCACCTCGATCATCGGCAGCTTCTTCGTCAAGCTCGGCTCGAACGGCTCGATCATGGGCGCCCTCTACAAGGGCCTCATCGTCACCGGCCTGCTGTCGATCGTCGGTCTTGGCGCCGCTACCTCGCTGACGGTCGGCTGGGGCTCGCTCGGCGCGATCGGAGGCGTCGACATTTCAGGCACGCACCTGTTCTTCTGCGGCGTCGTTGGCCTCCTCGTCACCGCGCTGATCGTGGTGATCACTGAATATTATACCGGCACCGGCAAGCGTCCGGTCGTCTCGATCGCCCAGGCTTCGGTCACCGGTCACGGCACCAATGTCATACAGGGCCTGGCCGTCTCGCTGGAATCGACGGCACTGCCGGCGATCGTCATCGTTGGCGGCATTCTCACCACCTATCAGCTCGGCGGCCTTTTCGGCACTGGTATTGCGGTCACCGCGATGCTGGGCATTGCCGGGATGATCGTCGCGCTCGACGCGTTCGGACCGGTGACGGACAATGCCGGCGGTATCGCCGAAATGTCGCATCTGCCGCCGGAGGTGCGCAAATCCACGGATGCGCTCGATGCTGTCGGTAACACGACCAAAGCCGTCACCAAGGGTTATGCCATTGGTTCGGCCGGTCTCGGCGCATTGGTTCTCTTCGCAGCCTACTCCTACGATCTCAAATATTTTGCGGCGAATGGCGACAAATTCCCTTATTTCGCCGGCATAGGCGATATCTCCTTCGATCTTTCCAACCCCTATGTGGTGGCCGGATTGATCTTCGGCGGTCTCGTTCCCTATCTTTTCGGCGGTATCGCAATGACCGCCGTCGGCCGTGCGGCAGGCGCGATCGTCGAGGAAGTCCGCCGTCAGTTCAAGGAAAAGCCGGGCATCATGCAGGGCACGGAAAAGCCGGATTACGGCAAGGCCGTTGACCTTCTGACCAAGGCGGCGATCCGCGAGATGATCGTGCCGTCGCTCTTGCCGGTGCTGGCGCCCATCGTCGTCTATTTCGGCGTGCTTCTCATCTCCGGCTCCAAGGCCTCGGCCTTTGCTGCGCTCGGCGCATCGCTGCTCGGCGTCATCATCAATGGCCTCTTCGTCGCCATCTCGATGACATCGGGCGGCGGCGCCTGGGACAATGCCAAGAAGAGCTTCGAGGACGGTTTCGTCGACAAGGATGGCATGCGTCACATGAAGGGCTCGGATGCGCACAAGGCCTCCGTCACCGGCGATACCGTCGGCGATCCCTACAAGGATACTGCCGGCCCGGCCGTCAACCCGGCGATCAAGATCACCAACATCGTGGCGTTGCTGCTTCTCGCCGTTCTCGCCGGTTGATGCCGCAATAGCGGCTGGCAGCCCCTCACCCTAACCCTCTCCCCGTAAAAACGGGGAGAGGGGACGTGCCCTGCGAGAGGTAAATGGGAACGGAGAGGTCGAGGTTTGGTCCCTTCGCCCCGTTTACGGGGAGAAGGTGCCGGCAGGCGGATGAGGGGCCGGCATCGGCAATCTCCCGAGCCGCGATGAAGTAAAAAACCCGCCGGAGCGATCCGGCGGGTTTTTCGAACGAGGCGTTGGCTCAGCGCAGGCTGCTCGGGTTCTGCGGCGTGCCGCCGGCGCCGCCGCCGAACAGGCTGCGGGCGGCGCTCGCGGCGCTGCCGCCGGAGAGCATCTGCTGCAGGAAGGTGAGTTCCTTGCCGCCGGTCGGCGTGACGCGTCCGATCGTGTCGAACACCTTGCCGTCCTGCAGGGTGTAATTGGCGCGGCGGCTCACAACGCCGTCCTTGTCGAAATAGATCGCCAGAACGCTCTGGTCGACGACCTTCAGCTTCTGGAAGGCGACGGCACGGGTGCGCCGCTGCGAGATGTAATAGAAGACTTCGCCGTCGAAGGTCGCCGTCGTCGACGGGGTGCCGAGCGAAAGCAGCACTTGCTCGCGGCTCGAGCCTTCCGGAACGAGGTTCAGCGACTGCTGGTCGGCGACATATCCACCATTGAGCACGGTGCTCGTCTGGCAACCGGAAAGGGCTGATGTGGAGGCGATTATCAAGGCAATGGCCGCACTGCTGAAGAATTTCACGTCAGACTTGAAATACCGTTTCTTCAACGACATCTACTCCCTTGAGTATCGATAGCAGCCATTCTGGGCCTTGCACGCTTACCTCCTGCAAAACCATTGTGGCCATTCCGGGTCGAATATCCCGAATTCGCTTCGCCGACGCATCGAAGGCGTCGTCCCGAAACTGGCCACGATCGGCATTGCAATTCGCGCCTGCTTCGGTAAACCAGCTTTCGAAATCATGCAACAAGGCCAGAGGCCAGCCGGCGTGAAGAATGAGGCATTTCCGGAAAAAACAATGATCTTCGGGCTCTTCCGCAAGAAAAACAACAATCAGGCAATCGTCGACCGGCAATATGCGGCGCTCACGGCGGCTGCGCGCATGCCGGAGATCTATGAGCGGCTCAATGTGCCGGATACGGTCATGGGCCGTTTCGAGATGTTGTCGATCGTCATGATTCTGTTTTTTCGCCGCACGCGCAGCTCCGCCACCAGCGGCCAGGAGATCGCCCAGGAGATCGTCGACGCCTTCTTCCAGGATATCGACTATTCGATCCGTGAACTTGGCATCGGCGACAACAGCGTGCCGAAGCGCATGAAGAAGCTTGCCGGCATGTTTTACGGCCGGCTCGAAGCCTATTCGAAGGCGATGGACGTACGCGATGCCGAAGCGCTCGCTCTCGCTCTTCAACGCAATATCTATCCCGAAACCGCTGCACCGGCCGATATGGCCGGCCTCGCCGGATGGATGACGGCGGCGGAATCGCATCTGTCGGCCCTCGCCGAAGAGGTGATCGCCACCGGTACGGCAACGCTGCCGCCGGTTGCTCACCCGCCGGCTGCCTGAAGGAGGAAACGATGAAGAACGATCGGGACGAAGTTCCCTTCTCCTATCACGTCAAGGTCGGCCATATCTCGGCCAACCCCGTCGAGGTCCATGTCGAGGCCGACGCCAGCGAATTGAAGGCGCTCGCCAAAAGCTGGAACGTCGTCTCCGTTGACGATCTGAGCGCCGATCTGCAGATTGCCCGCTGGAAGCGCGACGGCGTGCGCATCAAGGGCCGCGTTCAGGCGAAGATCGTCCAGTCCTGCGTCGTGACGCTGGAACCGGTCGAATCCGCCATCGACGAGAGCTTCGAGCAGATCTTCGTGCCGGAGGACTCCAAACTTGCCCGCCAGCCCGGTAACGACGCTGGCGAGATGTTGCTCGATCCCGACGGCCCCGATCTGCCCGAGACCTTTGTCGGCGATACGATCGATGCAGGCGAGGTGGTTGCCGAATTTGCCGCTCTCGCGATCGATCCCTATCCGCGCAAGGAGGGCATCGAATTCGCAGGCCATATCGAGGACAGCGGCGAGAACGACAAAAAGCCCTCGGCTTTCGCTGCTCTCAAAGATTGGAAAAAGGACTGAAGCGTCTCTGGCATTTGATATAATTCAGTTGTAAGCGACGCCAAAACCGGTATTTTGGCCGAAATTTCGCCCTCGGCGAAAAGAAGGATCAGGGACGCGTGATCAGAATATCTCTCGACCTCATGGGTGGCGACTTTGGTCCCCAGGTTGTCATCCCCGGCGCCGCCAAGGCGCTGGATCGGCATCCGGATATTTCCTTCGTTTTCTATGGTCTCAAGGAACAGTGCGATCCGGTTCTCGCCAGGTTTCCGAAACTCAAGGAAAAATCGCTCTTTCACGACTGCGAGCTCGCCGTCGGCATGGATGAGAAGCCGAGCCAGGCGCTGCGCCGCGGCCGCTATATCTCCACCATGTGGCGTTCGATCGAGGCGGTGAAGACGGGGGAGGCCGATGTTGCGGTCTCGGCCGGTAATACCGGCGCGCTGATGGCGATGGCGAAGTTCTGTCTGCGCACCATGGCCAATATCGAGCGCCCGGCGATCGCCGCGATCTGGCCGACGCTGAAGGGTGAAAGCATCGTGCTCGACGTCGGTGCGACGATCGGTGCCGATGCCCAGCAGCTGATGGATTTTGCCCTGATGGGCGGCGCCATGGCGCGTGCGCTATTCGAGGTCGAACGTCCGACGGTCGGCCTGCTGAATGTCGGCGTCGAGGAGATGAAGGGCCAGGAAGAGGTCAAGGAGGCCGGCCGGCTGTTGCGCGAGGCGAATATCGATTCGCTCGAATATTCCGGCTTTGTCGAGGGCAAC
The DNA here is from genome assembly GCF_000172795.2 of Rhizobium sp. CIAT894. Classification (NCBI taxonomy): domain Bacteria; kingdom Pseudomonadati; phylum Pseudomonadota; class Alphaproteobacteria; order Hyphomicrobiales; family Rhizobiaceae; genus Rhizobium; species Rhizobium sp. CIAT894. Next base: position 1,518,592 of record NZ_CP020947.1, read on the forward strand.
GACCTTGGCAAGGGCACGGTCGACGTCGTCGTCACCGAAGGATTTTCCGGCAATATCGCGCTGAAGACCGCCGAAGGCACCGCCAAGCAGATCGGCGAATATCTGCGCGCCGCCATGTCGCGCACGCTGCTCGCCCGCATCGGCTATCTCTTCGCCAAAAGCGCTTTCGATCTGCTTCGCGAGAAGCTCGATCCGAGCAAGGTCAATGGCGGCGTGTTTCTCGGCCTGAACGGCATTGTCATCAAGAGCCATGGTGGAGCGAATGCCGAAGGCATCGCAGCCGCCATCGAAGTCGGCTACGACATGGCCAAGAACGGCCTCAATCAGAAAATAGAAAACGATCTTAAGAAATATCATGCCAAGCGGCTGCCCCCGATGGGCCCGGAAGCTGCATGAGCGATGGGGTTCAATCGAAGATGATCCGTTCAGTGGTTCGCGGGTTCGGAGCCGCACTTCCGAAGCGCGTGATGACCAATGGTGACATGGAGGCGATCGTCGACACATCCGACGAATGGATCGTCCAGCGCACCGGCATCCGCCAGCGTTATCTCGCCGGCGATGACGAGACGACGGCGTCGCTCGGCGAGGCCGCCGCGCGCGCGGCCCTTGCCAATGGCGGCCTGACGCCGGCCGATATCGATCTCATCATCTGTGCCACCTCGACGCCGGATAACACCTTTCCGGCAACCTCGGTCAACATCCAGAACCGTCTCGGCATGAGCCACGGCTTCGCCTTCGACGTCCAGGCCGTCTGCACCGGTTTCGTCTATGCGGTCACGACGGCGGATGCCTATATCCGCGGCGGGCTTGCAAAGCGCGTACTCGTCATCGGCGCCGAAACCTTTTCGCGCATTCTCGACTGGAACGACCGCACCACCTGCGTGCTTTTCGGCGACGGCGCCGGTGCGATCGTGCTCGAAGCGAGCGAAGGCGAGGGCACCGTTGCCGACCGCGGCGTGCTGACGGCGCACCTGCGTTCCGACGGCTCGCACAAGGAAAAGCTCTATGTCGATGGCGGCCCGTCGACGACGGGCACCGTCGGCAAGCTGCGCATGGAAGGCCGCGAGGTCTTCAAATATGCCGTGGGCATGATCACCGATGTCATTCAGGCGGCCTTCGATTCCACCGGCACCACCGCCGAGGACCTCGATTGGCTGGTGCCGCACCAGGCCAATCGACGCATCATCGACGGCTCGGCGAAGAAGCTGAACATCGATGCGGCGAAGGTCGTCGTAACGGTCGATCTGCACGGCAATACCTCGGCGGCCTCGATCCCGCTCGCGCTTGCGACCGCTGCCGGCGACGGCCGCATCAAGAAGGGCGACCTGGTGATGCTCGAAGCGATGGGCGGCGGCTTTACCTGGGGCGCCGTTCTGCTGCGCTGGTAGTGCGTAAATCCTGAAAAACTGGCGGCGAACAAGAGCTTGACCGTGACGCGCAAGACAAATATTCTTTGCGCGATTTCACAAAATATTTGAAATGGGCGGGGAAACCATGACCGGAAAAACAGTGACGCGCGCAGACTTGGCGGAATCCGTTTTCCGAAAGGTCGGGCTTTCCCGGACCGAATCCGCGGAACTGGTGGAAACGGTCATCGACGAAGTTTGCAACGCCATCGTGCGTGGCGAAACCGTCAAGCTTTCCTCCTTCGCCACCTTCCAGGTGCGCGACAAGAACGAGCGGATCGGCCGCAACCCCAAGACTGGCGAGGAGGTTCCGATTTCCCCTCGCCGGGTCATGACCTTCAAGGCGTCGAACGTGCTGAAAACGCGCATCCTCAAGGCGCATGTCTCTCGCAAGGTCAAGCTGAAGCCGCAGAATCCGGCCTCCTGAGCATCGGCCTTCCGTTTCTGAAATGGCGTTTTTTGCTTTTGCACTGTCCATCGTTGTGCGCAACGTCGAGACATGACTTGAATTGTCGACGCCAAACCGTTGAAATATGATGAGTCGCCGTTGGATCGAGCCGCGAGGTCGCGTAGCAGTATGACGTTGGACAAGAGCCCCGATGCCTTTCGCACCATCAGCGAAGTCGCAGACGATCTTGATCTGCCGCAGCATGTGCTGCGCTTCTGGGAGACGCGGTTTCCCCAGATAAAGCCGATGAAGCGCGGCGGCGGCCGCCGTTACTACCGGCCCGAAGATGTGGATCTTCTCAAGGGCATCCGGCATTTGCTCTATGATCACGGCTATACGATCAAGGGCGTGCAGAAACTTCTGAAAACCAACGGCAACAAGTTCGTCATATCGGTCGGCCATGGCGATCTCGCCAGCGTCGAGGCGCTTGCGTCGGGCGTGCAGGAGGCGAGCGCCGGTGAACCGCGTGTCGGCATGTCCGACGAAGACCAGATTGTCGGCCGCGCAAAGCCGCCGATTACCCGCCGCTTCTTCAATTTTGTGGCTGGTGACGACGAGCAGGAAGTCTCGATCGGCAAGTCGAGCGTCGGCAAGGAAGACAGGGCATTGCTGCAGGAAGCGCTCTATGACCTGCTGGAATGCAAGCGTCTGCTCGATCAGGTGCGCTGACCGGGAAGGGCTCCAAGGCCCATCGCGTCAAACGTGATTGAAGCGAGGCGCTTCGCTCCTTGTTTTTAGGCATGTCGTTATCCCGGAACCGCTGCACCTTTCGGGCGGCATCCATCAGGCTTCGGTAAGCCGCTTCATCGCCTGTTCGAGTTCACTGAGCTGGAAGGGTTTTTGCAGCACCGGCAATGTGCTCGGGCTGCTGCCGGCAGGGGCCGCACCGTATCCCGTCGCGTAGATATAGGGTTTTCCGCGTTCGTCGAGCAGTTTTGCGACCGGCAGCGAACTCTGCCCCGCAAGCGACACGTCGAGAATGGCAGCGTCGAAATCCGCGTCCCTGGCGGCGACAAGCGCCCGTTCCAGATCGGGTGCGCTGGCGCAGACGCGGTAGCCGAGATCGGCGAGCATGTCCTCGAGCAGCATGGCAATCAGCGCGTCGTCTTCGACGACGAATATGTCTTTCATGTTCCCGTCCACCCACTTCCCCTTGCCGGGCATGGAGATTTATGTGGAACTGCTTGCGCGGCTCGTCAAGACGTCACGTCCGGCAGTGCGAGAAACAGCATATTGCCGGGTGAAATTCGATGTGTAAAAGCTCTGATGCCGTCTTCGCGGCGGCTCTTGCATAATTCCTTAAATCGGAATCGACTCGGGAATAAAATTATGCAGAACTTCAAAGTGTTACAGTGCCTCTTGCGCGTCCGAAAAGCCCGCTTGGCGCTGTAAGCGAGGGATCTTGAATGGATTTGCTGAGCGCCACGGATTGGCTGCGTCATAGGCCGGGTTATACATATCCGCTGGCCGTTGCCTTCGTTGGCCTGACGTTTCTTCTCAGGCTTGCCGCCAGCGACTATCTCTCGGGCTTTCCTTTCCTGAGCTTTCTTCCGGCGATATTGCTGGCGAGTTTCATCGGCGGCGCCGGGCCGGGCTTTGTCGCGGCGATACTCGCCGCCTTCATTGTCCAGCAGTTTTTCGTCGAGCCGCACGATATCTTCTGGCCGATCAGCGCCGGCCAGTGGGTCGGCCTTTCGACTTACCTCGTCAATGCGGTGATCATCATCGGCCTGATGGAGATGATCATCATCGCGCACGGCCGGCAGAGCCGCCTGCGCGATGAACTCAACAGCTTCAACACGCGCCTCGAACAGACGGTGGTCCAGCGCACCGCCGAGCTCCGGCACGAAATGGAGGAGAATGCCGCCGCTCAGGCGCAGGTGCGCCAGCTGCAGAAGATGGAGACCATCGGTCAGCTCACCGGCGGCGTTGCGCATGACTTCAACAATATGCTGGCGATCATCATCGGCAACCTCGATCTCGCCCAGCGGCGTATGAGCGGAAACGAGGATCCCCGCCTGCCGCACTCGATCCAGAACGCCAAAGACGGCGCCCAGAGGGCCGCGGTCCTGACCGCGCGTCTTCTCGCTTTCTCGCGTCAGCAGCCGCTCGCCCCTGAAGTGATCGATCTCAACAAGCTGGTCGGCGGCATGTCGGAGCTGCTGCGGCGTACGCTCGGCGAGCAGATTCGGATCGAGACCGTGCTGGCCGGCGGCCTTTGGCCAAGCTTTGCCGATCTGAGCCAGCTTGAGAACGCCATCCTCAACCTTGCCGTCAACGCCCGCGACGCCATGCCGGGCGGCGGGCATCTGACGATCGAGACGGCCAATACCGAACTCGACGAGCGGTATTCACGCATGCATTCGGAGGTCGCGGCCGGCCAATATGTGATGATCAGCATGACCGACACCGGCACCGGCATGTCGCCTGAGGTGATCGAGCGCGCCTTCGACCCGTTCTACACCACCAAGGGACCCGGCAAGGGCACCGGTCTCGGTCTCAGCCAAGTCTACGGCTACATCAAGCAGAGCGGCGGCCACATCAAGATCTATTCGGAGATCGACAGGGGCACGACGGTGAAGATCTATCTCCCCCGTCGTGTCGGCGTGACGGATGCCCGGTTGAATGCGGCCGGCGCCCAGCCGATCCCGCAGGGCAGCGTCAACGATACGATCCTGGTGGTGGAGGATGATGAGAACGTCCGCATCATGACCGCCGAAAGCCTGCATGAACTCGGTTACACCGTATTGCAGGCGGCAAGCGGCATGGAAGCGCTTCTCGTTCTCGAGGAAAATCGGGACGTCGACCTGATCTTCACTGATATCGTCATGCCGCAGATGAGCGGACGCCAGCTTGCCGATATCGTCCAGGAAAAATGGCCGTCGATCCGGATACTCTACACGACGGGCTATACCCGCAATGCCATCGTCCACAACGGGGTGCTCGATCATGGCGTCTCTCTGCTCGCCAAGCCCTTCAGCCTGGAGCAACTCGCCCACAAGATCCGCGAACTTCTGAACGTATCGGCGAGAGTGGAAGACGAGAGGACGTGAAGCATCACGACTCCACGCCCACGGCTGGGGATCGCGTTATTCCAGGACCTGGATTACACGGTGCGTCTTCGGCTCGACGATGACACGCCGCTCATTGATGACGGTATAGCCATAGCCGTCAATATTCGGCACGGTATGCACTTCCACGGTATCGGGCAGCGTCGCGCCCACCGTGATATCGCCGTCATAGACGACGGACGGCGTCTGTTGCTCCATCACATAGGTCCGCACCTCGCCAGGAAGCACGACAGAGGCGGTCGGTGCGGGATCGGTGACGATGACGGTGCTCTGCGCGAAGGCGGCGGAACTGATGGTCAGCATGGCGGCCGCAGCCAGCATGATCTTGCGCATGGGATGTTCTCCTTCTTAAACCTGAGACATCAAGGCAACGCCAGCCGTGCGGCATAGTTCCCGCGCAACCTTTCGGCCAATGCAGACGGCAGACGCCATGAGCAACAACGAAGTTGTTGATAAATCAGTTTGTGCACCATACGGTTGAGCTGTTCGAATCACGTTCAGTGCGCGTTCGTTCAATGACGGCAGGGGTGTGTTTTACGCTTCGTTAACCATGTTGGCGATTTATACCCTGTGAACGGCCAGTCGGTCGTTGATTCGAAGGTCCGTCGCGTTTCGGTTTGCGAATGGATATCTGAAAGACGAATGCGGCGGCTCGAGACATGCGTTTGCGGAAGACGATATCGCTGATGGCCGTATTGAGCACGATGGCCGGCTGCACCTCGACAGGCGGTGTGCGCCAGCCTTCCGGGCCCGAAACCGTGGCGCCTGAAAAGGCGCTGGTGCTGCCGCCGCCGGGCGGCCCGTCGATCGTCAGCGTCGTCGAGCGCAAGCGTGGCAACGGCGTCGAGCAGACCGTATCGCTCTTTACCTCATCCTCCGTGCCCGGCCAGAATTTTCTGAAGGTGCAGTTCCTCGGCGCTTCCGGGGCCAATCCCGGGGCGGGCGATGCGGGCTTCAGCATGATCAATGAGAGCGGCATCCGTCGCGAAGTGGCCCGCGCGGCTCCCGGCGTGCCGATGGCGACGTCGGCGACCTTCCTGCAGAACGCTTATGGCCCCTTCGGTTACGCCTCCGGCCGCAGCCCTGCCGGCGACAGCTGCATCTATGCCTGGCAGCAGATCCGCTCGAGCGTCAACGCCATGAGCCAAGCGCGCAATTTCGGCATGATCCAGCTGCGCCTGCGTCTCTGTGATGCTAGGGCGAGCGAGCGCCAGCTGCTGGGCATCGTCTACGGTTATACCGTCACCGGCACCTTCGACGGTGCGACCTGGAACCCCTACGGCAATCCGCCGCCGGCCGATGTCGCGCTCGGACGCACCGGCGCGCCTGTCTATCCCGACGAGGGCGGTTATCGCCCCAGCCCGATGCCGATCGGTTATGAGCCGGCGCCTGCCATCGGCAGCCGGCCGCGGGTCGTTCCCGTGCGCAGCGCTCCGGCGTCGCAGCCGGCGGGGGGCGCGACATCCTTGCCGGCTCCTATCGGTCCGCGCGTGCCGCTGCCGGGCGATGCGCCGCAGGCGAGCGCCAGACCGGCTGTGGTAACCGAGCCGGTCGAACAATCCGCAAGGGCGATCGGCGTCACCGTGCCGTCGCCGGACTGCATAGGCGACGTGGCCATGACGGCCGCCTGCCTGAAATAATGAGCATGCCCGGAACGCCGGATGGTGTCCCGGTTGAGCAATTTCGAAGGAACGTCGATGCGCAAAGCCCGCAGTGTCATCATATGGGCCGTGGTTTCGCTCTGCATGATCGTGCTGATCACGCTGCCGGTTAATTTGCAGACCCAGCTGATCACCAGCATCACTGTCGTGACCGTGATGGCGCTGATCAAGATTTTGAAAGGCGAGGGGACCTGGCGCCTGGTGGCGCTCGCCTTCGGCACGTCGATCGTTCTGCGCTACGTCTACTGGCGCACCACCAATACGCTGCCGCCTTTGAATCAGCCGGGGAATTTCATTCCCGGCCTGCTGCTTTACCTTGCCGAAATGTACAGCGTCGCGATGCTGGCGCTCAGCCTCTTCATCGTCGCCACACCACTGCCGCCGCGCCCTTCCCGTGCCGCCAATCCCGGGCGTCTGCCGCATGTCGATGTCTTCGTGCCGTCCTACAATGAGGACGCCGGGCTTCTCGGCAATACGCTGGCCGCCGCCAAGGCCATGGACTATCCGGCCGACAAGCTGCATGTCTGGCTGCTCGATGACGGCGGCACCCTGCAGAAGCGCAATTCCGGCAAGCTGCTCGAAGCCCAGGCGGCAGCCGCTCGCCATATCGAACTGAAGCAGCTCTGCGAGGATCTCGACGTCAGCTACCTCACGCGTGACCGCAACGAGCATGCCAAGGCCGGCAATCTCAACAACGGCATGAAACACTCGAGCGGTGAACTGATCGCCGTCTTCGATGCCGACCACGCACCGGCCCGCGATTTCCTGCTCGAGACCGTCGGTTATTTCGAAGACGATCCGAAGCTCTTCCTCGTCCAGACGCCGCACTTCTTCATCAATCCCGACCCGCTGGAGCGCAACCTGCGCACCTTCGACAAGATGCCGAGCGAGAACGAGATGTTCTACGGCATCATCCAGCGCGGCCTCGATAAATGGAATGCCGCGTTCTTCTGCGGTTCGGCGGCGGTTTTGAGCCGCAGGGCGCTCGAATCCCAGAATGGTTTTTCCGGCATCAGCATCACCGAGGATTGCGAGACGGCCCTGGCGCTGCACGGCAGCGGCTGGAACAGCATCTATGTCGACAAGCCGTTGATCGCCGGTCTGCAGCCGGCCACCTTCGCCAGCTTCATCGGCCAGCGCAGCCGCTGGGCGCAGGGCATGATGCAGATCCTGCGCTTCCGCTTCCCGCTGCTGAAGCGCGGCCTGTCGATCCCGCAGCGCCTCTGCTACATGTCTTCGACGCTTTTCTGGCTCTTCCCGTTCCCGCGCACCATCTTCCTGTTTGCGCCGCTCTTCTATCTGTTCTTCGACCTGGAAATCTTCACCGCCTCCGGCGGCGAATTCCTGGCCTATACGCTGGCCTATATGCTGGTGAACCTGATGATGCAGAACTACCTCTACGGGTCGTTCCGCTGGCCATGGATTTCCGAGCTTTATGAATATGTCCAGACGGTGCATCTGCTGCCGGCCGTCGTCTCCGTCATGCTCAATCCGCGCAAGCCGACCTTCAAGGTCACCGCCAAGGACGAATCGATCGCCGTCAGCCGCCTGTCGGAGATCAGCCGTCCGTTCTTCGTCATCTTCGCGGTGCAGATCATCGCGCTCGTCATCACTATCTACAGGATCTATGCCGAGCCCTATAAGGCCGACGTCACGCTCGTGGTCGGTGGATGGAACCTCATCAACCTGATCATGGCCGGCTGCGCGCTTGGTGTCGTCTCGGAGCGCGGCGAGCGCGCTTTGTCCCGCCGCGTCCGCGTCAACCGGCGCTGTGAATTCGGTGCCAACGGCAAGTGGTACGCGGCCTCGATCGAGGACGTCTCCGTCCATGGCGCAAGGCTTCACATCTTCAACAAACAGCTCGACGAGATGCTGGTCGGCGCCCTCGGCGAAATCCGCTTCCGGCCCTATAGCGGCGCGGATCTGGAAACCCTGCCGCTGATCGTCCGCAATATCGAGCCATCGGGCGACATCAGCAATGTCGGCTGCCAGTACGTTCCGAAAAGCGCGCTCGATCATCGCCTGATCGCCGACCTGATGTTTGCCAACTCAGGCCAGTGGACGGAGTTCCAGGCCTCGCGCCGCCGCAATCCGGGACTGATCCGCGGCACCATCTGGTTCCTCGGCCTGTCGTTCTACCAGACCAGCCGCGGCCTCGTTTACTTCTTCCGCAGCATGCGGCCGGAGCGGGAAGCCCAGCAGCAGGCGGCAAAGGTCAATGCCGGATGAGAAGGATCGTCGCTGCCTCGCTTCTGCTCCTGAATGCCTCCGCCTTCGCCCAGGCGCAGACGGCACCCTTCGACATGTCCGGCGAGCGGCCGCCCGGTGCCTCCGTGGCCCCGAGATTGACGCCGCCGCCTGCGCCGGCAGCGACGCCGCCGGCAGCAGCTGCGCCGGTTCCCGTCACCCCGCCGGTTTCCGTACTGCCGGCGCCGGCACCCCAGTCGGCTCCTGCTCAGGCACCTGCGCCAGTTCCTCCGCCGATCGTCGTTCAGTCGCCGGCGCTGCAGCCGGCCGCGGCGGCCGATACGGCTCCGGGTCAGCGCCCCGGCAGCGTCCGCCGTTATGTCGTGCCCTTTTCGAAGCTCGGTCTCACCGGTGAATACGACCGGCGGTCATGGTCCGTCTATCTGACGCCGGAACAGGCGGCCGCCAGGGCGAGCTTCACCTTCGCCTACCAGAATTCGATCGTTGTCGCGCCCGAGGCCTCGGCGCTGACCGTCTATCTCAACAACCGCCCGATCGGCCAGCAGCGCGTCGGCTCGCCGGACGGCCCGTCGGCCGTTACCTTCGCGGTTCCGCCAGGTCTGCTGCAGCCGGGCGCCAATGTCGTCAGCTTCGAAGCCGCTCAGCGCCACCGCACCGATTGCAGCATCCAGTCCACCTATGAATTGTGGTCGAATATCGATCCGGCAGGAACCTATCTGAGCTTTGCCGGCAGCGATGCCGCAGAGCCGGCGAGCGCCGATGCGATCCGCGCCATCGGCGTCGACGGCGCCGGCAAGACCGAGTTCGACATCGTCGTCCCGGCGCTGGAGCAGCCGGGAACCACCAAGCCGCTGCTGCGGCTGGCGCAGGGTCTGTCGGTGTTGAGCAGCATGCCGAACCAGATCTTTGCCTTCAGCACCGCTTCCCTTCCGGCCGGCGGTGCCGGCAAGCTCAGCGTGCTCGTCGGCACCGCGGCCGAACTGCGGCCGCTCTTTCCCGGCCTGCCGGCCGGCGCCGAGAGCGCGGCGCTCGCCGCTTTCGTCACCGATCCGCGCAGCGGCTCACCGGTGCTTCTGATCAGCGGCCCCTCGTGGCAGGCGGTCTCCTCGGCGATCGATACCATCGTCTCGCCGACGGACAGGCCCTCGGATGTCCGCCGCGACGTGCTGACCACCGAGCGCTGGAGCGCGCCGAACGCGCCGCTGGTCTTTTCCGATACGAACATCGCTTTGTCGCAGCTCGGTGTGAAGACCACCGAATTTTCCGGCCGGCGGTTGCGGACCAGCTTCAATATCGCCGTGCCGGCTGACTTCTATGCCAATGCCTATGGCGAGGCGAAGGTGCTGCTCGACGCCGCCTATACCGATAACGTGCTGCCCGGCAGCCACATCGATATCTACGTCAACGACAATATCGCCTCTACCGTGCCGATCACCACGACATCGGGCGGCATTCTCCGTCATCTGCCGATCCGCGTGACGATGCGCCACTTCAAGCCCGGTCTGAACACGGTGGCGATCGAGGCGATCCTGATGACCAAGGACGATGCCGTCTGCGCGCCGGGCGCAACCGCCGGCGCAACGCCGCGCTTTGCCCTGTTCGATACCTCCGAACTGCACATTCCGGATTTTGCCCGCGTCGGTCAGCGTCCGAATCTGGCTGCCATGGCCGGCACTGCCTATCCCTATGGCCGGGCCACGGAGCCGACGCCGCTCTTTATCGACCGCATCGACGCCGACACGCTGTCGGCCGCCGCCACCCTGCTTGGCCAGATGGCGATTACCGCCGGCCATCCGATCGCCGTCGAAACCGTCGCCTCGCCGAATACGATCGGCGATCGCGACGCGATCTTCATCGGCTCCATCTCGCAGATGCCGGCAACCGCGCTGTCGCAGGCCAATATCTCCACGGCGAGCCAGGCCTCGTGGCGTCCCGTGACGGATGCGCAGCCGGGCGTCGTCGACACCGGCACGGCCTTCGAGGAGTGGAATTCCAAAGTCAGCGGCGGTGTCTTGCGCAGCCGCGTCACGGCCTTTCGCGAGTGGGTGTCGCGCAATTTCGACATCTCCCGCAGTTCGCTGCAATTCGTGCCCGGCGCCGAGGAGATTTTTACGCCGCCCAACGCCGCCTCGCTGCTGGTTGCCCAGGGCTCCAGCCCCACTGGAGCGGGTTCATGGACGGTGGTAACGGCGCCCTCGGCGAAGGATTTGCGTGAAGGGCTCGAGGTTCTCACGTCGCAGCTGAACTGGCCGCAGATATCAGGCCACATCACCACCTATTCGAGCAGGACGGGCAAGATCGAGGCGCTGCCCGTGACCCGTTTCGATTTCGTGCCGTCCATGCCCTGGTCGATCGCCAACTACCGCCTGATCGCCGCCAACTGGCTATCGACGAACATCCTCTCCTATGCCTCCCTGCTGGTTGTCTTCGTGCTTTTGATCGGGGTCACCACATCGACGATGCTCAAACGGCTGGGACGGTCGAAATGAGGCGGCTGCGCGCGCTCCTGCTGGCGGCCACGGTCGCGCTTGCCTCGCCGGGCGAGCCCGCCGTCGCGCAGCAGGCGATGATCAATGCCGGCGCGTGGTCGGCCTACAAGGCGAAGTTTCTGGATGCGACCGGCCGCATCGTCGATAACGGCAACGGCAATATCAGCCACAGCGAAGGGCAGGGCTATGGCCTGCTGCTTGCCTATCTCGCAGCCAACCCAGCCGATTTCGAGCAGATCTGGTATTTTACCCGCACCGAGCTGCTGCTGCGCGACGATGGCCTGGCCGTTTGGAAATGGGATCCGAACGTCAGGCCGCATGTGGCCGATACCAACAATGCCACCGATGGCGACATGCTGATCGCCTATGCGCTGGCGCTTGCCGGCACGGCGTGGAAGCGCGACGACTATATCCTCGCCGCCTCCCGTATGGCGCAGGCTCTGCTTGCCGAAACCGTCGCTAGGTCTGAGGGCCGCACCTTGCTGTTGCCGGGAACCCAGGGTTTTACCGGCGACGACCGGGACGACGGCCCGGTTGTCAACCCGTCCTACTGGATTTACGAGGCGATCCCGGTGATGTCGGCTCTCGCGCCGTCGGATGCCTGGAAAAAACTGTCGGATGACGGCGTGGAACTGTTGAACACGATGCAGTTCGGCCCGCGCAAGCTTCCCGCCGAATGGGTGAGCCTGCGCGATAAGCCGCGGCCGGCGAAGGGGTTCGACGCCGAGTTCTCATATAACGCCATCCGCATCCCGCTCTATCTCGCGCGCGGCGGCATCACCAACAAGGCGCTGCTCGTGCGCCTGCAAAAGGGGATGTCGCAAGACGGCGTTCCCGCAACCATCGATCTGACCACCGGCCGGCCGAAGACCCTGCTGCCGGACCCCGGTTATCGAATTGTTAACGATGTTGTGGCCTGTGTTGTCGATGGGACCAAGCTGCCGAGCTCGGCCCTGCAATTTGCGCCCGCGCTCTATTATCCATCCACCCTTCAACTGCTGGGGCTGGCTTATATCGGGGAGAAGCATCCGGAGTGTCTGTGAAGTCCTCTCTCGTGGCAGTTTCAGCGGCAGTGGTGGTGGCGACCCTCGTCACCGGGCTGAAGGACCGTGCCGCTCTGCAGGAAAGGTTAGGGCTTGGCGCTGCCGGCAAGCCGGCGCCGGAACTGATGATGATGGGCCGCATCAAGCCGACCGAGGCTGCCGGCAATTCCGAATTCAATGCGCAACTCGTCGCCGACAAGATCGAGGCGATCACCTCCTCGCCGCCGTCGGCATCGGATACTTCAGATCCGAATGCTGTCGCGCAGCAGCCCGCAGCCCCGCCATCCGCCGCACTGCCGTCTGAGCCTCAAACGGCGACCTCACCGGCGCCGGGCACGCCTTCCACCGTTTCCGAGCCGCCGGCGCCGCAGCAGGCCGCCGCCTCGACGCAGCCGGCCGTCGATGAAAGCGCGCTTCGTTATTTCGCCAGCCGCGGCGACAAGGTGCGGCTGCAGGCCGAAATTTCCCGCCTTCAGGCGCTCTACCCGAACTGGGTTCCGCCGGCCGATCCGCTCGCCGTGCCGCAAAACGGCGACAAGCAGCTCGAGGCCATGTGGCAGCTCTATTCGGATGGCCGTTATGCCGAGTTGCGCAAGGCGATCTCCGATCGTCAGGCAGCCGGCGCCGGATGGCAGCCGCCGGCCGACCTGCTCGACCGGCTCGACGTTGCCGAGGCCCGTGCCCGTCTCGTCAACGCTTCGGACCTCAAGCAATATGCGACGGTGGTCGATATCGCGGCCGCCACGCCGAGCCTGCTCACCTGCAGCGAGGTCGACGTTCTCTGGCGTGTTGCCGAAGCCTTCATTCAGACGGAGAGGGAACAGCGCGGCCAGGATGCCTACACCTATATCCTGAAGAATTGCACCAATCCGGCCGAACGACAGGCAACGATCGAAAAGGCCTCCACGCTGCTTTCCTATCAGCCGATGCAGGGGTTGCTCGCGCTGGAGAAGCCTGCCGCCACTGACGGCAGCAGGGAATTCGATGCGATCCGCGACAACCTCGCCCGACGCTTCATGGCAGAAGGCAACGACGATCCGAAGCTCGCCATCGCGCCCGACTATGTCTCCCGCCTCGAAAAGCTCGCAGAAAGCCAGGGCCTGGCCTCCGACGCGCTGCTGCTCGGCTGGTATCAGCTTCGCCGCAACAACGACGCCGATGCCGAAAAATGGTTCCGCGCCGCCCGCGCCAAGCAGGATTCGGCGACTGCTTCGCAAGGGCTGGCGCTGGCGCTGATCGCCCGCAAGGCGCCTCAGGAAGCCGAGGACGTGATGTTCCGCTGGCGCGCCGAGTCCGATGATGCGAGCGCCACCTATCTCGCTGCCACCGCCAACCTGATGGCGCTGCAGCCGCCGGCCGATCTCGCCGAAGACGTGCTGCATCGCATCGCCGCCGAGGTCATTGCCCGCAAATACGTGCCGACGGCGCAGCAGTTCGGCTGGTATGCCCGTTCCCTCAACCAGTTCCAGACTGCCGCACGCTGGTTCGAGACGGCCCTTGCCTGGAAACCCGATGACGAACCCTCCGCCTATGGGCTTGCCGTCACCCGCGAGCAGTTGAACGACCGCAAGGCCGTGCTCGCCATCCAGCACGCCTGGGCCGGCCGGTCGACGCGCATCACCAATCTTGAAGACACGTCTTCGTTGAGCCCCAACGGCGCTCCGCTGCAGCCGGAAAAGAGCCCGATTGCCCCACAGCAGCCGGTGCAGCCGACCCAGCCGCCGCAGCGCCCCGCGGTAACGGCCGAGCCGCTTCCGGCCGAGCGCCCCACCGCACTGCAGCCGGGGCCTGATGCGGCCGTTCGCACGGCAAGGCCGGGGATGCAGACGGTGACCGTCCAGCGCGGTCCGCGCCAGACACGCGGCTGCTCGACGACTGTCGATGCGGCGCAGCTCGGCCCGTCCGACGCGCTGTCGCGCGGCTGGTGCCTGATGGACATCAACCGGCCGATGGAGGCGATCTCCGCCTTCGAGGCGGCCTTGCAGAGCCCGCTCCGCAAGGATCGCGAAGACGCAGCCTACGGCCAGAGTCTTGCCTATCTGCGCGCCGGCCTTTCCAGCAATGCCGCCGTCGCCGCCACCAAGGCGCCGCAGAGCCGCCAGCGCGCCGCCGAGCTCCAGGTGGCGATCCTCGCCGATCGGGCGCTTTCGGCCTTCGACGCCGGGCGCTACCGCGAAACCCTCGTCTATCTCGATCAGCGTGCCCAGCTGCAGCAGGAACGTATCGATCTGATGGTCCTGCGCGGCTACTGTTACTTCAATCTGAAAATGTACGGTGATGCGACCCGTATCTTTGAAGCCGCAGCCGCGACCGGCAACCGCGATGCCACCCGCGGCCTTGCCGACGTTCGCAAGGTCACCCATCCCGACGTCAACGACTAGCGTTGACGTCGACGTCAACGACTAGCGTTGACGCCGCCGTCGCCCTCCGCTACTCGCCTGTGTAGTTCAAAATGTTCCGGCGTCCTTTGCGTGTCCTAAAAGGCGCGCGGCGCTGCAGCGCCCGCAAGGAAACGCCCGTGCCCGCTCTCCATGACATCCTCGACAAGTCCTACGACGCCTTCCTCTTCGACATGGACGGGACGCTGCTGAATTCCATTGCTGTCGTCGAGCGGGTGTGGAGCGGGTGGGCAAGACGCCACGGCTTCGAGCCGGAGGTCTTCCTGAAGACGATCCACGGCATCCGCGCTTCCGACGTGATCCGCGGGCTCGGCCTGCCGGGCGTCGATCCGGCCCATGAGGCGGACCTGCTGCTCGCCGAGGAGATGGAGGATGTCTCCGGCATCGTCGAAATACCCGGCGCCATCCGCTTCCTCTCCGCCATTTCAGACGGCAAATGGGCAATCGTCACCTCGGCGCCGATCGAGCTTGCCGAGCGCCGCATGGCTGCGGCCGGCATCCCGATGCCGAAGGTCATCGTCAGCGGCGGAGAGGTCAAATCGGGCAAGCCCAGCCCCGAAGGTTATCTGCTCGGCGCAAGCCGCCTCGGCGTCGATCCCTCGAAATGCCTGGTCTTCGAAGATGCCGTCGCCGGCATTCTCGCCGGCGAGGCCGCCGGCGCCGACGTCACGGTGATTACGGAAACCCACGCGACGCCCTTCGAAACGCCGCATTTTTCCATCGACAACTACCAGGCATGGCAGCCCCGCCAAACCGCCGAAGGCCGGCTGACGATCGCCGCGATCTGAACATTCCGATAAACGGCCTCTTTTTGTCGGAGGCAAGGTTTTTCCGCTTGCATTGCGCGCGCCGAAAAACTAAACGAAGCAAGCCGTTTCGGCAGGTCGGGGCGTAGCGCAGCCCGGTAGCGCACTTGACTGGGGGTCAAGGGGTCGCTGGTTCGAGTCCAGTCGCCCCGACCATTTATCCCCTTGAAATCCAGTCAGAACATCACGCTTCATGTGGCGGCCACTCTCGCAGTCATTGCGAAGAACGGTGGACCTTCAGTGTGGTTTCTGAGCGATCGCGATCATCGATTTTGCCAGCAGCGGAATTCTCCCGACATATTCGAAGTCGACGTCTTCGAAACCTGTGTCCAG
The DNA here is from genome assembly GCF_000172795.2 of Rhizobium sp. CIAT894. Taxonomy (NCBI): domain Bacteria; kingdom Pseudomonadati; phylum Pseudomonadota; class Alphaproteobacteria; order Hyphomicrobiales; family Rhizobiaceae; genus Rhizobium; species Rhizobium sp. CIAT894. The sequence continues at coordinate 1,534,456 of NZ_CP020947.1, forward strand.
CAGCAGCGTGCTCAACGTTCCGGGAGACCAGAATTTGATGTGGCCATGGTCTTTGAGCGGCATGAAATGGTCGTCCATCTTGCCGCTGACGGCCAAGGCCAGATTTTTCCAGTACCCGTGAAACGGCGTCGACATCACCGCGATGCCGCCGGGCTTCACCAGATCGTACATGGTGGCCGAGAAAGCCTTGGGGTCATAAACGTGCTCCACCACTTCGAGGCTGATCACCGCATCGAAGGTCCCATACCGGCTGGAAAGATCTTCGTAGCCGGAGCCGATTTCCAGCGGCAGATCGGGATGGGCCGTTCTTGCTTTCGCAATACCGTCCGCGGACGGATCGACACCGACGACGTCATAACCTTTTCCGGCAAGCACGGCTGCAGCGCCGCCAGTACCGCAGCCGAGGTCGAAGACCGCCGTTTCGTTTGCCTCCTGAAAACTATTCTCGAGAACATCCACAACGGCCGGCAAAATATAGGAATGGGCGGTCGTCTGCTTGGCATGCACATAGGTCGTCGCGTCTAGTTCGATAGACATTTTGCCTCCTGGAGTAGTGGGCTCGTCAACCCGATGATACGCAGACACAATGGTACGGCGGACTTTGACGGCAGTGTGGTGCCGCTGTGGTATTAAAGTGATTAGCACCTAAGACGCTCGCAGCGGCTGAGGCGCCAGGCCGTCTGGCTGTACCGTTTGCCCGGCATCCTCCAGCCCGTTCATCGCGGACGACTGGCGCTCGAGGATCGCCTTCATGAAAGATCCGAAGCTGATTGACAGGGTGCCGTGAAGGTGCTGAAAACGGGGTCGCAATGTTGCCGTCGTGGCTCAAATAGTTGCTGGGTCGGCGCACGCGCTTTAACTATTTAAGATAAATAACGTTATAAAACACCCTTTGAAAGTGCAGACTGAATAAATCCAATAGTTCTCTTTTGTGCTGTTTCAATCCAGAAAGACGGTATTTGTTGGAATTTGTTAAGACTACATCAAGTTTAGAGTAGATAACCCGTTTTTGAAGTTAAGAAACGTGAAATCTCTTCGCATTCCTGTGAATATGTGTAGATTAACATTATCCTTGGTCACAACAGCCTAGTGCGAACCCATGGCGGATATGAAGCAGAATCTCACTTGCAGACAGGCCCTCTCCAGTGCGTTCCAGGCCCTGTCCGACGAGGCCGTCAAAGCCGGCTGGTCGGAGGGTGATGTTGCCCTCGCGCTCGCCGAACTCGCCGAGGAACGGGTGATCGAGCTTACCGCCAAGGTGATCACCGAAGGCTTTATCCATCCCCAGTTCGCGGCCGGCGGCCGCCGCAGCTAATCCCACAGCAACAATCCCGCCGTCTTTGCCGCGGTGATGAAGAATCCCGCCGCGCGGGCTGCGCAACCGTCAAGCGCATCCAGGCAGCGCCGGCGCGACGATAGGATGCCTTGGCTGCTTCGCCATGGTTTGAAATATTCGACGGCTTCCCAGACGGTGGAAACGATCAAGCTGCTCTCTGGAGAAAAAGACCCGGACGGAGGAGGGAAGGCGTGTTTTACCCAACGTCCGGACCAACTGGTTCCTGCCTCAAAGGCCGCCGCAACGCGCGAGACGAAATTTTGTTCCCTAATCTTGTTTTGGGGGAATTTGCATAGTTGCTAAAGTTCAAGCCCTCGCGCATAATCGTTTTTGCCGGTTGCGGAGGGCGGCCGGCAATGCAAGCGTGGATGCGTTTGCCCTCGGAGGAAATGCGGCGTGATGTTACGATCATCAATCCATCCGCATGATTTACCGCTGTTTTCGGAAGATCTCGATCTGTTGTCTGGTGTGCTCGACAAGGTATGCGACGAGCGCGGCCTCGTCAGGACGACGCCCGAGGCCGAGCGGATCGGTGCGGTCATCATTCAGCTCTACCGGCAGGGCGTGAAGGACAGCGGCAAACTCGCCGATCTTGCAAAGACCTATCTCTGATATTCAGTTCTGCTCGATCGATGGCGGATTGGTTCCGTCAGTCGTCGTTGGCGGCGTTGAGGTTTTCCGGGCGGATGCCGTCGTCGCTGGAGGTGCGCGCGCGCAACCGAATGCCGGGGCCGCCTTCATCCTGATTGCCGCTCGACAGGAAGATGATGCCGTGCGCCTCGAGCGTGCTGCGCACATCGAACAGCGCATGCGGCTCGCCCGTAAACTCGCCTGTCTCGAGCGCCGCTACGGTCTCGACCGGCAGGCCGCTTGCGGCGGCCAACTCTTCGATGCTCATGCCGATCATGGCGCGTGCGCCGCGTATCTGTGTTGCTGTTATCATGACCGAAAATCTAGCGCATTCACCGTACTTCTCAAGTGGTGCAGGCCGATCAGGCCTCCTTCAATTTCACCCCAAACAGATCGTCATGCATACGCTCGACCGCGATCCCCATGCCTCCCATCAGGGCGGCCCGGTTGCCGAAGCGGCTGATCTCGATGCGCGGCGGGTAGGGCGTGCAACGCGGCAGGAAATTCCGGATGGCGTTTACCAGTTCCGGTCTCGCGCCGATGCTGCCGCCGGTGATCACCAGCTCGGGATCGAGAGTTGCGCCGATGGCCGCAATGGCGACCGCCACCAGTCTTGCCGTCTCTTCGATTGCGGCCGCAGCACTTGCCTCTCCGGCATTGAACGCGGCGAAGAGATCGGCCACGGTGGATGCGTTGCGCCCGCCGAAACCGATATAGCGGCGCAACATCGCGACGCTGCCGACCGCGCTCTCAAAGGTCCCAAGCGTAAACCCGCCGGGATCGAAAACATCTCCGCCGATCGGAAGATAGGCGATCTCGCCGGCCGCGCCACGCGCGCCGCGCAACAGGGCACCGTTGGCGATGATGCCCATGCCGACGCCCGTTCCGAGCGCAATGAATGCAAAATTGCCGGTCTCGACACCGTGTCCCCGCCATCTCTCGCCTTGCGCGGCAAGGTTGACATCATTTTCGACGATCACCGGTATGCCCATCTTTTCGCTGAAGACCTGGCGCAGATTGATGGCGTCGATGCCTGGAATGTTCGGCGCCACATTGATATGGCCGGTGGCCGGATCGAGCACGCCGGGGGTGCCCAGAACGGCGAGACGGAGCTTGTCGGCAGTCGTCCCGGCCGCAGAGGCGAGTTCGATGATAATATCGCTGAACTGATTGACGAGATGCATTCCGCCGCGCGGATCGGTGGCCACTTTGGTTTCGGCAACCACATTTCCCAAGAGATCGCAGATAGCCGCAGCAATCTTGGTGCCCCCGAGATCGATGGAAGCGGCCAGTCCCGCCCTGGCATTGATTTCGTAGATGATGGCATTGCGGCCGGGGCGACCGTCGGTCTGCCCGATCGCTTTGAGCCATCCGTCACCCTCAAGATCGCGCACGACATCGGAGATCGTCTGTTTCGATAGGCCGGTGAGCTTGGCGATATCGGCGCGAGAGATCGACCCGCTCGCCAACACGGTGCGGATCACGGCATTGGTTGAAATTTTCCGTGCGATCGGAGTCTGTACGACAGAGGCGGTCATTGTCATCCAGCTAGCTCGGTTCAATTAGTTCGGGACACATACTTAATCAGGGCGATATTGGCTGCCCATTATCGCGGCGCGGCGCATTCTTGGCATTATCTAAGTGTGCGTACCCATTTTCAGTACACCGTGGCCATCGCTTTGTCTATGTCCTTGACAAAAGGAAGGCCGCCTGTAGGCTGGGATCAAACGTGCGGGGATTGCCAATGATAAAGCCCTCGACTGATGGACAGCTTTTCGCCGAAGACGGCGTTTTACTGCCGATAATGGCGCCACGCCTTCAGGCGGATGTTCATCCGGACGGATATGCCGATCTCGCCCTTTGGGGCGCCGGCAGCCTGGGGCGCGTGAGATTTTCTGCAATCGAGGGCCCTTATAGCTTTGCCCCGAACCGTATGGTTTCCAAACATGGCGGCGTCTTCGTTGCGCAGTCGCTGCCGGTGATGTTGATCTGCGGTGTGCGCCTTCAGGGCGTATATCCCGCGCGTCGTTGCGCCTGGTGGCACGAGCCGGAGGGCCTAAGTGCGAGGGCGAAGCTCACTCGGACCCGGCATCGGCGGACTTTCGAAATGGCCTGGGGCGTTCTCATTGTCGACGCTCTCGGTCCGGATCTGCGGATTGCCGTCGGCGCTTCGAGAGACGAAGCCGAAAGCGCTCTCAACCTCACCAGCGAAGCGATCATTGCCGAAGCCGCCGAATATGTGGCGCGGTGCGATCTGACGCCAGAGGCCGACCCGCTGATGCGCAGCATGGTCAGCCAGGGGACCCATGCCGCCCTTTCGAGCATCCGGCGCGACGAAAACGGCGCCTTCGCCGGCCTTGCCGCCGGGCAGGCCTATAGTGCTCCGGCGCGGACCTATTACCGCGATGGCTACTGGACGATGCAGCCGCTCCTGACGCTTGCCCCCGAGGCGGTGCGCGACGAAATCCGGCTGCTGGCCAAGGGGGTGCAGCCGGATGGAGAAGCCCCAAGCGGCGTGATCTTGACAGGGCCTGCGCAATCGGAGGCCTGGCAGCGGTTTGTCGCCGACAGCAAGGCCAATCCCAAAACCCACAAAAGAGCCGTTCCGGAGTACCATAATCGACCGCAGGATTGGTGGAGCGACCACTTCGATAGCCCGCTTTTCTTCGTTCTCTTCCTGAGCGACTATTTCAGCGCAACGAAGGATTTAGCCGAGGTGCAACTGCACTGGCCAACGGTTCGGGCAATAGTTGATCGTTATCTCAGCCTGGCCGGCCCTGACAGCGTTCTGCCGCTGAAGCCGCGCAACGATCGGGACTGGGCCGACAACGTCTATCGTGAAGGCCTGGTCTCATACGATCTGGGCCTTTTCGTCGGCGCCATGGACGCGGTGGCAAGGCTTGGCGAGGATCTTGATCCGAAGCTTGCCGAACGCGCCCGCAGGACAGCAGACCTTGCCCGCCAGGAAATCGAGGCAAAACTCTTCGTCCCGGCGACGGGAGGATATGCCGACTACGGAACGCCTGGCGCTTTTGTCGAGGATCATCTGGCCCTCGACAGCCTGACCTTGTCCCGATTTGCTGCGATTTCGGAGCAGAAGGCCGTCGGATTGCTGAAAGCTTTTGAAAGCAAACTGGAAACGCGCCACAATCAGGAGCAGCCGTATGGCAGTTGGGGGGTGATGTGCGCCTATCCGCCCTTCAAGCGGCAAAGCGATCTGCGATCCAAGACCGCGTTTCCCTACCGCTACCATAATGGCTCGGACTGGCCCTATTGGGATGGCGCCTATGCCGAAGAACGCCTTCGTCACGGACTTGGTGGTGCGCGCTATGCGTTGACGCGCTGGTGGGAAACCTGCCTCGACAACGGCTGGATCGGTGCGGTGGAATATTTCTCGCCGCCTTATGGGCGCGGTTCCCTGCTTCAGGGCTGGAGCACCATGCCGGCGGCAGTTGTTTTGAAATACGGGCTTGACGCCGCAAATTCGGAGCCAATGTCATGAGCATGACGGCACCGTCGGTTCCAGAGCAATTCCAGCAAAACCGTGCCGTGGTTTTGCCGGGAAAGGCGCGAGGCGGTTTGCCCAGGCAAAACGCGAGGCGCTTTTGCCGGAAGTCGCGTGAAAACAGAAGGCTGGAGCGGTTTCGTGATTCAAAGAATGACGGAAAGGCTCTAGCCGGATCCCTCATCGATCCGCATGGCAAAGGCGACGGAGCCATCGCGCTCGAATTCGGAAAAGCCGAGGTGACGGTAAAAACCTCTGGCGCGTTGGTTGTTTGGATCGACACCGAGATGCACCGCTTTGATCCCGTGCTTTCGAAGCGCTTCAAGCTCGGTGCTGATCATCCTGCGCCCCCAGCCGCCTGCCTGAAGTCCGGGAAGAATGTTGATGTGAAGATGCGCCGGGTAATCGTCTTGAAGCCACGTCGTTCCGCTGCGCGGATTTTGAATGCGTTCCACCACGTCGGCATCGCGTGCACGGGTGGGCGTCAGTCCGGCGATCTGCTGGCGCACGAACGGCCACCAGTTTGCTGCCAGGTCTTTGTCGAACCCGCTGGTATCAGGCGCACCCACGACATAACCGACCGGCCGGTCGCCCTCAACGAGAACGAAGGCAAAGTCTCTGGCAAATTTGAGATAGGGTACCGACCAGATGTAACCGGGCAGATGCGGGTCGCTGTAAAGCGCGCTGGCATCCTCGCCGCCATTGGCGGTTTTCAGGCAGATGTCGAAAAGAGCTTCGGTATCGGCTTCAATCGCCGGACGGATGAAGCAGTCGGTGTCCATCGCTTTGCCACCTCCTGCGTGGCGCTTTGTCGTCATAGGTCGCGAGAGAGACTCAATGCGTTGACGATTACCTCAGATTCGCAGGCCCGGCAAAGGCCTGGGCAAGGAAACGTTCGGCCGGTGCCATAGGCAAGGTTCGGACGGGGGAGTGGAGAATAAACCAAATGAGGTGGAGCAGATGAAAAGAACCGTGAAATCGATCAGCATACTGCCGGCATACCGATTGAAAGCCGCTGTCGCGCTTGCTGGCGCGGCGCTTATGAGTTTCGGCCTTTCCGCCGCCCGCGCCGACGATCTGGCGGTGTGGGACGATCAAACCTTCGAAGGCCAGAGCGCCGTCATCGAACAACTGAACAAGGAGTTCGAAGCCGCGCATCCCGGTGTCACGATCAAACGCACCGCCCGCACCTTCGACGACATGAAGCTGACGCTGAAGCTTGCTGTTTCAGCAGGCGATGGCCCTGTCATCACCAAGGTCAACCAGGGCGCCGGCGACATGGGCGCGATGGTCAAGGAAGGATTGCTCCTGCCGGTCGACGAGTACATCAAGAAATATGGCTGGGATAAGCGCCAGTCGGATTCCGTGCTTGCCCGGGATCGCTGGGACGGGCCGAAATTCGGGGTAGGCAAGACTTACGGCATCTCAGGTCTCGGCGAGATCGTCGGTCTCTATTACAACAAGAAGATCCTCGACGACGCCGGCGTGGCGCTGCCGAAGACCTTCGAGGAACTCTTGGCCGATCTCGACAAGCTGAAGGAAAAAGGCGTCGCGCCCTTCATGATGGGCTCGGCAAAGCAGCATCTGGCCCTGCACATGATCGGCGCCATCGACCAGGCACATATCGACGCGGCCAACCGCGCCGAACTTGACGACCTGATCTACGGCAAAGGCGGCTCCTGGAACACCAAGGGCAATATCGAATCGGCCAAACTCGTGCAGAAATGGGCGCAAGGCGGCTATTTCTACCCGGGGTTCGAGGGCATCTCCGGTGACGACGCCGTCCAGCTTTTCATATCAGGGCAGGGCGCTTTCCTGATCTCGGGAACCTGGTACTTCGGTGACATGCAAAATAATCCGCATATCGGCTTCATGGCCATTCCTGCTCCGAAGGGTGTTTCCAAGCCCATGAGTGTCGGTGGCGTCGATCTTGCCTGGGCGATCACGAGCCTGGCCAAAGACAAGGCGAAGCAGGACCTGGCCGGCGAATACATCGACTATATGGTTTCGGAAAAGGCCGCTGAAAGCTGGGCCGCTGCCGGTTATCTTCCTGCAACATCGCTGCCGGCGGATGCAAAGCCCAAGCTCACGCCGCTCCTGACCTCCGGCATCGAGATGTGGAAGACGCTCAACGGCAATGACGCGCTCGGCCATTACCCCGATTGGTCCAGCCCGACGATGCTGAAGACGATAGACGACAACACGCCACTTCTTCTGTCAGGCAAGATCACGCCCGAAGCCTTTGTCGATGCGATGGACAAGGATTATCAGGCCTATCTGAAGGACAAGAAGTAATAGCACGGGCGCAGGTCACGTCCGCCCACCCGGCGGTCGTGGCCTGCGTTTCGTCGATCCTGAAAGAGCGCTGAAAGCTCTGGCTTGCCGCGCGACGACCAGAGCTTTGGCTTCATGGAGTACTGGATGAAACGCTCCGCACTTGATGGCTCGCAGCATACCAATTTTATCTATCTATTGCCCGGATTGCTGCTCTACGCGGCTTTTGTCTTTGGACCGATTATCGCAGCCTTGGGTTTGAGCCTGACCAGTTGGGACGGCTTGACCATGCCCAGATGGGTGGGTCTCGGCAATTACGCCGATCTCTTTTCCGACAGTCGTTTTTACATTGCCTTGCGCAACAATGCCGAGCTGATGATTTTCTATTGCGTCCTGCCGCTGGTGCTTGGCATCACCCTTGCTGCCTGCGTCTGGAATTTGAAGCAACGCGAACAACTCGCCCTGCGGACGTTCCTGTTCCTGCCCTACATCATGCCGACGGCCGTGTTGGGCATCATCTGGGCATGGCTCTACAATCCTGCATTCGGCCCGTTCAACCAGTTTCTGAGAGCCATCGGATTGGGCAGCTTCGCATTACCCTGGCTGGGAGATTTCAATTTCGTGCTTCCCGCGGTCGGGATCGTTGCGACCTGGTATTTCTTCGGTTTTTGCATGGTCATCTTCCTCACCGGAATTCAGCGTATCGACCCATCTCTTTTCGATGCTGCCAAGGTCGACGGCGCTTCGGCGCGAAAGACCTTTTTCTGGATAACGCTGCCGCTTCTCATGCCCGAGATAAGGGTGGTTTTGCTGTTGACGGTTATCGCGTCCATCAAAAGCTTCGACCTGATTTTTACAATGACCCGCGGCGGACCCGCCAATGCGACGCTGGTGCCGAATATCTACATGTATCAGCTCGGCTTCGAACTCAATCGGTTCGGCGCCGCAGCCGCCATCGCCATTGTCGGCGCGTTGCTGACCTTCGGAATCAACTTTGCAATTCACCGGCTGGTGGGCTCAAAAAGTAAAGGATTGGCTTGATGAGCCGTTCGTCCAACATCCCCGCCGCCGCGTTATTCCTTCGCATTGTCCTCTGGCTTCTTGCTTTCGTCACGATCACGCCGTTCCTGCTTCTGCTGCTGACGTCGATAAAGAGCAAGCCTGACGTTCTCAGGGGCGCATTCGCTTTGCCGGCCTATCCGCATTTCGAAAACTACGTCGATGCTTGGAATGCCGGGCATTTCAACATCTACTTCTGGAATTCGATCACCGTTGTCATCCCCGTCGTTGCCGCCAGCGTCTTTCTCGGTCTGCTGACCGGTTTTGCCTTCGCCTACCTGTCGTTTCCGTTCCGGCGCACGCTGTTTGCCATTCTGACGCTCGGCATGATGGTGCCGGCGGAGGCCTTCATCATCCCGCTTTATTATGAAATGCGGTATCTCGGGCTGATCAATACCTATGCGGCTCTCATCGTGCCGCAGATCGCGATGTCGATCCCATTCTCGACGATCTTCCTCGCCAGCGCGATGCAGCAATTGCCGGAGGAAATTCTCGAAGCGGCGGTCCTCGATGGCGCCGGACGCTTCTATATCCTGCGCAAGATCGTGATCCCGCTCATGATACCGGCAATGTCGACGCTGGCGCTCTTCCTGTTCATCTGGACCTGGAACGAGTTTCTCATTCCGTTCATTCTGGTCAATGACGACGCCTACCGGACGCTGCCCCTCGGCATGCTGTTTTTCCAGGGACGCTACACCGTCAACACGCCGGTCCTGACCGCCGGCGCGGTGATCGTGATTTTCCCGCTCATTCTGACCTATCTGGTTTTCCAGCGGCGGTTTATTGCCGGCTTGACGGCAGGAGCGACGAAGTAGACGGCCCATGCGCTCGGCGCTATGGCCGCGCGTGTGGCGCACTTCCAGCGCCGCAGGCGCTATTGCCTCGGGCCGAACTTGTGACGCACTTCCAGCGCCGCAGGCGCTATTGTCTCTGGTTGCGCTTATAACGCACTTCCAGCGCCGCGCAGCCCCAGACCGTGCCGAGCAGCAGATAGACGTGGCGCCAGTGATCGATATCGATGACGTTGCCGATCGTCGCATGGCCGAAGACCGAGATCCAGGCGATCATCAGAAAGGGCTGCCACGGCCGGTTGAGCAGCAGGTATCGGAAGCCGAGCGCGAGCGTCCAGGCGAGCATGCCGACATAGCTGACGAAGCCGAGCCAGCCATAGGTGGTGAGCGATTTCAGCCAGATATTGTGCTCGTCCTCGGGAAACATCGTGCCGAACACCAGCGGGCCGATGCCGAGCGGGCGTTCCATCATCATGGTGAAGCCGATCCGGTGGCGCTCGAAGCGGCCGAGATGTTCGCCGTCATATTGCTGCACCAGCTGGGCGCGTGTCGAAAACAGTTCGGCGACCTTGGGGATCTGCAGCGCCACCAGCAGCGAGACGACCAGCATGATGATCGCCGCCAGCGACAGGACCAGCACCCGCAGGCGAAAGGCGCCGCTGCGCTCCTTCAGCAGCATGATGAAAATCAGCAGCCCCACGCCGAGGGCGAAGAGCCCCCAGGCGGCGCGGGAAAAAGAGAGGAAGATGCCGAGCGCCAGCACCAGCAGAGCGGCAGCCTTCAGCGGCGATTTCCTCAGGTCGCCGACCAGGATGCCATGGACGAGATAGAGCGACGGCGGCACCAGGAAGGGACCAAAGACGTTCGGGTCCTGGAAGGCGCCCTTGGCGCGGTCGTAGAGCGTGAAGATTTCCGCGCCGGGAAAGGCGTGGAAATAACCGAGTATCCCCAGCGCCGACGTGGCGACGGCAGCAAAGGCCCAGGCGTTGAAGATCAGCGGCAGCCGCTTGTGGCTGTCTTCGATGATCGCTGCGTAGAAGACCGCCGTCAGCGCCAGGAAGGTCGAAACCGCAATATACATCGGCCCCGTCGCCAGATCCCTCATCTGCGTCAGCGACAGCATGCCGCCGATATTGAAGGTCAGCAGCAAGGCAAGCAGCGGCGCCACGCCGCGGGAAATTTTGAGGCCGAGGATGAACCAGAGGCCGATCAGCCCCGCCATCCAGAGCTCGTAGGGCGCCGGCTCGTCGATCACGAAACCGGAGAGGAAGACGCCGAAGGCAACGAAGGCCGAGCCTATCAGGCGCAGCGTCATCCGCTGCGGTTGGGCGACACGGGGATATGTCGCCTCGATCGCGCTCAATAGGCGTTTTCCGTGTTGAGCAGCCGGATCGGCGTCAGGAACAGGATTTTCAGATCGAACCAGAGCGACCAGTTCTCGATGTAATAGAGGTCGTAGGCGGTGCGGAACTTGATCTTCTCATCATTGTCCACTTCGCCGCGCCAGCCATTGATCTGCGCCCAGCCGGTGACGCCGGGCTTGACGCGGTGACGGGCGAAATACCCCTCGACGACATCGGAAAAGGCACGATCGCGGGCCTGGGCGAGAACGGCATGCGGGCGCGGGCCGACCAGCGAGAGTTCGCCCCTCAGCACGTTGAAAAGCTGTGGCAATTCGTCGATCGAGCTCTTGCGGATGATACGGCCGACGCGGGTAACGCGCGGATCGGCCTTGGTCACCGCGGCCTTGCCCGTGGGGTCGGCCATGTTGGTGTACATCGAGCGGAACTTGAAGACGTTGATGACTTCGTTGTTGAACCCATGCCGCTTCTGCATGAAGAAGACGGGGCCCTCGGACGTTGCCTTGATGGCGATCGCCGTCGCCACCATCACCGGCCAGAGCAGCGCCAGCGCGACAAGGCTGAAGAAGATATCGAAGCCGCGTTTGGCGACGGAATCCCAGTCGCGGATCGGCTTCTTGAAAATATCGAGCATCGGCACCGAGCCGACATGCGAATAGGCGCGCGGCCGGAAGCGCAGCCGGTTGGCATGCGCGGCAAGGCGGATATCGACCGGCAGAACCCAGAGTTTCTTCAAAAGGTCGTAGATACGCGCCTCGGCCGAAAGCGGCAGTGCGATAATCAGCATGTCGATGCGCGTCAGCCGCACGAATTCGACGAGTTCGGCGACGGTGCCGAGCTTCGGATAACCGGCGACCATGATCGGCGAGCGCTTTTCGCCGCGATCGTCGAAGATGCCGCAGATGCGGATGTCGTTGTCATCCTGCTGTTCGAGGATGCGGATCAGCTCCTTGGCCGGCTCGCCGCCGCCGACGATGACGGCCCGCCGCTCCATGATGCCGTTGCGCGCCCAGTTGCGGATGCCGTAGGCGACGAGGAAGCGTTCGGCCGCAAGGAACAGCGCGCCTGCGACGAACCAGGTGGTATAGGCATCGACCATTGCCCATGTCGTACCGCGGACGAGTGCGAACAGGCCGACGGTCAAAAGAAGGGCGATCGTCCACGACGCCAGAATGCGCGGCATCAGCCGCAGTTTGGCGCGAAGCGCCGGAATGGTGTAGGCATCGGCAAGCTGCAGGCCGATGCCGGTCAAGGCCGCAGCGATCGCCGCCATGCCTGCCCGCATCAGCGAGGAATCGTTGCCGTCGCCGGACCAGAAAAAATGGGTGATCAGGGCAATCGAAAAGAGTGCGATGAATTCCAGCAGTCGCAATTGCCCGATGATGATGACGGGCGAATTGGTCCCATCGCGGAACTGTTCGGCGATCTGCCGGGCAAAGGGATTGATTTCGGTCGGATCGGAAGGTTTTTCCTGACCCGCGTCGCCGCGCGCCTCGATGTCGGAGACCTGCCTGCGCAGGGCTTCCACGTCGAATTGATCGCCTTTTTCCAGCTTGTTCATGGGGGCTTTTCGCTCGTTGTCAGCAAGCGAAGTACCAGAAAGCCCCTAAGAAATATTTACGAGGCGGCGGGCATTGCCCGGCCGGCGTGCGGGATCGACGAGCTCATGGTATAATTTCAAGACATCGCGCGCCATGACGGCGGAGGAAAACACCGCCTTCACCGCCTCCGGCTTCGGCATCGTTCTGGCGTGCCAGTCGGGTGTGCTCAGCGTTTCCGCCATGACGCGGGCGAGATCGTCGGAATTGCCGGCCTCGACCAGTGCCGCGCTGTCTGCGCCGAGCACTTCGGGAATGCCGCCGACACGGCTGGCGATGATCGTCTTGCCGGCGCCGAGCCCCTCGAGCACGATATAGGGCATGGCTTCGGCGCGCGAGGGAACGACGAGGTTCTGCGCCATGGCGAAAGCTTCGTGGACGCGCATCGCCGGCAGCATGCCGATACGCTTGCCGAGGCCGCGTTCGACCATCATTTCGCGGTAGCGGTCGCGATCCGGGCCGTCGCCGATCATCAGCGCCGACAGCGGCCTGCCGAGCAGCCGCTCGGTCTTGGCGAAGGCATCGACAAACAGATCGGGACCCTTGAGGTCCCGGAGCATTCCGACATAGATGAAATGTACGGCATCCGAGCGGGTGGGGATCGGCTCGAAATCGCGCTCGCCGATGCCGTTATAGATCAGTTTGGTCTTCGTCCGCGGTTTGCCCACCTTGCGCGTATAGGTGTCGCGCTCATATTCGCAGATGAAGACCAGCGCATCGGTGAAATATTCCTGCAGGCGCTCCATCCTGAGGACGAACTGTCCACCGAGCGAGGAGCGCGAATAATGCAGGCTTCCGCCATGCGCGGTATAGAGGCGGGCTACGCGATACCTGTTCACCCGCAGGGCTGAGCCGGCAAGTCGCGCGAGCACGCCGCCCTTGGCGCCGTGCCCGTGCAGCACATCCGGCCGCAAACTTTTGATTTTCTTATACGTATCCCACATCGTCGCAATGTCGGACGGGCTGATCGAGCGCCGGATCGGCACGCGTGTCAGGCCGAGCGAGAGATAGGGTCTTATATCGTCGAACAGGCTGTCCTCGTATTCGCCGCCGGTCGAGCTGTCGCAGAGGATGCCGATCTCGTGGCCGGCCTTGCTGTGCTCCTCGACAAGATCGCGGACATGGCGGAAGATCCCGCCGACCGGCGACCTGAAGCAATGGAGGATGCGGAGCGGCTGTTGTTTTGTCATCGCTCAAAAGAGCCGTTCGCGGACGTAGATCGTGTCGCCGGCGATGATCGGCCCCGATATGTTGATGCGGCCGGTCAGCACCTGTCCGTTGATCTTGCGGGTGACGTCGACCATGTTCTGGTTGGCGCGGCTGGTAAAGCCGCCGGCAACTGCGATGGCATTCTGCACCGTCATGCCGGGGACATAGGCATACTGGCCGGGCTGGCCGACTTCACCCATGAGGAAGATCGAACGGTAGCGATCGACATCGATGGTGACGTCGGGATCGCGAAGATAGCCCTGCTGCAGTTTCTGGGCAATCTGCCCCGAGAGTTGCTGCAGGGTCCGGCCGCGGGCAGGGACCTGGCCGATGAGCGGGAAGGCGATATAACCGGCCTGATCCACCGTATAGGTGTTGGTCAGGCTCTGCTGGTCGAAAACGGTCACACGCAACCGATCGCCGCTGTCGAGCGTATAGGGCTGGATGGTCGCCTCGTTAAAGGCCTTCGGCGCCGGCTTATACGTCGTGCAGCCGCCCAATGCCGCCGTCATGGCTGCAAGGCTCAGGGCCAGAAGAATCTTGGGCTGGACGACAGACATCCGTTCGTGCTCACAGAAAATGAACTTGGTAGAGCCGTTATCGATCCGTTAGGGTTAATGCCCGGTAAAGGCCGCTTGCAATTTCCCGCGTTCCTTCACCCGAGTTGCTCATTACTCTGCGAGGTTGCCATTAACCGTTGAGTTACCATGGTCGTTTACGCTTGCGGCACCTTTGTTGTGGAGTAAGAGCATGTCCGGCGTAGTGCGTGATCAGGATGTGGACATCGACCTCGGCCAGTTGGTCCGCGCCGTCTGGGCGCGGCGGCTCAGGATTTTGACGATTACTCTCGTAGGGGCGGGCGTCGCCTTTGCCGGCGCCAAGATCATGTCGCCGCAATATCGCAGCGAAACGCGCGTCCTGATCGAACCCCGCGCGCCGGCCTTTGCCAGCACCCAGCAGGTCAACGACGCCGGCGCCGGTCCGCTGATGGATGAACTGAATATCGCAAGCCAAGTGCAATTGCTGCAATCGGCCGATCTTCTCAAGAAGGTCATCAATGACCTGAAGCTCTACAACCTGCCGGAATTCGACGATGCCGCCAACGGCTCGGCGATGGCCAGCATCCTGGTGAAGCTGCATCTGAAAAAGAACCCGCTGGAAAATCCGCCGGAAGAGCGGGTGATCGACGCCTTCGTCGAACGCCTGCAGGTCTACCAGGTGCCGGGTTCGCGCGTCATCGGCATCAGTTTCACCTCGAAGGACCCGAAGCTCGCCGCCGCCATTCCGAACGCCATGGCGAATGTCTATCTGTCGACGCAGAGCGGCGCCAAGCTCGATTCCAATTCCGAAGCGACGCGTTGGCTGGAGCCGGAGATCGAGGGCCTGCGCCGCAAGGTCAGCGAAGCCGAGCAGAAGGTCGCCGAATACCGAACCTCGCACGGGCTGCTGCAGACGAACGGCACGACCACCTTTCCGGCCCAGCAGCTGAACGATATCTCCGCCGAGCTGACCCGCGTGCGCGGCGACAAGGCCAATGCCGAGGCGAGGGCGCAGGCCGTGCGCAATGCGCTGTCTTCGGGCGAGGCCTCCGATACGCTGCCCGACATCATGTCTTCACAAGCGATCCAGCGGTTGAAGGCGACGGAATCCGGCTTGCAGTCGCAAATATCCGATCTGCAGACCAGCCTTCTCAACAGTCATCCGCGGCTGAAAAGCCTGCGCGCCCAGCTTTCCGACATCCGGGGCCAGATCCGCCAGGAAACGCAGAAGATCCTGGCGAGCATCGAAAACGAGTCCAAGGTCGCGGATCTGCGCGCCAGCGAACTCGAGCGCCAGTCGGCCACAGTGCAGGCCAACAGCGCCCGCGCCGGCGAAGACGAGGTCGGTCTCAATGCGCTGGAACGCGAGGCCACCGCCCAGCGCCAGCTGCTCGAAACCTATCTGGTGCGCTACCGCGAGGCCGCGTCCCGCGCCGACAGCAATTCGAGCCCGGCCGATGCCCGAATCGTTTCCAAGGCGATCGAGCCGGTCGATCCCTATTTCCCGAAGGTGGTGCCGATCGTCGTCGTCGCCGCCGTCGCGACGCTGATCATGAGCGCCATTATCACCATGCTTGCCGAACTTTTCAGCGGCCGGGCGCTCCGCCCCGTCGATGCGTCTCCTGCGGCAGTCGAGGTGGAAGCGGTCGCCGAGGAGAAGGATGTACCGCAGGCCGCGCCGATCGCAGCAGTGGCCAGAAAGCCTGTCCGGCCGAGCATGCTCGCGATGGTCGCTGACGAAGAGGATACGGTCGAGGACGTGCTGGCTGGTGACGAGGCAGTCGAAGACGACAACGAATTCTCCGTCGCCTCGGTTGCTGACTATCTCAGCGACAGCCGCGCGCCGCTGGCCATCGCGATATCTCCGACCGGTGACGACGGCTCGGCGGCGACAGTCTCGCTGACCCGCATGCTCGCCGATGCCGGCCGCCGCGTTATTCTGATCGACATGACCGGTTCCGGCTACCCCACAGAACTGATGGCCGAGGATCAGGCCGCTCTTGGCGTGACCGATCTGCTGTGCGGCGAGGCCGCCTTCGGCGACACCATCCACGGCGACCGCCTTTCCGATGCCCATCTCATCCCGCAGGGCCGAAGCGACGTGCGCCGCGCCATGCGCGGTGTCGATCGGCTGTCGCTGCTGCTCGATGCGCTCGCCGCCGCCTATGACCTCGTGGTGGTCGAATGCGGCTCGGCCGATGTCGCCGGCGTCTCGCGGCTGACGCGCAGCCGGGATGTCGAAATCATCCTCTCGCTGCCTGAGCTCGAGGAGACCGTTTTCGTGGCGCTGATGACGGAATTTCAGGCTGCGGGCTACGAACGCGTCGTGCTGATGTCGGGCGGCGACGGGGCTGAGCAGACGCTCGGCCAGGCGGCCTGAAGCATGTCGTGCAAAAGTGTGCAGCGGTTTTCCCAGGCAAAGCGCGAAGCGCTTTTGCCGCAACGACATGCGTAAGACAAAGACCGCTTAGCCGATCTGCGCCCGGATGCTCTGGGCGAATTTGTAGAGCTTGGGGCGCGCTTTGATATGCGCCTTGCCGCGGGTGACGATCCGGTGCGCCGCACCGGCAGCGACGCCCAACGGCGAGACCGGCAGCACCACGTCGTAATGCGCGGTCTCCACAGGCGCCCAGGAACGCTTGTAGGTCTGGTCGCCGAGGCCGAAATCGAACAGCGCGATACCCTTGTCATGCAGTCCCGAGATACTCTGCCAATAGAGGAATTCGCCGGGGCTCGCGTCCGGCACCAGTTCTTCGTCGATCGCGCCGAACTGGCAGATGATGTGGTCGCCCTTGCGTGAAACCCCTGAAATCGCGGCGACGCGGCCCTGATGTTCGCCCTTGAGCCGCAGCACATGCATCTGCAGCCCAAAATATCGGTTGGCGTCATCCAGCTTGTCGATAAGGCCGTGCAGGAAGGCTTGGGTCTCCTTGTCGGCGAAGACGTCAGGCAGGCCGAGGCTGGCGAAGCGGGCGCTCTTCAGCCGGAAGAACGTATCGAGCAGGCCGTGTTGCTCTTCCGGTGTCTCGGGAACAAGGTATTCGAAGCCGCCGGCCGCCTCGAGACGTTTCGACTGAACACGGAATTTCTTGCGCCGGTTCTTGGCGTTGAGCTGCTTCAGCGTCTCTTCGAAAGTGGAGAGGAACGGCAGCTGGTAGGCGTGATTCTGGTTTTGCACCATCGGCAGCCCCGCAAGCGGGCTCTGCCGCCCGCGCCATTCCAGCGGAATGTTCTGCAAGAGCAGCAGATCGGCGCGGCCCTTCAGCGCCTGCCGGAGCCGGCCGGCGAAGTCGTCGGGATCAATGGTTCCACCGGTTTCGGCGAAGCCTTCCGAGAACAAGCCGGTATTGATGTTGCTGTGATCGGCGGCGATGAATTTTGCGACCGCAAGCCCGCGGGACTTGACGATCTCGACCGGTAGAATGAAAGCGGCCTGGCCGGCATAGGTGCCTTTGAGGATCGTCAGCGGCCGTTGAAAGGCGTTCACCCAGGCGGCGCACCAGTCATAACTCTGATGCAGTGACTGGAGATTGTCGCGCTCCAGCGCCCGCCATTCCTCCTCCAGCGGCTGCATCGCGTCGAAAACACTGATGTCGACTTCGGCCATCGCGAGTTTCATGCTCAGCTGGCGCAGGCGCGAAATGGCCGTCTGGGCCAGCGCCCCGTCTTCCGACGGCTGTTCATGAACATCGAGCTTTTGCGTCTGCACGGGTTTTCTCCGGTCAAGAATGCTGAACGGGAAAGTAGGAATGCAGGACGTATATTTGGTTTACTCGCAGGCGATGGGCGAGGTTTTCCGGCGATCACGGTTATTCGGCCGTTAATGGCCTATTGCTGCCGCGGCCCGGCCATCCATTTGATGATCACCATTGCCGGCAGGACCCAGAGCAGGCCGGTCAGCAGGAAATAGAGCAGGTGCCCCCACCAGGGCGCGTTGCCGAGCGTTGCCACTGCGATCGTATTCGCCACCAGCGCATAGGCGAGCACGAGCACGATGATAAGGATCGTGCCGATGAATTTGCGGAGGCGGACGGGCATCGGTTATCTCTCGGAAGGGGCGGGACGAACCGGCGCGACGGCATGCCGCAAAGGTTCGGGGCTTGTTTTGCATGAGCCGGTGGGGCAAATCAACTGCCGGATAGAAGGAGACATCATGGCCGTCGCAAACTTGACCACGGAACAGGCGATCCTGAGCGAAGTGCGCAAGCAGAACCGCGACCGCCGCGCCTTGCGCTTCTGGCTTGGTTTCGTGCTTTTGGCGCTCTTCTGTCTCGTGCTCGTCGGCGGCGCCACGCGGCTGACCAATTCCGGCCTGTCGATCACCGAATGGAAGCCGATCCACGGCGTCATCCCGCCGCTCTCGGCGGCCGAATGGGAAGAGGAATTCCGCCTCTACCAGCGTATTCCCGAATTTCAGCAATTGAACAGCTCGATGACTGTCGAGGAATTCAAAGGCATCTTCTGGTGGGAATGGGCACACCGGCTGATCGCCCGCGGCATCGGCGTGATCTTTGCGCTGCCGCTCCTCTATTTCTGGCTGACGGGGCGGATCGAAAAGCGCCTGCGCTGGCCGCTCCTGGGCATCCTGGCGCTTGGCGGCCTGCAGGGCTTCATCGGCTGGTGGATGGTATCGTCGGGCCTTTCCGTCCGCACCGATGTCAGCCAGTACCGGCTGGCGACGCATCTCGTCATGGCCTGCCTGATCTTTGCCGGCTGCATGTGGATCATGCGCGGGCTCTCGCCGCATTCGGACGATCCGGCCCCGGCCCGCAGCTCGCGCGGTTTTGCCGCCGCGATCGCCGTTTTCGCGCTGTTCCAGATCTATCTCGGCGCCTTGGTGGCGGGGCTCGACGCCGGCTTTTCCTTCAATACCTGGCCGCTGATGGATGGCGCCGTCATCCCATCGGATCTGCTGATCCAGCAGCCGTTCTGGATCAATGCCTTCGAGAACCCGAAGACGGTGCAGTTCATCCACCGCATCGGTGCCTATACGCTCTTCGCGCTGACCTTGATCAACATGGTGATCGCGCTTCGCGCCGCATCGTGGACCACCCATGCACGCCGCGCCGTGCTGCTCTTCTCTCTGGTGACGCTGCAGGCGGCGATCGGCATTGCCACGCTGCTGATGCAGGTGCCCCTTCACTGGGGTCTGCTGCATCAGGCCGGCGCCCTGGTGGTTTTCGGTTTCGCCGTCGCCAACTGGCGCGGTTTTTACGGCGAATATCCGCACGCGATGGCGATCGCGGAACACGACTGAAGCAGTGGCGTCAGGCGTTTAACGCAGCACCCCATCGAGCAACGGCATGCCGATGATCGCGGCGGCGGCGATCAGGATGTAGCAGGCGATGCGGAAGGTCCGTTCCTCGGCGAGCCCGAACAGTTTCGAGCCGCCGTAGAGCCCGACCGCATAACTCGGCAGGATGACGGCGGTGAGCGCGAAGACGGCAGGTGCGAACAGTCCGCCGACATAATAGCTGATGGCGCTGAAGACGGACGAAATCGAGAAATAGAGAACGACATTCGCCCTGACGCGGGTGAAGTCGCTCTTGCCGCCAAGCCAGTAGGCGACGACAGGCGGTCCGCCAAGCTGTGCCGCGCCGCTGAAAAGGCCGGCGATCAGGCCGACGCCGCTGGTGAGCGGCGGCGACGGGGCGCCGTGATAGCGCCATCCCGAGGCGAGGAGTGCGAGCAGGCTGATCGCAATGACGGTGATGCTCCAGCGCAAGAGCAGCGGGTCGAGCAGCGCCAGCATTGCCGTACCGGCCGGCACGCCAAGCGCTGCACCCGCCGCCATGACGAAGACTTCTCGCCGGTTGGCGCCGCGCCAGGCTGGCGGGATCATTCCGAGTGACGCAATGCCGTCGATGACGAGCAGGATCGGCGAGATCAGTTTTGGACCGACGATCGCGCCGCCGAGCGGAACGAAGATCAATGCGGCGCCGAAGCCCGAAAATCCGCGGGCGAGCCCGGCGATGAACGCAAAGGCCATCAGCGCAGAGATGCTGTGGTCGGGCAGGGCTGCGGTAAACCATGCGTGCACGCCATCGACGAGCGCATCGAGTGTCATGACATCAGGCTCCGTGACTAGAGAAATTCCAGGAAAAGTGTGAAGCGGTTTTCCCAGGCAAAGCGAAATGCTTTTGCCGGGAATTGCGTAAAAACAAAAGGCAGAGCGGTTCTGCGCTTCGATGAAAAGCTGAACCGCGCGATGGCATCGGCGGCGAGGAAGGCCCACTCTCATAGCCCATTCGACACCGATGATCGAGCCGAAAGCGGTATTGCGGCCGAGGCGGCGGCCGCAGGACGTTCATGGGAAGAACTCAAAATAAAGCTCGAGCGGCATCCATGTCGATGCCGCCGCTCGCGCCTTACGAGGCGAGCATCAGATCCATGTTCTGGACGGCTGCGCCCGATGCACCCTTGCCAAGATTGTCGAGCAGGGCCACGAGGTTCACCTGCGCAGCACCCGGCGTGCCGAAGACGAAGAGCTTCATCGTGTCCTTGCCTTCGAGCTCGACGGCGTTGACGCGGGAGAGCGTCTTGCTTTCGGCGAGCGGCACGACGGTGACGATATCCTGGCCGGCATAATGGTCGGCGAGGGCGGCATGGATGCTTTCCATCGTCGTGCCTTCGGAGAGGTCGCCGAGATGCAGCGGCACCTGCACGATCATGCCCTGCGCGAACTTGCCGACCGACGGCGAGAAGATCGGCGCGCGGTCGAGCAACCCGTGCACGGTCATTTCGGGCACGTGTTTATGGGTAAGCGGCAGGCCGTAGAGGAAATGCGGCGCGGTGATCGCATCCGGGTGATCCGGGTTTTCCATCTGCGCGATCATCTGCTTGCCGCCGCCGGTATAGCCGGAGACCGCGTTGACCGTGACCGGATAGCCGTCCGGCAGGATGCCCGCGGCCCGCAATGGCCGGATGAGGCCGATCGCACCTGTCGGATAGCAGCCGGGATTGGCGACGAAACGGGCGGCTTTGATCCTGTCGGCCTGCGCGCCGTCCATTTCGGCAAAGCCGTAGGCCCAGCCGGGATTGACACGGAAGGCGGTGGAGGTGTCGATGACCCGCACATTGTTGTTGGCCGAAACCATCTGAACCGCTTCCTTCGACGCATCGTCGGGCAGGCAGAGAATGGCGATGTCGGCACTGTTCAGCATGTCCTCGCGCATGGCCGCGTTGCGCCGCTCGGCCTCGGGAATGGACAGAAGCTCGACATCGCGGCGGCCGGCCATGCGCGTGCGGATCTGCAGACCCGTCGTGCCGTGCTCGCCGTCGATGAAGATTTTCGGTGCCATGTTAAACCTGCGCTTTCAATGAGTTCTGAAGATTTCCGGATTCAATTTGAACGATGATAAATCAGCCTTGTGACACCGCGATGGCGCGTCGCTCGGCATGAAGGCCAAGCATATACATTGCCACCGTTGCGCCCGCAATGGCGGTGATATCGGCATGGTCGTAGGGCGGTGACACCTCGACCAAGTCGGCGCCGCGGATATCGAGCTGGTGCAGGCGCTGCAGCACCGAGAGGATCTTGGCGCTCGACGGGCCGCCGGCAACCGGCGTGCCGGTGCCCGGCGCAAAGGCCGGATCGAGGCAGTCGATATCGAAGGTCAGATAGGCAGGCGCACCGCGGGTGTGGGAGATGACCGCCGAAGCGATGTCGCCGGCGCTCATCTCCTCGACCTGGTGACCGTAGAGAATATTGACGCCGCAATCCTCCGGAGCATGGGTGCGGATGCCGATCTGGATCGAGCGGTCGGGGTCGATGATGCCCTCGCGGACGGCCCGTGCCACGAAGGAGCCGTGGTCGATGCGCCGGTCTTCGTCGAACCAGGTATCCTGGTGCGCGTCGAACTGGACGAGGGCAAGCGGTCCATGTTTTGCAGCATGCGCTTTCAGCAGCGGCCAGGTGACGTAGTGATCGCCGCCGAGCGTCAGCAGAAAGGCGCCGCTGTCGAGGATGGCATTGGCCTGGCGTTCGATGGCCGCAGGCGTATCCTGGTGATTGCCGTAGTCGAGCAGGCAATCGCCATAGTCGATCACCGCCATCTCGGCGAAGAGATCGCGATTGAACGGATATTGCGGATCATTGTCGAAGATCGCCGAGGCGCGCCGGATCGCCTGCGGTCCGAAGCGCGTGCCCGGCCGGTTCGAGGTTGCGGCATCGAAGGGAATACCCCAGACGGCAACGTCGACGCCGGCAAGCTCCTTGGTGAAGCGGCGGCGCATGAAGGACAGCGCTCCGGCAAAGGTCGGATCGCCGGCGGCGGAGGTGAGGCTGGTCGCCGTGAAGGCGTGGTCAATCGATCTGTTCGCCAAGAGGGGCTCCTTTTTCAGTCGTGAAAGGTCAAGGCGCCGACTACGGGTAGGCGACCGGGCGACGAATTACAAGCGATCGGAAATGGAGCGGCGGCAAAAGCGTGCCGCGGTACGGCGCCTTAGCCATGATGTGGGCGTCGAAAGAGCAGCGAGGCGACCCGTGCAAAAACAAAAAAGGCCGGGTTTCCCCGGCCTTCGTAAATTCCGTCTGTCCGAAGCGATTAACGCTTGGAGAACTGGAAGGAGCGGCGGGCCTTTGCCTTGCCGTACTTCTTGCGTTCGACGACGCGGCTGTCGCGGGTCAGGAAGCCGCCCTTCTTCAGCACCGAGCGCAGGCCCGGTTCGAAGTAGGTCAGCGCCTTGGACAGGCCATGGCGAACCGCACCGGCCTGGCCGGAGAGGCCGCCGCCGGCAACCGTTGCGATGATGTCGAACTGGCCGTCACGGGCAGCCGCAACGATCGGCTGGCGCAGGATCATCTGCAGCACCGGACGAGCGAAATATTCCGCGAATTCCTTGCCGTTGACGATGATCTTGCCGGAGCCCGGCTTGACCCAGACGCGGGCGACGGCGTTCTTGCGCTTGCCGGTCGCGTAGGAACGGCCGAGCGAATCGACCTTGCGGACGTGAGCCGGAGCCGCAGCTTCGGAAACCGTGCCGAGATCCTTCAGGGAGGAGAGGTCAGCCATGATCAGGCGCTCCTTACGTTCTTTTTGTTGAGCGCGGCAACGTCGAGGGCGACCGGCTGCTGGGCTTCATGGGGATGGTTGGAGCCGGCGTAAACGCGCAGGTTCTTCATCTGGCGACGGCCGAGCGGGCCACGCGGAACCATGCGTTCGACGGCCTTTTCGAGGACGCGCTCCGGGAAGCGGCCTTCGATGATCTGGCGCGCGGTGCGTTCCTTGATGCCGCCGGCAAAACCGGTGTGCCAATAGTAGACCTTGTCGGAATACTTCTTGCCGGTGAAAACCACCTTGTCGGCATTGATGACGATGACGTTGTCGCCGTCGTCAACGTGGGGGGTGAAGGTTGCCTTGTGCTTGCCGCGCAGGCGCATAGCGATGATGGAAGCGAGACGGCCAACGACCAGCCCTTCGGCGTCGATGATCACCCACTTCTTCTCCACCTCTGCAGGCTTCTGGGAGAAGGTTGCCATAGTGAATACTCTCTTTTGAGACCCTTGGCCCGAGGGCTTGAAGGGCGTTTCTTGTTGCTTGGATTGGCAGGCTTGCGGCATGCCAAAAAGAAAGCAGCCCGGACAGGCTGCGTTCTCGGCGGTCTATAGAGGGAATGTGACATCAGGTCAACATCGGCGTTCCCGAGGCCTGGAAAAATACGAAAGCAAAAACAATAGGTTAGATATATGGTATTATGTTACCACACATTTATCGGTTAAACGGCTGCGTGCCTGACGCTTTTCGCACCTCTGCCGGGGCTGCAAGGGCATGACGGCCGCTAATCCTTAAAGGTGCGCAGGCACTTCATCATTTCGCGAAGGCCGCGCGTCAGATGTTTGTCCCGGCGCACGACCATGCCGAGGCGGCGCGTCAGTTTCGGCTGCAGCGATGACGTGGTCACCAGGCCGGCGCGCTCGCGCTTCAGCGCCAGCCCCGGCAGGATCGACCAGCCGAGGCCGACGGCCACCAGTTCCTTGATCGCCTCGATGCTGCCGAACTCCATCGCCGGCCGGATCCTGGCGTTCGGCGCGGCTAGCCATGCATCGATTGTCCGCCGCGTATTGCCGCCCTCATAGAGCAGCAGCGTCCTGTCGCGCATGAAGGCGGCGTCCGGTCCGCCATCGGGTATGAGACTGCCCGCCGGAGCGACGGCCAGCAATTCCTCCTCGTAGAACGGTTCGATCTCGAAGTTGCGCCCCGAGGCCGGCAGGGCAACGACGGCGATATCGAGGCTGTTGGCCTCCAGATCACGCAGGACGTCGTCGGCATCGCCGATGCGCACGGTGATTTCGAGGCCTGGCATGGATTTTCTGGCGGCAGCGATGGCGCGCGGCAGCAGGTGGATCGACGCCGTGCCGCCGCTGCCGATGCGCACGCGGCCGCTGGCGCCGTCCCTGTAGGGCATCATCGCTTCTTCCGCGGCGGCTGATTCCTGTAGCAGGCGCCTTGCATGGGCGAGCAGGTCGAGGCCTGCGGCGGTCGGCTGCGCACGCCGCCCGACGCGCTCGATCAGCCGGACGCCGAGCCGCTGTTCGAGCCCCTTGACCTGCAGGCTGACGGCCGGTTGCGTCAGCCCCTCCTTCTCGGCTGCGGCGGTGAAGCTGCCGAGATCGGCGACGTTGACGAAGGTTGCGAGCTGATCGAGGTTCAACGCCATGCCAAAGATTTCCTTATGCAAATGATAATATCCATAAGCTTCCTTCGCAGGGTTTTCCATCCCATCCTTCAGCCGTTCAAAAAAGGTGGAAGAGATGGCCATGGAACTGAGCGAAATCCTTGAGACGCCTCGCGATATCGTTCGATCGAATATGCGCCGGACGGCGCGCTGGGGCCGGCTACTGCTGGCCACCATCGAGCATCGCCTGGAAAAGCGCCGCAGCCGCCGCACGCTTTGCGAGCTCACCGACGACGAGCTTTGCGATGTCGGCCTGACCCGTGCGGAGGCGAAGGCCGAGATATCGAAATCCTGGTTCTGGTCTTGACGCCGCTGCGGAAAGAGCGGATCCCGCTCGAAATTGCCGGCACGTTGTGGCAGAACACCTGTCTGAAAATCGAGCGCAGGGAGCATCATCATGGCCGAAATCGTATCCTTCCGGAAGGACGCAGACAGGTCGGATGGGCTGCTGCTCCGCTCGCTGCACGACGGCGTGCTGCGCCTGGTGCTCAACGATCCGCCGGCCAATGCGCTTTCGATCGCGCTTCTCGAAGCGCTGATGGCAGAGCTCGATAAGGCCGAATCGGATGCGGATATCCGCGTCGTCGTCATCGCCTCGACCGGCAATGTCTTTTCCGCCGGCCATGATCTCAAGGAACTCACCGCCCATCGCGCCGATGAAGATCAGGGCGCCGCTTTCTTCGAGAGGACCTTTCGGCTCTGCGCCGATCTGATGCTGAAGATCGCGCATCTGCCGAAGCCCGTCATCGCCGAGGTCGACGGGCTGGCAACGGCGGCCGGCTGCCAGCTCGTCGCCTCCTGCGATCTGGCGATCTGCACCGACACGTCGACATTCTGCACGCCGGGCGTCAATATCGGCCTGTTCTGTTCGACGCCGATGGTGGCCGTTTCCCGTGCTGCCCATCGCAAGCAGGCGATGGAGATGCTCTTGACCGGCGAGACGATCGACGCCTCGACCGCCAAGGATTTCGGCCTCATCAACCGTATCGTGCCGAAGCAGTATCTGGCGCAGGTGGTTTCCAAATATGCCGGAGTGATTGCCAGCAAATCGCCGCTGACCCTGAAGATCGGCAAGGAAGCCTTCTACCGGCAGCTCGAACTGCCGGTCGAGGCAGCCTATGATTATGCCGCCAAGGTGATGGTCGACAACATGCTGACGCAGGATGCGCAGGAGGGGATCGGCGCCTTCCTCGGCAAGCGCAAGCCGGAATGGAAAGATAAGTGACTACGCCAGTTTCAGAACCAGCCCGCCGATTGCGATGACGACGCCGGCGACGTAGCGCCAGATGCTGGCCTTTTCCTTGAAGACGGTGATCGAGATCACCAGCGCAAACAGGATCGCGGTTTCGCGCAGGGCCGCGACGGTCGCGACCGGGGCCTTTGTCATCGCCCAGAGCGCCAGCCCGTAAGAAGCGATCGAGCCGGCGCCGCCGATGAGGCCGCGCCACCAGTTGCGGCGGACGTGACGCGCCACGGCGAAAGCGCCGCGCTGGGAAGCCGCCCAGGAAAACAGCAGCACCGGCGGCAGCAGCGACATCCATAATGTGTAGGAAACCGCATTGCCGGAAAGACGTGCGCCGATGCCGTCGACATAGGTGTAACTGGCGATGACGCAGGCATTGGCAAGCGACAGTAGCACAGCGCGGCTGCTGCCGCGCCGCGCCTCCAGCGCGAGTGTCAGGACGCCGGCGCAGATGGTCATCGTGCCCGCGAGCGCGCCGGCGGAAAGATTTTCCTTCAGGATGAAGCCGCTTGTCGCGGCAATCAGCAGCGGCGCGCAGCCGCGCATCAGCGGATAGACCAGGCCGATATCACCGGCCCGGTAGGCAGCGGCCACCAGTTGGAAATAAGCGAACTGCAGGATGGCCGAGATGCCGATGAACGGCCAGGCCGCGCTTTGCGGCAACGGCAGAAATGCCAGGAACGGCAGCGCTGAAACCGCGCCGCCGGCCGAGATCAGCGCCGCATCGAGGGACTTATCGCTGCCGGCCTTGACGATAGCGTTCCATGTCGCATGCAGCAGTGCGCCGAATAGAACGAGCAGGATGACGTCGAGAGGCAAGGGGGTAATCCGAAAACAGGTAGGGAAGAGAAAACGCTTCGCCCCGGACGGGGTAAACTCTTGAAAAGACAACTGGCATTTGCACGAAAATGTACGGGAGACAGTCCCGGATACGTTCATGTGTCGAATATCATCCTTTCAATATGCAGACAATGTTGGGTCGCCGTGGCAATTTTTACGTGCGCGCGATATGCGTTCAATCCACGCAACGCTTTCAAC
Organism: Rhizobium sp. CIAT894; assembly: GCF_000172795.2. NCBI lineage: Bacteria > Pseudomonadati > Pseudomonadota > Alphaproteobacteria > Hyphomicrobiales > Rhizobiaceae > Rhizobium > Rhizobium sp. CIAT894. The sequence continues at coordinate 1,561,716 of NZ_CP020947.1, forward strand.
TATGAGATGTTTCTAATTTACGTGAGAACGTGGAGGGGGTTTATCGTGAACAAAAGAAGAAATGGCTTGGCAGGAATTCGAAGTGGTTTATTCTATGATGCTGAAATATAGATATTATTCTATAACTTTGATATAGGCGAAAAGCAAAGCTGCTGGTTGTGTTATCTTCAATAAATCGCAGCGCGCGATTGAGTTCGAAACTCCCGCAACCGCCAAAGCGTCGCGGTTCGATATCCCGTGCGATGGTGAAAAATATCAGAGCTGATACTGCGGAACGAACAGCATCCCGTCAAGGTTGTCTATGTTCTGGCAGTTCAGAACGGGGCAGCGGGGGTCATCTTTCGAGGGGATGTGGGTCCACTCGGCATAATCGGTCGCATCGCAATAGTGGCTGTTGCGCACGTAACGATCATAGAGAGGCAGGCCGCGGGGCGACTTGTAACGGAAGATCACGGCGCCCTGATTGTGGATGGCGGCGCGCACGCTGGCGCAGCTCATGGTGAGCGGGTTGTAGCGCGAGATCGCCAGCGCCGGCGAGGCGGCGAGCACGAAGATGAGGGCAAGAGCGATTTTTTTCATCGAATCATCCTCAGAAAGTGTCCAATCATATATACGGAAAAGCCACGCAGCCGGTTTCACGGAAATGCAAAAAAAACTGCGGGCCATGCCGGCGGCTTTCGGGAATGGAGAAGCGACCATGAACCACGACGCCTATACGGATGATTATCTCGCCGGAATCCTGCATTCCGTAAAGACCATCGCGCTGACCGGCGCGTCGCCCAATCCGGCACGGCCGAGCAACGGCGTCATGGGTTATCTGCTGTCGCGCGGCTACGAGGTCATTCCCGTCAATCCGGGGCAGGCGGGCAAGCAGATCCACGGCCGCACCGTTTATGCCCGGCTCGCCGACGTTCCCGTGCCGATCGACATGGTCGACGTGTTTCGCGCCGCCGAATATCTGGATGGGGTGGTCGAGGAGGCCTTAGCGCTGCAACCGCTGCCGCAGATCATCTGGGCCCAGCTTGGCGTCCGGGACGATGCCGCTGCCGCAAAGGCGGAGGCCGCCGGCATCAAGGTGGTGATGAACCGCTGCCCGGCGATCGAGTACCCCCGTCTCATTGCCTGAGTTGCGGTTCGCTGAGACGGATTTTCCACGGAACGCCCATGGGTTGAAACGGATCGCGATTAACTTTCATTCGCGGCACGCTATGATCCTGCCCGTCAGCAACAACTGGAGGACGACATGGCCAAGAATGATCCGGGATTCAACACGTTGGCGATTCATGCCGGCGCCCAGCCCGACCCGGCGACCGGCGCGCGAGTGACGCCGATCTACCAGACGACCGCTTTCGTCTTCGATGATTCCGATCATGCCGCCGCCCTCTTCGGCCTGCAGGCCTTCGGCAACATCTACAGCCGCATCATGAACCCGACGCAGGCCGTGCTCGAGGAGCGCGTCGCAGCGCTCGAAGGCGGCACGGCGGCGCTTGCCGTCGCCTCCGGCCATGCGGCACAGATGATCGTCTTCCACACCATCATGCGCCCCGGCGAGAATTTCATCGCCGCCCGCAGGCTCTATGGCGGCTCGATCAACCAGTTTGGCCATGCCTTCGAGAATTTCGGCTGGCAGGTACGCTGGGCCGATTCCGCCGATCCGGCAAGCTTCGAAAGCCAGATCGACGAGAAGACGCGCGGCATCTTCATCGAGAGCCTCGCCAATCCCGGCGGCACCTTCGTCGATATCGCCGCCATTGCCGAGGTCGCCCATCGCAACGGCCTGCCGCTGATCGTCGACAATACGATGGCGACCCCCTATCTCATCCGCCCGATCGAGCACGGCGCCGATATCGTCGTGCATTCGCTGACGAAGTTTCTCGGCGGCCACGGCAATTCCATGGGCGGCCTCATCGTCGACGGCGGCACCTTCGACTGGTCGAAGTCAGGCAATTATCCGATGCTGTCGAGTCCGCGGCCGGAATATAACGGCATGGTCCTGCACGCGACCTTCGGCAACTTCGCCTTCGCGATCGCCGCCCGCGTGCTCGGCCTGCGCGATCTCGGCCCGGCGATCTCGCCCTTCAACGCCTTTCTGATCCTGACCGGCATCGAGACGCTGCCGCTCAGGATGCAGCGCCACAGCGACAATGCGATCGCCGTCGCAAAATGGCTGAAGGCGCACAGCAAGATCGCCTGGGTGAATTATGCCGGCCTCGAGGACGACCCGAACCACGCGCTGCAGCAGCGCTACTCGCCGAAGGGCGCAGGCTCCGTCTTCACCTTCGGCGTCAAGGGTGGCTATGAGGCCGGCAAGACGCTGGTCGAGGGGCTGGAGCTATTCTCCCATCTCGCCAATATCGGCGACACCCGCTCGCTCGTCATTCACCCGGCTTCGACGACGCACCGGCAGTTGACCGACGAGCAGAGGATCGCGGCTGGCGCCGGTCCCGACGTGGTGCGTCTTTCCGTCGGCATCGAGGACGTCAAGGACATCATCGCCGATCTCGAACAAGCGCTTTCGAAGATTTGACTGTCCTTCGCAGCAAACGTTTGTAATTTCGCAGACTACGTTTGCCTAATGCAATCACAGGATCGGCGTTTGATTCGAGCAGAGTCGGGCGCCGATCTCGTTTTGGAAGGGCAGAAAGAAGGAGCGATTTGCAATCAGCCGCTCCCTTTTCCGTTGTCATCGGTGAACGACAGTCAGCGCAGCGATTCCGGCTTCATCGGCCGCACGCAGGAACGCGTCCCAAAATTGCTCCGGAGCGATCTGACCGCTGATCGCATCGGCGCAAGCCTTCACCGCAGTGACATATTCTTCGCCGTCATCGGAAGGCCAGTCCTTGAGCAGCATATATGCCGCGTCGCCGAGGGTACGGACGATCCTGTGAGCTGGTTGGCCGCGCAGAGCCAGCCCGACGGGCGTGAATGCAGAGGTTGCGTCCCAATCCATTATCGTCGACCTCAGGGCAGGGATCGCAATCCCCGACGGGTAATATACGCGTCTATTCCAAAATCGTAATTGACGATTGGTTACCTGGAGTGACCGGGCGTGAAGGTATGGTGTTGGAAAGGAGTGGGCGCTCTACGATGTCGCACCGGAGCGCCCAAGCTGCATCGGCTATTGTTGCGATGATGGCCGATTGCAGCACGGCCGTCATCAGGGCAAGAGGCCCGAGCCGCCTGGTCTGTAATATCGCCGGGTAAAGCCGTTGACAGGCCTTCGACGATGGGGTCGGACGAACGTACATCATTTGTTACTTCGCATCTGCGGTAATTGTCATACGATTCAAAACGCTAAATAATCACAAAAATCAGTTGCTTGCTTGAAATTTCTCGACTACGTTTTTTACAGAAGAGTTCCGAAATAACCGGCCCTCGCCGGCGATACTCAGCGGTCGGTTGACCTCGCTTGAGGGAGGATGATGACGTTGTTTATCCGACTTCGTTTCTTCGCAATGGTGCAGCGAATGCGTGATCTCGTCTCGATCCGATACCGACCTACGACGGCAATCTGACGCGTCGTAAACCCTTTGTTCCACTTTTCTAAGATGGTGCTCCCGTGTGGCGCGCCCGAGGTTTGTTATGCAAAAGCAAGCTGTCGTATTCAATGGTCAGGAAGTCGGGATCGCGGTCCCTGTCGAAAACCGCCTCAAATTCATCGCTGTCCGCTTCAATGTCATCGACTTGGACAACAGGCTCTTCGACACGGTTACCGAAATCCGGCGCGCCATTACAGAGCATCTCGCGTCCAGCGGTCGTGCGATCACCACTCACTGAGTGGCATAAACTCTGATCACCATCCCGAAGGGGGCTTCGAACGCCTTCAAGTGCGCGCCTTCCCGAACGACAATGGCGGGAGCGATAGCGATGATCAGGCATCCCTCGGAGAAGGGGTTCCGTGTCGACGTCAGGCTGAGATAGCCCGACGATAAATCGCAGGCTCTGTTCTATTGTATCGAATATGGTTGTCGGGGCGGGGATTCGAACCCCGCGTCACAACTCGAAAGCTGGAAGCAACCTCGCATACCCGAGGGATGGGGAGAGCGCCACGCTCCAATTACGCTTACGCCCGACTAAAACATAAACTCCAGGGCCTCGCGATTGTTCCTGGTGGGATATTCTGCTGCGAAGATAGTTGTAAGCCCCTGCAGATCGAATGCGGTCGGTCCCTTCGGCTTGCTGGTCGGTGCGTAGGCAAGGGCTCCGGCGTGGCCGAGCTGCAGCCAGAGCCTGGTGCCGTTGTCGCTGCCGTGCCGCGCAAGCGTCCGAAACAGCTCGAGGTTCGAGGCATCGTTGAGGACCAGGTTGCCGGGGTTCTCGGCGTAACCGGAGCTAAGCTGCACCTCGCCGATGATGGAGATGGCCAGCCCGCCTGCGGCCCAGCGTTGATAAAGCCTCATCTGCGCAGCGGTGGGATGGCCGGTTCCGTCGCCGAGCGAATCCGACATCGCCGATTTTGCAATGCGATTGTTCAGCGTCAACCCGCAAGGCAACTGAAGCGGCTCGAACAGTGGGCCACGCGTTTGCATCAGAGATTTCCACGACAAAATGCTCCGGTATTCATTTATCGGGGAAAATGGGGAGCACCGCAACGCCGGCACGATGATCTATGCGGCGGGATACAGAATCGCTAATGATTCAAACGATCCCGCGCAAGCATTGGCTGCGAGGGATCCTGGCATCAGAGAGGTCCAAGACGACGATGGCAAATTTCATCACCTTCGATATCGATGGCGTCGAAGCCGAGTTCGGCGCGCCGCAGCCCGACCGGATCATCTCAGGCGATCCGCAGTTCCGCAGCTGGAACCTGGAGGAAGCCGAAAGCGGCCTCTATTCCGGCATCTGGGAGGCGACGCCGGGCAAGTGGCGGATCGTTTACGAGGAATGGGAATATTTCAGCCTGCTGTCCGGCCATTCGATCGTGACAGAGGAGGCGGTGTGCCGGTTCATCTGAAGGCGGGCGACCGGATGATCCTGAGACCCGGCTTCAAGGGAACCTGGGAAGTCGTTGAAACGACTCGCAAGGACTATGTGATCAAGGTCTGAGCCGCGGCTGCACCCGGCTCTGACGATGCCGGGTCTGTCCCGGTTTGCGGCGATTATGGTTCTTTTTCCCCAAACGGTCGCGCTTCTTTCCCGGATAGACGGCATTTGATCTTTCCTATTAATGGGACCTACATCGTCAAATGCTAGACCTTATCTGCAGCGCATTGCGGACATGATGTCTCCTGCCGTCACCACAGACATGGCCTCACAATTGATCTTTTCGGGATTGGCATGTCGTCGAATCTTGCGGGTAGGCACGTTCGCACCCAAACGTCTTCCATCATCGCAACAACAGTTTGCTTCCTCGTCGTCGCCCTCGTGCTGACCGGCCTCATGGCCCATGTCGTCGCCACGATGACCCGGTCGGCGAACGAGATCGACGATGCCAGGGCCAGCCGCGCCGCCCATGCGGCGATCGCGGCCTTTGTGGCCCGCCTGGGCTCGACCACGACGGACAATGCAGTGTGGGACGATGCCTATAAGGCGATGTCGTCTCCGACCGCCACCGACTGGGCCTATGAGAATTGGGGAAAGACCAGCGAGGATTACGCGCTCTATGACGGCGCGATCGTCATCGGCCCCGACCAGTCTTCGATTATCTCCGCCTATGCCAAAGGCAAACCTTTCGAGCCGGGCGCGTTTTTCGGCGAAGCCTTTTATCGCCAGATCGGTGCTGCGGCCGATCCGGCGCGGGAGCCGGTGGTCAATTTCATCAAGACCGAAAGCGGTATCGCGCTGCTTGTATCGCAGGCGATCCAGCCTTTCGAGGCCGCCGGCGAGCTTCCGAAGCTCAGCACGCTGAGCTTCTATAAGGAATTTACCCAGGAAGTTCTCGACACGCTCTCGAACGAACATGAGCTCGAGGGCCTGCACCTCGAGGCGGCGCCGAAGCCAGGATTTCTGAGCACGCCGATCACGGACATGAAAGGGGCCGTTGTCGGCTATCTCGTCTGGCCCAGCAAAGCGCCGGGAAGCACGGTGTTTCGTCAGGTCACCCCTTATGTCGCGGCCGCTATCGCCATCCTTGTGCTGTTCCTGGTCGCCGTTCTGCTGGCCGGTGCGTCCGAGGCGCGGCGGCTGCGCCAATTGGCGCAAGCAGCGCTTTTCGAAGCGGGCCACGACAGCCTGAGCGGCCTGTTGAACAGGCATGGGCTTCTCAGCCTGCTGGAGGATCTGCAGAGCTCGGATTCTTCACCACTCCAGCTCTATCTGGTCGATCTTGACGGCTTCAAAGCAGTCAACGATGCCTGGGGGCATGCGGTGGGCGACGATTTGATCCGGATGGTTTCGAGCGCGCTGACGGCCTGCCACCCCGAAGTCGTTGCCGCAGCCCGGCTGGGTGGTGATGAATTTGCGCTGGTGCATGTCGGATCCGCCACGTGCCAGGATATGGAAAGGACCATTCTGGCGCTGTTTGCCGAGCCCTTCAAAATCGACGGACGGACGATCGAGGTCGGAGCAAGCATCGGCGCTGCGGCGCGCGACGGAGACGTCGAGCCGTTGGAGCTTCTGCGCAGAGCGGATATGGCTCTCTATCGTGCCAAGGCCAATGGCAGGGGCCAGGCGATCGAATACGACCCCGAACTCGACCAGGAGCGCCAACGGGTCGCCGAACTGGAAAGCCTGTTGAAGAATGCCATCAGCACCGGCGCCATCGAAGCTGTTTTCCAGCCTCTCGTTTCTGCCTCGACCGGTGCCGTGACCGGCCTTGAAGCGCTTGCGCGCTGGCGAACGGAAACAGGAAATGTCAGCCCGGAGATTTTCATCCCGCTCGCCGAGCGGTGCGGCCTCATCGACGCACTCGGCGTCCATATGCTGAGAACATCGATCGAGCATGCGAAGAACTGGCCCGATCTGGCATTGTCGGTGAACGTTTCGCCGGTCCAGCTCTGCAATCCGGAATTTGCTGCCGAGGTGATCTCGGTGCTGCGGGAGCTCGATTTCGATCCGAACCGCCTGACGCTGGAGATCACCGAAGGCGTTCTTATGACGAACCCGGATCAGGCCCGGCGCTCGATCGATCAGCTCAAGCGCGTCGGCATCAAGTTCGCGCTCGATGACTTCGGCTGCGGCTATGCCAGCATCGGCGCACTGCGGCAGTTCGGCTTCGACCGCATGAAGATCGACCGCTCGCTCGTCTCCGCACTCGACCAAGGCGCAAATGGTGCCGACGTTCTTCGGGCAACCATCTCGCTGGCGAGCGCTCTCCAGATTCCCGTGACTGCCGAAGGCATCGAAAACTCCCATCAGGCTGCGATCCTGCGAGACGCCGGATGCGATCAGCTTCAAGGCTATCTGATCGGAAAGCCCATGTCGGCGCACGATATATCCGGAAAGCTGCGGGAAGACGCGGCCGCGTAATGCCGTTCGGTATCGATGGCGCGCGGCCGCTGTTCCGGCAGAACGGTAACGGGTAAGCGCCAGGCCACGTCATTTTCGAAAGCCTGAAAACGACATTTCCACGCATGGCTGCGGCAATCCACCACAGCCATGCGTCAATCTATCCCGATGTTTTTGCTAAGGCTTTGTTAAATCCCGCATTCGAGCGGAAGGCGCCAGGCGCAGCGTTTGACGCACGGCCGCGCAACGGCCAAAAGCCGTCATCAGACTGTAATAATACGCGCCTAGCCCGCCTGATGTGACGTGAATTTCAGCGCCCCAGACAATGGATACCCCCTCCATGGCGCTGATCTCGTCATCCCGTCAAATCCATTAGGGAAGCGCTTCATATGCTCACCAGGAAACTCCTTTCGGCCTGCCTCGGTGCGGGCCTTGTTGCCGCTCTGGCGGTTTCGGCATCGGCTGCCGATATCACCGGCGCCGGCTCCACCTTCGTCTATCCGGTTCTGTCCAAGTGGTCTGCCGACTATAACAAGCAGACCGGCGACAAGCTGAACTACCAGTCGATCGGTTCGGGCGGCGGTATCGCCCAGATCAAGGCTGCAACGGTTGATTTCGGCGCGTCCGACAAGCCGCTCGAGCCGAAGGAACTCTCCGATGGTGGCTTTGGCCAGTTTCCGCTCGTCGTCGGCGGCATCGTTCCCGTCATCAACGTCAAGGGCATCAAGTCCGGCGAACTGAAACTGACAGGCAAGGTTCTCGCCGATATCTACCTCGGCAACGTCACCAAGTGGAACGACAAGGCCATCGCCGATCTGAACCCGGGCCTGAAGCTGCCCGACAGCCAGATCGCCGTCGTTCACCGTTCGGACGGTTCGGGCACCTCCTTCAACTGGACCAACTATTTCTCCAAGGTCAACGAAGACTGGAAGAGCAAGGTCGGTGAAGGCACCGCGGTCAACTGGCCGGTCGGCATCGGCGGCAAGGGTAACGAAGGCGTTGCCGCTTACGTCACCCGCGTCAAGGATTCGATCGGCTATGTCGAATATGCCTATGCCCTGCAGAACAAGCTGCCCTACGTTCTGATCCAGAACGCTGCCGGCCAGTATCCGAAGCCGAATGCCGAAAGCTTCTCTGCCGCGGCCGCCAGCGCCGAATGGACCAAGGCCCAGGACTTTTACCTGATCATGACCAACGCTCCGGGCGAAAAGGCCTGGCCGGTGACCGCCACGACCTGGGCGATCATGTACAAGGAGCCGAAGGATGCGGCACGCTCCAAGGCTGCCTTCGCCTTCTTCAAGTGGGCGCTCGAAAACGGCCAGAAGGAAGCCTCTTCCCTCGACTACGTTCCGCTTCCCGAAACCCTCGTGAAGCAGATCGAGGACTATTGGACGGCTTCCTTCAAGAGCTGATCCCTGCAGGACGTAAGGTCGGGGCGGAAGGCGAGGCTTTCCGCCCCGAACGCCGTTGATACCCTCAAAGCAGTCGAGCCTATTGATATGAGCGAAGCATTGGCATCGCTGCCCGCTTCCGGAGCGGGCGTGAAGCGTCGCGATGGTGCGACCGGCGATCGTATTTTCCATTGGATAGTTTTGGGCTGCGGCCTGTTCGTTCTCGCGGCATTGCTGGCAGCGGCGATTTCCATGGCCTTGAGCGGGTTTCAGGCGTTCCGGACCTTCGGCCTCGGTTTCCTCACCGGCACCGAATGGGATCCTGTTGCCGGGCAGTTTGCCGGGCTCGTGCCGATCTACGGCACGCTGGTCACCTCGGCGCTCGCCATGCTCATCGGCGTTCCCGTCAGCCTCGGCATCGCGGTGTTCATTACCGAAGTCGCGCCGCGCTCCGTTCGCGGGCCGATCGGCGGCGCCGTCGAGCTTCTCGCCGGCATCCCGTCGATCATTTACGGCATGTGGGGCCTCTTCACCTTCGCCCCCTTCATGTCGGATTACGTCCAGCCGGTGCTGATCGACTGGCTGGGCCCGATCCCGGTAATCGGCGCGCTGTTCTCAGGCGCGCCGCTGGGCATCGGCATGCTGACGTCGGGCATCGTGCTGGCGATCATGATCATCCCCTTCATCTCCTCGGTCATGCGCGACGTCTTCCTGGTCGTCCCCGCGCAGCTGAAGGAATCGGCCTATGCGCTGGGTTCGACCAAGTGGGAGGTGGTGCGCGACATCGTCATCCCGCATACCCGCACCGCCGTCGTCGGCGGCATCTTCCTCGGTCTCGGCCGCGCGCTCGGCGAGACGATGGCGGTGACCTTCGTGCTCGGCAACACCCACAATATCGCCGTGTCGCTGATGGAGCCCGGCACCTCGATCGCCGCCACGCTCGCCAACGAGTTCGCCGAGGCGTCGGACGATCTCTACCGGTCGTCGCTCGCAGCTCTCGGCCTCATCCTCTTTGTCGTCACCTTCATCGTTCTGGCGGCCGCCAAGCTTATGCTGGTGCGCATGGCAAAGCAGAGAGGCGAGTAATATGGCCAGCTATTCCGGTTCCCTTTACCGCCGCCGCCAGATCCGCAGCGCAATTGCGCTGACGTTTTGCGGCTTCGCGACCGTGCTCGGCCTGGTCTTTCTGGTCTGGATCCTCTGGACGACGCTGATACACGGCCTGTCCGCACTCAGCCCCGGTCTCATCACCGAAATGACGCCGCCGCCCGGCGAAGACGGCGGCGGCCTCGCCAACGCCTTCATGGGCAGCCTGCTGATGGTCGCCCTCGCCGTCGTCATCGGCACGCCGATCGGCGTCCTGGCCGGCACCTATCTGTCGGAGTTCAGCCGCGGCAAAAAGCTTGGCGAGGCAATTCGCTTCGTCAACGATATCCTGCTCTCCGCACCGTCGATCATCATCGGCCTGTTCGTCTACGAGCTGGTCGTGCGTCCGACGTCACGCTTCTCCGGCTTTGCCGGCGGCATCGCGCTTGCCTTCATCTTCCTGCCGGTCGTCGTGCGCACGACAGACGAGATGCTGCGTCTGGTTCCCGATGTCATGCGCGAGGCGGCATTGTCGCTCGGCATCCCGCGCTGGAAGGTGACGGTCAACGTGCTTTATCGCGCCGCTTCCACCGGCATTCTGACCGGTATCCTGCTGGCGATCGCCCGCATTTCCGGCGAAACGGCGCCGCTGCTCTTTACGGCTCTGAATAACCAGTATTGGAGCCTCGATATGTCACAGCCGATGGCGAACATTCCCGTCGTCATCTTCCAGTTCGCTATGAGCCCCTATGAGCAATGGCAGAATCTCGCCTGGGCCGGTGCCTTCGTGATGACCGCCGTCGTTTTGATCCTGAGCGTCGTCTCGCGCTCCGTCCTGAACCGAAAAGGTGGGAAATGATGCTTCAGTCCGCAGACACTTTCGATGCCGCCGGCAAGGCGGAAAAACACCTGGCCAAAGACAAGATCGTGCTGGAGAAGGTCAATTTCTATTACGGCGACGCCCATGCGATCAGGGATGTGAGCCTGAACTTCCCCGAGCGTCAGGTCTCGGCCCTGATCGGCCCGTCCGGCTGCGGTAAGTCCACGCTGCTGCGCATCCTCAACCGCATCTACATGCTCTATCCGAAGATGCGTGCCACCGGCTCGATCAAGCTCGACGGCAAGAATATCCTCGACCCTGGCTTTTCGATGAACGAGCTGCGCGCCCGCGTCGGCATGGTGTTCCAGAAGCCGGTGCCGTTCCCGATGTCGATCTACGACAACATCGCCTACGGCATTCGCCATCACGAGCGCCTCGGCAAGGCCGAGATGGACGTCCGCGTCGAGCAGGCGCTGCGTCAGGCCGCCCTCTGGGATGAGGTCAAGGACAAGCTGAAGGGCAGCGGCCTCGGTCTTTCCGGCGGTCAGCAGCAGCGTCTCTGCATCGCCCGCGGCGTGGCGCTGCGCCCGGAGGTCCTGCTTCTCGACGAGCCGACCTCTGCCCTCGATCCGATCTCGACCGCCAAGGTGGAAGAGCTGGTCGCGCAGCTGAAGGCCGAGTTCACGATCGTCATCGTCACCCACAATATGCAGCAGGCAAGCCGCATCTCCGAAAATACCGCCTTCATGTATCTCGGAGAGCTGATCGAATACGGCCCGACCGCACAAATCTTCCAGTCGCCGAAGGTCAAGCGCACGGAAGATTATATCACCGGCCGCTACGGCTGATCTGCGATCCCGGGATCACCACTGCAGATCCAGCCGGTCGAGCCCGTGGAAATGGTAGACATCCTTGACGTCAGGCGTCGTTGCCAGCCTCAGGCCGGCAAGCCTTGCAAACAGGATCGGCAGCACGACATTGAGCTCCAGCCGCGCCAGCGGTGCGCCGATGCAGAAATGGATGCCGGCGCCGAAGGAGAGGTTCGCCGCCTCGTTGCGGTCGGGGCGGAAGGTGAGGGGATCGGTGAATTTCGCCGGGTCGAGATTGGCGGCGGCGAGAATGAGGCTGACCTTGTCGCCGCGCTGGAAGGAGACGCCGTCGATTTCGGCCGGCTCGAGCGCCCAGCGCTGGAAGATGTGGACCGGCGCGCAGATGCGCAAGGTTTCCTCGACAGTGCGCTCCGTCGCTGCTTCGTCGCGGAAGAGTTCCGCCGGATCTGCGCCGCTGTCGAGGATGGTGCGCACCGAATTGCCGATCTGATGCACGGTCGCCTCGTGCCCGGCGTTGAGCAGCACGATCGTCGTCGAGATCAGCTCCTCCTCGCTCAGATACTGGCCCTTATGCTCGGTATGGATCATGTGGGTCAGCAGGTCGTCGCGCGGCTCGGCGCGGCGCTCGGCGATGACAGTCCTGACATAGTCGGAAAATTCCTTCGCCGCCCGTTCGGCCTCGTCCTCCTGTTCGCGCGTGCGGCCGAACATGTACATGCGGACATAGGCGTGCGACCAGGCGAGCAACTGCGGTCCCATCTCCTCGGGAATGCCGATCATCCGGGCGATCATCGTCACCGGGATGATGTCGGCAAAGGCAGAGAGCAGCTCGACCTCGCCCTTCTCCGCAAAGCCGTCGATCAGCCGGTTGGCGAGTTCGGCAAGCTCCGGTTTCATCTTCTCGACATGGCGCGAGACGAAGGCGCGGTTGACGAGCGTGCGCAGCCGCGTGTGCTCCGGCGGTTCGAGTTCGAGCAGGGAATAACGTTCCGAGAGATCGAAACTGGCAAGATGCGGCATCGGCTCGGCAAGGCCGAGCTCCTCGCGGCTGGCGATATGCAGGATCTGCCGGCCGAAGCGGCGGTCGCGCAGCAGTCCGTTCACCTGGTCGTAGCCGGTGAAGAACCATTGTTTCTGCTCGCTCCAGTAGAATGTCGGGCAATGGGCGTGAAGCGCGGCATAGACGGCATTCGGATTGCTGTAGAAATCAGGATTGCGGGCGTCGAGCGAGACGTGGCGGCGGGCAGGGTCGATCGAAAGAAAGGGCGGTATCATCATGCCCCGAGGCTTAGCGGATTTGCCGGACCTCGAAAAGATGTCGGGGCAGGGGCGTTCTCGACCGCGCGTCCAGGGCTCGCGCGGTCGGATGCTCTATCACTTGAGGATTTGCTCACAACCCCGAGAATCGATTCCGGTTTCCGGATCTTGAGTTATCCGGCGCGCGACAGCGTGCCCATGCGCCGCAAAGCCTCGACCTGATCGTCGACCGTCGGCACGAGTTCGCCGGCGGTGCTGCTCGGCGTCGCCGGTGCCGGGGCTGCGGCCTCCGCTTCGCCGAAGGTGACCGTGCAGTTGCGCCCGGCGCCCTTCGCCGCATAGAGCGCCCGGTCGGCAGCCGAGATCAGCTTGTCGATATTGGCGTCGATCGAGGCGGCGAGCGCGATGCCGATGCTGACGGTGGCCGGAACGATCGCCTCGCCGGTGCTGATGGGAAGACGGCAGAATTCGGTGCGGATCGCTTCGGCGATCGCTTCGGCTTCCGTCTGGTCGGCGACGGCGGCGAAGGCTGCGAATTCTTCGCCGCCCATACGGCCGAAGATATTGTTCGGAATATACTGGCGGGCCATCCGCGCGAAGGCGGTCAGCACGGCATCGCCGGACTGGTGGCCGAAACGGTCGTTAACGCGCTTGAAATGGTCGAGATCGAAGAGCATCACCGCGACCTGGCGCTGGTCGTCATGAGCCTTTTCCTGGATGGCGCCGAAATAGCCGAGCAGACCGCGGCGATTGAGGACGCCCGTCAGCGAATCGGTCAGGGTGAGGGCGCGCAGGTGCCGTTCGGAGCGTTCCATGATCAGCCGGCAGGTGAAGGCGAAGGCAATGGTCAGCAGGAAGGCGCTTGCCATGGCTGAGGCGCCGCCGAGGTTGGTTGCCTCGATATCGCTCGGCAGGGTCAGCGCCATCGTCAGCGCCGAGCCGAAGCAAAGGCAGCCCTGGATGACGAAGACGCCCATCAGCTTGACCCGGGTGCGCTCGCGGCGCATGTCGCCCGCGGCAACCGCAAGCGCCAGCGCCGTCGCACCCGTCGCCGAAGCGAGGTTGTAGAGCACCACCCGGTTTGAATAATCGTTGTTGACCCACGGCAGGAAGACCCCGGCCAGCCAGATCGCCGGCGGCAGCAGCGCCCACCATTCGATCCGCTTGCGGTCGAGCGCCAGAAAACCTGCCACCCAGGCGCTCTGGCCGAGCAGCGCAATGGCATTGCCGATCTCGATGGACAGCACGCTCGGCACCTGGCCGCGCAGCGCGATCATCGCAAAGCCGATGCCGGTCAAAAGGAAGCCGAGGCCCCAATAGAGATAGGCCTCGTTCCGGACATTGTGGCGCCAGGCGACGAACAGCACCAAAGCGAGCGTCATGGCCTCCGAACACCAGATGGCGAGACCTGTAGCGATATTGAACACGGCAGCAACCCCTTGCCTGTCGGCCCCTGTTTGTCGGGCCCTTGTCTGTTGGGCCTTTGTCTGTCGGCCCTGATTAGGCCTGTCTGTTGGGTCGCATCCTTGCCGAGGAAGTTCGCCACTTCCTTAATGTTGCCGCACTGCGGCATGGTTTTCGGCGGATATCTGCCGGTAGGCTTTCCGTCGGGTAAACGTGTGTGAGCATCGTCGAATGGAGTAAGGCTTCCTTCATCTTGTCACGGAGAAAAGCCGGGGGAGACGGCGCTGAGGGCTCGCCGTCGACCGGCGTTTGGAGGAAAGAGGCTCGGAACGGCCGCCTTGCCCCGCCTTCTTAACGTTATCCCAATGCGTGTCTTGAAGAGGAGGGCCGGGACACTCTATGTAGGGATAAGACATTTTCTTTGATTCCCGGCGCCGGCCGGCGAGACGTTGACAAAGGACGCACATGAGAAACCCAGTCGATACCGCAATGGCCCTCGTGCCGATGGTCGTGGAACAGACCAACCGCGGTGAACGCTCCTACGACATCTATTCCCGCCTGTTGAAGGAACGCATCATCTTCCTGACGGGTGCCGTCGAAGACCACATGGCGACGCTTGTCTGCGCTCAGCTTCTTTTCCTCGAGGCAGAAAACCCGAAGAAGGAAATCGCCCTCTACATCAATTCGCCGGGCGGCGTCGTCACTGCCGGTATGGCGATCTACGACACGATGCAGTTCATCAAGCCCGCGGTTTCGACGCTCTGCATCGGCCAGGCCGCCTCCATGGGCTCGCTGCTTCTGGCTGCCGGCCACAAGGACATGCGCTTCGCCACCCCGAATTCCCGCATCATGGTGCATCAGCCTTCCGGCGGCTTCCAGGGCCAGGCTTCGGACATCGAGCGCCACGCCCGCGACATCCTCAAGATGAAGCGCCGCCTCAACGAGGTCTACGTCAAGCACACTGGCCGCACCTATGAGGAAGTTGAAAAGACGCTCGATCGTGACCATTTCATGGATGCGGACGAAGCCCAGGGCTGGGGCGTCATCGACAAGGTTCTGACGTCGCGCCTCGAAATGGAAGGCGAGCAGGCCTAGTAATTAATTGGGATGGTGTTTTCCTCGCCACAGTTCTATCTCATTTGTGATCGAACAAGGCTTTCAACTGGCGACGAAGACGCTAATAGTAACTATTAATGCTATGTTGAATTTTTATGACATAGCATTCGGCATTCGAAGGGGAATTCGTTGCCGCCGGAACCCGGACATGGTTGATTGGGAGCCGGTTCGTAGCCCCTGAAGCCCTTCTCGGCAAAGGCTCCGGAAACGGAGTGCCGCCAGGAGCTGATAGAGTGGACCGCGATTTCGCCTTGAAATGCGGCGTGCTGGAAGGAAAGTGATATGAGCAAGGTCAGCGGCAGCAACGGCGGCGACTCCAAGAACACGCTTTATTGTTCGTTCTGCGGTAAGAGCCAGCACGAAGTCCGGAAACTGATTGCCGGACCGACCGTCTTCATCTGCGATGAATGCGTCGAATTGTGCATGGACATCATCCGCGAGGAGAACAAGTCCTCGATGGTCAAGTCCCGCGACGGCGTTCCGACGCCCCAGGACATCATCAAGGTCCTCGACGAATACGTCATCGGCCAGCGGCAGGCGAAGAAAATCCTGTCGGTTGCCGTTCATAATCATTACAAGCGCCTGGCGCATGCCTCCAAGAACGGCGAAGTCGAGCTGGCGAAGTCGAACATCATGCTCGTCGGCCCCACCGGCTGCGGCAAGACCTATCTTGCTCAGACGCTTGCCCGCATCATCGACGTTCCCTTCACCATGGCCGATGCGACGACGCTGACCGAGGCTGGTTACGTCGGTGAAGATGTCGAAAACATCATCCTGAAGCTCCTGCAGGCGGCCGACTACAATGTCGAGCGTGCCCAGCGCGGCATCGTCTACATCGACGAAGTCGACAAGATTTCCCGCAAGTCCGGCAACCCGTCGATCACTCGCGATGTCTCGGGCGAGGGCGTGCAGCAGGCGTTTCTGAAGATCATGGAAGGCACGGTCGCTTCCGTCCCGCCGCAGGGCGGCCGCAAGCACCCGCAGCAGGAATTCCTGCAGGTCGACACGACGAACATCCTGTTCATCTGCGGTGGCGCCTTCGCCGGTCTCGACAAGATCATCTCCGCCCGCGGCGAGAAGACCTCGATCGGCTTCGGCGCGACCGTCAAGGCCCAGGACGACCGCCGCGTCGGCGAAGTCCTGCGCGAACTGGAGCCGGAAGACCTGGTCAAGTTCGGCCTCATCCCCGAATTCATCGGCCGTCTGCCGGTTCTGGCGACGCTTGAGGATCTCGACGAGGACGCGCTGATCCAGATCCTGTCCGAGCCGAAGAATGCGCTGATCAAGCAGTATCAGCGCCTGTTCGAGATGGAAGACGTCGAACTGACCTTCCACGAGGATGCGCTGCGCGAAATCGCCCGCAAGGCGATCGTTCGTAAGACCGGCGCCCGCGGCCTTCGTTCGATCATGGAGAAGATCCTGCTCGACACGATGTTCGAACTGCCGACGCTGGAAGGCGTGCGTGAAGTGGTCATCTCCGAGGAAGTGGTGCGCGGTTCGGCTCGTCCGCTCTACATCTATGCCGATCGTCAGGAAGAAAAGGCCAACGCTTCGGCGTGACCTTGAGACTTTCGCACGATTATTTTGAGGGGCTTGCCATAGGCGAGCCCCTTTCTATTTGAAAAACCATGCAAGGCGCTGTTAGTATTTTGCCGGTGGGGACCGAAATTGACTTTGCCGATGTTTCGCAAGGGCCGATGTTGCGTAAGGTAGAGTGCTTGGCAATGATGCGGTGATTCCGTAAGCCTATTGCTGGTGTTTGTATTTTAGCCGGGTCGGAAGTGGTAAGCGCCGGTCCAGCCACGCACTTCATAGTGTTGGCGTTCCGTTGTAATAAAGCCGTCACATCCGGGGAACGCGGGCGTTAGCGTGGCTTGAAAAGCGTAGTCAGGACCTCCACTTGTAGAGCCAAGTGAGAGTGCCGGCCGGTCCCAAGCGGCCGTGCAGAGAGCCCGGCAACGGGACGATGGAAAGGACTTAAAAATGACGAAGAAAACGTCTGTAGCGAGCAGTACTGCCTACCCTGTTCTGCCCTTGCGCGACATCGTGGTTTTCCCGCATATGATCGTGCCGCTGTTCGTCGGACGGGAAAAGTCGATCCGTGCGCTCGAAGAGGTCATGGGTTCCGACAAGCAGATCATGCTGGTGACGCAGATCAACGCCAGTGACGACGATCCGGATCCTTCCGCGATCCACAGCGTCGGCACCGTGGCGAACGTGTTGCAGCTCCTGAAGCTGCCCGACGGCACCGTCAAGGTTCTGGTCGAAGGCCGCGCCCGCGCCGAGATCGACACCTATACCAGCCGCGAGGATTTCTATGAGGCGCTCGGCCATGTGCTCGAGGAACCGCATGACGATCCGGTGGAACTGGAAGCCTTGTCGCGTTCGGTCGTTTCCGAATTCGAGAGCTATGTGAAGCTCAACAAGAAGATTTCGCCTGAAGTGGTCGGCGCAGCCAGCCAGATCGACGACTATTCCAAGCTCGCCGATACGGTCGCCTCGCATCTGTCGATCAAGATCACCGAGAAGCAGGAGATGCTGGAAACCACCAGCGTCAAGGCTCGCTTGGAAAAGGCCCTCGGCTTCATGGAAGGCGAGATCTCGGTCCTGCAGGTCGAAAAGCGCATCCGCTCGCGCGTCAAGCGCCAGATGGAGAAGACCCAGCGCGAGTACTACCTGAACGAACAGATGAAGGCGATCCAGAAGGAACTCGGCGACGGCGAAGAAGGCCGCGACGAGATGAGCGAACTGGAAGAGCGCATCGCCAAGACCAAGCTGTCCAAGGAAGCCCGTGAGAAGGCCGATGCGGAGCTGAAGAAGCTGCGCCAGATGAGCCCGATGTCGGCGGAAGCCACCGTCGTGCGCAATTATCTGGACTGGCTGCTGGGTATTCCCTGGGGCAAGAAGTCGAAGATCAAGGCCGATCTCAACAATGCCGAGAAGATCCTCGAAGCCGATCACTTCGGTCTCGACAAGGTCAAGGAGCGCATCGTCGAATATCTGGCCGTGCAGGCCCGCGCCACCAAGATCAAGGGCCCGATTCTGTGCCTGGTCGGCCCTCCGGGCGTCGGCAAGACCTCGCTCGCCCAGTCGATCGCCAAGGCGACCGGCCGTGAGTATGTCCGCATGGCGCTTGGCGGCGTTCGCGACGAAGCCGAAATCCGCGGTCACCGCCGCACCTATATCGGCTCGATGCCCGGCAAGGTCATCCAGTCGATGAAGAAGGCGAAGAAGTCCAACCCGCTCTTCCTGCTCGACGAGATCGACAAGCTCGGCCAGGATTATCGCGGCGACCCGTCTTCGGCCCTGCTCGAGGTCCTCGATCCGGCTCAGAATTCGACCTTCATGGACCACTATCTGGAAGTCGAATACGACCTGTCGGACGTGATGTTCATCACGACGGCGAATACGCTGAATATTCCGGCACCCCTGATGGACCGCATGGAAATCATCCGTATCGCCGGCTACACCGAAGACGAAAAGCGCGAGATCGCCAAGCGGCATCTGCTGCCGAAGGCCATCAAGGAACATGCGTTGCAGCCGGAAGAATTCTCGGTCAGTGACGACGCCCTGATGGCGATCAGCCAGCAGTACACTCGTGAGGCTGGTGTGCGCAGCTTCGAACGCGAATTGATGAAGCTCGCTCGCAAGGCGGTCACCGAGATCATCAAGGGCAAGACGAAGTCCGTTCACGTGACGGCCGCCAACATCTCCGACTATCTGGGCGTTCCGCGCTTCCGCCACGGCGAAGCCGAGGGCGAGGATCAGGTCGGCGTTGTCACCGGTCTTGCCTGGACGGAAGTCGGCGGCGAGCTGCTGACCATCGAAGGCGTGATGATGCCGGGCAAGGGCCGCATGACGGTCACCGGCAATCTGAAGGACGTTATGAAGGA
Source organism: Rhizobium sp. CIAT894 (assembly GCF_000172795.2). Taxonomy (NCBI): domain Bacteria; kingdom Pseudomonadati; phylum Pseudomonadota; class Alphaproteobacteria; order Hyphomicrobiales; family Rhizobiaceae; genus Rhizobium; species Rhizobium sp. CIAT894. Next base: position 1,580,899 of record NZ_CP020947.1, read on the forward strand.
ATCGATCTCGGCAGCGGCCTCCTATGTCCGCTCGCGCGCTGTCGATTTCGGCATCGAGCCGCCGCGCTTCGATAAGAGCGACATCCACGTGCACGTGCCGGAAGGCGCGACGCCGAAGGATGGCCCCTCGGCCGGCGTCGCCATGGCGACCGCCATCGTCTCGATCATGACCGGCATCCCGGTCAACAGGCATGTGGCCATGACCGGTGAAATCACCCTTCGCGGCCGGGTGCTGCCGATCGGCGGTCTCAAGGAAAAGCTGCTCGCAGCGCTTCGCGGCGGCATCAAGAAGGTGCTGATTCCGGAAGAAAACGCCAAGGACCTGGCGGAGATTCCTGATAACGTGAAGAACAGCATGGAGATCATCCCGGTCTCCCGCATGGGCGAGGTGATCAAGCATGCGCTGATCCGGCGGCCGGAGCCGATCGAATGGGACGGCACGGTGGAAACGCCTGTCATCACTTCGGTCGAAGGCCTTGATGAGACAGGCGCAACCATAGCGCATTGAATGGCCCGGGCCACATTTATGCCCCATTGGAGCAAAACACGAAAAAAGGCTGGCGTTTTCGCCAGCCTTTTTTGTGAAAACGTCATGGAGGCGCTTGCTTTTCCTTGATTTGCAGGGCTTTTGGGTTCCCGGCGGGCCTGATGAAACCTATTCGGCGCCTAGCTTACTATTGAGTCGTTTCATACCATTTAGAAAGGGGTGGAAACATGAACAAGAATGAACTCGTGTCCGCAGTCGCCGAAAAGGCAGGACTGACGAAGTCTGACGCGGCTTCCGCTGTTGACGCGGTTTTTGACGTTGTCCAGGCTGAACTCAAGAACAAGGGCGACATCCGCCTCGCGGGTTTCGGCAGCTTCACCGTTTCTCATCGCGCCGCAACGAAGGGCCGCAACCCGTCGACGGGTGCTGAAGTCGACATTCCGGCTCGCAACGTGCCGAAGTTCACGCCCGGCAAGGGCCTGAAGGACGCCGTCAACGGCTGATTTAAGATTATCCGCCAGCCGTAAACGAGACCGGCTGTGCAGGATTTTTAGAGGGGTTCGGCTTGGCCGGACCCCTTTTTGATTCGGGCTCGCTTTGTTTTGGCAGGTCTTGCCGTCGCGCCGGCTTTGATCTACGAGATTTCTGTTCTCAGGGCGGGGTGAAACTCCCCACCGGCGGTAGAGGGTCTCGGCCCAAGCCCGCGAGCGCCTGCTTCCGCGCCCATGCGGGGGAAGGGTCAGCAGATCCGGTGCGATTCCGGAGCCGACGGTATAGTCCGGATGGAAGAGAATGAGCGTCGGCTGTGCGAAGGGCAGGGGATACCTGTCTCGCCCGTTCGGGGCTCATGCGTCCTGATTTATGTTGGTCCTGTAGTTTGGATGAAAGACATGAATCAGACTTCCCTTGCCGTCGAGCCGTCCCGCGCCCTCGTCGGTGCCTTTTGGATGGTCCTTGCCGGCATCGCCTTTTCGCTTCTCAACGTCGTCATCCAATGGCTGACGATGAAGCTTGGCTTTCCCTCGGCCTCGGCAGCCTTCTGGCAATATGGCTTCGCCTTCGCCTTTTCGTTGCCGTTCCTTCGCAGGCTCGGGCTTGCGGCGATGCGGACGCATTATCCCTGGCGCCACCTCGCGCGCGTCGCCCTTGCCGCACTCGGCGTCGAGGCCTGGGTTGCCGGTCTTGCCGCGGTGCCGATCTGGCAGGCGATCGCACTGGTGATGACCTCGCCTTTCTTCATCATTCTCGGCGCCCGGCTTTTCCTTGGTGAGCGCGTCGGCCCGGCCCGCTGGGCGGCGACCGCAGTCGGTTTCACCGGCGCGATGATCATCCTGCAGCCATGGTCGGACGGCTTTGGCTGGGCCGCACTCCTGCCGGTGCTCTCGGCGCTGCTCTGGGGCGCCTCGTCGCTGATCACCAAGAGCCTGACGGGCATCGAACGGCCGGAAACGATCACCGTCTGGCTGCTCGTTCTGCTGACGCCGATAAACGGCGGTCTGGCGCTTGCGGCAGGCTTTGCCGTGCCGACGGGTGCAACCCTTGCCCTGTTCCTGCTGGCGGGGCTGTTGACCGCCGCAGCGCAGTATTTCCTCACACTTGCCTATGCCGCAGCGGATGCCGCCTACGTCCAGCCTTTCGATGACCTGAAGCTGCCGCTGAATGTGCTGGCCGGCTGGCTGTTCTTCGGTTATGCGCCGGCGGGTTACCTCTGGCTGGGTGCGGCCCTCATCCTTTCCGCCTCACTCTTCATCATGCGAAACGAGATGCGCCGGGAGCGAAAACCCGCCTGAGGTGATCCGCTGCAAAATGTCGCAGCTGTCATGCCTCTGTCACGCCGCTCCCGCAGAAAACTCATGTTTCGAATGTTCGACACATGGGGGATTTCATGACGATTTCATCGCGCAAAGCAGTGCTCGCTGCAGTGCTTCTCGCATCCGTTGCCTTTCCGGCCGCGGCCGAACCGGTCTTCAACCGGATCGCCTCTTTCCCGGTCGCGGAGAACCTGCCTGCGGACAAGGACAAGCTTTCGGCGACGTCGGCCGAAATCATCACCGCGACCGACGACGGCAACACGCTGATCTATAGCGACAGCCCGCTCGGCGCGATCGGCTTCATCGACATTACCGACGCCAAGGCGCCGAAATCAGGCGGCGCGCTGATGATGGACGGCGAACCGACCTCGATCACCTCGAGCGCCGGCAAGGCGCTGGTTGCCGTCAACACCTCCGAAAGCAAGGCGAAGCCCTCGGGCCGCCTTTCGATCGTCGACGTGGCGAAGAAGACGATCGAAAACAGCTGCGATCTCGGCGGCCAGCCGGATTCGATCGCGCTCAACAAGGACAAGACGCTCGGCGCCATTGCGATCGAAAACGAGCGCGACGAAGAGGTCAACGACGGCAAGATCCCGCAGATGCCGGCCGGCGATCTGGTCGTCTTCCAGCTGAAGAACGGCACTGTGGATTGCGGCACCATCAAGCACGTGGCGTTGACCGGTCTCGCCGGCGTCGCCCCTGAGGATCCGGAGCCGGAATTCGTCGCCTTCAACGGCCTGAACGAGATTGCGCTGACGCTGCAGGAAAACAACGAGATCGTCATCATCGACGCCAATACGGCTCAGGTGAAAACACATTTCTCCGCCGGCAGCGTCGATCTCACCGGCATCGACACCAAGCGGGACGGTGCCTTGAAATTCACCGGCGAATTGAAGGGCGTGTCGCGCGAGCCCGACGCCGTGAAATGGCTGGACGACAACCGCCTCGTCGTCGCCAATGAAGGCGACTATCAGGGTGGCTCGCGCGGTTTCACCATCTTCGACAAGACGGGCAAGCTTCTCTACGAATCGGGTGCATCCTTCGAACGCGCGGTCGCCCATATCGGCCACTATCCGGAAAGCCGTTCGGGATCGAAGGGCGTCGAGCCGGAAGGCCTCGAAGCCGCCAGGTTTGGCGACGACCAATATTTCTTTCTGCTCGCCGAGCGTGCCTCGGTCGTCGGCGTCTATAGGGATACCGGCGCCGATCCCGAACTCGTGCAGCTTCTGCCATCGGGGATTTCGCCGGAAGGCGGGATCGCCATTCCTGCACGCAATCTCTTCGCCACAGCCAACGAACTCGACCTCGGCAAGGACGGTGGCGCTCGCTCGCATGTCATGATTTATGAGCGTGGGGAGGGTGAAAAGGCTTATCCGCAGATTGTCTCCGCCGACAAGGACGGCAATCCGATCGGCTTTGCAGCTCTTTCGGGCCTTGCCGCCGTTCCGGGCAAGCCGGGCATGCTCTACGCCGTCAGCGACAGCGTTCTCGGCTCGCAGCCGACGATCTATACGATCGATGCCAGCAAGAAGCCGGCTGTCATCACCGACGCTCTCGTCGTCAAGCGTGACGGCGCCCCGGCCCAGAAGCTCGACATCGAAGGCATCGCTGTTGCCGCCGACGGCTCCTTCTGGCTCGCCTCGGAAGGCTACAGCGAGCGTCTCGTCCCGCACGCTCTCTACAACGTCAACGCCAAGGGCGACATCAAGGCCGAGATCGCCCTGCCGAAAGAGCTTGCCGCCAACGAAATCCGCTTCGGTTTCGAAGGCGTGACCATTATCGGCACCGGCGACGACGCGACACTCTGGATGGCGGTCCAGCGCGAGTGGGCTGATGATGAGAAGGGCTTCGTCAAGCTCGTCTCCTACAATCCGAAGAAGAAGGAATGGGGCGCAGTGCGCTATCCGCTCGACAAGACGGAAAGCGGCTGGGTCGGCCTGTCGGAGATTTCGGCTCATGGCGACAGCGTCTACATCATCGAACGCGACAACCTCGTCGGCGATGCCGCCAAGCTGAAAAAGCTCTATAAGGTGGCGATCTCGGAACTGAAACCCGCCAAGCTCGGCGGTGAACTGCCGGTGGTCAAGAAGACCGAAGCCCACGACTTCCTCGGCGAACTGAAGAGCGTGACGAACGGCTATGTGCTCGACAAGCTCGAAGGCTTTTCCTTCGACGCCTCAGGCAAACCCTACGCCGTCACCGACAACGACGGCGTCAGCGATTCCTCCGGCGAGACTCTGTTCTTCCCGGTTGATCTGACTGCTACGAACTGAGTTGCGATAGAGAGATAAAGGAGGCCGGGCCAAAGCCCGGCCTCGCTTTTTTGAGGCGGAGGATCCGTAGGGCGTCCGCATTCGAAAGCGAAGGGCGAGGGCATCCGACTGAAGAACATTTGCAAGCAGAGTGCTTTGGCATGGATGCTCGGATCAAGTCCGAGCATGACGGAGATTGGGAGGACGCGACTGGCAGGAGGCGTGATGTTTGTACAATTTCAACAGCATGCGGATGCAGTGAGGTCGGAGTTTGGCATAGGCGCCTCCCCACCCTCCGTCATCCTCGGCCTTGAGCCGAGGATCCATGCCGCGGCCTCTCACGCGTGCGGGTGAATGCTGGGCTCAAGGCCGCGGATGGAGGAGGAGAGGGTTGAGACCTTTAACAAGTGCGAGTCATCGACGCTTCCCACAGCCCTCAAAAACAAGCAGCTCCAGCCTTACCAGCGCTGATGCACATGCGGCGCGATCAGCCGCTCGTAGATCTCGCGCGTTGCCGCCATGACATCGGCCGACAGCGGCGCAAGGTCGGCGGCGGCAGCGTTGGTTCTCGCCTGCTCGCCATTGCGGGCGCCGGGGATGACGACGGTTACGGCTTCAGCCATCAGGATCCAGCGCAGTGCAAAGGCCGCCATCGTGGCGCCGGCAGGCACTAGCCTGCGCACCTCTTCCACCGCCTGCAGGCCGACCTCGAAAGGCACGCCGGCAAAGGTCTCGCCGACATCGAAGGCTTCGCCGTGGCGGTTGAAATTCCGGTGGTCGTCGCTGGCGAAGTGGGTATCGCGGGTGATTTTGCCGGAGAGAAGGCCGCTTGCCAGCGGCACGCGGGCGATGATCGCCACGTTCCTGCGGCGTGCTTCGGCGAAGAACAGGTGGTCGGGGCGCTGGCGGAAGATATTATAGATGATCTGGATGCTGACGACGCCGGGATATTCGATCGCCTTCAGCCCATCCTCGACCTTTTCGACGCTGACGCCGTAGCCCTTGATCTTGCCGGCCTGCTGCAGCGCATCGAGAGCCTCGAAGACTTCGGGCTGGTAAAGCACGTCGCGCGGCGGGCAGTGCAGTTGCACGAGGTCGAGGCTGTCGACGGCAAGATTTGTCAGGCTGCGGTCGATGAAGCCTTCGAGATTGGCCTTGCTGTAGCCTTCCGCCACATGCGGATTGAGGCGGCGGCCCGCCTTGGTGGCAACCATCGGGCGGGCCCCGCCACGCGTCTTCAAGACGTCTGCGATGATCTTTTCCGAGCGGCCGTCGCCATAGACGTCAGCGGTATCGATGAAGGTCATGCCGGCATCGAGCGCGGCATTCAGCGCCGCGCGTCCATCCGCCTCGCTGATATCGCCCCAGGAACCGCCGATCTGCCAGGCTCCGAAGCCGACATTGGTGACGGTAAACGGCATGCGGCCGAAAGCATGGTGTTTCATGAAAAAAATCCTTCGTAAGTGATGAAAGATATTGGCCTATCAGCCGGGCGATCATGCGGCAATTGCAGATCCGGTCTTGATTGGTCGCCTCGATGAAATATCGTCGGCTTACAAGGCTTCAACCGCAATGAATGGAAAAGGAAAGATCATGGAGATCAAATCCGCAGGCTCCAGCCCCTCGATGAAGCCACCGGCCGACTATTTCACCGGCGCCGTCCGCCAGGATCCGCTGATGGAGGCGCCCGAGCCGGCCCGGATGAGAGCAACCTCCGTCACCTTCGAGCCCGGCGCCCGCACGGCCTGGCACACACATCCGCTCGGCCAGACGCTGATCGTCACGTCAGGCAGGGGCCTCGCCCAAAGCTGGGGCAGTGAGATCCACGAAATCCGCGCCGGCGACACGGTCTGGTTCGCGCCGGGCGAAAAACATTGGCATGGTGCTGCCCCGGACACGGCCTTGACGCACATCGCCATTCACGAGGCGCTGGACGGCAGGCATGTCGACTGGATGGAGCAGGTCAGCGACGCGCAATATTCCGGGAGGGCCTAAGCATGTCTCGCAAAAGTGTGCAGCGGTTTTTGCGATAAAGATATGCGCAAAAAAACCAAAGCGCGGGCCGAGCGAATCTGAAAGATCGCGCCGCGCTTTAGGCGAATCAAAGCCGCTTCAGGCAATAGGAAAAATGCGCATGTGATTCGACCGTCAGGAATTCGAATTGCCAGCCGTAATCCTTGCAGAATTTGGTGACCGCCTCGACGACGCCATAGACGATCGGCTTGACCGTATTGCCGGTGCAGAAATCATGCCCGGCAATGCGCCCCGTCCGCTTCACCTTCTTTTCGCAGAGCAGCAATTCCTGCCAGGTGAGTTCGAAGGAATGGTCGGTGTCGATATAGGCCCAGTCGAGGAAATCGTCCTCGAATTCGGCGAGCTTCTCCAGCGATGTGCCTTGCATCAGATGCAGCCGGCCCGCTTCGATCTCGGCCGCGAATTTCGTGTGGACCGCGTCAAGCCCGGAGCTGTAGCGATCCATCGACCAGGGATCGATGAGGTAGAGCTGCGCCGGGCGGTTCTTTTCCAGGATCTCCGCCGTATATTCGCCGAAGGCCGCGCCGACCTCGACGCCGATACCGCCGTTCGGGATGCGGTAGAGCAACTCGCCGCGATCCGGCAGCAGGCGGGCGTTTTCCATATGATGGGCGCTGAGCGGGGTGCGCGGCATGCTCGCCCGAAGCGCCCGCCTGTCTTCACGTGTTTTCATCTCTGATCTCGGGATTGCGGGCTGCTGGCGGCCCTGATGCGATATGACGGGAACGTAGGAGCAGTCGCGGCCGATGACAACCACATGACAGGAATTTGCTTCTTTCGAACAAATCGCTAAGTTTCACCTGTGGACTGACGAGAGCCCCGGGAGGAGCGATTTCATGAGACGCATGTGGCCTGAAGAATTCAACGCCATCATCAGCGGAGCCGAGGAGGTGGTGTTGGAAGCGCCCGCCGATGCCGGTGAAGCACCGCTGCACCGCAAGGCGCTGAAGGCGCGCATCAGCATGGACGATTATGAGCGCATCTGGCCGCTCGCCGAGATGCGCTTCCGGCTTGGCGAAAAAGATGGCAAGGCCATCACCCTGATCACCACCAATCCCCATTACCACGCCTGGCACCCGAAGGACGGCGGCAGCGTCGATTCCGTGTCGGACAGCGGCCGCCATTACAAGACGGACTATATCGTCGTGCACTTCCTGCTCGACGACGTGAAGGAAACATCTCCCGCCTGATAGATTTAAGCCCGGATGCCAACGCGCGTCGCGTCGAACTTGTTTCGCGTGACGCGCTTAAGCTCTTGGCTTTTGGCGTATCCCGGAACCGGGTGCGCGGGCGGTACGCACCGGTGTCTTCTAACGCCGAATTGATTCCGCCGCTGATGACAATGGCGGTGATAACGCTAAGTTTGGCGACCATGTTCCCATGAAGTTGGAGGTTCCCGTGACGGGCAATGTGCTGGATATTCCGGTCAAGACTGTGGATGGTCGTGAAACCACGCTCAATGACTACAAGGGCAGGGTGCTGCTGGTCGTCAATGTCGCCTCGAAATGCGGGCTCACGCCGCAATATGAGGGGCTCGAAAAGCTCTATGGCGAAAAGCGCGAGCGCGGCTTCGTCATCGCCGCTTTCCCCGCCAACGATTTCAAGGGCCAGGAGCCCGGCACTGACGCCGAGATCCTCGATTTCTGCACCAGCACCTACGACGTCACCTTCCCGATTTTCTCGAAGATCTCGGTCAAGGGCGATGCCCAGCACCCGCTTTACCGCCAATTGACCAAATCGGGCGTGGCGACCACAGGCGACGGCCCGATGCGCGAACGCCTGAAATCCCACGGCATATCGGGCGGCGACAAGGACGATATCCTCTGGAATTTCGAAAAATTCCTGATCGGCCGCGACGGCAAAGTCGCCGCTCGATTCGCGCCTGACGTGACGGCGGATGATTCGCGGCTGGTTTCGGCGGTGGATAAAGAACTGGCAAAGGGATGAATGGCGGGCGATGCGCGCCCGTCACACACGAGGGGCGCTCCGAATTGCCGCTTCGGAATCCCCAAATTCATCGCTTCGGGAATCCGAAATCCGCGGCGTTTCGCGCGGTGCCGGCAGGAAAAAACATCCAATGATTTCAATCCCGCCACCAGTTTCGGGATTCCGAAGTTCTATATAGAGTCTGGTGGGGAGTTCCCAGCCAAGGCATCTGGCCGCGTCGCAGTCACAGAGCCACGGATGCCATCGGACGACCAAACACGTCCGGGCTGCCATGGTTCGCAAAAGCGGAGCAGGTCTTCAGATCCCAAGCACGGTCACAAGCGGCGGTGTAAAGTCCTTGAAGCCCAGTCTCGGCCAGTCGCACCTGATATCAAACTGCGTCTTCGGCGCGTGGCGCTGGCATTTCGGATTCGTCTTGAAGGCGTATCCGGGCAGGCTGACATAGATGGCACTTGGCGTGCAAAGGGCAATCGCGATGCACAGGGTAAATGCGGAGCTGAGAGCCCTCACGGCACACCTCCAGGCGTCATAAGCCTCCAAACGCGGAGACTTTCCGGGGAGCGATTCTCCCACTTTTGCCGGCCCCCATCCATTCGCCCAATAGGAGGTGGCCCGGCGGCTGGAGTAGTCCGTTTTGGTGGAGCTGACCTTCAGACGGCGCCGTATCGCAACCTGCCTGGCGCTCTGGTGGATCTAATTGGAATGGGAGATACGGTAACGAAGCAGCCGAGGCGTCTGCCTGAGACAGCTGTCATTTGACACTTAAGGAAAAAATGGTGGGCGATGAGAGACTCGAACTCCCGACATCCTCGGTGTAAACGAGGCGCTCTACCAACTGAGCTAATCGCCCATCGCTGGCGAAACCGGATCGGCCTGCCGCGTTGGTGGCCGTGATCTATGCGGATCGCGGCAAAACCGCAAGAGTGTTTGTGAAGATTTTTTGATTTTTTTGGCGGCGGTTGCGCTCCTGCGATCTCGATCGGCCACGGCGGGGCTGTGGATAAAGGGGAGGGGACGGCGGCGGCCATGTCGGCTTCGACTGTGCCGGCGGCTTCGATCGGGCGTCGGTACGGCTGCGGAAACGGAATTGCCGGCTTTTCCCTTGCTCCGTGCGGGCCTTGCCGAAACAATTCAACGACTGTCATGGTTTTGTCTCCAAACCTGCTTGACACTAAAAGGCGAACCCCGTAGTTAGCCGCTCATCGAAACGGGCAGCCGTTTTGGTGAGGGTGCGAAGGCATCCGGACTGCTTGAAATGAATTGCGGGTGTAGCTCAGTCGGTTAGAGTGCCGGCCTGTCACGCCGGAGGTCGCGGGTTCGAGCCCCGTCACTCGCGCCATTTCAAGTCTTGTAGAACGCAAATGCGATTTGTCGTTCGTCCGGTTTTCTTCATCCTCGCGGTCGCAAATGGCCGGTCCTATGCGCGGGTGTAGCTCAGTCGGTTAGAGTGCCGGCCTGTCACGCCGGAGGTCGCGGGTTCGAGCCCCGTCACTCGCGCCATTTTCTTCACAAAGCCATGCAGTTTCCAGTGGTCAGACATGCAGCTTCAGGCGGCTTGGGCGGATTTGTCGCGACATCGTTGCATCTGCTTGATAATGTCCGCGCGCGACGCGTCGAATTGCCTCTGTTAATCTCTTGCGCCGGGGCTTCGGCTGCGCTAACCACGGCTTGTTGCAACGCACGTTCGCTTGCCGGGCATTTGCCCAAATGCGCCGCCTGGCGCCTCCGGCAAGCAGGGATGAACATGATGACTGAACTGCTCAGTTCCTATATTCCGATCGCTATCTTCATTGCTATCGCGCTCGTTATCGGCCTGGCGCTGCTTATCGCGCCGTTCGCCGTCGCCTTCAAAGCGCCCGATTCGGAAAAGCTCTCGGCTTACGAATGCGGCTTCAACGCTTTCGACGACGCCCGCATGAAGTTCGACATCCGTTTCTACCTCGTGTCGATCCTCTTTATCATCTTCGACCTCGAAGTCGCCTTCCTCTTCCCCTGGGCCGTTTCCTTCGGCGCCATCGGCTGGTTCGGCTTCTGGTCCATGATGGTCTTCCTCTTCGTGCTGACCATCGGCTTTATCTATGAATGGAAAAAGGGAGCCCTGGAATGGGAGTAGCCCCTGTGAGCAATCAGCCGCTCGTCGCCCAGCAGCCGAAGGGGATCATCGATCCCTCCACCGGCAAGCCGATCGGCAGCAGCGACGCATTCTTTGGCGAGATCAACAACGAGCTCGCCGACAAGGGTTTCCTCGTCACCTCGACCGACGAGCTGATCAACTGGGCCCGTACCGGCTCGCTGATGTGGATGACCTTCGGTCTTGCCTGCTGCGCCGTCGAAATGATGCAGCTGTCGATGCCGCGTTATGACGTCGAGCGCTTCGGTTTTGCGCCGCGCGCCTCGCCGCGCCAGTCCGACGTCATGATCGTGGCCGGCACGCTGACCAACAAGATGGCGCCGGCGCTGCGCAAGGTCTACGACCAGATGCCCGAGCCGCGCTACGTCATCTCGATGGGCTCCTGCGCCAATGGCGGCGGTTACTATCACTATTCCTATTCGGTGGTGCGCGGTTGCGACCGCATCGTGCCGATCGATATCTATGTGCCGGGCTGTCCCCCCACGGCAGAGGCGCTGCTCTACGGCGTGCTTCTGCTGCAGAAGAAGATCCGGCGCACCGGCACGATCGAACGCTAAGGGTTAAGGACTAGGCATATGAGTGAAGCCCTGACTGAGCTTGCGTCCTACCTTGGCGAAGCGCGCGGCAATCTGATCGCCGCATCGCAGATGAAGTATGGCGAGCTGACGCTGACGGCGACGGGTGAAAACCTGATCGCGCTGCTGACCTTCCTGCGCGACGACGCCAAATGCGGCTTCGTCAACCTGATCGATATTTGCGGCGTCGACTGGCCGCAGCGCGAGCTGCGTTTCGACGTCGTCTATCACCTGTTGTCGCCGAAGCAGAACCTGCGCATCCGCGTCAAGGTCGCAACCGACGAGGATACGCCGGTTCCCTCGGCCTGCGCCGTTCATCCCGGCGCCGACTGGTTCGAGCGCGAAACCTGGGACATGTACGGCGTGCTCTTCACCGGCCATCCGGACCTGCGCCGCATCCTGACCGACTACGGCTTCGAAGGCCACCCGCTGCGTAAGGACTTCCCGACCACGGGTTTCGTCGAAGTCCGTTACGACGACGCGGCAAAACGCGTAGTATATGAGCCGGTTGAGCTCAAACAGGAATTCCGCAATTTCGACTTTATGTCGCCTTGGGAAGGCACGGATTACGTGCTGCCCGGCGACGAAAAAGCGAAGCAATAAATTTAAGGCGGCTGGTGGGTTTGTGTCCGCCATTCACTGGTTATCTGAGAACGCGAGCGCATCGCCATGACCGAACATAACGTCCGCAACTTCAACATCAATTTCGGACCGCAGCATCCGGCGGCGCACGGCGTTCTTCGTCTTGTCCTGGAGCTTGACGGCGAAATTGTGGAGCGGGTTGATCCGCATATCGGCCTGCTGCATCGCGGCACCGAGAAGCTGATCGAGACCAAGACCTATCTGCAGGCCGTGCCCTATTTCGATCGCCTCGACTATGTCGCGCCGATGAACCAGGAGCATGCCTATGCGATGGCGGTGGAAAAGCTGCTCGGCATCGAGATCCCGATCCGCGGCCAGTTGATCCGCGTTCTCTATTCGGAGATCGGCCGCATCCTCTCACATCTCCTGAACGTCACGACGCAGGCTATGGACGTGGGCGCGCTGACGCCGCCGCTCTGGGGCTTCGAAGAGCGTGAAAAGCTGATGGTGTTCTACGAGCGCGCCAGCGGCTCGCGCATGCACGCCGCCTATGTTCGTCCGGGCGGCGTCCATCAGGACCTGCCGGAACAGTTGGTGCAGGATATCGGCGACTGGTGCGATCCTTTCCTGAAGGCGCTCGACGACATCGACAATCTGTTGACCGGCAACCGCATCTTCAAGCAGCGCAACGTCGATATCGGCGTCGTCTCGCTGGAGGATTGCTGGGCCTGGGGCTTCTCCGGTGTCATGGTGCGCGGTTCGGGTGCGGCCTGGGATCTGCGCCGCGCCCAGCCCTACGAATGTTATTCCGATCTCGAATTCGACATTCCGATCGGCAAGAACGGCGACAACTACGACCGTTATCTGATCCGCATGATCGAGATGCGCCAATCGGTGCGCATCATGAAGCAATGCGTCAATCGCCTGCTGTCGGATGCCAAGACCGGTCCCTATTCGTCGATCGACGGCAAGGTCGTACCGCCGAAGCGCGGCGAGATGAAGCGCTCGATGGAAGCGCTGATCCACCACTTCAAGCTCTATACCGAAGGCTACCACGTGCCGGCCGGCGAAGTTTACGCCGCCGTCGAGGCGCCGAAGGGCGAGTTCGGAGTCTATCTCGTCTCCGACGGCACCAACAAGCCCTATCGCTGCAAGATCCGCGCTCCGGGTTACGCCCATCTGCAGGCGATGGACTTCATGTGCCGCGGCCATCAGCTTGCCGACGTCGCAGCCGTTCTCGGCTCGCTCGACATCGTCTTCGGCGAGGTGGACCGCTGATGCAGCGTCTGCCGCTTGCCGTCGCACTCCTTCTTGCGGCATCCGGGGTTTCGGCTCAGGAGGCCGATACCCTCGGTACGCCGCTCGGCCATAAGGAAGTGACGCCGCCGGCGGCGCAAACGTCCATGGGCGATCTTTTGTCCAAGGGCTATCAGATCAAGGCTGCCATTCCGAATGGCAGCAAATTCGTCGTATTTATGCAGAAAGACCAGTCGGCCTATGCCTGCGAAATGCAGTCTTTGACCGCTTCGCGGTGTGGAACCCTAAACTGATAAGGCGTGAGGAAGAATGTCCGTTCGTCGATTAGCCGAAGATCAATTTCAGCCTGCCGCATTCGCTTTCAGCGATGAAAATGCGGTCTGGGCGGACAAGACGATCCAGAAATACCCCGCCGGCCGCCAGCAATCGGCGGTCATCCCGCTGTTGATGCGGGCGCAGGAGCAGGACGGCTGGGTCACGCGCGCGGCGATCGAAAAGATCGCCGACATGCTCGACATGGCCTATATCAGAGTGCTCGAGGTCGCGACCTTCTATACGCAGTTCCAGCTGCATCCCGTCGGCACCCGCGCCCATGTCCAGGTCTGCGGCACCACGCCCTGCATGCTGCGCGGCTCGGAAGCGCTGATGTCGGTCTGCAAGAGCAAGATCCATGCCCATGCCTTCGAGCGCAATGCCGAGGGCACGCTGTCCTGGGAAGAGGTCGAATGTCTTGGCGCCTGCGTCAACGCCCCGATGGTGATGATCGGCAAGGACACCTATGAGGACCTGACCCCCGAGCGCCTCGAAGAGATCATCGATACCTTTGCCGCCGGAAACGGCGCCAGCATCAAGCCGGGCACCCAGATCGATCGCATATTCTCGGCACCCGAAGGCGGCCTGACCTCGCTGACGACGGAAGAGCCGAAGGCAAAGACACGCGCCAAGAAGACCGATGCCGAAACTATTTCTGCCCCGGTCGACGCCGCCCCGGTTCCGCCGTCGGAGGCCGCCCGCCCGAAGAGCACTGATGCCGAGACCAATGCTGCCTTGAAGACGCCGGCAACGGCGCCGAAGGCCGCTGCCAAGAATGCCAAGGCCGCCGAGCAGCAGCCGATATCAGGCACTGCGGCTGCCGAACCGGCGCCCGTCAAGGCCGAAGCCGCCCCGGCGGCAAAGCCTGCGCTGACCGACAAGAACCGTCCGTCCGGCATCGAAAAGCCCGCCGCGCCGGACGATCTTAAGATGATCTCGGGCGTCGGCCCGAAGATCGAGGCGACGCTGAACGAAATCGGCATCTTCACCTTCTCGCAGGTCGCGAGCTGGAAGAAGGCCGAACGCGAATGGGTCGACGGCTACCTGAACTTCCGCGGCCGCATCGAGCGAGACGACTGGGTCAAGCAGGCCAAGGCGCTCGCCAAGGGCGGCGAAGCGGAATATATCAAGGTCTTCGGCAAGAAGCCGCGGTAAGAGGTGAAGCATGTTACAAGATAAAGACCGCATCTTTACCAACATATACGGCCTCAAGGACAAGTCCCTGAAGGGCGCGATGAGCCGCGGCCACTGGGACGGCACCAAGCAGATCCTCGAAAAGGGCCGCGACTGGATCATCAACGAGATGAAGGCATCGGGTCTGCGCGGTCGCGGCGGCGCCGGCTTCCCGACGGGCCTTAAATGGTCCTTCATGCCGAAGGAAAGCGACGGCCGCCCGCATTACCTCGTCGTCAATGCCGACGAATCGGAGCCCGGAACCTGCAAGGACCGCGACATCATGCGCCACGATCCGCATACGCTGATCGAAGGCTGCGTCGTCGCGAGTTTCGCCATGGGCGCGAATGCCGCCTACATCTACGTGCGCGGTGAATATATCCGCGAGCGTGAGGCGCTGCAGGCGGCGATCGACGAGTGCTACGACTACGGCCTGCTCGGCAAGAACAACAAGCTTGGCTGGGACATGGACATTTTCGTCCATCACGGCGCCGGCGCCTATATCTGCGGCGAGGAAACCGCGCTGCTCGAAAGCCTGGAAGGCAAGAAGGGCCAGCCGCGCCTGAAGCCGCCATTCCCGGCCAATATGGGCCTCTACGGCTGCCCGACGACCGTCAACAACGTCGAATCGATTGCCGTTGCCCCAACCATCCTGCGCCGCGGCGCCGGCTGGTTCTCGGCCATCGGCCGTCCGAACAATGTCGGCACCAAGCTCTTCATGCTCTCCGGCCACGTCAACAAGCCATGCACGGTCGAAGAGGAAATGGGCATCACCTTCCGCGAGCTGGTCGACCGCCATGCTGGCGGCATCCGCGGCGGCTGGGACAATCTGCTCGCCGTCATTCCGGGCGGCGCATCCTGCCCGATCGTTCCGGCCAAGGACATTATCGACTGCCCGATGGATTTCGACGGCCTGCGCGGCGTCGGCTCCTCCTTCGGCACGGCCGCCGCGATCGTCATGGACAAGTCCACCGACGTCATCAAGGCGATCGCCCGCATCTCCGCGTTCTTCAAGCATGAGAGCTGCGGCCAGTGCACGCCCTGCCGCGAAGGCACCGGCTGGATGTGGCGCGTGATGGAGCGCATGGCCAAGGGCAATGCCCAGAAGCGCGAAATCGACATGCTGTTCCAGGTGACGAAACAAATCGAAGGCCACACCATCTGCGCGCTCGGCGACGCCGCCGCATGGCCGGTGCAGGGTCTGATCCGTAACTTCCGTCCCGAGATCGAAAAGCGCATCGACCAGTATACGGCAAGCGCCCTCGATCACGGCGCGGTTCTGGAGGCGGCTGAATAATCATGGCGGACAAGGCATCTCAGGCGAGGATTCTCGCCGAAGGCAGGAAGAAGGAAGAGGCAGCCGATTTCGCGGCCGGCTTTGGCCGGCTTGCTGCCGAGATGCTGGAAAATGCGCGGGCAATGCCGGTGCATCCGCTGATGGCGCAACCCGCTGCAGCCTTTGCCGCCGCGACCGCGATCGGCTTCGGTTTGTCGACCCAGATGGCGGGCGCCTTTTTCGGCGCCTTCCAGAGCGCGCTGGAAACGACCGGCAAGCTCGCCGCCGCCCTCGACGATACGCCGCCGGATACGCTGGCGCCCGACGTCGAGATCCGGCCGGAGAATATTCGCCCGCCCGTCAAGGCTGACGCCAGGCCGGCGGCCGAGAAGAGGGCAGGGCCGAGGCTGACAGTCGTCAGGCCGGTCAGCGAGCCGGCGCCGGCAAACCAGCCGCAGCCCGCCGTCAAGGCCAAGCCGGTTGTACGGACCAGAAAGGCCGACGATCTCAAGCTGATCGCCGGCATCGGGCCGAAACTCGAGCAGGTGCTGAACGGCAAGGGCATTCGCAGCTTCGCCGAGATTGCCGCCTGGAGCGACGAGGAAATCGTCAAGCTCGATGCCGAACTCGGTTTCAACGGCCGCATCGGCCGCGACGACTGGACTGGCCAGGCGAAAGTTCTGGCAGGACGGGGCCGTAGAAAGAAATGAACTGTCCGGCCGGATCAATCGGCCGGAAATAAGGGCAGATCGGCGGACGGGCGGGGGCCTCAAGCTGCAGATGCCGGTGCGGGTTCCGGACCTGGAACGCGCGATAGAGAATTTGGGCGACATCCACTGTCGGCAGGACGAAAGATCCGGCTTGGCAATGAGACTGTTGCAAAAATAGGTTTGTTTGCCGTCATCAGGCAAACGGGAAACAGGACTGAGCGACGATGGCAAAACTGAAGATTGACGGCAACGAGATCGAAGTTCCGGATCATTTCACGCTGTTGCAGGCGTGCGAGGATGCCGGCGCCGAGGTTCCGCGCTTCTGCTTCCACGAGCGCCTGTCGGTTGCCGGCAACTGCCGCATGTGCCTTGTCGAAGTGAAGGGCGGCCCGCCGAAGCCGCAGGCTTCCTGCGCCATGAGCGTACGCGACATCCGCGGCGGCCCGAACGGCGAACTGCCCGAGGTCTTCACCAACACCCCGATGGTCAAGAAGGCCCGCGAAGGTGTGATGGAATTCCTGCTGATCAACCATCCGCTCGATTGCCCGATCTGCGACCAGGGCGGCGAATGCGACCTGCAGGACCAGGCGATGGCCTTCGGCATCGACACCTCGCGCTATCAGGAAGACAAGCGCGCCGTCGAAGACAAATATATCGGCCCGCTGGTCAAGACGGTGATGAACCGCTGCATCCACTGCACGCGCTGCGTCCGCTTCACCACCGAAGTCGCCGGCATTTCCGAACTCGGCCTGATCGGCCGCGGCGAGGATGCCGAAATCACCACCTATCTCGAGCAGGCGATGACCTCCGAGCTGCAGGGCAACGTCGTCGACCTTTGCCCGGTCGGCGCGCTCACCTCCAAGCCCTTCGCCTTCACCGCCCGTCCGTGGGAATTGAACAAGACCGAATCGATCGACGTCATGGATGCCGTCGGTTCGGCGATCCGTGTCGACACCCGCGGCCGTGAGGTCATGCGCGTCCTGCCGCGTGTCAACGAGGCGATCAACGAAGAGTGGATTTCCGACAAGAGCCGTTTCATCTGGGACGGCCTGAAGACCCAGCGCCTCGACCGGCCTTATGTCCGCCGCGACGGCCGCCTGCAGCCGGCGACCTGGGCCGAAGCCTTCGGCGCGATCAAGGCCGCCGTCGGCGCCACCTCGGGTGACAAGATCGGTGCGATCGCGGGCGACCTCGCTTCGGTCGAGGAAATGTATGCGCTCTCCGAACTGGTGAAGTCGCTGGGATCGACCAATCTCGACTGTCGCCAGGATGGGACGGCACTCGATCCGTCGCTCGGCCGCGCCAGCTACCTCTTCAACCCGACGATATCAGGCATCGACCAGGCCGACGCGCTGCTGATTATCGGCGCCAATCCGCGCTTCGAGGCGGCGATCCTCAACGCCCGCATCCGCAAGCGCTGGCGCCGCGGCAAGTTCCCGATCGGCGTGATCGGCGAGCCGGGCGAACTGCGTTACAGCTATGATTACCTCGGCAGCGGTCCCGACACGCTGAAGGATCTGGTCGATGGCGGCCACGCCTTCGCCGACGTCTTGAAGAACGCCGCCAAGCCGATGATCATCATCGGCCAGGGCGCGCTGTCGCGCACCGATGGCGCCGGCGTTCTCGCCAGTGCCGCCAAGCTTGCCGGTTCGGTCGGCGCTGTTGCCGAAGGCTGGAACGGCTTTGCCGTCCTTCATACCGCAGCGTCCCGCGTCGGCGGCCTCGACCTCGGCTTCGTGCCGGGTGCTGCGGGCGTCAACGCCGCCGAAATGCTGACGGCAATGGATGTGCTCTTCCTGCTCGGTGCCGACGAACTCGACTTCACCGCCAAGAAGGCCAAGCTCACCGTCTATATCGGTTCGCACGGCGATAACGGCGCGCACCATGCCGACGTCATCCTGCCGGCCGCAGCCTATACCGAAAAGTCCGGCACCTGGGTCAACACCGAAGGCCGCGTCCAGATGGGCAGCCGCGCAGGCTTTGCGCCGGGTGACGCCCGCGAGGACTGGGCAATCATCCGCGCCCTTTCCGACGTGCTCGGCAAGAAGCTTCCCTTCGATTCGCTGAGCGAATTGCGCGTCCGGCTCTATGCCGCTTTCCCGCATTTCGCCGCCATCGACGAGATCGCCGAAACCGATAGCGCCCAAATTGCCGCAGTCGCGAAAAAAGCCGGCAAGATGAACAAGTCAGGGTTTGCGTCGCCGGTGAAAGACTTCTATTTGACGAACCCGATCGCGCGCGCCTCGGCTGTCATGGCCGAGTGCTCGGCATTGGCCCGCAACAACTTCAAAGTCGCGGCAGAGTAAGGGCAGGGGACTATGGATTCTTTCTTTTCGACCTATGTCTGGCCGGCGATCATCATGATCGGTCAGTCGCTGCTGCTTCTCGTTTGCCTGCTCGTCTTCATCGCCTACGTGCTGCTCGCCGACCGCAAAATCTGGGCGGCCGTGCAGTTGCGCCGCGGCCCGAACGTCGTCGGCCCCTTCGGCCTGTTCCAGTCCTTTGCCGACCTTCTGAAGTTCGTCTTCAAGGAGCCTATCATTCCGGCCGGCGCCAACAAGGCGGTGTTCCTGCTGGCCCCGCTGGTAACCGTGCTGCTGGCGCTGTCCACCTGGGCGGTGGTGCCGCTCGCCGACGGATGGGTGATCGCCAACATCAATGTCGGCATCCTCTATATCTTCGCGATCTCCTCGCTTGAGGTCTACGGCATCATCATGGGCGGCTGGGCTTCGAATTCGAAGTATCCGTTCCTCGGTGCGCTGCGCTCGGCGGCGCAGATGGTCTCCTATGAAGTCTCGATCGGCTTCGTCATCGTCACCGTGCTTCTCTGCGTCGGTTCGCTGAACCTGACCGATATCGTCAATGCCCAGCATACCGGCCTCGGCACCATGCTCGGCCTGCCGGCGTCGTTCCTCGACTGGCACTGGCTGTCGCTGTTCCCGATGTTCATCATCTTCTTCATTTCGGCGCTTGCCGAGACGAACCGTCCGCCGTTCGACCTTCCGGAAGCCGAATCGGAACTCGTCGCCGGCTTCATGGTCGAATATGGCTCCTCGCCATACATGATGTTCATGCTCGGCGAATATGCGGCCGTCTGCCTGATGTGCTCGCTGACGACGATCCTGTTCCTCGGCGGCTGGCTGCCTCCGGTCGATATCTGGATCCTCAACTGGGTTCCCGGCATCATCTGGTTCATGCTGAAGGCCTGCTTCGTGTTCTTCATGTTCGCGATGGTCAAGGCTTTCGTCCCGCGCTACCGCTACGACCAGCTCATGCGCCTCGGCTGGAAGGTCTTCCTGCCGCTGTCGCTCGCCATGGTCATCATCGTTGCATTCGTGCTGAAGCTGATGGGTTGGGCATGATGATGCCAGCTCTCGTTTCCGGCAAAATTGGAGGTTGAAGATGGGAAGCTTGTCCAGCTCCATCAGCTCGCTATTCCTCAAGGAATTCTTCGGCGCGTTCTTTCTGTCGATGCGCTATTTCTTCCGCCAGAAGGCGACGATCAACTATCCCTTCGAAAAGGGTCCGGTCTCCCCGCGCTTCCGCGGCGAGCACGCGCTGCGCCGTTATCCGAACGGCGAGGAACGCTGCATCGCCTGCAAGCTCTGCGAGGCGATCTGTCCTGCCCAGGCGATCACCATCGAGGCCGGTCCGCGCCGCAACGACGGCACGCGCCGCACGGTGCGCTACGACATCGACATGGTGAAGTGCATCTATTGCGGCTTCTGCCAGGAAGCCTGCCCGGTCGACGCGATCGTCGAAGGCCCGAATTTCGAATTTGCGACGGAAACCCGCGAAGAGCTCTATTTCGACAAGGCGCGCCTTCTCGATAACGGCGACCGGTGGGAGCGCGAAATCGCCCGCAACATCGCGATCGATTCGCCGTACCGCTGATTGGGTTTTGAGATGCCGCGATGGAGCTCTGCTGCTCCCGTCGCGGTCAATATGCACAGGAGCTTTGCCGGTCAGCCGCGCAAGGCTCTATCGGGCAGAAAAACTCCCGGCTGCCCGGGGGAAGATGAAAAAGGCACCAACATGGGTCTGCAGGCTCTATTTTTCTATCTTTTCGCCTTTGTCGCGATAGCGTCGGCGTTCATGGTCATCTGGGCAAAGAACCCGGTTCACTCGGTTCTGTTCCTGATCCTGGTGTTCTTCAACGCGGCCGGCCTCTTCCTGCTGGCGGGTGCCGAATTCCTGGCAATGATCCTGCTCGTCGTCTATGTCGGCGCCGTTGCCGTTCTCTTCCTCTTCGTGGTGATGATGCTCGACATCGACTTCACCGAATTGCGGGCAGGGGTTCTCGAATATGCGCCGATCGGCGGGCTGATCGGGATCATTCTCGCCGCCGAGCTGATCGTCGTCATCGGCGGTAGCGTCATCTCGCCTGAGATCGCCAAGTCGGTCGCCATGCCGATCCCTGCGCTGACCGAACGCACCAATACCGCCGCCCTCGGCGACGTGCTCTATACCAACTACGTCTATTTCTTCGAGATCGCCGGTCTGGTGCTGCTGGTCGCGATGATCGGCGCGATCGTGCTGACGCTCCGGCACCGCACCAATATCAAGCGGCAGAATATCCCGAGGCAGGTTGCCCGCACGCCCGCCACCGCCGTCGAGGTGGTTTCGGTCAAGCCCGGGCAGGGCGTCTAAGGCAGGTCAAGGAACAAAGAACATGGTCATCGGACTTTCCCACTACCTGACGGTCAGCGCCATCCTCTTCACGCTCGGCGTCTTCGGCATCTTCCTGAACCGGAAGAACGTCATCGTCATCCTGATGTCGGTCGAACTGATTCTGCTTGCCGTCAACATCAACATGGTCGCCTTCTCCCACTTCCTGAACGACATCGTCGGCCAGGTCTTCGCGCTGTTCATTCTGACGGTGGCGGCTGCCGAAGCGGCGATCGGTCTTGCAATTCTCGTTGTCTTCTACCGCAACCGCGGCTCGATCGCGGTCGAAGACGTCAATATGATGAAGGGCTGAGTGGCTCATGTTCCTCTATAAGGCTATCGTCTTTCTTCCCTTGATCGGTGCGATCGTCGCCGGCCTTTTCGGCCGCGCCATCGGCGCCAAGGCTTCGGAATATCTCACCAGCGGCCTGATGATCATCGCCGCCATCCTGTCCTGGATCGTCTTCTTCAACGTCGGCCTGGGCCACGTCGAAGGCGGCCCGATCAAGGTCGAGGTGCTGCGCTGGATCCAGTCCGGCGGCATCGACGTCTCCTGGTCGCTGCGCGTGGATACGCTGACCTCCGTCATGCTGATCGTCGTCAACACGGTCTCGACGCTGGTGCATATCTATTCGATCGGTTACATGCACACCGATCCGCATCGTCCGCGCTTCTTCGCCTATCTCTCCCTCTTCACCTTCGCCATGCTGATGCTGGTGACCGCCGACAACCTCGCCCAGATGTTCTTCGGCTGGGAAGGCGTCGGTCTCGCCTCCTATCTCTTGATCGGCTTCTGGTTCAAGAAGCCGTCGGCAACCGCTGCGGCGATGAAGGCCTTCATCGTCAACCGCGTCGGCGACTTCGGCTTCGTGCTCGGCATTGCCGGCGTCTTCGTGCTGTTCGGCGCGATCAACTTCGACACGATCTTCGCCAATGCCTCGAACTTCGCCCCGCATGAAGGCGGCGGCGAGGCGAGCGAAGTGATTCTCAACCTCTTCGGCATGCAGCTCGACAAGGCGCACGCGCTGACCGGCGTCTGCCTGCTGCTCTTCATGGGCGCGATGGGCAAGTCGGCGCAGTTCCTGCTGCACACCTGGCTGCCGGATGCGATGGAAGGCCCGACCCCGGTCTCGGCCCTCATCCATGCCGCGACCATGGTCACCGCCGGCGTCTTCCTCGTCGCCCGCATGTCGCCGCTGTTCGAACTGTCGCATGATGCGCTTACGGTCGTCACCGTCATCGGCGCGATCACCGCCTTCTTCGCGGCAACCGTCGGCCTCGTGCAGAACGACATCAAGCGCGTCATCGCCTATTCCACCTGCTCGCAGCTCGGCTACATGTTCGTGGCGCTCGGGGTAGGGGCCTATGGCGCGGCGATCTTCCATCTCTTCACGCATGCCTTCTTCAAGGCGCTGCTCTTCCTCTGCGCCGGCTCGGTCATCCACGCCGTCGATGGCGAGCAGGACATGCGCTACATGGGTGGCCTGCGGCCGCACATCAAGGTGACGTTCTGGATGATGATCATCGGCACGCTGGCAATCACCGGCGTCGGCATTCCCTTCACGCCGATCGGCTTTGCCGGCTTCTTCTCCAAGGACGTGATCATCGAGGCGACCTATGCATCGCATTCGCCGGTCTCGGGCTTCGCCTTCTCGCTGCTGGTCATTGCGGCTCTGTTCACCAGCTTCTATTCCTGGCGCCTGATCTTCATGACCTTCTTCGGCAAGCCGCGCGCTTCGCATGAGGTGATGCATCACGTCCATGAATCGCCGCAGGTCATGCTGGTTCCGCTCTACATCCTCGCCATCGGCGCGGTCGTGGCCGGCTTCCTGTTCGAAGGCCGGTTCTACGGCGAGGAATATGCCGAGTTCTGGAAGGGCGCACTGTTTACCGGTGCCGAAAACGAACTGGTCGAACAGTTCCACCACGTGCCGGCGCTCGTGGGCCTGAGCCCCTTCATCGCCATGGTGCTCGGTTTCGTCACCGCATGGTACATGTATATCCGCTCGCCGCAGACGCCGCGCGTCCTCGCCAAGCAGCACCGCGTGCTCTACCACTTCCTGCTCAACAAGTGGTATTTCGACGAACTTTACGACTTCCTCTTCGTCCGCACGGCCAAGGCGCTCGGTCGCTTCCTGTGGAAGAAGGGTGATGTCGGCGTCATCGACACCTACGGCCCGAACGGCGTTGCCGCCCGCGTCGTCTCCGTCACCGACCGCGTCGTCCGCCTGCAGACCGGTTACCTCTATCACTATGCCTTCGCCATGCTGATCGGCATTGCGGCGCTTGTTACCTGGATGATGCTCGGGAGTTCCTTCTGATGACCGATTGGCCTATTCTTTCAACGGTCACCTTCCTGCCGCTCGCCGGCGTGGTGCTCCTGCTCTTGATGAATGGCGACAGCGAAACCGGCCGGAAGAACGTGCTGGGAATCTCGCTGATCACCACCGTCTTCACCTTCATCGTCTCGCTCGTCATCTGGATCGGCTTCGACAATGCCAATCCGGGCTTCCAGATGGTCGAAAAGCATGACTGGCTCGGCACCGGCATCGGTTACCACGTCGGCGTCGACGGCATCTCCATGCTGTTCGTCATCCTGACGACCTTCCTCATGCCCTTCTGCGTGCTGGCCAGCTGGCTCTCGATCGAGAAGCGCCTGAAGGAATACATGGTCGCCTTCCTCATCCTCGAAACGATGATGATCGGCGTCTTCGTCTCGCTCGATATCGTGCTCTTCTACGTCTTCTTCGAGGCGGGCCTCATTCCGATGTTCCTGATCATCGGCGTCTGGGGCGGCAAGGACCGCGTCTATGCGAGCTACAAGTTCTTCCTCTATACGCTGCTCGGCTCGGTGCTGATGCTGCTCGCCATCATGGCGATGTACTGGCAGGCCGGCACGACCGACATCACTGCGCTGCTTGCCTACAAGTTCCCGCCGGCGCTGCAGACCTGGTTATGGCTCGCCTTCTTCGCATCGTTTGCCGTGAAGATGCCGATGTGGCCGGTTCATACCTGGCTTCCGGATGCGCACGTTCAGGCGCCGACGGCAGGCTCGGTGATTCTGGCTGGCGTGCTCCTGAAGCTCGGCGGCTACGGCCTCATCCGCTTCTCGCTCGGCATGTTCCCTGTGGCGTCCGATTATTTCGCGCCGCTCGTCTTCGCCATGTCTGTCATCGCTATCATCTACACCTCGCTGGTGGCGATGATGCAGGACGATATCAAGAAGCTGATCGCCTATTCATCGGTGGCGCACATGGGCTACGTGACCATGGGCATTTTTGCCGCCAACATGCAGGGTGTCCAGGGTTCGATCTTCCAGATGCTGTCGCACGGCATCGTCTCCGGCGCGCTCTTCCTCTGCGTGGGTGTCGTCTACGACCGCACCCACACCCGCGAGATCAACGCCTATGGCGGCCTCGTCAACAACATGCCGAAATATGCCGTCGCGATGATGGTCTTCACCATGGCCAATGTCGGGCTTCCCGGCACGTCGGGCTTCATTGGCGAATTCCTGACGCTGATGGGTGTTTTCCGGGTCAATACCTGGGTCGCGCTCTTTGCCGCCACCGGTGTCATCCTCTCGGCCGCCTACGCACTCTGGCTCTATCGCCGGGTGATCTTCGGCGCGCTGGAGAAGGAAAAGCTGAAGGCGCTGCTCGATCTTTCGCCACGTGAACAGCTGATCCTCTATCCGCTGGTCGCACTGACCATCTTCTTCGGCGTTTACCCGGCTCCGGTCTTCGATGCGACGGCCGCCTCGGTGGATCTGCTGGTCAACAACTACACGGCCGCCGTGCACGCAGCGCAGAATATTGCGCTGTCTATGAATTGATGACGGGACTTATCGGACATGACCGCTGAAACAATTCTCCTCAGTCTGCATCTTTCCGCGCCGGAGCTCATCCTCGCGGTCGGCGCCCTTGTCCTGTTGATGGTCGGCGTCTTCTCAGGCGAGCGGTCGGGCCTTGTCGTCACCGGCCTCACCATCGTCCTACTGCTGGCCTCCGGCCTGTGGCTGCTCTTCGTGCCCGCGGAAGGTCTTGCCTATGGCGGCGTCTATATGGCCGACGGCTTCTCCCGCTTCATGAAGCTGGTGGCGCTCATCGGTTCGCTGGTCGCCCTGTTCATGACGATGGGCCACGCTCGCGAGAACCAGCTCGACAAGTTCGAGTTCCCGGTTCTGCTGGTGCTGGCGACCCTCGGCATCCTGCTGATGATCTCGGCCAACGACCTGATCTCGCTCTATCTCGCGCTGGAACTGCAGTCGCTGGCGCTCTATGTCGTCGCCGCGATCAACCGCGACAGCCTGAAGTCGACCGAAGCCGGCCTGAAATATTTCGTCCTCGGCGCGCTGTCCTCCGGCATGCTGCTCTACGGCATGTCGCTGGTCTACGGCTTCACCGGCCACACCCACTTCTCCGAGATCGCCCAGGCGCTTTCGGTCGAGGGCGCGCGTTCGCTCGGCCTGATCTTCGGCCTGGTCTTCATCCTCGCCGGCATCGCCTTCAAGATCTCCGCCGTTCCCTTCCACATGTGGACGCCTGATGTTTATGAAGGCGCGCCGACGCCCGTCACCGCCTTCCTGGCCGCAGCCCCCAAGGTTGCCGCCATGGCGATGATGACCCGCATCGTCATCACTGCCTTCCAGCCGGTTCTCGCCGACTGGCAGCAGGTCGTGGTCTTCATCTCGATCGCCTCGATGCTGCTCGGCTCGTTCGCCGCAATCGGCCAGAAAAACATCAAGCGACTGATGGCCTATTCGTCGATCGGTCACATGGGCTATGCGCTGGTCGGCCTTGCCGCCGGCAACCAGACCGGTGTTTCCGGCGTCATGCTTTACATGGTCATCTATATGGTCATGACCCTCGGCACCTTCGCGATCATCATGTCGATGCGCCGCAAGGACGGCACCGTCGTCGAAAACGTCGACGATCTCGCCGGCCTCTCCACGACCAGCCCGTTCATGGCCGTGGTGCTGACGGCGCTGATGTTCTCGCTCGCCGGCATCCCGCCGCTGGCAGGCTTCTTTGCCAAGTACTTCGTTTTCGTCGCTGCTATCGAAGCCAAGCTTTATGCGCTCGCCATCATCGGCGTTCTCGCCTCGGTCGTCGGCGCCTACTACTATCTGCGCGTCATCAAGCTGATGTGGTTCGATGAGGCGACCGGCGAATTCGCCCGGGTTTCCGGCGCGCTGCGTCTGGTCTTCGGTCTCTCCGGCCTCTTCGTCACCGCCTATGTCCTTATCGGCGGCCCGATCGGCGGTGCGGCAGAGCTTGCCGCCGCGACGCTGTTTTAATGGCTTCCGACGGACGGCGCCGGATATCGCTCGGCGATTTCAGGCACGATGCTCTGTCGGAAACATCGTCCACCAATAACGAATGCCTTGCCCGGGCCCGGGCAGGCGATGGCGGCAATCTCTGGGTAACCGCCGAACGACAGACCGGCGGCCGCGGCCGCCGCGGCAGGCTTTGGGTTTCCGAACGCGGCAATCTTTACGCCTCTCTTCTGCTGATCGACCCGGCACCGATGGAGCGCCTCAGCTCTCTGCCGCTCGCAATCGCAGTTGCCGTGCACCAAGCGATCCGCCGGGTGCTGCCGCTGGGCGCCGAGCCGCTCGAGGTCAAATGGCCCAACGATATCCTCATCGGCCGAAAGAAGACCTGCGGCATCCTCGTCGAAGGCGAAAGGCTGGCGGACGGCCGCTACGCGCTGATCGTCGGCATCGGCATCAATGTCTCGGTCATGCCGGATAATCCGCTCTACCCTGCCACTTGCCTGCGTCAGCAGGGAAGTACGGCCTCTCCGGAGGAGCTCTTCGCCCATCTCTTCGCGGAGATGGCGGAAGTGCTTGAAATATGGGATCAGGGCCGCGGCATCGGCGAGATCACTGCGCTCTGGCGCGCGATCGCCTGCGGCATCGGCGAAAAGATCACGGTGAATTTGCCGGACCGATCGATTTCCGGCCAATTCGCCGGAATTGATGATAATGGCTTGTTGATGCTCGATACCGGCACTGGCAGGATGATGCCCATTGCTGCCGGTGATGTGTTTTTTGGATAGCGGAAAAAACGAAAATTATGGCGAAACAGGACGAGTTGGTATTCCTGCCTCTGGGCGGCGTTGGCGAGATCGGCATGAATCTCGCTCTTTATGGCTACGGCCCGCCCGAGCATCGCCAATGGATCATGGTCGATTGCGGCGTCACTTTTCCCGGCCCGGACCTGCCGGGCGTCGACCTCGTGCTGCCCGATATCCGCTTCCTCGCCAGCGAGCGCAAGAACCTCAAGGCGATCATCATCACCCATGCGCATGAAGATCATTATGGTGCGCTCGCCGATCTCTGGCCGGGGCTCAACGTACCGGTCTATGCCTCGGGCTTTACCGCTGGTCTGCTCGAAGCCAAGCGTAATTTCGAGAAGGCGACGATCGTCGAAGTGCCGGTAACGCCGTTCAAGGCAGGCGATACGATCAATGCCGGCCCCTTCAGCATCGAGGGTGTCGCCGTCAACCATTCGATCCCCGAGCCGATGTCGCTGATGATCCGCACGCCGGCCGGCAACGTTATCCACACCGGCGACTGGAAGATCGACCACGAGCCCTCGCTCGGGCCGCTGACCGATGAGACGCGGTTCCGCCAGTTGGGCGACGAAGGCGTGCTGGCGCTGATGTGCGATTCCACCAATGCGCTGCGCGACGGTGTTTCGCCCTCCGAGAAGGATGTGTCGGAAAGCCTGCGCAAGATCATCGAGGATGCCGAGGGCCGGGTGGCGATCACCACCTTCTCGTCGAATGTCGGGCGTATCCGCACCATCGCCGAGGCTGCCGAGGCGGCAGGCCGCGAAGTGCTGCTGCTTGGCAGTTCGCTGAAGCGTGTCGTCAACGTCGCTCAGGACATCGGCCTGATGGAAGGCGTGAAGCCTTTCATCGCTGAGGAGGAATACGGCTATATCCCGCGCGACAAGGTCGTCGTCATCCTGACCGGCAGCCAGGGCGAGGCACGCGCAGCCCTTGCCAAGCTCTCCCGCGACGAGATGCGCAATGTGGCATTTGCCGCAGGCGATATCGTCGTCTTTTCCTCGCGCGCCATCCCCGGCAACGAGAAGGCGATCCAGGATATCAAGAACGGCCTCGTCGAGCAGGGCGTGCATATCATCACCGACACCGAAGCCCTGGTCCATGTTTCCGGCCATCCGCGCCGCAACGAGTTGCAGCGGATGTACGAGTGGACGCGGCCGAAGATCGTCGTTCCCGTGCATGGCGAGGCGACGCACCTGACGGCGCACAAGGAGCTTGCCGAGCAATCCGGCATTGCGATCGTGCCGCGTGTGCGCAACGGCGATATCCTGCGGCTGGCGCCCGGTCCCGTCGAGGTGATCGGCGAGGCGCCGCATGGCCGGATCTATAAGGACGGCTCGCTGATCGGCGATTTCGACGAGATGGGCATCGGCGAACGCAAGAAGCTTTCCTATGTCGGCCATGTCGCGGTCAACGTCGTGCTCGACGCCCGTTATGACATCGTCGGTGATCCCGATCTCGTTGCGATCGGCCTGCCTGTTTATGACGACGAGGGCGAGGAGATGGAAGATACGCTCTTCGACGCGGCGATCAGCGCCATCGAAAGCATTCCGCGCGCCCGTCGCAAGGATCTGGACATGCTGCAGGAGGCCGTGCGCCGGGCCATCCGTTCGGCCGCCAACCACGCCTGGGGCAAGAAGCCCGTCGTCACCGCCTTCGTCACCAAGGTCTGACCATGCTCGGCCGGGTCAACCATATCGCCATCGCCGTTCCCGATCTGGCGGTGGCGACGGCCGCCTACCGCGACACGCTGGGGGCTGCCGTATCGCAGCCGCAGCCTCTGCCGGAGCACGGCGTCACGGTCGTCTTCGTCGAATTGGAAAACACCAAGGTCGAATTGCTCGAGCCGCTTGGGCAGGCCTCGCCGATCGCAGCCTTCCTCGAAAAGAACCCGTCCGGCGGCATGCACCACATCTGCTACGAGGTGGACGATATCATTCTCGCCCGTGACCGGCTGGTCGAGGCGGGCGCCAGAGTGCTCGGCGACGGCAAGCCGAAGACCGGTGCGCATGGCAAGCCGGTGCTCTTTCTGCACCCCAAGGATTTCTTCGGCACGCTGATCGAACTCGAACAGGTTTGAGCGGTCTAACTGCGGCAGAGTGACCCGAAGGCGGCGAAATGTTTCGTACGCTTTGAATTGGCCGCCGTTCCGCCGTATAAGGGCGCCCAACTCAAAATGACAGAACGTCTTTCGCGTCCTGTCGGCGCGACACCAACGGGACTCATATGCTCGAAATCTTTCTTCAGGGACTTGCCGTCTACTTCATCATCTGGTGGATGACGCTTTTCGCTGTCCTGCCGATCGGGCTGCGCACCCAGGCGGAAGACAATGATGTCGTGCTCGGCACCATTCCGAGCGCGCCCAGCCGGTTTCGCGCTGCCTTCGTCTTTTCGCTGACGACGGTGATTTCGGCGGTGATCTACGGCCTCTGGTATGTCTGCGACACCTATTTCGGCTGGGGCTTCGATGCCCTTCCACAACTCGGGCCGAGCTTCTATTGAAGGCTGGCTTTTGCTCAAACTTTGGGCAGATGTAAATTCGGCAGGCGGTATACCGTCATACCAATGTCATGCTTTACGGCAAAGAGCTCACGTAACGGAATGGGGCTCATCTCCTAACGGAAGGCGGATGGGTTCTTGAGTGGGTTTAGGGGCCGAAAAATCAAAAAAAAACAAGGCTAAAAGCCTTGTTTTAAGTATCGCGTGATCTGTAACCGTTGCCGGGGCTGCGACGAGCGCGCCTAAGATCTGATCCTCCCAAGACTTGACCGCGAATTCGGCAAGAATTTATCCTTCTTGCCTGTTTTGTGAGCTAAAGCTAGCTCAAACATTGGGCTTTGTCATCAGCTTTTTTTGCATTTTTGCTACACCCTAGCAAATTTTTTCTGTTGACAAGATTTTCGTTCAAGTCCTTATAAACACGCGCTTTTTCATGCCCTGTCATTTTGCGGGTGCGAACATGCGCATGCGGGAGGTTGCCGACACCAGTTGCGGGTTTCCTTCCCGCCGCGAAGCGGCTATGAACGCTCCCGACATTAACCATTGTCTTTCGATTCCGCCTGTTGCGGGATCCAACCGCCTCGGAATCCGCCATGCGTCTGTCCCGCTATTTCATGCCCATCCTCAAGGAAAACCCCAAAGAGGCGGAAATCGTCTCCCACCGGCTGATGCTGCGCGCCGGCATGATCCGCCAGCAGTCGCAGGGCATTTATTCCTGGCTGCCCTTGGGTAAGAAGGTTCTCGACAAGGTCAACAATATTATCCGCGAGGAGCAGAACCGCGCCGGCGCCATCGAGCTTTCGATGCCGACCCTGCAGTCGGCCGAGCTCTGGCAGGAAAGCGGCCGTTACGATGCCTACGGCAAGGAGATGCTGCGCATCAAGGACCGTCAGGATCGGCCGATGCTGTATGGTCCCACCAACGAGGAGATGGTGACGGATATTTTCCGCTCCTCCGTCAAGTCCTATAAGGACCTGCCGCTCAACCTCTATCACATCCAGCTGAAGTTCCGCGACGAGATCCGGCCGCGCTTCGGCACCATGCGCTCGCGCGAATTCATGATGAAGGATGCCTATTCCTTCGATCTGACGCGCGAAGGGGCGGAGCATTCCTATAACAAGATGTTCGCCGCCTACCTCAGAACCTTCGATCGGCTTGGCCTGCGCGCCATTCCGATGCGCGCCGATACCGGCCCGATCGGCGGCAATCTCAGCCATGAATTCATCATCCTCGCCGATACCGGCGAATCCGAAGTCTTCTGCCATAAGGACTTCGTCGGCTTCGATACCCCCGGCGAAAACACCGATTTCGACAGCGTCGAAGGCCTGCAGGCGATCTTCGAAAAGTGGACCTCGCTCTATGCGGCGACGTCGGAAATGCACGACGAGGCAGCTTTCAACGCCGTTCCCGAAGGCGACCGCCTTTCGGCCCGCGGCATCGAGGTCGGCCACATCTTCTATTTCGGCACGAAATATTCCGAGCCGATGGGCGCGAAAGTGCAGGGGCCTGACGGCAAGGAGCACTTCGTCCACATGGGTTCCTACGGTATCGGCCCGACACGCCTTGTTCCCGCCATCATCGAAGCATCGCATGATGAGAACGGAATCATCTGGCCGGCATCGGTCGCGCCCTTTGATGTCGTGGTGATCAACATGAAGGCGGGCGATCAGGCCTGCGACGATACTTGCGAGCTGATCTATGCCGCGCTGAGCAAGGCCGGCAAGGATGTGCTCTATGACGATACCGACGACCGGGCCGGCACGAAATTCGCGACCGCCGACCTGATTGGGGTGCCTTTCCAGATCATCGCCGGCCCGCGCGCGGTCGCCAACGGCGAGGTCGAGGTGAAGGACCGCAAGACCGGCGCGCGCGAAACGATGACCATCGAAGCGGCGATCAACAGGTTCGTGGCTTAAGGAAACGGAGGCGAAATGGCAGAGGCAGCAGTGGACCGGAGTTCAAAATCCGGCTTGGGTCCGGCTGGCAGGCCATTTTCCACCTTCGAACGCCTCGTGGCCTGGCGCTATCTGCGCGCCCGCCGCAAGGAGGCCTTCATCTCTGTCATCGCCGGCTTCTCCTTCGTCGGCATCATGCTCGGCGTGGCGACGCTGATCATCGTCATGGCCGTCATGAACGGCTTCCGCACCGAGCTCGTCTCGCGCATCCTCGGCATCAACGGCCACATGATCGTCCAGCCGTCCGACGGTCCCTTCACCGATTATGCGGATCTCGCCAGCAGGCTGGGTGCCGTACCGGGAGTGAAGATGGCGCTGCCTTTGGTGGAAGGCCAGGTGCTTGCCTCCGCCCAGGCCGGCGGGAGCACCGGCGCGCTGGTGCGCGGCGTCCGCGCCGAGGACCTGACCAAACTCAAAGCGGTCTCCGAGAATATTAAGCCTGGCGACATGGTGGGTTTTGCCTCCGGCCAGGGGGTGTTGATCGGCACCGGCATGGCCACCCAGCTCGGCCTGAGCGTCGGCGACCTGATTACGTTGACGTCACCGGATGGTGACATTACGCCGATGGGCGTCAGCCCGCGCGTCAAGTCCTACAAGATCTCCGGCCTCTTCGAGATCGGCATGTCGGAATATGATTCCTCGATCATCTTCATGCCGCTGGAAGAATCGCAGCTCTTTTTCAATGCCGAGGGACTGGTGCAGTCGATCGAACTCTTCGTCGATCACCCCGATGATATCGACACTCTGAGACCCAAGGTCGTGGAGGCGGCAGGCCGCCAAATCAACCTCACCGACTGGCGCCAGCGCAACCAGACCTTCTTCTCGGCGCTGCAGGTCGAGCGCAACGTCATGTTCATGATCCTGACGCTGATCGTGCTGGTCGCGGCGCTGAACATCATCTCCGGCCTGATCATGCTGGTGAAGGACAAGGGCAGCGATATCGCCATTCTGCGCACCATGGGTGCCAGCGCCGGCGCGATCATGCGCATCTTCTTCATGACCGGGGCGGCGATCGGTATCGTCGGCACCCTTGCCGGCGTCCTGCTCGGCGTGCTCGTCTGCGTCAACATCGAATCCATCCGCCAGTTCTTTTCCTGGATCTCCGGCACCGTGATCTTCAATCCGCAGGTCTATTTCCTCAGCCAGCTGCCGGCCGAGATGGATCTCAGCGAAACGATCTCGATCGTCGTCATGGCGCTGACGCTCTCCTTCATCGCGACCATCTTCCCCGCCTGGCGCGCCTCCAGGCTCGATCCGGTGCAGGCCCTGCGCTACGAATAAGGAATTGCCGTCTCTATGAAACGCAACGTCGTTCTCAAGCTTACCGGCGTCGAACGCCATTACGGGCAGGGCGATACGCTGCTCCCGATCCTGAAGGGCGCGGATTTTTCGCTGTCGAAAGGCGAGATCGTCGCCCTCGTCGCTCCTTCAGGCACCGGCAAGTCGACCCTGCTGCATGTCGCCGGCCTGCTGGAGCATCCGGACGGCGGCGAGGTCAACATCAACGGCCATGCCTGCGACGGCCTTTCAGACGACAAACGCACGGCGATCCGCCGCAGCGAGATCGGCTTCGTCTACCAGTTCCACCATCTCCTGCCGGAGTTTTCGGCGCTTGAAAACATCATGATGCCGCAACTGATCGCCGGGCTGTCCTGGAAGGAAGCCGGCGAGCGGGCCGGTCAGCTTCTCGATTACATGCGCATCGGCCATCGTGGCGCCCATCGCCCCGGCGAACTTTCCGGCGGCGAGCAGCAGCGTGTTGCGATCGCCCGCGCCGTCGCCAATGCGCCGAGCTTGCTTCTGGCCGACGAACCGACCGGCAATCTCGACCCCGAAACGGCAGCTTACGTCTTCGACGCGCTGGCGGCGCTGGTGCGCCAATCCGGCCTCGCCGCCCTCATCGCCACCCACAATCACGACCTTGCCCGTCGCATGGATCGGCGCGTGACGATTTCGGACGGCAAGATCGTCGATTTTTGAGACGATGGTCTGTGGCTGTTTGGTTTGCACCGATGCCGGCAGGCCGATGAGGCGCTGACCTCGCCAACCTCCTGGTCGGACATCAGGGGATGACCAGCCCGCCGCGATAGTCGAGCACGTAAGCCCTCCGGCCCTCGACCATGATGCATTCCTGGCCGCTGAAGCTGTCACAGCCGCCGTCGCTTCTATCGACGTAGCGGCCGGACGGATGGTCGAATTCCATGCCGCCCAGAAACCGCCCCTCGCGATACATCGTCGACAGTGCCGCCTTGATCACCGTTCCGGCCGCTACACCATCGATGAGTTCAGGCGCAATGACACAGCCGAAATAATTCATCGCCCAGACCGGCTCGCCGGCAAACCATACCACCTCCTGTCCGGCGAAATCGGTGCCGCCGAGATAGCTGTCGAGATAGCGCCAGTCGCCGCTCTCATAACCGATATCATGGGAACCCGGCCGGCAGGGGGCATGCGGCACGCCGCCGCCGACATAGGTCGCAGCCTTCGCCTCCACGATGAATTCATCCAGCTTCACAATGTCGAGCATCTCATTCTCCTCTCGGCCGGATGCTGGCAAATATGCTGGGGTATGTAAAGAACATAAAGAGAACATACGCCGGAATTCAGAAGACGATTTGGGCGGTGGCCTATCTGAACGGAATGGCGGATCCGTCGAAGATGGGTGGCTGCTGCCTATCGGATCGAGCGCAGGCCCCATGCGAATCGCCAAGCCCTTCCCGAGATTCTGCGAACACAAGAAAGGAGGAAAAGATTCCTGTTGACAACAGAACATACATCGAACAAATTGAAAACATAACGAGTAAAGGAGAGCCAAATGACTGACATGATCCGTGATATCGCAGCATTCACCTCCATCGCAATGTTCGTTGCCAGCTTCTCGCTGATCGTCATGGCGATCTAAAGTTTTCAGGGGACCGCATGGCTGTCATGCGGTCCGGACGAGGGACTTCTTCTGGACATCATCGCCTTCTATGCCGACAATGCGTCCGATTCATTCGGGTGATTGGGAAGGCATGCCATGGCGGATACGGCAAAGGGTTCTACGGCTGAGGTGACCGGCGGCACGCCGGGCTTCATCCACCTGAGGGTCCATTCCGCCTATTCGCTTCTCGAGGGCGCACTGCCGCTGAAGAAGATCCTCTACAAGGCGACCGGCGACAGCCAGCCGGCCATCGCCATTGCCGACACCAACAACCTGTTCATCGCCCTGGAATTTTCCCAGAAGGCGATGGACGAGGGCCTGCAGCCGATCATCGGCTGCCAGGTCTCGATCGACATGGAAGACGGGTTGGAGACGGAAAAGCGCGGCGGCCAGCAGGCTCTGGTCAAGCTGCCGTCGATCGTTCTTCTAGCTGCCACGGATGGCGGTTACGAACGGCTGGTCGATCTCGTCAGCCGCGCCTATCTCGGCGGTGAAAGCAACCAGGCCATTCATGTCAAAGCTTCCTGGCTGGCCGAGGCCGGCACGGAAGGGTTGATCGCCTTGACCGGCGCTCTGACCGGGCCGGTCGATGCGGCGATCAGGGACGGTCATACCGCCCAGGCGGAGGCCCGGCTGCTGATGTTGAAGCGTCTCTTCGGCGACCGGCTCTATGTCGAACTGCAGCGGCATGGCGCCTATGATAAGCGCCACGAGCAGAAGATCGTCGGGCTCGCCTATACCAATGATCTGCCGCTGGTTGCGACCAATGAGGCCTTCTTCCCGACAAGGGACGATTACGACGCCCATGATGCGCTGATGGCGGTCGCCCACAACGCCATCGTCTCCGACGACAGTCGTTTTCGCCTGACGCCGGACCATTATCTGAAGAGCCGGGCCGAGATGGCCAAGCTCTTCGCCGACCTGCCGGAAGCGCTGGAGAATACGATCGAGATCGCCAGGCGCTGCTCCTTCGTGCTGAAGACGCGCAAGCCGATCCTGCCGCGCTTCACCGGGGCGACCGACGATGCCGAGGAGGCCGAACGCGCCGAGGCGAGCGAATTGCGCCGCCAGGCGGTCGAAGGGCTCGACATGCGGCTTGCAACGCTCGGCATGTCGCCGGGTTACGAGGAAAAGGAATATCGCGAGCGGCTGGATTTCGAGCTCAGCGTCATCGAGCGCATGCGTTTTCCCGGCTACTTTCTGATCGTTGCCGACTTCATCAAATGGGCCAAACAGCATGACATTCCGGTCGGTCCGGGTCGCGGTTCGGGCGCAGGCTCGCTGGTCGCCTACGCCTTGACGATCACCGACGTCGATCCGCTGCGGTTTTCGCTGCTGTTCGAACGCTTCCTCAATCCCGAACGCGTCTCGATGCCGGACTTCGACATCGACTTCTGCCAGGACCGCCGCGAAGAGGTGATCCGCTACGTCCAGGCCAAATATGGTCGCGAGCAGGTGGCGCAGATCATCACCTTCGGTTCGCTGCAGGCGCGCGCAGCCCTTCGCGACGTCGGCCGCGTGCTGGAGATGCCCTACGGTCAGGTCGACAAGATCTGCAAACTCGTGCCGAACAACCCGGCCAATCCGACGCCGCTCTCCAAAGCGATCGAGGAGGAGCCGAAGCTGCAGGAAGAGGCGGCCAAGGAACCGGTCGTTGCGCGCCTGCTCGACATCGCCCAGAAGATCGAGGGGCTTTACCGCCATGCCTCGACGCATGCCGCCGGCATCGTCATCGGCGACCGTCCGCTCTCCAAGCTCGTGCCGATGTATCGCGATCCGCGCTCCGACATGCCGGTCACCCAGTTCAACATGAAATGGGTGGAGCAGGCCGGCCTCGTCAAATTCGACTTCCTCGGCCTGAAGACACTGACGGTGCTGAAGGTCGCGGTCGATTTCGTCGCCAAGCGCGGCATCAATGTCGATCTCGCCGCCATTCCTCTCGACGACAAACCCACCTACGAGATGCTGTCGCGCGGCGAAACGGTCGGCGTGTTCCAGGTGGAAAGCGCCGGCATGCGCAAGGCGCTGATCGGCATGAAGCCGGACTGCATCGAGGACATCATCGCGCTGGTGGCGCTCTATCGCCCAGGCCCGATGGAGAACATCCCGACCTACAATGCCCGCAAGCACGGTGACGAGGAGCTGGAATCGATCCATCCGATGATCGACCATCTGCTCAAGGAAACCCAGGGCGTTATCGTCTATCAGGAACAGGTGATGCAGATCGCCCAGGTCCTGTCCGGCTATTCACTTGGTGAAGCCGACCTTCTGCGCCGCGCCATGGGCAAGAAGATCAAGGCCGAGATGGACCAGCAGCGCGAACGCTTCGTCGTCGGCGCCGTCAAGAACGGCGTCTCGAAGCCGCAGGCCGACAACATCTTCGAACTGCTGGCGAAGTTCGCCAATTACGGCTTCAACAAGTCGCATGCCGCCGCCTACGCCATCGTCTCCTACCAGACGGCCTATATGAAGGCGCATTATCCGGTCGAATTCCTCGCCGCCTCGATGACGCTCGACATGTCCAACACCGAAAAGGTCAATGATTTCCGCCAGGATGCCAAGCGCTTGGGCATCGAGGTGATCGCACCCTCGGTGCAGACCTCCTTCCGCCATTTCCAGACCGGCGACAACCGCATCTACTACGCGCTCGCCGCCCTCAAAGGGGTGG
Organism: Rhizobium sp. CIAT894; assembly: GCF_000172795.2. NCBI lineage: Bacteria > Pseudomonadati > Pseudomonadota > Alphaproteobacteria > Hyphomicrobiales > Rhizobiaceae > Rhizobium > Rhizobium sp. CIAT894. The sequence goes on from NZ_CP020947.1 coordinate 1,618,234, forward strand.
GCGAATCCGCCGTCGACCACATCGTCGAGGTGCGTGGCGACAAGCCGTTTGCCGGCATCGAGGATTTCTGCCTGCGTATCGATCCGCGCCAGGTCAATCGCCGCGTGCTCGAAAGCCTGATCTTTGCCGGCGCCTTCGATTGTTTCGACATGGACCGCGCCCAGCTTGCCGCCGGTCTCGACCGCATTCTCGGTTATGCCCAGCGCGCCCAGGAGAACAAGCTGAGCGGCCAGTCGGACATTTTCGGCAGCACCCTGACGTCGGGGCCCGAAAAAATCTCCCTGCCGCCGTTTTCGCCCTGGCTCCCTTCGGAGCGGCTGCTCAAGGAATTCCAGGTGCTGGGCTTCTATCTCACCGCTCACCCGCTCGATTCCTACAACAACATCCTGCAGAAGATGCGGGTGCAGACATTTGCCGAGTTTTCCCAGGCGATCAAACAGGGTGCGGCCAATGCGCGCCTTGCCGGCACCGTCATCTCCAAGCAGGAGCGCAAGACCCGCACCGGCAACAAGATGGGTATCATCGTCTTTTCGGATTCGTCCGGCCAGTTCGAAGCGGTGCTGTTTTCGGAAATGCTGAACCAGTATCGCGACATTCTGGAGTCGGGAAAATCCTTCGTGCTGACGGCGACCGGGGAGGAGCGGCCGGAAGGCATCGGCCTGCGTATCCAGACGATCCAGTCGCTGGAGGAAAAGTCACTGCAGATGCAGAAGGCGCTACGCGTCTATATCAGAGATTCCGGGCCGCTGAAGATGGTCGCCGGCCATCTGAACGCCAAGGGCGACGGCCTCGTTTCCTTCATCGTCATCAAGGAGGACGGCAAACGCGAGGTGGAAGTGGCGCTGTCGGAGAAATACCGCATCACCCCGGAGATTGCCGCTGCCCTTCGCGCCGCCCCCGGCGTCGTCGACGTCGAGCTTGTCTGATAATTCGGGTTGATCGTGATCAGCCCAGGTGATCGTGATCACCCCCGGGTAATGGTGATGAAATCCGTGCCTTCGCCGGTTTCGCGGCCAAGGCCCGTATCGGAGATCGTCAGCGTCGAGCCGGGCGCGATCAGCGCGTCGATCCTGCGGCGTGTTTCGTCGGGGATGGTGATGCGGCTGAGCGAACGGGCGATCGGCCTGCCCGTGACGATCGAGCTTTCCTGATTGCCGATCCCGAGCCGCTTCATCGTCTCGCGGGAGAGATTGTTCTCGAGCGTGATGCCGAGCCAGTCCGCCGTGCCGGCCTTTTCGTCGACGGCATGCAGCGTGAAGAAATGCGTGCCGAGTGCCAGGCCCGGATCGGCGATCGTTACCGGGGCTTCGAAGATCGGCTTGAAGGCCTGGCGCACCATGATGACGCCGTTCGGCGGCTCCCCCTTGCCGGTTGCGGCATAGACAGCCTTGAGCAGCGCGTCGGAAACCAGGCTCCTGTCGCCGGCAAATTCTGCCGGCCGCAGCGTCTTGAAAGCCTTGATCGCCTGCACGGTCGACGGCCCGAGCAATCCATCCGGATCGCCGGCGGAAAAGCCGAGCTGGTTGAGCAGGGCCTGGATGTCGATCACCGTCTCGCGCAGCGTGCGGCGGGTGATCAGCATGCTGATCGGCTCGGACGGCGGCTCGGCTTCGGGCGCTGCAATCGACGGATTTGCCGGCATCGGCATCGCCGCGGTATCGTTCATCGCCACCTGCACCGGTGTCCCGGCGCTGTCGGGCATCGAGGGCCGCAGCTCGACATCCGAAAGCAGCAGCATGGCTGCCGGCGCCTCGGGATGGAAAAGGGTCGGATGGTCGATCGGCTGCGGCACCACTTCGCCGTCGCTGATGATGACGGGGATGCCGGGCTCGGTCATCCCGTAGAGCATTTTTGCGAATGCGCCCGGCATGCGCACGCAGCCGTGCGAGGCCGGATAACGCGGCACGGAATTGGATTCGTGCAGCGCAATGCCCGACCAGGTCAGCCTCTGCATGAATGGCATCGGGGCGGCCGAATAGAGATTGGATTCGTGGTATTTCTGCTTTTCGAGCACCGAGAAGATGCCGCTCGGCGTCGTGTGCCCGTCCTTGCCGGTCGAGACCTTCGAGGTCGCGACGACCTCGGTGCCGTCATAGACCGCAAGCGACTGCTTGTCCTTCGAGACGATGATCTGCAGCGTGCGTGCATCCGCGGCGAGAGCAGGGTGCACGAGTGCGGTGGCCGACAGCAAGCCGAGGCCGAAGACAAGACGCGAGAACATGATACCCAACCATACGCAATACTGGTCCGGCACATTATGGGACGAAGTTTAAGGAAGATTTTAAAGGCCGGGCGGCAGCTCGGGCTCACGCTTTAGTGATCGCGCTTGCCGCTGCCGAAGGTGTAGCCGGTTTCGACCGTGTTCTTGCCGAACTTGTCGCGCAGCTTGTCCATTGCCGCTTCGGCCGCCGCCCGCCGGCCGGATTGTCGGTCGATGAGATCGGGCGGATCGGCGCGTCCGGCATCGCCGAGATCGGTCACGCCGATGCCGAGCAGGCGGAATTTGGTGCCGTCGGTCTCTTTTTCGAGAAGATCCAGCCCGGTGCGGAAGATCTTGTCGGCAAGCTGGGTCGGGTCTTCGAGCTTGCGGTTGCGCGTGCGCAGCTTGAAGTCGGCGGTTTTCATCTTCAGGACCACGGTGTGGCCGGCGATATCGTTTTTCTTCAGCCGCCAGGAGACCTTTTCGGAGAGGTTCCGCAGGATCGGCACCAGATCATCATACCGCGAGATGTCGTCGAAAAAGGTCGTCTCGGCCGACACGCTCTTGGCCGCATCGTTGAGATGCACTTCACGGTCGTCGATCCCGCGCGACAGCCGGGCGAGCCGCTGGCCGATGCTGCCGTAGCGGCGCATCAGGTCGTTTTCCTCCATCTGCTGCAATTGGCCGATGGTGCGGATGCCGTCCGCCTCGAGCGTCGCCGCGAACGCCTTGCCGACGCCCCAGATCGTGGTGACCGGACGCGGCGCCAGGAACTCCACCGCTTCCTCACGGCCGATGACCGAGAAACCGCGGGGCTTCTGCAGGTCGGAGGCAACCTTGGCGAGGAACTTGCAATAGGAAAGTCCGACCGAGACGCTGATACCGATCTCTTTTTCGATGCGGCGGACGAATTTGGCAAGCGTGCGCGCCGGCGGATCGTGATGCAGCCTCTCGGTGCCGCCGAGTTCCAGGAAGGCTTCGTCGATCGACAGCGGCTGCACCAGCGGCGTCAGTTCCTGCATCAAGGCCCGCACCTGCCGCCCGACCCGGACATATTTCTCCATGTCGGGGCGGATGACGATCGCCTGCGGGCACGCCTCCAGCGCCTTAAACATCGGCATCGCCGAACGCACACCGTGGATGCGGGCGATATAGCAGGCGGTGGAGACGACGCCGCGTTTGCCGCCGCCAATGATCACAGGCTTGTCGGCGAGTTCCGGATTGTCGCGTTTTTCCACAGCCGCGTAAAAGGCGTCGCAATCGATATGCGCAAGCGTCAATGCGTAAAGTTCGCGATGGCGCACAAGGCGGGGGCTGCCGCAGGAAATGCAACGGCGCGCTTCGCCCTTCTGCTCGGCAAGGCAGTCGCGACAGAAGCCGGGTGTCTTGTCGGGCGCGGGTGTCATCATGAGAACAAAGATTGAACGCCGGGACATTACGCCTTAAGCTTGCGAGTCTCAAGAGAGGGCGGGAGCTTTGCCTTGGATAACGATCTTCGTTTCGAGCCGGTGACGGCAGAACGCTGGAGCGACTTCGAAACCCTGTTCGGCCCGCAGGGGGCTTTCTATAATTGCTGGTGTGTGGCCCTGCGCCTGCCGCATGCAATAAGGACCGGGATGGCGGCCGACGAGCGCAAGACGCATATGCGGGATCGGATCAAGGCAGGCCCGCCGCCGGGCATTCTCTGTTATGCCGGCGGCGCGCCGGTCGCCTGGGTGCAAGTCGGGCCGCGCCACGACATACCGCAGTTCAATTCGCCGCGCACCGTCTCGCCGCCGCTGGAGGAGGGCGACGCGCATGATCCCTCCATCTGGGCCGTCAGCTGTTTTTTCCTGCTGCCCGGACTGCGCGGCAAGGGAATGAGCCATCGCCTGCTTTCCCTGGCGATCGACTATGCGCGGCGCCAGGGCGCGCGGCGGCTCGAAGCCTGTCCGATCGATCATGTGAAGCAGTCGAAATCCGTGACGCTCTGCATCGGCTCGACGGCGATATTCGATGCGGCCGGTTTCGAAACGGTGGCGCGGCGCAAGGATGGCCGCCCGCTCATGCGGCTGGAACTGTGCGACTGAACGGGCCGGACAGAAAATGCGCCTGGATGAGTTCTGCCGCATGCGCCCAGTCGGTGGCGCGGGTGATGTCGGCGGCGGCCGCCGGCGCGAAACGATGGACGGGCGAGTTCGGCATCAGGTGAATGAGCAGGCAATCGGCGACGTGATCCCTGACGGAATGCAGATTGCGCGCCATATCGTCGATGAAGACAATGGGAAGGGAGCGGCTGGCATGCAAGGCGTGGACGATCGGCCCCTTGGGTTCTTCGCTGGCAAGCAGTGGAAAGAGCAGGCCCATCCTGTCGAGCAGGCGACGGCGCTGCTCCTGGAACCGCGGCTGCATGGCCGTCAGAAACAGGACATCTGCCTCTTGCGACAGGCGGTCGAGGGTTTCGACGACCTGGTCGAGCGGCGTCTGCCACAACTCCTGCGCCTCGAAGAATTCCTCGATCAGCCGGCTGACCTGCTGGTCGCCGATCTCCGTACCATCCGCCTGCGAGATGATGTTGCCGTGAAGCTTGAACGAGCGCGGCAGAAACGCGTGCCCCTGGCTCTGAAGGAAAAGCTGGAAGGGGCCGATGAACTGCAGCACGACATCGTCGACGTCGCAGACGATCAGCGGCCTTTCGCCGAGATGGATATGGGAGATATCGAATTCCCCGCCGCTCACCGTCAGTATTCCCCGGAATCGAGGCCGGGCGAGGAGAAATGCCGCCAGGCGGCGGTGACCGTCTCCGGGCTTATGCCGCTCGCCGCGCAGAAAGCCATCGCCGTCGGTTCATGGTTCATCAGGAAATCCATCATGCCGGCGAGGAAGCCTGGATCGTTGACGGCGCTGCGCACCTGGCCGGGCGCAACACCGGTGAGCGCAAGGAATCGGCCGAACATGTCGGGATCGTCGGCAAGCCAGCCGAGCACGGCGATCGCGGTTGCGTGCGGGTCGGCGGCCTGTTGTTTCGAAGTCTTGAAGTTGCTTTGCATTTCGAGGGGTAAGTTACCTTTTCTTCAACCAAATACCGCTAGCGTGCGCTATCGGTTTCACGGAGCTATTGTCCGCATGGGCCTTCCTCATGGGACGAACCGCTGCGCGAACGGACGTAGGGACAGCTTGCCATGCCCAAACAGGTGATGATTGTAGAAGATAACGAGCTCAACATGAAGCTCTTTCGCGACCTCATCGAGGCGTCCGGTTATACGACGATCCAGACCAGAAACGGCATGGAGGCGCTCGATCTGGCGCGCAAGTATCGCCCCGACCTCATCCTGATGGATATCCAGCTTCCCGAGGTCTCCGGCCTCGAAGTCACGAAATGGCTGAAGGAGGACGACGAGCTGCACGTGATCCCCGTCATTGCCGTCACGGCTTTCGCGATGAAGGGCGACGAGGAACGGATCCGCCAGGGCGGTTGTGAGGCCTATGTTTCCAAGCCGATCTCGGTTCCAAAATTCATCGAGACGATCAAGACCTATCTGGGCGATGCCTGACGCATCGGAAAGACACCTATGACTGCGCGAATACTGGTGGTTGACGATATTCCGGCCAACGTGAAGCTGCTCGAAGCGCGGCTGCTTGCCGAATATTTCGACGTGATGACCGCGGCCGACGGCTACACGGCGCTGGCGATCTGCGAGCGCAACCAGGTCGATCTCATTCTGCTCGACATCATGATGCCTGGCATAGACGGTTTCGAGGTCTGCGAGCGGCTGAAGGCCAGCCAGAAGACCGCGCATATCCCGGTCGTCATGGTCACCGCGCTCGACCAGCCGGCCGATCGCGTGCGCGGTCTGAAGGCCGGCGCCGACGATTTCCTCACCAAGCCGGTCAACGATCTGCAGCTGATCTCGCGGGTGAAGAGCCTGCTGCGGTTGAAGACGCTGAGCGATGAGCTGCGCATCCGCGCCGACACCGCCCATACGATGGGCATCGACGACCTCGCGCGCTCAGGCGAGGGCCGTGCCGACGAGACCGCTCAGGTGCTGCTCGTCGACGGCCGCGCCAATTCACAGGAGCGTCTCATCAAGGCGCTGAAGCCCGTCGCCGACGTGCTTGCCCTCTCCGATCCGCAGGCCGCTCTGTTCGAGGCGGCCGAAAGCGCGTTCGATCTCGTCATCGTCAACGCCAATTTCGACGATTACGATCCGCTTCGCCTCTGCTCGCAGCTGCGCTCGCTGGAGCGCACGCGCTTTCTGCCGATCCTGATCATCACCGAGCAGGGCGCCGACGAGATGGTCGTGCGCGCGCTCGATCTCGGCGTCAACGATTACATCATCCGCCCGGTCGATCCCAACGAACTGGTTGCCCGCAGCCTGACGCAGATCCGCCGCAAGCGCTACAACGACCGCCTGCGAGCCAGCGTCAAGCAGACGATCGAGCTTGCCGTCACCGATCCGCTGACCGGCCTCTACAACAGGCGCTATCTCGACAATCACCTGAACGTGCTGTTCAACCGTTCGATGGCGCGGGGCCGGCCGCTTTCGGTGCTGATCACCGATATCGACCGCTTCAAGCAGGTGAACGACACCTTTGGCCATGATGGCGGCGACGAAGTGCTGCGGGAATTTGCAAGCCGCGTCCGTTCGACCATTCGTGGCGCCGACCTCGCCTGCCGCTATGGCGGGGAAGAATTCGTGGTCGTGATGCCCGACACCTCGCCGGAGATCGCCGCCACTGTCGCCGAGCGCTTGCGCGCGGCGGTGGAAAGCACGCCCTTCATGCTGAAACGCGCCGGTGAGGCGCTGAACGTTACCGCGTCCTTCGGCATCGCCTCGCGCATCGCAGCGGTGCTGACGCCGGATCAGCTGATGAAGCAGGCGGATCTCGCCCTTTACGAGGCCAAGAACACCGGCCGCAACCGCGTGGTCGCCGCAGCCGCCTGACGAATCATTTGCCGGCATACCCGCCATTTGCAAGTTATCCACCGCGGTAAGTGAAGTGTTACCGATTTTTAATTTCGCCTCTGCGATGCGAGGCGAAAATTTTAGAACTCTATAGCCCAAAAATGGACTTTCGGCTTTGTTGGGGATATGTCGCCGCGCGATAGTGTTGGGGGTGTCGAAGCCTTCGCGCCGGATGAAATGAAGACTATAAAAAATGCCGGCCGCCTGCAGGCTCAAATAGAGTGCGGCGATGTCAACTCACGTAAGGGGAGGGGAGGCGTAAGTTATTAAGTTATATTGTCGATTTTCTTGGCGCGATCCGACATTAGGCTTCAGCTCAAAGCAGAGCCGATAAATCTTTGTATGTCCCAAAATCGGACTTTTAACCATAGAATCAAGCTAAGAAATTTCACCATTAAGAATTTGTTGATTTTCTTTCATTTTTGCGCAAATTATCGGCTCATAAGAGAAGCGCTCCCGATGAGGAGTTGTCGATACCCCATGATGCTCAGGTCCGCCGCATCTCCTGGGTCGTGGGGTCGGTCGGCTGGTACGCAAATTATAGCGGTTCCTCGTGCCGTTTTGCATGCTGGTCGACCCCCTTACACGAAAACGCCGCCACTTCCCGAAGATGGAAGGGCGGCGTTTTTCTGTTTGCGCTATCATCTTCCTGTGATGATCAATTCGGGCAACAAAAAACGCGCAACCCGAAGGCGCGCGCTTTTTAAAAGCCCAGAGATCAAGGGATTACTTGATCTTGGTTTCCTTGAACTCGACATGCTTCTTTGCAATCGGGTCGTACTTCGTCTTCGTCATCTTGTCCGTCATCGTACGGCTGTTCTTCGTCGTGACGTAGAAGAAACCGGTGTCGGCTGTCGACAGCAGCTTGATCTTGATTGTTGTAGCCTTGGCCATAGTCGTCCTGCCTTTAAGAAAATGAAAGCCGTGGAAGCCGGATGGGCTCCACGGCAAATTCTGGCGCGAAACTACGAATCTTGCCCGAAAAGTCAAGTCCGTTTTCGAATGAACATCAGTCTGATGCCGGAAAGTAGGGCGTAAAGGCCGAAGAAGGCGGCAATCGCCCAGGCAAACCCGTTATTTCCAGCGACATCGATCGCCGCGCCGATCGCCTGCGGGCCGGCCACCGTTCCCATTGCATAACAGAAGACGAAGGCGGCATTGGCGGCGGCAAGGTCGGAGCCCGTCAGCCGCGAGCCGAGATGGCTGAGGCCGACCGTGTAGAGGCCGGACACACAGCCGCCCCAGAAGAGCAGCAGCCCGGCCATCAGCAGCCAGTTGTCGAGCAGCAAGGGCAGCATCATCGAGCCGATGAATCCCATCAGCGCCATGCCGGCCAGAAGCGGCCGCTTGTCGGAGATGCGGTCGGAAAGCAGGCCGAGCGGGATCTGGAAGATGACGTTGCCGACGCCCATCATGGTCAGCAGAAGGGCTGCCTGCGATTCGGTGAAATGCGCGCGCACGGCAAAGACCGGGAAAAGCGAAAGGCCGCCCGCTTCGACCGCGCCGAAGATGAAGACCGCCGCCGTTGCCGTCGGCACCAGGAAAACGTAGCGCATGAAATGCAGCTCCGGTTTTTCCTCGAGTATCGGGCTTTCGTCGCGGGCGATGAAGATCGGAATGGCGGCAAGCAGGATGGCGCCGGCGCCGATCAGGAAGGGAAAGATGCCGTCGCTGCCGAGGATCGAAAACAGCAGCGGCCCGGCCGCAAAGCCGAGCGACAGCACGGTCGCATAGATGCCGAGCACGAAGCCGCGTTTGGAAGGCGGCGAAGCGGCGTTGATCCAGAATTCCGAGAGGATGAACAGCGTCGTCGTCGCGCCATGGAAGGCGAAACGCAGCGGAAACCACATCCAGAAATCCTCGGCATAATAAAAACCGAGTGCACTCAGCGCCGAAATCAGCACGGCCCAGAGCATTGTCGGGGCAACGCCGTATTTATGGGCGAGCTTGGTGGTGATCGGGGCGGCAGCCATTGCCGCGACCCCGGCCATCGCCGTGTTGAGCCCGATCAGAGTGGACGAGATGCCGCGTTTTTCGAGGATGATGCTGAGAAGCGGGAGCCCGAGGCCGATTGCAATGCCGACGGCTGAGATCGACGAGATGGCTGCCACCAGAGAAGGCCAATGGATTTCCTCGACATCGCCTGGTGTGCCGTTTCTCGGCTGAGACATTTATCCATCCTTAGAAAAGCTACGCGAACGAATCGGCCGGCCACCTCACACAGAAAGACACAGGCGTGCCAGATCCGGGTGACGGGCGGCGTTTCGCAGTATTTCCGATGTGAGTGACCACCTGCGGAATGTAAAGCCTGTTCAGACAAGAAAAGCTTCATGTCAAGTCGTTGAGCATCGTCGGCTGCCGCGTTCGGGTGGTGATCGGTGGAGCGCTGCCACTACACGTCAAATATGTCTGGAAGGTGAAGGCGCTACTCCGATCGGCCCGGGATGTCGTAATCGTCGGGATCGTCACTTTCTCCACCGAAACCGTGCATGCGCAACGCCCATTGCAGGCCGATGACACCGCCTTTGATCGGCTGGATCGAGGCAAGCGCCGTCACGACGGTGATCGGCGCCCAGATGGCAAGATGCACCCATACCGGCAGTATGAAAGTCATGTCGGTCAGCATATAGCCGCCGACCACGACGTGGCCGAGAACAAGGATGACGATATAGGGCGGCAGGTCGTCGGCGCGTTGGTGATGCATCGCCTCGCCGCATGCCGCGCAATGATCGACCGGCTTCAGGAAGGCGCGGAAGAGCTTGCCGTTGCCGCAGGCCGGGCAGCGGTTCATCAGCCCGCGCATGATGGAGCGCCCGACCGGGCGCTCGACCTCGGGCCCATCCCCGTAGCGGACAGCCGGATCGGTCGGTGTGCTCATCGTATGTTCCTCTTCGGCGCTTCCGTGAAAACCTGATCCGCTTTAATGCATGCCGCCTGGAAATGGCGGCGTTTCCGCGACAACGGCATGCATAAAAATAAGAGCTGAGCCGCGTCGCATGAAGCAAATTTGACGCGACACGCTTCAGCGCCGCCCGCGCGGCGGCCTCGTTCCCGGCTTCTTGCGGACCTGACCCTTGTCGCGGCGGCCGGCTTTGTGGAAGGAGCGCACCGCCGTCGGCATCTGGCGCCCTTCGCTGATCATCTCGAAACGCAGCGCGCCGGCAAGCGGGATTGCCTCGGCGAGCTTCACCGTCACATTGTCGCCAAGGCGATAGCCGAGCCCTGTCCGTTCGCCCGAGAGCGCCTGATGCGCCTCGTCATAGATGAAATAATCGCTGCCAAGCGTTGATATGGGGACGAAACCATCGGCGCCATAGTCCGGCAGGGCGACAAAAAGCCCGGATTTCGTCACACCCGAGACCCGTCCTGCAAATTCTTCGCCGACTCGGCCGGCAAGGTGATGGGCGATCAGCCGGTCGACCGTCTCGCGCTCGGCTGCCATGGCCCGGCGCTCGAAGGTCGAGATTTCGGCGGCGATATCGTCGAGCGTGGCTTCTTCCTCGGAGGTGATGCCGCCTTCGCCGAAGCCGAGCGAGCCGACGAGGGCGCGATGCACGATGAGATCGGCGTAACGGCGGATCGGCGAGGTGAAATGCGCGTATTTCATCAGGTTGAGGCCAAAATGGCCGATATTCTCCGGGCCGTAGATTGCCTGGCTCTGCGAGCGCAACACCATCTCGTTGACCATGGTCTGGTGCGGCGTGCCGTCCGCCTTCGCCAGGATGCCGTTGAAATTGTTGGCGCGCATATTGCCGCCCTTGGCGAGCGGGATGCCGAGCGTTGCCAGGAACTCGCGCAGGATTTCCTGCTTGGCGAGCGTCGGGCCGTCATGGATGCGGTAGATCAGCGGCTGGCGTTTCTTTTCCAGCGTCTCGGCGGCCGAGACGTTCGCCTGGATCATCATCTCTTCGATCAGCTTGTGCGCATCGAGCCGCGGCGGCACGACGACGCGGTCGACCGTGCCGTCGGGTTTCAGCAGGATCTTGCGCTCCGGCATGTCGAGTTCCAGCGGCTGGCGCCGGTCGCGTCCGCGCTTCATCACCTCATAGGCGTGCCAGAGCGGCTTCAGGATCGGCTCGAGCATCGGCCCGGTCCGATCGTCCGGCTGACCGTCGATCGCTGCCTGCGCCTGCTGGTAGGAGAGTTTGGCCGCGCTCTTCATCATGATGCGATGAAACGTGTGGCCGATCTTGCGGCCTTCGCCGGAGAAGCTCATGCGCACGGCAAGCGCCGGGCGGTCGACGCCTTCCTTCAGCGAGCAGAGATCGTTGGAGATGCGCTCCGGCAGCATCGGGACGACGCGATCCGGGAAATAGACGGAGTTGCCGCGTTTCAGCGCCTCGCGGTCGAGCGGCGACTTGGGGCGGACATACCAGGAGACGTCGGCGATCGCCACCGTGACGACGACGCCGCCGGGATTGTCGGGCGAGGGGTCGAGCTCGGCATAGACGGCGTCGTCATGGTCCTTGGCGTCGGCCGGATCGATGGTGATCAGCGGCACGTCGCGCCAATCCTCGCGATGCGACATCGTCGCCGGTTTTGCATCTTCCGCCTCGGCCATGACGGCAGGCGGGAAGACATGCGGGATGCCGTGTGCATGGATGGCGATCATCGAGATCGCCTTTTCCGAGCCGACAGAGCCGACGACGGAGAGCACCTTGGCACGCGGCAGGCCGAAACGGCCGAGGCGGGCGATTTCGACTTCGACCAGATCGCCGTCCGCGGCACCGCCGGTGAAGTCTGGATCGATTACCATCTCCTCGCCGCGCCGCTCGATCGGCAGCAGCCGGCCGCCGCCGCCGGGCGCGGTGCGGAAAACGCCCATCGAGGCGCCGCGGCGCTTGTCGATTACTTTGATGATCCGCGCCGTATAGGCCGGCCCGCCGCGATCGACGGCCGAGAAGATCTTTGCGAGGATCCGGTCGCCGAGGCCGGCGACGGGTGCCTTGCCCTTGCCCTGGCGGCCCGCCGGCGATTGCTGGCGGATGGCGACGGCAGGCGCGACACCCTGGTCCTCAGGCCATTCCGCCGGCCGGCCGATCAGATCGCCGTCCTTGTCGCGCGTAGTGATATCGAGAACGGTGACGGGCGGCAGTGCGCCGGGACGAATGAGCGACTTGCGGCTCTTCTGCAGCATGCCTTCCTGCTCGAGTTCCTGCAGCATATGCTTGAGCTCGACGCGGTTGTCGCCCTTCAGGCCGAAAGCCTTGGCGAGTTCGCGTTTGGAGGCTTTCTGCGGATGATCGGCGATGAAGCGCAGGATCACCTCGCGCGACGGCAGGGCGCCGTGCACGATGTTCAGCGGCTCGACGGCGGGAGCATCCTTGCCGGCGCGGCCGATCTTGCCCGGACGCTTGCCCGCAGGGTTCGTTCTGTCGCGCGGTATTCTGCTCACGTCAGCTCTTTTTCGATTTCGCGGGCGCTTTCGCCTTCGTTGTCTTCGGCTTGGCCGCCGTCTTGGTGGTCTTCGTTTCGGCGGCCGCCGCCTTCGGCTTGGCTTTCGCCTTGGCCGGTTTTCCAGCAGGCGCCTTGCCGGCCTTCTCCGTGATCAGCGCAAGCGCCTCCTCGACGGTGATCGCCTGCGGATCCTTGCCCTTCGGCAGGGTGGCGTTGACCTTGCCCCAGTTGACGTAAGGGCCGTACTTGCCGTCGCGAACGGTGATGGCGCCGCCGTCGGGATGATCGCCGAGCGTCTTCAACGCCGCCGGCGTGCCGCGGGCACCCCGGCCCGGCGCCTTGTTCGCCTTTTCGGCAATGACAGTCACGGCGCGGTTGAGGCCGACCGAGAACACGTCCTCGACGGTTTCCAGATTGGCATAGGAACCGTCATGCAGAAGGAACGGCCCGTAGCGGCCGATGCCTGACGAGATCATCTTGCCGGATTCCGGATGTTTGCCGATATCGCGCGGCAGCGAAATCAAAGCCATCGCCTTTTCATAGTCGATATCCTCGGGCTTCCAGCCCTTCGGCAGCGAAGCGCGCTTGGCCTCCTTGCCATCGCCGCGCTGGATATAGGGGCCGAAGCGGCCGGAACGCAGCGTCAGTTCCTCGCCGGTCGTCGGATCGGTGCCGAGGTTCTTCGGCTCGTTGAGAGCGACACCTTCCGCTTCGCCGCCGTTTTCGGAGGAAAGCTGGCGGGTATAATTGCATTCCGGATAGTTCGAGCAGCCAACGAAGGCGCCGTATTTGCCGAGCTTCAGCGACAGGTTGCCGGTGCCGCAAACCTGACAGATCCGGGGATCGCTGCCGTCCTCCCGCTTCGGGAAGACCAGCGGCGCCAGCGCCTCGTTCAGCGAATCCAGCACATTGGTGACGCGCAGTTCCTTGGTGTCTTCGATCTGGGCGAAGAAATCCTTCCAGAAGTCGCGCAGCACCTGCTTCCAGTTCAGCTCGCCGGCCGAAATCCGGTCGAGCTTTTCCTCCAGAGCGGCGGTGAAGTCGTATTCGACATATTTGGTGAAGAAGCTTTCGAGGAAAGCCGTCACCAGCCGGCCCTTGGCCTGCGGGATCAGCTTGCGCTTGTCGATCGTCACATAGTCGCGGTCGCGCAGTGTGGCCAGCGTCGCGGCATAGGTGGAGGGACGGCCGATGCCGAGCTCTTCCATTTTCTTGATCAGCGAGGCTTCCGAATAGCGCGGCGGCGGTTCGGTGAAATGCTGCGTCGAATTGATCTTCTGCTTGGCGAGCGTCTCGCGCGCGTTGATCTCCGGCAGGCGGCCATCCTCGTCGCCGTCGTCGCTCTGCTCGCCGTCTTCCTTCTGATCGGTATAGGCGGCGATGAAGCCGTCGAAACGGATGACCGAACCGACGGCGCGCAGGCCGGCCTTCTCGCCCTTATTGTCGGCGGTAATTTCAGCCGTGGTGCGCTCGATTTCGGCCGAGGCCATCTGGCTGGCGATGCCGCGCTTCCAGATCAGGTCGTAGAGCCGGATCTGGTCGGCATCGAGGAATTTGCGCACGCGGTCGGGCGAGCGGTAGAAATCGGTCGGACGGATCGCCTCGTGCGCCTCCTGGGCGTTCTTGGCTTTGGTGGAATAGAAGCGTGCCTTCTCAGGCAGATAGCGGTCGCCGAACTGGTCGACGATGGCGCTGCGCGCAGCATCGATCGCCTCCGGCGCCATCTGCACGCCGTCGGTTCGCATATAGGTGATGAGACCGACGGTTTCGCCGCCGATATCGACGCCTTCATAAAGCTTCTGGGCGATCTGCATGGTGCGCGAGGCGGAGAAGCCGAGATTGGAGGAGGCGGCCTGCTGCAGCGTCGAGGTAGTAAAGGGCGGTCCCGGATTGCGCTTGACCGGTTTGGCCTCGACCGTGTCGACGACATAGCTTGCACCGTCGAGCAAAGCCTTCAACCGGCCCGCATCCTCACCGTTGCCGATCGCCCGCGGCTGCAGCCGTTTGCCGTTGGCCGAAACCAGTCGTGCCTCGAACTCGTCGCCACGTGGCGTCTTCAGAAGCGCCGAGATGTTCCAGTATTCTTCCGAAATGAAGCGCTCGATCTCGGACTCACGGTCGCAGACCAGGCGAAGCGCGACCGATTGGACACGGCCGGCCGAACGTGCGCCGGGCAATTTGCGCCAAAGGACCGGAGAAAGATTGAAGCCGACGAGATAGTCGAGGGCGCGGCGCGCCAGATAGGCGTCGACCAGCGGCACGTCGATGTCGCGCGGATCGGCCATGGCGTCGAGCACCGCCTTCTTGGTGATCGCATTGAAGACGACGCGCTTGACCGGCTTGCCGTTCAGCACCCGCTTCTTGTTCAGCATGTCGAGAACGTGCCAGGAAATCGCTTCGCCTTCGCGATCCGGGTCGGTCGCGAGAAACAGGCCGTCGGAGGATTTCACCGCGTCGGCAATGTCCTTCATCCGCTTGGCCGAGGCGCCATCCACCTCCCAAAGCATTTCGAAATCCTGATCGGGGAGGACCGAGCCGTCCTTGGCAGGCAGATCGCGCACATGGCCGAAGGAGGCGAGCACCTTGTATCCCGAACCCAGATACTTGTTGATCGTCTTGGCCTTGGCAGGCGATTCCACCACTACAACATTCATGATGATTCTCTAAAAAGGAAACGACGCCAGCGTTTAAGCCAGCGCAACACACACCGCAACATGGATGCCGGCCCTCCGACATGGACAGGGAAATCGCTGCGGTCAAGGGGTTTGCTACAATTTTACCTCTTGCATCCGCTGCATCCAAAGCAGGAATTCAAGAAAAATACAATTTTAGATGGGTTTCCCATCACTTTCGGCACGGTTCCGCGGTTTTCGACGCCGCGCCCGGATATCGCGTAGAGTTCAATCGGAAAGCGAGACGAGGCCGCCCTGATGCCGATGCAGCCTGCCCGATATATCGAGCTCCAGGAGGATGAGATAGACCGCGGATGCCGACAGGCCGGTATGGCGGATGACGTCGTCGACCTCGACCGGGGTCGGCCCGAGCGCATCGATGATGCGGGCCCGGTCTGAATCGCCCGGCGGCATCGCCATCGCCTTGCGGTCATCTGCCGGTTGCTCCGCCAGCGATGACGGAAAGAGCTCGAATTGCGTCAGCGGCGCCAAAGCCTCGATGACATCGGCGGGTGTGGTGACGATCGAAGCCCCGTCCTTCAGCAGGCCGTTGGTGCCGTGGCAGCGCGGGTCGAGCGGTGAGCCGGGCACGGCAAACACCAGCCGGCCGAACTCGCCGGCAAGCCGCGCGGTGATCAGCGATCCCGAGCGCGTTGCCGCTTCGATGACCACCAGGCCGAGCGCGATGCCGGCGATCAGCCGGTTCCGGCGCGGAAAATCGCGGGCGCGGGGCTCCCAGCCGAAGGGCATTTCACTCACCGCCAGGCCGTTGCCGCCGGTTATTTCCTGGAGCAGGCCGATATTCTCAGGCGGATAGGGCTGGTCGAGGCCGCCGGCGAGTGCTGCGATCGTGCCTGTCTCGAGGCTTGCCCGATGCGCTGAGGTATCGATGCCGCGCGCCAGGCCCGAGACCACGGTATAGCCGGCCCGGCCGCAGTCGCGCGCCACCATCGCCGCGAATTTGGCGCCGGCGACGGAGGCGTTGCGTGAACCGACGATGCCGACGGCCGGTCGTTTGGCGGCGGCAAGCGTGCCCCTGACGGCCAAGAGCGGCGGCGCGCCGTCGATCTGCTTCAGAGCCTGCGGATAGTCCGGCTCGCCGATACCGACGAAGCGGGCGCCGAAGCGATGCGCCGCTTCGAGTTCCCGATGGGCCTCGGCCTCGCTGGCGATGCGGATGGCCCGCGTCGCCCCGCCGCGCGCCGAAAGCTCCGGCAGTGCTGCGAGTGCGGCCTCGGCCGAACCGAAATGATTGATGAGATCGCGAAAGGTCGCTGGGCCGATATTGTCGGAACGGATGAGGCGCAGCCAGGCAATTCTCTGCCGTTCGCTCAGCACCACGCCTTTTGGTCCGGCGCTCAGCGCATCCATTATCCCTTCGCCCCGATCTTGCTTTCCGTCCCGCTCATCAGGCGCGAAATATTCGCCTTGTGTTTCCAGTAGGAAATCAGCGTCATGATCGCCATGACAGCCGCAACCTTTTCATTACCGAGGATCCACAGCGCGACGGGAGTGACGAGCATGGCGACCAGCGCCGACAGCGAGGAATAGCGGGTGGTGAAGGCGACCGCCAGCCAGACGGCGGCAAAGAGCACGACCATGATCGGCGCGACGCCGAGCAGGGTGCCGATATAGGTGGCGACACCCTTGCCGCCCTTGAAGCCGATCCAGACCGGGAAGAGATGGCCGATGAAGGCGAAGAAGCCGGCGATGATCGCCGCTTCCTCACCGAGGAAATAACCGACGACCCAGGCCGCCGCCGATGCCTTCAGCGCATCGAGCAGCAGCGTCGCTGCCGCAAGCTTCCGGTTTCCGGTTCTGAGCACATTGGTGGCGCCGATATTGCCGGAGCCGATGCTGCGCACATCGCCGAGGCCGGCCGCGCGCGTAAGAATGAGGCCGAAAGGAATGGAGCCGAAGAGATAGCCGATGACGGCGGCGGCAAGCGCGATCGGCAGCGTGATCTGCCATGACATGAGATTGGATAACATATGCCCCCTCGGCCCTCCGATGGCCTGTCCTCAGTCCAGCCGGTCCCTAAAGTGCGTGGACAAGCTTTCCCGAGACGTATGTCGCGACCGCCCGCCCGCTGAAGCGCGCATCCTCGAACGGCGTGTTCTTCGAGCGGGAGAGAAGCATGTCTTTGGCGACAAGCCAAGGCTCATCGAGATCGATCAGCGTGATGTCGGCTGGGGCTCCCGGCTTCAGCGTGCCGGCATCCAGGCCGAATATCTCAGCCGGGCGTGTAGACATGGCGTCGATCAGGCGCATCAGGCTGACCTTGCCGCCATGGTGGAGCCTGAGGGCCGCCGCCAGCATAGTTTCAAGGCCGACCGCGCCGTCCGCCGCCTCGCCGAAGGGCAGGCGCTTCGTATCGACGTCCTGCGGGTCATGCGCGGATACAATGATGTCGATGGCGCCGCGCGCAAGCGCGTCGACCATGGCGACCCGGTCGTCCTCCGGGCGCAGCGGCGGATAGAGCTTGAAGAAGGTGCGGTATTCGCCGATGTCGTTCTCGTTGAGCGCCAGATTGTTGATCGAGATGCCCGAGGTCACCTTGGCGCCGCGGCTGCGGGCAAGCTCGATCGCCTCAACCGATTGCGGCACGGAAATCATCGCGGCGTGATAACGTCCCCGCGTCAGCGCTGCGATCCTGAGGTCGCGTTCGAGCGGGATGAGCTCGGCTTCTCTCGGAATGCCGGAGAGCCCGAGCCAGCTGGCGAAAAGCCCCTCATGCATGACGCCATTGGCGCCGAGGTATTTGTCGCGTGTTTCGCAGCTGATGACGGCGCCGAATTCACGTGCATAGGTCATGATCCGGCGCAGCACCTGCGTGTCGTGGACGCTGGAATGGGCATCGGTGAAGGCGACGGCGCCCGCCTGCATCAACAGGCCGATCTCGGTCATCTCCTCGCCGGCAAGACCCTTGGTGATGGCGGCGGCCGGATAGACGTTGACGGAGGCCGTATCGCGGGCCGTCTTCTTGACGAATTCGACGAGCGCGATGTCGTCGATGACGGGGTCGGTGTCCGGCATAACGATGATCGAGGTGACGCCGCCGGCCGCCGCTGCCCGGCTTGCCGAGGCGATCGTCTCGCGGTGTTCGCCGCCGGGTTCGCCGATATGGACGCGCGCGTCGACGAGGCCGGGAGTGGCCACGAGACCGGCGCAATCGCGCACGACGGCGCCGTCCGGCGCGCCCTGGTTCTGCGCTGCGCTGCCGGCGGCAAGAATGACGCCGTTTTCGGCGATGATCGTGCCCACCTCGTCGAGATTGCGCGAGGGATCGACGATGCGGACGTTCTTGAGGACGATCGGGTTGCTCATGCCTTCATTCCGTCGGTTCGGGGACCCTGGTTCTGCGAGACGAGCAGCGTCTCCATGACGGCCATGCGCACCGCGACCCCCATTTCCACCTGTTCGGCAATCACGCTCTGCGGGCCGTCTGCGACCTCGGAGGCGATCTCGACGCCGCGGTTCATCGGGCCGGGATGCATGACCAGCGCATCCTCCTTCGCCGCCTTCAGCGTTTCGGCGTCGAGCCCGTAGAAGTGATAATATTCGCGCACCGACGGCACGAAGGCGCCCGACATGCGCTCGCGCTGCAGCCGCAGCATCATCACCACGTCGGCGTCCTTCAATCCTTCCTTCATCGAATGGAAGACCTCGACGCCCATCTCGGCAATGCCGGAGGGCAGCAGGGTGGCGGGTGCGACGACGCGCACGCGCGCCCCCATCGCATTGAGCAGCAGGATATTGGAGCGCGCCACCCGCGAATGCAGCACGTCGCCGCAGATTGCCACGATGATGCGCGACAGCTTGCCCTTGGCGCGGCGGATCGTCAGCGCGTCGAGCAGCGCCTGGGTCGGATGTTCGTGCTGCCCGTCGCCGGCATTGACGACCGAGCAGGAGACCTTTTGGGCAAGAAGGGCGGCCGCTCCCGCGCTCGAATGGCGGATGACCAGCACGTCCGGGCGCATAGCATTCAGCGTCATCGCCGTATCGATCAGCGTTTCGCCCTTCTTCACCGAGGAGTTGCCGACCGACATGTTCATGACGTCGGCGCCGAGCCGCTTGCCGGCAAGCTCGAAGGAGGCCTGCGTGCGGGTCGATGCCTCGAAGAAGAGATTGATCTGCGTCAGCCCGCGCAGCGTAGACGTTTTCTTCTCTCGCTGGCGGCTGATCTTGACGGCTTCGTCGGCCTTGTCGAGCAGATAGGTGATATCCTGCTCGGTGAGGCCCTTGATGCCGATGAGGTGGCGGTGGGGGAAAAAGACCATGACCCTGCCTCTTGCTGTCTCTGCCGGGTCTATAAAGAGTGCGGCCCGCCGGGGCAAGCATGCGCTGTGGGCAAAGGCTTATGTCCCCATGCATTTTCGCCAGAATTCCGATAGAGCAGAATGAACCGAATCATAACTTCCGGTTTCCCTTTGCCGGGTTCTTACACTAGAAGCGAATTATGACCTCCGCCAACCGGACTGACGACAAACTCGCAGAACTCAACCAGCCGAGCCTGTGGTCCGGCATCAACGCCTATCGATCAGATCCGCTGATCGTCGATCTGACGGCAGCCCTGCCGCGCGGCATCCGCGAGGACCTGGAAAACATGGGCCGCTACGTCACCTCGCCGGAGGCGCAGGAACTGGCGCGCATGGCAAACCAGGGAGCGCCGCAACTGCGCACCCATGGTCCGCGCGGCGAGCGCCTCGATGTCGTCGAATTCCATCCCGCCTGGCATGCGCTGATGCGCCGCTCCATGTCGGTCGGCCTGCATTCTTCCGTCTGGGACCCGCAGGCCGATACGGAAGCCAAGGACGAGGCCCACAAGGTTCGCGCCGCCCGCTTCTATCTGACGTCGCAGCTGGAATCCGGTCATCTCTGCCCGCTGACGATGACCAGCGCTTCCGTTGCCGCGCTTTCGGCGTCGCCGGCGGTACAGAAGGACTGGGCACCGAAGATCCTGTCGCGCAAATATGATTCGTCGAACAAGCCGGCCATGCAGAAATCCGCCGTGACGATTGGCATGGGCATGACGGAAAAGCAGGGCGGAACGGATGTGCGCGCCAACCGCAGCGCGGCCGAAAAGGTCAGCGAAGGCATCTACCGGCTCTCCGGCCACAAATGGTTCATGTCCGCTCCGATGAGCGATGCCTTCATCATGCTGGCGCAGACGAAGGAGGGCATGGGCTGCTTCCTCGTGCCGCGCCTGCTGGAAGATGGCTCCGCCAACGGCCTGCAGTTCCAGCGGCTGAAGGACAAGGTCGGCAATCGCTCCAACGCCTCTGCCGAAGTGGAATTTTCAGACACCTTCGGCTTCTTGCTCGGCGGCTCGGATGCCGGCATCCGCACCATTCTCGACATGGTGACGCTGACGCGGCTCGACTGCGCATTGGCCTCCTCAGGCATGATGCGCGCCTCGCTGGCCGAGGCCGTGCACCACACCCGCGGCCGCAGCGTCTTCGGCAAGATGCTCGTCAACCAGCCGATCATGACGCGCGTACTGGCCGACATGGCGCTCGATGTCGCCGCCGCCACCGCACTGTCCTTCCGTCTGGCCGACGCCTTCGACAAGGCGCGCGGCAATGCCGAGCAGGCGGCCTATGCCCGCGTCATGACGCCGGTCGCCAAATACTGGTGCTGCAAGATCGCGCCGGCGCTGATCTATGAGGCGATGGAATGCATCGGCGGCAACGGCTATATCGAAGAACGCCCGATCGCCCGCCATTACCGCGAAGCGCCCGTCAACGCCATCTGGGAAGGTTCCGGCAACGTCATGGCGCTCGACGTGCTGCGCGTGCTCAACCGTGGCAAGGATCTGTTCGAAACGGTCTTTGCGGGCCTTGCCCGTGATCTCGGCCCGGCCGGCAAGAAGACCATCGACGTGCTGCGCGCCGCAATCGCGCTGTGCGAACAGGATGAGGGCGCCGCGCGCCTGCTCGTCGAGCAGCTGGCGCTCGCCGCAGGTGCTGCCGAACTCTATCGGCTGGGCGCTGGGCGCATCGCCGACGCCTTCATCGAGACGCGCCTTGCCGGCGGCTGGCGCTCCACTTACGGCATGCTCGATTCCCGTTTCGACGCCAGCTACATCGTCGATCTGCTTTATCCGCCGGCGGCCTGACCGCAGGCGGGTTATTGTGCTCGTCGCCTCGTTGATCCAAGCGATAGCGAAGCGCTGCGCAGTGGCTGCCCCTCACCCTAACCCTCATATGCGCTAGGTTTAGCTCTGGACATGATGAATCTGCTTATGATTCAAGCTTGGGATGAAGATTCGTCCTGAGATTTTGGATCATTGGCCGGAAGTGAGCGCGCGGCTTCCGGCTGGTTTTGACTTGGAAGCAACGGCGCGGTTGCGCGGTGCCTTCACGCGGGTGCGGGAAATCAAGAACGCCGAGACGCTGTTGCGGCTGGCGCTTGCCTATGGCGGCCTTGGCATGTCGTTGCGCGAGACCTGTGCATGGGCCGAGGCGAGCGGGATCGCGCGGCTGTCCGACCCGTCGCTGCTTGAGCGGCTGTGCAAAGCAGCCCCTTGGCTTGGCGACATCGTGGCCGCGCTGATTGCCGAACAGACCAAAGTGCCGGCGGGGCGTTGGGCGGGATATCGCTTGCGTGCGCTCGACGGAACGTCGATCTGTCACCCAGGTGCCGACCGCACGTCATGGCGGCTGCATGTCGGCTACGACCTGGCAACGGCTCAGGTCGATCAGCTTGAGTTGACCGACATTCACGGTGCCGAAAACCTCCAGCGCCTGACCTACGCACCCGGTGATATCGTGCTGGCCGATCGCTACTATGCAAGGCCGCGCGACCTGCGGCCCGTGATCGATGCCGGTGCAGACTTCATCGTGCGGACCGGCTGGAACTCGTTGCGGCTGCTGCATACGAACGGCGAGCCCTTTGATCTGTTTGCCGCGCTCGCCGCTCAGCAGGAGCAGGAAAGTGAACTGACGGTCCGTATCCACGAAGGCGTGAGGGTGACGGCGCCACTGCTTCTGCGCCTCGTTGTCCGGCGCAAGGATCCGCAACAGGTGGAAGCCGAGCAGCAGCGCCTGCTCAAGGCCGCCAGCAAGCGCGGCAAACAACCCGATCCGCGCAGTCTGGAGGCGGCGAAATACATTCTGCTGCTGACCTCGCTGCCGATCACCACCTTTCCGCCAGCCGATATTCTCACCCTCTATCGTTTCCGCTGGCAGATCGAGTTGGCGTTCAAACGGTTCAAGAGCTTGGCCGGCCTCGACAATCTGCCGGCCAAGAAACCGGAACTGGCGCGGGCATGGATCTGCGCCAGACTGATCGTTGCCATCATCGCTGAACAGATTGCCGGGCAGGTCCCGGACTCTTCCCCCTCTGGACACGCCAATCCCAAAGGCAAGCCCGTCGCGCTGGCGTCTCATGAAGATGGCCCTGAGTACCGTCTACGACGCCATCCGCGGACCACTGCTGTGGCAGGCTGTCTGTAATGTCTTCACCCGAAGTCGGCGTAACTTTTGTGAGTCGTCACGCCGACGCCGAAAACAATGCGACGATCTAAATGCCCGCCTAACCTAGCGCATATGACCCTAACCCTCTCCCCGTGAAGAACGGGGAGAGGGGACGTGCCCTGCGAGGCGTTAGCGGGGAACGGAGAGGTTGCGGCATATCCCCTTCGCCCCGCAAGCGGGGGTCCGAAGGACGGGTTGATACCCGTGGCTCGACCCCGGTGGTGCCGGCAGGCGGATGAGGGGCGGGCATCGGCGACATCTGACCGCACCTGACCGCACTTATCCCGCGCAGATGCACGGATCCAAATCCGAACTGTGGACGACGATCACCGTCTGTCGGCCGGCTGGTTGCAACGTCTCTCTTCCAGGTCGCCTTCCCAGCCTATCCCCGCGAGATCTGCGATCGCATTTTTCCGGCGGTGCCTCTCGATGAGGATTCGTAAAGCCTGTTCGACGGCGGCCTCTTTTGTCGCCAATCCCGTGACGATCATTGCTGCGTCGAGCAAGCCATCATCGATATCGATCGTCGTCGGCATGTCCACCTCGAGTGTACCACTATCGTGAACGTACACGCCCAGCCCCTAGGGTTCAACTTTGCTAAAGAAGCTCGCCACAAACGAAAATCCGGCCGCGTCGCCGCGGCCGGATTGATCATTTACGTCCAAAAATCAGCGTTCAAAAGAAGCCGCGGCGCTGCCACCAGCCGGCTTTCTTCGGCTTGCCGTCGTCGCTTTCGCCATTTTCGCTGCGGGTGGATTTCACCGTCGGCTCGGAGGAGGTGATGTTGGATTCGCGGTTGGCGCGAACCGGCTTTGCCTCTTCCTGGGCGGGCGTTTCGAGATCGGCGGAGGCCTCGACCAGCTCCGGCTCGGCTTCGGCGACAGGGGCCGCTTCTACCACGGGCTCCTCGACCGGCGCTGCTGCTACTTTGCGGCGGCCGCGGCCACGGGCGGGCTTCACATCCTCGGTGACGACGGCCACAGCCTCGACAGCGGCGGCTGCGGCCTGGCTTTCGCCAGCCTGCTCGGCGACCGCTTCGACAGTTTCGGCTTCCCCGGGAGCGCCTTCGTTCGAAACGTCGCCTTCGCCGTCTTCAGCGCCATTGTCTTCACCGGCTTCGCCGGCCGTCAGTTCGGAACCATCCTCGGCGCGGTTGCGGCGACCGCCGCGCTTGCCGCGACGGCGGCGCTTGCGGCGCTGCGATTCTTCGGTTTCAGCCTGTGTCTCAGGCGTGCCTTCGGCGTTTTCATCGCCTTCGCCGCCCTCGTCGTCACCGTCCTCATCCTCCTCGCCGGCCTCACCAGCAGCCGATACCGGCTGCTCGGCATTGCCGTTGCGGCCGCGGCGGCGCCTGCGGCGCTTGCGCTTGCGGTTGCCGTCACCTTCGCCTTCCGAACGTGCAGCGACGGGTCGCTCGGCAGCGGCAGGCTTTTCCTCGAGTTCCTCGTCTTCGTCCTCATCCGCCTCGATGACGATATCGTCGTCGTCATCCTCGGGAATGGCTGCGAAGTTGAAGAGCGTTTCGATCTTGACGGGGTTTTCGACAGCCTCGCCGCGATCGATCGCGAAATGCTGTGCGCCGACCGAACCGTCCGCATCAATGATGATCGCAACGCCGAAGCGGTTCTCGTAATCGATGATCGTCTGGCGCTTGTGGTTGAGCAGGTAGAGCGCGATGTCAGGCGTCGTGCGCACGGTGATGTTGTGCGTGGTGTTCTTCAGCAGATATTCCTCGATGCCGCGCAGCACATGCAGCGCGACCGAGGACTGCGAACGCACATGGCCGCTGCCGCCGCAATGCGAGCAGACCTGCGTGGTCGATTCGAGAACCGATGCACGGATACGCTGGCGCGACATTTCAAGCAGGCCGAAATGCGAGATCCGGCCGACCTGGATGCGGGCGCGGTCGTTCTTCAGGCACTCCTTCAGCTTCTTCTCGACGGCGCGGTTGTTGCGCTTCTCTTCCATGTCGATGAAGTCGATGACGATCAGGCCGGCAAGGTCGCGCAGGCGAAGCTGGCGGGCGATTTCTTCCGCGGCTTCGAGGTTGGTCTGCAACGCGGTGTCCTCGATCGAGTGCTCGCGCGTCGAGCGGCCGGAGTTGACGTCTATCGAAACCAGCGCTTCCGTCTGGTTCATGATCAGGTAGCCGCCGGAACGCAGGGTCACCTGCGGTTGCAGCATGCGGTCGAGCTGGGCTTCGATGCCCGAGCGCGAGAAGATCGGGTGGATGTCGCGATAGGGCTGAACCACCTTGGCATGGCTCGGCATCAGCATCTTCATGAAGTCTTTCGCTTCACGATAGCCTTCTTCGCCGGCAACGATGATTTCGCCGATATCCTTGTTGTAGAGATCACGGATCGAGCGCTTGATCAGCGAGCCTTCCTCATAGACGAGGCAGGGCGCGGTGGAGGCGAGCGTCAGCGTGCGTACGTTTTCCCACAGGCGCATCAGATATTCGAAGTCGCGCTTGACCTCGACCTTGGTGCGGTTGGCGCCGGCGGTGCGAAGAATGACGCCCATGCCCTGCGGCACTTCGAGCATGCGCGCGATTTCCTTCAGGCGCTTGCGGTCGGCAGGGTTGGTGATCTTGCGGGAAATGCCGCCGCCGCGCGCCGTGTTCGGCATCAGCACGGAATAACGGCCGGCGAGCGAGAGATAGGTGGTAAGGGCTGCACCCTTGTTGCCGCGTTCTTCCTTGGCGACCTGCACGAGCAGAATCTGGCGGCGCTTGATGACTTCCTGGATGCGGTACTGCTTGCGCGGCTTGCGCTGCACGCGGTCCGGCACCTCTTCCATGGCGTCTTCGGCGCCGACCGATTCGATCACTTCCTCTTCGCCGTGGTCGTCATCGTCGTCGTCATCGTCGTGGCGACGCTTGTTGGTGTCGATGTCCTCGGAGATTTCGTCTGTTTCCACCATTGCGGCCATCGTGCCGCCGGTCGAACCGTCATCTTCGTTGTCGACGCTGGAAGCGCCTTCGGCTTCGACATCAGTGGGAACGGCGTCCTCGGTCGCGGTCGTCTCAGGCGCCGGCTCGGCTGCCTTCTTGCGGCTGCGGCGCGGTCTGGCCTTCTTGGCCGGTGCTTCCTCGGCGGCCTCGGGCGATGCGGCTGCCTCTACCGCAGCGGCTGCCGGCTCTTCCGCTACATCTGCCGTTTCCGGCACTTCTGCCGGCACGATACCGACATCCGGCTGATCCTGCTTGGACAGGTCGACCATCGGCGCGGTTTCGACATGCTCGACATCGTCGTCGCGGCGATGCTCCTCGGCTTCGGCCCGAAGCAGCGCCTGACGGTCGGCGAGCGGTATCTGATAATAGTCGGGATGGATTTCGGCGAAGGCCAGGAAGCCGTGCCGGTTGCCGCCGTAATCGACGAAGGCGGCCTGCAGCGAGGGCTCGACCCTCGTTACCTTTGCAAGATAGATGTTGCCGCGGATCTGCTTCTTGTGCTGGGACTCGAAGTCAAATTCTTCTATGCGGTTCCCGCGAACGACAACGACGCGCGTCTCTTCCTCGTGAGACGCATCGATAAGCATTTTGTCTGCCATGTAAGCTGTGCTCCTCGGCGTGGCCGCGAGAGCGCATTTCCGACTGCTGTTGAAACAGAAGGAATGCGGTCCACTGTAGCCGCGCCGGATAATGAAAGTCGCGCCTGATGCGAGGGGGAGGGCAGCAGCCAGACCGCAGCCGGAACCATGTCGGTCCGGGGCCTGTACACTTCAGATAAAACCTGCTGCGAAACCATCAACAACCAAGCGTGATCGACAAATACGAAGACCCGTTCGGGTCCGATGAGTTTGCTCCCTGAGAGCGTGGTGGCTGATCCACCAATGAATTCCGACAATAAGCCGGAAAATCAGGATCCAGTTCTAGGGATGAAGCGCATGAGACGGCGGACGATGACCGGTGTGGCGCCAGGTCCTGATCTGGCTGGCAGCCTTTGCGGCGACTCTATCCCGTCAACACTTTACCCTAAAATTCGTTGTATGTTTTCTGTGTCACAATAGCAAGGGAAAAGCCAAATGTGCCATAATATTGATGGATTTCAGAACGCATAGAAGCTGGGGATAAAGTGATCGCGATTCGGCAGGCCGCAACCGGTGTTTCGTCACGGCGACGTTCGCCGCGGCCGTGTCGGCTCCATCGCAGTACAGATAGGGTGTGGCGGTTTATTGTTTAAGAGGGCTCGGAACACGGCGAAATCCGCGGGTTGGCGATCGACATTCGCAAGGCGGGTTCTGACGGCGCTTCTGGCGATTGTTCTCCTGCCGGCCGTCGCTGCTTCCGTCGAAGCCGGCGATCCGCTGCTTGCTTATGGCGCGCGCATCGTCGGCGACGATGCAAGGACGCGCATCGTCATCGATTTCGATCGCGAGCCGCGCTTCTCCGTCCACTATATCGCCAATCCGGAACGCATCGTCATCGACCTGCCGGCGACTGCCTTCGGTTTTCCGGCCAAGGATCTCGCCGCCCGCGGCCTGTTCAAGGATATCCGTTACGGCAAGATGGACGAGGAAAGCGCCCGCATCGTGCTGACGACGGCAGGCCCGGTGAAGCTGGCGCTCGCCAAGGTGCAGGCCGACGAGGCCGGCAAGGGGCATCGTCTCGTGCTCGATGCCGAGATGATCGACAAGCAGGCCTTTACCGAGCTGGTCAGGACCCAATCCTGGAGCGACCGGACCGAGGCGGCCCAGACGACCAGTGCCATTCCGGCGCCCGAGAAGACTGCTCCCGGCGATTTCGTCATCGCCGTCGACGCCGGCCATGGCGGCATCGATACCGGCGCGATCGGCGTCGACACCAAGACCGAGGAAAAGCAGGTGACGCTCGCCTTCGCCAAGGCCTTGACCGACCGGCTGAACAAGGAGCCGGGCATCAAGGCTTTCCTGACGCGCGAAGATGACGAGTTCCTGTCGCTTTCGCAGCGCGTGCTGATCGCCCGCCAGAACCATGCCGGGCTGTTCATTTCGCTGCATGCCGACACGCTGAAGCAGAAGGATATCCGCGGCGCCACCGTCTATACGATCTCCGACAAGGCATCCGACAAGCTCGCCGCCGACCTTGCTGAACGTGAAAACCTTTCCGACCAGATCGCCGGCAAGGAGACCGTCGCCGAGCCGCCCGAGGTCGCCGATATCCTGCTCGATCTGACGCGGCGCGAGACCCAGGCCTTCTCGATCTCACTGGCCGAGAGCGTGCTGAATTCCTTCAAGGATCAGGTCGGCACCATCAACAATCCGCACCGTCATGCCGGCTTCCGCGTGCTGCAGGCCCCCGACGTGCCGTCGATCCTTCTCGAACTTGGGTTCCTTTCGAATGCCGAGGACGAAAAACTGCTGCTCGACGAGACCTGGCGCGGCAAGACCGTCGGTCTTTTGACCGAGGCGGTGAAGCGATACCGTGCCGCCGTCATGGCGAATGGCGGCTGACGCATTTTGTCCGGAACTCCAGTCGCGGTCGCGGGCGGCGGCATCCATGAAAACAAAGACTTAAAGTGCATCGCATGAATCGAATTCTGAAGCGGACGCTTTAAGATTGGCGGTGCGGACGGGCGTTGCTTGGATGTGACAGTCCCTGGGAAACGCCGAGTTGGCGGTGAATGCGACGGACAGAGCCCTATTTTCCTCACAATCGCGCCGTTACTCCGGCTTATGTTTCCTAAGCCTTGAGCGCGGAATCGGCTTGTGGCGGTAGCGCTCATGGAGTAAGCCGCGCAACGTGCAAATTGCCTTGATCTATGCAATCGTTGCGTCCGCGCCGATTGAAGATCGAAGAGACCGGTAGCTGAAAATATGGTTAGACTTTTTGGATATTTCTTCGGAATGGCCTGCGTCCTGTTTCTGGTCGCGGCGGCGGGTGTTGCCATCTATCTCGCCAACGTCGCGAAGGATCTCCCGGACTATGCCGTTCTGAACAGCTACGCGCCGCCGGTAACCACCCGCGTCCACGCCGGCAACGGCGCTCTGATGGCCGAATATGCCAAGGAAAAGCGTCTCTTCCTGCCGATCCAGGCCATCCCCGACCGCGTGAAGGCCGCTTTCCTTTCGGCTGAAGACAAGAACTTCTACAATCATCCGGGCGTCGATCTTACCGGTCTCGGCCGCGCAATCCTCGTCAACCTGCAGAATTTCGGTTCCGGCCGCCGCCCGGTCGGCGCCTCGACGATCACCCAGCAGGTGGCCAAGAACTTCCTTTTGAGTTCCGACCAGACGATCGACCGCAAGATCAAGGAAGCGATCCTCTCCTTCCGTATCGAGCAGGCCTACAGCAAGGACAAGATCCTCGAGCTCTATCTGAACGAGATCTTCTTCGGCATGAATTCCTACGGCATCGCCGGCGCCGCACTCACCTATTTCAACAAATCCGTGACCGAACTGACCGTCGCCGAGGCCGCCTATCTCGCCTCCTTGCCGAAGGGGCCTGCCAATTACCATCCTTTCCGCCACCCGGAAGCAGCGCTTGAGCGCCGTAACTGGGTGATCGACCGCATGGTCGAGAACGGCTACGTCAGCCAGAGCGACG
This sequence comes from Rhizobium sp. CIAT894, assembly GCF_000172795.2. NCBI lineage: Bacteria > Pseudomonadati > Pseudomonadota > Alphaproteobacteria > Hyphomicrobiales > Rhizobiaceae > Rhizobium > Rhizobium sp. CIAT894. The sequence continues at coordinate 1,647,453 of NZ_CP020947.1, forward strand.
GCGAGGAAGCCAAGAAGCAGCCGCTCGGCGTCACGGCCCGCTCGACCGGCCCGTCGCTTTTCGCTTCGGATTATTTCGCCGAAGCGGTGCGCCGCCAGCTGATCGACCAATACGGCGAGAAGGTCCTCTATGAGGGCGGCCTTTCGGTGCGCACGTCGCTCGATCCGCAGATGCAGCTGGCTGCCCGCAAGGCGCTGCAGGACGGCCTTGTCACCTATGACGAGCGCCGCGGTTTCCACGGCCCGATCAAGCAGATCGATGCAAGCGGTGACTGGGGCAAGGCGCTTGCCGATATTCCGGCACTTGCCGACGTGCCGGAATGGCAGCTTGCCGTCGTGCTCGCCGTGTCCGACGCCAACGTCGACATCGGCCTGCAGCCGGCCAAGGATGCAAGCGGCAAGGTTTCCGCCGACCGTCAACGCGGCACGATCGAGGCCAAGAACATGCAATGGGCTTTCCGTTCGTCCGACGGCGCCCGCAAGACCACGAAATCGCCGGTCGGCGCCGTCGCCCCGGGTGACGTTGTCTATGTCGCCAAGCTCGGCGGCGACGCCTCGACCTCCTATCGCCTGCAGCAGCCGCCGAAGGTGCAGGGCGGCCTGGTCGCCATGGACCCGAAGACCGGGCGCGTGCTCGCCATGGTCGGCGGCTTCTCCTATTCGCAGTCCGAATTCAACCGCGCCACCCAGGCGATGCGCCAGCCGGGCTCCTCGTTCAAGCCCTTCGTCTACGCTGCGGCGATGGACAATGGCTATACGCCGGCTTCCGTCATCATGGATGCGCCGATCGAGATCGTCTCCGGCGGCCAGGTCTGGAAGCCGGAAAACTACGGCGGCGAAGTCGGCGGCCCGTCGACGCTGCGCTCGGGCATCGAGCATTCGCGCAACCTGATGACGGTGCGCCTTGCAAACGATCTCGGCATGAACATCGTCGCCGAATATGCCGAGCGCTTCGGCATCTACGATCACATGCTGCCGGTTCTCTCCATGTCGCTCGGCGCGGGCGACACGACGGTGCTGCGCATGGTCTCGGCCTATTCGGTCATCGCCAATGGCGGCAAGCAGATCAAGCCGACCTTGATCGACCGCATTCAGGACCGCTACGGCAAGACGATCTTCAAGCATGAGGAGCGTCTCTGCGAGGGCTGCAATGCCGGCGACTGGCAAAACCAGGAAGAGCCCAACGTCGTCGACAACCGCGAAACCGTTCTCGACCCGATGACCGCCTATCAGATCACCTCGATGATGCAGGGCGTCATCCAGCGCGGCACCGCCGCCGGCAAGGTCGATCTCGGCGGCCGCGATGTCGCCGGCAAGACCGGCACCACCAACGACGAGAAGGACGCCTGGTTCGTCGGCTTCACGCCGGATCTGGTCGCCGGCCTCTATATGGGCTTCGATACGCCGGCCCCGCTCGGCCGCGGCGGCACCGGCGGCGGTCTTTCCGCCCCGATCTTCAACGAATTCATGCAGGCTGCCGTCAAGGATACGCCGGAATCAAAATTCGTCATCCCGGCGGGCATGAACCTGATTTCGATCGACCGCAAGACCGGCATGGCCGCCGCCGACGGCGATCCGAACACCATCATCGAGGCCTTCAAGCCCGGCACCGGTCCGGCCGACAGCTTCTCCGTCATCGGCATGGACGGCACCATGGCGCCGGAGGAGATCCTGAAGACCTCGCCGCAGGCCAACCAGGCCGTCCAGACCGGTACGCCCGGCCTGTTCTGACCGCCGAATTTTTGAACGCCCGCTGCGGCCTTTACATCCGCTGCGGGCGTCTTTATTCACCGGAATTCGAAGAAGACCGTTACAGAGAAGCAGGAAAATGCGAGCCGAAATCGAAAATGTGGTCGATGAAACCAAGCAGGCTATCACCCTGCTGAGGAGGCATCTTTGACTGGGACCAGGCGATAAGACGACTGGACTGGTTGAACAACAAGGCAGAGGATCCGAACCTCTGGAACGACGCTTCCGAAGCGCAGAAGCTGATGCGCGAGCGCCAGCAGCTGGATGACGGCATCAACGGCGTCAGGCAGCTCGAACAACAGCTGAACGATAATATCGAGCTGATCGAGCTCGGCGAGGAAGAGGGCGATCAGAGCGTCGTCAAGGAGGCCGAGGACGCGCTGAAGGCCCTGAAGGCCGAGGCCGCTCGCCGCCAGGTGGAGGCGATGCTCTCCGGTGAGGCCGACAGCAACGACACCTATCTCGAAGTTCATTCCGGCGCCGGCGGCACCGAAAGCCAGGACTGGGCGAACATGCTGCTGCGCATGTACACCCGTTGGGCAGAGCGCCAGCGTTTCAAGGTCGAGCTTCTCGAGGTCCACGACGGCGAAGAGGCGGGCATCAAATCCGCAACCCTGCTCGTCAAGGGCCACAATGCCTACGGCTGGCTCAAGACGGAATCGGGCGTGCACCGGCTGGTGCGCATCTCGCCCTACGACAGCAACGCGCGCCGCCACACCTCGTTCTCGTCGATCTGGGTCTATCCCGTCGTCGACGACTCGATCCAGATCGAGATCAACGAAAGCGACTGCCGCATCGATACCTATCGTTCGTCGGGCGCCGGCGGCCAGCACGTCAACACGACGGACTCGGCCGTGCGCATCACTCATATGCCGACCGGTATCGTCGTGCAGTGCCAGCAGGAGCGTTCGCAGCACAAGAACCGCGCCAAGGCCTGGGACATGCTGCGTGCCCGCATGTACGAAGCGGAGCTGAAGAAGCGTGAGGACGCCGCCAACGCCGAAGCCGCCTCCAAGACGGATATCGGCTGGGGCCATCAGATCCGCTCCTACGTGCTGCAGCCCTACCAGCTGGTCAAGGACCTACGCACCGGCGTTGCCAGCACCGCGCCTGATGATGTGCTCGACGGCGATCTGAATGAGTTCATGGAAGCAGCCCTTGCCCACCGCATCAGCGGCGCCGCCGACGCGGTCGTCGAGGATGTCGACTGACGGGTAAAAGCAGGATCGAGACAAAAAGCCCCGGAAACGGGGCTTTTCCTTTATTCAGGCCATTGCGCCGATGTTTTGAAACAGCGCCGCCGACAGATCGGCAATCTCGTCATGAACGGCCGCGCGCTCGATCCCCGGGGGATCGGTGAAGAGTTCTGCGGCGAAGGCAAAGCCCAGCCCCGAGCCCTCCGGCACGAAGACATAATGTCCAAGCCCGCCGCCGAAGATTTTGAGGGCGCTGCGCGAAAGCCGTGCATGCAGCCATGACGAACATTCCTCAGCCGGCGCCGCCCTGTCGGCATCACCGACCAGGATAAGGGCGGGCGCCTCCACGGCCTTCAGGCTTTCCTCGCTGAAAGCGAGAACCGATCGGCCCGGCGCGCAAAGGAGCGCGGCCTTGATTCTCTCATCGCGGTACGGTTTCGACAAACGCGACCATGAATCGCGAAATACGGCGCTGCTGCGAAGCAATGCCGGGATATGATCGGCAAGGTCGGGAAATTCTCTCGGTCCGCGCATGCCGCCCGGCTTCATTCTCGATGGTTCGAACTGTGAAAACTGGGCGACGGCGCCAAGAAGCAGCATCACGCTGTAGGCGCCGGCCGAAAATCCGGCCGCGAAAACACGGAATGTATCGATATGGCTGGAGAGATCGCCTAGCCAGTCGTCACGCCGGTCGAGCATGACGCTCAGATCCGGCGCCCGTTCCCAAAGGCAGGCGAAGCCTTCGGCACGATAGGGCTCGATGCCGGTATTGCCGTGATGGCTGACGCCGAGCGCTGCAAATCCGCGATCGACCAGGCGTCGGGCCAGCCACTCCAGTCCGGCCGCCGATCCGCCGGTGCCATGCGACAACAACACGAGGGGGTAGGGCCGGGCAGCCGGCCGGGCAGGTGCGTTGCGGGCGACCGCCGCCTTCCGGAACCAGCTTCTTTCCGCCGTATCGCTTTCCCGCGCGTCGTCGGCCGCGCGGTACCACAGCGACCAGCGGATAGGCCTGGGGCCGTCTGCGTCCCAGTTCGACCTGTTCTCGTCGTAAAGCACGCCGTCGCGAAAACCGAGTTTCATCGTTTGCATGCCTTTCCGAGCAGATCCCGGCTGTTCAATTCGTCGCCTTCTCCACGGTGATTTCGCCGAATTCGTCGATCAGCACGGTCCAGCTATCCGGCTCGGCGGCGGGGTCGGTCTTCAGATAGATCGTGGCAAACAGCCCCGGCTGCTTGATGATGCCGTTCGAATTCTCGGGGCGTATATCGGTCACGTAAGGCTTCAGGTCGCTGATCTCCTGCAGCTCGACGGTCGAGGCGATCGCCGGGCCGGTCTCGGTCTGGGCAATCTGCTGCAGATAGACCTTCGAGGTTCGGTCGGCCTGGCGGACGGCAAAGAGCTTGTAATAGCCGTGGCGCTGCGCGGCCTTTTCCTCGGGGTTGGCAACGCTCTCGGCGCTCTTGGGCGCCCGCTCGACATCAGGTGCGTTACCGTCATCCTGCCAGTAGCCGGTGCTGGTTGCGAAAATCACCGAGGCCGGCAGGATGGCATCCTGTGCCGGCAAGGCTGCGGCCGACCACCCGATGAGGAAAACGGTGGTCATCAATGTCAGACGCATTGCCATGTCTCAATCCTTGAACTGCTCGGCGAGAATACGGTCGGACCAGGAGCGGTCGGGATCGGAGAGGATGCGGGCGGTCATATGCTCCGATTGGGCAATGCGGACATGCAGCACCGATTTCACCTCGGTATTGTCCGCCACCGCGTTCACCGGCCGCTTGACCGGTTCGAGGACGTCGATATCGACGGTCACCTTGTTGGGAAGCAATGCGCCCCTCCAGCGCCGCGGCCGGAAAGCGCTGACCGGCGTCATGGCAAGCAACGGCGCCTCGAGCGGCAGGATCGGGCCATGGGCGGAAAGATTATAGGCCGTCGATCCGGCAGGGGTCGCTACCATCAGCCCGTCGCAGATCAGTTCCTCCAGGCGCACGCGCCCGTCCACCGTCACCTTCAAATTGGCGGCCTGATAGGACTGGCGGAAAAGATAGACCTCGTTGATGGCGAGCGCCGTCGAATTGGTGCCGTCGGCATTGGCAGTCGTCATCTGCAATGGCCGGAAGACGTTTTCAACGGCGAGGCAGATACGCTCCTGAAGGTGCTCGATGCGATAGTCGTTCATCAGAAAGCCGACCGAACCGCGATTCATGCCGTAAACCAGCTTGCCGGAGTTCATGGTGTGGTGCAGCGTCTGCAGCATGAAACCATCGCCGCCGAGCGCGACGATGACATCGGCATCGTCAGACGGCACGTCGCCATAGATACGAATCAACTCCTCGCGTGCTGCGAGCGCCTCCGTCGTGGGTGAGGCGAGAAAGGAAAGCGTTTGAAATGAACGGCCCATGCAATGCCCTTTGTGAAGCTGCTCTAGCTAAAGGATAAAGGGCGGGGGCGACAAGGACGTTTTCTCCAGCGAAGCGTTTTGAACGGCAGCCACCCCCCAAACAGGCACCGATTTTCCTTTACAGAATCATAGAATCTGCTAGTTGGGCACCTGTTGCCCTTGTAGCTCAGTTGGTAGAGCACCTGATTTGTAATCAGGGGGTCGCGGGTTCGAACCCTGCCGGGGGCACCAGCCTACGCTCTGTGAGCTTCGGCTCGGCTGGCCGCTACATCTCTTTATCAAGCGATATCGCCTGCCCACACCGCCTCGGTTCGATGTCGCTTGTCGATCGCACCAGCGGATTTTTCCGCTTCCCTTGATGAACCTTGTCTGAAGGGCTGCTTCAGCGCCAATTCAGCCGTGCCCTCTTATCTTCGCCTCATCATCAATGAGGAAACTGCCATGAGGCTCGCACATCTCTTTCTCGCCGCAACCCTTTCTGCCGGTGCGGTTTTCGCTTCCATCGCACCTGCGGCCGCCATGCCGGCCGAGCGGCCGGCGGTTTCAGTGCAGGGCGATATCATTCAAGTTCGTGATGGCTGGCGCCGCGATCGCGACCGGGACGAGAGCGACGACCGTGGCTGGCGCGATGACCGTGGCTGGCGCGATGAGCGCGATTGGCGCCGGTCCGACTGGCGCGATGATGACCGTCGCTGGCGGCGGTGGCGCGCCGAACGTTGGCAGGAACGCCACGAGTGGCGTGATCGCGATCGCTATATCCCCTTCTGGCTCTACCGCGGCTGAGACGAGCGTATCGGCAGGCTTAAACTGCGTCTGAAAAGACGGCGCTATTGGCGGCCCGGATCATCCGGGCCGCTTTTTCAATGCGTGAGGGGTTCGTTGACGCTCGCTTCGATCCTGTCGCCATTGCCGGCCTGGCCGGCGCCGGAGGGCGACATCACGGCGATGCTGAGTACGGAGGCAACCATGAAGGCAATGACGGCGATCATTATGCGCATAGCGTTCAATCCTCGTTCAATTGCGGATTAACGCGTGATCGCCGTCGGCGTTCCTGCCGGGACTATTGCACCTGTCCCGGCGTCGCCGCGCCGGGTGCTGTCGGCGACAGGGGATCGGGCTGGTGAACCGGGTGCGATTTGTCCACCCAGATCATGCTGAGGATAATCACGACGAAGACCGAGACAAAGAGGATACCGAAAATCAGCGGTCGAATGGCCATGATGGGGATCGTTCCTTCTTGCTTCCGACCGGTCGCGACAACCGATCATTGCCCGATCATAGTGTTCCGGAAGGTCTTTCCAAGGCAAAAGTGGATTTCTCTGGTATCGGCAGGTGCTGCGCCGCTGTTGCCGCGTCCGTTTTTCCATCTGTCGCATGACTTTGAACCATGCCAGAGATAGCGACGGAGTTGGAGGTGGAACTGTCATGAAGCGGACGATCACGACATCGATTATCCTTGCGGCACTGATTGCCTGCGCCGGCGCGTCCGAAAAAACGGCCCCCTTCGACAGGCCGGTGAAAGTGGATGTCGTCGCGCTGCCGAAAGATGAATTCAATCCCGATGCAAAGCCGAAGATCACCTGCAGCCGCTATCCCGCTTTCATGGTCAAGGAGGTCGATCTCGGCGAGGTCGGCGCCGAAAAGCTGGCGCTGCTTGCCGCCGATGCACCCTGTGAACGCGCCGGCGAGCGCGAGCGTGTGATCGAAGACGATACTGCCGGTTATCTCATGGGCGTCAGCGGCGGCTTCGTGTTTTTCCGCGCGGCGGATGGATGGAACGGCGGGCTGCCCTTCGTCGTCTATGATGCGGCGACGGGCGAGCGGCTGCTCGACGATGCTCTTGAGGGTGGCGATTTTGCTGCGATCGGCAGCCGGAAGGGGGAGCTCACTCTCGATTTCCGCCGCGTCTACACGGCTTCCTGTTCGCTCTATCTCGATGCTGCCTGCGCTAAGACCATTGCCGCCGACACCGGCCTGTCGCCGAAGCAACTGCCGGATTGCGCTGCAGCCTACAAGGCGGAAATGAAGCGCAGCCCCGATCACGCCGGCGAAATCGAGAAATTGCCGAGCGTGATCGTCTACCCTGTCGAACTTGCCTATGCGGCGGGCGATACGACGCGCCGGCCCCTGGATGGGCGAACCAGTTGCGGGACGCCCGACTGACCAGAGAGACTCTGAGATTAGCGGCGCACGAGCGAAAGCGGCTTGCCGCCTTCCTGCTTCGATTTGTCGAAATTGCCGTCGGCGCGCATGTCGAAACCAAGCGACGAACCGTCATGGCCCATCAGCGTCAGCCCGAAACCCTCGATATGCCAGACCGCAAGCTTGAGCTTGGCGACGTTGGCAGGGCAGTCACCGGAGAGTGACAATGGCGCATTGCCGTCCGTCCCGACGCCGCTGTCGAGCACGATGCCGCAGAGCCTTTCGCCATCCGGCCGCTGCATTGTCCATGCCCCGGCAAGGCTCCCGAAGGTCGGCAGGTGATCGACGCCGTCGGGTGCCGTGATCAGCAGCAGCGATCTCTCGTCTTCCGTCTTCATGGGAGAGCCCTCGTTTTCGACGAAACGGGCGAGCACCTTACGCGTCGGATCGATCAGGATGAGGCCGCCATTGCCGTCGAAATTCCACGAAGCGACCTCCGCCAGTGCCGGCAACGGCTTGGCGCAGGCTTCCTGCCCCGAAAGCGAAAAGCCGCCGATCGCCATCTCGGTTTCGAGCGTCATCCGGCATCCCGTGCGCCCGTCTTCCGGCGCGATCAGATAGGTTCCGGCCTGCGCCTTGAGAATATCGGGATCGATCTCCTGCCCGTGGGCCATGCCTGAGAAAAGCAACGCGGCTGCCGGAGCCGCGAACCGAAGGACGAAACGGATCATCACAGTTCCCCTTTTGCCGCGGCCCGTCTGTGGACCGGCCTATGCCTTCAAATGGAGCCGCGCCGCATAAAGCGCGATCGCCGCCGCATTCGATACGTTGAGTGATTTGATCGCGCCCGGCATGTCGAGACGGGCAAGGGCGTTGACGGTTTCCCGCGTCTTCTGCCGCAGGCCCTTGCCCTCGGAACCGAGCACCAATGCCAGTTTCTCGCCCGAAAAGGTGCCTTCGAGCGGCGCCGGCCCTTCCGAATCGAGGCCGATGGTGGAGAAGCCGAGCTTGTGCAATTCACCGAGCGCATCGGCGAGATTGGTAACCTGTATATAAGGGATCAGTTCCAGTGCGCCGGAGGCGGATTTGGCCAGCACGCCGGATTCTGTTGGGCTATGTCTCTGGGTGGTGATAACGGCGCCAGCATTGAAGGCGACGGCCGAGCGCATGATCGCGCCGACATTGTGCGGGTCGGTGACCTGGTCGAGGACGAGCAGGAGAGGGCTGTCCTTCAGCGCTTCGAGCCGGCGCACCGGCAACGGCCGGGTTTCCAGCATGACGCCCTGATGGATCGCCTCGGGGCCGAGCACCTTGTCGATCTCCTGCGGCGAGACGATCTCGAAGGGAATGCCAAGTGTCTCGGCGTCGATTTCGAGCCGCGCCAGCGCGTTCTGCGTTACGAAGAGTTTGATCTTCTTGCGCTCGGGATTGTCGAGCGCTGCGCGCACCGTATGCAGGCCGTAGAGATGCACCTGGTCGGGCGCCAGCGCCGGCGGCTTCCAGTCGTCGCCGCCGCGCCTGCGCTTCTGCGGCGGAGGGGTCGGGATCTCGCCGCGTTCGCGCTTTGCGTCACGGTGGGCGCGCCGTAGCGTGGCGTAATGCGTATCCTTGGCCGATGGGTCTGTCGCGGCCTTGCCGCCGGATTTTTTATCTTTGCTCATGCGGCTTTATAGCCATGGCGCTCGCCGCCGCATAGGCTTTCTTTCATATGCCGGCTTTCGGCGGCGAATGAAATTTTTCGTGTTTTTTCCGTAGTCATCGTGTTGACAGACTGAAATGCTCCGGTCATATACGCGGCGCAGACGACGGGCGGCAACGCTTCGAAGTCTGACAAACTTGGTCTTCTAGATCCGGACGAAAAACTGGAGAGATGCCCGAGTGGTTAAAGGGGACGGACTGTAAATCCGTTGGCTCAGCCTACGTTGGTTCAAATCCAACTCTCTCCACCATTCGTCATCGGATCGGACCACCCCGCGGGTATAGCTCAATGGTAGAGCAGCAGCCTTCCAAGCTGAATACGCGGGTTCGATTCCCGCTACCCGCTCCAGTTCCTCCAAGCCCAATTCATGTGACCGGCACCGCGGCGATCATTCGGCATGCGGATGTTTTCCGAAGACGCTGGCGATAGCGCTCATCGACCGGCAGGCGCGGTAGCTCATCTCCGCCCTCCCACGCGATTTTCTCCAAGGATTTCAGTGATTTTCGAGGGGGCTTCGGCGAATCACCTTGCAGGCGGCGAATTGTCCCCCATAAGCGCTGTCACACCAAGAACGGCGTCTGCAATTAAGTCTTGCGCAATTTCGCCGAAAGCCTTAAACGGCGGCACTAAACCGGTTCGCCGGGGCCCACCATTTCGTTCACAGGAAGCATTCAAATGGCAAAGAGTAAGTTTGAGCGCAACAAGCCGCACGTCAACATCGGCACGATCGGCCACGTTGACCACGGCAAGACGTCTCTGACGGCAGCGATCACGAAGTACTTCGGTGAGTTCAAGGCGTACGACCAGATCGACGCTGCTCCGGAAGAAAAGGCCCGTGGCATCACCATTTCGACGGCGCACGTCGAATATGAGACGCCGGCCCGCCACTATGCGCACGTCGACTGCCCCGGCCACGCCGACTACGTCAAGAACATGATCACCGGTGCTGCGCAGATGGACGGCGCGATCCTGGTGTGCTCGGCTGCTGACGGCCCGATGCCGCAGACGCGCGAACACATCCTGCTGGCCCGCCAGGTCGGCGTTCCGGCGATCGTTGTGTTCCTGAACAAGGTCGACCAGGTTGACGACGCCGAGCTTCTCGAACTTGTCGAGCTCGAAGTTCGCGAACTTCTGTCGTCCTACGACTTCCCGGGCGACGATATCCCGGTCGTCAAGGGTTCGGCGCTTGCCGCTCTCGAAGACAGCGACAAGAAGATCGGCGAAGACGCGATCCGCGAGCTGATGGCAGCGGTTGATTCCTACATCCCGACGCCTGAGCGCCCGATCGACCAGCCGTTCCTGATGCCGATCGAAGACGTGTTCTCGATCTCCGGCCGTGGTACGGTTGTGACCGGCCGCGTCGAGCGTGGCATTGTCAAGGTTGGCGAAGAAGTCGAGATCGTCGGCATCCGCGCGACCTCGAAGACGACGGTGACCGGCGTTGAAATGTTCCGCAAGCTGCTCGATCAGGGCCAGGCCGGCGACAACATCGGCGCTCTGGTTCGCGGTGTGAACCGTGACGGCGTCGAGCGTGGCCAGATCCTGTGCAAGCCTGGCTCTGTCAAGCCGCACAAGAAGTTCATGGCTGAAGCCTACATCCTGACGAAGGAAGAGGGTGGCCGTCATACGCCGTTCTTCACCAACTACCGTCCGCAGTTCTACTTCCGCACGACCGACGTGACGGGCATCGTGACGCTGCCGGAAGGCACCGAGATGGTTATGCCTGGCGACAACGTCACGGTTGCCGTCGAGCTGATCGTTCCGATCGCGATGGAAGAAAAGCTGCGCTTCGCAATCCGCGAAGGCGGCCGCACCGTCGGCGCCGGTATCGTGGCTTCGATCGTCGAGTAATCCTGGATTACCTTCAAATCATGAAAAACCCCGCTGGAAACGGCGGGGTTTTTTAGTTTTGATGCCCGTTGGTTCGATTAACAGGTGTTGTAAAAATATCGTTAAATTTGCCCGTCACAGTATTTTGTTCATCTAGCATTCAGAAACCGGTTGTGATTGCTCCATTTTAGTCCAGAATCCTCCTTGCAAAGAGGAGAGCCGGATGATTCCAAAGGCCACATTCGCTGCGACGATATTCGCAATGTATGTTTTCACGATGTTTTTCATCGCTGCAATTCCGCAAGAGGTTGTTCAGGCAGCCGGAGTGCAGGTCAACGAGATAAGCGTCGTCAAGTGACGGCGTTGGAGGTGAGGGTCGTCACTTGACGATCCTTGCAGAGCATCGCAGGCTTCTGCGGTGATTGGAAATGATCGGCCAGGGTACTCCGGATAGGATGCTCCTGGTGTTGCGGGGATGAACCCTTGCCGGACGCTCGCTTGCTCTTCGCGCCGAAGCGTCTAACTATGCCTCCGATTTCATCACGCGGAGGATATCTTCATGAAGAAGCGAATTCTGTTCACGGGCGGCTCGGGCAAGGCAGGTCGCCATACCGTGCCGTGGCTCGTCGAATCAGGTTACGAGGTGCACAACCTCGATCTTGTGCCGCTGGACAGCCCAGGCGTCACCAATCTTATTGCCGACATCACCGATAGCGGTCAGGTCTTCAACGCGCTCTCTATGCACCGCGATTTTCCCGATCTCGATGCGGGCAGGGGCGTGCAGCCCTTCGATGCCGTCGTGCACTTCGCCGCCATTCCGCGCATCCTGATCAAGCCTGACAACGAAACCTTCCGCATCAACACGATGGGCACCTATAATGTCATCGAGGCGGCGGTGAAGCTCGGCATCAGGAAGATCATCGTCGCATCCAGCGAGACGACCTACGGCGTCTGCTTCGCCGAAGGCCATCGCGATTTCCACCAGTTCCCGCTGGAGGAGGATTATGATGTCAACCCGATGGATTCCTACGGGCTTTCCAAGGTGGTCAACGAAAAGACGGCCCGCGCCTTTGCTGAACGTTCGGGCTTCGACATCTATGCGTTGCGAATCGGCAACGTCATCGAGCCGCACGAATATGAGCGGTTCCCCGCCTATTTTGCCAATCCCGAGATGCGCAAGCGCATCGCCTGGAGCTATATCGACGCCCGCGATCTCGGGCAGATCTGCCATCTCTGCATCGAAAAAGACGGTCTCGGCTATCAGGTCTTCAACGCCGCCAACGACACGGTCTCGGCCAATACGCCGTCGAAGGAGCTTGCGAAGCGATTCTTCCCGAACGTGCCCTTCACCCGCGAGATCGGCGAATATGAAGGCCTGCTCTCCAATCGCAAGATCCGCGAGGTGCTGGGGTTTAAAGAAGAGCATGATTGGCGCAAATATGTGAAGGTCTGAACCGAGCTTGGCGGCACGATGGAAAAGCCGATTGCTGGCATATGCGCAGAATGGTTTTGAAAATCGAAAATCGTGCTTGCCATTCCGCTGCCGTCGTCTTAAAGGGAGCGCCATGCTTTTCAGCAGCGATTTGCGGGCCTTGGCCCGGACGCTGAATGATCGGTGTGAAGGGGTATAGCTCAGTTGGTAGAGCGGCGGTCTCCAAAACCGCAGGTCGTAGGTTCGAGCCCTACTGCCCCTGCCATTTTCCTTGATGCGGGACAGCGCGGACATGCTCGCGGCATTCCGGCCGGGGGATTATTGGTGGTAACTAATTTCGTTAAACTTCGGTTTCCCTCTTGTGTATTCGGAAATCGGTGTTTATTTAGGGTTCAACAGACACGCGGTGCGTGGGGCTGATAGTTTCAGCTTTACGCGCCGTAATTGCGTGGGCAGTCGATGGCATCCAAATCCAATCCGTTTGCGTTTCTGCAGCAGGTTCGCTCCGAGACGTCCAAAGTTACATGGCCGTCGCGCCGCGAGACGATGATCTCGACGGTTATGGTGCTTGTGATGGTGGTTTTCGCTGCGCTGTTTTTCTTTGCCGCTGACCAGCTGATCGGCTGGGTTCTGAGCTTCGTGCTGAATACCGGCAACTGATACGGGTGGAGATGAAAATGGCGGCACGTTGGTACATCGTCCACGCATATTCCAATTTTGAGAAGAAGGTCGCTGAAGACATCGAGAACAAGGCTCGCCAGAAGGGGCTTGAGCACCTGTTCGAGAAGATCCTCGTGCCGACCGAAAAGGTGGTGGAAGTGCGTCGCGGCCGCAAGGTCGACAGCGAGCGCAAATTCTTCCCTGGTTATGTCATGGTGCGCGCCAACCTGACGGATGAAGCCTACCACCTGATCAAGAATACGCCGAAGGTCACAGGTTTCCTCGGCTCCGACAATAAGCCCGTTCCGATTCCGGATTATGAAGCCGAGCGCATTCTCGGCCAGGTCCAGGAAGGTGTCGAGCGGCCGAAGGCCTCCATCACCTTCGAGATCGGCGAGCAGGTTCGCGTTTCCGACGGTCCGTTCGCTTCGTTCAATGGCACGGTTCAGGATGTGGACGAAGAGCGTTCGCGCCTGAAGGTTGAAGTGTCGATCTTTGGTCGCGCAACGCCGGTCGAGTTGGAATACGCTCAGGTCGAGAAGGTCTGATCGCTGGAAATTGGAAGCTGGCCTTGTGGCCTGTTTCCCGCGGACCTGGTCCGCACCCGCGTGGAAGGTGAGGGGTCTTAGCCGGACCCTAATGATCCGCACCACGCAACCGCAGCCGCCGGAGAGATCCGGCATCACGGGCCGGGCGACCGGCCGTTCATGAAAGGCAGAGAGATATGGCTAAGAAAGTTGCAGGCCAGCTCAAGCTTCAGGTCAAGGCAGGATCGGCAAACCCGTCCCCGCCGATTGGTCCGGCGCTTGGTCAGCGTGGCATTAACATCATGGAATTCTGCAAGGCGTTCAATGCCGCCACGCAGGAAATGGAAAAGGGTATGCCGATCCCGGTCGTCATCACCTATTACCAGGACAAGTCCTTCACCTTCGCGATGAAGCAGCCTCCGGTCAGCTACTGGCTGAAGAAGGAAGCGAAGATCACGTCCGGTTCCAAGACGCCCGGCAAGGGCGCCAAGGCCGGCTCCCTCACCAAGGCTCAGATCAAGACGATCGCAGAAGCCAAGATGAAGGATCTGAACGCAGCGGATATCGAAGGTGCAATGGCGATGATCGAGGGCTCTGCCCGCGCCATGGGCCTGGAAGTGGTGGGTTAAGATCATGGCTGGTAAGCGCACGCAGAAGATCAACGAAGGTGTTGATCCCACCAAGCTCTATGCTCTCTCCCTGGCCATCGGCATGGTCAAGGAACGGGCTGTCGCCAAGTTCGACGAAACCATCGAAGTCTCGATGAACCTCGGCGTCGACCCGCGCCATGCGGACCAGATGGTTCGCGGCGTCGTCAATCTGCCGAATGGCACCGGCCGTACGGTTCGTGTCGCCGTCTTCGCTCGCGGCGCCAAGGCTGATGAAGCCAAGGCTGCCGGCGCCGATGTCGTCGGTGCTGAAGACCTCGTCGAAATCGTCCAGGGCGGCAAGATCGAATTCGATCGCTGCATTGCCACCCCCGACATGATGCCGCTCGTCGGTCGTCTCGGTAAGGTTCTCGGCCCTCGCGGCATGATGCCGAACCCGAAGGTCGGCACCGTCACCATGGATGTCGCTGGAGCCGTCAAGGCTTCCAAGGGCGGCGCTGTCGAGTTCCGCGTCGAGAAGGCTGGTATCGTCCACGCCGGCATCGGCAAGGCCTCCTTCGACGCCAAGGCTCTGGAAGAAAACATCCGCGCTTTTGCCGACGCCGTCATCAAGGCGAAGCCGGCTGGCGCCAAGGGCAACTACGTCAAGCGCGTGGCGATTTCTTCGACCATGGGTCCGGGCGTCAAGATCGAAGTCGGCTCGGTCACCGCAGCTCCGACTGCATAAGTTGATTGCCGGACCTCGGTCCGGTCACTGAAATTCCGGCCTCGCGAGGGGCCGGAATATTCCGGAGAAATCCGGAATCCTGTCCGAGATTGCAGGTGGTTTTCCCTTAATCACTTCGCCTGCATGAGACGGGTAAGACCCGAATTGCATGAAGTTCGCTTCTCGTAACTCGGTTCGAGCCTTGGATGCCTTGTGCCTCTTTAGCCTTGATTGGCGCGGGAGCGCGGGGGGACAGGATCCTCAAGCGTCGCTTGGGATCTCGCATGATCCCAGGAGGCAAAAGGCAACCCGGCGGGCCCGTTTTCGGTCCCGTCAACTGGAGATAGGCAGTGGAAAGAGCGGAAAAACGCGAATTCGTCACGGAACTGAACGAAGTCTTCAAGGCTTCGGGCTCAGTCGTCGTGGCCCACTATGCTGGTGCTACAGTCGCGCAGATGAACGATTTTCGTTCGAAGATGCGTGCAGCTGGCGGTACCGTCAAAGTCGCGAAGAACCGCCTGGCCAAAATTGCCCTTCAGGGTACGGAAGCGGAAGGGATCACCAATCTCTTCAAGGGTCAGACGCTGATTGCATACAGCACCGATCCGATCACCGCTCCGAAGGTCGTCATGGATTTCGCCAAGACCAACGACAAGATCGTTGTTCTGGGCGGCGCCATGGGTACAACCACGCTCAACGCCGAAGCAGTCAAGTCGCTTGCGACCCTGCCTTCGCTCGACGAGCTGCGTGCGAAGCTGCTGGGCATGATCCAGACGCCGGCTACCCGCATCGCTGGGGTTGTTGCAGCACCGGCAAGCCAGCTTGCCCGCGTGTTTGCGGCCTACGCCAAGAAGGACGAAGCCGCTTAAGGCGGTTTTTCGCTGTTTATAATCAACCGGTTCGAACCGAACAAAAGGAACTAGTAAAATGGCTGATCTCGCAAAGATCGTTGACGACCTCTCCTCGCTGACCGTTCTGGAAGCTGCAGAACTGTCGAAGCTTCTCGAAGAAAAGTGGGGCGTTTCCGCCGCTGCTCCGGTAGCTGTTGCTGCTGTTGGTGGTGGTGCAGGCGCTGCTGCTCCGGTCGAAGAAGAAAAGACCGAGTTCGACGTCATCCTCGCGGATGCCGGCGCCAACAAGATCAACGTCATCAAGGAAGTCCGCGCCATCACCGGTCTCGGCCTCAAGGAAGCCAAGGACCTCGTCGAGGCCGCTCCGAAGGCTGTCAAGGAAGGCGTTTCCAAGGCTGAAGCCGCCGACATCAAGAAGAAGCTCGAAGACGCCGGCGCCAAGGCCGACGTCAAGTAAGCTTGAACTGCTTTTGGGAGGCGGCAATTGCTGCCTCCCATTTGCCGTTTTTCTGAACGAATTACCCAAAAGCCGCGTCAAACCGGCTTTTGGGTAATGGGTTCTTCAAAAGGATAGTCTCGCGCCGAGGGCAGCACAGCAATCCGAGCTGAGCGTTTTCGGGAGTCGGACGAGATTGAACGACCCATTGATTGACGGGATCGACTGGCCATCGGTTCCCGTCCGTTGCAGGCCCGGGTGCAAGATTTTGAAGGAGCGACGATGGCTCAGACCCTTTCGTTCAACGGTCGCAGGCGCGTACGCAAGTTTTTTGGTAAGATCCCCGAAGTCGCAGAAATGCCGAACCTCATCGAGGTTCAGAAGGCGTCCTACGACCAGTTTTTGATGGTTGAAGAGCCGAAAGGCGGCCGGCCCGACGAGGGCCTTCAGGCCGTTTTCAAGTCGGTTTTCCCGATCACCGATTTCTCCGGCGCTTCCATGCTCGAATTCGTATCCTACGAATTCGAGCCGCCGAAGTTCGACGTTGACGAATGCCGTCAGCGCGACCTGACCTATGCAGCGCCGCTCAAGGTGACGTTGCGCCTCATCGTGTTCGATATCGATGAGGATACCGGCGCCAAGTCGATCAAGGACATCAAGGAACAGTCCGTTTACATGGGCGACATGCCGCTCATGACCAATAACGGCACGTTCATCGTCAACGGCACCGAGCGCGTCATCGTCTCCCAGATGCACCGTTCGCCGGGCGTGTTCTTCGACCACGACAAGGGCAAGAGCCATTCTTCCGGCAAGCTGCTCTTTGCTGCCCGCGTCATCCCGTATCGCGGCTCCTGGCTCGATATCGAATTCGACGCCAAGGATATCGTCTACGCCCGTATCGACCGCCGCCGCAAGATTCCGGTCACGTCGCTGCTGATGGCGCTCGGCATGGACGGCGAGGAAATTCTCGACACCTTCTACACGAAGTCGCTCTACAAGCGCGACGGCGAAGGCTGGCGCATTCCCTTCAAGCCGGAAACGCTGAAGGGCGCCAAGGCGATCACCGAGATGGTCGACGCCGATACCGGCGAAGTCGTCGTGGAAGCCGGCAAGAAGCTGACGCCGCGCCTGCTGCGCCAGCTCTCCGACAAGGGTCTGAAGGCGCTGAAGGCCGGCGACGACGACCTTTACGGCAACTACCTCGCCGAAGACATCGTCAACTACTCGACGGGTGAGATCTACCTCGAGGCCGGCGACGAAATCGACGAGAAGACGCTCGGCATCATCCTGTCGAACGGTTTCGACGAGATCCCGGTTCTCGGCATCGACCACATCAATGTCGGCGCCTACATCCGCAACACGCTGTCGGCCGATAAGAACGAGAACCGTCAGGACGCTCTGTTCGACATCTACCGCGTCATGCGTCCGGGTGAACCGCCGACCATGGAATCGGCCGAAGCCATGTTCAACTCGCTGTTCTTCGATGCGGAGCGTTACGACCTCTCCGCCGTCGGTCGCGTCAAGATGAACATGCGTCTCGACCTGACCGTCGAAGACACCGTCCGCATCCTGCGCAAGGACGACATCCTGGCCGTGGTCAAGATGCTGGTCGAACTGCGCGACGGCAAGGGCGAGATCGACGACATCGACAACCTCGGCAACCGCCGCGTCCGCTCTGTCGGCGAGCTGATGGAAAACCAGTATCGTCTCGGCCTGCTGCGCATGGAGCGCGCGATCAAGGAACGCATGTCCTCGATCGAAATCGACACGGTCATGCCGCAGGATCTGATCAACGCCAAGCCGGCGGCTGCCGCCGTCCGCGAATTCTTCGGTTCCTCGCAGCTCTCGCAGTTCATGGACCAGGTCAACCCGCTCTCGGAAATCACCCACAAGCGCCGTCTTTCGGCTCTTGGCCCGGGCGGTCTGACCCGCGAGCGCGCCGGCTTCGAAGTCCGCGACGTGCATCCGACCCACTACGGCCGTATCTGCCCGATCGAAACGCCTGAGGGCCCGAACATCGGTCTGATCAACTCGCTGGCGACCTTTGCGCGCGTCAACAAGTACGGCTTCATCGAAAGCCCGTACCGCCGCATCGTCGACGGCAAGGTGACGAACGACGTGCTCTACCTCTCCGCCATGGAAGAGGCGAAGTACTACGTTGCCCAGGCCAACGCCGAAATGAATGCCGACGGCTCCTTCGTGGACGAATTCGTCGTCTGCCGTCATGCCGGCGAAGTTATGCTCGCTCCTCGCGACAGCATGAACCTGATGGACGTTTCGCCGAAGCAGGTCGTTTCGGTCGCAGCCGCTCTCATCCCGTTCCTGGAAAACGACGACGCCAACCGCGCGCTCATGGGCTCGAACATGCAGCGTCAGGCCGTGCCGCTGCTGCGTGCCGAAGCTCCGTTCGTCGGCACCGGCATGGAGCCGGTCGTCGCCCGTGACTCGGGCGCTGCGATCGGCGCGCGCCGCGGCGGCGTGGTCGACCAGGTCGACGCGACGCGTATCGTTATCCGCGCCACGGAAGACCTCGAAGCCGGCAAATCCGGCGTCGATATCTACCGCCTGCAGAAGTTCCAGCGTTCGAACCAGAACACCTGCGTCAACCAGCGTCCGCTGGTCACCGTCGGTGACGTCGTCAACCGCGGCGACATTCTCGCCGACGGCCCGTCGACCGATCTCGGCGATCTGGCGCTCGGCCGCAACGCGCTCGTCGCGTTCATGCCCTGGAATGGCTACAACTACGAAGACTCGATCCTGCTCTCCGAGCGTATCGTTGCCGACGACGTGTTCACCTCCATCCACATCGAGGAATTCGAAGTGATGGCGCGCGACACCAAGCTTGGTCCTGAGGAAATCACCCGCGACATTCCAAACGTTTCGGAAGAAGCGCTGAAGAACCTCGACGAAGCCGGCATCGTCTATATCGGCGCCGAAGTTCAGCCGGGCGATATCCTCGTCGGCAAGATCACGCCGAAGGGCGAAAGCCCGATGACGCCGGAAGAAAAGCTTCTGCGCGCCATCTTCGGCGAAAAGGCCTCCGACGTGCGCGATACGTCCATGCGCATGCCGCCCGGCACCTACGGCACGATCGTCGAAGTTCGCGTCTTCAACCGCCATGGCGTCGAGAAGGACGAGCGCGCGATGGCGATCGAGCGCGAAGAGATCGAGCGTCTTGCCAAGGACCGCGACGACGAGCAGGCGATCCTCGACCGTAACGTCTACGGCCGTCTGATCGAAATGTTGCGCGGCCAGGCCTCCATCGCCGGTCCGAAGGGCTTCAAGAAGGGCACCGAGCTTTCGAACGCCGTCGTCTCTGAATATCCCCGCTCGCAGTGGTGGATGTTCGCGGTCGAAGACGAGAAGGTCCAGAGCGAACTCGAAGCGCTCCGCGGTCAGTACGACGAATCCAAGTCGCGCCTTGAACAGCGCTTCATGGATAAGGTCGAGAAGGTCCAGCGCGGCGATGAAATGCCTCCTGGCGTTATGAAGATGGTCAAGGTCTTCGTCGCCGTGAAGCGCAAGATCCAGCCGGGCGACAAGATGGCCGGCCGTCACGGGAACAAGGGCGTCGTCTCGCGCATTGTGCCTGTCGAGGACATGCCGTTCCTCGAAGACGGCACGCATGTCGACGTCGTTCTGAACCCGCTCGGCGTTCCCTCGCGCATGAACGTCGGCCAGATCCTTGAAACCCACCTGGGTTGGGCCTGCGCCGGCATGGGTCGCCAGATCGGCGAACTGATCGAAGCGTATAAGGCCAACGGCAATATCGAGCCGCTGCGCAAGACCATCGGCGATGTTGTCGGTGACGGTCCGAAGGCCGAACAGGTCCACGAGTTCGACGACGACTCCGTTCTGCGTCTCGCCGATCAGTGGAAGCGCGGCGTTTCGATCGCGACGCCTGTCTTCGACGGTGCCAACGAAGGCGACGTCAACGACATGCTGCGTCTGGCAGGTCTCAAGGATACCGGTCAGTCGACGCTCTATGACGGCCGTACCGGCGAGCAGTTCGACCGCCAGGTGACCGTGGGCTACATCTACATGCTGAAGCTCAACCACCTGGTCGACGACAAGATCCATGCCCGTTCGATCGGTCCTTACTCGCTCGTGACCCAGCAGCCGCTGGGTGGCAAGGCGCAGTTCGGCGGCCAGCGCTTCGGCGAAATGGAAGTCTGGGCGCTCGAAGCATACGGCGCGGCCTACACGCTGCAGGAAATGCTGACGGTAAAGTCGGACGACGTCGCCGGCCGCACCAAGGTCTACGAAGCCATCGTCCGCGGAGACGACACGTTCGAAGCCGGTATTCCGGAAAGCTTCAACGTTCTCGTCAAGGAAATGCGCTCTCTGGGTCTCAGCGTCGAGCTCGAAAACACCAAGCTTGACGAGGCGCAGGCAGCTCAGCTGCCCGACGCGGCCGAGTAAGCACTTGATAGGGCGTGCGCTGCCAATGCGGCGCACGCCGGTCCCGCCGGGCGCCGTATCCGTGTCGGCCCGGAAGGGAAGTTTCGCCGCAGCTTGCGGTTATTCTCGTTTAAGCGAGGGAGGCGGCTCCCGGGAAATTGCCGCCGACCATCGCATTTTGAGGGCGCTTTAGCCCATGAAGGAGACAGGCATGAACCAAGAGGTCATGAATCTTTTCAATCCGCAGGTGCCTGCACAGAATTTCGATTCCATTCGGATTTCGATCGCATCTCCGGAGAAGATCCTCTCCTGGTCCTACGGTGAGATCAAGAAGCCGGAAACCATCAACTACCGCACGTTCAAGCCGGAACGCGACGGTCTGTTCTGCGCGCGCATCTTCGGACCGATCAAGGACTACGAATGCCTGTGCGGCAAGTACAAGCGCATGAAGTACAAGGGCATCATCTGCGAAAAGTGCGGCGTCGAAGTCACGCTGTCGCGCGTTCGCCGTGAGCGCATGGGCCATATCGAGCTCGCCGCTCCCGTTGCCCACATCTGGTTCCTGAAGTCGCTGCCGTCGCGCATCTCGACGCTTCTCGACATGACGCTGAAGGATGTCGAGCGCGTCCTCTACTTCGAAAACTACATCGTCACCGAGCCGGGCCTGACCGCTCTGAAGGAGCATCAGCTCCTCTCGGAAGAAGAGTACATGCTTGCCGTCGACGAATACGGCGAAGACCAGTTCACCGCGATGATCGGCGCTGAGGCGATCTACGAGATGCTGGCCTCGATGAATCTCGAAAAGATCGCCGGCGACCTGCGCTCCGAGCTTGCCGACACCACGTCGGATCTCAAGCAGAAGAAGCTGATGAAGCGCCTGAAGATCGTCGAGAACTTCATGGAATCGGGCAACCGTCCGGAATGGATGATCATGAAGGTCGTCCCGGTCATTCCGCCGGACCTGCGTCCGCTGGTTCCGCTCGACGGCGGCCGTTTTGCGACGTCGGATCTGAACGATCTCTACCGCCGCGTCATCAACCGCAACAACCGTCTGAAGCGCCTGATCGAGCTTCGCGCGCCTGGCATCATCATCCGCAACGAAAAGCGCATGCTGCAGGAATCGGTTGACGCGCTGTTCGACAACGGCCGTCGCGGTCGTGTTATCACCGGCGCCAACAAGCGTCCGCTGAAGTCGCTCTCCGACATGCTGAAGGGCAAGCAGGGTCGCTTCCGCCAGAACCTGCTCGGCAAGCGCGTCGACTATTCCGGCCGTTCGGTCATCGTCACCGGTCCGGAACTGAAGCTGCACCAGTGCGGCCTGCCGAAGAAGATGGCGCTTGAGCTCTTCAAGCCGTTCATCTATGCCCGCCTCGACGCCAAGGGTTATTCCTCGACGGTCAAGCAGGCCAAGAAGCTCGTCGAAAAGGAAAAGCCCGAAGTCTGGGATATCCTCGACGAGGTCATCCGCGAGCATCCGGTTCTTTTGAACCGCGCACCGACGCTGCACCGCCTGGGCATCCAGGCCTTCGAACCCACCCTGGTCGAAGGCAAGGCGATCCAGCTGCATCCGCTCGTCTGCACGGCCTTCAACGCCGACTTCGACGGTGACCAGATGGCCGTCCACGTGCCGCTGTCGCTCGAAGCCCAGCTCGAAGCCCGCGTGCTGATGATGTCGACCAACAACATCCTGCACCCGGCCAACGGTGCGCCGATCATTGTTCCCTCGCAGGACATGGTTCTCGGCCTGTACTATCTGTCGATCCTGAACCAGAACGAGCCGGGCGAAGGCATGGCCTTCTCCGATCTCGGCGAACTGCATCACGCTCTTGAAAGCAAGGTCGTGACGCTGCACACCAAGATCCGCGGCCGTTTCAAGTCGATCGACGAGGATGGCAAGCCCTACTCGAAGATCTATGAGACGACACCTGGCCGTCTGCTCATCGGCGAACTGCTGCCGAAGAACGGCAAGGTGCCCTTCGACATCTGCAACCAGGAAATGACCAAGAAGAACATCTCCAAGATGATCGACACGGTCTACCGCCATTGCGGCCAGAAGGACACGGTCATCTTCTGCGACCGCATCATGCAGCTCGGCTTTAGCCATGCCTGCCGCGCCGGCATTTCGTTCGGCAAGGACGACATGGTCATTCCGGAAACCAAGGCAAAGATCGTTGGCGAGACCGAAAACCTGGTCAAGGAATACGAGCAGCAGTATAACGACGGTCTGATCACCCAGGGCGAAAAGTACAACAAGGTCGTTGACGCCTGGGGCAAGGCAACCGAGAAGGTCGCTGAAGACATGATGGCCCGTATTAAGGCTGTCGAGTTCGATCCGAACACTGGCCGCCAGAAGCCGATGAACGCCATCTACATGATGTCGCATTCCGGCGCCCGCGGTTCTCCGAACCAGATGCGCCAGCTGGGCGGCATGCGCGGCCTCATGGCCAAGCCGTCGGGCGAAATCATCGAGACGCCGATCATCTCGAACTTCAAGGAAGGCCTGACCGTCAACGAGTACTTCAACTCGACGCACGGCGCCCGTAAGGGCCTGGCAGACACCGCCTTGAAGACCGCCAACTCCGGTTACCTGACCCGTCGTCTCGTCGACGTCGCGCAGGATTGCATCGTCACGCACGTCGATTGCGGTACCGAAACCGGCCTCACCATGACCGCCATCGTCGATGCCGGTCAGGTGGTTGCCTCGCTCGGCGCCCGTATCCTCGGCCGCACGGCGCTCGACGATATCGATCATCCGGTCACCGGTGAGCGCATCGTCGATGCCGGCAAGATGATCCTCGAGCCCGATGTCATCGAGATCGAAAAGGCCGGTATCCAGTCGATCCGTATCCGTTCGGCGTTGACCTGCGAAATCCAGACGGGCGTCTGCTCGGTCTGCTACGGCCGCGACCTGGCCCGTGGTACGCCTGTCAACATGGGCGAAGCCGTCGGCGTCATCGCCGCTCAGTCGATCGGCGAGCCGGGCACCCAGCTCACCATGCGTACCTTCCACCTTGGCGGTACGGCAACCGTGGTCGACCAGTCGTTCCTGGAAGCCTCGTACGAAGGTACGGTGCAGATCAAGAACCGTAACATCCTGCGCAACTCGGATGGCAACCTCGTTGCCATGGGCCGCAACATGACCGTCCAGATCCTGGACGAGCGTGGCGTCGAGCGTTCGTCGCAGCGTGTGGCCTACGGTTCGAAGCTGCATGTCGACGAAGGCGACAAGGTCAAGCGCGGCCAGCGTCTGGCGGAGTGGGATCCTTACACCCGCCCGATGATGACGGAAGTGGCTGGTACCGTGCAGTTCGAAGACCTGGTCGACGGTCTCTCCGTTCTGGAAGCGACCGACGAGTCGACCGGCATCACCAAGCGTCAGGTCATCGACTGGCGTTCGACCCCGCGCGGTTCGGACCTCAAGCCGGCGATCGTCATCAAGGATGCCAGCGGCAATGTCGCGAAGCTGTCGCGTGGTGGTGACGCCCGCTTCCTGCTCTCGGTCGACGCGATCCTGTCGGTCGAGCCGGGCACCAAGGTCTCCCAGGGTGACGTGCTTGCGCGTTCGCCGCTGGAAAGCGCCAAGACCAAGGACATCACCGGCGGTCTGCCACGTGTTGCCGAGCTCTTCGAAGCCCGCCGTCCGAAGGACCACGCCATCATCGCAGAGATCGATGGTACGATCCGCCTCGGCCGCGACTACAAGAACAAGCGCCGTGTCATCATCGAGCCGGCGGAAGACGGTGTCGAGCCTGTCGAATACCTGATCCCGAAGGGCAAGCCCTTCCACCTTCAGGAAGGCGACTATATCGAAAAGGGTGACTACATCCTCGACGGTAACCCGGCTCCGCACGACATCCTTGCGATCAAGGGCGTGGAGGCTCTGGCATCCTACCTCGTCAACGAGATCCAGGAAGTTTACCGCCTGCAGGGCGTTGTCATCAACGACAAGCACATTGAGGTGATTGTCCGTCAGATGCTGCAGAAGGTGGAGATCACCGATGCAGGCGACTCGACCTATATCGTCGGCGACAATGTCGACCGGATCGAGCTCGAAGACGTCAACGATCACCTGATCGAGCAGGGCAAGAAGCCTGCCTATGGCGATCCGGTTCTGCTCGGCATCACCAAGGCGTCGCTGCAGACCCCGTCCTTCATCTCGGCCGCGTCCTTCCAGGAAACGACCAAGGTGCTGACGGAAGCTGCGATCGCCGGCAAGACCGACGGCCTGCAGGGTCTGAAGGAAAACGTCATCGTCGGCCGCCTCATCCCGGCCGGCACCGGCGGCACCATGACCCAGATCCGCCGTATCGCCACGTCGCGCGACGAGCTGATCCTCGAAGAGCGCCGCAAGGGCACGGGCGCAGCCGTTGCCACGCCGATGCTGCAGGACATGGCCGAAAAGGCTCCGGCCGCGGAATAATCCGCGGCTGATGCCGATGAATTGAAAAACCGCCCGGAGCGATCCGGGCGGTTTTTGTTTTTGGTCTGCTTTGATTGCTGGGGGAGGGAAGGTGTTGCTTGCGCCTATGCTGCTTTAGCGACCGGCAGCGTCAACTCCCTTCAGTTGAAGCGGATGATCGCGACCTCGCCATCGACGGCGCCCTGATAGGCAGAGGCGTGCGGCTCTTCGGCGGGCACCTCGGTCAGCATGCCGATCTGGTCGAGATCGGCCTCGATGAAGCCCTCCTCGGCAAGCGCGTTCAGCGCCTCGCGTACAGCAGTGTCGTCGTCGGGCGCCTTGAGCATGATGTGCAGGTCGATGCCCTCGCTGGCGTCGGACTCGTAGCCCTTGCCGATGATGATGAAGATCATCGGCCCGTCGAAATTATTGTCGTTGTCAGGTGTCGTAATCATCGTCTGTCCTTCGGCTCTTTGACGATTCGGTCGCTCGAATCCTGCTGTGAGGGCCGTACGCCGCAATTGCTGATTCCTTAACTGCTTTTACCGCAATGCCCAAGTTTTTATCTTGGCGCACGGCCGCCATTTCGTCTAGAAGGGTGAAATCAGGGCGTCAGGCCCTGAGATCAAGGCGATACGGCGAGTTTATTTCTTAACCGGCCTTGACGAGACAGGTGGAAACCAGTAGTACCCCGGCCATCAGATCCCATGTGAGGCTTGGCTTTTCGGGGCGACGCGCCCTGAAGTTCACCTCAAACAAGGTTCTAAACGCACGTTGAAGTCATGATGCTGCACGCATGACGCATATTTTATGCGTCCTCTGCTCCTTGTGGTCCATCTGCGGAAGCGGATCGGGCCATATTTTGCGCATTGACGGAAAGCGTGCGTCACTGCCGGAGACGGCGCGAGTTCAAGCCCGCAAGGGTACTGAGATAAACGTAAGGGATGGTTGAATGCCTACCGTAAACCAGCTGATCCGCAAGCCTCGCCAGGCGAACGTAAAGCGTAATAAGGTTCCCGCACTCCAGGAGAACCCGCAGAAGCGCGGCGTTTGCACGCGCGTTTACACGACCACGCCGAAGAAGCCGAACTCGGCTCTGCGTAAGGTCGCAAAGATCCGCCTGACCAACGGCTTCGAAGTCATTGGTTACATCCCCGGCGAAGGTCACAACCTTCAGGAACACTCTGTCGTCATGATCCGTGGCGGCCGCGTCAAGGACCTTCCGGGTGTCCGTTATCACATCATCCGCGGCGTTCTCGATACCCAGGGTGTCAAGAACCGCAAGCAGCGTCGCTCCAAGTATGGCGCGAAGCGTCCGAAGTAATTCGGTTTTGAATAATTCGGCGCTGCGCGAGGTCCTCCGCGTGATGAAGCGCCTTTAACGGTTGAAGAGACGAAAACTATGTCCAGACGTCATAAAGCAGAAAAGCGCGAGATCAATCCGGATCCGAAGTTCGGCGATCTCATCGTCACCAAGTTCATGAATGCCATCATGCTCGACGGCAAGAAGTCCGTTGCTGAAAGCATCGTCTATGGCGCGTTCGACGTCGTCCAGGGCAAGTCCAAGCAGGAGCCGCTGACGGTTTTCCATTCCGCGCTCGACAACATCGCCCCGCACGTTGAAGTTCGCTCGCGCCGCGTCGGTGGTGCGACCTATCAGGTACCGGTCGACGTTCGTCCGGAGCGCCGCCAGGCTCTCGCCATTCGCTGGCTGATTGCTGCCGCCCGCAAGCGCAATGAAACCACCATGATCGATCGCCTGTCCGGTGAACTGCTCGATGCGTCCAACAACCGCGGCTCCGCCGTCAAGAAGCGCGAAGACACGCACAAGATGGCTGATGCCAACCGTGCGTTCTCGCACTATCGCTGGTAATTCCGAACGGTATCGAAAGGCAGTCCACAATGGCTCGCGAATATAAGATCGAAGACTACCGTAATTTCGGTATCATGGCGCACATCGACGCCGGCAAGACCACGACCACCGAGCGTATTCTTTATTACACCGGCAAGTCGCACAAGATCGGCGAAGTCCACGACGGCGCAGCCACCATGGACTGGATGGAGCAGGAGCAGGAGCGTGGCATCACGATCACCTCTGCTGCCACCACGACCTTCTGGAAGGGCCGTGACGGCAAGATGCGCCGCTTCAATATCATCGACACCCCCGGCCACGTCGACTTCACCATCGAAGTCGAGCGTTCGCTGCGCGTTCTCGACGGCGCTATCGCGCTGCTCGACGCCAACGCCGGTGTTGAGCCGCAGACGGAAACCGTCTGGCGCCAGGCCGAGAAGTACAATGTCCCGCGGATGATCTTCTGCAACAAGATGGACAAGACCGGCGCTGACTTCTACCGCTCCGTCGAGATGATCAAGACCCGTCTCGGCGCCACGGCCGTCGTCATGCAGCTGCCGATCGGCGCTGAAAGCGACTTCAAGGGCGTTATCGACCTGATCGAGATGAACGCTCTCATCTGGCGCGACGAATCGCTCGGCGCTCAGTGGGATGTCGTCGAGATCCCCGAGGACATGAAGGCCAAGGCCGAGGAATATCGCGAAAAGCTGATCGAGACGGTCGTCGACATCGACGAAGCCGCGATGGAAGCGTATCTCGAAGGCGTTCTGCCCGACAACGACAAGATCCGCGAACTCGTTCGCCGCGGCACGATTGACGTCAAGTTCCACCCGATGTTCTGCGGCACCGCCTTCAAGAACAAGGGCGTACAGCCGCTGCTCGACGCCGTTGTCGACTACCTGCCGTCTCCGATGGACATCCCGGCGATCAAGGGCATCGACTTCAAGACGGAAGCCGACATCGAGCGTCATGCCGACGACAACGAGCCGCTGTCCATGCTCGCCTTCAAGATCATGAACGACCCCTTCGTCGGTTCGCTGACCTTCGCCCGCATCTACTCCGGCAAGCTCGAGAAGGGCGCGTCGGTCATGAACACGGTCAAGGACAAGCGCGAGCGCGTCGGCCGCATGCTGCAGATGCACTCCAACTCGCGTGAAGACATCGAAGAAGCCTTCGCAGGCGACATCGTCGCTCTTGCCGGCCTCAAGGAAACCACGACGGGCGACACGCTCTGCGATCCGCTGAAGCCGGTTATCCTCGAGCGCATGGAATTCCCCGAGCCGGTCATCCAGATCGCCATCGAGCCGAAGACCAAGGGCGACCAGGAAAAGATGGGCCTCGCGCTCAACCGCCTGGCTGCAGAAGATCCGTCCTTCCGCGTCAAGACCGATCAGGAATCCGGCCAGACCATCATCGCCGGCATGGGCGAACTGCATCTCGATATCATCGTCGACCGCATGCGTCGTGAATTCAAGGTCGAAGCAACCGTCGGCGCGCCGCAGGTTGCCTACCGCGAAACCATTACGCGTCAGCACGAAGAAGACTACACGCACAAGAAGCAGTCCGGTGGTACCGGCCAGTTCGCGCGCGTCAAGATCATCTTCGAACCGAACCCGGATGGCGACGACTTCAAGTTCGAATCCAAGATCGTCGGCGGTGCTGTTCCGAAGGAATACGTCCCCGGCGTCCAGAAGGGCATCGAAAGCGTTCTGTCTTCGGGTCCGCTCGCGGGCTTCCCGATGCTTGGCGTCAAGGCGACGCTCATCGACGGCGCCTTCCACGACGTCGACTCCTCGGTTCTCGCCTTCGAAATCGCCTCGCGTGCCTGCTTCCGTGAAGCAGCCAAGAAGGCCGGCGCTCAGCTGCTGGAGCCGATGATGAAGGTCGAAGTCGTGACCCCGGAAGATTATGTCGGCGACGTCATCGGCGACCTGAACTCCCGTCGCGGTCAGATCCAGGGCCAGGAAAGCCGTGGTATCGCCGTCGTCATCAACGCGAACGTCCCGCTCGCGAACATGTTCAAGTACGTCGACAACCTGCGCTCCATGTCCCAGGGCCGCGCCCAGTACACGATGACCTTCGATCACTATTCGCCGGTCCCGTCGAACGTCGCAACTGAAATCCAGGCAAAGTATTCCGGTCAGAAGTGACCGGAATACCAATTGACCGATAACAAGAATTAGATCCCCTCGGGGACTAGCAAAACGGAGAGCCGAAAATGGCAAAGAGTAAGTTTGAGCGCAACAAGCCGCACGTCAACATCGGCACGATCGGCCACGTTGACCACGGCAAGACGTCTCTGACGGCAGCGATCACGAAGTACTTCGGTGAGTTCAAGGCGTACGACCAGATCGACGCTGCTCCGGAAGAAAAGGCCCGTGGCATCACCATTTCGACGGCGCACGTCGAATATGAGACGCCGGCCCGCCACTATGCGCACGTCGACTGCCCCGGCCACGCCGACTACGTCAAGAACATGATCACCGGTGCTGCGCAGATGGACGGCGCGATCCTGGTGTGCTCGGCTGCTGACGGCCCGATGCCGCAGACGCGCGAACACATCCTGCTGGCCCGCCAGGTCGGCGTTCCGGCGATCGTTGTGTTCCTGAACAAGGTCGACCAGGTTGACGACGCCGAGCTTCTCGAACTTGTCGAGCTCGAAGTTCGCGAACTTCTGTCGTCCTACGACTTCCCGGGCGACGATATCCCGGTCGTCAAGGGTTCGGCGCTTGCCGCTCTCGAAGACAGCGACAAGAAGATCGGCGAAGACGCGATCCGCGAGCTGATGGCAGCGGTTGACGCCTACATCCCGACGCCTGAGCGCCCGATCGACCAGCCGTTCCTGATGCCGATCGAAGACGTGTTCTCGATCTCCGGCCGTGGTACGGTTGTGACCGGCCGCGTTGAGCGTGGCATTGTCAAGGTTGGCGAAGAAGTCGAGATCGTCGGCATCCGCGCGACCTCGAAGACGACGGTGACCGGCGTTGAAATGTTCCGCAAGCTGCTCGATCAGGGCCAGGCCGGCGACAACATCGGCGCACTGGTTCGCGGTGTGAACCGTGACGGCGTCGAGCGTGGCCAGATCCTGTGCAAGCCGGGCTCTGTCAAGCCGCACAAGAAGTTCATGGCTGAAGCCTACATCCTGACGAAGGAAGAGGGTGGCCGTCATACGCCGTTCTTCACCAACTACCGTCCGCAGTTCTACTTCCGCACGACCGACGTGACGGGCATCGTGACGCTGCCGGAAGGCACGGAGATGGTCATGCCTGGCGACAACGTCACGGTTGCCGTCGAGCTGATCGTTCCGATCGCGATGGAAGAAAAGCTGCGCTTCGCAATCCGCGAAGGCGGCCGCACCGTCGGCGCCGGTATCGTGGCTTCGATCGTCGAGTAATTCATTCGGCCGCTCCGGTGGGGCGGCTGATTCGATGACATTATTATGATGCAGGCGGCGCAAGCCGCTTGCTTATTACACAGAAATGTAGCAAATGGCGCGCGAGCGCGATTTGCGCACTGCTTTGGATGACAAAGCGGCGAGTAAACAAGCAATAAGGTGGGCTAGAAGGCCCTGAAGACTGGATAGGGTTCCGCTATCGGCGCCCTCTCGATCTTTGAAACCGGTGGTCCGCCTTAGGAAGAAAGAACAACCCGTGTCTTGTCCAGAGATACGTGGAAAACAAACACAAGGATAACGTCGAATGAACGGCCAAAATATCCGCATTCGCCTGAAGGCGTTCGATCACCGGATTCTCGATGCTTCTACGCGCGAGATCGTGTCGACGGCGAAGCGCACCGGTGCAAGCGTCCGGGGCCCCGTTCCGCTTCCGACCCGCATCGAGAAGTTTACGGTCAACCGGTCCCCGCACATCGACAAGAAGAGCCGCGAACAGTTCGAGATGCGCACGCATAAGCGCCTTCTCGACATCGTAGACCCGACCCCGCAGACGGTGGACGCGCTGATGAAGCTCGATCTCGCCGCCGGTGTCGATGTTGAGATCAAGCTCTGAGCTTGCTCGAGCTGAGTTGGAAGGATTGAACCGATGCGTTCAGGTGTGATTGCACAGAAGGTGGGAATGACCCGCGTCTATAACGACGCCGGCGAGCATGTCCCGGTAACGGTATTGCGCATGGAGGCCGTCCAGGTCGTTGCCACGCGTACTGTCGAAAAGAATGGCTATACCGCAGTTCAGCTCGGTGCCGGCCAGGCGAAGGTGAAGAACACGTCGAAGGCGATGCGCGGCAACTTTGCTGTTGCCAACGTCGAGCCGAAGGCGAAGCTTCAGGAATTCCGTGTCTCGGAAGACAATCTTCTCGAGATCGGCACGGAGCTTAAAGCCGGTCACTTTGCCGCCGGTCAGCTCGTCGACGTGACGGGCACGACGATCGGTAAGGGTTTTGCCGGCGCCATGAAGCGCCACGGTTTCGGCGGTCTCCGCGCCACGCACGGTGTGTCGGTTTCGCACCGCTCGCACGGTTCGACCGGCTCGCGCCAGGATCCGGGCAAGGTTTTCAAGAACAAGAAGATGGCTGGTCACATGGGCCAGACGCGCGTAACGACTCAGAACCTGGAAGTGGTTTCGACCGATGAAGATCGCGGTCTGATCCTGATCAAGGGTGCAGTACCCGGTTCCAAGGGTGCCTGGATCATCGTGCGCGATGCCGTCAAGTCGGCAGCGAAGTAAGGGAGCCGGACCAATGGAATTCAACGTCAAGACCCTCGAGGGAAAAGACGCAGGGAAGGTTTCTCTTTCTGATGCGATTTTCGGCCTCGAGCCCCGCGAAGACATTCTCGCCCGCGTCATCCGCTGGCAGCTTGCCAAGAAGCAGCAGGGCACCCACAAGGCAAAGGGCCGCGCTGAAGTTTCGCGCACCGGCGCCAAGATGTACAAGCAGAAGGGTACGGGCCGCGCCCGCCACCATTCGGCTCGCGCTCCGCAGTTCCGCGGCGGCGGCAAGGCTCACGGCCCGGTCGTTCGCAGCCATGAGCACGACCTTCCGAAGAAGGTTCGCGCACTCGGCCTTCGCCACGCCCTTTCGGCCAAGATCAAGG
This sequence comes from Rhizobium sp. CIAT894, assembly GCF_000172795.2. NCBI lineage: Bacteria > Pseudomonadati > Pseudomonadota > Alphaproteobacteria > Hyphomicrobiales > Rhizobiaceae > Rhizobium > Rhizobium sp. CIAT894. Next base: position 1,679,394 of record NZ_CP020947.1, read on the forward strand.
CCGATGACGTCATCGTCATCGACAACCTGGTTGCTGCTGAAGCCAAGACCAAGGCTCTCGCGTCCGCTTTCGAGACGCTCGGCCTGACCAACGCCCTCTTCATCGGTGGCGCAGAACTTGATGGCAACTTCAAGCTCGCAGCTCAGAACATCCCGAACATCGATGTTCTGCCGATCCAGGGCATCAACGTTTACGACATCGTGCGCCGCGGCAAGCTCGTGCTTTCCAAGGCTGCGGTTGAAGCGCTAGAGGAGCGATTCAAGTGACCGATCTTCGCCACTACGATGTGATCGTCTCTCCGGCGATCACCGAAAAGTCCACGCTGGTCTCCGAAAACAACCAGGTTGTTTTCAATGTCGCCAAGCAGGCGACGAAGCCGGAAATCAAGGCTGCTGTCGAGGCGCTGTTCGGCGTCAAGGTCACGGCTGTCAACACTCTGCTGCGCAAGGGCAAGACCAAGCGGTTCCGCGGTTTCGTCGGCAAGCAGAAGGACGTGAAGAAGGCTGTTGTGACCCTGGCTGAAGGCCAGACGATCGACGTCTCCACCGGTCTCTGAGGTATAAGAAAATGGCATTGAAAACATTCAATCCGATCACCCCGAGCCAGCGCCAGCTGGTCATCGTCGACCGTTCGGCCCTCTACAAGGGCAAGCCGGTCAAGGCGCTGACGGAAGGCCTGACCAAGAGCGGCGGTCGTAACAACCTCGGCCGCATCACCGCCCGCTTCATCGGCGGCGGTCATAAGCGCACCTATCGTCTGATCGACTTCAAGCGCCGCAAGTTCGACGTCGAAGGCACGGTCGAGCGTATCGAATACGACCCGAACCGCACCGCTTTCATCGCGCTGGTGAGCTATGCTGACGGCGAGAAGGCTTACATCCTCGCTCCTCAGCGCCTCGCGGCCGGTGACAAGGTCATCGCTTCCGAGAAGGCTGTCGACGTCAAGCCCGGCAATACCATGCCGCTGCAGTTCATCCCGGTCGGCTCCATCATCCACAATGTGGAAATGAAGCCGGGCAAGGGTGGTCAGATCGCTCGCTCCGCCGGTGGCTACGCACAGCTCGTCGGTCGCGACCAGGGCATGGCGATCCTTCGCCTGAACTCCGGTGAACAGCGTCTCGTGCATGGCTCCTGCCTTGCTTCGATCGGCGCCGTCTCCAACCCTGATCACGCCAACATCAACGACGGCAAGGCCGGTCGTACCGTTTGGCGCGGCAAGCGTCCGCACAACCGCGGTGTCGTCATGAACCCGGTCGACCACCCGCACGGCGGTGGTGAAGGCCGCACCTCCGGTGGTCGCCATCCGGTGACACCGTGGGGCAAGCCGACCAAGGGCAAGCGCACCCGGTCGAACAAGTCGACCGACAAGATGATCATGCGCTCGCGTCATCAGCGTAAGAAGTAAGAGAGGAAGTCTCCAATGGCTCGTTCAGTATGGAAAGGTCCGTTCGTTGACGGCTATCTTCTCAAGAAGGCTGAGAAGGTTCGTGAAGGCGGACGTGCAGAAGTGATCAAGATCTGGAGCCGTCGCTCCACGATCCTGCCGCAGTTCGTCGGTCTTACCTTCGGCGTCTACAACGGCAGCAAGCATATCCCGGTCAGCGTCAATGAAGACATGGTCGGTCACAAATTCGGTGAATTCTCTCCGACCCGCACCTACTACGGTCACGGCGCGGACAAGAAGGCGAAGAGGAAGTAACAATGGGCAAGGCAAAAGCCGAACGCCGGCTGAAGGACAACGAGGCGCAAGCAGTCGCCCGCACGCTCCGCGTCAGCCCCCAGAAGCTCAACCTGGTTGCTGCGGCTATCCGCGGCAAGAAGGTCGAGCGTGCACTCGCTGAGCTGGAGTTCTCCCGCAAGCGTATCGCAGGCGCCGTCAAGAAGACGCTCGAATCTGCGATCGCCAATGCCGAGAACAACCACGATCTCGACGTCGACGCGCTTGTCGTCGCCGAGGCCTATGTCGGCAAGTCGATCGTCATGAAGCGTTTCCACGCTCGTGGCCGCGGTCGCGCGTCGCGCATCGAAAAGCCCTTCGCGCACCTGACGATCGTCGTCCGTGAAGTGCAGGCAGTAGAGGAGGCCGCATAATGGGTCAGAAAATCAATCCAATCGGTTTCCGTCTTGGCATCAACCGTACCTGGGATAGCCGCTGGTTTGCGGACAATGCCGAGTACGGCCAGCTGCTGCACGAAGACCTGAAGATGCGTAAGTTCGTCATGAGCGAACTGAAGCAGGCCGGGATCTCCAAGGTGGTCATCGAGCGTCCGCACAAGAAGTGCCGCGTCACGATCCACTCGGCACGTCCGGGCCTGATCATCGGCCGCAAGGGCGCAGACATCGACAAGCTCCGCAAGAAGCTGTCGGATATGACCAACTCGGAAACGCACCTCAACATCGTCGAAGTGCGCAAGCCCGAAGTCGACGCAACGCTGGTCGCTCAGTCGATCGCCCAGCAGCTCGAGCGCCGCGTGGCTTTCCGCCGCGCCATGAAGCGCGCCGTTCAGTCCGCGATGCGTCTTGGTGCCGAAGGCATCAAGATCACCTGCGCAGGCCGTCTCGGCGGCGCTGAAATCGCCCGTACGGAATGGTACCGCGAAGGTCGTGTGCCGCTGCACACGCTGCGCGCCGACATCGACTACGGCACGGCCGAAGCAGAAACCGCATTCGGTATCTGCGGCATCAAGGTCTGGATCTTCAAGGGCGAAATCCTTGAGCACGATCCGATGGCTTCCGAACGCCGCGCGCTGGAAGGCGACGCACAGGGCCCGGCAAGCCGCGAACGCGACCGTGGCGATCGTCGCCGCGAACGCGACAACGCGTAATTAGCGCTGGCGAAAGATAAGCTCGGAGAAGTAAGAAAATGTTGCAGCCAAAGCGTACTAAGTACCGCAAGCAGTTCAAGGGCCGCATCAAGGGCGTAGCCAAGGGCGGTTCCGACCTTGCCTTCGGCGAATTCGGCCTGAAGGCCCAGGAGCCGAACCGCGTCAACGCACGTGAGATCGAAGCGGCACGCCGCGCGATCACGCGTTACATGAAGCGCGCCGGCCGTGTTTGGATCCGCGTGTTCCCGGACGTTCCGGTAACCGCAAAGCCTACCGAAGTCCGTATGGGTAAGGGTAAGGGTTCCGTGGAATACTGGGCATGCAAGGTCAAGCCCGGTCGTATGATGTTCGAGATCGACGGTGTCTCCGAGGAAATCGCGCGCGAAGCGCTTCGCCTCGGCTCGGCCAAGCTCTCGGTCAAGACGCGCTTTGTACAGCGCATCGCAGAGTAAGGAGAAGGCACGATGAAAGCCGAAGAAGTACGCGGCCTCACGGCCGACCAGCTCAAGGACAAGCTTGCAGACCTGAAGAAGGAGCAGTTCAACCTGCGCTTCCAGAAGGCGACCGGCCAGCTCGAAAAGTCCTCGCGCATCAACGAAGTCCGCAAGGACATCGCCCGCGTGAAAACCATTGCCCGCCAGAAGGCGGCAGAAGTTAAGGCCTAAAGGAAGAAAAATATGCCGAAGCGCATCCTGCAGGGCGTCGTCGTTGGCGACAAGAACGAGAAGACGGTAGTGGTTCGCGTCGAGCGTCGTTTCGCTCACCCGCTGCTCCAGAAGACCGTTCGTCGTTCCAAGAAGTACAAGGCCCACGACGAGAACAACCAGTACAAGATTGGCGATACCGTATCCATCGAGGAATGCGCGCCGATCTCCAAGGACAAGCGCTGGACGGTCATCGCCGCCCAGGGCAAGTAAACAGAATTTTGCGCGAGGCCTTGCGTCTCGCCGAAATATCTGTATGAAGCAGCGTCAGAACGCTCGAATGCCGGGCGTTCTTTTGCTTTGAGCGCACGGAAGGTCCCGTTCGGGAAACCACCCTGGCACGATCGATCCCGCGCTATTCAGCTATTGCCGTGTCTGTGCTGCCGTTACGGCAGCTCGGCCGGCGAAAATTTTCATAAGCCGGAGTAGGGGGCTAGCCCAACCATTCCGGTAAACCAAGAAGGCGACCTGATATGATTCAGATGCAAACAAACCTCGACGTCGCGGATAATTCCGGCGCACGTCGTGTCATGTGCATCAAGGTGCTGGGCGGCTCGAAGCGCAAGTATGCCTCGATCGGCGACGTCATTGTCGTTTCGATCAAGGAAGCGATCCCGCGCGGCCGTGTGAAGAAGGGTGACGTGATGAAGGCGGTTGTCGTTCGCACCGCCAAGGACATCCGTCGTCCGGATGGCTCCGTCATCCGCTTCGACACCAACGCAGCAGTCCTCATCGACAACAAGAAAGAGCCGATCGGCACCCGTATCTTCGGACCGGTTCCGCGCGAACTTCGCGCCAAGAACCACATGAAGATCATCTCGCTGGCTCCCGAAGTACTGTAAGGAGCGAAGCGATGCAGAAGATTCGTAAGGGCGACAAGGTCGTCATGCTCGCCGGCAAGGACAAGGGCCGTACCGGCGAAGTTGTCCAGGTCATGCCGAAGGAAGATCGTGCCGTTGTTCGTGGCGTCAACGTCGTCAAGCGCCATCAGCGCCAGACGCAGACCCAGGAAGCCGGCATCATCAACAAGGAAGCCCCGGTTCACCTGTCCAACGTTGCAATCATCGACAAGGACGGCAAGCCCACCCGCGTCGGTTTCAAGGTTGTTGACGGCAAGAAGGTCCGTGTGGCCAAGCGTTCTGGAGAAGTGATCGATGGCTGAGGCAAAATACGAGCCGCGGCTCAAGAAGGAATATGTCGAGCGCATCCGCAAGGCGATGCAGGAGCAGTTCTCCTACGCCAACGAGATGATGATCCCGAAGCTCGACAAGATCGTGATCAACATGGGTGTGGGCGAAGCCACCGCTGATTCGAAGAAGCCGACGGTTGCTGCCGCCGACCTCGCAGCGATCGCCGGCCAGAAGCCGGTCATCACCCGCGCACGCAACTCCATCGCAGGCTTCAAGGTCCGCGAACAGATGCCGATCGGCGCGAAGGTTACCCTGCGCGGCGCCCGCATGTACGAGTTCCTGGACCGTCTCGTGAACATCGCGCTGCCGCGCGTTCGCGACTTCCGCGGCCTGAACCCGAAGAGCTTTGACGGCCGTGGCAACTTCGCCATGGGCATCAAGGAGCACATTGTGTTCCCTGAGATCAACTACGACAAGGTTGATCAGATGTGGGGCATGGACATCATCGTTTGCACGACGGCGACGACCGACGACGAAGCACGGGCTCTTCTGAAAGAGTTCAGCTTCCCGTTCCGTCAATAACCGTAACGACGAGCGTAGAAAAGGAACCTGACATGGCGAAGACAAGCGCAGTTGAAAAGAACAAGCGCCGCCGTACTACGGTCGCAAACCAGGCCGCGAAGCGGGCTGCGTTGAAGGCGATCATCATGAACCAGGCTCTTCCGATCGAAGAGCGGTTCAAGGCCTCGATCAAGCTGGCATCCCTGCCGCGTGATGGATCGAAGACCCGTATTCGCAACCGTTGCGAAGTTTCGGGGCGTCCGCGCGCATATTACCGCAAACTGCGCATGTCGCGTATTGCGCTGCGTGAACTGGGCAATCTCGGCAAGGTGCCGGGTATCGTCAAGTCGAGCTGGTAAGGAGCAGGTTACATGACAATGACTGATCCGTTGGGCGATATGCTCACCCGTATCCGTAACGGCGCTTCCCGCCGCAAGTCGTCGGTTTCGACGCCTGCGTCCAAGCTCCGTGCACGTGTTCTCGATGTCCTGCAGTCCGAAGGCTACATCCGTGGCTATTCCGTTGTCGATTTCGGCAATGGCAAGTCGGAACTCAGCATCGAGCTGAAATATTATGAAGGCGCATCGGTGATCCGCGAGATCGGCCGTGTGTCCAAGCCGGGCCGCCGGGTTTATGTCTCGGTCAAGTCCATTCCGCAGGTCGCGAACGGCCTCGGCATCACCATCCTTTCGACTCCGAAGGGTGTGATGGCCGATCACCAGGCTCGCGAACAGAACGTTGGTGGCGAGGTTCTTTGCTCGGTCTTCTAAGATCGGGCAAGGATCTCCATAGCGAACAGACAGGATTGAAACATGTCTCGTATCGGTAAAAAGCCCGTTCAGGTGCCTGCTGGGATCACGGCTACGGTCGATGGCCAGAAGGTGACTGCTAAGGGCCCGAAGGGCGAGCTGTTTTTCGTCGCAAACGACGAAATCAGCCTCAAGCTCGAAAACAACGCGGTCGTCGTGACGCCCGTCAACCAGACCAAGGATGCACGTTCGAAGTGGGGCATGTCCCGCACGATGATCGAAGGCATCTTTAAGGGCGTCAAGGACGGCTTTGAGCGCAAGCTCGAAATCAACGGCGTCGGTTACCGCGCCTCGCTGCAGGGCAAGAACCTGCAGTTGGCTCTCGGTTTCAGCCATGACGTGATCTATGAACCGCCGGTCGGCATCACGATCGCCGTTCCGAAGCCGACTGAAATTGTTGTCTCCGGCATCAATAAGCAGCAGGTCGGTCAGGTTGCCGCTGAAATCCGCGAATATCGCGGTCCCGAGCCCTACAAGGGCAAGGGCGTCAAGTACGCTGACGAGCGGATCGTCCGCAAAGAAGGCAAGAAGAAGTAAGGATCACGCGAAATGGCTAGCAGGAAAGAAGCACTTGCACGTCGTGCCAACCGCGTGCGCCGTCATCTCAAGTCGGTGGCCAATGGCCGTCCGCGCCTGTCGGTTCATCGCTCCTCGAAGAACATCTACGCCCAGGTCATCGACGATGTGGCCGGCAAGACGCTCGCGTCTGCCTCCACCCTCGATAAGGATCTGCGCGGTTCTCTGAAGACCGGTGCCGATACCGCCGCCGCCGCCGTTGTCGGCAAGCTCGTTGCCGAGCGCGCCTCCAAGGCCGGTGTTACGGAAGTCGTATTCGACCGTGGCGCCTTCATCTATCACGGCCGCATCAAGGCTCTCGCCGAAGCGGCCCGCGAAGGCGGTCTCACCTTCTGATCAGTTTCCGGCCGGACGCTTTTGGCGCCGGCCGGATTTTCGCCGGACCGCAGGCGCTCTCCGAAAGGGGAGGCTGATGCGGTCCACATTCGTTTGCCGATTGCACCCGGAAAAGAAAAAGGAAGAGGACAATGGCACAGGAAAGAAGGCCGCAGCGGGAAGACCGCCAGGCCCGTGAAGAGCGCGATAGCGAATTCGTCGACAAGCTGGTCGCGATCAACCGCGTCGCCAAGGTCGTCAAGGGCGGCCGTCGTTTTGGTTTCGCGGCACTCGTCGTCGTTGGCGACCAGAAGGGCCGCGTCGGCTTCGGCCACGGCAAGGCACGCGAAGTGCCGGAAGCCATCCGTAAGGCAACCGAAGCCGCCAAGCGCGAACTGATCTTCGTACCGCTGCGTGACGGCCGTACGCTGCATCACGACGTTCATGGCCGCCACGGCGCCGGCAAGGTTCTGCTGCGCTCGGCCAAGGTCGGTACCGGCATCATCGCCGGCGGTCCGATGCGCGCCGTATTCGAAACGCTCGGCATGCATGACGTCGTCGCCAAGTCGACCGGTTCGTCGAACCCCTACAACATGGTTCGCGCCACCTTCGACGCTCTCAAGCACCAGGTTCACCCGAAGGACATCGCAGCTCAGCGCGGCATCAAGTATGCAACGCTGCAGGCTCGTCGTAGCGCCTCCGGCAACGCCTCTGAAGAATAAGAGGAGTTTGACAGATGGCCAAGGCTACCAAGAAGGCTGAAGCGAAGACTGTCACGATCGAACAGATCGGCAGCCCGATTCGCCGTCCGGATGTTCAGCAGCGCACGCTGATCGGTCTCGGACTGAACAAGATGCACCGTCGCCGCACGCTGGAGGATACGCCTTCGGTTCGTGGCATGATCCGTGCTGTCCAGCATCTCGTTCGCGTCGTCGACGAGAAGTGAGACGGAGGAAACGCTCATGAAACTCAATGAAATTAAAGACAACGAAGGCTCGACTCACAGCCGCAAGCGCCTCGGCCGCGGTATCGGCTCGGGCTCGGGCAAGACTGCCGGTCGCGGTGTGAAGGGTCAGAAGTCCCGTTCGGGCGTCGCCATCAACGGCTTCGAAGGCGGCCAGATGCCGATCTATCGTCGCCTGCCGAAGCGCGGCTTCAACAACATTTTCGCTTCCGATTTTGTTGTCGTGTCGCTCGCCCGTATCCAGGCGGCAATCGACGCCGGCAAGCTCGACGCCAAGGCGACCGTTGACGCAGCTGCTCTCAAGGCAGCCGGCGTCATCCGCCGCCCGAAGGACGGCGTTCGCGTTCTTGCCGACGGCGAGCTCAAGGCCAAGATCACCATCGTCGTTGCAGGCGCTTCCAAGCCTGCCGTCGAAAAGATCGAAAAGGCCGGCGGCACCGTGACGCTGCTTTCGGCTCCGGCTGCAGCCGAATAATAATCTGATGATATATCGCCCGGGGTGCTTCACACCGGGCGATTTTGCTCCCATATGTGGGCCTCACAAAAACTTGGCTGGCGCGCCCGCGTCATGCCGGTAAGACTAAACGAGGGTGAGGCATGGGGTTGCACTGCAATCCGTTCTGAACCCGGTTTTGAATAATTTTCATACTGATTCCGGGGCCGGCCTATCCCCAGAGACGCCGGAATTGGTAGCGCGGAGAATCGCATGGCTTCTGCAGCGGAACAATTGGCATCCAACCTCAATTTTTCGACCTTTGCCAAAGCCGAGGATTTGAAGAAGCGCTTGTGGTTCACACTGGCAGCTCTCCTCGTCTACAGGCTCGGCACCCATATTCCGCTTCCGGGCCTCAATCCTGAAGCTTATGCCCAGGCTTTCCGCGGCCAGGCAGGCGGCATTCTCGGCCTCTTCAACATGTTTTCGGGCGGCGCTGTCCAGCGCATGGCGATCTTCGCGCTCGGCATCATGCCCTATATCTCTGCTTCGATCATCGTGCAGCTCATGACCTCGGTCGTGCCGGCGCTCGAAAACCTCAAGAAAGAGGGCGAGCAGGGCCGCAAGATCATCAACCAGTATACCCGCTACGGCACGGTCATTCTCGGTGCGCTCCAGGCCTACGGCATTGCCGCCGGCCTTGAGAGTGGCCAGGGCCTCGTTGTCGAGCCGGGCTTGTTCTTCCGTGTTTCCACCGTTCTGACGCTGCTCGGCGGCACCATGTTCCTGATGTGGCTCGGTGAGCAGATCACCTCGCGCGGCATCGGTAACGGCATCTCGCTGATCATCTTCGCCGGCATCGCCGCCGGTCTTCCGACAGCTCTTGCCGGCACGCTGGAACTCGGCCGCACCGGTGCGCTGTCGACCTTCCTCATCCTGCTTGTCATCATCGTCGCGATCGGCGTCATCGGCGTCATCGTCTTTGTCGAGCGGGCGCAGCGCCGGCTGCTGATCCAGTATCCGAAGCGCCAGGTCGGCAACCGCATGTTCCAGGGCGATACCTCGCACCTGCCGCTGAAGCTCAACACCTCGGGCGTCATCCCGGCGATCTTCGCCTCGTCGCTGCTGCTGCTGCCGGCAACGCTTGCAGGCTTTGCCAGCAGCACGGCAATGCCCGCCTGGGCAACCTCGATCGTCGCGGCGCTGGGCCATGGCCAGCCGCTCTACATGGTGCTCTATGCGGCGCTGATCGCCTTCTTCGCCTTCTTCTACACGGCCATCGTCTTCAATCCGAAGGACACGGCCGACAATCTGAAGAAGCATGGCGGCTTCATTCCCGGCATCCGCCCGGGCGAACGAACCGCCGAATATATCGACTACGTGCTGACCCGAATCACCGTGATCGGCGCGATCTATCTCGTCTTCGTCTGCATCCTTCCGGAGATCTTGGTGTCGCAAACCGGCATTCCATTATCCCTTGGTGGGACTTCGCTTTTGATCGTGGTTAGCGTAACTCTTGATACGGTTGCACAGATCCAGGGTCACCTGATCGCGCAGCAATACGAAGGCCTGATCAAGAAATCGAAGTTGCGTGGAGGAAAGAGGGGGAGATGAGACTTATCCTTTTGGGGCCGCCGGGCGCGGGTAAGGGAACCCAGGCCCAGCGGATCGTGGAAAAGCACGGCATTCCGCAGCTTTCCACCGGCGACATGCTGCGTGCGGCGGTTAACGCCGGCACCGATGTTGGCAAGCGCGCCAAGGCGGTCATGGACGCCGGCAAACTCGTCTCGGACGAGATCGTTATCGCCATCGTCTCGGAGCGAATCGATCAGCCAGATTGCGCCAACGGCTTCATCCTCGACGGTTTCCCCCGGACGCTCGTCCAGGCGGACGCCACCGAAGCGATGCTGAAGGCAAAGGGTCTCGGTCTGTCCGTCGTCATCGAATTCCGCGTCGATGATGAGGAACTGGTCCGTCGTGTTGCCGGTCGCTATTCCTGCGCACAGTGCGGCAGCGTCTATCACGACACCGACAAGGTTCCGGCTGCCGAAGGCGTGTGCGACAAGTGCGGTTCCACGCACTTCAAGCGCCGTCCGGATGACAACCCGGAGACCATGACGGCTCGGCTGCAGGTCTACTACAAGGAAACCTCGCCGCTGATCGGCTATTACCATGCCAAGGGCAAACTCAGGTCCGTGGACGGCATGGCGGAGATCGATCAGGTGACGGCCGAGGTCGAAAGTATTCTTTCCAAGCTTTAAGGCTTTGAAAATAAACTTGGCGGAACGGTTGCTTTTCAGCAGTGATTCCGCTAAACACCGCGCCAACTCGCGACATTCCATGCGATCGGCGCGGATTTCCCAGGGAAGTCCGGGTGCGGTCGTTTTGACATGTTGCGGACGTAAATCTGAACGAGCGGTTCCAAAGACCGCATAACGAAGCCCACTTGCCGGATGGCAACTGGAATGCAAGGAGAACAGGCGTGGCACGTATCGCTGGCGTCAACATCCCGACTGCAAAGCGCGTTGTTATCGCGCTGACCTACATTCACGGGATCGGTCCGAAATTCGCACAGGAAATCGTCGAGAAGGTCGGTATTCCGGCTGAACGTCGTGTGCATCAGCTGACGGACGCCGAAGTCCTTCAGATCCGCGAAGCAATCGACCGCGACTATCAGGTCGAGGGTGATCTTCGTCGCGATACCGCGATGAACATCAAGCGCCTGATGGATCTCGGCTGCTATCGCGGCCTGCGTCATCGTCGCGGCCTTCCGGTCCGTGGCCAGCGTACGCACACCAATGCCCGCACCCGCAAGGGCCCGGCAAAGGCAATCGCTGGTAAGAAGAAGTAATTTCCGGGAAACCGGGGTGGGGAGGCTGGCGGTCTGCGCCGGCCTCTTTTGAGTTTGGAGCGGGACCATACAGGCGCCGTTCCGGTGTAGCCGCTGGCATTACGGCGGTGAAGAGATCAACGAAAGGAATACCATGGCTAAGGAAGCCGTCCGCGTTCGCCGTCGCGAGCGCAAGAATATCTCGTCGGGTGTCGCTCACGTCAACTCGACCTTCAACAACACGATGATCACCATCACCGACGCGCAGGGTAATGCGATCGCCTGGTCGTCGGCTGGCGCCAAGGGCTTCAAGGGCTCGCGCAAGTCGACCCCGTTCGCCGCCCAGATAGCTGCCGAAGACTGCGCCAAGAAGGCCCAGGAGCACGGCATGAAGTCGCTGGAAGTCGAAGTTTGCGGTCCGGGTTCGGGTCGTGAATCGGCTCTGCGCGCGCTCCAGGCTGCAGGTTTCATGATCACGTCCATCCGCGACGTGACCCCGATCCCGCACAATGGCTGCCGTCCGCGCAAGAAGCGCCGCGTCTGATCATCGCTCTCGTCACTGGTGAGCGCGCTCGCGCTCCCGGTGGTTTTCAAGCTCGGTTGCCACGATTGGATGGTGGCAACGAACGGAAGGCAAACTCATGATTCAGAAGAACTGGCAGGAACTGATCAAGCCGAACAAGGTGGAGTTCTCTTCGAGCTCGCGCACCAGGGCGACGCTTGTTGCCGAACCGCTGGAGCGCGGCTTCGGCCTGACCCTCGGCAATGCGCTTCGCCGCGTTCTGCTCTCCTCGCTGCGCGGCGCTGCCGTCACGGCGGTGCAGATCGATGGCGTGCTGCATGAATTCTCCTCGATTCCGGGCGTCCGCGAAGACGTGACGGACATCGTGCTCAACATCAAGGAAATCGCCATCAAGATGGATGGCGACGACGCAAAGCGCATGGTCGTGCGCAAGCAGGGCCCGGGCGTTGTCACGGCTGGCGACATCCAGACGGTCGGCGATATCGAAATCCTCAACCCCGAGCATGTCATCTGCACGCTCGACGAGGGCGCCGAAATCCGCATGGAGTTCACCGTCAACAACGGCAAGGGCTACGTTCCGGCCGAACGCAATCGTGCGGAAGACGCTCCGATCGGTCTCATCCCGGTCGACAGCCTCTATTCGCCGGTCAAGAAGGTGTCCTACAAGGTAGAAAATACCCGCGAAGGACAGGTTCTCGACTACGACAAGCTGAACATGACCATCGAAACCGATGGCTCGATCACCGGCGAAGACGCCGTCGCTTTTGCGGCGCGCATCCTCCAGGATCAGCTTGGCGTCTTCGTCAACTTCGACGAGCCGCAGAAGGAAACCGAAGAGGAAGCAGTTACCGAACTCGCTTTCAACCCGGCTCTCCTCAAGAAGGTGGACGAACTCGAACTGTCGGTCCGTTCGGCAAACTGCCTGAAGAACGACAACATCGTCTACATCGGCGACCTCATTCAGAAGACCGAAGCAGAAATGCTCCGCACGCCGAATTTTGGTCGCAAGTCGCTGAACGAAATCAAGGAAGTTCTCGCTTCCATGGGCCTGCACCTCGGCATGGAAGTGCCGGCATGGCCGCCCGAGAACATCGAAGATCTCGCAAAGCGTTACGAAGACCAGTATTAAAAATCAAAAAGGCAGGCTCTTTACGACTGCCTTTCCCCGTCAAACAGCAGGCCGATCGCCTGCATGTGCCAGGAAACGGCAGGCCCGGTAACGAAGTAAGGGCACTGCATTAAAGGAGAATAGCAATGCGCCACGCAAAGGCCGGCCGCAAGCTCAATAGAACTGCAAGCCACCGCAAGGCGATGTTCGCCAACATGGCGGCTTCGCTCATTACCCACGAACAGATCGTCACGACCCTGCCGAAGGCCAAGGAAATCCGTCCGATCGTCGAGAAGCTCGTTACGCTCGGCAAGCGCGGCGACCTGCATGCTCGCCGTCAGGCGATCTCGCAGATCCGCGATGCCGCTGTCGTTTCGAAGCTGTTCGACACGATCGCAACGCGTTACGCCACCCGCAACGGCGGCTACCTGCGCATCATGAAGGCCGGCTTCCGCCAGGGCGACAATGCCGCTTTGGCCGTGATCGAATTCGTTGATCGCGACACCTTCGCCAAGGGCGCAGCCGACAAGGCCCGCGTCGCTGCCGAAGAGCAGGCTGTCGCCGCTTAAGTCTTCCGCTCCGGCGGATAGAAAACAGCCGGGCTCATAAAGCCCGGCTGTTTTCGTTTGTGCTTCGGCCGCGGCCGAATGTGGCGGCGACGGACGGCGCCTCGCCGGCAGTTCGATATCTCTACCGTTTTACGGGCTGATTGATAGGGGACAGGTCCCATTGCGCGAAATCATGCAAACCCGCTCTCACGTGCAGCTCCTTCGTCTCGCAGCTCTGCTTGTGGTGATCGTGCTTGGGCTGGTGCTCAGACGGTTCGGCTATGCGATCGATCTGCCCTTCGTCGTCGTCAAATATGGCGGATCCGCGCTCTGGGGGACGATGGTCTATCTGCTCGTGGCGCTTATCGCTGCACGGTCCCGGCCGGCCGGCATCGCCATCATCGCCCTGTCCATCGCGATCTTAGTGGAATTGTTCCGGCTGTATCACACGCCCTGGCTCGACGCGTTTCGGCTGACTACGGCAGGCGCGCTGCTGCTTGGCCGGATATTCTCGCTGTGGAATATGCTGGCTTATGCAATCGGCATCGCCGCAGCCTGGGTCGTCGATCCTGCCGGTCGGGCGGTCGTCTCACGAGGCTGACGCTACCGCGCGATTGCGCGTCCGCCCCTGGCTCTGCTTCCGGCTGCGGGCAATCGGTCGCCAGGAGCGGTAGAGGATGAGCGCGATGATCAGCCCGACATAGATATGTTGCTCGAGATCGAGGATCTTGGTCGAGAGCGCGAAGTGCAGCGCTCCGCAGGCGGCGACAATGTAGACGAGACGGTGCAGCCAGATCCAGTTTTTGCCGAGACGGCGGATCGAGACGTTGTTGGATGTCAGAGCCAATGGCGCGAGCATCGCAAGTCCCGCCATGCCGAACATGATGAAGGGCCGCTTCAGCACGTCGTTGATCACCGCATTTATATCCATCGCCTGATCGAGCACCATGTAGACGGTGAAATGCATCAGTGCGTAATAGAAAGTCAGCAGGCCGAGAGCGCGGCGATAGCGTAAATAGTTCCAGCCGAAAAGCTCGCGGGCAGGGGAGACGGTAAGGGTTGCGATCAGGAAGCGGATCGTCCAGATGCCGAGAAACAGTTCGAAGGTCTTGACCGGATCGGCGCCGAGCTGATCGGTCGCACCGAGATAGAATGTCCAGGCCGCAGGCACCAGACCCACGACATAAAGCAGCCAGACGGAAGCGGGCTGCCAGCGCTTGGGGATGGCGAGCGACAGTTGCGCCATCAGAAATTCGCCTTCAGATCCATGCCGGCATAGAGGCTCGCCACCTCATCCGCATAGCCGTTGAAGGGCAGGGTGGGGTGGCGGCTTGCGCCGAAGAAACCGCTTTCGCCGATGCGCCTTTCGCTCGCCTGGCTCCAGCGCGGATGGTCGACCGCGGGGTTGACGTTGGCGTAGAAGCCGTATTCCTGCGGATTGGTCACCTGCCAGGTATTCTTCGGCTGCTGGTCGGTAAGGGTGATCCTGACGATCGACTTGATGCCCTTGAAGCCGTATTTCCACGGCACGACGAGACGGATCGGCGCGCCGTTCTGGTTCGGCAGCGTTTCGCCATAGAGCCCGACGGCAAGCAGCGTCAGCGGATGGCGCGCCTCATCCAGGCGCAGACCCTCGACATAGGGCCAGTCGAGCGACTGGAAGAAGCCTTTCTGCCCCGGCATCTCCTCCGGCCGCACCACGGTTTCGAAGGCGACATATTTGGCGCTGCCGAGTGGCTCAACCTTGTCGAGCAGCGATGCCAGCGGAAAGCCGTCCCAGGGGATGACCATCGACCAGGCCTCGACGCAGCGCATCCGATAGGTGCGCTCCTCGATCGGGAATTCCTTGATCAGCGCCTCGAGGTCGAAGGTGCCTGATTTGTTGACCATGCCGTCGACCTTGATCGTCCAGGGCAGCGGCTTGAAATCGCCGGAATTGGCCGCAGGATCGCCCTTGTCGAGGCCGAACTCATAAAAGTTGTTGTAAGTCGTGACGTCCTTGATCGGCGTCGGCTTCTCGTCGACCTTGTACTTGCTCTCGACGGCGGAAAGGGCGGCGGCACTCGCCTTGCCGGCACTGTAGAGCCCCATGGCGCCGAGCGCTGCCGCGCCTAGGAATTCCCGGCGGCGCAAATAGATCTGACGTGGCGTGATCTCAGATGACGCGATCTTCGATGGGCGATAGCTTGGCATGGCGAAACCTCCTGGGCGGATTTCTCACTATAGTTCTTAAACGCACCGCCCGCATGTACGGACCAGTGTCTAAGCCTTGAATATTGCAGACGGGAAGCCAATTTTTTGTGTTCGGTCGTGATGGAATAGGCTGTAACGAAAACGCGCGCCGAACCGTATATCATCAATTGTCCTGAAGGCGCGTCTTCGGCAGCGTACCGGATTTGACCTTGCCGGTAGTGACAGCCCCCGTCGATTGGATTAGGACAATTCCAAAAGCCAGCGTTTGCCCGGCCGGCAGGCTCCATTGCCGCTCCGCTTCGCCTGATAATTTCCGACACGTCGAGGAAGACACCGATGCCAGCTTACCGTTCCAGAACCACGACCCACGGCCGCAACATGGCAGGCGCGCGCGGCCTTTGGCGCGCCACGGGCATGAAGGATTCGGATTTCGGCAAGCCGATCATCGCGGTGGTGAATTCCTTCACCCAGTTCGTGCCCGGCCACGTCCATCTGAAGGATCTCGGCCAGCTCGTCGCCCGCGAAATCGAGGCGGCCGGCGGTGTTGCGAAGGAATTCAACACCATCGCCGTTGATGACGGCATCGCCATGGGCCATGACGGCATGCTCTATTCGCTGCCCTCGCGTGAGCTCATCGCCGACAGCGTCGAATACATGGTCAATGCCCATTGCGCCGACGCCATGGTCTGCATCTCCAACTGCGACAAGATCACCCCCGGCATGCTGATGGCATCGCTGCGCCTCAACATCCCCACCGTCTTCGTCTCCGGCGGCCCGATGGAAGCGGGCAAGGTCGTGCTGCACGGCAAGACGCATGCGCTCGACCTCGTCGATGCGATGGTCGCCGCGGCCGATGACAAGATCAGCGACGAGGACGTCCAGACCATCGAACGCTCGGCCTGTCCGACCTGCGGTTCGTGCTCCGGCATGTTTACCGCGAACTCCATGAACTGCCTGACCGAAGCGCTCGGCCTGTCGCTGCCCGGCAACGGCTCGACGCTTGCCACCCACGCCGACCGCAAGCGCCTCTTCGTCGAGGCCGGCCATCTGATCGTCGATCTCGCCCGCCGTTATTACGAGCAGGACGACGTCAAGGCGCTGCCGCGCACCATCGCCTCCAAGCAGGCCTTCGAGAATGCCATGGCGCTGGATATCGCCATGGGCGGTTCCACCAATACCGTCCTGCACATCCTTGCCGCCGCCCATGAAGGCGAGGTCGATTTCACCATGACCGATATCGACGCGCTGTCGCGTCGCGTGCCGTGCCTGTCGAAGGTCGCACCCGCCAAGAGCGATGTTCATATGGAAGATGTCCACCGCGCCGGCGGCATCATGTCGATCCTCGGCGAGCTCGACAAGGGCGGTCTCTTGAACCGCGATTGCCCGACCGTGCATGCCGAGACGCTCGGCGACGCGATCGATCGCTGGGACATCACCCGCACCACCAGCGACACTGTCCGCAACTTTTATCGTGCTGCTCCCGGCGGCATCCCGACCCAGGTCGCCTTCAGCCAGGAAGCCCGCTGGGACGAACTCGACACCGACCGCCAGAACGGCGTCATCCGCTCGGTCGAACATCCTTTCTCCAAGGACGGCGGCCTTGCCGTGCTCAAGGGCAACCTCGCGGTCGACGGCTGCATCGTCAAGACGGCCGGCGTCGATGAATCGATCCTGAAATTCTCCGGCCCGGCCCGCGTCTTCGAAAGCCAGGATGCTTCCGTCAAGGCGATCCTCGCCAACGAGGTCAAGGCCGGTGACGTCGTCGTCATCCGCTACGAAGGCCCGAAGGGTGGCCCCGGCATGCAGGAAATGCTCTATCCCACAAGCTATCTGAAGTCGAAGGGCCTGGGCAAAGCCTGTGCGCTGATCACCGACGGCCGCTTCTCCGGCGGCACCTCCGGCCTGTCGATCGGCCACGCCTCGCCGGAAGCGGCAAATGGCGGCACGATCGGCCTGGTGCGCGAAGGCGACATGATCGACATCGACATCCCGAACCGCACGATCAGCCTGCGCGTCAGCGAGACCGAACTTGCCGCCCGCCGCGCCGATCAGGACGCCAAGGGCTGGAAGCCCACGGAAGTGCGCAAGCGCAACGTCACGACCGCGCTGAAGGCCTATGCGGCCTTCGCCACGAGTGCCGATCGCGGCGCCGTGCGGGATCTGAACGCACGTTGAGTGGTTTCGAACCTACGACCCGCTGATTAAGAGTTAGCTGCTCTGCCGACCGGTCGCTTTCAGAGCGGCCGGTTGATGTTTTTATAGGTCTCGCCGAGCTGCTTCAGCCGCTCGTCATAGGCGCCTTGGAGGCAGGCGGCATCCGCCCCGCACGCCTGCCGCTTCTTCAGCCAGGCTGTCTGCTCGTCCTGCAATGTGCCGCGCGAGCCCATGGCCAGCAGGCCGGAGAGCAGCTCGAAGGTGGTGGCCATCTTCACATCGGCATCGTTGAGCGCGCGGTTGTCGCAGATCGTCTTTTCATCCGGCTTCAATTCCTGCCCATCGCAGTCGAAGCTTGCAGACCATGCCGGACCGGATGTGGAAATCAGGATCGCCAAGCCGAGAGCGGCCGACATTCGCCGTATCATCATCTTCTTCCCTCTTTAGCGCCGGTCAAACCAGCTTCCGCAGTGCCAGAGCCAGGAAGATGATGCAGGTGAGCCAGACGGCAAGGATAAAAATCAGTCCGGCCCGGCCGGAAGGACGCTCGATGCGTCTTGCTGCCTCGGCACGAAGCTCGCTCATCACCTCAGCCGGCACAAGCCTTGTTGCCAGCAGGATACCGAGCGGCACGATCAGCAGGTCGTCGAGATAGCCGAGCACGGGAATGAAATCGGGGATGAGATCGACGGGGGACAGCGCATAGGCCGCAACGGCGCCAGCTACCGCTTTCGCATACCAGGGCACGCGGCGGTCTCGGGCTGAAAGCCACAGCGCAACGATGTCACGCTTCAGTGACCTTGCCCAGATTTTGGCTTTTGATATCAGCTGCATGGCCAATCTTTCTGATTCAAATTTACAATGACCTCAAGACTTTTCCCCGCCTTATTCTTCCATGCTTCCGCCCTCTTTCCTTTCTAGCGTCGGGTCACAGAACAGGATGATTTTAGGCCGGTTCGGCCTAAAATCTGAATCCTGTTCGCAATTAAGAGTTGGAGCATGATGTCGTCCGAAAACCGCTCACACTTTTCGGCATCATGCTCTAAAAACGTGCTCAAGAGGATTCAAAAAGGAATACCCATGCAAGGCCTGTTCAAACGCGCCTCCGTCTCGCTACTTGCTCTGACGCTCCTTCTGCCGGCGGCTGCTTACGCGCAGACGGCAAAGACCGTGCCTGAGAGCCAGATGCAGATGCAGCTCTCCTTCGCGCCGCTCGTCAAGCAGACATCAGGCGCGGTCGTCAATGTCTATGCGGAAAAGACCGTCCAGCGGCAGTCACCCTTTGCCGGCGATCCCTTCTTCGAGCAGTTTTTCGGCCAGCAGATGCCGAATCGCTCGGAAAAGCAGTCCTCGCTCGGTTCCGGCGTCATCGTCGAGGCGAACGGCACTGTCGTGACCAACAATCACGTCGTCGAAGGCGCCGACGATATCAAGGTTGCGTTGCCTGATGGACGCGAGTTCCCCTGCAAAGTGGTGCTGCGCGACGACCGTGTCGATCTTGCCGTGTTGAAGATCGACACCAAGGAAAGTTTCCCGACATTGCCGATCGGCAATTCCGATGCCGTTGAGGTCGGCGATCTCGTGCTGGCGATCGGCAACCCCTTCGGCGTCGGCCAGACGGTGACGAGCGGCATCGTCTCGGCTCTTGCCCGCAACCAGGTGGTCAGGAACGAGTTCGGCTTCTTCATCCAGACCGATGCCTCGATCAATCCCGGCAATTCCGGCGGCGCTTTGATGAACATGAAGGGCGAGTTGATCGGCATCAACACGGCGATCTTCTCACGCGGCGGCGGCTCGAACGGCATCGGCTTCGCCATTCCCGCCAATCTGGTCAAGGTCTTCCTTGCCTCGGCCGATGCCGGGGTCAAAACCTTCGAACGGCCCTATGTCGGCGCGAGCTTCGATGCCGTGACCTCGGAAGTCGCCGAAGCGCTTGGGCTCAACAAGGCGCGCGGCGCGCTGGTCGTCAAAGTTTCGGAAGGCGGACCGGCGGCCAAGGCCGGATTGAAGGCCGGCGAAATCGTCACGGCCGTCGACGGCATATCCGTCGAACATCCGGATGCGCTGCTCTACCGCCTGACGACGGCTGGTCTCGGCAAATCGGTCAAACTCACCGTCGTCGAGAACGGCCGCGAGGAGCAACTGCCGCTGACGCTCGATCGCGCCCCGGAAACCTCGCCGCGCGACCAGCGCACGATTGGCGGGCGCACCCCCTTCAGCGGCGCGGTCGTCGAGAACCTGTCGCCGCGGGTCGCCGACGAGCTGCGCATGCCGCCGGAATCGTCAGGCGTCGTCGTATCCGAGGTGAAGGAGGATTCGCCTGCCGCCCGTCTCGGTTTCGAGCCGAAGGATATCATCGTCTCGATCAACGGCACCGATGTGAAGACCACCAGCGAACTCTCCGAAATCGCCGATAGCGACCCCGGCCTCTGGCGGGTAGAGATCGAGCGCGACGGTCAGCGCATCCGGCAGTTCTTCCGATGAGCAACGATCTCTTCGCACCGCGTGTTCCGGAAGAGGTGGCCGCCAGGCGGCCGCTTGCCGACCGGCTGCGGCCGAAGACGCTTGCCGATGTCACCGGTCAGGAACATCTGACCGGTGAAGACGGCGTCTTGAAAAGAATGATCGAGAGCGGCTCGCTCGGCTCGATGATCTTCTGGGGGCCGCCCGGCACCGGCAAGACGACGGTGGCCCGGCTGCTGTCCGGCGAGGCGGGGCTGGCCTTCGAGCAGATATCGGCGATTTTCTCAGGCGTCGCCGATCTGAAGAAGGTATTCGAGACGGCCCGCCTGCGCCGTATGGATGGCCGCCAGACGCTGCTCTTCGTCGATGAGATCCACCGTTTCAATCGCGCCCAGCAGGATAGTTTCCTGCCTGTCATGGAGGACGGCACCGTCATCCTCGTCGGTGCCACCACCGAAAACCCGTCCTTCGAGCTTAACGCCGCCTTGCTGTCGCGCGCCCGCGTGCTGACCTTCAAGTCGCATGACGAGGAGAGCCTGGAGGAGTTGCTGAAGCGCGCCGAGGCGATCGAGCAGAAGCCATTGCCGCTGACCGAAGAGGCGCGCATCAGCCTGATCCGCATGGCCGATGGCGACGGCCGCGCGGTGCTGACACTGGCCGAAGAGGTCTGGCGCGCCGCGCGTCAGGGCGAGAGCTTCAATACCGAGGGCCTGACGCGTATCGTCCAGCGCCGCGCGCCCGTCTACGACAAGGCGCAGGACGGCCATTACAATCTGATCTCGGCGCTGCATAAGTCCGTGCGCGGCTCGGATCCGGATGCGGCGCTCTATTATCTCGCCCGTATGTTCGATGCCGGCGAGGACCCGCTCTATCTCGGCCGGCGCTTGGTGCGCATGGCGGTGGAGGATATCGGTCTTGCCGATCCGCAGGCGCTGGTGATCTGCAATGCCGCCAAGGATGCCTACGAGTATCTCGGCTCGCCGGAAGGCGAACTGGCGCTCGCCCAGGCCTGCGTCTATCTTGCCACCGCGCCGAAATCCAATGCCGTCTACACCGCGTTCAAGGCAGCCACCCAGGCCGCCAAGCAGAACGGCTCGCTGCTGCCGCCGAAGCATATCCTCAATGCACCGACCAAGCTGATGAAGGGCGAGGGGTATGGCGACGGTTATCGCTACGACCATGACGAGCCGGACGCCTTTTCCGGCCAGGATTATTTCCCGGAGAAGATGGGCCGCCAGACCTTCTACGATCCGCCGGAGCGCGGCTTCGAGCGCGATATCCGCAAACGGTTGGAATGGTGGGACAAACTGCGCAAGGAACGCAATCCGCGCTGACGCGCCTGTTCGACTGGTGAACGCGGCTCAGCCGCCAAGCGCGATCGCGATTGCGACCAGAAGCAGTCCGAGACCCGTCATCGTCATCCCGGCATAAAAAGGCCTGCCTCCGGAAAATTTCGCCCACGCATAACCCGTCACAAACAGCAGCATGATGAGAAACAGGTTGCTGGTTCTCAGTGCAAGGTGTGCACTGTCGATGAAAACGAAAGGGATAACGGCCGGAATTGATGTCGCCGAGACCAGAGCGAAGACCGCGATTGCGGCAAACAGATCGCCTTTCGAGAGTGACGCCTTCACAGGATCTGCCCTGCGCGCGAGCGTCAGCAGTGATCGATAGAGCGCGTCCGCATCGCCGGCCTTTGCAGAAAACGGTGCTTCTTCGATCGGAAATTCTTTTGCGAGCATCTTGAGCGCCGCAGTCTCGCTTCCCGCAGCTTTGATTTGCCGAAAGAGGCGCAGCCGCCTGCTCTTGTAAAACGTTGTTCCCAGAATGAACAAGACGGCATCAATGATCCCCCAGGCGACGTTGCATCCGATTGTTGCGGCGATCAATTCCTGGGCATCTAAGCCCTCTTCTTTAACAACAAGCCTCGACCCGACCGTCAACGTCAGTGCCATGATCAATCCGAAAAGAACTTCGCCGAGCGCATCGCCTGGATCGATGATATCGGTGATACGATCGATCGGGTTCGAAGTCATGGACTGCCCCAGGTGATGAAGATCATTGTCTGCTGCTCCTCCCTCCGCCATCAGAGCATGAATGGTAAGCCGACCTGCAGCTGGCGGCGGGGGATAATCCTCACCACCGGAGAATCCTGACCGACGTCGCGGCCTGTTTCATTGATCGTGATCAAGATCAACACGATCGGGCGTCAGATGATCACGGTTTTTCCTCGCCCTTGAGCGTCGGAAAAGTGCTGCAAAGCTCAAGAAGGGCGCGGCGTCTTCTGATTGACAGGCGCGGCGGTCACCTTGACGGCGGATTCCGCCAGCCCGTGATGGCCTTCCATATCGACGACGACATGCCAGTGGCCGCTTTCGGGGACGGCGATCTTGACCGGTGATTTACGCGCCACGCCGCCGATATATTTGAAATCGAGAACCTCGGTGAAGCGCTGGAAATTCGGCGCCGTCATCAGACGAACATTGTTCACCGCATTCAACGACACCTCGACGATCGTTCCGGCGCGCTGTTCCTTGAGATCGTAATGGGTGAAGCGGAAGTTCGGTTTCGGCATCGGTCTCGTGGTGTCTGAAGTCTTTGCGACCAGATTTTACCAGCATGCCGGTTAAGGAAAAGTTGGAGCCCGGTTTTCGGCTCGCCGCTTCACTCTCGCGCCTCAGAGCGCGGCGTAGACGATGTAGACTTCGACGCAGGCGAGCACCACGCCGAAGACGATCAGCGCCAAGGCGGTGCGCTTCTCGCGTACCTGCTGGCTGTTGCGTGTGATCTTATGGGGACGACGGGGCTGGAAGCCGGAGGACATGACATTTCGCATGGCATTTGACCTTTGCAATGACGACAAGAGTCTACTGCCGACCGCGATAGGAAATCCATTCGGGTGAGCGGGCGAAAATATAGGAATGGCATAAAGGCCGACGGGAAATTTCGAAGCGCACTGTCGGGAAGCCATGACCGCCATCATCCTTGAGTATGTCGAAGAACCGGCTGGCGATCCTGCCCGATCTCACCCATTACGAGACCTTCGCCTCGCCGCTGATGGCGAACATGGCGATGACCTTTCTCGACGGCGGCGGCAAGGCGCCGAGCTGGGCCGAGCAGGTCGGAAAATAAGCGAGGGCGGCCGGGGTTTTCCCTGCCGCCTTTTCCACTCATCAACTGCCGCGCCGGTTTTCCCGATCGAGCTGCGTGACCAGAGCCAGGATCGTTTCCGATACAGGGGTTCGGCCCAGGACGAGTGCCGATTTTGCCCTATCGGTATCTTCCCGAAATGGGTTCAGGCATGGCCGCCATCGGCCCGCATGCCGGCGATCGCCTGAAGCGCCGCAAAATAGACCGCCAGGTCGCGGGCAGGATCCGCCGGGAGCGCGGCTGCACGAAACATCCTGCCTCCCGTCGCCTCGATCCCACCGTCGATCATCAGATTGTCGGCCATGCCATGATTTTCGATCGCGATGCCATCCGGTCCGCGAGGGCGCCCGCTCGTCTCGTCGATCTCACGTCCCGCATACCAGATCGAGCGAACGCGCAGCCCATAGTCGTCGGGGTGGTTGGTGTAGGCAAAGACCGCTTTTCCGAGCGCAATCATGAAGCCGACCTCGTAGACGGTGCCCGGATCGGCACTGACGCCGCGAAAGGGAGTGACATTGGCAAGGCAGATCTCGGCTCGACGCATGGCGTCGTCATTGCGGGCGTAGATCTCGGCGGCCGTCCGCTTCACCGGCGTCTGGTTTTCGTCGCTGCCGGGACCGGTCGGCTCGAAGCCGAACTGGCGGGCCAATCGACGTTTTTCGGCCATGATGGACATGGCATCCGGAAGAAAGACTTCCGGGCCGGCAAGGTAAATGGTGGTCATCGACATCCTTCACTCACGCGCGAGACGAAGCGCCGGGGTTGGGGGCAGGCAGGCGCTGAACCCATTTCCGACGGATCCGCCGCAAATGGCAAGCCGCGCCCGGCGGGCATTGTCGATTTTTTTCGAGGAGCAGGCTGATGAAGCCCATGGTGGACGGGCAGCAGCCGGCCTTCATTCCCGCCACAGCAGAGAGAATGAAAAAGCTCGAGTGTCTGGCTTGTCCCTTTTGACTCCGCTGGTCGAACCGGCCAAAGATGCCGCATGACCAGCATCGTCGGGAGAAGTTGATGAGTGGTGGGATTTTGCCGGCCGGTATTCGAAGAACTCCAAAGCGGCTTGCTTGTCTGTGTGCCGTCCTGGCTGCGTCGATGCTCGCGGCATCGGCAGCGGTCGGAAACGACATCGGACCGCAAAGCCAGGTCTCGCGCGAGCAGGTGGAAAAACTCATCGGCCTCTGGAAGGATCATTTTACCGGCGCCGACAGCCTGCAGCAGCAGCGGACGGCCTTTCGGACGCTGATGGAGACGATGCCGGGGCCGACACGCGTCCAGGTCCGGCAAATCGATGCCGACGGCGTCGATGCCGAGCTGATGTGGCCCGCCCGTCTGCATCACCCGATCGGCGAAAGGGTGATCCTCTATATTCATGGCGGCGGCTTTTCCGGCGGCTCCATCCGCACGCACAGCCTGCTTGCCGGCTCGCTCGCCAAGGCCGCATCCAGCGACGTTCTTCTGATCGAGTATCGGCTGACGCCTGAATATACCTATCCCGCGCAGATCAACGACGCGCTGACGGCCTATCGCTGGCTTCTCGACAATGGCTATCGCAGCGATAACGTCGTCGTCGCCGGAGACGGCGCCGGCGGCAATATCGCGATCGAGACGGTGCTGCGTCAGAGGCAAGCGGCAAAGCCGTTGCCGGCGGCCGTGGTGGCGCTCAGTCCCATCACCGATCTTGCCGCAACCGGCGGATCGATGACAGCGAATGCCGATAGCGATCCGTTGCTCGGCAAGGCCTCGATCGAGACCTTGCGCAAGGCCTATCTTGGCAGCCGATCTCCGACCGATCCTCAGGCATCGCCGCTTTATGCCGATATGGCGGGTTTTCCGCCGCTGCTGCTGCAGGTCGGCTCCGGCGAAGCCCTGCTCGACGATACGCTGCGGCTCGCCGATAAGGCGCGCCAGGCGGGTGTGGACGTCACCACTGAGGTCTGGCCGGGCATGCCGCATCAGTGGCAGCTGTTTCCATCGCTGCTCGACGATGCCGATCGTTCGAGTCAGAATATCGCCGAATTTGCGATCCGGCATTTTGCCGACAAACCGGAATAGGGGCGAGGAGGACCAAGGCCACAAAGGCGGCCGTCCGAACGTCCTGCCTTTACCCCATCATCATTGCGATGTGCCGCGCGATGACGAGGGCGCCAGAGGCCGTTCGACTTCCCGGCCGACGCTGAGCGCTTTGCGCACATTCGGCTCCAGCCGCTCGATATAGGCGTGGTCGGGTGCAGCCCCCAGCGCATCCAGCATTTTTGAGAAGAAGCAGCGGGCGGCCGCCGCAGCCGTGACGTCGAAAACCTCGGCATCGCTCAGCCCGTGTTTCTTCAGCCCGTCTATGTCTTGCTGAGTGACCGACGTCGCATCGCGCGCCACCTTGGCGGCAAAGGCCATGATGGCGCGTTCGCCGGCATCGATCGGCGCCTTCTCCGTCTCGTTGACGACAGCCGTCAGCCCGTCGCTGGTAAAACCCTCGCGCAGCAGCACCGAGCCATGCGCCAGCATGCAATAGGAGGATTTCAGCTCCTTGGCGGCCGCCAGCGTCACCAACTCATAGCGCCTGAGGCTCATATGGCCGCGAATGCTGGAAAGCAGCGCTGCCCAGTTCTCCATCACCTCCGGCCGGTGTCCGAAGGCCCGGTACATATTCGGCAGATAACCATAATTCGCTTCCGCCGACGCATACATCGACGTCGTCTTTTCGCTGGCGGATGCATTGGGGGTGTGAATGAAAGCCATGGCATGGTCCTCCTCTATAGCGAGAAGGATAGGGTAGATATGCAGGACAGCAATCCTGAAATATCAGGCAGCGTCACTGTTGTCGGAAGCATTATCGGTTCGCTTGATCGGAAGGGTAACGGTGAAGGTCGATCCGCATCCTCTTGCGCTTCGAACCTCTATGGAACCGTGGTGCAGTTCGACGATCTGCTTCACCAGATTGAGACCGATGCCCGTTCCGGCAATCCCGGTCGACGTGCCGGCACGAAAATAGCGCTGGAACAGCCGGGGTATGTCTTCGGGATCGATCCCCACGCCGTCATCGCTGATCGAGACTTTGACGTTTCCCGTCTCCTCCCATGCCGTGACGCGAATTTCCGAGGTTCCGGGCGCGTATTTGACGGCATTGGACAGCAGGTTGGTAAAGACCTGCGCCAAAGTGCGGGGATCGGCGTCGATGAATTCCGGCAGCCCATCGATATCAAGCACAAAGGCGTGTGTCTTGGCGATCGTCGACTGCCGCTCGCAGCAGCTTCTGATCAGCGATCTCAACGCGCAGGCGTCATAGCTGATATCGATCTTGCCGGCGTCGAGGCGTCCGGCTGACAGGATGCTCTCCATGAGATCGACGATCCGGTTTACCGATGCGCGGATCTGGTCGACCTTGTCGCCGAGAAATTCCGGCTCGACTGCTCCTCTTTTACGCAACAGCCGCTGGGCGGCAGCGTCGATGATGGCGAGCGGGGTTCGGAACTCATGGGATGCCATTGCCACGAACTGCCGCTGCAATTCGTTGATGTTTCGCTCCTGCGCAAGCATTCGCTCGAGTTCCCGCGCCTGCCGCTCGACCTCGGCCGTGCGGCTCTGCACCGTCGTTTCGAGTTGATCGTGATGCCGGCGCAGTTCTTCGGCAAGCCGCACCGTCTTGGTGACGTCTTCGTGGGTGGCCACGTAACCACCGTTTTGCATCGGATTGTGGGTGATTTTGATGACGCGTTCATCGGTGAGCACGATATTCTGGCTGGCCACCGCACCGCGCGCCGTCGCTTCGAATACCACATCGAAATAGGTCGCGGTGTCGGCCGGTCCATTTCCCTCGCGGCTGCGATAGGCCAGGATATCGACCAGTGGCGTCCCTGGTTGCGTCAGCAGATCCGGCAGATTGTACATCCGTGCATAGGATGGGTTGCACAGGATCAGGTTCTTTTTCGAATCGAACATGCACAGCCCATGCGGCATGTTGCTAAGGGCCGCGTCGAACCTGTGATGTTGTTCGGTCAGGCTGTCTTCGACGCGGATGAGGGTAGATATGTCTTCATAGCTCAGGATCCAGCCTCCATCCTTCGATGGGGCGCAGGTCAATGAGACCATCCGTCCGTCGGAAAGCGCAAACTGAGACGTGTGCGGCCTGTCAGTCGTCGACTGCCGGCATGCGGCTGCGCGGCAATCGGCGGTGCCCGGCAATCCGTCGATAGTCATTCCTCTGCCGATGGCTCCATCGGGCAGTCCGAGAATATCCAGCGTGCGGGAGTTGAAAGCCCTCACCCTGTTGGCAGGATCAAGGAGAACGATACCCTGCGGCAGGTTCTCCAGAATGGACTCAAAAGAGTGTGGCATCATCCGGCCCTGCTGCAGATCTGGCACGTTGCACGTATCCGTAGCATTCGTCAGAAACGATAAAGTTTCGCTAATGGCTATCGATTCGACGTCTTCACGTGAAGAGAGGGCAATGTCACATCATTCAAAGCAACCACCGATGGCAGCGACACTCATCCTTTCTCCAGAGGATCCTGATCGCTTTTCTGTCGGTCGAGAATGTCGAGCGATGGCGCGGACACCAGAGGATGGGTGCCCTCAAGCCTATTGGATCCACGACGTCTGCCGCGATTTATCCTCGGAATTGAAAAGCACGATCGCTGCCTTTGCATATATGTTGTCATCTGGGACGAATCCCATATCGAAGCGGCTATCCAGGCTGTTGTCGCGATTGTCGCCCAGCACGAAATAATACCCGTCGGGGACAGTGAATTCCCTGGTGTTGTCGCCACGGGCGTTGTCCACTTGCTCAACGATCATATAGCTGCGGCCAGATGGCAGCGTCTCTTTAAAAACTTGCACCGTCACTGATTGATAGGTCAAATCACCCGCCGGCTCGCGCTCGACTGCGGTGCCGTTCAAGTAGAGAATACCCGATTTCATCTGAATGCGGTCACCCGGCAGGCCGACGACGCGTTTCACGAAATCGACCCCGGGGTTCATCGACCACCGGAACACGACGACGTCTCCTCGCTCCGGTCCATGCCCAAACATACGATGCGCCGGCCCAAACCCGTAGGGGAACGAATAGCGGCTGTACCCGTAGACGTATTTTTGCGCGAACATGTAGTCGCCGCTTCGCAAGTTTGGCAGCATGGAACTCGACGGGATCGTGAATGGCTGGAAGAGGAAGCTGCGAGCCAGCATCGCCAAGGTGAGCGGTACAATCGAAAAGATCAGAGCGAGACTGTACCACCGCGAGTACCAGGGGAGCATGATGTTCGCGGGCATCTTCTTTGCCGTGCGATAACCATGCAGCAGGGCGATCAGACGCCAGGCAAAGATCAGCAAATACCCAAAAACGCCGGTCGACGGAGTATCAAGCAACCAGAGTTGCGCGATAAAGAAGCCGACGCCGCCGATAGAGTAAGCGATGGCATTCCAGCCGCGCCCGAGATAGGCCATAACCAAATCCGGACCGAATAGAAATCCCAACGTGGCTGCGCAAATGGGGCGACGAGCACGAAAAGCTCTGAAAATTTTCATAAAAAAACTCAGTAGGTTTGACAATATACTCAGGTCACGATCGCTCTCTGACCGGCGCTTCATTTCGACTTGTAGTCGATGCAGTGAAAAATACCAGCCTCGGATTGGCCTCGTGCTATCGCAGAAAAAACGCAGCTTTCTCGTGCTCGAGAATGTCGGCGGATGTCTCTTGCGTGCTTCCCACGTTTAGAACGTTCCAATTTTCTGAATGCAGATTGCGATACAGGGAGTCAGGAAATCTGCTTTAAAACGTCGGAATGAAGGCGCCTGCGCAAATTTTTTCTTGACATATTTGGAACGTTCCAAATATTTATCCATCAGTTGACGTCGTGGTCGGGAGGAAGAATGACAAAGGCGCGGGTCACCGTCATTGATATCGCAAAAGCCGCCGGCGTCTCCAAGTCGACGGTGTCGCTGGTGCTGCAGGGCTCCTCCCTGGTCAATGAGGGGACGCGCTCCAAGGTCAATGCGGTGATGCGCGAACTCGGCTACGTCTACAATCGCGGCGCCGCCAATCTTCGCCAGGCCGGCGCCAAGTCGCGGATCGTCGGGGTCGTCGTCAACGATCTGACGAACAGCTTTTTTGCCGAGCTGGCGGTCGGTGTCGATATGGTCGTCCAGTCGGCCGGCTTCGTGCAGTTCCTGTCGAACACCGGCGAGAGCATCGACCGGCAGCGGGAGGTTGTCGCATCGATGCGGGAGCACGGCATTTCCGGCCTCATCGTCTCGCCGGCGCGCGCCACCGATGCCGCCGACTTCAAGCCGCTTGTTGCGGCCGGCATTCCGGTCGTGGTCGTCGTGCGAAACCTGCCCGGCGCCAAGGTCTCGTCGATCGTCTCCGACAACCGGGCCGGCATGATGTCGGCGGTCAGGCATCTCGCCGGGCTCGGCCACAAACGCATCGCTTTCCTCGGCGGCTTTCCCGACACCGCCGTCTTCGACGACAGGCTTGCCGGTTATCGCAGCGGCGTGGAGGCGGCTGGGCTCGATTATCACGAAGAACTCGTCATCGCGTCGGCGCCGTCGCGGGCCGGCGGGGTAGAGGCGATCGGAAAAGCAATTGCGCTCGGCCGGCGGCCGACCGCGGCCGTCTGCTTCAACGATGCCGTGGCCTTCGGCGTTTGCGACGGGTTGCGGGCGCGCCGCCTGGAGCCCGGCGCCGACTTCGCCGTGGTGGGCTTCGACGACGTCATCGAGGCGCAGGCAGCGGTTCCGGCGCTGACGACGGTCTCGGTCGATCCGCAGGGTATCGGGCGCCGCGGCGCACAGATGCTGCTCAAGCAGATCAATGCCGGCAAGGCCGAGGCGGAGACGGTGACGACAGCCGTTCGGCTGGTCGTTCGCGAAAGCTGCGGCGCCGGCAGGACCACGCCGGCAAAGGCCGGCAAGAGCGTAAAATCGAAACAGGACGCCGAGTAATGCCCATGAAGAAGCATCTCACCCCAGCCGAAGCGGCCGCGCTCATCCCGGATGGCGCTGTCGTCACGGTATCGTCTTCGAGCGGTCTCGGTTGCCCGGACCTGATGCTGAAGGCGATCGGCGAGCGTTTCGAGGCGACCGGCCATCCCCGTGATTTGACGACTCTGCACCCGATCGCCGCCGGCGACATGAGCGGCATCAAGGGCGTCGACTACATCGCGAGGAAAGGCCTGCTCAAGTGCATCATCGGCGGCTCCTATCCATCCGGGCCGTCATCGTCCGAGCCGCCGCTGATCTGGCAGATGATCACCAACAACGAGATCCCGGCCTACAATATTCCCTCCGGCATCCTGTTCGACATCCATCGCGAAGCCGCCGCCAAGCGGCCGGGCGTGCTGACCAAGGTCGGCGTCGACACCTTCGTCGACCCCCGGCGGCAGGGCTGCGCGATGAACGAACTGGCTTCGGAACAACAGGTGGTCAAGCGCGTCAGCTTCGAAGGCGACGACTGGCTGTTCTTCCCCTCGATCGTCCCTCAGGTCGCCATTATCCGCGCCACCACTGCCGATGAGCGCGGCAACCTGACATATGAACATGAAGGCGCCTATCTCGGCGGCCTCGATCAGGCGCTTGCCGTGCGCAACAATGGCGGCATCGTCATCGCCCAGGTCAAGCGGATCACCAAGGAAGGCTCGCTGAAGCCGCATGACGTCCGTGTGCCGGGAATGTTGGTCGACTATATCGTCGTCGATCCCGATCAGAAGCAGACGACGCAGACGGCGTACGATCCGGCGATTTCGGGAGAGATCTTCCGCCCGCTCGATAGTTTCCACGTTCCGGAATTCAATGTTCAGAAGGTCATTGCGCGCCGCGTCGCGCAGGAGCTGCAAGCGGGAAGCTGCGTCAATCTCGGCTTCGGCATCTCGGCCAACGTGCCGCGCATCCTGCTGGAGGAGGGGCTCCACGGCGCCGTCACCTGGGTCATCGAGCAAGGCGCGGTCGGTGGGGTGCCGCTGCTCGATTTCGCCTTCGGCTGTGCCTCCAATGCCGACGCCTATATGCCGTCCCCCTATCAGTTCACTTACTTTCAGGGCGCGGGCTTCGATGCCTCGCTGCTCTCCTTCCTCGAAATCGGCAAGGATGGGTCGGTCAACGTCTCCAAACTTTCCTTCCGGCCGCATGTGACGGCCGGCGCCGGCGGCTTCGTCGACATCACCGCGCGGGCAAAGAAGATCGTCTTCTCCGGCATGTTCAACGCCGGCGCGAAGCTTTCGATCGCCGATGGGGCTCTCGCCATCGAGAGGGAAGGCAAGCTGAAGAAGCTCGTCAATGAGGTCGAACACGTCACCTTCAGCGGCAGGCGGGCGATCGAACAGGGGCAGGATATCATCTATGTCACTGAGCGGTGCGTGATGAAGCTGACGCCTGATGGTATCGTCCTCACCGAAATCGCGCCCGGCGTCGATCTTCAGTCCCAGATCCTCGATCAGTCCGGATTTCCGCTGATCGTCGCGCCCGATCTGAAGGTCATGGATGCGGCACTCTTCGGCGAGGCCGGCATCGGCCTGTCGCTTCCAGCCAAAAGCGCAAGGACGCTGGAGGGTACTTTCCATGGCTAGCGGAACAGTCAGGATCGATATCGACGGACATGTTGCGACCTTGACGATTTCTCGTCCGGAGAAGCTGAACGCGCTCGATCTCGATATGCTGAAGGCATTGGCGGACGCCGCCGATGCAGTCGAGGCGAACCCGGATGTGCGCGCTGCGGTTCTGACGGGTGAAGGAAAGGGCTTTTCCGCCGGGGGCGATATCAAGGCCTGGGGCGGAATGCTGCCGCAGGAGTTCGGCCATGCCTGGGTGCGGCACGGCCACCGCATCTTCGAAAGGCTGGCGACGCTGAGGGTGCCACTGGTCGCGGCCCTGAACGGCCACGCTCTCGGAGGCGGGCTCGAGCTGGCGGGTGTTGCCGACATTCGCCTCGCAGAGGAACACATCAAGATTGGCCTGCCGGAGACCGGCCTTGGAATGGTGCCGGGCTGGTCGGGGACCCAGCGTCTCGTGCGCCGCTTCGGCGCACAGGCCGTCCGGCGCATGGCGCTCGGCGGCGAGATTTTTACTGCAGAAGAGGCCCGCCTGCTCGGGATCGTCGACGCGGTGGTTCCAACCGGAAACGCACTCGCCGCCGCCAGGGAATATGCCGAGCGGATTGCCGCGAGAGGTCCGGCCGCAATCGAGATCGTCAAGCTGATGATCGCATCGGCGAACGGCGAAGACAACGGAACGGCGGTCGAAGCCCTGGGCTCGATCCTCGCTGCCAAGACCGGCGATCTGAAGGAGGGCGTCGCATCGTTCAGCGAGAAGCGCCCGGCAACGTTCAAGGGAGAATGGTAATGACGGTTCTCGTCAACCCCACGGCGCTCAGCGACCACAAGGCGCGTGATTTCAAGATGCTGATCGACGGTAAATGGGAGG
The DNA here is from genome assembly GCF_000172795.2 of Rhizobium sp. CIAT894. Lineage (NCBI taxonomy): Bacteria > Pseudomonadati > Pseudomonadota > Alphaproteobacteria > Hyphomicrobiales > Rhizobiaceae > Rhizobium > Rhizobium sp. CIAT894. The sequence goes on from NZ_CP020947.1 coordinate 1,712,087, forward strand.
CCGGCGCCTCCGATCCGATCGAACGTATCGCGCCGAGCCATGGCGTCGTGGTCAGCCGGTTTTCGACCGGCAGCCGGAAGGATGCCGAGCGCGCCATTGCTGCGGCACGCAAGGCCTTCGACCAAGGGCGGTGGCGGCGGATGACCGCATCCGAACGCTCCGCCATCCTGCTCAAGGCTGCCGATCTGATCGCCGCGCGGGCCGAAGAGCTGGCGTTTCTCGATGCCATCGAGGCGGGCAAGCCCATCACCCAGGTGCGGGGAGAAATTGCCGGCTCGGTCGACATCTGGCGTTATGCGGCGGCTCTCGCACGCGACCTCCATGGCGAAAGCTACAACACGCTCGGCGACGGCACGCTCGGCGTCGTCCTGCGCGAGGCGATCGGTGTGGTATCGATCATCACGCCCTGGAATTTTCCGTTCCTGATCGTCGGCCAGAAGCTGCCATTCGCTTTGGCCGCAGGCTGCACGACCGTCGTCAAGCCTTCTGAGCTGACGTCGGGATCGACGCTCGTCTTGGGCGAAATCCTGCAGCAGGCAGGCATTCCGGAGGGCGTCGTCAACATTGTCACCGGCGCGGGACCTGAGGTCGGCGCGGTCATGACGTCTCATCCAGACGTCGACATGGTCTCCTTCACCGGCTCGACCGGTGTCGGAAAACTGACGATGTCGAACGCGGCGCAGACGCTGAAGAAGGTTTCGCTGGAGCTGGGCGGCAAGAACCCGCAGATCGTTTTCCCCGATGCCGACCTCGATGCCTTCATCGATGCCGCCGTCTTCGGCGCCTATTTCAATGCCGGCGAGTGCTGCAACGCCGGCTCGCGGTTGATCCTGCACAAATCGGTCGCTGCCGATGTCGTCAAACGGATTGCCGAATTGTCGAAGGCGGTGAAGGTCGGCGATCCCCTCGATCCCTCGACGCAGGTCGGTGCGATCATCACGCCGCAGCATCTGGAGAAGATCTCGGGCTATGTCGCCGGCGCCAGGAGCAGCGGCGCCCGCGTCGCCCATGGCGGCGAGACGCTCGACCTTGGCATGGGGCAGTTCATGTCGCCAACGATCCTCGAAGCGGTCACCCCTGACATGGCGGTGGCGCGCGAGGAGGTCTTTGGACCGGTCCTGTCGGTCCTGACATTCGAGACGACTGCCGAAGCGGTCAGCATCGCCAATTCCATCGACTACGGCCTGTCGGCCGGTGTCTGGAGCCGCGATTTCGATACCTGCCTGACGATCGGCCGGTCGGTGCGGGCGGGCACGATCTGGATGAACACCTTCATGGACGGCGCCTCCGAGCTGCCCTTCGGCGGCTACAAGCAGAGCGGCCTCGGCCGCGAGCTCGGCCGCCATGCGGTCGAGGACTACACGGAGACCAAAACGCTGAACATGCATATCGGCAAGCGCACCAATTGGTGGATGCCGAGAGCCTAAATCCGGCTTAGCCGGCAATGAAACTACGCCTGAGGAGGGCGGGTGATCGGATGCGGGAATGGTTCCGCATCTTCCAAACGGGAACTGGGAGGTTCTTTGATGCGTAAGTTTCTGACAACGACTGCCGTGATCGCACTGGCTGTAGCTGGCGCTGGCGTGTCCGCTCGCGCAGCCGACGTGAAGGAAGTGCAGATGCTGCACTGGTGGACGTCGGGCGGCGAGGCGGCTGCTTTGAACGTCCTCAAGCAGGATCTGTCGAAGGAAGGTTTTGCCTGGAAGGACGTGCCGGTTGCCGGCGGCGGCGGTGACGCGGCGATGACGGCGCTGAAGGCGATGGTGGCGGCGGGCACCTATCCCACGGCCTCGCAGATGCTGGGTTATACCGTGCTCGATTATGCCCAGGCCGGCGTGATGGGCGATCTGACCGAGACGGCCAAGAAGGAAGGCTGGGACAAGTCGGTGCCGGCGGCCCTGCAGAAGTTCTCCGTCTATGACGGCAAGTGGGTCGCAGCCCCGGTCAACGTGCATTCGGTCAACTGGCTGTGGATCAACAAGGCTGTGATGGACAAGATCGGCGGCACCCAGCCGAAGAGCTTCGACGACCTGATCGCCCTGCTCGACAAGGCGAAAGCTGCAGGTGTCATCCCCTTGGCGCTCGGCGGCCAGAACTGGCAGGAAGCGACGATGTTCGATTCCATCGTGCTGTCGACCGGCGGCCCGGAATTCTACAAGAAGGCCTTCAACGACCTCGACGAGGCGTCGCTGAAGTCGGACACGATGAAGAAGTCCTTCGACAACCTGGCGAAGATCGTCAAATACGTCGATCCGAACTTCTCCGGCCGCGACTGGAACCTGGCGACCGCCATGGTCATCAAGGGTGATGCGCTGGTGCAGGTGATGGGCGACTGGGCCAAGGGCGAATTCGTCGCCGCCAAGAAGACCCCGGACAAGGACTTCCTGTGCTACCGCTTCCCCGGCACCGATGGCAGCGTCATCTATAACTCCGACATGTTCGGCATGTTCAACGTCCCCGACGACCGCAAGGCGGCCCAGGTGGCGCTGGCAACGGCAACGCTGTCGAAGAGCTTCCAGTCGGCCTTCAACGTCGTCAAGGGGTCGGTGCCGGCCCGTACCGACGTTCCCGACACCGACTTCGACGCCTGCGGCAAGAAGGGCATCGCCGACCTGAAGGCGGCCAACGAGGGCGGCACGCTGTTCGGTTCGCTCGCCCAGGGCTACGGCGCGCCTCCGGCGATCGCCAATGCCTATAAGGACGTCGTCTCGAAGTTCGTCCACGGCCAGATCAAGAGCTCCGACGAAGCCGTCAAGCAGCTCGTCCAGGCGATCGACGACGCCCGCTAAGGGTCGTCGATGAATATGCTTCCCCGCGTGACCTCGCGGGGAAGCTCCAGGCTCCGCAGCGATAAATGCCGAGCGATCCTGCGGGAAGGGAGATGATATCCATGAGCACAGTTGCGACCACCGACCCGGTTCTGACACCCGGGCGATCGACGCGGGTCTCGCTGCGGGGCCGGCTGCAGGATGCGCTACCGAAGATCGTGTTGGCGCCGAGCTTCGTCATCACCCTCATCTTCGTCTACGGCTTCATCGTCTGGACGGCCTATCTGTCCTTCACCAATTCCAAGACCTTTCCCTCCTATGCGCTGACCGGCGCGCGCGCCTATCAGCGGCTGTGGCGCTGGACCTTCGAGAGCGATCCGCCGTCCTCCTGGTACACCTCGATCACCAACATGGCGATCTTCGGCTTTCTCTATGTCGGCATCTGTCTGGCGCTCGGCCTTTTCCTCGCCATCCTGCTCGACCAGAAGATCCGCGGCGAGGGGCTGTTGCGCCCGATCTTCCTTTATCCGATGGCGCTCTCCTTCATCGTCACCGGCGTGGCCTGGAAGTGGTTCCTCGATCCCGGCCTCGGGCTGGAACAGACGCTGCACCATTTCGGCTGGACGAGCTTCCACTTCGACTGGATCAAGAACAAGGACTTCGTCATCTACACCGTCGTCATCGCCGGCGTCTGGCAGGCCTCGGGCTTCGTCATGGCGATGTTTCTCGCCGGGCTTCGCGGCATCGACGGCGAGATCATGAAGGCGGCTGAGATCGACGGCGCCTCGCCCTTCCAGCTCTACCGCCGCATCGTCATTCCGCTGCTGCGGCCGATCTTTCTCTCCGCCTTCATCGTGCTCGCCCATATGGCGATCAAGTCCTACGATCTGGTGGTGGCGCTGACCTCGGGCGGGCCGGGCGGCTCGGCCTGGCTGCCGTCCAACTTCATGTATGAATACACCTTCAAGCGCAACGAGATGGCCGTCGGCTCGGCCAGCGCCATCATCATGCTGATGACGATCTCGGCGATCATCGTGCCCTATCTCTATTCCGAACTGAAGGAGAAGGCGCGATGAGCAGCGTGACCTCTTCGATCGGCAGTTCGTCATCGGCATCGGCAGCCGAAGGAGCGGAGCGCGGCAACAGCGCCCGCTTGATCGGCCGCATCGTCATCTACGGCCTGCTGGTCATCTTCGCCATCCTCTACCTGATGCCGCTCTTCGTCATGCTGACGACCTCGTTCAAGACCATGGACGAGATCCAGAACGGCAACATGCTGGCGCTGCCTGAGGCGCCGACCTTCGATCCCTGGATCAAGGCCTGGGGCGAGGCCTGCGTCGGGCTGACCTGCGCCGGCATCAAGGGCTACTTCTGGAACTCGATCAAGATGGTGGTGCCGGCAGTCGCGATCTCCACCATCATGGGGGCGCTGAACGGCTATATCCTGACCAAATGGCGTTTCCCCGGCCATACGCTGGTGTTCGGGCTGATGCTGTTTGCCTGCTTCATCCCGTTCCAGTCGGTGCTGCTGCCGATGGCGACCATCCTCGGCTCGCTCGGCCGCTTCGGGGTGACGCTGCAGAACGCCACGGGCTGGAACTTCGGCTTCGGCAATTCGACCGTCAACCTGGTCTTCGTCCATGTCGTCTATGGCTTGGGCTTCACGACGCTGTTCTTCCGCAATTTCTACGAGGCCTTTCCGACCGAGCTGGTCAGGGCCGCCCAGGTCGACGGCGCCAGCTTCTTCCAGATCTTCCGCCGCATCATGCTGCCGAACTCGCTGCCGATCATCGTCGTCACCGTCATCTACCAGTTCACCAATATCTGGAACGACTTCCTGTTTGCCTCGGCCTATGCCGGCACCGGCGACTCCATGCCGATGACGGTGGCCTTGAACAATGTCGTCAACACCTCGACCGGGGTGGTCGAATACAATGTCAACATGGCGGCGGCGATGATCGCGGCCGTTCCGACGCTCATCGTCTATATCCTCGCCGGCCGCTACTTCGTGCGCGGTCTGATGGCGGGCGCAGTCAAAGGGTAAGTCATGGCCTTCCTGGAAATCTCCGGTCTCAGAAAGCGCTTCGGCGCCGTCGACATCCTCAAGGGGATCGATCTCGAACTCGAAAAGGGCGGCTTTCTCGTGCTGGTCGGCCCCTCCGGCTGCGGCAAGTCGACCCTGCTCAACACCATTGCCGGGCTGGAGACGATCACCTCCGGCGATATCAGGATCGACGGGCGCGACATTAGCGGTCTGCATCCGTCCAAGCGCGACATCGCCATGGTGTTCCAGTCCTATGCGCTCTATCCGAACATGACCGTTGCTGGAAATATCGCCTTCGGCATGGAAATCCGCGGCGTTCCCAAGGAGGAGCGGGCCAAGGCGATCAAACAGGTCTCCGACATGCTGCAGATCGGCCATCTGCTCGACCGCAAGCCGTCGCAATTGTCCGGCGGCCAGCGCCAGCGTGTCGCCATGGGCCGGGCGCTGGTGCGCAATCCGCAGGTCTTCCTGTTCGACGAGCCGCTCTCCAATCTCGACGCCAAGCTGCGTGTCGACATGCGCACCGAGATCAAGCGGCTGCACCAGCGCATGGGCACCACCTTCGTCTATGTCACCCACGACCAGATCGAGGCGATGACGCTGGCGACCAAGATCGCCGTGCTCAAGGACGGGGTGCTGCAGCAGTTCGGCACGCCGGCCGAGATCTATAACAGCCCGGCCAATCTCTTCGTCGCCGACTTCATGGGATCGCCGGCGATGAACCTGCTCAACGCCACCGTCGAGAATGGCGCCTCCGGGCTTGCCGTCGCACTCGAACGGCCGAATGGCGCGCCGCTGAGATTGCCGGTGGTCGCCGGCGCCAACGGGTTGTCGGCCTATGCCGGCAGGCAGGTGATCTTCGGCATCCGCCCGGAAGCCCTGACCGATCCCGACGGCGCCGACCGCAAGGCGCGTTCGCTCACCGAGGACGATTGCCTGATCGAGGTCGTCGAACCCGCCGGCTCCGACACCTTCGCCGTCACCAAGCTCGGCGGAAAATCCGTCGTCGCCCGCCTGCGCGCCGATGCCGGCATCGCCCCAGGCCAGAACACTCGTCTTGCCTTCAATCTCGACAAGGCCGTGTTCTTCGATCCCGAAAGCCAGGTGCGGATCGTGTGACGGCCAGGTGCTGATATGAACAGTTCCCCAGACATCGTCATCATCGGCTCAGGCGTCGGAGGCTCCACTGTCGCCGCCGGCCTGGCCGCGACCGGCGCTGAGATATTGATCCTCGAAGCCGGCGATCATATCGCCGATCTTCCCGTCAATCGTGATCAGCGCGCGATCTTCCAGCGCGGGCATTTTCGGCCGAAGGAAACCTGGTACGAGGCAGACGGCAAGGGTTTCAATCCCGGTAACTATTATAATGTCGGCGGCAATTCGAAATTCTACGGCGCCGTCTTGTCGCGCTACCGCAGGGAGGACTTCGACGTCATCCGGCATCGCGAGGGTGTGTCGCCGGCCTGGCCGTTTCCCTATGAGGAGCTGGAGCCGTGGTACTCGAAGGCGGAGCTGATGTACCAGGTTCGTGGCAGCCTGGGCGACGATCCGACCGAACCGTACCACTCGACTGATTACGCCTACCCGCCGGTGCCCGATGAGGCGCCGATCGCCGATATCAGGGCGCGCCTCAAGCAGAAAGGCCTGCACCCGTCTTCGTTGCCGCTTGGCCTCGACCTCGACGCCTGGCTCGCCAAGGCGCGCACACCCTGGGATGCGCATCCGAACGCACGCGACGGCAAGATGGACGCCGAGACAGCAGCGCTTGCGCTGGCGCTGAAGCATGAAAACGTCAGGCTCGAAACCAATGCGCGCGTGACGAGGCTCGACACGGGGGCGGGGAGCCGGATCGACCGCGTCACCTATGTCAAGAATGGGCAGACGCTGACGGTTTCGCCTGAGATCGTCATCCTTTCGGCAGGCGCCGTCCAGTCGTCGGCGCTTCTGCTGTGCTCGAAGAACGACCGCTTCCCCAGGGGCCTGGCGAATTCCTCCGATCAGGTGGGCCGCAACTTCATGAACCACAATGCCTCCGCCGTCATCGGCGTCTCGCCGCGGTTCCGGAACACCGCCATCTACCAGAAGACGTTTGCCTTCAACGACTTCTATCTCTCCGACGGGGAGGGAGGGCCGCCGCTCGGCAACGTGCAGCTCCTCGGCCGCATCTCAGAAAAAGTCCTCAAGGGTTCTCTGCCGCAGGCGCCGGAATGGCTGTTACGCTTCATCACCAGCCATGCCATCGACTTCTATGCGATGAGCGAGGACGTTCCCAATCCCGAAAGCCGCGTCATGGTCGATGGAGACCGGATCATTCTCCAATGGCAGCGAACCAACTGGGATGCGCATCTGGCGCTGGTCGCCAGGCTGAAGGCGATCCTGAAGTCGATCGGATTTCCGCTCGTGCTGTCGCGGCCCTTCGACAAGCGCACGCCCTCTCATCAATGCGGAACGGTCCGCATCGGAAACGACCCCGCGACGGCGCCGCTCGATCCCTACTGCCGTTCCTATGATCACGAGAACCTCTTCGTCGTCGACGCCGGCTTCCTGCCGACATCGGCCGCGGTCAATCCCGCACTCACCGTCGCCAGCCAGGCGCTGAGGGTCGCGGACCACATCGCATCGAAAGATTTGCAGGCATCAACGGATCCATTGGCGTGCGCCGGACCCAAATAGGACAGTAAGATGGCATTCGACTATATCATCACCGGTGCGGGTCCCGCGGGCTGCGTTTTGGCAAGCCGGCTGAGCGAGGATCCCGATATCAGCGTCCTCCTGCTCGAGGCGGGCGGTGGCGATTGGAATCCTCTTTTTCACATGCCCGCCGGCTTTGCCAAGATGACCAAGGGCGTGGCCAGCTGGGGATGGCAAACCGTTCCCCAGAAACACATGAACGGCCGGGTGCTTCGTTATACCCAAGCGAAGGTCATCGGTGGCGGCTCGTCGATCAACGCTCAGCTCTATACGCGCGGAAATGCGGCCGATTATGACCTCTGGGCCAGGGAAGACGGCTGCGAAGGCTGGGATTATCGCTCGATCCTTCCCTATTTCAAACGCGCCGAGGACAACCAGCGCTTCGCCGACGACTATCACGCCTATGGCGGTCCGCTGGGAGTCTCGATGCCGGCGGCAGCGCTGCCGATCTGCGATGCCTATATCCGCGCAGGGCAGGAGCTCGGCATTCCCTATAATCATGATTTCAACGGTCGCCAGCAGGCGGGCGTCGGATTTTATCAGCTGACCCAGCGCAACCGCCGCCGGTCCTCGGCATCGCTCGCCTATCTCTCGCCGATCAGGGACCGGAAGAACTTGACCGTCCGGACCGGCGCGCGCGTCGCGCGGATCATCGTCGAAGGAGGCCGCGCTGTCGGCGTCGAGATCGCGACCGCTCGCGGCTTGGAAATCGTGCGCGCCGAACGTGAGGTCCTGGTGTCTTCGGGTGCGATCGGATCGCCGAAGCTTCTTCTGCAGTCCGGCATCGGGCCGGCCGATCATCTCAAATCGGTCGGCGTCAAGGTGCTCCACGATCTGCCCGGTGTCGGCGGCAACCTGCAGGATCACCTGGATCTGTTCGTCATCGCCGAGTGCACCGGCGATCACACCTATGATGGCGTCGCCAAGCTGCACCGCACGCTTTGGGCGGGTCTTCAATATGTCCTGTTCCGCACCGGTCCTGTGGCGTCCTCGCTCTTCGAGACCGGTGGCTTCTGGTACGCCGATCCCGAGGCAAGCTCTCCTGATATCCAATTCCATCTCGGCCTGGGATCGGGTATCGAGGCCGGCGTCGAGCGGCTGAAAAATGCGGGCGTGACGCTCAACTCCGCCTATCTGCATCCGCGCTCCCGCGGAACTGTCCGCCTGGGATCGTCAGATCCGGCTGCCGCGCCCTTGATCGATCCCAATTATTGGTCCGATCCGCACGATCGGAGGATGTCCCTGGAGGGGCTCAAGATCGCCCGCGAAATCATGCAGCAGGCGGCGCTGAAGCCCTATGTCATGGCCGAAAGGCTTCCCGGGCCTAAGGTCATGACTGACGAGCAGCTCTTCGACTACGGCTGCGCCAACGCCAAGACCGACCATCATCCTGTGGGCACCTGCAAGATGGGAACGGGGCCGGATGCGGTCGTCGGGCTCGATCTCAAGGTCCATGGCCTTGAAGGTCTCCGCGTCTGCGATTCCTCGGTCATGCCGCGCGTGCCGTCCTGCAATACCAACGCGCCGACGATCATGGTCGGCGAAAAAGGATCGGACCTCATCCGGGGCCTGCCGGCGCTGCCGTCGGCGATCTTTGCCTACGAACGCAACGACACCAGGCCTCGGGCCCGCGCCGAAATCCGCTAAGGAGTAACGACAATGGTCGAAGTGAGAGTTGCAGTGCTTGGCGCCTCGGGCTGGATGGGAAAGATCCACACGATGGCCTATCAGACCTTTGCGCATTTCTTCGGCGTTTCGGACGGAACGGCGCGGATCGTGGCGCTTGTCGATCGCAATCCTGACGCAGCCGAGGATATTGGCAACAGGGCGCCGGGCGCCAGGATCTATCAGGACTGGAAACTGGCGGTCGCCGATCCCGAGGTCGATCTGATCGATATCTGCCTGCCTGACCACCTGCATTATCCTGTGGCCAAGGCGGCCTTGCTGGCCGGCAAGCATGTCTATTGCGAAAAGCCGCTGGCCAATACTGCCGACGAAGCGCGGGAACTGGCAGAGATCGCCAGAGAGAAGGGTGTGATTACCCGTGTCGGACATGCCTTTCCCCGAAACCCCGTCCATGATCTGGCCAAAGACATCATAGAATCCGGCGAAGTCGGCGAGATCAAGCTGTTTCGCGGCTGCCAGCACGTCGACATGTATGGCGATCCCACCGCGCCTTTCATGTGGCGCGCTGACGGCAAGCTGGCGCCGACCGGGATCGTCGGCGATACCGGTTCGCACATCTTCAGCTTCATGGATTTCCTGGTCGGCCGGGTCAGTTCGCTGATCGCCGACAATCTCATCGTCACACCGCGCCGGCCGGTCGTCGAGGGCCTTGCCTATGGCGAAGAGGTGAAACTGACGGGCAACGAATCCTGGGCTGATATCACCAACCCCGACGCCACGAACCTCTTATGCCGGTTCGAGAATGGTGCCGGCGGGATCGTCGATTTCAGCCGTGTCGCGACCGGCCGCAAGTTCATGCAGACCTACGAAGTCTATGGAACCAAAGGCAGCATCGCCTATACCTATGACGAGATAAACCGGCTGCGCTTCTACTCCAACGACGACCGCACGGGGCGGCGCGGCTTCCGGGAGATCGACGTGGGGCCGGAAAATCCCACCTTTCGGGCGTTCCTTCCCCTGCCGAATTTCGGCATAGGCTACAACGAAAGCAAGATCATCGAGGCGGCCGAGGTGATCCGCTCGATCGTTGCAAACAGGCCGATGTGGCCTACATTCTATACGGGCCATCACATCTGCCAGATCGTCGACGCATGCATGGAGTCCTCCCGGCTGAAGCGCTGGGTCGACATCCCGCTGGACTGAACGTCGATGACCACAGCTGTCCCGCAGGAAATTCTTGACGCACTGACCGATGTCGATATGCCCAAGCTTCCGCCCGAAGCTGACCCTTCGGAAGCCGTGCGGCTTGCCGGCGTCGAGGTGCCGGTCTATCGCGCCGGTTGCGTCGTCGTCGGATCTGGTGCCGCGGGTCTGCGTGCGGCGGTGGAAATGAAGCGGCGCGGCGACGACATCGTCGTCATCAGCCAAAGCGCCTGGGGCGGAACCTCGGCCTGCTCGGGATCGGATAAGCAGACCCTGCACACCGCCAACACCGCCGATCAGGGCGACAATTACAAGGCGATGGCCCGCGCCATCCGCAGCGGCGGCGCGATGGATGAGGACACCGCCTATGTCGAAGCGGTCGGCTCGTCCCGGATGATGGCGTCGCTGCAGTTCCTCGGTCTGCCGCTGCCGCAGGATCCGCTCGGCGGAACGCTGAGATATCAGACCGACCATGACGAGGTCGGCCGCGCCACCAGCTGCGGTCCGCGCACCTCACGCCTGATGGTCAAGGTGCTGGCCGAAGAGGCGATCCGGCTCGCCGTGCCGTTCTACAACCAGACGACCGCGGTCAAAATCCTTACCGAAGGCGAGGGGGCAGACCGCCATGTCGTCGGCATTCTCGCCATGCGCCCCGGCGGGCGTACGGATGAGAACCCGCTGGGCATCGCGCTGTACGTGACCGATGTGATGGTGCTCGCGGCCGGCGGGCCGGGCGAGCTTTATCGTGACAGCGTCTATCCCAACGGCTGCTTCGGCTCGCTTGGACTGGCGCTCGAGGCCGGCGTCGAACTGGTGAACCTGACGGAAAGCCAGTTCGGCATTGGAACGCGCAGGGAAGGCTTCCCGTGGAATCTGTCGGGCACTTACGTCCAGGCGATCCCGCATATCTATTCGGTCGATGCCGATGGCGTCGAACACCACTTCCTGGGGCAATATTACCGCAGCACGCAGGAATTGGCCTCGAACGTCTTTCGCAAAGGCTATCAATGGCCGTTTCATGCGACCCGAATGCTGGATTTCGGTTCAAGCCTGGTAGATCTCGCCATATCGAGCGAGACCGCCGCCGGGCGGCGTGTCTTCATGGACTTCAATCGCAATCCGCTGCCGGTGCCGGGCGACCTGCCGTTCAGCCTGGAAAGGCTGGATGAAGACGTCCGCCTCTATCTCGGCAAGGCCGGTGCCGGCCAGGAGATGCCGGTGGACCGGTTGAAGCACATGAACCCGCTCGCGATCGAGCTCTATCGCCGCTACAAGATCGACATTGCCGCCGACCCGCTGGAATTTGCCGTCAACAACCAGCACATGAACGGCGGCATCATGGTCGATACCTGGGGCCGCAGCAATCTTGTGGGCTGCTACGCGGTCGGCGAAGCGGCCGGCACACATGGCGTAACGAGGCCGGGTGGTGCGGCGCTCAATGCCGGGCAGGTGTTCGGAACCCGTGTGGCCGAGCACATCAGCGCAAGTGGCAGGGCGAAGCGGGCCGCCACGGGCGATATGTCAGGCATGGCAGAGGCAGGCATCGCCGCTCTTCTTTCTGCCCTTCGAGCCGAGAGCCCGCTCACCGTCAAAGCAGTTCGCTCGGAAATACAGGCGCGGATGAGCGAGAAGGCCGGTATCATTTGCGACCAGGAGAGTGTCGCCCAGGCTTTGATCGAAGCGCGCAAGCTGAATGCGGATATTCGCGCAGACGGCATCGCCTACGGCCGCGCGGCGGAGGCGGTCCGGGGTGTGCAATGGCGGCACATGGCGCTCGCCTCGGAAGCCGTGCTCAGTGCGCTCGACGTCTTCATTCGTGGCGGCGGCGGCAGCCGCGGGGCACGCGCGATATGCGATGCGGCGGGCGAATCCCTGCCGCTGGCGAGCACAGGTCCGTTGGAGGAATATCGTTTCCGCAGGGAACGCGAAGCCGATCGGGACGAGCAGATCGTCGTTCGGCTCGAGGGCGATGAGATTAGGCTGTCGAGGCGTAAAAATCGCACTTTCGATGAAAGCGCCAGATCCTTCTTCGAGCGTGATTGGCCGGCTTGGCTGACCGGCCGCATCTATGATCTCAATGCTGATGACTGAGGCCGCTACCCGCGGGTAGCAACTCTGCCGATCAATCGGGATTGGCAACCGGCGGCGGAACCCGGATGCGCTCGGTATCGTCGGCGCCTTCGGCGATGGCTTCCTCGCTTTTCCGCACCCGCCTTGGCGGATCCTTTCCTTCGAGAAGCTTCGGCGACAACTGGTCGTCAGCCTGGATTTCGTCGGTGTTCAGGTAGTTCTTGCTCTCGTTCATTGGTCGCTTCCCTTTAACAGTAAACTCCCGGCGATATGGCGAGGTTCCCTCGCGCCTGGTCCCCGGCTCATAGCTCGGTTCCAGCTTCGGAAACGTCGAGTTCGATCATGACGGGCGCATGGTCGCTCGTATGCTCCCAGGTTCGCGGCTTTCTCCTGACGGTTGCCGATCGAAGCCAGGGTTCGACGGCCGGGCTGAGCAGGAAGTGGTCGATCCGCAGCCCCGCGTCACGCTCGAAGCTGTTTCGCCAGTATTTCCAGAAGGTGTAGACGCGTTCTCCCGGATGCAGATGTCTGACGGCGTCGGTCCAGCCCTGGGCGACGAGATCGGCATAGGCCTTGCGGACCTCAGGCCGGAAAAGGGCGTCGTCCAGCCAGCGCTCCGGCTTGTAGACGTCGATTTCCGTCGGCATGACGTTGAAGTCACCGGCCAGGATCGCCGGCACCTCGAGTTCGAGGAGTTCGGCGGCGTAGTCGTGCAGGCGGCGGAACCAGCGGAGCTTGTAGTCGAACTTGGTGCTTGGAAACGGATTGCCGTTCGGGAGATACAGACATCCGATGACGATGCCGTCGATGACGGCTTCGATATACCGGCTATGGGTATCGTCAGGATCGCCGGGAAGACCGCGCCGCGTCAAGATCGGTGTCTTGCCCTTCGCCAGGATGGCAACCCCGTTCCAGGATTTCTGTCCGTGCCAGACGGCGCCGTAGCCGGCCCGCTCGATTTCCTTTAGCGGAAACCCGGCATCGTCGCTCTTCAGTTCCTGGAGGCAGGCCACATCGGGGGCGTCCTCTTTCAGCCAGCGCAACAGGATGGCCAGTCGTCCATTGATCCCGTTGACGTTGTAGGTCGCGATTTTCACGGGGCTGCCGCAAGTCGAGGCTGGCTCCTCAACGCGTCGCACCGAAGACGAAGGCGATGGCGGCGACGATCGCGACTGAGGTCAGCGGCTGCCGGCGTATTCTGTCCTCGATCTCCTGGGCGAAACTGCGCGCTTCCGCCTTTGCCAGGCGGGCTGTTCCGGAGGCCAGCTCCGAAGCCGACTCCGCGATCCGGCCTGCGTCTTTCCGAAGTGCGCGCATGTCCTTGCGATCCCCATCCAATCCTTCTGAGGAGCCGGTGTTTTCGCCGGTCGAGCGCAGGGCCCGATCGGCGAGCGGAAACTCCTCGTCCAGCCTGGTCGGGTCGGGCTCACGCTGCACACGCTCAGCCGCCTCGATGTCGCTGCGGCCGGCAGGAATTGAGGTGTGGGTGGCCGACACCGGGTCGGAGGCCGGAAACGTATCCTCGATTGCTCGAGTGAGATCGCCTCTTCGCCCCCGCTTCCGCTGCTCTGCCTGCTCTTTTCGCAGGGACTGGACGGCGGGGGATTCGTTCGGGTTTGCCATTGCCGTTTCCTCTCGTTGCTCTTGGACAATCAAATCGGCGACAAGGAAAGAAGTTCCAGAAAAATGCGTCATCGCTCCATGCGGCAGCCTGTCGGCGAGGAGAGGCGAACCTTCCGAATGGCGCGCCGCGCTGGCGCCGGCGCCCGGCAATCCGCAGACCGGACCAAAGTCCTGCCTGAGCTAGTACCTAGGTCCCGTTGCATTCTGTCTTCGGAACAGCGAAAATTGTCTGGGGTCTATATTGCAGAGATACGGTGCAGAACAGGTGAACGAGGTTATGGCATGAGTTTCTCGAAACGCGATTTTCTGAGATTGGGCGGCGGCGCAGCCGTTGCTCTCTTTGCTGTCGCATCACCGCTGACCTTGAACCTCGACGGCCCCCTTCCTGTTCTGGCGGCAGGATGCGCGCAGGCAAAAGACGGCAATAACGGCAATGGAAATGGTGGCGGTAACGGCAATGGGGGAGGGAACGGTAACGGCGGCGGGAGCGGAAACGGTGGCGGGAACGGTAATGGCGGCGGCAACGGTGGCGGCAATGGCAACGGTGGCGGCAACGGCAGTAGCAGTTCGGGAAATGGGAATTCCAGCAACGGATCTTCCTCCTCTTCCAGGGAGTCGTCAGAAGGATCGGTGGCAAGCGCGACCGAAGCTTCCGACGGCTCGATCGACGTCCGGCACACGAACGGCATTACCGAAACCCTGCGGAGTGGCCGCTACGTCATGAAGGACGGGAAGGGCCGGACGATCATCAGCAGGCAAGCGACGGCAAACGATGTCCGCCGCCTTAGCCGCTACCTCCGCTGAAACATCAGCCATACAGCCGACGATATCCTATTCCAAATGCCTGTCGCCGGGACATGTGAGCGGTTTTAGCGCCGTTCGCGCCATTGGAGAGCCGCTTCCGTCCTGTTCGAGACGCCGAGCTTGCTCAGAATCTGAGTCATATGGTGCTTCACGGTTTTTTCCTGCAGGTTGAGACGCAAGCCGATATGCTTGTTCGACAGACCTTGCGAGACGAGATCCATCACCTCGCGTTCCCGCGGCGTCAGACTGTTTTTGTCGGGCGCGCCGCCATTCAGCGAACTCTCCATGACCTTCGTCGACATCGTCGGCGAGATATAGCGTGATCCGCTCAGTACCGTCTGAATGGCTTCGGCGAGGCCGCGCGAGCCGACACCTTTGAGAACATAGCCCATCGCGCCCCGCTGCAGAGCCCCAAGCAGCGTGTCCACTTCCTCGGATACCGTCAACATGAGCACCTTTGTCGTCGGGCTGCGCGTCAGCACTTCGCCGATCGCCGACAGTCCGCCGCCGGGCATCGAGACATCGAGCAGCATGATGTCGGGGCGGCTGGTCGCAGCGATCATCGCCGCATCATCGCTGCTGGCGCCTTCGCCGACGACGGAAAAGCCAGTGATTTCCGACAGGCTGCGCGTTACGCCTTCGCGAAAAAGCGGGTGGTCGTCAATGACCCCGATGGTGATGGATGTCATCTCTAGTCTCCCACGTCCATAGGCTCGAATGTCATGGTCACGGTCGTCCCTCCTTCGCCTGTCTTGACGTCGAACGAGCCTCCCAGGCTATCGACGCGTTCGCGAAGCCCCACCAGGCCGAGGCTCGTCGGCCTCACCTCGCTCGGATCGAAGCCATCGCCGCGGTCGCTGACCTCGACATGAACGTGACCATTGTGCGACACGGCTCTGACGGCCTGCTGAATGCCGCCGCCGTGACGATAGGCGTTGTTCAAGGCTTCCTGAACGAAGCGGTAAATACAGATCTTTACGGCAGGAGCGAGCTCCGGTCCATCATCGTCGATGAGCGTTTCGACACGGGTTTCGGTCTTGTGCTGATGCGCTTCGACCACCCGCATGACGATCTCGGTGATCGAGGACTTCTCGATCTGCGGGAGTACCAGCCCGCTGCAGATATTGCGGATCTCGGTCATCGCCTCGGCAAGGCTCGAGCGTATCCAGGCGAGCTCCTTTTCGCGCGCCTCGGGATGGGTCGAAGCATTGATCAACATATCACTGTCCAGCCGCAATGAGGCATAGGCAATGTGCTGGGCCGGACCATCGTGCAGATCGGCGCCGATGCTGCGCAGATATGTTTCGTTCAGCGCCGCTGCTCGCTGGGAGGCACGCTGCAACCGCCGCTGCAGCCCGCGGTTTTCAGCCAGCAGCGCAGACAGATCGTCGACCCGTTCTTTGAGATCCCTGCGTTGTGCTTCTATCGTGCGGCTAACCCGGAACACCAGGACGGAGAGAACGAGGAAAAAGATTGCCGTCAGAGCGGCGACGGCGGCCCAGCTGCGGAGTCTGGCATGGGCCAGACTGTCGCTCAGTCCTTCCGCCGTCTCGTAGAATTCGATCACGGCGACCGCCTGTCCGGACCATGGCTGGAGCACCGGATTGTAGATTTCCATCAGCGGCTTGCCGAGCGCCCGCTCCTTGTCGCTTTCCGGATCGCTGGCGATCTCATAGCGGGCGACGAGGGACCCTGCGAAGGCTTTCTGGAGCTTGTCGTTGACCGGAAACGTCCTGCCCATCAGCTCCTTCTCGTTCGAATAGAGGATGGTGCCGTCGCTTCGCCACAGCTTGAACGAAACAAGGCGCCTGCCGAGCGCCCCTTGACCCAGCGTCTCGTCCAGAGCCTGAGCGCTGCCTTCGTCCAGCAATGACGCCTTTTGCATGTCGGGAAGTAGCGGCGCTACGACGCTGTCCACATAGAGCGCCGTCGCAGCGCCGGAATTGTGGATCACCGCCTCCTCTATCAGGTGGGTTACGAGAATGCCCACCAGGAACATGGCGGCGATCGATATGAGCCCGCCCGCGATGAAGAATTGGGAGGCGAGCGAGCGGGCATTCCAGCGGCGAAGCCAATTCATTTTGATACCGGTAAGAGTCTTGCCGAGTAACCTATCGCTTCCTCGAAATTTTTCCAGACAGCATCAGGGCAGATCCCTGGTATCGAAGATTTCAGAGCCTCTTATGCTTTTGGTCAACTGCAGCGTGTCGCCCGACATGGCTGCGCCGAAGACGTAGAGAAGGGCGGCAAGCACGGCGACAAGGGCGATGACGCACACGTTGCAGGCGTCATTCACTCGGGATCTGTTGCTCTGGGTCATGTCAGGATCTCCTTCACCCCTTGAAACGGCACGCTCCGGTGCGCGTTCCACCCTCGGGACTTCGGTCCGATGCCTCTCGGACCTAGGTCCGACCCCGTAGACGTCGGCGGTCGCAGCCGCCTTTTGCCGGGGTACGCTGCTCCGGGGAGAAATTGAATAGCGGGCGCCGGAGCGCATGTCCGAGATCGTCGAGGCGGTGGCCGAGCGCGTCGAAGCGCGCCACGGAGCTTGTCCCAGCGGCAGCATGAGCGCGCTGGTGGTTGCCGGTCGTGCTACATAATCGCCTTCGGCGAAAGCCGATGCGCCAATCGCGCAATTCCTACAATCATCATACTATTTTATAATCATTCTTAAGGTGAATGTGCTTCACTCGCACCAAGGCCGAGGGAATAGCATTCATGTCGACAATATTTCGAATTCTGATCGCAGCACTGATCCTGCTGCCGACAGCCGCCTATGCGACTGCCGACGACTGGCGGGTCGTCAAGGCGACGGATCAAGTCAAGTATACCGTCGACAGGACGAACTGGGTGGACCTGCGCGCCGGCGAGGTGGTTCCCAACCGGGCATGGGTCTCGACTGGCCCGCGCGGGCGAGTTCAGCTTGCCAGAGGGGTGGAGAGCATCACCTTCCAGCCAAATACGCTTGCCGCCATCGCCACCAACGAAGCCGCGGCCATGAAGACGCAGATCTACCAGCAGGTCGGCTCGCTGGACCTTGAAATCGAGAAGCGAAGCCAGCCTCATACGGCTGTACAGACGCCCTATCTCGCGGCCGTCGTCAAAGGAACGATCTTTCACGTCACGGTCGGCAGGGCGAAAGCGTCCGTCTCAGTGGATCGCGGCCTGGTCGAGGTCACCTCCTTCGCCAGCGGCCAGCGATCGAACGTGGCGCCGGGGCAGAGCGCTGCTGTCGACAAGAAGGCCGGCATGACGGTGGCGGGCCGGCTGTCCAAGCCGGAGATCACTTCCGTTGCACCGTCGGTCGCCCAGATCCCGGCCGTCGGCACCACGACACTCGCCGGCGCCACCGAAGCGGCCGAGACCAAGAACACCTCTTCGGCGACAAGCAAGAGCACCAGTTCCAGCGCGAGCAGCGATGATGATGACAGCGCAAACACCAGGAGCAACGGCAATTCCGGAAACGGCAATAACGGCAATGGCAACGGCAATTCCGGTGGCAACAGCGGCGGAAACGGCAATTCCGGTGGAAACGGCAACGGCAACAGCGGCGGAAACGGCAATGGCAACGGTCATTCCGATGACAGCGGTAACAACGGGAACGGCCACGGTCATTCCAATGACAGCGGTAACAACGGAAATGGCAACGGCGGCGGCAATGGAAACGGAAACAGCGGCAAGGGCGATAACAACGGCGGTGGCAACGGTCACGGCAATTCCGGCGATCACGGCAAGGGCAAGGATAAGTGAGAGATAGCAAGGCGGCTGGAGATTATCTCTCCAACGGCATCAGCACGATCACGGTTCGGCTTTTGCTGATCGCCGTGATGCTGGCGCTGCCGATATTCGGCTCCAGCCTCGGCCTCCTGCAGGCGATCGACAACAGCCTTTTCGCCAAGCGTTTCCAATGGGCGCCTCGCACCGCCACCGGCAATATTGTCTTCGTTGCGATCGACAAACATTCCCTGGACGCCGTTGGAACCTGGCCCTGGCCACGGAGCATCTACGCGACACTGCTCGACAAGCTGGTCGTCTCCGGCGTCAAGGACGTCTTTCTCGACGTCGATTTCAGCGCGTTCTCCAGCACTGAGGAGGACGAGCGTCTTGCCGCGGCGCTTGCGAGATCCGGGGGAGGAGTTCTTTTGCCGGTGTTCCGGCAGCAGGAGAAGGCGTCATCGTCCGAGACGGCGGTGACGAGGCCGATCCCGCAACTCCTTCAGAATGCCTGGCCCGCATTCGCCAATGTCGCGATGGATGCGGACGGGATCGTCCGCCGCTTCGATCTGGGAAGCCAACTCGACGGGAGCCCCACCCAGTCCGCCGCCTCGGCCCTTGGCGGGATCGGCAGCAGTTCCGGAGCCTTGCCGATCGATTTCTCGATAAGGCCCGACACCGTCCCGACATTCTCGTTGTCCGACGTGCTGAACGGGGCCGTGCCGGCCGAGGCGATCAGAGACCGCTCGGTCGTGGTCGGAGCATCGGCGGCGGAGCTCAAGGATATTTTCGCCGTTCCCGTCTACGGCGCTATTTCAGGCCCGCTCATTCACGTGCTTGCGGCAGAGACGCTGCTCCAGAACCGCTTCCTCAGGACGGTCGATCAGGCTCCGCTGGAACTCGTGTTTGCGATCTTGCTGATCATCGGCGTGATCCGCAGCCGTTCGGCCGGCATGATCACGATCATGGCAGTCGGACTGCTCATCGTTGTCATCGGCGAGATAGGCGCATTTCTGCTGCAGTCGCGGAACGGGATCCTTGCCGGAACGGCCGGGCCGTGGTTGACGCTGCTCTTCGCATGGATGCTCGCGTTCAACGAACGCGTCGACCTCGGCCGAATGCTTGTCGCCATCGCCAATACCGAGGCCCGAAACACCCGGCGCCTGATGAGACGGATCATCGCCGACAGTTCGGACGGTGTCGTTGCATTCGATAGCAATCTGAGGATCGTCGAGGCGAGCGAATCCGCAAAGACCGTATTGCGAGCCGGGGTCGGCGCCTCGCTTCTCGGCGCCGCCGATACCGCCATCATCGACATCGTGCGCAGACTGGTTTCTGAGCACGATGCCGAGCCGGGCAAGGTGCACACAGCCCTCGTCGATTTCGCCGGCACCGGAGCTTCGAAGGCCACCCATTACGAAGCGTCCGTCACGATTTCGCCGATCGAACAGCCGGATGCGCGCCCGGCCGTGGCGCGGTCGCGGTTTGCGGGTTGCCTGATCATACGAGACATCACCGCACGTTATGACTACGAAGAGCGGCTCAAGAAGCTGTCCGAACTGGACGAACTCACCGGGCTGCTCAATCGCCGGGAATTCGCGTCTCGGCTGGCAGCCCTCCAGGGCGGGGCCTTCGTCTCGGTGCTGGATATCGAGCGTTTCTCATCGCTTTGCGCCACGCTGGGACGCGACGTCGGCGACGAACTCCTGCAAGCCGTGGCGGCGAGGCTCGGGCATGCATTCGCCGGTGATCTGCTGGCAAAACTGGACGGTGACCATTTTGGCATCGCCATTGCCGCGACGGATGCAACGCCGATCGAAGATTTCGCCGATGGTCTTCTGGCGCTGTTCGAAGAGCCTGTACACCTCGGCGGTGCCGCCGTGCCGATCTCGGTCCACCTCGGAATAGCCCGCTCAAGTGATGCCGCCTCCGGTGCGATCCTGAATGCCGCTGAATCGGCGCTCGATGCTGCGAAGGCCGGGCAAGGCCGGCGATGGTGCTCCTTCGATCCGTCTACCGCCGTTCGCCAGGCGCGGTCGCGCCGGCTGGAGCGGGACATGCGCGACGCTCTTCAAAACCGGCAGTTCTTCCTGCTGTTCCAGCCGCAGATCGATTTTGCCAGCGGGCGCCTTGTCGGCGCGGAAGCCTTGATCCGATGGAGCCATCCCGAATTCGGTCTGATATCTCCGGCCGAGTTCATCCCGATTGCCGAATCCTCTGGTTTGATCTGTGATATCGGCCGCTGGACGCTGTTTGAGGCTTGCACCGAGGCCGCCGCCTGGCCTGGTGAATTCGGCGTCGCCGTCAACGTCTCGGCACTCCAGTTCGAGCAGTCCGACATCGAGGCCGATGTGAGGGAGGCTTTGTCCAGCAGCGGGCTTCCTTCCTCCAGGCTGTGCCTCGAGTTGACGGAATCCGCCTTCCTCGACCAGGGCGGTGCCGTGATCGCAAAGATGCGCGCGCTTCGCCAAACGGGAATCGTCATTGCCTTGGACGACTTCGGCACCGGCTACTCGTCGATGAGCTATCTTGCCGATCTTCCTCTCGACAAGCTCAAGATCGACCAGTCCTTCGTCCGGCGAATGTACGGAAATCCGGCGGTATTGGAAATCGTGCGGGCGATCATTTCACTTGCGCACGGCTTGAACCTGCAGGTGGTCGCCGAAGGTGTCGAGACCGAGCTGGAAGCCGAAGCGCTGCATCGGCTCGGATGCGAGACGGGGCAAGGCTATCTCTTCGGGAGGCCGCAAGAGGCTCCTCGCATGCTTTCCAGATGGAATGTCGAAAAACGTCTATCCGCTGAGGTCTGACGGCTTGCCGGATTTGCGCTGATGCGGCGCAGCTCCGATCGAAAGTTCGCGCATCGCACGGATGACGTGCTGCTCTATTTCGCAACAGGTCTCATCATATTCCCGCACCATGTACGAATTGGGCCGCCGCCTTCGAAGAGCGTCGCGCGCTTCGACTGCCATCTGGTAGGCCTCGAAGAGTTCGAGCTGCCACGGGTCGCGCGCTTCCATGATCAGCGTCCGCATCAGCGGCAGACGCATCGCCAGGCGCCTGCGTCCAGCTTCCCGGCGGTTGGATCGTGCCATCCATTCAGTCTCCTGCCTGCGCCTGCTTATGCAGCGTCCTTCGATGCTGAAATAGCGCCGGCAACGGTGATTGAAATGCGTTTAGGACCAAAGGCCGGGGTCCGTCGGACTGAGGTCTGGGGCGTGGAACGACCTTGCCTGTAGCCAGTTGGTTTGACAGCGGTCACCAAGGCCGCGCCTCAAACACAAGGAGGAGAAAATGCTCTCTAGGCTTATCGTAAGCGCGGCAGCCGTGACGCTGATATCAGGCGTCGCGTTCGCCCAGTCCTCGACCGTCAATGGTGCGGCGGGTGGAGCGGTCACCGGGGCGATCGTCGGCGGGCCTGTTGGCGCTGCTGTCGGCGGCGTAGCCGGCGCAGTCGTCGGCACGGCAATCGATCCGCCGCCGCAAAAGGTCGTCACCTATGTCCGCGAGGCTCGGGCGCCGTCCGCCCGCGTGGTCGTGAAGGAAAAGATCGTTGTCGGCCAACCGCTGCCGGAAACGGTTGTCGTAACGCCTATTCCGGATGATCCGACCTATGCCTATGCAGTGGTCAACGATCAACGCGTCATCGTCGAACCGTCGTCACGCAAGGTGATCCAGGTCATCAAGTGACCTGATTCTCCACGCGGCCCCTGCCGCGTTTTCCTTCCTGAGATCATCGCTCAGAGTTTGATACCAGCCGCACGGCGGCCGGCAACGTCGCCGTGCGGCTTAAGCAGAGATGATCATGAAAACCAGGACAAGCGCCGAGGAGAGGAACATGATCTATTCCGAAGAGAAATCCGGTGGACTGGCCGTGCCGGTGATCGCCATCCTGCTGGCCATCGCCGGCATTCTCGCCGCGCTCGTCGCCACCGCCGGCCAGCATGGCAGTGCCGGTCGCGTCTGGCTTCCCCCGGCTCGACAACAGGGGGCGGGAAAATGAACGCGCTCGTATCCGCAGCCTTCGGCATCGTCAGTTCGGTCGGGGCCTGCATCGCCGCCGCCTCCGTTGCCTCCCACGTCGTGGCGGATTCCGAGCCTCATGGCCTCCGGGACCTTGCCGGCCCCGATCTCTGGACGACGGAGCCGGTGAAAGTCGATCCGCGGCAGCAGGATTATGAACGGATTGCGCCTCTCTATTCCAGCTATGTCACCGAGGCGCCGGCCATGGTGACGGCAAAGACGAAGCCGGAGCCCGCCGGCATATCGACCGCACTTCAGACACCACAGCCGAAATTTTCGGCCGAACACCTTGCCTGGTGCACGCAGCACTATCGCTCCTTCGATCCCTCGACCAACAGCTATCGATCCTATAGCGGCGAAATCCGCGCCTGCTCTTCGCCATACGAGTCGGATCTCGCCGAGTTCGAAGGGGAGGCCGGCACGAAAGTGAATGCTCAGGCGGCAGCCTGGTGCGCCGCTCGCTACAGGTCGTATCGACCGGCAGACAACACTTATCAACCATGGGACGGGCCGCGGCGCAGCTGCGAAACACCGCTCGTCATCGCTGGGAATAATTGACTTAGCCGATGTCTGATATCGCGCTGAGTTGCAGTCAGACCAAAGTCCGTATTACAAACGCTGCGGTTGTGATATTCGGTTGCATTGGGTCGGAGAGCAGGGGATGGCGACGGCGCTGATAACCGAAATTCAACGGGCGCAGACAAGGCTGCGGTTCTTGAGCAGGACCGAGCGGGGAGTGCTGATCATTCGCATCCTCCGCGAGTTGAAGACGCATCGGCAGGAGGTTCTCGGCAACGTGCCGGCCGACCGCTGTGTCTGGATCGACAGGCTCATCGCATCCGTTTCCTCGACGATATCGGAAATCGCCAATATGCAGGACGTCGAGTTCAATCGTGTCCTGAGCGAATTCGAAAAGCTTATGGCGACGCTCCAGAACATCTCGCATCCGGAGAAGTCGACGAGAACCATTCACTGAGAAGCGTTTGCCCTGCGATCTTGTCGCGGCTGTGGCCTCCGCGATCGCATCGACTGCCGCAGTGGAAACCGTTTCCGTTGCGAGAGCGTTCTCCTTCGATGATCGAAACGAAATCCCCGGCTGATCACGACGAGGCGTCGCCCGGCGAGGACGACGCAAAGCCCGGCGCCGACATTGCCTTCCCTTACGACAGGATGACTGTCGAACAGTTCCGAAGGCGATTTCCCCGAGCCCGCTGGAACGACGACCGCAAGGCTTGGTTCGTTCCCGGCCGGACGGCGTCCCGCCGCATCGGACGATGGCTTGCCGAGCTGGAAGCCGAGGCCGATGCCCATGCGGATGCGAAGGGACGCGACGCCTTCGCCTTCGATCCGATCGACAGTCCCTATCTTCAACTCGGCAAGGCAGGCTTTCGAATCCGAACGCCCTATTCGAAGACGGTCGTCGACGAATTGCGCGAGGTGCCATTCTCCCGCTGGGACGGCGATCTCAGGATATGGCACGTTCCCTTCCGATCCTATGAGGATCTGAGACGCCGCTGGCCCGATATCGAAGCGGCCGCCCGCAGAAACGAGCCGGAGGAGAGACGGCGGCGGGCCAAGGAGCGTAAGGGGAGCGAAGAGGACATTCGCAGCAGGCTCCGCTCCGCGGAACGAAAGCGCCGCCGTTACCCGCTTCTCGGCCACGATCTGCCGCCGATCGGGCGGCCGGTCGCCATTACCCATGGGATCGTCGTCTTCACCGAGATAACAGGCGAACTGGTCGCCCCGGACGTCGTTGCCGACGTCTATCCTGATTTGACCGAGGATCACGTCTGGGGATATTGGCGGCTGCCGACGCACGAAGAACTGGTCCGCACCTGGCCTGCGAAGATGTCTCCAGGTGGGGACGCGGCGTGGTGGCTGCCGACGATCGAGGAACTGAGGCCCGCTCGCCGAATGGCACGATCGCGTGAAGCCAGGAGGCGTGCAAAGACGCCGTGACCGGGCACTCTTGCCCAGTGGAACAAGTTGCGTCGCCAGCCATTTGTCGTCCATGAAAAAAGTCCTGCCGATGTCGCTGCTCGCTTTCACCATTTCCGTTGGCGGTGCTGCCGCGCGGGAACTTCAACCGGATATCATCAACGCAGCTTCGATTGCCTCTATCGGGACAGAAAAGTCTGCGCCCGCAGATCCGGATCCGGCGGTCGTCCGCCTTCAGGTCCTGCTCGATCGTGCCGGCGCATCTCCGGGCGTGATCGATGGCCTCTCCGGCGACAACGTCAATAAGGCGGTGGCCGGTTTCGAGGCGATGAACAAGCTTCCCGTCGATGGCAGGGTGGATCCGGACGTTGCCTCCCGCCTGGAAGATAATGCCCCGATCGTCGAGAGCTACGTCGTCTCGGCAGAGGATGCCAAGGGTCTCGTCGACAGGATCCCCGAAGACTATGGCGACAAGGCAAAGATGCAGAGTCTCGGCTATACCAGCGTTGCCGAGAAGCTGTCCGAGCGCTTCCACATGGGTATCGATCTCGTCAATGCGCTCAACCCGGCTTCGCAGTTTTCTCCCGGCGATACGGTATGGGTGGTGAACCCCGGTGTTGCGAGGCAAGGAAAGGTCAAGAGGATCGAGGCTGACCGAAAGGCGGGGCAGGTGCTGGCCTATGCCGGGGACGGAGCGCTGCTTGCCGTCTATCCCGCGACGATCGGAAGCCAGGACAATCCGGCGCCGTCGGGAAAACACAAGGTCAAGGGCGTCGCGAAAATGCCGGTCTACCGATATGACCCGAAGCTGAACTTCAAGCAGGGAAAGAACGATCGCGTCCTGACCATTCCGAAAGGACCGAACGGCCCGGTCGGCACCGTCTGGATCGACCTGACCGAGCCGACCTACGGAATCCACGGGACACCCGAGCCGAAGCTCATCGACAAGGTTGGCTCGCATGGTTGCGTGCGGCTGACCAACTGGGACGCCGAAGAGCTGGCCGGCATGGTCAAGCCGGGTGTGCTGGTGGATTTCGTCAATCGAAGTGCCGCCGCCCCGAAATAAGGGTTGCGGCTGGCGTTGCCTTCTCGTCAGCGGATCACGACGCTTTGGCTTCGAAAGCAGGGGCGAAATCGCCGAGCGATTTCGCTTTGAGGATAGTGCCCTCGATATCCGTCTCCACGATCGCTTCCAGATCGGCGAAGCTGTCGATGACATAATAGATCGGCTGGAGGATATCGATCCGGTAAGGGGTTCTGAGCACGCTCAGCAGATCGAACGGGCGAAATTCGCAGGCAGTGCCCTCCATGGCCGCCTTGGCTTCGCTGGGCGAGGAGACGATGCCGGCGCCGAAGCAGCGGCGGCCGTCAGGCGTGTTGATCAGCCCGAATTCGACGGTGAACCAGAAGATCCGGAACAGGTGCCAGGAATAGCCCTTGCCGAGCCGAACGGCGGTTTCGCCGAAATGGCGGACGAAATTGGCATAGCTCTGGTTGGTCAACAGCGGGCAGTGGCCGAAGACCTCGTGGAACAGGTCCGGTTCCTCGATATAGTCGATATGCTCGCGGCGGCGCAGGAAGGTGGCGAGCGGGAATTTGCCTTGCGACAGAAGTTCATAAAAGCGTGAGGGCGGAATGAGCGCCGGCACGCCTTCGACGCCGAAGCCGGTGGTCTCGTTCAGGCGCCTGTTCACATCGAGAAGCTGAGGCACCTTGTCCGGCCTGAGGCCCAGCAGTTTGACGCCGTCGAGATATTCGCGGCAGGCCGCATCGGCCAGGATCTTCATCTGCCGCCGATAGAGTTCGCCCCAAATCGCATCTTCATCAGGGCTATAATCATAGAGGCCGTCCGGGCCGGGCAGTTTGGCGGTGTAGCTGCTTTCCTTGACCATCTGCTGATCCTCCCAGTCATGGCTCTGTTTCTCCGATTATCCGCCATTTCAGGAGGATTTTCTTTTCTTTCGTGCCGGCTATTGCCATAGTGATGGCAAATATTCCCGAATGTGATGTCCAAAATGAAAGAATCTGGGAATTTCCAGCGCACCCTTCTGAAGCTCGTCCAGGCCGATGGCAGTCTGTCGCTGGCAGACCTGGCGGAAAAAGCGGGCATGTCGCAGAGTTCTGCCTGGCGGAAGATCCAGGAACTGGAAGCCGACGGCGTCATCCGCAAGCGGGTGACGCTGCTCGATCCCGGCAAACTCGATCTCAAACTCTGCGTGATCGCCCATGTGACGCTCGAGGATCACCACGAGGAGGCGGTCGCCTCTTTCGCTTCCGTTGTGCTGGCCCAGCCGGAGATCATGGAGTGCTACGCCTTGTCAGGCGCCTTCGATTATATGCTGAAGATCCGGGCGAGGGACGTGGAAAGCTACGAAGCCTTCATGACCCGCTACCTCATGCGCAACCCGCATGTGCGCACGGTCGTCTCGAGCTTCGTGCTGCGCGAGCTGAAATTCTCGACCGAACTGCCGCTCTAAAGCAATTCCAGGAAAAGTGCTAAGCGGTTTTCCGTCCGGAATGCGTAAAAACAAAAAGTTAGAGCGGTTCGGCGCTTCCGTGAAAATCTGAACCGCTCCAATCCAGATGCCCGGCGATGCCGCCGGAATCATCGTGTGTCGCCATGCCCGTGACCCGGCATGAGTACCGGAAAGCCTTCGAATGTCTTCAGCGTGTCGAGTACGATCGACGTTTTCACGTGCTGCACCGACTCGTGCGGCAACAACACGTCGTTGACGAACTTTGAAAGGTCGGCGAGCCCGCGGGTCGCGACCGTCAGGTGATAGTCCATTTCGCCGGTGAGAGCATAGGCCTCTAGAACTTCGGGCAGCCCATTGATCAATTGCGAAAATCGGCGGGCATTGTCTCTGTTGTGGGTGGCAAGCGTCACGGAAATGACCACCAGCATATCAAGCCCGAGTTTTTCCCGATCGAGGTGAGCGCGGTAGCTGCGGATATAGCCCTCGGTCTCCAGTCTCGTCCGCCGGCGCGAGCATTGCGACGGCGAAAGCGCGATCCGCTCGCCCAATTCGTTGTTCGTCAGCCGGCCGTCCTTCTGAAGTTCCTGGAGCAGACGCAAATCCAATTTATCAAGCGGTTCATCCATTGCGCAAAATCTCCAAAACACTCACGGATCGTGCGTAATCTCTTCCCTGGACATGAAGAATGCAAGAACTTTGCATGCGTTTTGGGCCATAGTTTGCATAGAAAATGCAATCTCCTCTGGAGGAAGGAAAATGGGCCCGTTTCCGCATGATGCGCCGCCGTCGGAAATCACCGCCGACAATCCGGCTGGCACCGATGGCTTCGAATTCGTCGAATTCGCTCATCCCGAACCCGAGAAACTCGGCGAACTTTTCACACGCATGGGCTACCTCGCCGTCGCCAGGCACAAGACGAAGGACATCACCGTCTGGCGCCAGGGCGATATCAACTATGTCGTCAACGCCGAACCGGGCAGTCACGCCGCCCGCTTCGTCGAAAAGCACGGTCCCTGCGCTGCTTCGATGGCCTGGCGCGTCGTCGACGCCAAACACGCTTTCGACCACGCGGTGTCGAAAGGCGCTGTTCCCTATGAAGGCGACGACAAGATGCTCGATGCTCCGGCGATCGTCGGCATCGGCGGCTCGCTGCTTTATTTCGTCGAGACCTATGGCGCCAAGGGATCGGCCTACGATGCCGAGTTCGATTGGCTGGGCGAGCGCAACCCGCGTCCCCAAGGGATCGGCTTTTATTACCTCGACCATCTCACCCACAATGTCTTCCGCGGCAACATGGACAAGTGGTGGGATTTCTACCGCAACCTGTTCAATTTCAAGCAGATCCACTTCTTCGATATTGACGGGCGCATCACCGGTCTGGTGAGCCGCGCCATCACCTCGCCCTGCGGCAAGATCCGCATTCCGCTGAATGAATCGAAGGACGACACCAGCCAGATCGAGGAATATCTGAAGAAGTACCGGGGCGAGGGCATCCAGCACATCGCCGTCGGAACGGAAGAGATCTACGAAGCGACCGACAGGCTTGCCGACAACGGCTTGCGCTTCATGCCGGGGCCTCCCGCGACCTATTACGACATGTCCTATGAACGCGTGAACGGCCATAGCGAACCGGTCGAGCGCATGAAGAAGCACGGTATCCTCATCGACGGCGAAGGCGTGGTGAATGGCGGCATGACGAAAATCCTGCTGCAGATCTTCTCCAAGACCGTGATCGGCCCGATCTTCTTCGAATTCATCCAGCGCAAGGGCGACGAGGGCTTCGGCGAGGGCAATTTCCGGGCTCTGTTCGAGTCGATCGAGGCCGATCAGATCAAGCGTGGTGTCATCGGCACGGCAGCGGAGTAAACTCTGCGCGTTGCAGAGTTCTGGGAGGAGTGACATGGACCAGACATCGATCCAGGCTGCCGACGCGGAAGCGGCGACGGCAGGCAGACTGAAATATATGCCGGGCTTCGGCAACGACTTCGAGACGGAGTCGCTGCCCGGCGCTTTGCCGCAGGGCCAGAACAGCCCGCAGAAATGCAATTACGGTCTTTATGCCGAGCAGCTTTCCGGCTCGCCCTTCACCGCGCCGCGCGGGACGAATGAACGGTCCTGGCTGTATCGCATTCGCCCGAGCGTGCGTCACACGCGCCGCTTCTCGAACGCATCCTATCCGCTCTGGAAAACCGCGCCTTGCCTGGACGAGCATTCGCTGCCGCTCGGCCAGCTCCGCTGGGATCCGCTGCCTGCTCCCACCGAGAAGCTGAATTTTCTGCAAGGGGTGCGGACGATCACCACGGCAGGCGATGCCGCAACCCAGGTCGGCATGTCGGCGCATGCCTATGTCTTCAATGAGGACATGGTCGACGACTATTTCTTCAATGCCGACGGCGAACTGCTGATCGTGCCGCAGCTCGGCGCCATCAGAGTGTTCACCGAAATGGGCATCATGGATGTCGAGCCGCTGGAAATCTGCCTCATCCCCCGCGGCATGATGTTCAAGATTCTCAAGAGCGGCGAGCAGGCGGTCTGGCGTGGTTATATCTGTGAGAATTATGGCGCCAAATTCACCCTGCCGGATCGCGGACCGATCGGCGCCAACTGCCTGGCAAATCCACGTGAC
Source organism: Rhizobium sp. CIAT894 (assembly GCF_000172795.2). Lineage (NCBI taxonomy): Bacteria > Pseudomonadati > Pseudomonadota > Alphaproteobacteria > Hyphomicrobiales > Rhizobiaceae > Rhizobium > Rhizobium sp. CIAT894. Next base: position 1,741,694 of record NZ_CP020947.1, read on the forward strand.
TTCAAGACGCCTGTCGCCGCTTTCGAGGACAAGGAAGAGCCCTGCCGCGTGCATGTGAAATGGTGCGGAAAATTCTATGTCACCGAAATCGGCCATTCGCCGCTGGATGTGGTTGCCTGGCACGGCAACTATGCGCCCTACAAATATGATTTGCGGACGTTTTCGCCGGTCGGCGCCATCAGCTTCGATCATCCCGATCCGTCGATCTTCTCGGTGCTGACGGCGCCGACCGAAGATGCCGGCACGGCGAATGTCGATTTCGTGATCTTTCCGCCGCGCTGGCTGGTCGCCGACCACACGTTCCGTCCGCCCTGGTATCACCGCAATATCATGAGCGAGTTCATGGGCCTGATCCATGGCCAGTACGACGCCAAGGAGGAGGGCTTCGTTCCGGGCGGCATGAGCCTGCACAACATGATGCTGCCCCACGGGCCGGATGCGCTCGCCTTCGAAAAGGCATCCAATGCCGAGCTCAAGCCGGTGAAGCTTGATCATACCATGGCCTTCATGTTCGAGACCCGCTACCCGCAGCAACTGACGAAATATGCAGCCGAGCTCGAAACGCTGCAGGAGGATTACCTCGAATGCTGGGACGGCCTGGAGCGCAAATTCGACGGCACCCCCGGCATCAAATGAAGATCGGCCCAGAATTCTCTGATAGACCACCCTCTGATACGGCACCCTCCGGCACGGGAGTTCGGACATGAAACTTGCGACCTTGAAGGACTCCACCCGGGACGGCCGGCTCGTCGTCGTTTCCCGCGATCTGACCCGCTGTTCGGAGGTCGGCCACATCGCCCGCACCCTGCAGGCCGCGCTCGATGACTGGGAGCATGTGGCGCCGAGACTGGCATTGATTGCCGAAGGCATCGAGACCGGCGCGCAGCCGACGATCCGCTTTCACGAACATGACGCCGCATCGCCTTTGCCGCGAGCCTACCAATGGGCGGACGGTTCTGCCTACGTCAACCATGTCGAACTGGTGCGCAGGGCGCGCGGCGCCGAGATGCCGGCAAGCTTCTGGACCGATCCGCTGATGTATCAAGGCGGCTCGGACGGTTTCCTTGCGCCGCGAGAGCCGATCGTCGTGGCGGATGAGGCCTATGGGATCGACATGGAGGGCGAGGTCGCCGTCATCACCGGCGACGTCGCCATGGGGGCGAACCCCGAAGCCGCCCGCGGCGCCATCCGCCTGGTGATGCTCGTCAACGACGTGTCGCTGCGCGGCCTGATCCCGGACGAACTGGCGAAAGGCTTTGGTTTCTTCCAGTCCAAGCCGGCCTCGGCATTCTCGCCGGTCGCGGTGACGCCGGACGAACTCGAAGACGCCTGGGATGGCGGCAAGCTGCATCTGCCGCTGCTGGTGAGCTTGAACGGCAGACCGTTCGGCAAGCCGAATGCCGGCATCGACATGACATTCGATTTCGGCCAGCTGATCGCCCATGCCGCCAAAACCCGCCATCTCCTGGCCGGGACGATCGTCGGCTCCGGCACGGTTTCCAACAAGCTGGACGATGGTCCCGGCAAGCCGGTGGGAGAGGGGGGAGACGGCTATTCCTGCATTGCCGAACTGAGGATGATCGAGGCGATCGAGAGCGGATCGCCGAAGACGCCCTTCATGAGGTTCGGCGACCAGGTCCGCATCGAGATGAAGGATCAGGCCGGCCATTCGATCTTCGGGGCGATCGAGCAGACGGTCGGAAAATACGAGGGAGCCGAGCCGCGATGAACGAGGTGGTTCTCTACGATTATTGGCGATCATCGGCGAGCTACCGCGTCCGCATCGCGCTCAATCTCTTGGGCGTCGACCATCGGACCGTGCCGATCAACCTGTTGGACGCTGCGCACAGAATGCCGGACTATCTCGCGCTCAACCCGCAAGGGCTCGTGCCGACATTGGTGATCGATGGGCAAACACTGACGCAGTCGCTTGCCATCATCGAATATCTGGCCGAGCTTCGCCCGGAATGCGGATTGCTGCCATTGGGTAGCGCCGATCGCCAGAAAGTCCGCGCCCTGGCCTATGCGGTCGCCATGGACATCCATCCGATCTGCAACCTGCATGTCGTCTCGCATCTCATGACGCTGACGGAAAAGGCCGATGCCCGCGAGGGATGGATGAAGCATTTCATCGGCGACGGGCTTCGCAAACTGGACGTCATGATCGGCGAAACCGGCGGGAAATTCAGCTTTGGCGACAAGCCGACGATGGCGGATCTCTGCCTCGTTCCCCAGCTCTACAATGCCCGCCGCTGGGGAGTGGATATGACCGCTTTCAGCCGCATCACCGACATCGACGCCAGATGCGCCGAACTCCCTGCCTTTCAGGCGGCGCACCCCGACCGCGTGAAGCCGTAGAAACTACGCGTCCCGCCATGAAGAGAATATCGCAGCCTGGCCCAGCCGCTTGCCCGCTTCATCGATGAGCTGCCAGACGGTGAAGTTGTCGACCCAGAAACGGCGCCCCGATTTCGCGACCCTGAGGCCGCGTCCGTTGTCGACGAAACCATCGCGTGTGACCGCATCGAGCAGCCGCTGGCGCTCGGCGCGATCGGGCTGTTCGGCCGAAAGCCGCGACGGCAGCGTGATGAATTCATACCAGCTGTATTCGAAGCAGGTCTGCGCCGTGCAGTTGGCGTAGATGAAGCGCGGGTCGGGCAGGGTATTGTGGGCAAGGACCACGAAAGGCGCATCATTGTAAAGCCAGTCCGGCCCTTGCCCGTCCTGGACAAGACGGCGGCCGGTGATGCGCAGGTAGCTTTCGGTGAGGAGGGCGAAGAAACCAGGATCGTTTCTCAAGTCGAGGACGTGGGTGTCATAGGTGGAAGTCACGAACGGCCTCGCTGGTCAAATGTATCGGTGCAGGCGACATAGCCGATATCAATTGCACGCGTCTATGATTCCTCCAGAACTGTGAAGGGGCAGCATTTACCTTGTCTTATCACTTCTGATTGTGACGCTTGCCAGACGATCGCCCTTGTGCATTGATCTTAAGCTGCTGGGGCGCTGTCAACATTCTCTGCGAAGCTGTTGTTCTTCGGACCGTAATCGGCGTCGGCCGGTCGCGGTGAGACCGGGTTCGCGGAGCAGGTGACTTCATCATCCGGCTATACAGACCTGCGCAAGCTATGCTGCGAATGACGACAGGAGAAGTAAGGGTGCTCGAGGGCTGGGGAAGAATGCGGAAATTCGTCTCGTTGATATCGATGTCGTTGGCGTTCATCGCCCTGGCCGGAGAGGCGCATGCGGCCATTTCCTACCAGCGCCTGGATGGCGCGCCGGGAGAGCGTGGTCTGGTGATAAAGGGCGTGTTTGAATTCTCCGACGATCCGGCGCAGCTTGTCGACGAATACAAGCAGTCCCAAGCGGACTACATCAGCTTTGACTCGCCCGGTGGAAACGTGGTCAGCGCGATCAGCTTCGGCCGCGCCATCCGCGCGCTGAATGCAAAAACACTCCAGATCAGAGCCATGGAATGTGCATCGGCCTGCGCCTTCGCCTTCGTCGGTGGCGTTGAAAGGTTTGCCGAGCCGGGTTCCATCGGCGTGCATCGGATTTCCCTATCCGACGATGTCCCCATGGACAACAAACTGGCAGTCTCGACCGTTCAATTGATGACCGGCGAGATCATCGGCTATCTCACCGACATGGGGGTAAGCCCCAATCTGCTCCAGCTCAGCCTGTCGATCGACAGCTCCGACATCAGGTATCTCACCGCTGCGGAAATGCGGGACTGGAACATCAACACGCCCGAGGATATGGCCTCGGCACAGGAAAGCGCGCCGCCACCGTCTGACGCCGCGCCGCAGGTGAGCGCAGCACCTGACGACATGCCGTCAGACTCCGGCGATTCCGAGGAGGCCGGTGCATCCGAACCCGGCGACCTGACCACGGAGGCGGTTGATTTCGTCAACCGATACAATGACGAATGGTCGAAAGACAGCGCTTCGGCGTTGGCCTTCATGAAGGGCGTGTATGCCGACGAGGTCTCCTTCTTCGGAAACCCGGTCGACAAAGACGTCGTGCTAAAGGACAAGGCGACCTTCGCCCAACGCTGGCCGCAGCGCATCTACAGTGTCAAGCCAGGCTCCGTCACTGCCAGCTGTGCCGGAAAATGCGAGATGTCGGGAGTTGTCGAGTGGTTTGCCGGAAACAGGGACACGGGTAAGACGTCCTCCGGCATGGCGGAATTCTCCTTCGTGTGGAACACGGCCTCTCTGCAGATCGAGTCCGAGACCGGAAAGGTACTCACCACGGACAAGGGGGCCAAGGCGCCGGACCGGTTGATCCATCAGTGGACAGGACTGGACGACATCTGCCGCACGAGTGTCGATCGGGAGGGTGCCGAGACGCTACGGGCATGCAAGCGGCGCGACGAACTCGGTCCGCTGCTCAACCGCGTCGACTGGTGCTACGGCCATGAAGGCGAAGCCGAAATAAACTGGGAGTGGCAAAAATGCGATGCCAATTCCCGCCGATATACGAGCAGGTAGCACACAGGACCAAAGACGAGCGACCGGCAGTTGGCCGGAGGAAGAATGTTGGGAAACTCACATTCCTGAGTGAGGCCGAGCATGTCAGACGACGAGCATCCCGAGGAAAACAGCGTCTTATCTGGATCCGACGAACCCGAGAAGCCGGCCGGGCGCTACCAGCTCGGCCTATGCCTTTCGGGCGGCGGCTATCGGGCGATGCTTTTCCACGCCGGATCGCTGGCGAGGCTGAACGAGGCCGGTCTTTTGGCGAAGCTCGATATGATCTCCTCGGTCTCAGGCGGATCGATCGCCTCCGGCCTGCTCGCCTATGTGTGGCCGCGGCTGGTCTTTGAGAACGATGTCGCCGTCAACTTCAAGACGGAATATCTGGATCGCATTCTGGCCTTCAGCCAGGTCTTTGCGGATGGGCCAAGTTTCCTGAAGGGCGTGTTCAATCCCCTCTCGAGCGCGGCGGAGGAAGCCGCCAAACTCTACGAACGACATCTCTTCGATGGAAAATCACCAAGCCTGGAAGACCTGCCTGAAACGCCCTGGTTCGTCTTCTGCTCCAGCAATCTCAGCACGGGTTCGCTCTTTCGGATGTCCAACCGCTACATCGCGGATTACCGGATCGGCGTGTCGTTTCATCCGGCATTGTCGCTCGCGACCGCGGTCGCCGCCTCGGCTGCATTCCCGCCGGTGCTGTCACCGCTGCGATTGGACCTGTCGCAGTTTTCCTGGGAGAGGGAAAAACTCGATGACACCGTTGGCGAACCCGTTGCTCCCGGCCGGGCAATCCTGAGCGATGGCGGCGTTTACGACAATCACGGCATCGAGCCGGCGCTGAAACGCTGCGACTGCCTGCTCGTCAGCGACGCCGGCGCCCCTTGGCGCTCTTCCACCCGCGGATACTGGAACTATCTGAGCCAGCTCAAACGCGTGCTCGATACCACCGACAATCAGGTGAGGGCGCTGAGGCGGCGAGACCTGATCGGCGGCTTCAAGGCGGCAAAACAGGCTGATCTGCTCGGCCTCGACGCTCCCTCGAAATCGGCTCTGCGCGCAAGAACGCACGGCGTCTATTGGTCGATCGACAGCAGGGACGCCGAACTCACACCCTATGCTTCCTACACGCTGTCGCCATCTTCGGTCGTTCCCTCCGACGTCGGCACCTATCTTCATTTCCTCGGCGCCAGGGAAACGGAGTATCTGACGAATTGGGGACATTACGTTTGTGACGCGATGCTCAATCGCTTCTATCAATCGCCGCTGGCGCCGTCCGCCGGCCCGCCCTTGGCGGCCGGGACGGTGAAGCCCTCCTGGGCGGCGAGCGCAAGCAAGCGCCTCTTCGGTTTCCTGCCCTTTTGAACCGCCGGCTGCGCTGCAGACCTAAGCATTGACCGCATCGACGACGTAGCTCGCCATCATCAGATCGAGATGCGCGCCGCCGCCATTCTTGAAGACGGTGATCTGGTCGTCGGACTGGCGGCTTGTCGTGCCCGCTGCCACGAGATCGTAGAGATCTCCCCTGATATGAGAGCGTTCGATGGCGCCGGAGGCGATCGGCTGCATGATCTCCCCGATCCGGTCCATCACCGTCTCGACGAAATCCACATAGACGAGCCCGGCGGCGATCAGCGTGTCATCCGCCTCGCGCATGTCGGGCGTGAAGGCGCCGATCAGATCGACATGCGTGCCGGGGCGGACCCATTCGCCCCGAAGGATCGGCGAGCGGGCCATGGTTGCAGCCGAAACGATATCGGCGGCCCGAACTGCTTCTGCCACATCGGCAACGGCCATGACCTCGGCGCGCAGATCGCCGAGCGTGGCGGCAAGCGCCTTGGCCTGTTCCGGACGGCGCGACCAGATCGAGATGCGCTCGATATCGGGAAAGGCGGCGTCATAGGCCCGCGCCAGAGTGCCGGCGACGGCGCCGGCCCCCAGGATCACCAGGTGGTGACTATCCGCGCGCGCCAGGCATTGCGCGCCGAGAAGGGAATCTGCCGCCGTCTTGTAATGCGTGACCAGCCGGCTATCGATGACGGCCCGGACTGCCCCGCAATCGCCATCGAACAGCAGAACCGCCCCCTGAACCGAGGGCAGTCCTTTTTGCGCATTGCCGGGAAAGACGCTGTCTGCCTTCACCGCAAAGCCGAGACCTTCGATCCGGGCGGCGCGGTTCAACAGCCGTGCATCGTCCGAGCCGAGCAGCAGGTCTCCCTGCTGAGGCCGGGGCAGCTGATGACCGCGGCGCAAGGCATCGACTGCAGCGGGCCAGCTCAGCCTGGAGACGCTTGTTTCATAGGTCAGGAGAGCAGGGAGCATGGGCGCGGTCTCCCTCAGGAAAAGCTGGCCACGGGCGCGTCGAGCAGCGAGCGGTCGACCGTGATGCCAAGACCGGGGCCGGTCGGGGCCGCACCCCGGCCATTGCGGCTGCGCGGCTGATAGCCGGCCACATGCTCGTTCGTCCAATCGTTGAAGAACGAGGTGTGCATCAGATTTTCCGGGAAGGCGCTGGCCGCCACATGTGACACCGCCGCCGCCGTCACATCGCCGCCCCAGACGTCCTCGATGCAGAAATGCATGCCGAGATCCTGCGCCGCGTTGCGCATGGCAACCGCCGGCGTGATGCCGCCGAGACGGCCCAGCTTGATGTTGACCGCCGCCGCGCTCACCTCGTATTTGGCGCGATAGAGATCGGCATGGGTGAGGACCGCTTCATCCAGCACGATCGGCAGCCCGCTAACCTTGCGCAGCATGGCGCAATCGGCGATGTCCCGGCAGGGCTGCTCGACATAGAGGTTCGTGTCCTCAAGCGCGCGCATGGCGATCTGGGCTTCGAGCAGCGTATATCCGGCATTCGCATCGACGAAGAAGAAGATGTCGGGGAAGGCTTTGACGATGGCGCGGGCGCGCGCGGCGTCCTTCACCGGATCGTCGCCGATCTTGATCTGGTAGCGCATGATGCCCTCAGCGCTGCGCTTGCCGATATAGTCGAGGCTTTCCTCGGTCGAGGACAGCGGAACGGCCTCGAAGATCGGCAGCTCGGTGCTGAGCACGCCGCCGATCAGCGCCGAGATCGGCAATTCGACGGATTTGCCGAAAATATCCCAGCAGGCCACATCGAAGGCGTTCTTGGCATTGGCTTGCCCCATCAGGAGGCTGGACATCAGCCGCTGCAGATGCGTACTTCCACGCGGATCCTGCCCGATCAAAAGCGGCGCGAGCTCGCGCAGCGCCGCGCGCGTGCTGCCGGCAAAGACCGGCAGATAATTGCCGGAAAGCGTCGCGGCCTCGCCCCAGCCTTCGATGCCGCTGTCGGTGATGACCCGCACGAGATTGGACGGCTGCTGTTTCGCCGAGCGGCCCTTGGACATCACATAGGTCCCATGGGAGTAAGTCAGGTCGTATTCGTAAAGCTCGATGGCCGAAATCTTCATGGCTGTCATCATCCCTGCTGAACGTCGCTCCCTGCTTGAAGCAGCGCGACTTGGTTGCTGCATGAGCCACGATTTCATGAGCGTGGACTTGCGACAAACCAGTTTTCGGCGATAGAAGGGTCAGAAAATCTAGGCCTCAACCCCATGTCCATCTCGCCGCCGTTCGACAGATTGCCCTCGCTGAATGCGCTGCGCGCCTTTGAGGCCGCCGCCCGGCTCGGCAGTTTTCGCCGTGCTGCCGATGAGCTGATGGTCACGCCGGGGGCCGTGGCCGCGCAGATCAAGGCGCTGGAGGCCGAATTCGGCGCCGAGCTGTTTCACCGTCAGGCGAGGGGCGTCACTCTGACCGCCCTAGGACAGCGCGTCGCTCCCCGCTTCAGCGCCGCCTTCGATGCGCTTGGCGGGGCGGTGCGCGAATTACGGCGTCATGCGGCCCCGCGTAAAGTCCATATCGTCACTTCGCCGGCGCTTGCCCAGCTGTGGCTGGCGCCGCGCCTGCTGCATCTGCGCGCCGCGTTGCGCGACGTGGATATTTCGGTGACCGCTCTCGAAGAGCCGCCGGACCTCAAGCGCACGCCTTTCGATCTGTGTCTGTTCTATGCCGAGCCCGGCCCCGACAAGATCACCTTGTGGGATGAACAGCTGCTGCCGGTCTGCATCCCTGGATTGGCCGAAGCGCTTGCCGATCCCGCCGACCTTGCGACGGTCAACTGCATCTCCGATGTGGTCTGGCAGGACTGGCGGATCTGGGCCGCTTCCGCCATGCCCGACAGCCCGGTGATCCCGACCGGCCCCGGCTTCTCGCTCTATGCGGTTGCCGTCCAGGAAGCTTTATCCGGCGCCGGCGTTCTGATGGGGCGGCAATCGCTGATCCAGCCTCACCTGAACAGCGGCGCCCTCATCGCGCCTTTCGACCGCCCCGTGCCGCTCGGCCTTTCGATCACGGCCTGGATGCTGCCGGAAGGCCGCAATGACAGGGCCGTCATCGCCGTCGCCAACGGACTGCGCCAGATCGCCGGCGGCATGGGGTGACCGTCGCGGAACGCGTCCCGTCACTGTATCGATCACCGGGACTTTAGCAGGCTGCCGAAAAATACTTCCGGTCCCTAGACACTAGCTGCGATCGCGTGGACTCAAGTCTTCTTCGGGTCCCGGCAAGCTATTCTAGGCGCAATGTCGGCTTCAACGCGATTTTTGTGCGTTTCCCTTAGAATATGCTTGAAATACCCTCGAAAGTGGTAATTCTCTGGCTGTGAAGGGTGAGGGATTACATCATGCTGGATATTGTTGAAGCCAATGTGGCGATTGTCGCTGATATTGCGCCAAGTTTCACATACGCATCATTTCAGAATGCTATTCCCGTGCTAAGGTCAGCTAAAGTCGCGAACCCGACAAACGAAAACCTTGAGGAATGCCAGCTTCGTCTCTTAGCCAATCCCCCATTCGTGCGCGCCAAGACGTGGACGATCGATCGGATCCTTGCAGGAGACGAAATCTCTCTAACCGACCGAAAGGTAGATCTCGATTCGTCGTACCTCGACGGATTGAATGAGGCCGAACGTGGTGAGATCACCCTTACGCTGACATCGCGTGGATCTCTGCTTTCCGAGATCCACGTTCCGGTGCGCCTCCTCGCGCGTGGCGAGTGGGGCGGTGTCAGTGACATGGCCCAGCTCCTGCCAGCCTTCGTTATGCCGAACGATCCTGCCGTGGCCAGAATTCTGAGGTCTGCCGCAGACCAGCTCGCAGCACATGGACATTCTTCAGGCTTGGACGGTTACCAGAGCGGCGACCCGAAGAGAACATTCATGCTCGCTGCCTCTGTGTACTCTGCAATTTCCGCACTCGGGCTGCACTATGCCGAAGCTCCGGCCAGCTTTGAGCAGAGGGGGCAGAAGATTCGGCGGCCGACAGACATTCTTGAACAGCGGCTTGCGAACTGCTTGGATCTCACGCTCCTGCTCGCATCGGCGCTGGAGGCATCGGGTCTGCACGCCGTCATCCTCACGTTCAACGGCCACGCCGCTGTCGGCGTATGGTTGACCCAGAGGACGCTGGCGAATGCAATTGAGACGGATCTCATGGAGGTTCGTAAGGCGCTCGCGGTGCGCGAGCTGGTAGTGTTCGAAACCACGGGGCTCACCCATCGCCCCGCCATGATCCTAGACCATGCCCGACGACTGGCCGAGGCTCGTCTCGACGAGAGCCAGCGCCATTCTTTCGTGGCGGCGATCGATGTTCGACGCGCCCGGAGCGGCGGTATAACGCCTCTTGCATCGCATCAACCGCTTCAGCGTTCGGCGGACGCTCCAGACGATGACCATCCGAGCGCGTTGCCGCTCCCTGCGATGCCGACATTCGAGGCCCTCCCGATGGACGTCGTCGAAGAGAAGCCCACGACTGCGGCAGGCCGCATAGATCGCTGGCAGAAGAAGCTGCTCGACCTGACTTTGCGCAATCGCCTCCTAAACTTTCCGGACAGTCAGAAGACAATTCCATTTCTATGCACCGATGTCTCCTTTCTGGAGGATCGCCTGGCTTCCGGATCTTCGATCCGGCTCATTTCCCTACCGGATCAGAATCCTGTCGGTGAACGTGATGAAGCGCTCTTCCGAGAGACCCGCGGTGAAGATCTGCAGCGCCAATTCGCGACCGAGGCCCTTCAGCGCGACGAACTGCCATCGAAGCTCCATGTAAAGGAGCTGGAAAAGCGGCTGATAGAGCTCCATCGTCAGGTCAAGAACGACTTCGCCGAGGGTGGAGCAAATACTCTCTTCCTCGCAGTAGGCTTCCTGCGTTGGAAAAAGAAACCCGAGGACGAACGGAGCTACCGTGCCCCTTTGCTTCTGGTTCCCGTCAAACTGGAGAGGAAGAGCGCCTCCTCCCGATTTAGCCTGCGCTTCCATGAGGACGAGCCCCGGTTCAACGCCACCCTTCTGCAGTTCCTTGAACGGGACTTCGACTTGTGCCTGCCGCAGTTCGCTGTAGCTTTACCACTGGATGAGAACGGCGTTGATGTTCCACGACTCTTGGCAACCATGCGCCAAGCCGTCAGAGATGTGCCAGGAATGGAGGTGGTGGACGAAGTTGCCCTGTCGACGTTCTCGTTCGCAAAGTTCCTGATGTGGAAGGATCTTGTCGAGCGTACGGACGCCCTTCGCCACAACAGGGTCGTAAAGCACCTTATCGACACGCCCGACCAGGTGTTCACATCGGACGACACTTTCGCCGACGAGCGCGAGATCGACCGCCGCTTCCAGCCCAAATACATCATATGCCTCCTTCCGGCCGATTCCTCGCAGATCGCCGCTAGCATCGCCGCCGCCGAGGGGAAGGATTTCGTGGTCGTCGGCCCACCCGGCACAGGGAAGAGCCAAACGATCGCAAACATGATCGCGAACTGCCTCGCGATCGGCAAGACCGTGCTTTTCGTCGCAGAAAAAACCGCCGCGCTCGATGTCGTGTATCGCCGTCTCCGTGAACACGGGCTCGGCGACCACTGTCTTGAACTGCATTCGAACAAGGCGGACAGGAGGAATTTTGTTTCGCAGTTGAAACAGTCCTGGGAGGCGTCCGTTCGTTCCGATGGACAGGAATGGGTCAATGTGAACGAAAAGCTTCGGTTCCGCCGCGACCAACTCAACGCCTACGTGGAAGGCCTCCATCATCGCCACAACAACGGGCTGAGTGTCTACAAGACGATTGGGGTGGCCTCCAAAGGGGCAGACGCCCACGCGCCGACCCTCTCTTTCGACGCCCTCGATGCTCATGATGAAGCCTCTTACCGGAACCTGAGTGCCCTCGCCGCCGATCTGGGTCGGGTGTTTGGTGCCGTTGGTCGGCAACCGTCCCTGGAACTCGTTGACAGGCCGGAATGGTCATCAAGCTGGCAGGAGCAGTTGCTATCCTCCGCATCTGCGCTGAAAGAGAAGATCATCCGATTGCAAGATGCCCATCAGGCCTTCGTGCGCGAGCTCGGACTGTCTGCCGAGACCGACGCTCCGATCGACGGTCTGCAAAGGCTCGCGGGCTTGGCGGATACATTGTGCTCGACGGCAGGGACGGATGTCAGCATCGCATTCGACCGAGAGTTCGTCCAGCTTCAGGGTGCTCTTGCAGAGCTCAGCGGAGCGATCCAGGCGTACCGCGCCGCGGAAGGGAACTTGGCGGCACCCTTCGCACACGACGCACTCGCCTCTATCCCGCTCGAGCAGTTGGAAAACGAGTGGCGCGAAGCATCCGCATCCATATGGCCAAAAAGCTGGCTCGGAAAGCGGCGCGTGAGGAAGCTGCTGAAGTCCTATTCGGACGGCGGCACACCCGACCCGGAGAAGGACTTCACGCACCTTAAGCGAATGAGGCAACAATCTGCCGCGATTCACGCAAACGTCCTTTCCGGCAAGCGATCGGGTTTCGCAGGGCTGCAAACGGACGTCGACCAAGTTGAGCGTAGGCTGTCTGGAGCGCAGCGCGTGCGTGATAGTCTTACACGGCTCGGTAGGGCTGCCGAGGAGGTGAGGGGGATTGCCCAGACAATCGCGCCCGTCCTGGCCTCCGCATCCCCTGATGCATCGGTTCGCCTGACTGCCAGAGCCTTCCTGGCGGCTTTTTCCAACTTCCTTGAGGCAGAGAAGGAGTTCGCTTCGGTGTCGGGCAAGGATATCACGTCGTTGTATCCCGACGAGGTATTCACCTCGTTGCCGCGCCGGCTGAACGATCTTGCCGCTGCCCGTCAGATGCTTCGCGACTGGGTGGCTTGGTGCAGGGTTCGCCAGGAGGCGGGAGCGAAGGGGCTCTTCGCGCTGATCAAGAGCATTGAAAATGGTGCAGTCCCTTCTTCGGAAACGGAGGCTGCTTTTCATCTCGGGTACGCCCGATGGTGGCTCCCTCTCGCGATCGATGCCAATCCGGTTCTTCGGGAGTTCCGCCGCTTCGAGCACGAGCATGCGGTGGCCGACTTCCGGGATATCGACGACATCGTAAGGAAGGCTGCTGCAGGGCGCGTCGCTTCTTCTCTGGCGCATGGGCTTCCCCCTGTGCAGGGCGTTCCCAGACAGTCTGAACTCGGTCTGCTCCGGCATCAGATGGAGCTTCAACGTCCGAGCCGTTCTATCCGGGAAATTATCGGCGGGATGCCCAACAGCTTCTCAAAGCTCGCGCCATGCATGTTGATGTCGCCGCTGTCGATCGCGCAGTATCTCCCTCCAGACCAGGCACTCTTCGATGTCGTGATCTTCGACGAGGCATCGCAGATCACCACCTGGGATGCGGTAGGCGCGATCGCCCGCGGTCGCCAGACGATCATCGTAGGGGACCCCAAACAACTGCCGCCCACCAACTTCTTTGGACGCAACGAAGAGGAGGAAGATGTCAGAGAACACGAACGGGATCTCGAGAGCATCCTCGACGAGGCTAAGACAGCGGGGATCCCCGTTCGCGACCTGAGATGGCACTATCGCAGCCGCAATGAGTCGCTCATCGCCTTCTCGAACCATCACTACTACCAAAACCGCCTCATCACATTCCCTTCGCCGACGGTGGAGGACAAGGCGGTTAGTCTCAGGCCTGTACCGAACGGCATCTACGATCGCGGCAAGACCCGCACGAACAAGGTCGAAGCACGCGCCGTTGCAGACGAGGCGGTGCGGCGGATGCTTTCGTGGCTGAAGCTCTCAGAGGGCGAGAGGCTGACACTCGGGATAATTACATTCAACGCACAGCAGCAGTCCCTCATCCAGGATTTCCTCGACGAGGCCCGCCGTGCAAGCCCGGAGCTTGAGTGGTTCTTCTCCGAAGACAGGATTGAACCGACCATCGTGAAGAACCTTGAGAACGTGCAGGGGGACGAGCGTGATACGATCCTCTTCTCAATCACCTTCACTGAAGACGCGGCCGGGAAAAGGAGCATGGATTTCGGCGCCCTGAACCGAGACGGCGGCGAGCGACGACTGAACGTCGCGGTGACCCGTGCGCGGCAGGAACTGTTAGTCTTTTCGGGCTTCCGGGCAGATCAGATCGACATTGCGCGGACCAAGGCCGTAGGTGTCCATCATCTGAAGACGTTCCTCGATTTTGCGGACCGTGGCGCTATCGCTCTGCCCGCACAAGATCACGGATCGGTCGGCGGCTTGGAGTCGCCGTTCGAGGAGGCTGTCGCCGAAGAGCTTTCAAAACGTGGTTGGCATCTCGTGCCGCAGGTCGGCATATCCGGCTTCCGCATCGATATCGGCGTGAAGCACCCCGACAAGGCGGGAGCCTACCTTGCCGGGGTAGAGTGCGATGGCGCAACATATCACAGCTCAGCGACGGCTCGGGACCGCGACAAGGTCCGCGAGCAAGTACTGCGGGGGCTCGGGTGGAATATCGTCCGGGTCTGGTCAACCGATTGGTGGTTCGACCGACTGGGCGCTGCTGATCGTCTGCATCACGCACTGAATGAGTTGCTGGATCAAAGCAGGCAGGCGCCCGAGCCGATTGAAACGGGGTCAACCGAGCTACTCGATAAGGTTTCGGGTGGCGAACCCCTTGCGCTCTATGGTGTCGGTTCGGCTGCCATCGAATCTGCGGCCGATCCTGATTATGAAATCGTTGCTCAAGATCTATTCGCTGCCGCGCCAGAGGAGGTTGGCGCTGGCGGGCATTTGGAAGTTCCCATAGCCACGCACTCAAATGGCTCAACGTATCGCATCGCAGACCTGACGGCGTTCAAGTCGCGTCCGAACGACTTCTTCGAGTTTTCCTACCGCGCCACACTTCAAGCCATGGTCGATGCTGTCATCGAAGCCGAAGCGCCGATGAGGGAAGATGTTCTTGCTCAGAGGATCGCGCGTGCACACGGCTGGCTCCGGACTGGAGCACGGATCCGCGAGCGGATCGCCCTTCATCTGAAGCACTTCGACAGGACCTCTGAGTCCAGCGGTGACTTCGTTTGGAAGAGGGGTACGGTCACAGAGGTGTTGCCGTACCGTGTAGGTGCCGGTGAGGGCCGCCGGTCGGTGGCGGACATACCGTTGGCCGAGCTTGCAGCGCTGGTCACGTCTAATCCTGGACTATTCGATGAAGCCGACCCCGCTCTCTCGCTTGCGAGGTTGATGGGAGTCGAGCGCCTTGCAGGCACGTCTCGCGGGCGGCTGGAGGAGGCCATTGCCAAGGGGCGCGCGCTCCATTTCAGTTGACGTGCCGAGCCCAGAAGTTGCGGGTGATCGCCGGGCGGAGCATCGAATTCAAGCCCGGATCCGCGATGGTGCCCGATCCTGATTGCCTGGTTTTGAGCATTGGCATCGACTAGTGACGCTCCCGTCAGAGGTCGCCGGATCCGAAGCAAGTCCAGGGTATGACTAGATGACCCCAGAAGATGCCTACTTCGGAGGCTGCCGATCTCGCCCGAACATTGTGGGTTGTCCCTGAAATGCCCATCGAATGCGCAGTCAACGAGCCGATCGGCCGTGCGCTGCTTGAGGTAGGTACTGGCCGGACGAAAGCCGCGCGTTCGGAACCGGCGCGGACAGAATCAGGACCGTGCACCATGTTCGCCAAATTCAAACCGGAAAGTGGCCTTATTATCCCAAGGATCGCGGGGTTACGAACCGCTCGAGATAACCGGTGCCCGCCGCAATCTCGTCCCATGTGTCGAGATCGAGGTCGATGACGGCGAGTCCCGCTGTCGGGAACTTCTCCCGCATGCGTCCCACGGCATTGGCATCGCCGTCCGCCACGATAAGCGAGGCGGCATTCTCCATGCCGGGATTGTGGCCGACGACGAGCAGCGTGCGGATGCCAGGTTCGACGGCCCGGATCACATCGAGGATGCGCTCGGCCGACACCTCGTAGATATCCGTCGCCTCGACTTCCGAGACCTTTTTCGAAAGAGCCCTGCGGACGAGCTCCCAGGTTTCCTGCGCCCGGCGGGCCGGCGAGACGATGGCGAGATCGGGGATCAGCTTTTCGCGCACCATATAGGTGCCGATGACAGGTGCTACCTTGCGCCCGCGATCCGCCAATGGCCGTTCACGGTCGGCCACACCGTCGGGCCAGGCGGATTTGGCGTGGCGCAGAAGGATGAGGCGGTGTTTCGGCAGCATGGGTTCAGCGTCCGAGGCTCCACAAATCAAGCAATGGCTGTCTATGACCAAACTCGAGGGCCTTCCGAACCCCCGCGGCTGTTATGCGAAAAGTCGCTGCTTCGGAGCGATTTGTAGGTGATGAACAAATTATAGTCTTTGGAATTTCAATCCAGGCGGAGGGCTTGCGCCCTCCGCCTTCGATTACGACTAACTTATGGTTTTCCACAGGTCGCCGCATTGCGATTGTCCCCTATCAAGAGCACCCGCTCGTCGCCCCACATGTATCGCACTTCTCGCAAGTGCCGTTCCGCACCATCGTGAAATTCTGGCACTCCGAGCACATGTTGCCGGTATAGCCCTGCATGATCGAGCGCTGGCGGCGTTCGGCTTCCACCTTCTTGGCTTCGGTCTTCGCCGTTGCCGCGTCCGCTGCCGCCTTGTCGGAGAAGAGGGCGGTGGCGTCGCTGGTGATTTCTTCCATTACCTCTTCGGCGATCTCCTCGGCCAATTCCTTGGCGCGCTCCTCGTAATCGCGCTTGAAGGCGACGATTTCGGAGGTGGAGATGGCGACTGTCGGCTCCAGCTTGCGGGCCGCACTGCCGGCAAAGGCGGTGACCGTGCCGGTGGAGGCGGCGCGGGCAGGGGCTGCGGTGGCCGCCCCCTTGGGTTCGCCCGCCTGGCGTTCGCCGCCGGTGCCGGAAACCAGCGTCGGCTTGTAGCCGCGGGTCCAGCCGGTCGACAGCAGGTTGGTCTTGCCTTCCTGGATGCCCTTGCCGAGCGCGGTGTTGGAGAAATCCGACGTATCGACATGGGCGAGGTCATGACGGCCGAGATAGGAGACGGCAAGCTCGCGGAAGACGTAGTCGAGGATCGAGGTGGCGTTCTTGATCGCATCGTTGCCGATGACCATGCCGGCCGGCTCGAACTTGGTGAAGGTGAAGGCCTCGACATATTCCTCGAGCGGCACGCCATATTGCAGGCCGAGCGAGATGGCGATGGCGAAATTGTTCATCATTGCACGGAAGGCGGCACCTTCCTTGTGCATGTCGATGAAGATCTCGCCGAGGCGGCCGTCGCCGAATTCACCGGTGCGCAGATAGACCTTATGTCCGCCGACGGCGGCCTTCTGGGTATAGCCCTGGCGGCGGTTCGGCAGCTTCTCGCGTTCGCGCGAAACGCGTTCGATCACCCGCTCGATGATCTTCTCGGTGATGGTGACGGCCTGGGCGGCGACCGGCGCCTGCAGCAGTTCTTCCAGCGCTTCCTCGTCGTTCTCATCCTCGATCAGCGAGGCGTTGAGCGGCTGCGACAGCTTGGAGCCGTCGCGATAGAGCGCGTTGGCCTTGAGGCCAAGCTTCCAGGAGAGCAGGTAGGCGTTCTTGCAATCCTCGACGGTCGCCTCGTTCGGCATGTTGATCGTCTTGGAAATCGCGCCGGAGATGAAGGGCTGGGCAGCCGCCATCATGCGGATATGGCTTTCCACCGAGAGGTAGCGCTTGCCGATCTTGCCGCAGGGATTGGCGCAATCGAAGACCGGCAGATGCTCGGCCTTCAGGAAGGGCGCGCCTTCCAGCGTCATCGCGCCGCAGACATGGATGTTGGCGGCTTCGATGTCCTTCTTCGAGAAGCCCATATGGTCGAGCAGGCTGAAGCTCATGTCGGCGAGCTGTTCGTCGGAAACCTTCAGCGTCTCCTTCAGGAAGTCGGCGCCGAGCGTCCACTGGTTGAAGACGAACTTGATGTCGAAGGCGCTCTTCAGCGCGGCGTTGACGGCTTCCACCTTCTCGTCGGTCAGGCCCTTGGCCTTCAGCGTCGACGGGTTGATCGCCGGCGCCTGGTTCAGGTTGCCATGGCCGACGGCATAGGCCTCGATCTCGGCAATCTGGCTTTCCGAATAGCCGAGCGTGCGCAGCGCGTCCGGCACGGCACGGTTGATGATCTTGAAGTAGCCGCCGCCGGCGAGCTTCTTGAACTTGACGAGCGCGAAGTCGGGCTCGATGCCGGTCGTGTCGCAATCCATGACGAGACCGATCGTGCCTGTGGGCGCGATGACCGAGACCTGGGCATTGCGGTAGCCATGCTGTTCGCCAAGCGCGAGCGCCTTGTCCCAGGCCGATTTGGCGTGGGCGACGAGATCCTGGTCCGGGTTTTCCGAATGGATCAGCGCGACCGGATCGATCGACAGGGCCTCATAGCCGGAGGTTTCGCCGTGAGCGGCGCGGCGATGGTTGCGAATGACCCTGAGCATGCTGTCGCGGTTCGGCGCGAAGTTCGGGAAGGGGCCGAGCTCGGCAGCCATTTCGGCCGAGGTCGCATAGCAGATACCGGTCATGATCGCGGTCAGCGAACCGGCAATGGCGCGGGCTTCGGCCGAGTCGTAGGGAATACCCGACGACATCAGCAGGCCGCCGATATTGGCGTAGCCGAGGCCGAGCGTGCGGTATTCGTAGGAGAGTTCGGCAATGCGCTTCGACGGGAACTGCGCCATCATGACCGAGACTTCGAGCACGACGGTCCACAGGCGAACGGCATGTTCGTAGTCGGCGATATTGATGCGCTTGGTGGCCTTGTCCTTGAACTGCAGCAGGTTCAGCGAGGCAAGGTTGCAGGCGGTGTCGTCGAGGAACATATATTCCGAGCACGGGTTCGAGCCGCGGATCGGGCCGCCGGCCGGCGACGTGTGCCAGTCGTTCATCGTCGTGTTGAAGTGGATGCCCGGATCGGCCGAAGCCCAGGCGGCGTAGGAAATCGTTTCCCACAGATCGCGCGCCTTCAGCGTCTTCATCACCCGGCCGTCCTTGCGGGCGGTCAGCTTCCATTCGCCGTCATTTTCGACGGCGCGCAGGAAGTCGTCCTTGATCGAGACGGAGTTGTTGGAGTTCTGGCCCGATACAGTGAGGTAGGCTTCCGAATCCCAATCCGTGTCGTAGGTCTTGAATTCGAGATCCTTATAGCCCTGGCGGGCGAACTGGATGACGCGCTGGACGTAATTCTCCGGAACCTGGTCCTTCTTGGCGGCGCGGATTTCGCGCTTCAGGGCAGGGTTCTTGGCCGGGTCGAAGCAATCGCCGTTGTCGCCGCCTTCGCAATTGAAGCAGGCTTTCATGATCGTCTTCAGGTGCCGGGCGACGATCTTCGAGCCGGTGACGAGGGCCGCAACCTTCTGCTCTTCCTTGACCTTCCAGTTGATGTATTCCTCGATATCGGGATGGTCGATATCGACGACCACCATCTTGGCGGCGCGGCGCGTCGTGCCGCCGGATTTGATGGCGCCGGCGGCACGGTCGCCGATCTTCAGGAAGCTCATCAGGCCGGAGGAGCGGCCGCCGCCGGAAAGCTTTTCGCCTTCGCCGCGCAGCATCGAGAAGTTGGAGCCGGTGCCGGAGCCGTATTTGAACAGGCGCGCTTCACGCACCCAGAGATCCATGATGCCGCCTTCGTTGACGAGGTCGTCCTCGACAGACTGGATGAAGCAGGCATGCGGCTGCGGATGTTCGTAGGCAGACTTGGACTTGGTCAGCTTGCCGGTGAAGGGGTCGACGTAGAAATGGCCCTGGCCGGGGCCGTCGATGCCGTAGGCCCAGTGCAGGCCGGTGTTGAACCATTGCGGCGAGTTCGGCGCGACGCGCTGGGTGGCGAGCATATAGGCAAGCTCGTCCTTGAAGGCGGCAGCATCTTCTTCCGAAGAGAAATAGCCGCCCTTCCAGCCCCAATAGGTCCAGGTGCCGGCGAGGCGGTCGAAGACCTGGCGCGCATCGATTTCGGAGCCGGTCTGCTCATCCTTCGGCAGGGCCTTCAGCGCCGCATCGTCGGGAACGGAGCGCCACAGGAAGGAAGGAACGTCGTTTTCCTCGACCTTCTTCAGCCGGGTGGGGACGCCGGCCTTGCGGAAATACTTCTGCGCCAGAACGTCGGTCGCGACCTGGGAAAACTGCGCGGGAACATCGATATTCTCGAGGCGGAACACGATCGAACCGTCGGGGTTCTTGATCTCGCTGGTCGCCTTGCGGAATTCGATGTCCGCATAGGCGCCTTGGCCGGCCTTCGTGAAACGACGTTCGATGCGCATGGTCTTGACCTCGTGTTGGCGCCCAGTCCCCACGACCGGGGCGCAAAATTCCTATCCGGCGGCACATTGTCGTCGTGCAGCCAGTCTCGTTTCCGTATTGTCACAGGGGTGTCATCCGGAGATGTCTTTCCTGTATCTTGTGGTGATGGTGGCTGCAAACGCTAAATATAGTATTAACAGCTTATTATCGCCAGTCCCGACGTCACTTTTTTGGAGGCTGAAAATCGCGCAGAGATCCTGTCAGGTCTGATACCGTTTCCGGCCCATCACCCTGATTCTGCGTCCAATTTTTCAAAAGGAAACCGGGCTCGTTACCTCCGGTCCTGCCGCCGCCGCAACATCAGTAACAATAAAGTTTGAAACAGGTGATTCCGTCAAGGGCTGGATCTTAATTGATTGCTAACCACAACATCTTGTGGATGCGCCTGTGGAGATTGGGGAAAGCCGGGGAGCCCTGAAATTACAATGGCTTGCGGGCATTGCCGGCTAAGGAAAGTGCTGGAACGGCAAAAAAGCGCCCTGCGGCAAATCTTGTGATGGCATTTCGGCCGTAAATGCGCATGGCGATTCGTCCGCATGTAAGCGGCCGTCAGAGCGCATCGATGGCGATGGTGACGGTGGCGACGCCGATCGGCTTCTCCTCTTCGTCGAGGACGACGAAGCTCGCCTGCGTTTCGAGCATCTGGGTGGTTTCGTTGCGTTCGGCCCGGTCGATGAAGATCTCGCGGGAGCCGTTCGCGAAGGTTTTGAGGTATTTCTCCTCGTCGCCTTGCCAGTAGTCGGTGGTGATGGTGCTTTGCCCGACGTTCAGCCCGTGACTGTCGGTCACGAAAAATTCGACGATCGCGCCCTGTGAGGCGTCCTGCCTGGTTTTCAGATAGTGCGACACCGATTTGTCGAGCAGCAGCTTGACCATGTACAGATGGTGGCGATCGATCTCCGACCGGTAGGTCTCGTCGAGCACCCGCATATCCATCTCGCTGACATTATCGAATTCTATGTTCTGCTCGGCAATGGCTTTCAGCACCAGCGGCGTCTCCACCATCGGCCGCACCTGCCGCTCGACATAATCGCGCACCAGAGGGATATAGGCGGGCTCGGCAAAACCGGGTGTGAGGGGAAACAGAAACGCCGCCAGTCCGATGGTCGCAGTCGTTCCTCTATGCCCCCACCGCGCCATCTTGTTTTCCTTTTACCGCATCGCTTCGCTGCACGCTTTGAGCGCAGCTTGGCACGATTCGCACGCTGCTTGAGTCTATAAGCAAAAGGTAAAATAGATGTGCGAATCCCGATAGCGGATTCGGGAATCCCCGCCGACAAAATCTGGAACAATTTCAAGTGGTAAATATGAAGATCACGCGCTTTGATCGATGGCGATCAGCCAGCGCTCTTGGCGATCGGCTCCTGATAGGTAAAGCCCATGTCCCAAGGGAAGTAGATCCAGGTATCCTGGCTCACCTCGGTGACGAAGGTATCGACGGTCGGCACGCCTTTCGGCTTGGCATAGACGCAGGCGAAATGCGCCCGGGGCAGCATGGTGCGCACCTGGACCGCTGTCTTGCCGGTGTCGGTCAGGTCATCGACGACGAGCACGCCTTCGCCGCCATTTTCCTGAAGTTCCGGCGCTATTCCCTTGAGCAGCATCATGTCGCCCTGGTTCACATAGTCATGATAGGAGGCGACGCAGACGGTCTCGATCAGCCGGATGTTCAGTTCGCGTGAGATGATCGCGGCCGGGACGAGGCCGCCGCGCGTGATGCAGACGATCGCCTTGAAGGTCTGGCCGAGGCCGGCAAGCCGCCAGGCAAGGGCGCGCGCATCGCGGTGGAACTGATCCCAGGAAACGGGAAAGGCTTTATCGGGAAGGGACATCGGGCTGCTCCGAGGCATGAAAAAACAACACGCCGTTTGCCGGCGACCGGACGCGCTTAAGGCGGCGATTGGCAAAACGCAAATCTCGCGAGCTGTGCCGAGGCTCGAAGCTGTCATCGGTCGCCGCAATTAACGGAATTTGCCGGCAAAAGGCAAGCGCCGATGATGACGGCAAGACGCTCAACCCGACAGCAGCGTCAGCGCCGTCATCGATTGCAGCAAGCTCTTGGTCGTGCCGCCGAAAATCATCTGCCAGAGCCAGGAATGCGGATGGGCGCCCATGACGAGAAGATCGATGCTGCTGTCGGAAAGCCGGTTCTCGATCACATGCGAGGCGTTCTTGTCCACGCTTCTGGCCGTCGCAAGCGTCGTCTTCACGCCATGGCGGGCCAGTGTGGCGGCGATCTCGGCGCCCGATGTCAGCGGCGATTGCAGCGCCGTGTCGGCCGGATCGACGGAAAAGATTTCCACTTCCTCGGCCGCCTTCAGGATCGGTAGCGCGTCGAAGGTGGCGCGCGCCGCCTCTTTCGATCCGTTCCAGGCAATCAGCACGCGCCTGATCGGCTTCGGCTGCCGGAGGATATAGGGGATGACCAGCACCGGCCGGCCGGTTTCGAAGAGGAAGCTTTCGACGTCGACATGGCTGTCGGAAGGCCTGGCCGGGTCGGCCTGCGAAGCGATCAACAGATCGGCGCTGCGCGCGCTGTCGATCAGCGGTGCGGCGCCGTAGCCGATGGATGTTGCAAAGCTGCGCCATTCGCAGGAGGCGCCCGCTGCATCCGCTTTGGCGCGAAAGATCCTCTCCACCGCGATCGTTTCGCCATGCGCCATGTCCTGCAGCGCCTGCACGGCGACCGGATCGGGAATTTCCATCGGCGCCACCAGCGGCACGGCGGAGATGGTTTCGGCATGCAGGCCGATCACATGCGCACCGCTTTCGGCGGCCATGGCAAAGGCGAAATCGGCGACAGCGCCGCTATTGTCCGTTGTATCGAGGATGGCGAGAATGGTTTTGTAAGACATATCAATTCTCCTTGCGCTGAAATGGCTGGCGCGAGGGACGGAATGCGCCGGAGCGTTCTCCTGTTCCTTGACCGACATCAAGGATGGCCGCCAGCTCCGGCATTGTCCTCAAGCCTCGGCGGAATGGTTTTCGGCGATGTCTTTCCTTTGCCGGATGGCCTCGATCATTGCATGCACCTCGGCGCCGGCCGCATCGATTGCCGCCTGCGAGCGGCCGCGCACGACGATCTCGGTCGAGAATTTCTGGCCGATATAGCGGGGGTAGGAGCCGATACTGGTGTCCGGATGGGCTTTCTGAATTGTGGTCAGGGGCGTGCCGATCTCGCCTTCACCGTAGGGGCAGGCGATGGCGAGCGAGAGCACCGGCGTGCCGGTGCGAAGCGTCGGCAGCACATTGTCGACCATCGCCTGGAAAACCTGCGGCACGCCGGCCATGACATGGACGTTGCCGATGATGAAGCCAGGCGCGGTCGAGACCGGATTGGCGATATGGGCGGCACCGCGCGGCATGCGCGCCATGCGTTGGCGCGCCTCGGTGAATTCCATCTCGCGGCGCTTGTACATATCGGCAAGCAGCACCATCGCCGCTTCGTCATATTCGCAGGGCACGCCGAACGCCTTGGAAATGGCATCGGCGGTGATGTCGTCATGCGTCGGTCCGATGCCGCCCGAGGTGAAGACGTAATCATATTTGCTGCGAAGCGCGTTCAGCGCCTCGACGATCGCCTCCTCGTCGTCGGCGACGATGCGCACCTCCTTGAGGTCGATGCCGGAAAGGGTGAGCAGATCGGCGAGGTGGCCGATATTCTTATCCTTGGTGCGGCCGGAAAGAAGTTCGTCGCCGATGGCGAGCATGGCGGCGGTGACGACGATGGCATGGCTCATGGGATGTTCCGTGATGTGAGGCTGGTGAATAGGTAGCGCCCTTCGGCGGCTTTGCAAACAGCCGGCCGATGTCGCTGCCGCTGAAATGAAAGACGCAAGTGAATTTTCGTCTATGGGCGTTGAACACTGAGTTCCCGGGGGCAGGGCTTTGTTCGACCCTGGGCGCTGATACAACTTCGTCCCGGTCACGAAATTCAACCAGTGCACTCAGGAGACAAGAAGATGGCGAAGGTTCTCGTCCTTTATTATTCGGCTTATGGCCATATCGAAACCATGGCCTATGCTGTCGCCGAAGGCGCGAAGTCGGCCGGCGCCGAGGTTACCGTCAAGCGCGTGCCGGAACTGGTGCCGGAAGACGTTGCCAAGGCTTCCTACTACAAGATCGACCAGGCGGCTGCGATCGCCACCGTCGACGAATTGGCCGATTATGACGCCATCATCGTCGGCGCCGGCACCCGCTTCGGCACGGTTGCTTCGCAGATGCGCAATTTCTGGGATCAGACGGGCGGCCTCTGGTTCGCCGGCAAGCTCGTCGGCAAGATCGGTTCGGTGTTCACCTCTTCGGCGACCCAGCACGGCGGCCAGGAATCGACCATCCTCGGCTTCATCCCCACCTTCCTGCACCAGGGCATGGTCGTTGCAGGCCTTCCCTATGCCTTCCAGGGCCAGATGGGCAACGAAGAAGTCAAGGGCGGCTCGCCCTACGGCGCTTCCACCATCACCAACGGCGACGGCTCGCGCCAGCCCTCCGAGATCGAACTGGAAGGCGCGAAATACCAGGGCGCCCATGTCGCCAGGCTCGCTGCCAAGCTCGCCTGATCGTTGATTTTGAGATCATCAAGGTTGCGGCGGGCATGAGGCCTGCCGCGCCTTTCGTTTGCCGCGCCGATTCGCTTGGCTGCTCTCTTCGGCTCGCCGAGCCGAAGCTCACAGAGCGTAGGCTGGTGCGGACGGCGGGGGTCGAACCCGCAAAGCCGAGGCCGAGGGATTTTCTTACCAGCTACGGCTTTCGCCGCCGCCTTCCGGCGTTTGTGGTCTGGACTATACCTTCACCTTAGCGTTGCCTTAGGTGCTGCCCGTCTAGTCTCTACACCTTCCCTTTGCAGGGCTTGGCTCGGGATTGCCATCTGACAGGTTTCCCCGACTTTGAGCAGTTCTACATCCGGCGTTTCCGCCGGCGCACTCAATTTGCTTTAAGTCCCTTGTGTCTACCGATTCCACCACGTCCGCGTGGTTCTTCCTGCTAACAAACAGAGACGGTATTCTCAACCGATATTCAGGAGTTGTGATGCGATTCCGCTTCAAAGTTTGGAAGGTCCCATCGTGCCTGGCCACGGTTTCGAAAAGCGAATGCGCATCACGTAGTTGCAAATTGACATTGTTGCCACGCAAGGTCAGGATAGTTTGATTGCGAAAAATATTTCATGCAAGTTGGTGTGGCAATCCTAGCAAACTCCTGGGTGGCACAAGCTTGCTGGATTTGGGGGAGCGTTAGGGAAAGTGCCGGAAGGCGTAGTGTTTACGATTTCTACTATTACAATACGTGCACTTCACTTCTCATGAAAACGCCGGGACGTATGGTGGCTTAAAGGGCAAATGGTTTTTGTTCTGAAGACCTTCGGTAGATTGCAGCTCGTCGACGAGGACGGGGGCGTTGTAGCGTTTCCCGAGAAAGGCCTCTTGCTGCTTGCCTATTTGTTCACAACCGATCAGGGATCGGCGGATCGAACGACGCTGGCTCGCTTTCTATGGGGCGAAGCCGACAGGGACGTTGCACTGTCGACTTTGCGCAAGGTCATTTCCAGAATTAAGGCCCGTCAAATCGATCTCGGGATCGACATCCTCTCATCGCAGGGCAACATGCTCACTCTTGAGCGGGGTTCTCTGTCTTCCGACATTCTGCTGCCCGACGAAGAGGAAGGGGTCGAGCCGTTCTCCCGGCTGAAACAGTTGGTGAAGCTGATGAACCAGCCCTTTCTGGGAGCGGTTCAAAGCCATAGCCGACAGTTTCATCGCTGGCTCGCCGAGCGCGAAAATTACCATGTCGAGCTTCTGGCAAATACTTTGAGAACAGCGGCGCGATTGGCCCAGTCGCAAAAGGAGTCCGACCTTCTGAGGAAGGCTGCGGTCATCCTGTTTCGGACCGAGCCGAAGGATCCGGAAACGCTGCAATTGCTAATCGGGATATTCAAGGCGGAAGACGAAGTCGAATCCGTTCGGACCTATTTTGAACAGCGGCGCAATTCGAGTTTGAGAGGCGTCACCGCGCGCGCCGACTCCGATGCCGGTGAAGCAAAATCCCTCCGTCTGGCCTCCGTGTCTTCAAAGCCGAAACGCGACGCGGCTCTTCCCCTTGAGCCCGAAGATATCCCGATTGCCATTCCCCGCCTGGTGCTGCTTCCGCCGAAAAATCAATCCGTTCGGCCCCAAGCCGGTTTTCTCGCCGCATCCTTGGTGGAGGATATCACGATCGGATTTTGCGTCTTCAACAGCCTGGAGGTCATAGCCCCGTATTCGGCGGTTCAAATCGGTCACCACGTGGAGACGCAGAAGGCCTTCTTCGAACGGCATCGCGTCAACTATATCCTCGACACCCGGATCAGCAATTCGGGCGATGAAGTGACCCTGTTCGCCCAGCTGATCTTTTTCGATCAGAATCAAATTGTCTGGGCCGAAAGGTTCAGCCTCGATCGTATGGATCTCGCCAGAGACAGAAGAGTGGTTGCCCGGCAGATCGCTCTCTCCGTCTCCGGCGAAATCGAGCGCCATGAGGCGTTGCGCGAAGATCTGAACCCGGCCGCTTATCACCGATATCTCGTCGGCCGGCGGCACCTGGCGCGCCTCACACTTCCGAACCTGCGGCGCGCCCGCAAGGAAATGAAAGCCGCGCTCGGAGAAAGCCCCGATTTCGCACCGGCGCTGAGTTCGATGGCGCGGACCTACTCCAAGGAATGGTTGTTGACGGCCCGGGGCGATATCGATCTTTTGCAAGTGGCGGAGACTTTCGCCAAGCAGGCCACCGACATGCGCTCGGACTTCGCCGACGGCTATCGCGAGCGCGGTGTCGCCAAGCTGTTGCAGGGCGCGTTCGACGAAAGCGCCGAAGCGATGGAAGTGGCCGAAAGCCTTGCGCCCCACTATGCCGACGTGATCGCCGACTATGCCGACACCTTGGTTCATTGTTCGCTCCCCGCCATGGCCTTGCGAAAGATCGAGCGGGCAATTGAACTGAACCCGCTCGGTCCCGACACTTATTTCTGGACCGCTGCGGGAGCAAACTATGCCCTCGGCGAATTCGAAGCGTCGCTGGACTATATCGGGCAGATGGCCGATCCCAATTTGGCCGACAGACTGTCTGCTGCAAATTGGGCCATGTTAGGCCATCCGGACAAGGCGCGGATCTTCGTGAGAAGGTTTCGTGAAGGCAATCCGGACTTCGATGTGGACAAGTGGTTGTCCGCAGTTCCAAGTAAAGAGCAGTGGCATAAAGATCTTTATCGTGAAGGCCTGAAGAAAGCTGGATTTTAAACATCAATCGTTAGAGAGGGAAAAACATGGCTACAGTTGTTGTTATTAGTGTTGAAGGTCAGGACGGGCTCTGGGTCGCTGATCTGGACGCCGGCACCGTATTGCCGCTGCCGGCCCCCAAGGCGGGCGCCCTGAAAGCGGTGACCGATCTTCGCGCCACCGGCGCGACGGTGACAAAGGGTGTGAATGTTGCTGTCACCGTTCAGTCGGCCGAGGCGGCATTCTCGGGTCATTATGACGGCTGATCGTGGATGATTGCGGTGTTATAGCGAGATGACGGCGAGCGGGGGAAGCGACCTGCTCGCCGTTGCGCATCAAGCGGGCGCTGCATTGATATGATCACAGTCATTCTCGGTGCCGATCAAATCTACTCGGTTCTCGGCGGCAATCTATCGGCGTGGTGACGCGGGGTTCGATACCGCTCGCCCGCACCACCTTCATATTCCGGTTTGAATATGCTGTATATTGTGTGTAAAAGCGCGTTATTGATTGACAATGACATTTTTGGTGCAAGGATTGCGCCGCGGCGATTGAGTAAGTGTTGTCTTGTGGGAGTAAGACGATGGTTTACGATTGGAGTGGGGCAAAGGTTCGGCGCATCCGGATCTTCAAGACCAGTGTCGCGCTTGTTCTTGGAACAGCGCTGGCCGCGATACCTCTGTTCTTCTGGGCCGTGCAGTTGCGTGGTTTCTGACCTGAAGGAATAATCAGCGTTCTGCGAAAGGAACGGTGCTTGGCGCCTTGCTCTCGCGCCACCTGTTGATCACCCAGCCGGCCAGCAGCCCGAGGGCGGCGCCTACGGCCTTGACGCCGGCATCATGCAGGCGCGGATGGCGTGTCGGCGCAAAATACTGCAAATATTCGATGGCGACCGAGCCGGCGATCAGCAGCACGGCCACCAGTTTCCACTGTTTCGGATAGGCAAGCGCAAAGGCGAGGCCAAGAATAACATAGGCGCCCGCGCGGTCGGTATCGACCGTCGTGACCGTTTCCGGCCTCAGCCCGATCGGCGAAACCGTGACGAAGAGGATGAAGGCGAGCAGCAGCCAGGCGAGCGGTCTTGCGTATTTGATGATCATCATGGCTTCATATAGTGGCCGGCCTTTTCATTGACAGTTAAAATCAGTTCATGTGCCGCCAATTTTGCGGTTGGCTTAAGAAAGCCTTTCGTAAACAAGGCCGGCGGCGAACTGGAAATGGCCGAAGCGGGCTTTCTTTTGCCGGCCGGCCTGTGCCATAGCGGCGCTGTAATCATGAGAATGGATCACGCCCGTGACGAGACTTGATGTCGAAAGCGCCGAAGAGGCAATGCGCAGCCTTTTTCCGGCAACGCCGCTGCAACTCAATGATCATCTCTCGGCGCGTTACGGGGCCGATATCTGGCTGAAGCGCGAGGATCTTTCGCCGGTGCGCTCCTATAAGATCCGCGGCGCCTTCAACTTCTTCCGCAAGGCGATCGGGCAGGGTGCTGCCGGCAAGACCTTCGTCTGCGCCTCAGCCGGCAATCACGCCCAGGGCTTTGCCTTCGTCTGCCGCCATTTCGGCGTGCCGGGCGTCGTCTTCATGCCGGTGACGACACCGCAGCAGAAGATCGACAAGACCCGCATGTTCGGCGCCGAATTCATCACCATCCGGCTGATCGGCGACTTCTTCGACCAGTGCTACCAGGCCGCACGCGATCATGTCGAGGCAATCGGCGGCGTCATGGTGCCGCCCTTCGATCACGCCGACATCATCGAGGGGCAGGCGACCGTCGCTGCCGAAATCATGCAGCAACTGCCTGATGGAACGGTGCCTGATATAGTCGTCCTGCCGGTCGGCGGCGGCGGGCTTGCCGCCGGCATTACCGGTTATCTCGACGGCACCGTGCCGAAATCGGCCTTCGTCTTCACCGAGCCGGCCGGCGCGCCGAGTCTCAGGCGCAGTATCGAGGCGGGCAGGGTGACGACGCTTGCCAAGGTCGACAATTTCGTCGACGGTGCGGCCGTCGCCCGCATCGGCGACCTGAATTTTGCTGCTCTTTGCGATTTTCCGGCCGAACAGGTGCAACTGATGCCGGAGAACGCCATCTGCGTCACCATCCAGGAGATGCTGAACGTCGAAGGTGTCGTGCTCGAGCCGGCCGGCGCCCTGTCGCTGACGGCGATCGCCGCGATGGACCGCCAAGCGATCCGCGGCAAGACCATCGTCGCAGTCGTCTCCGGCGGCAATTTCGATTTCGAGCGGCTGCCTGACGTAAAGGAAAGAGCCATGCGTTACGCAGGGCTGAAGAAATACTTCATCCTGCGGCTTGCCCAGCGCCCCGGGGCGCTCCGGGATTTCCTCAATCTGCTCGGACCCGACGACGATATCGCCCGCTTCGAATATCTGAAAAAATCGGCGCGCAATTTCGGCTCGATCCTGATCGGTATCGAAACCAAGGCGCCGGAGAATTTCGCCCGGTTGATCGGAAATTTCGAAGCTGCCGGCATGGGTTACGAGGATATCACCGAAAACGAGATCCTCGCCAACCTGATCATTTGACTTGGCGATAACAGCACCATCGTGCTAAAGGCGGAACATGGCTTCGTTCATCTCAAATCTCTTTTCGATGTTCTCCGGCGGCAGCAAACCCGCCGCGGAAGCGGCAGGTCCCTCCGGCGAGCCGCAGCTTTACGGCGATTGCACGATCTATGCGGAGCCTCGCAAGGAAGGCGGCCAGTATCGCCTTGCCGGCCGCATCGAAAAGAAGATCGGCGACGAGGTTCTGGTGCGCAATTTCATTCGCGCCGATCTGTTTTCCTCGTCCGACGATGCGCTCGAATGCACGGTGCGCAAGGCGCAGCAGATCATTGATCAGCATGGTCCATCACTCTTCGGTGACGGCGAGAAGCTTCGTCAGGTCTGAAATCGGGATCCGCCGGGTCAGCACTTGATGCCGGCCACGATTATTCTTGTTTTTCAATCCTGTGACCCGGGTGCACCGAGTGACCGGGACTTCGCTCACGCAATCTTAAAGGATTGGGGTGAAAGGTATCGCCTGCAGGATTTGCGGGACACTCTCGTGTTTGACTTTTTCGAACGATCGACCAAAGGCATAGCCGCGCCGGCAGAATACCGGGGGCGGACATCCCTCGCTGAGCTGCCGTGATGGAGACGCTCAACCTCGTTCTCTTTGCCGTCGAAGCCGTCGCCTATTTCGCGCTGATGGTGACGCTTCTGCATTTCCGTCATCGGCTCGGCCTCGGGGTTTTCCTGACCGCGCTCGGCGTCATGCATTTCATGGAAACCTATCTGGCGGCGGTCTTCTATGTCTCGCTGCCGTTCGGGGATGTATCCCCGGGCTCATCCGTCTTCTTCTCCGGCAAGCTGATGATGATCCTGATGCTTTACCTGCAGGAGGATGCCGCAACGGTGCGCCAGCCGATCTATGGCCTGTTCCTCGGCAACCTGCTCACGGTCGGCATCGCCTGGGTGCTGCAGCTGCACCTTCCGCTGCAGATGTCGGCCGACCACACGCCAGACGTCGATTTTCTCAAGGAGATGGGCTGGCTGATGGTCTGGGGCACGGCGCTGCTCTATGTCGATTCGCTCGGCATCATCCTGCTTTACGAAAAGCTCGGCGATTTCTTCCGCCGGCGCGTCGTCCTGCGTTTCCTGATTTCGGGATTCGTGCTGCTGACGTTCGACCAGATCGGCTTCTTCGCCGCGCTGCATTATTTCCTGGATGTGCCGGTTGCGGCATTCTGGGCCGGATGGAAGGCGAAAATGCTTGCTGTCTGTCTCTATGCCGTGATGTTCGCGATCTATGAATATCGTATCCGCCGGACCGGGGCGCCCATATCTGCACGCTCGATCAGCGACGTGTTCGGCGACCTGACATTCCGTGAGCGCTACAACGATCTTCTGGAGCGCACCGGCCGCGATATGCTGACCGGTGTCTACGATCGTACGCGCATGGAGCTGGAAGCGCCGCTGATGCTGAGTGAAGCGCTGAGGCAGGGACTGTTCACCACCATCCTCATTCTCGACGCCGATCACTTCAAGGATGTCAATGACGGCTACGGTCATCTTCAGGGCGACGAGGTGCTGAAGGCGATCGCCGCGCGTTTGGGCACGACATTGCGGTCGAGCGACCGCGTCTTCCGCTTCGGCGGCGAGGAATTCGTTGCCGTCTGTCCGGGCACCGACCACGAAGAGGGTCTGCTGCTTGCCGAGCGCTTGCGCTGGACAATCGAGACCAGCGTCAGGACGCCGGATAACAGGCCGGTCACGGTCAGTATCGGCGTCGCCACCGCCGACGAGGACGGCGCCGATTTCACCGCCGTGTTGACGGCTGCCGACGGCAGGCTCTATGCGGCGAAGAAGAGCGGCCGCAACTGCGTCGTCGGCCGTTCCGGTGTGGCGAAACTTAGCTGAAGCATGTCGCGAAAAATGTGCAGCGGTTTTGTGGCAATGACATGCTTAAACAAAGAGCTGAAGCGAGAAGAGCGAATCTGAAAGATCGCGACGCGCTTTAGAGCGGCTTAATAATCGTCTTCGTCGTCGCGGCGGCGGGTTTGAGCGGTCGGCGTCCTGAGCATGAAACCCTCCGGCCGCTTGTCATTCCTGTGATCGCTGACGCGTATTTGGACGATCATGCCAAGGGCGGCTATGACGGTAAGGACACCGGTAACGAGGGTTTGGTGCTCTAGCACAAGGGCTTCCCAGTCAATTCGTCCCAGAAGCGGGATTGCGACGCAAGCAGCGGCGAAGGCTCCCAATTTCCAGACCCAGGGTACACTCACCAACTTTTTGTCCACCCGATATCCGATCCAACTCGGCAATATTCATCCACAGATTGCATAAACCAAAGCGAGATACAAGTCGTCAGGCGAGGGCGGACGGATTCTTCACAGGATGTTCCACATCCGATGCCAAGCTTCGACACGTTGCCGCCCCCGGAGACCAGGGGTTGGCGGCCATCGGCCTGACACGAAGCCTCTCTTGCCGGGCGGCCTAATTTTTTCCCTCTTTGCGCGTGTCGTTGGACCCAGAATTCCGTGGTCGACGATGGTTCGCCAGGTCGCGCGCCTTGCGGACGTGACGGAGCGGGCTTGCAGGACCATTGGTCGGGGCAGAGCGAGGCAGGCGTTGAGGATGTTGTATAAACAATAACATATCTCTACGGATATTTGTCTTTTCAATGGTTTACGGAAATCATAAAAACGGCTTGTTCGGCAAATGCAAACGTGATCTCCATTGCCTCGACGAATGAGTTTTCTGCGAGGGGCGTGGAGACATGAGTGATACGGCTATGCGAACGAAGGTCGGTGGCGGCGAATTTGCCGTTTTGTGCATCGGAGCATTTCTTCTTTCGATCGCCTATGGCGTGACCTTTCTGATCCCGGTGCTGGTCGGGCAACGGGGCGGCAACGAGGCGCTCGCCGGCCTGATCATCTCGGCGGCGACGGTCAGCACCGTCATTCTCGTCATCCTGTCCGGCCACATCGCCGATGCCATCGGCTCGGCGCGGGCGGTGGCGGTTTCCGGGCTGTTTCTGGCGGCATCTGGGCTGGGATTCGCCATGGTCCCCGCAGCCGGGCTGAGCCTGATGACTGTCGGTTTCGTCCTTGGCATCGGCTGGGGCACCTTTTATGCGCTTGGGCCTATCCTGGTCGCGGCGATCACCGAACCCGAGCATCGGATCCGGTTCTTTGCCCTGCTATCGGGATCGATGATGTCGGGCATCGGCGCCGGACCGATCATTGGCCGCATTGCCACCGGCTGGTCCATGCCGATCGAGACGGCCTTCGCCTTTGCATTCTTGTCCAGTCTCGTCGGCGGTGCACTTTACTTTTATCTACATCTGCGGCTGACCAATGCCGGCAAGATTTTGCCGCATGTCAACAAGATCTCCTTTGCCGCAGCCCGTCAGGTGATTGCGTCGCCGGCGATCTATTCCATCGCCATGGTCGGAATCGGCGGCGCGATTTTCGGCGGGCTTTCCAGCTTTCAGACAAGCTACGCCAAGGCACACGGCTTCGATTATTCGCTGTTCTTTATCGGTTTCATGTCGGCCGCCATCCTGAGCCGGTTGTTCGTGGCGGGATATGTGGTCAAGAAGGACCCATTCTATTCGCTTCTGGTGCTGACGAGCCTGACGCTGGCATCCATCCTGCTGTTCCTGGTGGTGACATCAAATCAGCTCGCCTATCTCGCCGCTGCGGCGGTGCTCGGCCTCGGCTATGGGCTGACCTATTCCGTCATCAATGGGCTGGCCGCAAATGAGGCGCCCAAGGGGCTTATGCCGCAATCGCTTCTCTTGTTCTCGCTGTCCTATTTCATCGGCGTCTTCGGCTTCCCGCTGATCGCCGGCAATCTGATCGTTTCCTCCGGCATTCAGGCGATGCTCTATGTCTTGCTCCTGCTTGCCGGCCTGAATTCAGCAATCGTCCTGTTTCGTATTGCCCACCGCGCGACAATCGGCAAAACGTCCTTCGCGGAGAAATAGGAAGCCTTCGGCGACGGACCGAAGTCGGGAGCAAGATGGGGACCCGGGCAAGTTTGGCGTTGCCCGGGTCCGATTTGCTCAGGCGGCGCGGAAGATCTTGGCGCCGGACGGCGCACTTGTCATGCCGCCGTCGACGGTGATCTCGATGCCGGTGACATTGGCGGAATCGTCCGACGCCAGATAGAGCGCCGCCTTGGCGATTTCGTCGGCTTCGCTCATGCGGCCGAGCGGGCTCAGACCGCCCATGCGAGCCTCGAGCGCCGACATCGCATCTTCTGTGGGTGCCATCGGCGACCAGATCGGTGTCTTCGTGCCGCCGGGAGTCACCTGGTTGACGCGGATGCCGCGCGGTGCGAGTTCCGACGCCATATTGCGCGTCATCGCGCGCACCGCAGCCTTTGTGGCCGCATAGGCCGACCAGCCGGGAGCGCCGAGCACGGCATGCACCGAGCCGTTGAGGATCACCGAGCCGCTGTCGTTGAGATGCGGCAGGGCCGATTGCACGGTGAAGAACACTGCCGTCAGATTGGTGCTGATGATCCGATCGAACTGCTCCGGCGACGTGTCGCCGAGCGGTGTCGCGCCGCCGATGCCGGCATTGGCGAAGACGATGTCGAACTTGCCGACTTTTGCGGCAGCTTCCGCAAAAGCCTTCTCGGTGGCGGCGGCATCGGTGACGTCGACCTTCAGCGCCAGCACGCCGGCCCCAAGCGCCTTTTCGGCGGCGGCAAGCGTTTCCGGGTTGCGGCCGGTGATCACCACCTTGGCACCCTCATCGATGAACACCTTGGCGGTTGCAAGACCGATACCGCTGTTGCCGCCGGTGATCAGGGCGACCTTGTTTCTTAGACGCATGATGCATGCTCCTCTTGGAAATGACAACGATCTGGATTATGATCGTTATCTATGAGGATTATGATTGTAATCCATGTAAGTCAAGAGGCAATGCAGGGAGAATCCGATGGGGCGTTCGCAACTGGAAAAGCAGAAGACGCACGAGAAGATCGTCGAGACCGCATCGAGGCGGCTGCGCGAGGAGGGGCTTGACGGTATCGGCGTCGCCGACCTGATGAAGGAGGCCGGGCTGACTGTCGGCGGCTTCTACAAGCACTTCGCCTCCCGCGACGATCTCGTCGCCGAGGCAGTCCAGTTCGCCTTCGATTCATGGGGACGCGGGCTTGAGGCCGAAGGACTGAACCCGGCGGAGATGACCGCGGCCGATATTGCCGATCGCTATGTCAGCGCCTATCATCGCGACAATCCCGGTGAAGGTTGTCCTTTTGCTGCGCTGACCTCCGATCTATCCCGCAGCGGCGAGAAGGCGAGGGCGATCGCGACGGCCGGGCTCAGGCGTAATTTCGAAGCTTTGGCAAGCAAGGCTGCGGGAGCGGACGAAGGCGAAAGGCGACGTAAGGCGATCATGGCCTTCGCGATGATGGCGGGCGGCGTCGGCCTTGCCAGGATTTCTGCCGATGAGGATCTCTCGGCCGAAATTCTCGCGACGATCCGGGATTTTGTCGCCGACATCGACAAATGACAAACGGCCGGCGAAAGCCGGCCGCTGCACGACAGTAGGCGATGAGAGCCGATCAGGCAGCCAGCGCGATTTCCTGAACGCGCGACTTGGCGGCGTCGATGGCCTTTTCGGCAGCTTCCGGGCCGAAGGCGAGGCCTTCGACATAGATGGTTTCAACATCGGTGATGCCGAGGAAGCCGAAAACCGACTTCAGGTACGGCACGGCATGGTTCAACGGAGCTGCCGGTCCCTGCGAGTAGACGCCGCCGGAGGTGAGCACGACATAAACCTTTTTGCCGGTCACCAGGCCGACCGGGCCGGTTTCCGTGTACTTGAAGGTCAGGCCGGCGCGGGCGACGTTGTCGATCCAGGTCTTCAGCGAGGAATAGATGTTGAAGTTGATCAGGCCGGTGCTGATGACGATCGTGTCGGCGGCCAGCAGTTCGTTGACGAGTTCGTCGGACGTCTTGATGGCTGCGATTTCTTCGGCGGTGCGGGCTTCCGCCGGCTTGCGGATCGCGCCGGTGAACAGGTCATCGATATGCGGCAGCGGATTGGCGGCGAGGTCGCGGCGGACGACGACGCTGCCCGGCTTCTGGTTCTTCAGCTTTTCGGCGAGATCGACGGCGATCGGCGTCGAGAGCGATTCGGCACGCGGGCTGGACGTCAGAAGAAGGATGGACGACATGGTGCATTTCCTTTCGAATTGGATTTGACGGCCCGTTGCTGGGAGATGAGCCGCGGTGTCGAGAGGCAAAATAGGTCTGGCCTGCTATCGAAAAAACGGTGATAATGTCGATCGAAACTATCGATGGAATGGATGGAAGATGCTTCCGAACCCGACTCTGGATCAATTGCAGGTATTTCTGACCGTTGCCGAGACCGGCAGCTTTTCGGCCGCGTCACGGGCGCTGAACCGCGCCCAGTCGGTCGTCAGCTATACGATCGCCAATCTGGAGGCCCAGCTTGAAATGCCGCTTTTCGAGCGCTCCGGCGCTCGCCAGCCGAAGCTGACGGATGCGGGCAAGGCGATGCTGGAGGATGCGCGGCGAATCCTTGGTGACCTGCAGGTCATGCGGGCGCGCGTCAAGAGCCTGAGGGAGGGCCTCGAAGCCGAGGTTTCCGTCGCCATCAGCGTCATGGTGCCATCGCGGGCCGTCGTGGACGTGCTGCACGAATTCCGCGAAAGATTTCCATCCGTTGCGTTGAACCTCAATGTTGGCGAGCTCGGCGTGGTGATGGACCTCGTCCTCAGCGGCAAGGTGACGATCGGGATTGGCGGCGCAGTCCTCAGGCAGGACGATTCCGTCGTCACCGAGCGGATCGGCCATTCCTTCATGTTGCCCGTTGCCGCGCCCAACCATCCGCTTGCCCAAATAGACCGGCCGCTAACGCTTGGCGACGTGCGCGAAGAAGTGCAGCTCGTTGTCACCGACGCGTCGGGCCGGACGAAGGGGCGGGATTTCAATGTTCTGTCCTACAAGACGTGGCGCGTCAGCGATATTGCGATGAAGCACCAGCTTATTAAAGCCGGCCTTGGCTGGGGCGGCCTTCCTGCATCCATCATCCATGACGATCTGCGCAGCGGCGCGCTCATCCATCTCGATCTGGATGCCTATGAACAGGGCGAGTATGCCATCTATTCGATGCGACAGCTCGCCAACCCGCCCGGACCGGCCGCCAGCTGGATGATCGACGCCTTCCGCACACGGCTTTCCCATTGCCCGAACCAGGCCGATTTCCATGCCGAGATGGCGGAACTGCGTGACACCGCACCGCCGCTCGCGGCCGAATGAGGAAGGCGCGGGGGCGCCTTCCTCGAAATTTTCTTCCGGTTAGAGAACCAGCCTGAACTTCGAGAAGCCGTCGGCGCCGTCGCCGGCATCCTCGATCTTGACGCTCTTGACTGCCGAGAGGAACTGCTTTGCCTTCGGGCCGCTTTCGAAGGTCGCCGTCGTGCCCGGCAGCGGCTTGAAGGTCCAGTTCGCATCGGCCGACGGATTGATCGTGCCCTGGTCGTGGACATAGCGGACGATGACGTCACGGTTGGTATCTGGCGCCTGGAAGATCACCTTGTCGGCGGCGATCTCCGGGAAACTGCCGCCGCCGCCGGCGCGGTAATTGTTGGTGACGACGACGAATTTCTGGGCCGGATCGATCGGCTTGCCGTCGAAGGCGAGGTTCTGGATGCGGTTGGCATCCGGATTGATCGCCTTGCCTGAGGAATCATATTTCGGCGGCTGCGACAGGTCGATCTGGTAGGTCACGCCGTCGATGACGTCGAAATTGTAGGATGGGAAGTCGCTGTTGAGCAGCGGCGCATCCTTCGAGCCGGCCTCGATGTGATTGAACATGCCGGCCGACATTTCCAGCCAGTTCTTCACCTGTGCACCGGTGATCGCAACAGCTTGCACCGTGTTCGGATAGAGATAGAGGTCGGCGACGTTCTTGATGGCGATGTCACCGGCCGGAACGTCGGTATAGTAGTCGGCGCCGCCGCGGCCGCCGGCCTTGAAGGGTGCCGCCGCCGACAGCACCGGCAGATCCTTGAACGCGGTATCGGCGAGCATCTGCTTGATGTACCAGGTCTGGGCCTGGCTGACGACCTGCACGGAGGGATCGTCGGCGACGAGCGCGAAGTAGGAATAGAGCGGTGCTGAGGTCTTGCCGACGGGCGTGCGGACATAGGTGAGTGTCGCCTCGTGTTCGGCCTTTGCCGCCTCGACCACTTCCTTCTTGTCGGCGTAGTCGGCAACCACCTTCTTCTTGTCGTCACGATGGTAGATCGGCCGTGCTTCCGAGGTGAAATCGACGATCTTCCAGCTGTTGCCGTCCTTTTCGAGCAGCAGGTCGATGAGGCCAAGATGCGAACCCCAGAAGCCGGCCATGACGGCGGGTTTGCCATGCAGCGTGCCCTTGACGGGATCGGCATTGGCGATGCCGTCCCAGCTCTTCGGGCCGGGGAAGACGAGATGCTGATGGCCGGTGAAGATCGCATCGATCCCTTCGACGGCGGCGAGATGCAGCGAGGCGTTTTCCATCTTTTCGGACGGCGCAGCTCCGTCGATGCCGGAATGGGAGAGCGCGATGACGATATCGGCGCCGGCTTCCTTCATCGCCGGAACCCAGGCCTTGGCAGCCTCGACGATGTCGCGCGTCTGCGCCTTGCCTTCGAGGTTCTTGATATCCCAGAGCATGATCTGCGGCGGCACGAAACCAATGAAGCCGATCTTGACTGGGCTCTCATTGCCGGCGCCGTCCTTGATCTGCTTTTCCACGATGACGTAGGGCTTGAAGAAGAGCTCGTCCTGCTTCGGGTTCGAAGCAAGCTGGCCTTTGGTCAGGTTGGCGCAGACGAAGGGGAAGTTCGCGCCGGACAGGACCTTGAACATGAAGTCGAGGCCGTAGTTGAATTCGTGATTCCCGAGCGTTCCCACCGTATAGCCGAGCGTGTTCATCGCCTTGATCACGGGATGGACGTCGCCGTCCTTCATGCCGTGCTGATAGGCCATGTAGTCGCCCATCGGATTGCCCTGCAGCACGTCGCCGTTGTCGATCAGCAGCGAATTGACGGCCTCGGCGCGGATATTGTCGATGATCGTCCCGGTGCGGGAAAGACCCATCGTGTCGTTCGGCTTGTCGGCATAATAGTCATAGGGAAAGACGTTGACGTGAATATCCGTCGTTTCCATCAGCCGGAGATGCGCCTGGTTGGCGCTGGCGCGCGCGCTGAAAGGGTGCAGCAGCACCAGGGCGGAAGTGGCGGCAAGCCCGCCGAGCAGAGAACGGCGGCTCATGACGCCAACGTCGAAAATGGAAGACATGTGAACTCTCCTTCAAAAAACATCGTCCGGCCCGTCAGAATTAGGACGATTTGGCGAGGAG
This sequence comes from Rhizobium sp. CIAT894, assembly GCF_000172795.2. Taxonomy (NCBI): domain Bacteria; kingdom Pseudomonadati; phylum Pseudomonadota; class Alphaproteobacteria; order Hyphomicrobiales; family Rhizobiaceae; genus Rhizobium; species Rhizobium sp. CIAT894. The sequence continues at coordinate 1,780,922 of NZ_CP020947.1, forward strand.
TACACTGCGAAAATGACAGGACGGCAAACAATCAGCGGCAACGGCGCAATGGTTTTAATTGCAATCTATGGTGGAGTCTTCCGGTTGCCCCTCGCGGAGGGGCGGGCAAAGTCGTCATTGCCAACGATTAAAGATTTCAGGCGCATCGCGTCCAGGCTGGTCGACAAGACGCAGGCGCTTTACGGCAATGTGGAGAAGCCGCTGGCGACGACGAAAAGTCTTCAGGCTCCATCGCCTGCGGGCGGCACCCCACGCCAACCGCAGTTCCTGGACGATTTCAGCCGCTCCTCGGCGCAGAAGCGGTACGGCCTTACGATTTCAGCGTCGGCGTTGCCGAATGGGGTGGGCGGTCGCCGCTGGTCGCGGCTCTCAGCTGGCGCACAGCCAGCACCGGCCGTATTTCCTTATGGAAAAAGCGGAAATAGGAGGAGACCTGTGCCCGGGCATTCGAATTCACATCGAACTGCACGCCGATACGGCCATTGTGCTTCCAGCGGATGATGCCTTCGAGCAGTCCGATATTTTCGGCTTCGATGCGCACCTTGCTGCCGGAGGCGGCGTGGAGCGGCGTCTTCGTCTCCAGAGCGGCGCCGGTCACCGACAGGTTGAGAATGCGGACATCTATTTCGCTGTTCAGATATTTGACGCTGCCGAAGACACGGCAGTTCTGCCGATCGGCCTTCCGCGCCGTGATTTTCAAGTTGCGGGTCATACTGTCTCCCTTGGATACAGGAGGGGAACATAGCGTCCGAAAATTGAAATGGTTTTAGTGGCTTGGCTAAAATTGCACTGAAACGATCATATGAGCGATTCAGCATTTTCTAGATCTGTTTCACGCGCCGGCGTGATAAGCAAACCGTTGCACTCGCCATCCCACATTCATTCAGGGCAGGCTCAGCTTCGCCATGCGCCCGCCATCGATGGTCCAGACTTGGCCGGTGACAAAGCCGGCTTCCGGTGAGGCAAGCCAGGCGACCAGCGCCGCCACTTCTTCCGGCCTTCCTGTCCGTCCGATCGGATGGATGCGGCCGATCTCTCGGCGGAAGGCCTGCGGATCCGGCATGCTCTCGATGAAATCCACGTTGAGGTCGGTATCGATCCAGCCTGGGGCAACCGCATTGCAGCGGATGCCCTCGGCTCCGTGATCGATCGCGATTGCCCGCGTCAGGCCGTGAAGACCGGCCTTGGACGCACAATAGGCCGCATGTTTCGGGTTCGATCCCAGACCCTCGATCGAGCCGATATTGACGATGGTGCCCGTCGACGCTCTGAGATGCGGCAGGGCGGCCTTGATCAGCATGAAGGGCGTGGTGAGATTGACGGCGATGTTCCGCTCCCAATCCACCAGCGTCATGTCCTCGGTGAGCGCTTCCTGCATCATGCCCGCATTGTTGACGAGCACATCGAGCCGCCCGGCATCTGTGACCACCCGTTCAACCGCCCGGCCCGCCGAGGCGGGATCGGCGAAATCGACCGGAAAACTCGCAAATTCCTGGTCTTCGCCACGCTGGGCGGTAAAGACCTGCGCACCCTCATTTCGCAATCTCCGGGCAATCGCCTGACCGATGCCGGAACGGCCACCGGTGACCAGCGCAACCTTTCCTTCGAAACGCATCAGCCCACCGCCTTTCCGCCGTTCACCTCGACCAGCGTGCCGCACAGGTAGCGGGCAGCGTCCGACGCGAGGAAGAGCACGACATCGGCAATATCCTCCGGCTCGGCGATGCGGCCAAGCGGTACGGTCTTGCCAAGTTCGGCAACCGCCGTATCCGGATCGAAGCCGCGCTTGATGAAGCCTGTGCGCAGCATCGGCGTGTTGACTTCATTCGGGCAGACCGCATTGATGCGGATGTTCTGGTGGGCATGGTCCATGCCCATGCATTGTGTCAGCGAGGCAATGGCCGCCTTGGTCATGCAGTAGACGGCATGGTTGGGACCGGGGCGCAGGCCCCAGCAGGACGCCGTGTTGACGATCGCGCCACCGCCTCCGGCCGCCAGAAGCGGGATCGCCGCACGGCTGATCCGAAACGGCGCCAGCATGTTGACCCCCACGGAGAGGTCCCAATCGGCGTCCGTGGTTTCGGTCACCTTTCCACGGGTGATGACGCCGGCATTGTTGACGACGACGTCGAGACCACCGAGCGCCTCGAAGGCGGCCTGTGGCAACCCGTCGGCATAGGCCGCCGCGAGAAGGTCGCCGGGCAGACGAGCTTCGGCCTCGATACCTGAAACATCGCGGTCGGCCACCGCCACGCGCGCTCCCTCGGCGCGAAGCTGGCGCACGATGGCCGCACCGATACCGCCGGCAGCACCTGTTACAAGGACTTTCTTTTCGGAAAATCTCATTTCGATCACCTCAGGATTGGAAGCTGATAATAGGTTCACCGAAGAGGTCTGCATCGGGGACGATACCTTCCGCCGCCAACGCCGCTTTCGCCGCGCGAAGTGCCGCCTCAGTCGCCCGATCTCGTCCCTGCAGGCGCGCAGTCTGCGTCATGCCTTCGTGCAGGAGGAAAAGCGTTTCGGCGAGCCGCTCTATGTCTTTGTCAGGGGCAATGGTCTGAAGACGGATGCGAAATTCATCTGCGAGCCGTGCCTTATGGTCCAGGACGGTCTCGCGAATAGCGGCGCTGTCCGGATGTTCCGCCAACGCATTGAGAAAGAGACAGCCGGTGTTCGCCACTTCGCGCAACCAGTCACCGAGTCGAACGATTGGATGGAGAACATGGCCGATCCCGCCCTCCGGCCCGCCTGCGAGCCAGTCGAAATACGCTTTGTCGCGGTGCTCCAGCGCTCCGACCACCATCGCTTCGCGGCTCGGAAAATACTTATAAAGCGTCCGCAAAGACACGTCGGCTCCCGCTCGCAATGCCTCGACGCCCTGTTCGGCGAAACCCATCTCCGCAAACTGGCGGTCGAGATCACCGGCGATTTTCTCTTTTCTCGTTGTCATGAGAAAAAAGTAGAGTGATCGCTCTACTCATGTGCATTGAAATGCGACGATGAACCGGACGATAAGCGACACCGACAAAACGAAGATATCCTGCGTCGAACGTTTTTCGGGGCCTATTCTACGCGCAGCGCTCCAGCGGCGGCCGTCCTGCGCCCCACCACATGTTCACGCCAGACGGTGAAGATGCCGGCTCCAACCACGATGACCGAGCCGACGATCATGTTGAAGCTCAACGTTTCTCCGTAGATCGTCACGCCGATGATCGAGGCGTAGACAAGCGACAGATAGGTCAGCGGCTGGACGGCGGCGGCATCGAGAATATCGTAGGCACGGATCAGGAAATAATGGCTGGAAATGCTGGTCATGCAGACGAGCGCCATCCAGCCCCAGTCGCCCGGCGACATCCAGCTCCAGTAGAACGGCCCGATCAGCGTCATCGTCACGCCCCCGACGACGCCGGTATAGAAAAAGCTCGTCATCGACGAATCGTCGCGGCTGACGAGACGGGTGGCGATGACGTAGAAGGCGAAGTTGAAGCAGGAAGCGACAGCGATAAGCAGTTTCACATCGAAAAATTCACCTTCCGGCTTCAGGATCAGCAGCACCCCGAAAAGTCCGGCGCCGATCGCCGCCCACCGCCGCCACCCGACCCGTTCACCGAGGATCGGCATCGCCAGCAGCGCGATCAGGATCGGCGTCGCAGAAAAGATCGCCTGTGAACGGGCAAGGCCGATCACGGCAAAACAGGTGATGGCCAGAACCACCTGGACCGCAAGCAGTACGCCGCGCGTCACCTGCAGGAAGGGGCGCTTGGTGCGGGCCGTCGCTTTGAGGCCGCCGCGCATCTTCGAGGCGAGGACGATGGTGAAAAGCGCGAAAGCCCAGTAGCGGATCATCGTCACGAAGATCGGCGGATAGGCGGATGCCAGGTGTTTGGAGATGGCGTCCTGCAGCGAAAAGATGGTGAGCGCCAGCAGGGCGAAAATATAGCCGTGGGTCTTCGATGTCATGATTTGCCAATGAGCGGGAAACGCCCGCGCGCATGAAAAGTCTGGGCAGGCTTTCGGCAAATATGCAAGGCCTCAAAGCCCGACATTCGGCTTGTCGATGATTTCTCTGAGCGCGAAACTCGAATTGATTTTGACGACATGGGGCAGGGCCGAAAGCCAGTCGCGGTGGATCCGCTCGTAATCTTCGAGATCCCGGGCGGCGACCCTGAGAATATAGTCATATTCGCCCGACATCAGATAACAGACGAGCACGTTGGGGCAGAGCTTCACCGCCGCCTCGAATTCCGCCAGCGTCTTGGCGAACTGGCCCGAGAGCGAGATATGCACGATGGCGATCATCTTGTAGTCGAGCGCCTTGTGCGAAAGCCGCGCATGGTAGCCGTCGATGACGCCGCTTCTTTCCAGGATGTCGAGCCGGCGCGAACAGGCCGAAGGCGACAGTCCGATCTTCTCGGCAAGCTCGGCATTGGTGATCCGGGCATTGGCCTGCAGCGCCTTGAGAATCGCAAGATCGATGGTATCGAGATCAGCCATTCGAAGAACCTTCGAAGAAAAGGAGGAAGAACACAATAATCGCCGAAAAAACGCCTCTCTGCAAATCGTCTTTGCAAGGACATTTCGCGGCCTTGGTGGTTGGATTCATCGTCTGAGGAGATCCGCGATTGCGGAGATGACAGGAGAGGAACGCCAATGCGTGTCGGTTGCCCGAAGGAAATCAAGAATCATGAATATCGCGTCGGCCTGACGCCGGCTTCGGTGCGCGAATACGTCGCCCATGGCCATGAAGTCTGGGTGGAGACGAAGGCGGGCGCCGGCATCGGCGCCGATGACGCCGCTTATGCCGCGGCGGGCGCGAAGATTGCCGCCTCCGCGAGGGATATTTTCGAAAAGTGCGACATGATCGTCAAAGTGAAGGAGCCGCAGCCCTCCGAATGGGCGCAGCTTCGCGACGGTCAGCTACTCTACACCTATCTGCATCTTGCACCCGATCCCGAACAGACCAAGGGACTGATCGCCTCCGGCGTCACCGCGATCGCCTATGAAACGGTGACCGACGAGCGCGGCGGCCTGCCGCTGCTGGCGCCGATGTCCGAGGTCGCCGGCCGCCTGTCGATCCAGGCGGGAGCAACCGCCCTGCAGAAGGCCAATGGCGGCCTTGGTGTCCTGCTCGGCGGCGTGCCCGGTGTGCTCCCGGCCAAGGTCACGGTGATCGGCGGCGGTGTCGTCGGCCTGCACGCGGCCCGGATGGCCGCCGGCCTTGGCGCCGATGTCAGCATCCTCGACAGGTCGCTGCCGCGCCTGCGCCAGCTCGACGATATTTTCTCCGGCCGCATCCACACCCGCTATTCCAGCATCCAGGCGCTGGAGGAGGAGGTCTTCTCGGCCGATCTGATTATCGGCGCCGTGCTGATCCCCGGTGCCGCAGCGCCGAAGCTCGTCACCCGCGAGATGCTATCCGGCATGAAGAAGGGCGCCGTCATCGTCGACGTCGCCATCGACCAGGGCGGCTGCTTCGAGACCTCGCATGCGACGACCCATTCCGACCCGACCTACGAGGTCGACGGCGTGGTGCATTATTGCGTCGCCAACATGCCGGGCGCAGTCCCCGTCACCTCGGCGCATGCGCTGAACAATGCGACGCTCGTCCATGGCCTGGCGCTTGCCGACCGCGGCCTGCGCGCCATCGCCGAAGACAAGCATCTGAGGAACGGCCTCAACGTTCACAAGGGCCGCATCACCAACAAGCCGGTCGCCGAGGCGCTCGGCTACGAGGCCTTCGCGCCGGAGAGTGTGCTTAACGTTGCGTAAGCTGCCTGACTCAAGGTCAAGTTAAGGCGCCGGTCTCTGCAAAGGCCGGCGCTTTTACCTTGTCGATCCGGCATTGGAAGCAGTTGTTGCGCGCCGAGCGCACATGCACGTAAGCGATACTAGGTCGCGCCAGCAATGTCTCGGCATAGGCCGGAATATCGGCGATCTCGGTCACCGCCCCGGTGCCGTAGACGATACGGTCGTTCTCGCCATAGCCGCGGACGATGAAGTCGGGGCTGGTCGTGAGCACCGGCGGCAGTATCTCTTCGGCGGCGTAGCGCTTGCAAGGGTTCTTGTGCAGGAAAATCGGCCCGGTCTCGGCATAGGGCTGCAGCTCCGGGAAGGGCCTGTAGGCGAAAACCAGAAACTCGTCGCCCTCTCCGATATTCTGCAGGCAATGGCGGCAAGGGTTGCCGTCACCGTCTGATGTCATTGTCTCGGGCAGATTATCATAGGCGTCGCGGCCGCCGTTCCAGAGGGCTCTGGCATCGGCAGTCGGCATGGCGGCAAAACGAATGGCGGTCATGGCAGATCTCCTTGTGATCGCCATGAATTTGCATCTGGGCGGCTGCTCAAGCCACCCGTTTCTTGCGCGTCCGCAGGGTGGTGGACGATCGCATGGAACACTGCTTGGAGACGTCGAATTGTCGAAAAAACGTGGAGTTTGTGATCCAATTGATTTTTGAACCATGACGTCCGTCTCATAAGATGGGCGTAAGCATACGATGCGTCAGGATTAGCTTTTGAAAAGGTGGGTGGTTTGCTGTGAAAGACGAACAAAAGAAAGACCGGACGGATCTCGATCAATTCGTAAGAGAGAGACGCGGCGTCGGGACGATCGTGTTGTTGGGAGATTTATGGAAGGCGCTTCGTTCCGCTTGGCCTGACAAGGGCAAGTCGTCGGTATCTCCCCTTGAAAAAGACGAATCGTAAGCCACTTCGGCGGGGTCGGAAAATCCGCCCTCAGCCTTTCCGGGCCATCTCCAGCAACTCCTTGTCGCTGAGCGGCCGGACAATGCCTGTACCGGTCGAAACCGGCGAGAAGCCGTACATCTGATAGAGCTGCAGCGCGCGCGGGTGATCGAGATTGTTTGTCGTGGTGGTGACCCGCTTCGGATTGAGCGACCAGATGGCGTAGAGCGCCTGCAGCAGAAACCATTTGCCGATGCCGAGGCCGAGCGCATGTTCGATCAGGCCGAAATGGCTGAGCTCGATCGTATCCTCGTCCTCGCAGAAATATTCATAGAAGCCGGCGGGTGCGCCGTTCACATAGAGAACGCTGATATTGTTGCGCTTGTCGTTCAGCGTCTGGGCAAGTTGCTCGTCGCTCATGCGCAGCCGGTCCACCCATTGCCAGCGCGCGCCGACCTGCCGGTAGAGGTAGCGATAGAACGGCAGCGGGATCGCAGGCGCGCGCATGATCGCCGTCTGAATATTGACGGGCACGGGCATGCTCGCCTTCGGCGGCGCCGTCATTTCCAGCCGGGTGATGTGGGCTTTGAGCGAAGCGGGCGTCTTTCCCATGGCGATCAGGCTTTATCAGGCGTCGGCGGGCCGGTGACGATAGGCGTATCCTCACGGCTGCCCCATTCGCTCCATGAGCCGTCATAGAGCTTGTTGTCGTGATGGCCGAGCGATTCCAGCGCCAGCGTGATGATCGCAGCTGTTATGCCCGAGCCGCAGGAGGTGACGACGGGCTTCGAAAGATCGATGCCGGCATCCTCGATCGTCCGGCGGAGTTCGGGCAGCGATTTGAACCGGCCCTGATTGGCGAAAACGCCGGAAGGCAGGCTGCGGGCGCCGGGCATATGGCCGGAGCGCATGCCGGCACGCGGCTCGGGCTCGGCGGCGGCGAAACGGCCGGCGCTGCGGGCATCGGCAATCTGCATCGCGCCGCTTGCGACGATGTCGCGCATCGTATCGAGCGTCACCACGCGGCTCGCGTCGAAATCGGGCGTGAAGACCGCCGCCGCAGGGCTGGGCACGGCGGTTTCGAGCGCACGACCCTCGGCCTTCCAGCCGTCGAGGCCACCGTCGAGCACGAAGACATTTTTTGCCCCCATCACCCGGAACAGCCACCAGACGCGCGGCGAGGCGAACAGGCCGATACCGTCATAGACGACGATGCGGTCGTTCTCGCTGATGCCGAGCTTGCCGACCTCAGCGGCGAAATAATCGGGCGAGGGGATCGTGTGGGGCAGCGAGGTCGAATGGTCGGCGATCTTGTCCTGGTCGAAACGGATGGCGCCGGGAATATGGCCGGCGGCATATTCGGCGTCGGCATCGCGCTTCTGCGCCGGCAGATAGAAGGAGGCATCCAGCACGCGCAGATCCGGTTTCCCGAGTTCGGCCTGCAGCCAATCGGCCGAGACGACGAAACGGCTCTTGGTCTCACTCATTATGCTCTCCCTTGATGGTCAGGCTTCATCGCCGGGCGTGCCGAATCGGATGCGGAAGCGCCGATTTTCTTTGCCCTTCTTCTCGATCTTGGCGATATGGATCTGGCCCACTTCCTGTGTTTCCGAGACATGTGTGCCGCCGCAGGGCTGGCTGTCAATCGAGGAGTTCTCGCCGATGCAGACGAGGCTGACGCGCCCGAGCCCGATCGGTGGGCGCACGTTCTTCGATTTGACGATATCGGGGTTGGCCGCAAGTTCCTCGTCGGTAATCCATTGCAGATAGACCGGATGATTCTCGGCGACCAGTTCCATCAGCCTGGCCGTTACCGCGTCCTTGTCGATCGTCTCGGTCATATCGAAATCGACGCGGCTTTCCTCTTCGCCGACGGCAGCCCCGGTGATCGGATAGGAGCAGACGACGGACAGCAGGTGGCAGGCCGTGTGCATGCGCATCAGCTTGTAGCGGCGCTGCCAGTCGACATGCAGCACCAGCTTTTCGCCGACATCAGGCAGCGGCTCGTTTTCGAGCGGCACATGGATGACGATATCCTTGCTCGGGCCGTGCTTCGTCTGGCCGAGTGCGATCTTGGAGCCGTCGGCGCGTTCAAGCGCTCCGGTATCGCCTGGCTGGCCGCCTGATGTCGCATAGAAACAGGTCTGGTCCAGTTCGATGCCCCCGTCTTCGTGAACGGCGGTGACGATCGCCTCGCATGTCGAGAGATAGAAGTCGTCACGATAGAGGGCATTGACGGGCATGGGGTCTCACGCGGGTTCGTAGGGAACGTCTATCTCGGACGATTTGGCGATCCAGCCCGGAACGGGCAGTCCCTTCGAGGTCAGGAAATCCGGATTGAAGAGCTTCGACTGATAGCGGTTGCCGTAGTCGCAGAGGATCGTCACCACTGTGTGACCGGGGCCGAGATCTCCAGCGAGTTTGACGGCACCGGCAATGTTGATCGCCGTCGAGCCGCCGAGGCACAGGCCTTCGTTTTCGACGAGGTCGAAAAGATAGGGAAGCGCTTCGGCATCGGAGACCCGATAAGAGAAATCAGGCGTGAAACCTTCGAGATTGGCGGTGATGCGGCCCTGGCCGATGCCCTCGGTGATCGAGGATCCCTCGGATTTTAGCGTGCCGTTCTGATAGAATTCATAAAGAGCGGCGCCGTCGGGATCGGCGATGCCGATCTTGACGTTCGCATTGAAAGCCTTCAGGCCGGCGGCGACACCGGCCAGCGTACCGCCGGAGCCGACGGAGCAGATGAAGCCGTCGACCTTGCCGTCGGTATCCCTCCAGATTTCCCGAGCGGTCGTTTCAATATGCGCCTGGCGGTTGGCGACGTTGTCGAACTGATTTGCCCAGATCGCCCCGTTCGGCTCGGTCTTCGCCAACTGCTCGGCGAGCCGCCCGGAGACCTTCACGTAATTGTTCGGGTTCTTGTAGGGAACGGCGGGCACTTCGACGAGTTCGGCGCCGAGCAGCTTCAGCGCGTCCTTCTTTTCCTGGCTCTGCGTTTCCGGGATGACGATGACGGTGCGGTAGCCGAGTGCTTTGGCGACCAGCGTCAGCCCGATGCCGGTATTGCCGGCCGTGCCTTCGACGATGACGCCGCCGGGCCGAAGCAGACCTTTCCGCTCCGCGTCGCGGATGATGTAGAGCGCCGCGCGATCCTTCACCGACTGGCCGGGGTTCAGGAACTCCGCCTTGCCGAGAATGGTGCAGCCGGTCGCAGCCGAAGCGCCCTTGAGCTTGATCAGGGGGGTGTTGCCGATGGCTTCGAGGACGGAAGGGTGGAAGGTCATGGAATCTGCCTCTATTCGAACTCTTACTTTAGGAACGGTCTTTTCCCTTCACAAGGCTGAGTTGGCAAGAAATGCTATTCCACGCCTCTGTCGGGCACGATAAAATTTGGCCTTCCTCCCCCGAAATGACGAATGGCCGGCAATCCCGCCGCGAGCGGGTGATCCGAAGATTGACTTTCTCCGTACGGATGACGACAAAGCGAAAACGGAGCGCGGCAACGGGGCGTGACCGAAATCGACATGGTTCACGAGCAGATCGACACGATCGATGCATTGATGGCGCATTACGTCGCCGGCTCCTTGCCCGAGCCGGCGCGTGTGCTGGTGCGGTCCCATCTCGAAATGAAACCGGACAATCGAAGCCTGGTGAACAGCCTCGAATTGCTCGCCGGAGAGGCGATCGAAAGCGCGCCCGCAGCCGCCATTGCCGACCGCGACCGGCGGCTTGCGGCAATCTTCTCCTCCGCCGCTCCGGTCGCAGCGCCGGTGCCCAGGCGGCGGGAAAACGCGCTGTTTCCCCAGGCGTTGCGCGATCTTGTCGGCTTCGAAGCCGAGGATGTGCCCTGGCGCACGCGGTTGCCGGGCTTCAAGGAATATTGCCTCGACATGGACGGCTGCGAGGTCAACCTGATGTGGATCCGCCCGGGCCGCGCCTTGCCGGCGCATACCCACAAGGGCATGGAACTGATCCTCATCCTCGACGGCGCCTTCAACGATGAACGCGGCCGTTTCGGCCCCGGCGACATCTCCATCGCCGACGAGACGATCGACCACCGGCCGGTCGCCGAAAAGGACAGGCCTTGCATCGCCTTTGCCGTTTCGGACGGGCCGGTCAGGCTGACAGGATCCTTTCGTCAGATGATCGGCGATCTGATCGGCTGAAAGCAGCCACAATGGTGTGATAGAACCATAAAACCGGGAGAAGCAGAGAAACTTCCGGACCTGTTTTCGTGTTGGCAAGGCAGAGCAGGAGGAACATGTCATGCATGATTTCATCGCCCGTCCCGAACATGGAGTTGTCTGGATCACCGGGGCAAGCTCGGGCATCGGCCGGGCGCTTGCGCTGAAGCTCGCGGCCGAAGGATACAAGGTCGCGGTCACCGCCAGAAGTCACGAAAAGCTGGTCGAACTGCAGGCCGAGGCCCGTGGCCTTTCCGGCAGCATCGTCGTTCTCGACGGCGACGTCACCGATGCCGAGGACATGGAACATGTCATGGCCTCCATCGAATACGAACACGGCACGCTCGCCATGGCGATCCTCAATGCCGGCGTCTATCTGCCTGTTCACGCCGAAGACCTGAACCGGGCCGATTTCGACAAAAGCTTTGCCGTCAATCTTTCCGGCGTCGTCAACTGCCTGCTGCCGGCAATCGGCCATATGAAGGCGAAAGGGCAGGGGCAGATCGCCATCGTCTCCTGCATCACCGGCTATGGCGGCCTGCCGACGGGTGCAGCCTATGGCGCCACCAAGGCGGCGCTGATCAATATGACCGAAAGCCTGAAGTTCGATCTCGACAAGATCGGCATCCGCATCCAGCTCGTCAGCCCGGGTTTCGTCGATACGCCGGCGGCTGGGAAGAACGCCTTTCCGATGACATCCGTGGTATCGGTCGAGGAGGCAGCCCGGCAGATTGCCGCCGGGCTGAAATCGCAGGCCTTCGAGATCAGCTTCCCCCGGCGCTTCACTACCATGCTGAAACTCGCGCGCCTGCTTCCCTATGGCGCGTATTTCCCGCTGATGAGCCGCGTCACCGGTTGGCGCGAGCGGTCGCCATCGGTTGGTCACCATCCGGCGACACCGCATCCGGCGGAATGATCAGCTGCGTGAGAACACGACCTGGCGCACATCGATATTGCGGGCGCGGAAGCCGGCTTCGCAATAGAACAGATAGAATTCCCAGAGCCGTTTGAAACGCTCGTCGAAGCCCATCGGGCGGATGCGTTCCCAGACCGACCAGAAGCGCTCGCGCCATTCGGCGAGCGTCCGGGCATAGTCGAGCCCAAAGCTGAAGTCTCTGACCAGTGACAGATCGACCTTGCCGGCGAGTTCGGCCAGATGATTGCGCGTCGGCAGCATGCCGCCGGGAAAGACATATTTCTGGATGAAGTCAGGATTGCTGCGATACTGGTCGAAGGACTCGGGTTTGATCGTGATGATCTGCAGGCCGGCCTTGCCGCCGGGTTTCAGACATTGCCGGAGCTTGGAGAAATAGGACGGCCAGTATTTCTCGCCGACCGCTTCGAACATTTCGATCGAGACGATCCGGTCGTAGAGCCCGGTCTCGTCACGGTAATCCTGGAAACGGAATTCGACGCGATCGTCGAGACCGGCCTTGTGGATGCGCTCTTGCGCAAAGGCGAGCTGTTCGCGGCTGATTGTCAGGCCCGTGACCTTGCAGTTCAATTCGCCGGCGGCGAATTCGGCAAAACCGCCCCAGCCGCAGCCGATTTCCAGCACGTGATCCCCGGGCCCGATGCCGGTCGCTTCGGCGAGCGCGCGATATTTGGCGTTCTGGGCCGATTGCAGGTCGTTGGCCCCTGTGGAGTAGAGGGCTGAGGAATAGGTCATGCTCGGATCGAGCCATTGCCTGTAGAAATCATTACCGAGGTCGTAATGGGCGGAAATATTGCGCTTCGAGCCCGTCCTGGTATTGGTGTTCATCCAATGGCGCACGCGCTCGACGAGGCGGCCAATGCCGCCCTTGCCATTGGAATAGCTGTAGACGGCCTCGCCGTTGACGAGGAAGAGTTCGAGGAAGGCGGTGGTGTCGGGACTGTCCCAGTCGCCGTCCATATAGGTCTCGGCGACCCCGATCGTGCCGCTCGTCAGCGCCCGATAGGCGAGGTTCCAGTTGTGGAGGCTGAGCGCCGCTTTTGGCCCGGCCTTCTGGCCCTCGACCAACAGCCTACGGCCGTCCGGGAGAGTAACGGCGAGCGAACCGTGCTGCATGTGCAGAAGCCCGCGCAGCGCCAGCTTTGCCTTGAAGGGCAGGCCCTTCACCATGCGGGACATGTTTTCGGCCGTCAGCGTCACCGCATCGCGAGCCAGCAGATTCCAGTCCTGCGCCTTGCTCATCTCTCCTCCTCCAACATTCTTGCCGGTTTAGGGACGACGAAGCACCCGATAATACACACGGCCCCCCAGCCATGACATCGAAGGCTACTGCATAATTGCTCAAATCGGAACCGATTTAAGATAAGACTATGAAGCAGTTCTATGTGTTTCGGCGTCTTTACGCGCCTGAAAAGACCGGACCGCCGGAGCCGATAAGGGGGCTTCAGCCGGCGCGATGAGGGCCGAATTGCATTCATACGCTATCCCTCATTGCCTTGTAGGCGGAGAGCGCCCGGTTGCGCGCGTTCGCATGGTTGACGATCGGTTTCGGATAGGTTTGGCCAAGCGTGATGCCGGCCTCGTCGAGCATGTTCTTCGGCGCCTCGAACGGCCGGTGGATGTATTTTGCCCCGAGCCGTTGCAGCTCCGGCACATGAGTTCTGACATAGTCGCCGTCGGGATCGAAAGTCTCGCCCTGCAGCATCGGATTGAAGATGCGGAAGAAGGGTGACGCGTCGGCTCCCGAGCCCGCCACCCATTGCCAGCTTGCCGCATTGTTGGCGGGATCGGCATCGACCAGCGTGTCGCGGAACCAGGCCTCGCCGCGGCGCCAGTCGATCATCAGATCCTTGATGAGGAAGGAGGCGACGATCATGCGCACCCGATTGTGCATCCAGCCGTGGCGCCAGAGCTGGCGCATGCCGGCATCGACGATCGGGTAGCCGGTCATGCCGCACCGCCACGCGTCGAAATCCCCGTCGTCGTTGCGCCATTTAAAGCCGTCGAAACGATCGTTCCAGTTCTCCGAGGCAAGACGCGGAAAATGGAAAAGCAGGTGGTAGGAGAATTCGCGCCAGGCGATCTCCTTGCGGAAATGCAGGACGTCGGCCGCCGGCACCCGGTTCGACAGTCCGCGCGTCGCATCCCAGATGCGGGCAGGGGAGATCTCGCCAAGCGCCAGATGCGGCGACAGCATCGAGGTCGCCAGTTTCGCCGGATAGTCGCGGTTTTCCTTGTAGCCCTTGAGTTCGTCCTCGACGAAGACGCTGAGCCTCTCTCTTGCGCCTTGCTCGCCCGGCGTCCAGAGATCGGCAAAGCCCTTCGCCCAGTCCGGCTTCGTCGGCAGCAATTTCCAGCTCTTCAACGGTTCCGATACCGGAAGCTGCGCTGCCAGCCGGAGCTTCGCCGGCGCATCCAGCGGCGGCTCGGCTTCGCCCGCACCCTCCAGCGCGCGCCAGAACGGCGTATAGACCCGATAGGGCGTGCCACTGCCGGTCATCAGCCTGGACGGTTCGTGCAGCAGCTGGCCGCCAAAGCTTCTCGCCTCGATCGCCTGTTTTTCCAATTCCTGCTTGATGTGGGTGTCGACCGAGATGCTCGACGGGTCGTAGCGCCGGTTCCAGAAAACGGCTTCAGCCCCGCTCTTTTTGATGACGGCGCCGAGCACCTCGAGCGCATCGCCGCTGGCAAGCACCAGCCGGCCCTGCCGCTCGTGCAATGATCTATCAAGCGCTTCCAGCGAATGATGCAGCCACCAGGCCTGCGCAGCGCCGAGCGGACCCGTGCCGGCTGCCGCCGGTTCGTTGATATAAACGGGGATGATCGGTCGCCCGGAGAGATGGGCGGCATTGAGGGCGTGATTGTCGTCAAGGCGCAAATCCTTGCGAAACCATAAAATGATAGGTTTTACCGCGTCTTGTACCAATGAAACCGTTCCCTGCTCCTGTTCTTTTCAACCTGCTACGGATGTACGGAACGCCCGGATCAAAAGTTTCATCCGGAGGGAAAGCTTTTATCGTGGTGGCGACGACATGAAAAAGGCCGGCGTGAACCGGCTTTTCCAAGCGTGGCGCACTTTGCGCGACATGCTTTGAAGCGAAGGTGCCTGTCAGTTGTCGTATTCGCGGCAGGCTTCGCTGATCGAGGCGCCGCTTTCGCCGCCGCGTGTGTCGACGCCCGATCTCTGCTGCGGCATGCCAGGGCATTCCATCGTTTGCGGCTGACCGATGCTCTGGGTCGTCATCGGATCGACCGGAGCGACGCGCACCGGATACATGCCATTGTCGCTGTTGGTGTAATCGGATGAATAGTTACCCGAACTCGGATCGGTCGAGCCGCCGTTGGTCGGCCCGATCGGATCGGGGTTCGACTGGGCAAAGGCCGACGATGCCATGCCGATCGCCAGCAGCGAAGCGGCGATAAGGGATTTGGTCATGAGGATATCCTCCTTTGATTTTCACCTTGGATGACCCTGGTGTAACCGCCTGCAAGAATCATTGTTCCGAGAGTTGTAGAAAAACTGCCGGTACGCTGCGGCGTTGTCGCCATGGTTACGCATAAACCTTAACCGCCGAAGCCGCTGGATCACGACTGCCGCCTGCCTTAGTGGCGTGGTGAAACGCTAAAAATCAGCAGCATGAGGCCGCTATGTTCGTTTCCCCGCGCGAGGCTGCAGATCTCGTTCTCCAGATTGCTCTTGCACTCGCCCTGACGGCCGGCGGCATGGCAATCGCGTCCTCTGCCATGGGCGGCGAGAAGGCCGGCATATCAGGGATCGACGTCAGCCGCCCCTCGTTGTGGACTGCGGTTCCGACGCGTATCGATCCGACGACACAGCCCTATCTGCGCGCCGACGCGCCCGCCGGGCTGAAAATCGCCGCCAGCGACGAAAAATCCTGCCATGACCCGATCGGTTTGCGCCTCTCCTGCGATTTGATCGCCACCAGCAGCACAGCCTTTTAGACGGCGATCTCTGCGCTTCAGCGCGAACGGCTGGCACTCGACAACTGCACGGGCAGGATCGTCGATGCCTTGATGCCGGGCTGGCGACGGATCAGCCAAGGCTTGCCGTTGCGCATAGCGGGCCTGTCCCTGCGAAAGCTTGCAAAGGGCGCTGATTTGCCGTTTCATCGGGCGATACGACAACCATCCGATGCTCTTCCTTAAAAGGATCCGCCTTTGTCCCTGCCGATGCCCCGCGGCTTCGAGAAGCCTTATGCCGCCTTCCTGTTCGATATGGACGGCACCATCCTCAATTCGATCCGTGCCGCCGAGCGTGTCTGGGGCGACTGGGCAAAGCGTCAGGGGCTCGATGTCGCCGCCTTTTTGCCGAAGATGCATGGATCGCGCGGTGTCGACACGATCGCCCGCCTGAATCTGCCCGGCGTCGATCCCGAACATGAGGCCAGGCTGGTGACCGAGGCCGAAATCGCCGACGTCGGCGATGTCGTAGCCATTCCGGGTGCCGCGGCGTTCCTGAGTACGCTGCCGCCGGATCGCTGGGCGATCGTCACCTCTTCGCCGCTGCGTCTTGCCCATCGGCGGCTGGAGGCGGCAGGCCTGCCGCTGCCGAAATTCATAGTGACGGCGGAGGATGTGAAGGTCGGAAAACCCGATCCGCAATGTTATATTCTGGGCGCCGAACGTCTCGGCGTCAGCACGCGGGATTGCCTGGTGTTCGAGGATGTCGCCGCCGGAATTACCGCCGGCGAGGCGGCCGGCGCCGATGTCATGGTCGTCACGGCAACCCATCACCAGAAGATGGAAACCTCGCATCCGACCCTCTCATCCTATGATGAGATTTCGGTCCGCATCTCTGCCGACCGCAGAATGCTGATCGTCCCCGCCGCGGCCTGACATCGGCCGTCGGCGGTTGCTTGCTTTGCGAATTCACTCGGCGGCGGCTGCCAGGCAGCGATCGATGATCCTGCCGATTTCGCTGCGGCAGGAGCCGCAATTGGTTCCGGCACTCGTTTCCTTGCCGACTGCTTCGACGCTGTGGCATCCGCCGCGCACGGCGGCAGCGATCTGATTGACTCCGACACTGAAGCAGGAGCAGACGGTGGCGCCCGGATCCGGCCTGCCGGCGCCGGGACGGCCGGCAACGAGCGCAAAGCGTTTCCTGAGGTCGCCGTGCGAGGTGGTAAGCTGCGAGATGGCCCAGTTGCGCGCGACGGCAACCGGTTCGCGGGCGAGGAACAGTGCGGCCAGCAGGGTCTCGCCGTCGAAGAAGGCGAGCCTCAGGTCGCCGGATTGCCGGTCGGCATAACCCAGCGGCTCGACTTCGTCCGGAATGGCGAAAACCGCACGGCACCAAGCCGTCCAGTCTTCGACGGCCTCAGCGAAGGCAAGCTCCAGCCGCCAGCCGCCATCGGCCTTCGCCAGCGCCCAATAGCCGGCGTCGGGCGTAGCAGGTTTTGCGGCCGAGACGGCGAAGCCGTAATGCGTGGCGCGGAAGGGGCGAATGGCGATGGCGACGTTCTTCGAGGCGGGCTGACCGGAAAAGGGGTCGGTTATCGGCGCGACCACCGCATCGATCCGCGCTTTTGCCGCGAACTGGTCGTTCCAGTGCATTGGCGCGAAGATGCCGCCGCGCGCCTGGCGATCGGTCACCAGCGCCCGGACGATCGCCTTGCCGTAGGGACTGTCGATCTCGACGAGACCCGCGCTCGATATGCCGGTTTCGATCGCGTCGCGCGGATGGATCTCCGCAAAGGGTTCGGCGATATGGGCGGAAAGCCGCGCGCTCTTTCCGGTTCGCGTCATTGTGTGCCACTGGTCGCGGATGCGCCCGGTATTCAGCGTGAAGGGGAAATCGGCATTGGTGCGGCTCGTTTCGGGCGGTTCCACCGCGACGAAGCGCGCCTTGCCATCGGCATGGTAGAAACCGCCATCGGCGAAGAAACGGGTGACGCCGGGTTCGGTCCCTGCCGCCTGCGGCCACTGAAAGGGCGAGAGCACGTCATAGGCGTCACCTGAGATACCGGCGCGGGCGCCGATGTCGAAATCGCGGCTGCCGTCATTTTCGAAGGCGGAGAGGGCGGCGTGTTCGGCGAAGATTTCCGCCGGCGTGTCGAAATCAAAAGCGGCGGCAAAGCCCATCCGTCGTCCCACCTCCGCAAGCTGCCACCAGTCGGCCCTTGCGTCGCCCGGGAGCCCGAGAAACGGCCGCTGTCTGGAAATCCGCCGTTCGGAATTGGTGACGGTGCCGTCCTTTTCGCCCCAGCCGAGCGAGGGCAGAAGCACCTTGGCGTGCCGGGCCGTATCCGTCTCTCTGAGGATGTCGGAGACGACGACGAAAGGACAGGCGGCGATCGCGCTTTCGACGCTGTCTGCATCCGGCATCGAAACGACGGGATTGGTGGCCATGATCCAGAGCGCCTTGATGCGGCCGTCGGCCACGGCGCGGAACATGTCGACCGCCTTCAGGCCGGGTTTTGCGGCGATGACGGGCGATTCCCAGAAGCGCTGCACGCGATCCCGGTCTTGCGGGTTCTCGATCGCCATATGGGCGGCAAGCATGTTGGCGAGACCGCCGACCTCGCGCCCGCCCATGGCGTTCGGCTGGCCCGTCAGCGAGAACGGTCCCATGCCCGGGCGGCCGATGCGGCCGGTCGCCAGATGACAGTTGAGGATGGCATTGACCTTGTCGGTGCCGGAGGAGGACTGGTTGACGCCCTGGCTGTAGCAGGTCACGACTTTCTCAGTCGTCTCGAACAGCCGGAAGAATTCCCGGACCTGCATGGCCGGCAGGCCGGTCCGCTCCAGGAGATCGTTGATATCAAGTGCTGCGGCGGCCGCAAAGGCACCCGCGAAACCTTCGGTGTGCGAGGCAATATAATTCTGGTCGATCGCGGGGCTTGTGGCCAGATGGGCGAGCAGTCCCATGAACAGCGCCACGTCGCCGTCCGGGCGGATGGCCAGATGCAGGTCGGCGATATCGCATGTCATCGTCCGGCGCGGATCGATCACAACGATCCGCATGTTCGGCCGCGCCGCCTTGGCGGCGGCAAGGCGCTGGTAGATGACGGGATGACACCAGGCGAGGTTGGAGCCGGTGAGCACCACCAGATCCGCAAGTTCGATATCCTCATAGGTCCCCGGCACGGTATCGGCGCCGAAGGCGCGGCGATGGCCGGCCACGGATGAGGACATGCAGAGCCTGGAGTTGGTGTCGATATTGGCCGAACCGATGAAGCCCTTCATCAGCTTGTTGGCGAGGTAGTAATCTTCGGTCAGCAACTGGCCGGAGACGTAGAAGGCCACGGAATCAGGCCCGTGTTCGGCGATCGTTTCGGAAAAACGCCGGGCGACCAGATCGAGCGCCTCGTCCCAGCCGCTGCGTGCGCCTGCGATTTCGGGATAAAGAAGCCGGCCGTCGAGATCGATGGTTTCGGCAAGCGCCGAACCCTTCGAGCAGAGCCGGCCGAAATTCGACGGATGCTCAGGATCTCCCTTGACGCTGACGGCGCCTGCCTCGTCGACTGTCGCGATAACGCCGCAGCCGACGCCGCAATAGGGGCAGGTGGTCTTGACCTCAGCCGCCATTATTCAGCCGCCATGAGGAGGCTTTCGAGGGCGATGAACAGGGCGCCGTCCTCATTGCGGACCGGAATGGTCCGCACCTCGCCCTGATCGGCGCCGAGCGCCTTGCCGGTTTCCAGCGAGATCACCCAGTTGTGCAGCGGGCAGGTAACGGCCTTGGCGTGCACGATGCCCTGGGAGAGCGGGCCGCCCTTGTGCGGGCAGTGGTCCTCAATGGCAAAGACCTCGTTTTCGGCGGTGCGGAAGACGGCGATCTTGCCCTGCGGCGTCTTCACGCAGCGTGCACCACGCAAGGGAATGTCGGAGATGTCGCCGATCGGATGCCAGTTTTCTTGGGGCCAGGTCATGTCCATCTCCTTATTCAGCTGCCTGCGGATAGCCGATCGTCGCCATCGGCTTGAACTCATGCTTGTCCTTGCCGGAAACACGCTCCGACCAGGGATCGACCTGGGCAAATTTCTGGCTGAAGACGAAACGCTCGTAATAGGCCGTGCGCTTCTCGGCATCACCCATGATCTGGCGGCGGATTTCCTCCAGGCCGACGCGCTTGGCCCATTTGTAGATGCGCTCGAGATAGCGGGCCTGCTCGCGGTACATTTGCGTCAGCGCCACGATATGCTCCAGCGCCTCGTCCTCGGTCTTCACGAGGCCGAGCACTTCGGTGCCCTTGATGTCGAGACCGGCCGCACCGGCAAAATGGATCTCGAAACCGGAATCCACGCAGATCACGCCGATATCCTTGCAGGTCGCTTCCGCGCAGTTGCGCGGGCAGCCGGACACCGCCAGTTTCAGCTTGGCCGGTGTCCAGGAGCCCCACATGAATTTCTCGATGCGGATGCCGAGACCGGTGGAATCCTGCGTGCCGAAGCGGCACCAGTCCGAGCCGACGCAGGTCTTCACCGTGCGCAGGCCCTTGGCATAGGCCTGGCCGGAGACGAATCCGGCCTTGCCGAGATCGGCCCAGACGGCGGGCAGATCTTCCTTCTCGATGCCGAGCAGGTCGATGCGCTGGCCGCCCGTTACCTTCACCATTGGAATCTCGAACTTGTCGACGACATCGGCGATGGCGCGCAGCTCGTTCGAATTGGTGACGCCGCCCCACATGCGCGGCACGACCGAATAGGTGCCGTCCTTCTGGATATTGGCATGGACGCGCTCATTGATGAAGCGCGACTGATAGTCGTCGGCATATTCGTCCGGCCAGTCGCAGACCAGGTAGTAGTTGAGCGCCGGCCGACACTTGGCGCAGCCGCAGGAGGTTTTCCATTCGAGTTCCTGCATGACGGCAGGGATGCTCTTCAGGCCCTTGGCCTTGATCAGGCGACGAACATCGTCATGGCCGAGTTCGGTGCAGGTGCACATAGGCTGCACGGCGGCCGGATTGTAGCTGTCTCCGAGCGTCAGTGCCATCAGCTGCTCGACAAGGCCGGTGCAGGAGCCGCACGAGGCCGATGCCTTGGTGTGGGCGCGCACGTCGTCAAGCGACGTCAGCCCTTTGCTCGTGATCGTCGAGGTGATCTTGCCCTTGCATACGCCGTTGCAGCCACAGATTTCCGCGTCATCCGGCAAGGCTGCAACGGCCGCCATAGGGTCCAGCGGCGACCCTCCCTGATAGGCCTGACCGAAGATCAGCGTCTCGCGCATCTCCGAAATATCGGTCGCTTTCTTTTTCAGATCATTGAACCAGGCGCCGTCGGCGGTCTCGCCGTACAGCACGGTGCCGATGATCTTGTTGTCCTTCAGCACCAGGCGCTTGTAGACGCCTGCGCTGGCATCGCGCAGCACGATCTCCTCGCGATCGTCGCCGTCGGCGAAATCGCCGAGCGAATAGAGTTCGATGCCGGTGACCTTCAGCTTGGTCGGCGTATCGGCGTGAACGAAAGCCGGCGAGCGGTCATCCGACAGATGCGCTGCGGCGATCCGGGCCATCTCGTAGAGCGGAGCGACGAGGCCGTAGACCATGCCGCCCACCTCGGCGCATTCGCCGAGCGCGAAGATATCGCCGTCCGAGGTCTGCATGCCGGCATCGACGACGATGCCGCGATTGACCGCCAGGCCGGCGTCCTTCGCCAGGCCGACGCTCGGACGAATGCCGACGGCCATCACGACGAGGGTTGCCGGGATGATGCGGCCGTCGTCGAGCTCGATGCCCTCGACCTTGCCGTTGCCGATAATCGCCTTGGTATTGGCCTTGCAGATGACCTTGATACCGCGTTCCTCGACCGCCTTCTGCAAGAGGTAACCGGCGGCAGGATCGAGCTGGCGCTCCATCAGCGTCGGCATGACGTGCAGGACCGTGACGTCCATGCCGCGCTGGGCAAGGCCGGCAGCCGCTTCGAGGCCCAAAAGACCGCCGCCGATGACGACGGCCTTTTCGCGCGACTGGGCGGCAAGCAGCATGGCCTGCACGTCGTCGAGATCGCGATAGGTGATGACGCCGGGCAAATCCTTGCCGGGAACAGGGATGATGAAGGGCACCGAACCGGTTGCGATCACCAGCTTGTCGTAGCTTTCGGTGACGCCGTGATCGGAGGTGACGGTCTTGGCGACACGATCGATATTGACGATCTTGTGGCCCTTGTAGAGCATGATGCCGTGTTTGATGTACCAGCCATCACCGTGAATGATGATCTGCTCGTAGTCCTTTTCGCCGGAGAGAACCGGCGACAGCATGATGCGGTCGTAATTGACGCGCGGCTCGGCATTGAAGATCGTAACTTCATAGCGTCCGGGCGCCCGTTCGAGAAGGTGCTCCAGCATGCGCCCGGGCGCCATGCCATTGCCGATGATGACGAGTTTTTCTGTCATATTTCCAAATCCTTAGATCAGGTTGCAGCCACGGGCGCCGAGTGCCCTTGGCGCGACAATTGCTTCACGGACAGGTGCATCCAGACGAGCGAGATCGCGACGATTGCGAAGAGCAGCAGGAAGCAGCTGGACCAAAGGCCGGTCATGTCCTTGAGAAGGCCGAAGGCGATCGGCAGGATGAAGCCGCCGAGACCGCCCATCATCCCGACGATGCCGCCGACGGCGCCGACGCTTTCGGGATAGTAGGCAGGAATGTGCTTGAAGACGGCGGCCTTGCCGAGGCTCATGAAGAAGCCGAGCACGAAGATGACGACGATGAAGATTACAGGCGTAATGGTCGTAGCCGGCAGCGACAGAATGAGCGTGGCCACGGCGGACACGGCCAGCATCGCATACATCACGCTGCGTGCACCTTTCTTGTCCGACAGCACGCCGCCGAAGGCTCGGAAGATGCTGCCAGGGATGGAGTAGGCGGCTGCGACCATGCCGGCAGTTTCGAGGTTGAAGCCGTAGACGCCGACTAGATAGCGCGGCAGCCACAGCGACAGGGCGACGAAGCCGCCGAAGGCGAAGAAATAGTAGAGCGAGAAGCGCCAGACCTGGACGTTCTGCAGCGGTGCGAATTCCTGGGCGAGGCTCTTGGAGGCGACGCCGCGCTCGCGGCGAAGACGGAAGGCCGGATCGTCTGTGGTCGTGAACCAGAAGACGATAGCCATCAGCGCCAGACAGACGGCCCAGATTTCCGCGACCGCCTGCCAGCCCCAGGCGAGCAGCACGAAGGGAGCGGCGAATTTGGTGACGGCCGCGCCGACATTGCCGGCACCGAAGATGCCGAGCGCCGTTCCCTGCTTCTCCGCGGGGAAGAAGGGCGAGACATAGGCGACGCCGACCGCGAAGGAGCCGCCGGCAAGCCCGACGCCGAGGCCGGCGATCAGCATCTGCGTATAGGTGTGGGCGTAGGAGAGCAGGAAGGTCGCCACTGCGGCGGCAAGCATTGTCAGCGTGTAAACGAGACGGCCGCCGTAACGCCCCGTCCAGATGCCGAGGACGATGCGCACGAGCGAACCGGTCAGAACCGGTGTGCCGACCAGCAATCCGAACTCGGCCTCGTTGAGGTTGAGCTCCTGCTTGATGCGGATGCCGATGATCGCAAAGATCGTCCAGACGGCGAAACAGAGGGTGAAGGCAACCGTGGAGATCCACAATGCTTTGGCTGGTTCGCCTGCGGACATGGGCTGCGTTTTCTCGATGACAGACATGGCTTCTCCGTGGCCCGACAAGGTCGCGCCGATCCATCGCTGGGGGTTAAAAACAAAAAGCCGCTGGTCAGGCTGCGCTGCACGAGGTGCGCGAAATATCCTGATCAGCGGCTTTGCTGGGGCGCCCGCCGTTGGACGCCGAATTTATGGTCTTCTGCGAGCGCCTAGCGGGCCCTCATACTGCGCTGATCGCCATTGATCTGTGCGATAGTATCCCTGCAAACTGCATGCCAGTTTGGTGTTTTTATTTTAAATTGTTGAATTTAAAAGGTATTTCAAAAATAAGGCCATCTGCTCGTTTTTGCGGCTGCCAAAAATCGTGCAAATCTTTTGTGCGTTGCGGTGATGTTGGGCGTCGAATTTTGCTGGCGTTTTGTGCAGGCCGGCAGGGATCAGGTCTCATCGCTGTGGGAAGCGAAGGGCAGGGCGCTTTTGACGGCAAAGCTCGCGACGTAGTCCGGCAATTGCCCCGGATCGAAGACGTGGCCGTCCATGAAGCGGTCGCCCTCGTCATTGCCTTCGATGCGGATATCGGCGTCATCGGGCGCGTTTTCGTCGCCGAGCGCCGTGCGATAGAGATCCGGGCGGTAGGCGGATGCGGCGGCGCGCGCCTTGTTGAGGCTGGCCTCGGCCTGTCCCCAGCGGACCATCTGGCTGTAGATCCAAAGCGCATGGCTCGGCCGGGGGTAGTTGGCGAAGCCGGAATGAAACTGGAAATAATCGGCGATGATGCGCCGGTTTCCTCTGGCGTCGAGGCTGAATTCGCCGGCGAGAACGCGGCGAATGATCTCGACGGGCGCGGCGATATAGCGGGGATCGGCAAGAACTGCTGCAAGTGCGTCGTGATTGTCCGGCAGGTCGCACCAGCGGGCTGCCGCATCGAGCGCTAGGATCAGCCGGGAAACGGTCTCTGGATGGCTTTCCGCCCAATCCGGCCGCATGCCGATCACCTTTTCCGGGGCCGACGGCCAGATATCCTGTTTCGCAGCGACGATCCGGCCGAGGCCACGCTCCGAAGCGACCATGTTCCACGGCGCACCGACGCAAAAACCGTCGATCGCCCCGGCCGCCAGTGCGTCCGACGTCATTGGCGGCGGCACGACGACGAGCCTGACGTCTTGGTCGGGATCGATGCCGCCGGCCGCCAGCCAGTAGCGGAATTCGTAATTGTGCGAGGAGAAGGGGTAGGTGACCCCGAAGGTCGGCAGCGGCTCGCCGCGCGCCTTCATCGCCGCGATCGTTTTTGCGAGCGCGTGCGCACTATCCAGCGCGCTTGCCGTTTCCGGCAATCCCGCTTCATCCCGCATCCTGTCGAAGAGCCGCGTCGCCAGCGTGATCGCATTGCCGCCGCGCCCCAGCGAAAACGGTGTGATCGTCGGCGAGGGATTGGAGCCGAGGCCGAGCATGGAGGCGATGGGCATCGGCGACAGCATGTGGGCGATATCGAACTGGCGGAATGCCAGGCGGTCGCGCACATTCGCCCAGGAGACGTCCTTGACGAGATCGAGCGTCAGGCCTTCCTTCTGCGCGAATCCGAATTCCGCTGCCGCAATCAGCACCGATGCATCGACGAGCGGAATGAAGCCGGCCCGCAGCACTTTCGGCCCTTCATTGTTGATATGCGCGGGCGAGGGCAGCCCGCCGCTGGAACTGGCGGTCTTCATCATCATATTCACTCCGGTTTCCTCCGGAAATTGAGGAGGCCCGCCATCACATCAAAAGTCCCGCGGCGGTGACAACGCTCTGGGCGATTTCCGACATCTTCTTTTTTTCGTTCATCGCCGTCTGGCGCAGCAGGGCGAAGGCCTCTTCCTCGGACAGTCCGCGCATCTTCATGAGTATGCCCTTGGCGCGCTCGATGAGCTTGCGTTCCTCGAGCGCCGAACGGGCATCGGCAAGTTCCCGCCGCAGCCGGTTGAAGGCATTGAAGCGGCTGACGGCCATGTCGAGGATCGGTTTGACGCGTTCCTTCTTCAATCCGTCGACGATATAGGCCGAGACGCCAGCATCGACCGCAGCCTCGATCGAGGCCGTGTCGGAGCGATCGACGAACATGGCGATCGGCCGGCTGACCGTGCGCGTCAGCTGGAACAGATGCTCCATCATGTCGCGGTTGGGGTTTTCGATATCGATGATGATCACATCGGGCATCAGCGTTTCGATGGTGCGCGCGATGCCGTTGACCTCATGCACCACGGTGACGCGCGCATGCCCTGCCTCGCGCAGCCCTTCTTCGATGATCGAGGCGCGAATGGCATTTTCGTCGATGACCAGAATCGTCAGATCGAGATGCGTCATTGCTATATTCATGACGCACTGCAGCAATTTTGGCAAGCGCGCCCGCCTGAAAAGTGTGCATAAATAGATATGCACAAAAAATGATCAAACTGCCGCTTTCTGGCGCAGTATAGCCACACGCATTCTAAGCCTATCCAAGGCTGGCGTCGATACGGTCATCTTTGGAAGTAGTCGATGAGACGGTGGAAGTTTTCGAGGAACGGCAGAAGGGTGCTCAAAGCGTCCAGGACGATTTCGCCCGCTGTCAGCGGCATCGACAGGATCAAATCATCCAGGCTGCCTGAGCGCGGGCGGCGGTTGCGCCTGCTTTTGACCCCTTTCATTGTGCGCCCGCGGGAAAAAATAATGCGGCGCCGGGCCGGAAATCGAAAGAGCATGCCTTCGGTTATCGTGATATATAACCTAGTTAAAATCCTGGGATGGGAAGCTGTTACTGTGGGCGGGCGCGATCCTGATCATCGTAATCTCGCGACCGCTTCCGGCGGACGGGTTCCATACCCTCGATTTGAGATGAACGACATTTAACACAAGGCTTTGGAGGGCCGACCATGAGCTTGCGTATCAACGATATTGCCCCCGATTTTACTGCCGACACCACGCAGGGACCGATCAGCTTCCATGAGTGGATCGGCAATGGCTGGGCGGTTCTGTTCTCGCATCCGAAGAATTTCACGCCCGTCTGCACCACCGAGCTCGGCGCCATGGCCGGCTTGGCGGGCGAATTTTCCAAGCGTGGCGCCAAGATCATCGGTATCTCCGTCGATCCTGTGGAAAGCCATGCCAAGTGGAAGGGCGACATCAAGACGGCCACCGGCTTTGACGTCGAATATCCGCTGATCGGCGACAAGGATCTCAAGGTCGCCAAGCTCTACGACATGCTGCCGGCCGGCGCCGGCGAGAGCTCGGAAGGCCGCACGCCCGCCGACAACGCGACGGTGCGTTCGGTTTTCATCATCGGCCCTGACAAGAAGATCAAGCTGATCCTGACCTACCCGATGACGACCGGCCGGAATTTCAACGAGATCCTGCGCGCCATCGATTCCATCCAACTGACGGCAAAGCACCAGGTGGCGACGCCGGCGAACTGGAATCAGGGCGAGGACGTCATCATCACCGCCGCGGTGTCCAACGAAGACGCGATCACGCGCTTCGGCTCCTTCGATACGGTGCTGCCGTATCTGAGAAAGACGAAGCAGCCGTCGGCCTGATCGCTGCTGTGAAGCCCGCCGCCGTGGCCATTGGCCCGGCGGCTTTTTTGTGATCAGGGCTATTCAGGTTTCGCTGGCGCATCCAACAACTGGACCAGAACGCCATTGCTCCCCCTGAGATCTGTGAAATCGAGAAATGTGTGAGGGCCGTAAACATCGTCCCACGTTGTCAGCGGATTGCCATTTAGGCTGGTTCGTGTGGAGCCGCTCTGGCTCAGGTGAAGAGTTCTGACCATGTCATCAAAAAATGCGCGTTTGTCCTGTGTATTTGATGCCACTCCGCAGTTTGTGGCGTTGATAGCGGGACCGCTGATCTTCTCGAGAAGCAAGCTGAAGCGACCAGTGGTGAGAGTTCCTTCAAAGACTTCGACATGACGCGTGATGTCTGCAGTTTGCTTTTCCGTCTTATCCGTTGACTTCCGCATGGACATCGCCTGCGCTGTGGCGCTGATACGTTCAAAATTTTCGGGCTCAAGCGTGCACATCACCCGAAACGTATTGATCACCGCATCGTCATGATTCGCTAGAAGACCCGCTGCCGTGGCGTGTTCGGCGTTTGCTGCAAAAGCTGAAACGGGATGAATGGTGCCCAGCAGTATTGCGCCTATAGCGATCTTGGTCACACGCATGTTTAGTCTCCACTCTGGTGGCCGGGGCGTCTAATAGATCGTCGTCGCCTGCGAGCGCTTTTTCGCATGAAAGACGAAAATTGGAAAGCTCAGACCGTCCGCGCCAAATGGGGAAGCGTCGCGCCTGGATTGATGGTATCTAAGATCGGCGTCGCGATGGAAGTCGAACCTGCCGAGATCCGATGATAGGGCGAAAGCGTCAGTCCGACATGGGGGGAAGCCTGGCGAAGGCCCTGCTTTCGCTCTGTTTTCTGTTTTGTGCGATAGGCACGCCGAAGGCGCAACCGGAAGGGAGTGCCGCCGAGCCTGCCTGCCTTTATTCTGGGCCGTCGGCGGCGGGACCGGATGAGACGCTCTGCATCCGCAAGGGCAGTTTCAATCGCGATCTCTGCGTCGCGATCGAGCATTTCGCCGGCGCCAATCGACTGCCGCCGGATTATTTCGCCCGTCTCATCTGGCGCGAGAGCACCTTTCGCCCCGATGCCGTCAGCTTCAAGGGAGCGCAGGGGATTGCGCAGTTCATGCCCGGAACGGCGAAACTGCGCGGCCTCGAAGACAGCTATCAGGTATTGGAAGCGCTCAGGAAATCGGCGCAATATCTCGATGAATTGCGCAATCGTTTCGGCAATCTCGGTCTTGCCGCCGCCGCCTACAATGCCGGCGAAAACGGTCTTGCCTCTTATCTCCAGTCAGGCAGGTTACCTTACGAGACGCGGGGTTATGTCCTGGCGATCACCGCCCATACGGTCGAGGAATGGAAGGATAATCCGCCGGAAAGTGCTGCAGCCCCGCTCGACAAGGATAAGTCCTTTCTCGATGGCTGCGTGGCGCTTGCCGAACGGCGGACGTTGAAGGACGCGCCCTGGCGCCCGGAGGGCAACTGGGCTCCCTGGGGCGTGCAGCTTGCGGCGAATGCGGATGTCGCGGTGACCCGGCGCCTGTTTCTCGACGCCGTGCAGGATCTGCCTGCGCCGCTCAATGCCGAGCAGCCGCTGATCCTGCGTCAGCGCGATCGCAGCTTCGGCTTCCGCCCGCGATATGCTGCCCGCATCGGCCGGCAGACGCGTATGGAAGCCAATAATCTCTGCAGCCAGATCCGCAAGCACGGCGGCACCTGCCTTGTTTTCAAAAATCCATAGTCGGCCGGCTTGCCCATTCTCGGTGAAAAGTCTGCTTGCAGGATCGCAGCACGGCGCAGCATAGTCGGCGCCGATCATGCCAAAGGGAGGAACGGCAATGCGGGTTTTGGTCATCGGAGCGACGGGCCATGTCGGGACCTACCTCGTTCCCCGTCTGGTGGAGGCGGGCTACGACGTCGTCACCATCAGCCGCGGCGCGGCAAAGCCCTATACTGCAAACCATGCCTGGGCTTTCGTCGATCAGCGCCAGATGGATCGGGCCGAGATGGAGCGGACAGGCGACTTCGGCCCGGCCGTGCGGGCAGTGAAAGCCGATATCGTCATCGACATGATCTGCTTCACTTTGGAAAGTGCCGAGCAGTTGGTGACGGCCCTGTCCGGGCATGTCGGCCACTTCCTGCATACCGGCACGATCTGGACCCATGGCTACCCCAGCGCCGTGCCGACACGGGAGGAGGCGCCGAAGTCTCCTTTCGGTGACTATGGTATTCAGAAGGCGACGATAGAAACCTGTCTGCTGCAGCAGGCAAGGCTTCGCGGATTTCCGGCGACCATCATCCATCCCGGCCACATTGTCGGCCCCGGATGGGCGCCGCTCAACCCTGCCGGCAATTTCAATCTGCAGGTCTTTTCGACCCTTGCCCGTGGCGAAGCCCTGGCATTGCCCAATTTCGGCCTGGAGACCGTCCATCACGTCCATGCCGACGACGTGGCGGCGATGTTCATGGATGCGATCGCCAATTGGAATGCGTCGATCGGCGAAAGTTTTCACGCGGTTTCGGAGCAGGCGCTGACGCTTCGCGGCTATGCGGAAGCCATGTCGCGCTGGTTCGGGCGGCAGCCGAACCTCACCTTTGCGCCGTTCGACGCCTGGGCCACAGGCCAGATGGCCGAAGATGCGGAGGCGACATGGGAGCATATCGCCCGCAGCCCGAATTGCTCGATCGCCAAAGCCAGACGCCTGCTTGGATATGCCCCGAGATACACCTCGCTGCAGGCAGTGCAGGAGGCGGTGGGATGGCTGGTCGGGCAGGGGCGGATCGAGACCTGATCCGCCACTTTAACGGATCAGGATCGCCCTGAAATCATTGACGTTGGTACCTGTCGGCCCGGTTTCGAAGAGGTCGCCGACGCTCGCAAAGCCCGAATAGCTGTCATTGCCGTCGAGCAGCCGGCGCGGATCGAGGCCGGCGGCGCGAAGGCGCCTCACCGTGCCGCCATCGGCAAAGGCGCCGGCATTGTCTTCGGAGCCGTCGATGCCGTCGGTGTCGGCCGCCAGGACATGAATGCCCTCCTGTCCGTCGATCGCAAGCGACATGGCAAGCGCGAATTCACCGTTGCGCCCGCCTTTGCCGCCCTTGGCTCTCAGCGTCACCGTCGTCTCGCCGCCGGAAAGGATGACGACCGGTTTGGAAAACGGTCTGTTCCGGCCAAACACCTCGCGGGCGATTGCCGCATGTACCAGTGCCACGTCGCGCGATTCTCCCTCGATCGCATCCGAGAGGATGGCGGGCTCGATCCCTTGCGATTTTGCCAGGGCAGCGGCAGCCTCCAGCGATACGCCGGCCGAGGCGATGACGTGGTGCGCGTGCCGTAAGAAGACCGGATCGTCCGGCCGCGGTGCATCGGCCTTCGGCGAATTCAGATGGTTGAGTGCCGCCTGCGGCAGCTTGAGCCCGTATTGGCGGACGATCTCCAGCGCCTCGTGCCGTGTCGAACCGTCCGGCACAGTCGGCCCGGAGGCGACATGGGCGGGGTTGTCGCCGGGAATGTCGGAGACGATCAGGCTGACGACCCTTGCTCTGGTTGCCGCCGCAAGTCTTCCGCCCTTGATGGTGGAGAGATGTTTGCGCACGACATTCATCGCCGAAATCGGCGCGCCCGAGGCAAGCAGCATTTCGTTGAGCGCAATCTCGTCTTCGAGGGTCAACCCCTCCGGCGGGGCAGGCAACAGGGCCGAGCCGCCGCCGCAGATCAGCGCGATCACCAGATCGTCTTCCGTCAGTCCGTTCACCGTCCCCATCAGCCGTTTTGCCGCGGCAAATCCTGCCGCATCGGGAACAGGATGGGCGGCCTCGATGATCTCGATGTCGCGCGTTTCGCAGCCATAGCCGTAGCGTGTGACCACCAGGCCCTCGAGCGGTCCGTTCCAGACGCTTTCGAGCGCCCGAGCCATCTGCGCAGCACCCTTGCCGGCGCCGATCACCACGGTTCGTCCCTTAGGCCTGTCAGGAAGGTTCGCCTTGATGCCGGTCAGCGGGTCGGCGGCGCGAACCGCCGCGTCGAACAGGCTTTTCAGGAAATCGCGGGGAGCGGATATCGTCATGAGTGTCTCTGCCTGGAGTGTCGATCGTGATGCGGACTGTGCCCATCGCCGCGCCGGCGTCAAGGTCGAAGGCGCGGCGGCGTGACGGCCGTAGACTGCAAATTTTGCTTCCTCGAAAGGAACGGATACGAAGGATAGAAAGCATTAACCATAGTCCCGTAGACAACGAACAGGATCAAAGGAACCCGTGTTCGATGGCTACTGAAATGACCGGCCGCCCCGTCGCCCCTCGTGAAGGCGTGGTGATTGCTTTTCCCTCCGGAACTGGAACTGCCAATATCGAGCGCTGCGCCCGTGAGCTCGGCCGGCGGCACGGCGCCGAGGCGATAGAATTCTGGAGGGCCGAATGCCGCAGGATCGCCGATCAGCTTCTGGCAGCCGGGATGCCGGAGAGTGATGTCGGCGAGCGGGTGCTGCAGTTTCAGCAGGATGTCCAGATCGAACTCGTCCTCAGCCATCAAAACGGTCCGCTGCCGAAGTCTCAGAACCGATAGCGGCAATTCGCCGACTACCGCAACAGCCCGGCGGAGCGGAGGGCGTCTTCGATGACCTTCTGAATGCCGCCGCGGTCGCTGGCCGCGGTGAATGGACCCACGGCGTTTTCAGCTTGCGCAGCAGAGGGTTTTGCGTTGCTGCGCTTTTCAAACGAGGCAACGAGACCCCAGGACCTGGCAATTTCGACGGTCGAGGAAATTCCGACGTCAAGCATGAAGGGGCCGCTTGTCCCATAGCCGGTGCCGACATCGAGCGGCGTGCCGTGATCCATACCCGGCAATCATGTAGAGTTCGATCACCTCGACACCGTGTGCATCCGTCCAGACCCTTCGCTGATGCCGCCCGAAATCGTCGACGCGCGACGGCGATACATTGACGCCGTGGACATGTCTCCATTGCTCGACGATCGCATTCGCATTGGATGGCAGGACGGTTCTGTCTGCGCTTCCCTGCCAGAGGGACAATGTCGGCCAGGGACCTTTGTGCCCTGAAGCGTTTCTCAACCGTAGCTGAAGCTCTCCGGCGCTCGGCCCGCCGTGACCGCGCATCCGGTCGAAGGCCTCGGGGATGGTCGCGGCACTGGCATAGGGCAGGCCGGCAATAATCGCGCCGCCGGCAAAAACCTCCGGATAGGTGGCAAGCATGGCGGCGGCCATGGCGCCGCCGGCCGAAAGTCCGGTGACGAAAACGCGCCTGCTGTCGATATCGTATTCCCCCACGACCTTTGCGATCATCTGGCGAATGGAAAAGACCTCGCCGTGATCCCGTCTTATGTCCCCCGGGTTAAACCAGTTGAAGCAGAGGTTGGGATTGTTTGCCCGTCGTTGCTCGGGAAACAGCAGCGCAAAACCATAATCCTCTGCCAATCGCGACCACCCTGACCCGATATCATAGCCTGATGCAGTCTGGGTGCAGCCGTGCAGGACGACGACCAAGGCCATGTTTTTCGCGCGTTTCGACGGCAGGTAAGTGTAGCCTCCCAATGCACCCGGGTTTGCACCAAATGCGTCCAAGGCGACAAGATCGGGATTTTCCTGCGTGGGGCGGGGGCGAAGCGTTCCTCGCAGCGCGGCAAGGCGTGCGATCGTGTCTGACATAGATCTCATAAAAGTCTCCGCCATCAGCTGCCGGGATGGCGGTGATGCCTGCCTAAACGTGTCAGTCGGCGGAAAGTTGCTGCGCTGCACAATATTTTCTGAATCACGGGTTTGCCGGCGCGCGGGCAGCTCGGCAGCGCGAGGAACTTCGGCCCGGAAATGGCGTTGATGTTGTCGATTGACGGCATGAATGCTGCGATCCAGCGAGGCTTTTCAAATGTCGAACAAACCCAACTTCTTCTCTTCCTTTGCAACCGTCGTCGCCGATTTCTCGGGAAAGCCGTTCACCTTTGTCGCGGCTCTGACGCTGGTGATTGCCTGGGGGGTATCCGGCCCCTTTTTCGGCTATTCTGAAACCTGGCAACTGGTGATCAATACGACCACGACCATTATCACTTTCCTGATGGTCTTTGTGTTGCAGAACAGCCAGAACCGTGACGGCAAAGCGGTTCAGGCCAAGCTGGACGAACTCATCCTGACAAGCCAGGCCGCCAACAAGTTCGTCGGCATCGAGAAGTTGGACGAGGGTGAACTCAGAGAAATGAGCAAGACGCTTGCCGCGCAAGCCGAATGCGTCGAGGAAAAAGCGGATGAGAAATCTGCCGCGGAGGCAGCCTCCACCTGATGATGCATGTCGCCTCGATGCGACTTTTCAGTTCATCGTCTCTGACATCTGGTCGTGGTGTTGCTGGCGCATTTCCTCAATGGCCTCGACTTCTTTCTTCTCAGCCGCAATCCAGTGATTTCCAGCCTTGCTTGATCGGATCAGTTCGTCGAGCTTGGTTTGGAGTGCCACCATATCCCGATTTTGGGAGTGCTGCACGAGCAGAAGAATAAAAAATATGATGAGCGTCCCTCCCATGTTGGTCAGCAGAAACCATTGCCGTGGGAAAGAAAAACTGACGCCCGCCGCCGCCCATATGGCGACAAACGCGACCAGCGTGACAGGGACCACGCGATGCCCCGCCCACAAGACGGCGAAGTCGGAAATCTGTCGAAAACGCCAGCGCATGCGGTTCTCCACAGCCCCTAAACGAAAGATGGAGCAGATGTTTCCATCATCCAAGCTCAATACATTAAGTGCTGCGAACAGTCCAAAACCCGCATTTCCGCGGGTTTTGGACGACGAGCTGTTCCCATGGCCATCGACATTCAATTCAGTTTGCCCGACGGTTCGCGGCCCCAGACACGCAGTTTGCCAAGCGCTTTGACAAAGGCCGCGACATCTCCAGCCGCTCTAAGCGCAAGCACGCCCTCATCCAGGGAATCGGCAATTCCGGCTTTTTGCATGAGGGGCCGCGCTGTTTCCACATAGCCGATGAACTTGCAATGCACGAAGGCATCCGACACGAAGTCATGGGCCGTGGCCTCCTTCAGCAGATCGCTACTTCCCGCCGACGAGGGCAGCAGCGCGACGGCGTCGTAAAGCACCGAAGGTCCGCCGTCGATCATCTGATGCGCCTCGATCCAATTGCCGTCCGAGAGCGTCACGCCGCCGATCTTTGGCGCGATCACTTCGAATGTTGCCTTCTGCTCGGTGACCTCGGCAAGCAGCGACTTGAAGATCGCGGCGTCGCTGCCGTCGGTGACAAGAATACCGAGCTTGCGTCCTTCGAACCGCTTCGGACCGCGCTCGACAATGCTGAGCGCCGGTGACGGCTCGAGATCCTGGCGCGTCGGCATGGCGGCATCGGCAGGCTTCGGCATCGATTTGAGGCCGAGAGCGTGGCCAACCTTGCTGGCCAGAGTCTCATCGATGTTCATGAGATGCGAGACCATGCGCTCGCGAATGACCGGTGTTTCGACCTTGCTCAATTCGAAGATCAGCGCTGCCGCAATATGGCGTTGCTCCGGCGGAGTCTGACTGATGAAGAACTGCCTGGCCTGGCTGTAATGATCGGCAAAGCTTTCCGGCCGCAACCGGACTTTGGCACCCTGCTCCTCGGCCGGGAAGTGACGATAGCCCTGATCCAGCGACTCTCGCGGTCCCTGATTCCAGGAGTTCGGTTGGTAATTGACCCGTCCGACAGGATTGCGCATCGCCATGTGGCCATCCTGCTGGAAATTGTGGAAGGGACATTTCGGAGCGTTGATCGGCAGATGGGTGAAGTTCGGGCCGCCCAGACGTTTCAGCTGCGTATCGAGATAGGAGAAGTTCCGTCCTTGCAGAAGCGGGTCGTTGCTGAAATCGATGCCGGGCGGAACGTTCTGCGTCATGAACGCGACTTGCTCGGTCTCGGCGAAAAAGTTCTCGGGCATTCGGTCGAGCACCAGACGGCCGACCGGTTTGACCGGCAGAACCTCCTCGGGAATGATCTTTGTCGGATCGAGGATATCGAAGTCGAACGCGTCGGCGAAATCCTGATCGAAAAGCTGCACGCAAAGTTCCCACTCCGGAAAGTTTCCTGACTGGATCGACTGCCAGAGGTCGCGGCGATGGAAATCCGGATCCGCACCATTGATCTTGACCGCCTCGTTCCAGGCCACGGATTGCAGGCCGAGTTTCGGTTTCCAGTGGAATTTGACGAAGGTCGATTCATCGGCCGCGTTGACGAAGCGGAAGGTGTGAACGCCAAACCCCTCCATGAAACGGAAAGAGCGCGGGATGGCGCGGTCCGACATGACCCACATGATCATGTGCATGCTTTCCGGGGTGAGGGAGATGAAGTCCCAGAAATTGTCGTGCGCCGACTGCGCCTGCGGAAATTGCCTGTCGGGTTCCGGCTTTACGGCATGGATGATGTCCGGAAATTTGATCGCGTCCTGAATGAAGAAGACGGGAATGTTATTGCCGACCAGATCCCAATTACCCTGCTGCGTGTAGAGCTTCACCGCGAAACCGCGCACGTCGCGCGCCAGATCGAAGGACCCCTTGCTGCCGGCGACTGTCGAAAACCGCACGAAGGCCGGCGTCTTTTCGCCGGGCCGCTGGAAAAGATCGGCCCGGGTGTAGGCGGCTAGCGATTCATAGGTTTCGAAATAGCCGTGGGCGCCGTAGCCGCGCGCATGCACGACCCGCTCGGGGATGCGCTCGTGGTCGAAATGAAAGATCTTCTCGCGAAAATGGAAGTCATCGATGAGGGCGGGGCCGCGAGCGCCGAGACGAAGCGTATTCTGATCGTCGGAAACGGGGCCGCCCTGTGCTGTGGTCAGCACTGGCATGCCGTCCTCGGCAAACTGATGCAGCTCACCGCCTGCACCGCGGTGCAGTTTCTGATCATGAATCGTCGCGTTGTCCGAGGGCGAGGTCTTCGTCTTCTTGGCCATCTATCTTCTCCGGAAAGGGTGTGACCTAACCGAAGCTCAAAAATGACGACATGTTCCGCTCACCGCGAAATAAACTGCAACCTGGCGAAGGGCTGCGTCTAAACAAGACTGCATAAAATAGGGCGCGGGGCCTTTCGACCCCGCGCCCCCGTTTCCGCCGGTTTTCAGAGCCGGCGTGCAACGATGAGATCCTCCTCTTCGTCGCGTTGCGATCCGCCAAACGCTGCGGCGGCAGAGGCGATGAAAGCCCCGATCAGAAGCGACAGCGAGCCGAGCAGGGCCGTCGTGGAGGCCGCCTTGCGTGCCTCGTCGGCAGCTTTCTGAGCGGCGACCTTGGCGTCGTCGATCCGCTTCAGCACCGTGTCGACGCGGGTGCGTGCATCGGCTTCGGAAAGGCCGGTTCGGGACGATACGATGGTGGCAAGATAGGCCTTGTCGTCATCGGGAATCTGGCCCTCTGCCGCGCCGTTGAGGAGGATGCGGGACACCTCGGATGTCGCCGCGGCATCATTGGACGTCGCCGCGGCGCGAGCCTGGTCAGGGCGCAGCAATGCGTCGGTAAAATAGGAGGTGGAAAGATCCACTGGCGAGGTTGCCGACGAAGCTGCTGCCGTGCCGGCGGCCGTGGCAGTCGATCCCACGACCGAGCCCGCGGCTTGTGCACCCGCGCCGGCCAGCGAGGTGAGCGATGATGCGAGAAACCCGGCGACGAAGACAGTAGCCAGAGCCCAGCTTAGGAAACCATGCGCCGTGTCACGGAAGAAAACCTCATCCGTGTGAACAGCCGCCCATTTCGTCCGCAGCCGGCCGGTAATATAGCCTCCGAGCGCCGAAGAGAGCCATTGCACGAGAACGAGCCAGATTGCCGCCGTCACGCCGAGTGTCCCGAGCGAACTGCTCTGCCCCGACCAGGGCGACACCATCGTCAACCCGAGGCCTGATCCGAGAAGCAAAAGGATCAGGGTCACGCCGATGGCCGCCGCGGCGCCCCCGAAGATAGGCCCCCAGGTCATGGCCGATTTGGAGGATTCGACCGGAGTGGCAACCTCTCCGGAACCTGTCATTGAAACCGACATGATCCATTCCTATCGCATAAACAGAGCCAGAAGAATGATGATAGGCAGTGGAACACCGAGCAGCCAAAGTAGAATACCGCGACCCATGAGAGACCTCCTGTCAGGGCTGACGTTACGTTGTTGATGCCACTCAACTTTTAATCACAGCGTTTGTTCCCGGCCGGCTTGGCATTGGCAGGAGGACTTTTCCAACGCCAACCGATGCGCGGTTTCAGTCAATCGCGCGGCAGCTTTTCCAGCAGCAGCAGATTGTCGAGGTTGCCGCATTCTCGGCATTTGAGGCGCTTGGCCAGTCCGGCGAGAGACAGGTCAAAGCCGCAGCGCCGGGCAATGCTCCGCCGCTCGAGAGGTGTTTGGTGACCGCACGCGCCGCAGCGGGCGTGGATGACGAACCACTGCGGCAAGGTCGCCAGGGTTTGCTTTTCCTCGAGGCCATAGCCCTCAGGGGGCGTAAGCTCGATACTGCGGCGATGTTTCATGACCGTCGGTAAGTCGCTCGCGATCCCGCCGCCGGACTGCGGCCTGTCATCTCTTCCGTGAGGGCAAGCTGAAGCCGCAAGTGACGGCAATCCAGCAACAACGTCGTGATGGCGGCACGGACGTTCCCATCATGAAAGGCGACAACCGCGTCGACCTCTTCCCTCAGTGTTTCTTCTGCCAGTGTCTCGGCGATTTGCGGACGCACGGTCTCGATCTCTTTCGGAGTTATCCAAATGCAGGTTTTCAGATGGGCGGCCGCTTCGCCGATGTTCTTATTATGTTCTCCGCAGCAAACGAGTCAAGAGCGAGATATTCCGCGCAGCCCATCCCGGTGGCTTCCGTGAACGGGCGATAGGATGACCCGCCGAAACGGACGACCTGCGGTAAGGATAGGCGATTGCGCAATATGGACGGGAAATCTTGCGCTTCGGTGCTGACGCCGACCGCGGAGAGTACATATATGTTTTCAGGCAGGGTGCTCTGGACGGAAATGAATGCGGGAAATTTCTCCTGTCATTTCCTGCTGGAGAGGCACCGATCGTTTTGGCCACAGCCTGAATTGGAGAAGCATCGATGAACGGATTACGGGCATTTCTAGCAGCCGGAGCCATCAGTCTTGCCGCCATTGCCTCGGCCTGCTCGACTGCGCCGAATTCATACGGTTCGGCATCGGGATATCAACCGGGAGATTCGATGAACCCGGCCTGCGCGGATGGATTTCGTCCCGGCGACGGCCGTTCGTGCAGCTATTAGGGTGGTCGGCTGAGCCTGCTGAGGCTTCTCCTCTTCGTTAGCGGTCGCGAGGCTGGCCGGCAGCCTCGCGATTGATTCCAGAACTCATTTCCATTTGGCGACGGCGCCAAAGCGCCCGCCGCGACATCATAGAACAACATCGGGCCGACCGCGGTGCTGCACCGAGGGCTATGGCTGACGCTATCTGATTGCTGCGGCGATGGATGCGTTCGAAGGAGCCGGCATCCAAGCTCCAATGATCGAGACAGAACGGCCACGTGATCTCGTGGCAGCGACGTGACGTCAATCTGCCGCCCGACCCCATTCTTAAGTTAATGGCAGTCGCGTCCTGCGGCAGTCTGTATACCATCAAACCGGCAACGCAAAGATGGCCGATCAGAACGGCAATTGTCCGCGACACACGTTGAAGCAATAGGGCGCGGCGCGGTCACCACCTGCGCCAACACCAGCAACGCGTCGGCCAGTGTTCCTTCAAGCGCGCAGCGTTCATCGGAGGTTAATGCCTATTAACCCAGAATCGCAGCCTGAAAGGATGCGCCGATGAAGATGCTTTTTTCCTCACTTGCAGCCATGGTCTTGTCTGCATCTTTCGCCCTGCCGCTAAATGCCACGCCGATCGTCGTGCCGAAAGCGGTTGCAATACACGCCGCCGACGTGGAGCAGGTCAAACACCGTCGCCACGGTAATGGACATGCATATGGTCACTGGAAGAAAAGCCGATACGCTTACCGCGACTGCCGGTACTACGGCTCGTGCTACCGTTCTCGGCACTATGGCTATCGCGACTATTACGGCTATCGCGACGATTACCCCTATCGTCGCCGGTCAGGTGTGACCGTGTATTTCAATTTTTAGTCGGCAGTGCTCCGGCCCCTTGAAGCCGTCGGCCTGACTTCCCCACGCCACCACAGCAGCCCGTCGACCTCCCAACTCGGCGGGCGTTTTGTTTCCGGCGCCTGAACAAAGAAAAGGTCGGGGCGAATGCTCGCGCCGACCCTTCTTTGATTGCATCAGCCCGGTGCCAGTACATCCGTGGTCACCAGCAAAAGCTATCCGGTAGATTGAATTTATGCGCCTCGTGAATTTTCGCAAGGATTAGGGAGTGCTGATTTAGGGCTAGGCGAGGGGGCGCCAGCCTGTTTGTCGCCTCACCTGCCGACGGCTTTTCCGTTTCTCGCCATTATAGTAAAAGAGGGAAAATGAACAGCACATCCGCCCACCCCCGAAAGAAACGCGTGCGCCATTGGGGCGCACCGACTTTGTTCGGAGATGGATATGCACCACAAGAGAAAGCGCCCGCGCAAAGCCGCCTGTGGGTTGTGCAAGCCATATAAAACTAACGGCAACTGCCCTCGGCATAAAAACATGCAGTGGGGTAACCTGCGCCGATATCTGTCTGGATCTGACCAGCTGCGGTGCGAGGCGATCAAGGTGTCGGACAGGGATGGGAGATAACAGCGTTAGTCCGGTTATTGGGAATTGACGTTAGCCTCGCCTTTGGGCGGGGCCTCTGACACTCTCCCGTCAAAATGGAATATCATCAAGCTCTGATGACTTCCGACTTGGCGAGGGCTCCAGAACCTCCGAAGGCCTCGGTGGAAGCACGGCCGCCGGCGGCTCAATCCGTTGAGCGCGTTCTCCTTCGGTGCCCTTTTCTTGTGCAACGGTCTGAACGACATTTGAAAGCAGTTTGGTGGCAATGTCATAGGAGCCACCCAAGGCGCCTGGAACCGCCAATATCTCTACAGTCAAGCGAGCGACAGCCAGCAAGCTCAATCTCCGTTTATCGAGGGACTCCTCAAACGTCGAAAGCTTATCGAGAAGATCTTTCCGCTTTGACTGGGGCATGTCCTCCTTGCCTATTTGCTCGCGCAAATGATGGAGGTGAGTGCGGATTCTGGTTTTAGCGGTTTCTGAAAGCGCGACGGAGTCACGACGTGACCGAGTGCCATCGTTCAATAAGAGTTGTGTCATATAATGGTCGAGGTCGGCGGTGAACTGGCGATGCTCGTCATTTGCAAATTGACCTATGCGCGGTACGTTCATTGAAGCGAATGGCTCCACTTCGTATCTTCGAGCGGCCGCCGTCACTATGTTCATGAACCCATGACGCGCATCGTTCAACTCATTCCATTGCAGTTCGTCACTGGCGTCCAGGCGTGAAGTCGCGTCGGCAAGTCTGCGGCGCGAAATTTTAACGAACGCGAGGAACGCTGCCTGATTATCTTCTGGCAGCTCGTCAATCTCTTCTTCTGTAATGAAGTCGTAAATTTGCATACTTTTTTCTCCGGCCCGTCGTGACGATATGGCGAGCGGCTCGCCGCGGCAATAACAGCCGCTAAGTGCTCCCCAGAGATTTTGCAACTAGTTTGGTCCCAGTACGACGAGAAGTACAACACCAGCTCTGAATGTGCTTTATTTGCGGCCGATCTGCCCAATCGATCATCGGCGCCTGAATATCGGGCGAGGCGGGTTGCGCAGCAGACGGCAGTTGCTTTCTCTGCTCTAACATTCATAAAAATGATCTAACGGAATTGAAACTGTGAAATTATCAAAGCTTAGAATGCATCTTGATCAGGCGCTGCAAGCAAATGCTGAAGCTATCGGCGCCCACATCGACAGCGTCCTCCAGCAGGGAAGGACAACAGGGATCGAAGCCGCGTTCGCCGGCGCGTTTCATAAGCAACTCGACAGCAAACGAATTGATTGGAAGCCGGAGCTTCCGCTCAACGTTGTTGGGGTCGATCAACGGTACCACAATCGGACACGGGGAAGGGTAGATTGCCTGATAGCCGGCAGCGCGACTGCTTTGGAATACAAAGCTGTGCGAATGCCGCGCACTCAACCGAGTCCCAAATTCGACCTTGGTCAGATCCTGGCCGATTACATGAGGCTCTCATCGGGGGCACGCCTTGAGTACGCATACCTTGTCATATTCTTCTACGGACCAATCGTCTCCGACTGCTCGTCGCCGGGTTCGCTTTATCGCCGCTTCCATAACCAGATGTTCGTGGACCAAGAGCTGTCGAGGCAGACAGATCAACTATCGGCCGCCGAAGAGGAAGCGATAGTACACCTCGGTTGGGAGAAGGCTTGGGGTGAGTCCCAGCCGCCGGAATTCGCCGCCGCCGCGTTGCGGGGAGAAATCGGAGTGGTTTGCGTTAGCGCGTTGGATCAATGGTAGCCGAGCCAGCGGGTATAGGCTGATAGCGAAATTGCAGAGGGAAAGCGGGGAAGTAAGCGCCTGTTTTCGGATTTCTCAACAAAAACAGGCGCTTATTTCTAAAAATGGCTCCCCGAGCCGGAGCAAACTGCGAACTATACGCTGCCGATTGCCGTCGAACCTACGCCAGAGCCCCCCAAGCGTCGGAAGCGCGACCGCGATCGAGAGGAGCGCGTTCGACTCGCCGGCGGCCCGCAACCTTCACTACGGGAAAAAGCATACGCTTTCGCCTCCAAACGCACCACCGTGAGGACGTGCGATTTTACCGCCATCGGTATCCCAAGGCACTATCTGACCTGGATGTGCGAGGAGGGTCTGTTGGTGAAGGTCGGCTACGGCGTCTATCGCGCAGCGGATCGCGAAGCGGCGTGATCTGGCTGGGCCTAAAGGTCAAGGTCGCGCGGAAGTTCGCGGTCGCGTGTCAGGTCGATGCCCGCTCCAACCAACGGCGATCGTAGAAGCGTTGCGACGATGCCGCCTTTGCCATCGAGTGCTTCTCCGATTTTGATTCGGGTGCGATCAGCGTCAGAGTCTCCTTCTGCGCGTCGCTTTGCCGGGGATCGGATCATGTCGCTATCGCGCTCCAATCCTGTGCGACCTCGTGGCGGACGATCTCGGTTTGTAATGTCGTGCTCGCCGCTGATCTCCCTTCCATACTCACGATCGACACCGACCAGGCTAGGTCGCGGCTTACGGTCCTTCTAGGACGCCGCTGAAATCCAGCTTATGGCGATCGATATCACTCTTCCGCGAAGAAATCCTCATCCAAGCGTTTGAACTCCAGCAAGCGGCTGGACCGTACCCCGACGCCATGCTCGAGCATGAGATCGGTTAGGCGGCGCCCATCGATCAAAACTACACGTTGTGGAATGCGAGATACAAACTCAACAGCCTGGGCGGAAAAGGTTGAGGTCGTTACGAACACTCCTTTCGACGCGCCGAGACCGACTAGACTTCCGGTGAATGCCTGGATTTCAGGCCGCCCGACTGCGCTTCCCGGGGCATAGCGCTTTGCTTGGATGTAAACGCGGTCGAGGCCGAGAACATCTTCATTGATCACGCCATCAACGCCGCCGTCGCCCGTCCTGCCAAGCTGCTCTGACGCATTCCGATGAGATCCCCCGTAGCCCATCGCTACCAGAAGCTCGATGATGACCTGTTCAAAGAAACTCGGGCTATTTTGCAGAATGCGTTCGAGGAGATCTGCCTTAAGTGCGGTATGGACAGCTTTGTACGCAGCTTCAACGACCTCCTCTGGCGTTGCGGACTGAGGGTTCACGTCGGCAGGTGTGGCAACCACCTGAGATTCCTCCCCGGCACGGTAGAAGTCGCGGAACGAGGGAATTGTAAGCAAAAATTTGGTGTCGAGAGTAGCGGGGGGATTAGCCAGTACACGCTGTCCGGCCGGGGTTATCGTAAACCGCCCGCGCTTGGGACTTTCCAGCAGTCCGGCCTTCGTAAGATAGAACTTTGCCCAATGAACTCGATTGTGAAGGACGCGCTGTTTGCCGCTCGGCAGCATCTGTTCACGCTCTGCATTCGAAAGTTCGAATTTCGTGGCAATTTCTGTTTCGGCAAAGGGTACGGAAGTCTCGGCCTTGGCTGCCACTTGCAAAACCGGGAGCATGAGGGACTGATAGTCAGGAATCGCCATTACACGGCACCCATCTCGCGCACCTCGCGCAAGGCCCGACTGAAAAGGTGGTTGAAGATGCGATCGCGGTCTTCGGCGTTGGTCATGATGATGCTTTGTAGGGTGCTGTCACGCTGATACTGCTTGATCGTCTCTTCAAGTAGACGGCGCACGAAGGTCGGGCGGGAAACATCCGGCGGATTGTTCCGCAAAACCGCCGCCATTTCGTCATCGAGCGCCTTCCGCTTTACCTGTTCAAGTCGGATGAAATCCTCTTCTGTAAACTGCGTCCCGTGCCGGTCATTGAAGGAACGGACGATCTCCGAAAGCGCCTTGGCTTCGTCCTCAGTATAGGGTTTGGCACCAAATTCACTGATTGCGGTGAGCGGGACGGTCTCGCCCGCCGCAAGCGACGCAGAGCCAGCTTCTTTCTGCTGAACGCGGAAGGCGCGCAGGCGCAACATCTCGTCCGTGATCTCCACTTCCGGCGGCTGCTCGCGGTTGGGCAACATGCGGTCCAGCCAATCGGTGTAGGCATAAAGTTTTTCCAAGCTGGTATCTCCCAGCCGGACGATTTGCGCGACGAAGCTGTAGAAGCGCTTGTAGCTTCTCAGTAGCTGCCGGAACTCTTCTTGTCGGCCTTCGTCATCCTCGGCTTCAAAGCGCGCCACGGCGTTGCGAACCAGGGATTCAAGCGTTACGCGGTCCTGTGTGGACAGCGTTCCCTTGAAGAAGGTCGTGGCGAACCGCTCGATCTCACTGCTGTCGAGATAGCCGAATGTGCGGATGCGTGTTTCCAACTGGTAGATCTGGTTCTTGTCGGAAACGGCTTCGAGGCTGGACACCTCATAGAAGGGGCGAAATGCTTCCTTGATGTCATCCGTCGTGTTCTGGAAATCGAGGATGAAGGTTCGTTCCTTGCCCTGGTAAATCCTGTTCAGCCGCGACAGGGTTTGGACGGCCTGCAACCCCGCCAGCTTCTTGTCGATATACATCCCGGACAATTTCGGCTGGTCAAAGCCGGTCTGATATTTTTCCGCGACGATGAGGATTTGGTATTCGGGGGTATCGAAGCGCTTGGGCAACTCGCCTTCGCCGAAGCCGTTCAACTCTGCCTCGGTGTAGGTATTGCCATCGACGTGCAATTCGCCGGAAAAGGCGACGAGCGCCTTGAGGTCGCGATATCCCTTGTCCTCAATGTAGGTTTTGAGCGCGAAATAATAGCGCAGGGCGCTTTCCCGACTTGAGGTCACGATCATTGCCTTCGCCTGACCGTCCAGCTCCGGTCTGACATGGCGCTGGAAATGCTCGACCATCACCTCGACCTTCTGGCTAAGGGCGGTCGGATGCAGGGCGGCGA
The DNA here is from genome assembly GCF_000172795.2 of Rhizobium sp. CIAT894. NCBI lineage: Bacteria > Pseudomonadati > Pseudomonadota > Alphaproteobacteria > Hyphomicrobiales > Rhizobiaceae > Rhizobium > Rhizobium sp. CIAT894. Next base: position 1,825,323 of record NZ_CP020947.1, read on the forward strand.
ACCGCGCGACCTTCCGTTGTGCGCGCCGCGTGTCCAGTTCCGGGTCGTTGTCGATCGTCTTTTCCAGGGCGTAATACGCCTTGTAGGTCATGTAGTTCTGAAGCACGTCGAGGATGAATCCCTCCTCGATCGCCTGCCGCATGGAATAGAGGTGAAACGGATGCGGGAGGCCATCGGCGCCCACCGTGCCGAAACGCTCAAGCGTGACGTTGCGGGGCGTCGCCGTGAAGGCGAAGTAGCTGATGTTCGCCTGCGGGCCGCGCTGGCGCTGGTATTCCGCGATCAGGTCTTCAATCTCGTCGGGCGTCCCGGCCTCCTCGTCGCGGCTGAGGGCGTCGCTCAACGCCTGGGCGCTCTTACCGGACTGAGAGCCGTGCGCCTCGTCGATCAGCACGGCGAACCGCCGTGTTCCTTGTCCGCTGATGACGCGGAGATGGTCGGTAGAAAACTTCTGGATCGTGGTGATGATGATCTTCGCCTGCGCCTCGATCGCCGCCTTCAACTGCCGTGAGGTTCCCTCGATCTTGCGGACGACGCCGGGTGTCTGCTCGAACTGGGCAATGGTGTTCTGAAGCTGGCGGTCGAGGACGACGCGATCCGTCACAACGATCGCGGTGTCGAAAATCGGCTGTTCGGACGGATCGTGCAACGTCACCAGCCGATGCGCGGTCCAGGCGATCGTGTTGGACTTTCCCGATCCAGCCGAATGCTGGATAAGATAGTTGTTGCCGCTGCCGTTGGCGCGAGCATGGGCCAGAATCTTCAGAACCGCGTCGATCTGATGGAAACGCGGAAAAATCAGCGATTCCTTACCGTTCGTGCCGTCGAGGTGGAGAAACCGCCCGATGATGTCGAGAAGGATATCGCGAGAGAAAATCGCCCGACCTTCCGGCTGATCCGCCCAGAGATAGGCGACACGAAACTCCCCGCCGATGTCCGGGTTGCCCGCGCCTCCGTCATGCCCACGATTGAAGGGCAGGAACCGGGTCTTGCCGTTCTGGAGGCGGGTGGTCATGGACACATTGTCCTGATCCACCGCGAAATGGACCAGGGCTCCTCGCTTGAACGTTAGCAGCGGCTCATTGGCGGGCGCCCGATCATGGCGATACTGGCGCTCAGCATGACGGAAATTCTGGCCGGTCAGGGTATTCTTCAGTTCCAGCGTGGCCACGGGTAGACCGTTGACGAACAGCCCCACGTCGATAGCGTTCTCGTTTTTCGCGCTGTAGCGAAGCTGATTGATGACGCTGAGGATATTGCTCTCGAAAAGCGTGACCAAAGCCGGGTTGACGCCGGACGCCGGCTTGAAGGCTGCGAGAAAGAACTTGAGGTTCGGGACCAGTTTGAGCCCGTTGCGCAGCACATCCAGCGTGCCGCGCTGCTTCAATCCCTGCTCAAGCTGCTTGAAAAACTCGGCTTCGGCGGAAGGACCATAGTGACCTTCCAGCTTCGCCCATTCGTCGGGTTGCGTCGTTTTGATGAACTCGATCGCCAGCGCCTTGTCGAGCGCTGAGACGCGATCATAGTCCTCGGAACGGCGGGGACGATAACCTTGTTCCACCAGCGCCTTGCACAGATGGACCTCCAGCACCTCTTCCCGGTGAACGGTATCTTCTGAGAAGCCCTTGGCGTAGGGGTGCGAGGTCGATAGCTGTTCGTAATTCATGGCCGATCCCCCCGCGCCATCCTGATTTCGTCGACCGCCGACACCAGTGCCGTGTTGAGCGCCAGCATCGCCGCTTGCAGGTGTGGCAGGCTGACATAAGCTTCGAATCCGATTGGCTGGTCGGCCGCGTCGATCGGTGTCCCATAAGCGCCATATCGGAACGCGGTCGAGCCGGGGTCGATCGCGGCGAGCTCCTTCATGCGCCGCACGATCCAGGAGGGAACAGCCTGACCGTAGCGCTCCTTTACCATCGCTACGAATCTGTCAGTGAGGGCGATCAGGTCGTGAACCCGCTTCGCGTCGGGCATCGCGGCCTTGAGAATGAGTTCGCAGGAATGGCGATAGAGAAACAGCGCCGCATTGCCGATCCGGTAGTCAGCGATGCGCTTATCTTTGATCGCGTCCACCAGCTCGTTGGCAGCGGCGAAATATTCCTCCGCAAGGGATGCGGCATTGGCCTGCATCATCCCGCCAAGGGCAAAGCCGTGAGGCCCGGACCATTCGTCCTCGCGCGCATGTTCGCCGGTAAGTTCCTCGAAGAGGGGCCGGGTCATGGTCTCTTCGGTGAAGATATCGGCGCGCGTCATGCGAACATATCCCGCGTCATGGTTTGGGCTGTGCGGGGGCCTTGGCCGCGCGGGGTGAGGCCATTGCGCTTCATCCAGTCTAGCCAACGGCGAAGGTCGCTGTCCTTGAACTTCTTGCCCTTCTCCTCGTGCCATTCCGTCAGGACGCCGTTGACTACCATGGAGTCGTCTGGCTGTCGGCCGTCCATCAGGGCGTCATTCCACACGGCGTAGAGAGTGGCGATGGCCTCGACCGCCTCGGTGCCGAAATCGCGCAGGAGACCGATGAGACCGTCCAGCGTATCGGCGCGCGGCCCCAGCAGGCTTTTGAGTTCAGCGTTGTGCCCCCCGGCGTTTGACAGTGGAGCATAGGTGACGATCGTACCCACCCCGTCCGCCTGGCGCGCCCTGTAGAAGCTTGCAACCTCCACCGCGCGCTCTGTCTCCTCGATCAAGGCGCGATCGAGCGGCCCCGCGGCCTGACGGAAGTAGTTACCCTGGAGTTCGCTGATGCCAAGATGGGCTTCAGCGAGATAGAGTTCCTTTTGCAGTTTCACTCGTCCGAACTTCGGATTGCTCCGATGCTGGTGGATGATCTCCGCTCCGACGAGGAGGCGGAATCTGTCTCGGTCTGACGTGGATATGGCGGCCGGCAGATTTTCGCGGATGTCGATATGGCCCGCGACAGCCGCGGTGATGAGGGCGGCGCGGTGTTCTCTCAGCAACTCTATGCTATCGGAGACCGACTTGACGATCCGCTCGATTCTCGAAGTCCGGGCGTCGATTGCTGCTGCAATCTCGGCCTGCTCATCAAGTGATGGAAGCCATGCGACAACGTCCATGAACTTGGCATGTTCGAGACGCCATTGATCGATCCTTATACCATTTGATATTGTCAAGAATAGCGAAGGCATGGGCCGAGTGCGCAGTAGATAGTGCATGTAGCGTCCGTTCATTGGCGCTACGGGTCGATAAACAAGGTAATCGGGGCTAGTTATCCCTCTGAGTTCTGAGATCCCAAGGGACCCTTGCCACGCCTTCATCTTGTTGACGACCAAATCTCCTGGTTCAACAAGCTGATACGAAGATAGGTCTTCGGGTGTCTTGTTGATGTTGTCGTCTCGAGACGATTTCAGAATGACCCCGAAATCCCGGTAGACGGACAGCACGTCGAGATCAGGCATGCCTTGCCGCTTCGCTGCGCGGAACAAAAATCGCATGCGGCGGGGTTGCCAGCCCTGTGGTATGAGAGGGAACCACGAGTTTTGGGTAGCTACACGCTCTCTACCCGCATGAAGCCCGCTATGGATGTATTCCTTGGTGATTGCGGATTTTTGCTCACGAAGAACCTCGACCTGGCGTTCCTTCGTCTCGATCAGCTTGTCGATGCGGGTGGTTTCGCGATCGAGGAAGGCGGCGATGGCTCTTTGGGCGTCGAGATCAGGAACAGGGATATTGACCGATCCTATGCCGTTCAGTGTCAGACCGTAGCGAGTTACCCCTTGGGCAGTGAGACCGAAGGATTCGCGAGTCGGCTTTGCCTTCAGGCTCCAAAATAGAAATGGACCAATGATTTCAGAGGGATTGGGCCTCAATATTGCGAGATGATATCCGCAGACAATTCCTTCCGCGCTTGAATCTACAAGTGCGGGAACTGCGATATCATCCGGCGTTTCGCTGTCCTTCGTTATGACAACGTCACCGGCGCGAAGCCCGAATTTCGTGATTTCCTGAGGCTTTGCCGAACCTTCGCTGAACTCGATGTGGCTGGCAATCCGATCATTGTAGTAAACATCGACATAGTTGCAGAGGCGGACGATTTCCTCGCCCTCATCCATAATCTTGTCGACGTTGCTGGACCTGATTGTCACCAATCGGCGCAGGGCCTTCATCGGCCAGAGGGTCGGTGCGGAAGTCGTCATCCCGCCACCTCTTTCAGGAGGTCTGCGATATCTGTCTCCAGCGTCTTCAGCTCCGCGTCGATCTCGGCCAGCGGACGCGGCGCGACATAACGATAGAAGTAGCGGTTGAAGTTGATCTCGTAACCGACGCGGCCAACGCCCTTGTCCGCGTCATCCCTGTAGGTCTCGTCTACCCATGCGTCGGGCACGAAAGGCGTCACCTCACGGGCAACATAGCTCTTCCAATCCTCCTTGAGCGGCACAAGCTCATGGTCGCGCAGTTCGGGGTCTGGTTCTGGCCTGCCGTCGCCGTCGAGGCAGATGGCGGCGGACTCGTCCCGCTCCGACAGCGCGGAAAGGATCGCCTTCCTGACCGGCGCGCCGATCTTCATGCCCGCGCCCTTGAGCGCCTTGGTCAAGGTGGCCTCGAAGGCGGGGCGGTCCTTGAACAAGGTGGTCGGCAGGCGATCGACGACTACGTTCAACACGTCATCCTGCTCGGCAGGGTCCAGCTTCAGGAACGGCTTGGCGAGCTTTAGCCGCGCTATGCGCTCGGGGCTGGATTGGAAATTCAGCCGGAGTGGACGCTCCACCCTGATCTCGCGATAGCCGAAATCGCTGGCGTCGAAAATCTTCGACACCGCGCTCCACGGCCCGCCACCGTTCGCCGTCTCGTGGAAGATATGCGTGATGGTCTCTCGGCCGTCGTCGCGGATTTCCCGACGCTTGGAGCCGAGGTTCTTGCGCATGGGCGCCCAAAAGCGTTCGCCCGATGCATCGATGAGCTGGACCTTACCGCGACGTTTCCGTTCCTTGCGGTTGGTCAGCAGCCAAACATAGGTTTGGATCCCGGTGTTGTAGAAAAGGTCGGTCGGCAGCGCGACGATGGCCTCGATCCAGTCGCTTTCCAGCATCCAGCGGCGGATTTCGCTCTCGCCCGATCCGGCCCCGCCGGTGAAGAGCGGTGAGCCGTTCATGACGATGCCGATGCGCGAACCAATCTCGTCGGTTCGCATCTTGGAAATCATGTGCTGGAGAAAGAGAAGCTGGCCATCCGAGATGCGCGGCAGGCCCGCGCCGAAGCGGCCGTCCTTGCCCTGGGTCGCCGCTTCGTCTCTGATCGGCTCCTGATACTTTTTCCAATCCACGCCATAGGGGGGATTGGACAGCATGTAGTGAAAGCGCCGGTCCTTGTGGGCGTCCTGGGTCAGCGTGTTGCCAAAGGCGATATTTTCCGGGTCATGGCCTGTTACCAGCATGTCGGACTTGCAGATGCCGAAGGACTCGCCGTTAAGCTCCTGACCGAAAAGCTCGACACGAATATCGGGGTTAAACTCCTTCAGGGCTTCTTCGGCGAGCGCGAGCATCCCGCCGGTGCCACACGCCGGGTCGTAAATCTGCCGGATAATCCCCTGACCCCGGAGCTTTTCATCATCGTTGACGATGATGAGGTCCACGATCAGCCGGATCACCTCGCGCGGTGTGAAGTGCTCGCCGGCGGTTTCGTTGGAGATTTCCGAGAAGCGGCGGATCAGATCTTCAAACAGATAACCCATCGCCAGCGTCGAGACGGCTTCCGGTCGAAGGTCGAGCGCGGCGAACTGCTCGAACACCTTCCATAGAATATTGGCGTCGGCGAGCCTCTTCAGTTGGTCCGTGAAAAGGAACTTGTCGAGAAAGACATCCCGAACCGAGTCCGAGAAGGCCGTGATGTAGGCGATGAGATTTTTGTGAACGTCGCTCGGATTCTGCGCCCTTATTTTGGCGAATGTCAGCGTGCTTGTATTGTGAACGCGGATGCCGCCGCCGATCGCGCCATATAGCATCATGTCGCGTGTCTGCTCGTCTATGCCCGGCGGTAGTCCGGCATAGGCCTTCAGTACTGCATCTTTGGTGGGCTCAAGGATGCAATCAAGGCGGCGAAGAACTACAAACGGCAAGATAACCTTGCCATATTCCGACTGCTTGAAGTCGCCGCGAAGCGTTTCGGCAATCTGCCAAACGAAGTTTGATTGAATTTTAGCTTTTGATACTACACCCTGATCCACGCAAACCACCCACTTTGGCCGATTCGCGCACATGAGCATCGGGTCGATGTTCGCTTCCGCCCGAGCCGGCATTTTTGCCGCAGCATAGTAGCCGATACGTCGTTAATAAAGTTCAAAGATGTCAGGCGTAGCGGATTCCCGGCGGCATATGCGTTCGCGCCGTGAGTCGAGGTGACATCGGAAGGTTGAAGCCCAACGCCCGCCCTTGGCGCTGAGTCACCAAGATCAGCAGCTCAAGTTGCCTTCCGAGCCGGCATCCCATCGCACTTTCGGCGGCCTTCGGCGGCTCTAGCGCGCCGTAGCGTACGAAAGACGGTGGCTCGCCGAGCAGGAGCAAACTGCGAACTTCATGCTGCCGATCGTGCGCGAATCTACGCCACAGCTTCCAAAGCGGAGAAAGCGCGATCGCGACCGTGAGGAACGCGTGCGTAATGCGGGCGGACCTAAGCCATCCCTGCGCGATCGAGCGTATGCCCTGGCCTTGGAGCGTGGGAATGTGAAAACTCGGGAGTTCACCGATATCGGCATTCCCCGGCATTACCTCACGCGGATGTGCGAAGAAGGTCTCTTGGTGAAGATCGGCTATGGCGTCTACCGCGCTGTCGAGCGCAAGGCCGCGTAGACTCAGATGCGTCTAGCGTGCGGCGGCTGTGGCCACTCTTGATGCGCGCGGTGCGCGGCGCTTCTCTCGTGAGACGCCGCCAGTGATTGACATCAGGTGCTTTAGGGCTGGGTTCGAATTCGTCGGGGACCAAACCGCGCCGACGGGTAGGTCACCTTCCGGACAGAACATCTGCTTGAACACGACGCCAGGCCACTCGATTCCAAGTGTCGATTCACTGGAGACCGTGAGCCCGTATCCCATAGCGACCAAATTCATCAGACTGTCACGGCCGACCTCGTGGATGTCGATCGTCGGGCTGAACCCCAGCCCAGCCAACCTTTGAATCAGGTAGTCGCGAACCTCTGGTCCAGCACCTTCGCTGCTGACCACAAAGGGCTCGTTCCGGGTGTCGGTCCAGACAAGGTCGTCGCGGCCCGCCAAGTCGTGCGCTTCAGGCAGAGCGAGGAATACCCCCTCGGACCAGAGGACAATCGACTCATAGCCCGGAATTGAGTGTGATCCCGTGATGAAAACCACATCGACCTCTCCGCTCGTCAGTCGCTGGAGGTTCTCCTTGGATGTCCCTTCACGGATACGGACCTTCACGCCTGGATGGCTTTGACGGAACTGACGGAAAATGCGGTTCAGCGGTTCCGCAGTGAGTGCCGTCAACATTCCAACTTTGATCTCACCTCGTTCTCCGCGCTCCGTAGAAGCGGCAAACTTGATTGCCTGCTCGAAATGACTCACACCCATCGCCGCTTGCTTCAAAAATTCCGACCCGGCTTTGGTGACCCGGATTCCGCGGTAATCTCGCTCGAAGAGACTGAAGCCGATCTTGTGCTCTAGGATTAGAATGCGTCGGCTTACCGTTGACTGCGGGACGCCGAGCACCTGAGCGACCCGACGAAAGCTCCCGTGCTCAGCGGCGATCATCGCATAGCGAAGGTAGCGGAGGTCGAGGGTCATATTTGGCATGCATCGGCATCCTAGTGTTGCTCGCGCTTTGCCAACCGGCTCGCCTGTGGTCACATTCGCCACATCAGCGTTCCGGGCGGTTGCGTATTTTCGTGGGATTGAGAGAAATTGGAGGCGATCGCCTGCAGGCTGCGCCATGCAAGGAAGTGCGCCGTTTCCGCCGTAGATCGCGTGGCGATCGCTCCAACGTGCTGGTGTCGCTCGGTGCCTAGATCCAGGCGACTGCCGAAGTCTCTGCCAGGGCCGATTCCACGAACTGCTGATTCATCTCGGACGTTGCCATTCGGGCGGCTTGAACGACCAGAGGGTCCGCCGTTCGGGGATGACCATCCGTGAAAGGTGGCTGGGGGTCATATTCCATGGCCAGTTGCGTGAATTTGGCAGTCGCTTCACCTTTAAGAGCTGCCAAGAGGGTAAGTCCGAAATCGATGCCTGCAGTGACGCCGCCACCCGTATAGCGGTTTCCATCTACGACAACGCGATCGTGGCTTGCCTCGATACCCATTGCCTCCAAGGCGTCGTAGAAAGCCCAATGCGTTGCCGCACGGTGGCCCTTCAGAAGGCCGGCCTTGGCGAGCAAGAGCGATCCAGTGCAGACCGACGTTATGAATCGGGCCGACCATCCGGCCTGCGCGAGGAACTCCAGGATGTCCTGATCCCTCATTGCGTCGCCCGTCCCATGGCCGCCAGGTACGAAAATTACGTCCAAATCAGCCGGGGCGTCCGCGAACGTGGTGGTCGGGTTGATGGAAATGCCGGTATCGGTCCAGACGGGGTCCAGGGTCTTCCAGAGAAGATGGGTCTTTCCATGCATGCCGAGAGCGGCATGCGGACCTGCGAGATCGAGGAGCGTGAAGTTGGGATACAAGACCATCCCGACATTCAAAACTTTGCTTTGGTCGAACGCGTTACTGTCGGCCATAAGGCCTCCTTACTAAATGAAATTTCCAAATGCTGTGAGATTTAGGCCGCAGGATCTTGGGGTGAGAGCCTGCGGCCATAGACCGAGTCACACATCCAGCCGGTTCGTTCTGTTAAACTTGGACCGCTGGAGGGACGCAGCCTCAGGCGGGTTCGACGCCACCTGTAGCGGGTGCGAGCGGGCGCAGCGCCTCGACCAAATCGGTGGTTCCATTGAAGACTTCGCCACCGGGCTGCACGTCGACAAGGCCACCTTTGTTGTGGGCGTCGTAAAGGTCGATCAGGAGCTTCGTCGTGCTGGGGCTCAACACTTTTTCCAGGCTTTCCTGCCACTGGTCACGAGGCAGTGCCATCGCTGCGACCTGGCGGCCGAGCAATTCGCCCATCGCCGCGGCGACGTCGGCAGCGCTGTAGCGGCGGGGACCTTCGGCATGGAGGATACGTTCGATGCCCCAAGTGCCTTCGTCCAGCAGGAGGCGCGCCGAGATCACGCCAAGATCGGGCGCTGAGATCGTGGGAAACTGCGCGTCGATCGGATGGTGCAGGCTCGGAAGCACACCCGCGCCGGCCGCGACTGGGAAGAATGCGGCCCATCCCTGCATGTGCTCAGCGGAGCGAAGGATGATTTTCGGTATCGAGAGCTGGCGAAGGCGATCCTCGAGGAGCCGGAAGGCGCTCGGCATGCCAATCCATTCGTCGATGTGAGCGCCATAGTCCGAAACGATGAGAACTCGCTTTGGCTGCGCCGTTTCTAAGGCAGCGTAAAGGCTTTCGATCGCTGCCTTCATCTCCCCAACGGCATCTTCAGCCTGAGTCGGGGGTGGAAGGATGATCTGCGCGGTGTCGGCGCCCCCGAGAGCTGTTGCCAACGCGGCTGTGTCGTGGAGATCGGCGATCGCCACATCGCAGCCGATCGAGCGCAGCCGATCAGCTTTTCCTTCATCCCGCAGGATTGCCCGGACAGGCACACCTGCCTCGCGCAGTTTCGTTGATGTTGCGAAGCCGACGTTGCCGGCTGCTCCTAGTATTGCGATCATTGTTCAGTTCCTTTTTGAAGCGCGCGGGAGCGAGTGCCCGATCAGCGGACTGACCGGGCGCTTTCTCACAGCGCTTGGATTGGGTGTGGCGTGGTAGCCCGGTTTAATGCTGGCTTTGCTCGCCTACGACGGTCATGAAGCCGGCCGTGTCGAAGTAGTCGCGCCAGCGAACGATCTTGCCGCCTTCGATCTCTAGCACGCCCAGCGCGCGGATCGTTGCGATGATGGTGCCGTCGCTTCTGCAGAAGTGGTCGAACCGTTCGGCATAGACCCGAGTGCCGGTGCCCGACAAAACCAGGCCATCGATCCGCATGTGGTCGAACTTGATCGGAAACGCCTTTGCGAAATTTTCCGCTTCCTCGGGACCGATCGTCTGCGCGACACCCACATTTTCCCAAAGCGTATCCGCGTTGAAATAGGCCGCGAACGACTTCCAGAAGCCATCGGGTGTCGCAACCGTTGCGTCAAAGAATTCCCTGACCAGCGCGACCTCCGCCGACTCGGCTACGCCTTCTCCAGTTTGTGAGGACATTTCACTAACTCCTTTCTTTCATGGACATTCCACCCTCCAAGAACCAGCCTCTTCCTCTAAGATTTCAGACGAACCAGAGGGCTGATCCTCGTTTCGGGGCGAACATCACCGTCAGGCCGCGAACTCGGCTCTGTGATCTTGCGCGTAGCTACGGAATGAATGGGGAGGCCTTCCGGTGATGCGTTCCACATCACTGGTCACGACCTCAGTCCAGCCCTCGCGAACCGGGTAATAGATGGTCGCCAGAAACTCGGCGTAATCCTCCGAGACCCCGGCATTGATCAGAAGATCGATGAAGGTTGCGTCGTCGACCGGCGTGTAGGTAATGGTTCGGCCGAGGACGTCCGACAAAATCGCCGCAGCATCGCTATATGACAGCGCCTCCGGGCCGGTCAGATTGAAGGACTGACCGTCAAAGACGCTGCTTGTCAGTACGGTAGCGGCGGCAAGCGCGATGTCGCGAGCGTCGATGAATGACGACTTGCCGTCGTCCGCGGGCACGGCGATTTGGCCAAACTTGATCGCGTCCTTCCACGAAGCATGGAAGTTGTCCGCGAACCAATTCGGCCGCAGGATGACAAAAGAATTCCCGGATTGCTCCAAGGTGGTCTCGATCACCCGGTAAGGGTTCGTCTCGTCAGCTTCCACGCCGAACACGCTGTGGAACACAACTTTGACTTTGCGAGCTATCGCAGCCTCGATGAACGGAAGGGCGAGAGAGAGTGGATCGACCGATCCAGCCGGAAGGAGAACGAACACGCGATCGACGCCGTCGAGTGCCGGGCCGAACGTATTCGGATCGCCATATTCAAACTTAACGCCTTCGGCACCATCGACTGAATCACCGATGCGCGATGCGGCTTTTACCGTGACGCCTTTGGAGATTAGCGCGCGAACAGTCGGCCTACCGACGTTACCCGTGGCGCCGAGAACAAGTATCTTGTCACTCATGCGTTGACCAAAGCTTTCCAGCGATGGTTCGACGGCACGAGACCGTTGATTTCAATTGCTTGTTTGGAGGGGAACACGATCCATTTCCTTGCTGTTGACAGTGCAAGGAGTATGGAGCTGCATGCCCGGCGTCGCTCAGATTCAGACGCCCATTTGCATGTTCGGTCGCAAATCGTACCTGGGCGTTGTCTCCGCGCAAGAAAATGCCCCGGCAGCGTGGCCGAGGCGGAAGCTAAAATCGCAGACCTTCAGATCGTTGAGATCACCAGAACGGGATAATCGACCAGATCGGCAGCATTGTTTCAGAAACAGCGGAGATGAGCGAGAGCGTCATTTTCAAGTCCTTTGGGTATAAGATTGAGCGATCAACGACGCCTATCGGTGTAGATCAGTTATCTTCCCCACGCGCTCACAATCAGGCGGTGGTTTGCAGTTTTGGTCGAAAATCACTCGACTGACGCGCGATCTCGCTTGGTGTCTGGCCGAGAACGCGGCGCATCGTCGATGTCATGTGACTCTGATGAGCGAAACCTGCAGCGAGGGCGATCTCGCTTGCCGGTATCGACGACGTCTCCATCATCGCCCGTGCGTACTCGACGCGGCGGCGGATAACATACTGATGCACCGGAGCGCCCGTGCTGTTGCGGAAGAGTGTTTTAAGTCGAGTGACGCCGACTCCTGCTACGGCAGCCAAGTCCGCAAGGTGGAGCTTTTGATCCAAATTGCTCTCTATGAAATCCGTGAGCAGTTTCAGTTGCCTCGCCGACAGCTTCGGAGCGTTCCCGTTGGCGGCATTCTCCGCGCTCCCGCTGCCGATTTCGATCAGCCGAACGGCAAGTGCATTTGCCAGAAGCTCTATATAGAGCGGATCTGAAGGCGTATCCGCTTCAAGATCCGCCTTTATCGCCCAGGCTATGCCTTCAATGCGTGCGTCCCTGACTTGGAACTGCGGCAGCAGTTCGATCGTGCTTGGATCGCGTTCCAGCTCCTCCGCCACCTGATTGAGCAGCCAAGGAAATATGCGCAGGCTCAGGATGCGAGCGTCTGCCTCATCCTCCCAGGTCCCACCGACACCAGCGGGCACGATATCAATATCGCCGGGCTTCTGGAGCCGATGCATCTTTCGTCCCCCGCAGCGGCAATACGCATTTACCGGCGGGCCGTAGTGCATTCCAAGGCTATGCATATCACTGCCTGCCACGTCCGCCACGCCGCTCGGGAACAATAGGAAGTCCGCTGCGAGACCATTCCAGCCTCTACCATTGCTGGTCAGCAAGATCTCGGGAGCGCGCGGCGGTTCGGGTTGTGGCGTCATTGCGATGATCTCTGCCTCTACTTTGTAGTCCAACCAATACTACTCTAACACCGTCCGGACAACGCTGCGGACCGAAGCGCAGCGCCGGCCCGAGCGGATCGGCTGGTGAGGATCGCGATCAACCGAGATCGCGATCCGAATTCGTCTCCGGCGAGCAGCCAGGCGGACTCAGGCTGCCAGCTTCTGGATGGCAGCGTTCGCCCCCGCGGTGTCGAAGTAGTCGCGATACTTGGCGATCGTCGTGCCTTCGATTTCAAACACACCGCTTGCCCGCACGGTAAGCACGATGGTCCCGTCTGCGGCGCAAAAATGATCGAGCCGCTCCGCGTGGACTCGGTTTCCAGCGCCGGTCAGCACAAGATCCTCGATCCGCATGCGCTCGAATTTCACCGGAAATCCCTTCGCGAATGCGATTGCCTCTTCTTGGCCCACCGTCGTTCCAAGGCCAATAGTTTCCCAGACTGAGGAACTATCGAAATAGATTTCGAAGCACCGCCAATACCCCTCCGGCGTGGCATCGATTGTATCGAAGAACCCCTGCACAATCGACAGGGCGTGATCTGTTTCGTTCTTTTCTGTTCCAGACGACATTCTTTCAACTCCTAGCATTTTGAATTGCCGGTTTTTATGCCTCCAACCGCAGAGGCATCCCGGGCTGCCCTCTCAGGCTAGGATGATGTAAGAACGACACGAACTGATCGTAAAGTACGTACATTTTTGTTAGTGTCGAGTTTTCGACGATTCCTCGTCGAAAGCTGTGATTGGAGACTGCGCATGAAGGAAACCGTGGCCGCATCATCGAGTGTCACCGAAAAGCTCGAACGAGGAGATCTACTCGATCCCCACTGCGCGTCTCGCGATATCCTGCAGCACGTAACGAGCAGGTGGGGCACGCTTATCCTCTTGGTTCTGTTGCGAGACACGATGCGTTTCGGGCAACTCCGTCGCGCGATTGGTGATGTGAGCGAGAGAATGCTTGCACAGACCCTGCAGGTGCTGGAGGCGGACGGTATCGTCGTCCGGAGGGCGTTGGACGTGATCCCGCCGCACGTAGAGTACAGCCTTTCGGCCCTTGGACGCGAAGCAGCCGTCAATGTTAGGGCCTTGGCTGACTGGGTCGAGCTTAACGCTGCCGACATTGAAGCACAGCGGCCCAATCAAGGAGTGATCCTTCAAGAGTAACGGGGCGACGGGGTCAGGACGCGCTCGACGCTTCACGGTAGTCGGAGACCCACGCCCTAAAGGTCATCAGGCCTGGCTGATCGATGCGGAGCTGAGCAAGGTCAGCTCTATAGCCAGCCTGCGAAAACCACTCGAACATTCTGCGAATGTCGACAGGTATCACTCCTAGGGCGAACCGCGGAATAGGAAAGGGAAGCGCAGCGCTATAGCCCTCTGCACGGAGGGCAGCGACGATCTCCTTCCGCGTCAGTTCATCGCCGGCGATCTCCTCTGCACGACCAATGAAGCTCTCCGGCGCAGCAAATGCGCGGGCCGCCCACTCTCCAATGTCATCGACCGCGATCATCTGCAGCGGCTTCGCATCTGGCACGTAACTCCGCATCAGCGCGATCAGGACCCAGCGGGGCACCGTGCGTGCGAAGTTGTCCATGAAGAATGTCGGCCGGACGATTGTCGCGGGGAGGCCAATGCTTCGGACATGCTCCTCGATCCGCCACTTGCTCTCAAAGTGTGGGACCGATGAGGCGCGGTCGGCCCCGCCGACTGAAGCGTAGATAAAATGCGCGACGCCTGCCTCTTTGGCAGCGTCAGCCACTGCGATGCCGCGTCGCACCTCTGCTTCTGCGCCTCCTTCGGTTCCCTGGACCGAATAGACCCCGTAGGCGCTTTCGAAAGCTTCTCGAAGTGAGGAAGGTTGGTCCAGGTTTCCAGCGCGAACATCGATCCCTTGCCGGAGAAGTCCTGCGGCTGCTGGCGAGTCCGGATCGCGAGAGATGGTCCGCAGGCTCCAGCGGTTGGTAGCCAACAGTGAGCGCGCAACGCCGCCACCTTGCTGGCCTGTGGCGCCGAGGACCACGATCGTCTTTTTGTCTGTGATGTCGCTCTTTTCCATAGTATGAAAATCAACTGTAATATCGATCTGGGCAAGTAGGATGAAAAACCAGACTGACCAAATTGATGCCTGCGACGCTCAAGTCTGTGCGCCGACGCCTGCCGAACTTGAGGAATTCCGGCACGCGGTCGGCACGATCATCGGCAAGTGGAAGATCGAGATATTGTGGGTGCTTCTTCCCGGCGCGCGTCGCTTTGGAGAGCTCCGGCGTGCGTTGCCCGGCGTTACGCAGCACATGCTCACCGCGCAGCTTCGCGCGCTTGAGGCAGACCAACTCGTCACGCGGACTGCTTACGCTGAGATTCCACCGCGCGTGGACTACGAGCTGACTCCACGCGCGCTCGCACTCAAGCCAATCTTTCTTGCCCTGATGGAGTGGGCTCAGACTACGGGCGAGCCCTCAGCTTTCCTCAGTTCGCGCGCCGTGCACGAGTAAATCCCCGGTCGGACGCCATGAAGCGTTCGACCATGGGAACGATTAATTTCGATGGTTCGGCGACCCCTTGACCGGTCTGTTGAGCAAGCGCTTCGGCGTAGGCGACCAGATCGCGATGAACAGTCGCGGGAAGTTCGATCGTCACTCGCACTGGCTTTTCCTCGGCAATCACACCGAGCTTGAGCTTGGCCATTTCAGCCTCCATAGGGTTCGAGGATCAGGTCGCGCGTCACGATCACACGCACCGGAAATCCGGGGCGGATCGTCAGTGTGGGCGCGATGTTCAACTGCCTGCGCACAATCTGCTGGCCGGCATCGTTGATTGTATCCTGACCGCCATTGCGGATTGCCTGGATCAAACGGTCGTCATCATTGGCGGCGAGCTCGGCACCGACGCTGAGCAGCGTCGATAGGCCGGCCGCCTTGGCGAGATCCCACCAATGGTAGTCGACGCCATCCTGCAAGCCGGCGTAGCCCTCGGCGTCAGCACCTGGCTGACGCTCGAGCACGATGGAGCGTCCATTCGGAAAGATCAGCCGGTTCCAGACCAACAGCACGCGGCTCTGACCGAACTGCACATTGTTGTCATATTGGCCAATGACGCGCGTACCTTGGGGCACCAGCAGGATGCGGCCGGTCGGGCTGTCATAGATGTTTTCCGTGACCTGTGCTGTGATCTGACCCGGCAGATCTGAACGGATTCCGGTGATCAACGCTGCCGAAATCACTGCGCCGGCCTGGAGAATGTTGGGCGATGCCGGCGCTGCGACGCGATCGGGCGCCACTGTCCTGCGATCGGCTGCCGCGTTGAGGAATGCGCTCTGGCGGTCCTGCGCCGATGGCGTAGCTGGCTGCGGTGCTAGCCCGAGACTTGCCAGGTCTGGCGCGGGCGGGAGCGCCGCGGCAGCTCCCGCCGCGGCGGGTGCGCCCCTGCTTTCTGAGCCCGAGAAAAGGCGGCTGGTACGGGCGGTCTCGATCTCCTGAAGCCGGCGCTGCTCCTCCGGACTGATACCGGGATTGGGCGTGGCGACGCCCGGTGTGGGCACCGGCCGGCCGCGATCTTGATTGCTGAGTATCGGTCGTCCGAGATCGCCGGGCAGCGGAGGGCCGAGTTGCGGAACGCCGCTATAGTCTCGTGGCAGCCCGGCAAGGCCATCGGCGGTCGAGCGGTTCTCTGTGGAATAGAGTTCCTCGTTCGACCGACCGCCATCGCGGGTCTGGAGCGCGTAGATGAGCGCGCCACCCAGCCCGACGCTGGCCACCAGGCCCACGCCGGCGAGAACCTTCCGCGACAACCGGGTGACGCGCGGCGGCTCGGCACGTAGGCGCATGGGCGCAGGCCCGACCGGCTCGCCGGTCAGCGGCTGCGTCTCATCATCCGGCACTTCCTCATTCCGGGGATCGGGTTCGCTCACGACGCCGGCCTCCCATCAGTGCGCGTGATGCGAACGCGCCTCTGGCGATCGCCGGAACCGAAGCGCAGTTCGGCCGCAGCAAACAGCCGGTCGACAATCATGTGGTGTCCGCGAACGCGGTAATTCACCAGTTCGGAGGTGTTGCCCTCGGGACCGACGACGAAGAGCGGCGGCATCTCACCCTGTCCGATACCGCGCGGGAATTCGATGAAGACCTGGCGGCCGTCGTCGAAGGCGCGCAGGGGCCGCCAGGGTGCGCGGTCGCCTTCGATTGCATAGCGGAAGTTGACGTTGGCGAGATCGACGCCACTCGCCACCGGCTGGGCGGCTTGGGCCTCGGCGTTCTGGCGACGCAGGGCGATGAGCTGATCCTGCGGATACTGCCAGGAGACCGACGCCATGTAGGTGCGCTCGGTGGAGCGCAGTTCCATGTGATAGGTGCGCATGTTGGTGTTGATGACGAGGTTGGTCATCAGTTCGGCGCGCGTGGGCTTTACGAGGATGTGGATCTGGCGCGTTGCGCCCGATCCGCTTTCGGTATCGCCGATGATCCAGCGCACCGTGTCGCCGGCTGCCACGGGGCCTGCGCCGACGAGCTGTTCGCCGGGTTGCAGCGCGATGTCGGTAATCTGCCCGACGGCGGTATAGACCTGATACAGCGCCCCTTGCGTCCAGGGATAGACCTGCATCGAATTGATGAAACCGTCTCGCACCGGCTGGACACGGGCTGCCTCGTTGGCCTGGTTGACGCGAGCGGTCGGATTGGCGGGCTCGGGAGCGCGGCGCGTCGTTTCAACACGTTGCAACTGGCCAGGCAGCGGCAGCGGGCGCGGCAGTTCGACCACGGTAACGGGCGCAGGCGGATCGACGGTCCGCACGGCCGGCGCTGCGTTGTCATAGGAAATCTCCGGCGGCGGATTGGTGGTCGCGCAGCCGGCGAGCGTTGTCGTCGCCAGCAGGACCATGGGGATTGCGGCTCTGCGTAGAGCCGGGAATAGGAGTATGTGTGAAGCCGGGTTTCCGGCTTTACGGAAAGACGGCTTCATTGCCCAAGCTCCCGTGACCAGTTGATGGCGTTGACGTAGATGCCGAGCGGGTTCGCCCGCAGCCGATCGGCATTGCGTGGAATCTGAACGACGATCGTCAGGATCGCGGTCCAGCGCGTGGTGTCGGCGAGCTGCCCGTTCTCGTAGCGGCGTTCGACCCAGGCGACGCGGAAACTGTCGGGCGAGGCGCGGATGACGCTTGAGACATCGATGGCGATCTGCTGCCGGCCGACTTTTGCGAACGGGTCGTTCGCGCGGGCATAGTCGTTCAGGGACATGGCGCCACGATCGGTCGTGAAATCGTATGCGCGCAGCCAGTTCTGGCGGACGATGATGGCGTCGGCGGGAATACTGCGGACCTGCTCGATGAAGCGCGCCAGATGGAAAGCGATCTGCGGATCGGTCGGACGATAGTCCGCCTCGGCAGGCGCAACGGCCTGAGCCTGTCCAAGGCGATCGACCTGCACCACCCATGGCACGATCGTTCCCCGCGCCGATTGCACCACGAGCGCGGTGGCGAACCCGGCCGACAGGATGAGTGAACCGAAGGCCATGAGCCGCCAGTTGCGCGCCTGGACGCGCGAGGCGCCTATACGCTCGTCCCAGACCTGGGCGGCGCGCTGATACGGCGTCTCGGGCTCGGGTGCCTTGCCGTAGTGGGTGGAGGGTCTTTTGAACATCAGCGATCACCTTCGGATAGATTGACGGAGGAGCCGCCGCCGTGAGCGTCACCGGATCGGACGGCATGCGCGGTGGCCTGAACGGCATGGGTCATGCGCTGGGAGCGGCGCATCCGTTGCGCCCAGGCGGGCGGCCCGCCAGCATTTGCGGGACCGGCCGGACTGGCGCCGTCGCCGGCGGAGTCACCGCCGATCGAGCCCATGGTGGAAGTGCCGCCAGTCGCCTCGAACGCGGCTTTTCCCCCGGCGTCGAAGCTGGACTGCATGCTTTCGGCGGCACGCGATGCGGCGCGACGAAGCGGAGAGACGGCGGCGCTGCCGCCAGCGCGGGCAACGCCGCCGAGCCCTGATGCGACGCCAGCGGCGCCGGATTGACCGGCTGCGCCGAGGCTGTAGGCGGTGGACGCCCCACCGGCGATAGCCGCGCCGCCGCGAGCGGCAGCCGCTGCACCACCGGCCAGTGCAGCACCACCGGATGCGGCAGCGCCAACGGCGCCGACGCCGGCGGCGACCATGCCTCCTGCGGCCAGGCCCGTACCGACGGCAGCACCGGCGCTGAGCTGCGGGCCGCCGGAGACGAGACCGCTGGCGATGCCGGGACCGAAAATACCGAGACCGAGCAGCGACAGCGCGGCGAGCACGATCGCCATGGCCTCGTCGATGGTGGGGGTTGCACCGCCGAAACCGGAGGTGAACTCGGAGAAGAGTGTCGAGCCGATGCCGATGATGACGGCCAGCACGAGCACCTTGATGCCCGAGGAAATGACGTTGCCAAGCACGCGCTCAGCCATGAAGGCAGATTTGCCGAACAGGCCGAACGGGATCAGGACGAAGCCGGCGAGCGTCGTCAGCTTGAATTCGATGAGTGTGACGAAGAGCTGGATGGCGAGGATGAAGAAGGCAAGCAGCACCAACGCCCAGGCAAGGAACATGCAGGCGATCTGGATGAAGTTTTCAAAGAAGGACCAGTAGCCCATCAGGCTGGAGATTGAATCGAGCAGCGGTCGACCGGCATCGAGGCCGGTCTGCGCGACCCTGCCGGGGCGCATGAGGTCGGCGGTCGAGAAGCTGGTGCCGCTGGCCCGCAGGCCGAGACCGGCGAAGCTCTCGAAGATGATGCGGGCCAGGTTGTTCCAGTTGCCGATGATGTAGGCGAAGACGCCGACGAAGAGCGTCTTCTTCACCAGGCGGGCGATGATGTCGTCGTCGGCGCCCCAGCTCCAGAACAGCGCCGCGAGCGTCACGTCTATGACGATCAGCGTCGTAGCGATGAAGGCGACTTCGCCGCTGAGCAGCCCAAAGCCGCTGTCGATGTAGCGGGTGAAGACCTCGAGGAAGTGGTCGATGACGCCGGTGCCGCCCATGATGCTATCTCGCCTCGTCGAGCTGCGGCGGCGCGATCGGTGCGGCGGGCTCCAAGGCCGGCTGATCGATGCGGCCCGGTTGGGGAGTGACGTCGTTTCGTGGGGCTGGTGGCATCTCCGGCAATCGCTCGGCGGGTCGCGAGCCGGGCGCGAGGAAGCGGTTGCGGTTCTCCGCCCATGCACGAAGGCAGGCGGTGTCGCGGGGGCCGGCCTCGCCGAGCGTCTGGCAGCGGACCAGCTCGTCCCGAAGAGGATCGGCCTGCGCCTGCGTGGCGCGGCCGGACGGCCATGCCTCCGGCGCTTCCTCTTTCCGGGTCATTTCGATCGCGGTTGCGGTGATCGCGACCGCGACGAACACGACAGCACCCAGCCGGGCGAGCATCTTCCCATCCATCACCGTGCCCTCAGTTGCCATTCGGGAACATGCGGGCGTTGCCGGGTTGATAGCCGCTGCCCGGCGTCAGGAAGCGGCGGCGCTGCTCGCGTCCTTGCTCTGCTGCCGCCGAGCGTTCCGCCTCGGACAGGCTCTGCGCGCGGCCGTTGGCGGCGACGACCGCGGTGAGATCGGCAAGCTGCTGTGCCTGCAAGGCGAGGAGCTGATTGCCGGCCTGCGTCGCCTGAAGCGCGCCGGTGGCGCCCTGACTCTGGCCGACCAGCGCCGACATCTGGGTGCGGTTCGTGTCGATGTTGCCAACGACGCCGGCTTGGACACGCATCGCATCCTGAAGGCCACCGACGGTATTCTGCCAGCGCTCGCGTGCATCGGTGACGAGCTGCTGATCCGAGGCGGACATCGAGGCGTTGCCGTAGGTCGTGCGAAACGCCTGGTCGATGTTCTGCACATTGTAGGCAATGCGCTGTGCTTCACCCAAAAGCTGCTGGGTGCGTTGGACGGACTGCTGGAGCTGCTGGAGAGACGAAAACGGCAGGCTCGTGAGGTTGCGGGCCTGGTTGATCAGCGAGGTCGCCTCGTTCTGAAGCGAGGTGATCTGGTTGTTGATCTGCTGGAGCGACCGCGTGGCGGTCAGAAGATTCTGCGCATAGTTGGTGGGGTCATAGACGATCCGACCGAACTGCGCGTGCGCTGGCGTCGCCACGAACAGAATGCTGGAAACAGACGCGGCGAAGAGCGCGGCGGTCATGCGCAGTGCGCGCGAGCGGGTGCGAACGGAACTGGTCATGGGTGTGCCTCCGGATTGGTTTGGGGGGTGACGTTGGTAAGGTCGGCGATGAGATCGGCGGCCCAGGCGAGCCGGTTTTCAGCAAGCCACGCTGCGAGGAATCCGTCCGTGCCGCTGCGGGCGTGGACGTCAGCGATCAGTGCCTGGTGCTGCTTTGAAGAGGCGGCGCAAAGCGCCAACGCCACGTCTGACAGACCCAGCTCGAACAGGCGATTTCCTCGGCGCGACTGGCAGTAATAGTCGCGTTTGGGCATCGCCCGCGCGAGGATCTCGATCTGACGGTCGTTGAGGCCGAAGCGGCGATAGATGGCGGTGATCTGCGGCTCGATCGCACGTTCGTTGGGTAAGAGGATGCGCGTCTGGCAGCTCTCGATGATGGCGGGTGCGATTGCCGAACCGTCGATGTCGGAGAGCGACTGGGTGGCGAAGATGACGCTCGCGTTCTTCTTGCGCAGCGTCTTCAGCCATTCACGAAGCTGGCCGGCGAAGCCCTCATCGTCGAGCGCGAGCCAGCCTTCATCGACGATCAGCAGCGTCGGCCGACCGTCGAGGCGGTCCTCGATGCGATGGAAGAGATAGGCGAGCACGGCGGCGGCCGCCCCGGTCCCGATCAAGCCTTCGGTCTCGAAGGCCTGAACGGAGGCTTCGCCGAGATGTTCGGTCTCGGCGTCGAGCAGCCTGCCGTAGGGACCGCCGACGCAATAAGGGCGCAGCGCCTGTTTCAGGTCGTTGGATTGGAGCAAGACGGACAGACCCGTCAGGGTTCGCTCGCTGATCGGTGCGGAAGCCAATGAAGAAAGCGCGGACCAGAGGTGTTCCTTCACCTCGGGCGTGACGGGCACGCTCTCGCGGCCCAGGATCGCGATCAGCCAGTCGGACGCCCATGCGCGCTCGGCGACGTCGTCGATGCGCGACAGCGGCTGAAGCGACACGCTGTCCTCGGCGCCTTCGGTCAGGCCGCCGCCGAGATCGTGCCAATCGCCACGCATGGCGAGCGCGGCGGCACGGATCGATCCGCCGAAATCGAAGGCGAAGACCTGGCTCGCGGGGTAGCGGCGGAATTGCAGCGCCATGAGCGCCAGCAACACCGACTTGCCCGCGCCGGTAGGCCCGACGATCAGGGTATGACCGACATCGCCGACGTGAATGGAAAGCCGGAACGGGGTCGAGCCTTCGGTTTTGCCGAACAGCAGTGGGGGTGCTGCGAAATGCTCGTCCCGTTCCGGTCCCGCCCACACCGCCGACAGCGGGATCATGTGGGCGAGATTCAATGTGCTGATGGGAGGTTGCCGGACATTGGCATAGACATGCCCCGGCAAGCTTCCGAGCCAGGCATCCACCGCGTTGATGGTCTCGGACATCGCGGTGAAGTCGCGGCCCTGGATGACCTTTTCGACCAGCCGAAGCTTCTCGGCAGCGATGCGGGGATCATCGTCCCAGACGGTGATCGTCGCGGTGACATAGGCCTGGCCGGCATAGTCCGCACCCAATTCCTGCAACGCCATGTCGGCGTCAGCCGCCTTGTTGGCTGCGTCGGTGTCGACCAGCGCCGAGGCCTCGTTGGTCATCACCTCCTTGAGGATGGCGGCGATCGACTTGCGCTTGGCGAACCATTGTCGCCGGATCTTGGTCAGCAGCTTGGTGGCGTCGGTCTTGTCGAGCAGTACGGCGCGCGTCGACCAGCGGTAGGGAAAGGCCAGCCGGTTCAGCTCATCGAGAATGCCGGGCGTGGTCGCGGTCGGGAAGCCGACGACGGTGAGGATGCGCAGATGGGCATTGCCAAGCCGGGGCTCGAGGCCGCCGGTGAGCGGCTGATCGGCCAGCAGCGCGTCGAGATACATCGGCGTCTCGGGAACACGGACGCGATGCCATTTCGTCGAGACGGTCGAATGGAGGTAGGTCAGCGTCTGGGAATCATCGAGCCATGCGCATTCCGGCATGAAAGCGTCGATGAGGTTGAGGATGCGATCGGTGCGATCGGCGAAGCCGCGCACGATCTCATGTGCGTCAACGCCGGTATGTTCGCGGCCCTCGTAGAGCCAGGTTTCGGCGCGCGCCGCATCCTCGGCCGGGGGCAGATAGAGAAAGGTGAGGAAGTAGCTGGACTCGAAATGCGCGCCGGCTTCCTCGAAATCGGCCTTGCGTTCGGCGTCGACCAGCGCCGAGGCGCTGTCGGCGAACATGCTGGCCGGATAGGTCGCAGCGCCGTGCCGCTGTGCCTCGACGAAGATGGCCCAGCCGGAGCCGAGGCGGCGAAAGGCGTTGTTTAGGCGGCCGGCGACCGCGACCAGCTCGGCCGATACGGCGCTGTCGAGGTCGGGTCCGCGAAAGCGGGCGGTGCGTTGTAGGCTGCCGTCCTTGTTTAGCACGACGCCTTCGCCGACCAGCGCGACCCAGGGAAGGAAGTCGGCGAGCCGGGTGTTACGATTGCGATATTCGGCAAGGTTCATCATCGGTGTCGCTCCTCAGACCGACAGGTGGCTGGGGATGCGCAGATGCTTGCGCACGACGTCGACGAACTGCGGATCGCGCTTCGCTGCCCAGACGGCCGCGAAGTGCCCCACCGCCCAAAGGGCGAGACCCACCAGCCAGAGGCGGAGGCCGAGACCGAGCGCGGCCGCCAGTGTGCCGTTGAGGATGGCGAGCGAACGCGGGGCGCCGCCGAGCAGGATGTGCTCGGTCAGCGCCCGGTGGACCGGAACGGAGAAGCCCGGCAGTTCGCCACCATGATCCGCGCCGTCCGTCATCAGACAAGCGCCCCGCCGCCGAACGAGAAGAACGACAGGAAGAAGCTGGACGCGGCGAATGCGATCGACAGGCCGAACACGATCTGGATGAGGCGCCGGGCGCCGCCTGACGTGTCGCCGAAGGCGAGCGTCAGGCCGGTGATGATGATGATCATCACGGCAATGATCTTGGCGACAGGCCCCTCGATCGATTCGAGGATTGACTGGAGCGGCGCTTCCCAGGGCATCGACGAGCCGGAGGCATGGGCGGCCGGCGCCAGCGCGAGCGTGAAGAAGGTGACGGACACCGCCGTTGCGATATGGCGGCGAAAGCGCATTGCATGCTGGATCATGACGGGTCTCCTGTGAGGGGCTGGGTTGCGGGGGTGACGCGGTAGTCGCCGTCGGGGCCGTGGCCTTCGACGCGAGCGAGTTCGGCCAGGCGACGCGACGCGCCGCGGCCGGAAAGGACGGCGACCAGATCGATCGTCTCGGCGATCAGGGCGCGCGGAACCGTGACGACAGCCTCCTGGATGAGCTGTTCCATGCGGCGCAACGCGCCGATGGCGGTGCCGGCGTGGATGGTTCCGACGCCGCCGGGGTGGCCGGTGCCCCAGGCCTTCAACAGGTCGAGGGCTTCGGAGCCGCGGACCTCGCCGATCGGGATGCGATCAGGACGCAGGCGAAGCGAGGAGCGCACGAGATCCGAGAGAGAGGCGACGCCGTCTTTCGTCCGCATCGCGACCAGATTGGGCGCTGCGCATTGCAGCTCGCGCGTATCCTCGATCAGCACGACGCGATCCGAGGTTTTCGAGACCTCAGCGAGCAGCGCATTGGTGAGCGTCGTCTTGCCGGTCGAGGTGCCGCCGGCGACGAGGATGTTGCGGCGATCGGCAACCGCCTGGCGCAGCGTCTCGGCCTGAGCTGCCACCATGATCCCGGCGGCGACGTAATCGTCGAGCGTGAAGACGGCGACGGCGGGCTTGCGGATCGCGAAAGCCGGCGCGGACACGACGGGAGGCAGCAGCCCCTCGAACCGCTCTCCCGTTTCGGGCAGCTCGGCCGAGACACGCGGAGCGCCTGGATGAACCTCGGCGCCGACATGATGAGCGACCAGACGAATGATGCGCTCACCATCCGCTGGCGATAGTCGCTCACCCGTATCGGAGAGCCCCTCTGATAGCCGGTCGACCCAGAGCCGCCCATCGGGGTTGAGCATCACCTCGACGATCGCGGGGTCTTCCAGAAACCGGGCGATTGCGGACCCGAGGGCTGTGCGCAACATGCGCGCACCACGAAGGATCGCCTCTGATTTCTGGTGAGTTGCCGCCACGTCGTCCCCGTTCTCTTGCGGGTCCGCGAAGGGCGGCCCTGGATCGGGGATGATTAAGGGAGCCAGTTTTCGGGCTTCCGCAACAGTATCGTGGGCGTAGTAGTGCTATGGCGTATGAATACTGACGATCGGCGGGATCGGCCTCGACTTGCGATCGCTGGAACCAGTGCCTATTCCGCGTCGTGCGCGGGCGCGAGGTCTTCGGAGATTTCTTGCCGAAGCTTCGGCCCTTGTGCGAGTCGGCGGCCGAGTGCGGTCACGAAAGCCTCATACCGTTCACCCGCCTTGGCGCGCGCGGCGACCTGCGCGGGTTCTGGCAGCGGCGGATTGGTCGTCAGCCAGAAGCGGACAAAGACGGCCAGCGTTTCGACCGAAATCCCGAGGTCGCGCTCCATGCGCGCCATGCGGCGGTCGAGCTGGTCGAGCCGCTTCGTGGTGGCGGCTTCCTGTCGCTCGGCGGCATCGGGCGACAGGAAGGAGGCAATGCCAGCCTCGGCGATCAGCGATAGAGATTGATCGCGGCGCGCAGCATGGGCGGTGAGCGCCTTCATGACATCGGGATCAAGATAGACGGAAAGCCGCTGCTTCTTGGGAGCCTTCACCATGATATCTCCTACAGCTCGATGCCATCGCCTGGATCGAGCGAGGCTTGGCGAGCGACCTGACGCATGGTCTGGGTCGCGCGGCTGAGCCGAGCGGCGTCCTCTTCGATATCGTCGCGAGGGTCGATCTCGAACTCGTTCTCAATGACGTCCTTGCGTTCGATGGTCCTGGTCCGGCTCAATTCGGGCTGATGCCGGCGTTCGGATTCCGTCGGATCTTCGTCCGCAGCCGCTTCGGCCGCGATCGGCACGGTCAATATCGGCACCTGTGGCAGCTCGAGCTTGCTCCAGTCGTCGGCCTCTCCGGTCTTTGGCTTGGTCAAGGTGGGCGGCGTCAGTATGCGTTCCTGAAGGCGGCGATCCTCGTAGTAGCGGGCTTTCTTGGCCCGGATCGGCGGGATGCCGGCGACCATGACGATCTCGTCGGACGGCGGAAGTTGCATGATTTCGCCGGGCGTCAGCAACTGCCGCGCCGTCTCGGACCGCGACACCATCAGATGGCCCAGCCAAGGCGAGAGCCTGTGACCGGCATAGTTCCGCATGGCTTTCATCTCCGTCGCGGTGCCAAGCGCATCGGAAACCCGCTTGGCGGTGCGTTCGTCATTGGTCGCGAAGCTGACGCGGACGTGGCAGTTGTCGAGGATCGAATTGTTCGGGCCATAGGCTTTTTCGATCTGGTTCAGCGATTGCGCGATCAGGAAGGCTTTCAGCCCGTAGCCGGCCATGAAGGCGAGCGCGCTCTCGAAGAAGTCGAGCCGGCCGAGCGCTGGAAACTCGTCGAGCATGAGCAGCAGGCGATGCCGGTTGCCCTTGGCCTGGAGGTCTTCCGTGAGACGACGCCCGACCTGATTGAGGATCAGGCGGATCAGCGGCTTGGTGCGGTTGATGTCGGAAGGCGGCACCACGAGGTAGAGCGTCGTCGGATGCTTGCCGCCGACGATATCGGTAATGCGCCAGTCGCAGCGGCGCGTGACTTCGGCGACGACCGGATCGCGATACAGGCCAAGGAACGACATGGCGGTCGACAGCACGCCGGAGCGTTCGTTGTCGGACTTGTTCAGCAGCTCGCGGGCAGCAGACGCGATGACGGGATGAGGTCCGGCGTCACCGAGATGGGCGGTCTTCATCATCGCGGCGAGTGTCGATTCGATCGGGCGCTTGGGATCGGAGAGGAAGGCGGCGACGCCCGCCAAGGTCTTGTCGGCCTCGGCATAGAGGACATGAAGGATGGCGCCGACCAGCAGCGCGTGGCTGGTCTTCTCCCAGTGATTTCGCTTTTCCAGCGATCCTTCGGGATCGACGAGGATGTCCGCGATGTTCTGGACGTCCCGAACTTCCCATTCACCCTTTCGAACTTCCAGCAGCGGATTGTAGGCGGCCGACTTCGCATTTGTCGGATCGAACAGCAGCACGCGACCGTGCCGGGACCGGAAACCTGCCGTCAGCGTCCAGTTCTCCCCCTTGATATCGTGAACGATGGCGGAGCCCGGCCAGGTCAGCAGCGAGGGCACGACCAGGCCGACACCCTTGCCGGACCGTGTCGGAGCAAAGCACAGCACATGCTCGGGGCCGTCGTGGCGGAGATAGTCGCGATCATGCCTGCCGAGTACGACGCCGTCGGGTCCAAGTAGGCCCGCGGCTTTCACTTCATCGGCCCGAGCCCAGCGAGCGGAGCCATAGGTCTCGACATTCTTGGCCTCACGCGCCCTCCAGACCGACATGCCTATGGCCACGGCGATGGCGATGAAACCGCCAGAGGCGGCGATATAGGCGCCTTCCACGAAGATCGGCGGCGCGTAGCTATCGTAGAAGTACCACCACCAGAAGAAGGCCGGCGGATAGTAGATAGGCCATCCGGCGAGCTCGAACCAAGGCTGCCCGAGCTGAGGTTGGAAGCCGAGCCGGTAAGCCGTCCATTGCGTCGCCGCCCACGTCGTCATCACCACGATGAGGCAGACGGTGATGAGTTGGCCCCAGAGGATTTTGGTCGCCGACATGGCGGGTACTCCTTTCTTGATCGGGTTACATGCCGAGCCCGCGTTTGCGGCCAAAGCTCCAGTCGACGCCCCCGTCGCCGCGCGAGACGCCGGAGACATGCTGGCCGAGTTTCCGTTCGAGGGATGGCGACCACGGCACGAGCTGGAAGCCGAGGCCATCGTCGATCATGGCGAAGCGACCGGATGCGAGCGCGAAGCGTTGCCGATAGCTGCCGGCGACATATTCGCCGGTCCCGGCTTTCGTGAACGGTCGTCCGGTCTCGGCTGCAAGCTTCTCGCCGAGGGCGTCGATCTCGCGCTGGCGGAGCGTATCGATCAGGCCGCGCGAAAAGCTGACCCCGCGAGATTGGCGTTCCGCGAGCCCCTGACCAACGAGATGCTCGGCTCGTCTGTCCATCGCCTGGCGGACCTCGGCGCCGAAGCCGCCGGCGCCGAGCGCTACCGGATCGCGGGCAATGGCTTGCCGATCGAGCCAGGTCGCGCCCGTCGCCGTGACCTGTCGTTCGACGTCGAGATCAGAGCGGACCGCGAGGGCGGCGCGCCGTCGGCCTTGGGCATCATCGAATCTGCGCAGTTCGACGATCGATCCCGGCGCGCTATCGCCAGCCGCGTCGAGGTCGGGCAGCTTGATATGATGGGTACGGCCATCCGTGCCGTCGACAACGGCATAGGCCGTTCCTTTCAATTCGTCGTCGAGACCGCGATCGACCAGCCGGCCGATGACCGGGTCGTCAAGGCTCTCACCGGCGAGCACATAGCTGGCCGCGCCGCGCTCGATGCCGCGTTCGGTCAGGCCACGATGGATGCGCTTGATGATGTCGCCGCGTTCACCCAGTTCGCGCAGCGTGCCTTCGGCATTTTCCGACATGACCCATTGGCCGGGGCCGACCTGATCCGCGAGGCCAAGCGTCTCCAGCTTGCGCAGCCGACCGACCTTCATGGCGTGGAACTCATCGGGCTGGCGATCGGGACTGGGCGCGAGATCGATTACGCCTGTCCTGTAGGCGTCGCGTGAAAGCTGGCGGTCGAGGTTCGTCCAGCGCTCGGCTTCGACCTGGCGTTCGAGATTGCGACGGATTTCGTGATCGGTTCGCGGGCCAAGCTCCAGCGTGACGAGATCCTGCGCGCGGGCGCGCATACCTTCCTTGATGTAGTCCCGCGAGATGACGAGGTCCTGGCCGTCGTCGGTGCGGCCACGCAAAATGATATGGACATGGGGATTGTCGGTGTTCCAGTGGTCGACGCCGACCCAGTCCAGCTTGGTGCCGAGGTCTTTCTCCATCTGGCCCATGAGATCGCGGGCGTAGGTCTTGAGGTCCGACATCTCGACCGCGTCCTCCGGCGAGACGATGAACCGGAAATGATGCCGATCGTCCTGGGTCCGCTCGGCGAAGGCCTTCGGGTCCGCATCCTCAGTTTCGGGTCCGAACAGCCGGGCCTTCTCCCCATCCCGGGTGACGCCTTCGCGCCGCAGGTAGCTGAGGTGGGCCGCGAGCGGCGCTGAGCGCGCAGTGTGGCGAACGACGCGCGTCTTGATGACAGTGTTGCGCGAACGGCTGGTGAGCAGCCGATTGGCTTGCACGGTAGCGCGCTGGCCGCGCCCGAAACGCGAGCGGTTGCCCGAGGTGACTTTGCCGGAGCGTGAGACTCGCCCCCCGGCACGCTGGGCGGCGGCGAGCGCCTGGGCGATGAAGGGGCGTGCCTGCTGCGCGCGGGTCGCGCGGATGCGGCCGGGCCGGATGCGGAAATCGTCCTCGCCGCTCATGGCCGAGGCCCTGCACATCGCGCAACGGAGCGGAAAACATTGGTGAAATGGCGAATGCGCAGGCTGCGCCGATCAGGCGCACATCGCGCAGATGCGCCATAAGTCTCTGAAAATACACAACCGAACCAAGGCGCACATCGCCCGCTTTTATCTCGCCATCGTTCGGTTGTGCTGCATGCTCCTCCCGTCCTGACCGCCCATCGCCCGCCAGAGCACGCTATTCCACGACAGGGCGCGAACATGGTCATCGCGGTCCCCCATCACCATTGCGGGCCACGAACAGGCCAGCAGATTGCGGAGCGGTGGTCGTAACGTCGCGCACCGGAGTTGCAGCCGGAGCCTCGCTCGATGCGCCATCATTTGCCGTAGGATCGGCATTGGCGGCGCGCTCGGATTGCGCGACGAAGAGCGGTGAGCGCGTCCAGGCATTGGGATCGGCGGTTGCGACCGTAACGGGAGCAAGGGCGTCCGAGCTGCCGATGATCGGTGCGAGCGTGGCAACGTAGGCGCGGGTTTCGGCCGGGAGTGGGCGGCCGGAGAGATATTCTTCATAGCGACCGGGACCGGCATTGTAGGCCGCAAGAAAGCCCGGCGAGCCGTAACGATCGTGCATTTCACGCAGATAGGCTGTGCCCGCCAGAATGTTGTCGCGCGGATCGTAGGGGTTCGAGCCGAGCCGATGACGGGCACTCAGATCGGTCCAGGTGGCGGGCATGATCTGCATCAGTCCCATTGCGCCGGCCGAGGAGACCGCGCGGACGTCGCCAGCACTTTCGACGCGCATGACCGCGCGAATCCAATGCTCCGGGACACCGAACCGTTGCGCGGCCTCGGTGATGAAGGTGGCATAGGGATCGACGCGCACCGGTCGTTCTGTCGGCGCGGTCTGCGCCTTTGCGGTGGCGCTCAGGGGCTCGGCAAGCAGAAGGCCGGAAAGGAGAAAGAGGGCTGCACGTCGGAGGGCGATCCTCCCTCCGACGACAGGCTGGATGCGCGCGGCGGGCATCGTTCAGTCCCGCTCGCCGCGCTTAGGCGGGCGATTCCAGTGCAGGCCCCAGGCGGACTTGTCGTCGGTCGACTGGAACAGGTTGGCGCGGATCGGATGATCGAAGGTCGGATCGTCGAGTTGCAGCGAGACGTAGTCGCCGGCCTTCTCGCCGGTGCGCTTCCAGCCCGCGCCGACCTCCGCGCCGGTTTCGTTGCTCATGGTGTCGAGCACATGGACGCGGAAGTCCGGTGCGTTCTCTGCATCGGACGGTTCGGCCGCGACGATAATGATGTCCTGATGCAATGACAGCGTCGTCAGGTGGCCGATGAAGCCATCATTCTCGCGCGTGAATTGACCGATCACGGGCATTGGTCGTCTCCTTCAAGTTGCGGTGGACAGGGTCATGGGCGTGCCGTCACCGCGTCGGCGCGCGCCAGACGAAGCGGCCATCGCCGTCCTCGTCGGTGTAGAGAGGGGTGGCCCGGCCGATCACGGCGGCGGCCGGAAGCGGCCCGAAGTAGCGACCGTCCAGGCTGTCGCGGACCTGCCAGTTCATCAGGAACAACTCGCCGCCCGCGACCAGTCGGCAGCCCTGCCACACGGGGAGCGGGCGACCACGACGATCGCGGTCGAGGGCGTCGCCCAACGGCACGCCGTCGACAGTGATGGCGAGCCCGGTCCGGCAAACGCGCTGTCCCGGGAGCGCGGCGACGCGCTTCAAAAGCGGCACGCCGCGCGGCAGGTAGCCGCCATCGGATAGGAAGGTTGCGAGCGGCTCGGGCGCGTCGAGCGCCACCAGGTCGGTCGCTTCGAAAGTGTCGCTTGGGCTGATCGCATAGAGGCCGATCGGCGTGCTGGCGGAGGCGTTCCAGATGAGTTTTTTCGGGACATCGACGAACGATGCGATCGCGATCCCCATGGTCACGAAATAGGTGACCATCACATAGGCGAAGCGGCTCATGGCATGATCCTCCGGCGCAGGAGGAAGGCGCGATGCTGCTGCTCGGAGTAAGTCCGCGGCGGTTCACCGATGGTCAGGCGGTTTTGGACGTGCCGCCAGTGATCCGGCGAGACGTCGGTTGCCTCGATGCCGCGCGCCTCGATGGCGTCGATGTGGTGGAGCACGCGCTCGACCTTCGGCCAGCCATCGGCGCGCAACAGGATGTCACCGCCTGGGCTCACGAACGGCAGCGACTGGCAGCGCTCACCGGGATGGATA
Organism: Rhizobium sp. CIAT894; assembly: GCF_000172795.2. Taxonomy (NCBI): domain Bacteria; kingdom Pseudomonadati; phylum Pseudomonadota; class Alphaproteobacteria; order Hyphomicrobiales; family Rhizobiaceae; genus Rhizobium; species Rhizobium sp. CIAT894. Next base: position 1,856,668 of record NZ_CP020947.1, read on the forward strand.
CTGCGCACGATGTCGAGGCGCGAGAGCACGGTGCCGTAGTCGTTCGACGTCCAGCGAACGAAGGCGAAGACGCTACCCGGAGCGAAAGACACGACGCGCCGACGCCGGTCGAGGATCTGTTCGGCGGTCTCGTGGCCGAACCTGATCCAGAACTCGATCTTCTTTTCGATCCACGTCAGTTCGACATGAGTGAGGACATCGGCCGCAAATGCGCGCGGCAAGCCGCTGCGCTGCGACGTGTCGGCGGCGCCGATCATCGCGGTTCTCCTTCGTTGCTGGCGAATTCGCGCTCGAACAGGGCGCGCAGCATGTCGGCGACCGTCTGCCCGCGCTGGAAGGCGGCGATCTTGATCCGGCCGCGCATATCGGCCGTCACATCGATCGTGAGCCGGGCGATGAAGTCGGCGCCGGCCTCCGCGCGCGGCGCTGGCCGGTCCGGGGCCTTGATCCAGCTCTCGGGATCGACCGGGCGGGATGCGAAGCTGTGTTTCGGGGACCGCTCGCTCATGCTCCGAGCCTCGCGACTTCGGCAGCGAGCGCGGTTATCTCCCGCGCGGCAGGCGATGTATCGTCCTGTTCGGCCGCAAGCTGACCGCGCTGCACCACATCTGCGAAGGCGATGCGCTGGCCTATGGTGGTCGCCAGCAGTGGCGGATCATGATCGGCGAGCGTTTCGGCGGTCTCTCTTGCGAGCACGGTGCGCGCAGCGCAGCGGTTGAGCACGAACCGCGCCTTGAGGTCCGGCCGGTAGATTCGCGCTTCGCCAAGCAGCGTGAGCATCTCGGCCGACGCCCAGCCGTCGAGTGGCGATGGCTGCACGGGGATCAGAACTAGGTCGGAAGCGAGCAGCGCCGAGCGCATCAGCCCGGCGACCCGCGGCGGCCCGTCGATGATGACGTGGTCGACATCGCGGGCGATCTCGGGCGCCTCGCGATGCAGCGTATCGCGCGCTAGGCCGACGACACCGAACAATCGTGGCAGGCTTTCGCGCGCCCGCTGCTGGGACCAGTCGAGCGCAGACCCCTGTGGATCGGCGTCGATCAGGGTGACGCGATGGCCTTGCCGAGCCCACTCGCCGGCGAGATGGAGCGCGATCGTCGTCTTGCCGACACCGCCCTTCTGGTTGAGCAGCGCGACGATCATGACGGTCTCCCGGCGATCGGGGACTCGTCCACAGCGGCCGAAAATGGCCGTTGCGTTAGAAAGATTCCGAAGGAATCTAGGTTAGAGAAGTTACAGGGCTCGCAAGTTGCTGATTTAGCAAGCGGATTCGACGATTCCGGTCCCCGATAGCACGAGGATCGGGTCCTCGATGGCACGATGGGTCCGGTCCCTGATAGCACGAGACGATTCACAGCTTATCCCCAGAGCGGGCGAGCGCGCGGCGACGCTGGCGCGGGATGCCGAGCGCGTGCGGGTCGTTGGGTTTGAAGGAGAGGATTTCGGGACCGCCGAGGCATTGCTCGATGGTCAGGCGATAGCCGGGCAGCGGCTGGCGACGGACGATGTCGCGCAGGTCGTAGGCGAAGTGCTTGAGTGGCGAGAGCGAGCCGGACTTGGCGTGGAGATGCGGAAAATCGAAGCTCCAGCCGAACTCCTGCTTTCCGCCGTGCTTGCGCACGAGCCGGTATAGCCAGCGTTCAAGGCCGCCCGTCAGACCGAAATAATCGCGGTCGATCGTCAGCACGAGCGCGTCGTCGAGGACGGCGGCGTAGAACCAGTCCGGCAGGATCAATTCGAGCCCGAGCGGCCGTCCGCGCGCATCGGCGCGCTCTTTCCACTCGTTGATCCAAGAGAAGCGGTGCAGCCGCCGTTCGGTCGGCTGGCGGATCGATGTCGCCACCGTGGTCGACTGGAGGCGGTCGAGCGCGGCCTTCAGCCGGTCGTAGTCGCGTAAGGATACGCCTCGTCCGACGAATTGCAGAATCTCGTAGGGCGTGGTCGCCATCAGGCGCGACGGCCGCAAGCCGTGGTCGCGCGCCTCGACGATCTGGGACGCAGCCCAGATCAGCACGTCGGCATCCCAGATGGTGGCCATGCCATGCTCGGGCACGGCCTCGACGCGGATGACGACGGAGCCGGCCTTGAAGTCGATCGGAGCGATCCGCTTCGACTTGCCGAGCGCGAAGAACGGGTACGCCATCAGGTCCTGCGCATCGCGCGGCGCGAGATCGCCGGGCAGCGCCCGGAAGAGATCGAGCTGCTCGCGTTCGCTGCTGTGATGGCGCGCCGACATCCGCAGATCGCTCAGCGCTGGGGCGCGTGGCTGCGTGCCGCGCCTGCCGGTTCGTGACGCTTTGCCGGCAGGATCGTGTCGGTATCCGCGGTCGAATTCTTGGTGCCACGATTGGCCCAGGCCTGCAGATCCGCGATCGCATAGACCACTCGACCACCGAGCTTTTTGAAAGCCGGTCCCGTGCCGTAGGTCCGATGCTTTTCCAGCGTGCGGCCCGACAGGCCGAGGAAGCGAGCCGCCTCCGGTGTACGCAGGAAGCGAGGGGGAACGTGGACTGTCGCGCTCTCGGCCATGATCGAAGCTCCGTGTGGTGCTGGGGTGCTGCCGGATGACGGCGGCGGTTCCAGCGCACGGTCGATCGATCGAAGGCGATCCGCGATGTCGAAGATTTCGAGAGATAATCGACACCCTGGAGGGGCGTCGTTGCTATGATTTCCGCGGGCGCCGGAGCAGGTCGCGATAGCCACCGCGCACCAGCTTCATTCCGTCGCGAGCGAGGCGTATGGTCGTCTCGCGAAGCGCGTCTCCCGCCCACGAGGCTGCGTCGATCTTGTGATTTGGGAAGAGAGCGATGGCGATCGCGCGATAGGTCTGACGCTCTAGGCGCGCGTCGACTGCTCGGAGCATTTGTCTAAGGCGCTGCCTACGCTGCGTGGTCAATCGCGGGTCTGGCGACGTCGGCGGTGACCGCAGGCCGCGCCAGTATCGCGCGATCGCCTCGAGACGATCGGGCGTCGCGTCATCGAGAATGACGATTGCTGCGATTGGGCGCCCTCCGGTCTCGGGGTCGATCAGCCGCGCCCAAATGTCCCCGCCGACGGCCTCAATCCGCTCGGAAGTAGGATTTGCAGAAGGTATGCCTGGGACGTCATCGTCCGAAGCAGGTGCTGCCCATGTGGGAGCAGCCTGAAGGATTAGCGTCCACGGGTCGGCTTCGGGCGTCCAGCTCGTGTTTGCTGACGGCGCAGGGACGTCTGGGTTGGCTGCGAAAAGACAACCCCCATTTGTCGGACAACGCCTTGAGTGCGGACGCGGAGTCGTGCCCTTCACTGCGAAGCAACGCGTAGTCCCGCTGATACTCCGGATTTCGCCTCAGGAATTCCCAGGCCAAATCTGGAGCGTCAAGCTCATCAATGTAATCATAGGCGGTTGAGATCCGCCATCTGCCTTGCTCCGGCATCGTATGGCCTCCCACCCCTCGCTAAGCACGAGGACTGCAAGCTCTAACGATGCTCGGTAGAGTCGCAATTTGGGAAGCCCGAAGACCAGAGCGGGTGATGCGATTATTGCATCACCCGCCGGCTCAAATCGTTAATGAAAGCAGGTGCGGATCAGGTCGCGAAATCCGTTCTGGGTCATCCAATGCGCACGGGCCAGATGGTTCCTATAGACCTCTTCAGCGCGGGACTTCTCGCATTTTGCGTCGATTCCGAAGATGACTTCCGCCACTTCTTCCCAAGGCGCGCCGTCCGTTTCTGCGTCGAGCAGGCGCAGATATGTCTTCAGATGCGCCCGATCGTAATCGGTCAGCCTAGCCTCCGTCGGAGGTTGGTCGAGATATTCGATTCCAGTCATCGTTAACGCCCCTCCCGGTTCATAACCGAAACGGATGGAGTTTGCACGGCGGTGATAGCGTATCGACGGCGGTGTTCGACGGTTTGCGCCACTTAGGGCCTTCGTCGTGCTCGCTCACTGTTTTGCCGGACAATCATCACTCCTTCGCCCTGGTCGGAGTTGAGGAACACGATGCCGTTTTCCTCCAGCGCCCGCCGGACCTGATCGCGCGTCGACTCGTGAACGGCGAGCCCGCTTTCGGACTCAACGCGCTTCAGAGCGGTCAGCGATACCAGGGCCTTGTCAGCGAGCGTCTCCTGATTCCATCCCAGTAACGCGCGTGCGGCCCGAGACTGTCGGGCGGTGATCATGCATGACCACCTCCTACATCCGGGACTGCGCACGCCACGAAAACGACTATAATAGTCGCCTTGGGATGGAATGGCGAGCTTAAATCACGCCTTCGCGCTGGTTTCCAAAGAACGCTGCGGCAAACCGATTCGGTCGCCTTGCATCGCTCAGGCCCCGACCTCTCGGCCGGGGCCTTGCGCAGCGCCTCAGTCGCCGCGCCGACCGTTGGGGCGGGACCAGATCAGCGAGAAAGTGTCGCCATCCTCGTCGTCGAAAAGGTTGGCGTAGATCGGGGCGTTGAAGCTCGGATCGTCGAGCTTGAGGCCCAGATAGTCGCGTCCCTCGGTGGAGCGCTTGGACCAGGCTGCACCGATCTCGGCGCGGCCGACCAGGACCCGGTGGCTGGGGGCGTTGTCACCGGTGGCGCGCTGGTCGGGGACGATACGCACGTTCTTGGCCTGGACGCTGAGGGTGACGATTTCGCCGGTGAACTCGTTCGAGCCGGTCTTCTTGAAAGTGCCGATGGTCGCCATTGTAAATCTCCTTTTTCGTTCCCGAGCCGCTCCATTGCGGCCTCGATGGCGATCGGTTGGCCGGAGGCGATCGACGGCGCACCCCGAAGGGGCCTGACAGCTAAGGAGGGCTTTCCTGTCTCGCGAGGAATGACGGCGCAGCCGGTAGGGGAAGAAAGTTCGACGCGGCTGTTGCGTCATAGGCGATCGCGGCGAAGCCGGCCTTCGGCCAGATCAAGCCATTGCAGAGGCCGTTTGGAGCGCTCGAGTGGCGGGCAGAAAGGGAGAGATGGCGGCCGCCACTTCCGCCAAGATGACATCGAAATGAACCTTACAGGCGAGCTCGTCCCTTGTCCGGGCCAATCATGGCATCACGACCAGCCGGTCTCCCGGGGGACGTCCCCGCATCACCGGATTTCGGCGCAAGCTCGGACGGCTGAAGCTGCGCCTGCGCGCGCCGTGGGTCGCTCTCAGTGCCGAACGACGGTCCGCATTCTAAGCCCCGCAACCGCCCACACTCCTGACGGAGACGCACGCCTTGATCGTCGTCCTGGGCCGTACCGCGACGGTTAGATGCGTGATCTCAGGCCCGCGCGAGGTGCCGGCCGGTGGGGCCGCCGGCCGTAGCCATTCCCGCGACCCGCACGAAGGCCGTGATGCCGACGGCGATCGCCCCGATGACGGAGAATGTGATCTGCCAGGCGTCCGACGGCATCAGGTGCTTCACGATACCATGGGTGGCGTGAAAGCCCGCGACGGCTGCAGGTGCGACGAAGATGACGGCGACGGCGAGCTTCAGCCACATCGGCCGTGCGAAGGTGATGAGTAGTTGACCGAACGCGAAGGTGACGGCCGCGGCGATCACGCCGATCAGGATTGCGCCGGGAATGCCGGCCCCGGTGCCGTGGGCCCAGGCGCCTGCTGCAAACCCCACGAAGGCCGGCAGCGCGAAGACTGCCAGCGTGAACAGCAGCCAGCAAAGCAAGCCTATTGCTGCGATGGATGCGAGTATAGCGAGAATGATCATAGTGGTGGCCTCCGTTCCAAAAGGTCTGACGGTTGCGCCTGCCACCACCACCACGGCGCGACCGGACTATAGCTCAAGATCGACCGCGCCGGGAGCGGAAATCGCGTGGGATTTCCGCTTCGGCGGACCGGGTTTCCCCGGTCAGGCGAAAGGATCGATCTCATGGACTATCGCTGCGGTGTCGCCGTCATACTCGTTGGCCGGCATGACGGAGTGGGTGCCGTCGCCGGCCTGGAAGATGACGATGGCGGCCATCAGCGAGGTGGCGAGGCTGAAGGCGAAGGCTTGCGCTTGCTTGAGGGACATCGATCCGGCTCCTGTTTAGAGCGGAGGACCATCCCCCGCTGACAGGCGCCCGAAGTGTCGGACTGGTCGCTGCAATCATCGCGAAGGCGCAGCCGTAGCGGCGGCATGCTCGCATAGCCGACCCTTTACGGGTTGATGGCGCCAAGCGGCCAGTCTGGCCAAGGATCAGCGCAGAAAAGCGGGTGTGGTGCTCGGCATCGGTAGCCGGCCCTGTCCCGTCAGTCGGGAAGCATCTGCATTCGCCATGCCGGGGCGTTGGCGATGTAGTCGCGGTAGGCATAGTTGATCAGGTCGCGCACCAGCTCGAGCAGCCCGCCGACCGGCAGACCGTCGAACGGATCGCCATGCGCCATGCCGTTGCGCCGCTGGCTGAGGCTGGGCTTCGCCTCGCCGGTGACGAACCCGATCGCCGTGCCGCCAGTGCGGACGATCATCGGGATGTGCGCGTCAGTCAGGCCGTCGACTTCCACCATGTGCTTCAGCATCGTCGCGAAGGTGCGGCCCTTCTTCGGGATCTGGCCGCCGTATCGGTCCATCGTGGCAAGTTCGAGGGCGATCAGCGCTGCGAGTTCGCCGGCCTTCACTACGTCGAGGTCGACCCAGCCCAGAAGGTAGAGCGTCTGCGCACGCGCGAATTTCGCGCGCACTATGTCAGGGATGCGCTCGTCGATGCCGAGGCCGACGATGAATCTCCGCCATGCCTGCGGATCGTCGAACTGAAGGAAACCACCGGGCATTCCCGGCGACGGCCAGGGGATGATGAGCGGATCGGTACGCGGCGGAAGGTCCAGGTCGAGATTCAGAGGCTTTTCCTTTCTGATATTCGGCTGTGCAACAATACTCGCGATCGACAAGTATTGCGAAGTCTGACGGCGCTTACGCGCCGCCGAACTTCCAGACCGGGATGCCGAGCTTCTTGGCCTTGTCGGCGAGGTTGTCGCTAATGCCCGTGCCCGGGAAATGCATCACGCCCTTCGGCACGATCTCCAGCATCTCGTCATTGCGCTTGAACGGTGCGGCACGGCCGTGCTTCGTCCAGTCGGGTGCGAAGCCGATTTGCGGGACATTGCGATTCTTCGCCCAGAGCGAGGCAATTTTCTCTGCGCCCTTCGGCGACTTGCCGTGGACGAGGACCATATTGGGGTGCTTTTGATGCACCTGATCGAGCTTGGCCCAGATGAGCCGGTGATCGTTAAAGTCGAGCCCGCCGGTGACGGCGATCTTCGGGCCTGGAGGAAGTAGGACCTCCTGATCGGCACGCTTTTTCGCCATCAGGAAGTCGCGGCTGTCGATCATCGCCGAGGTAAGATTGCGATGGTTGACCTTCGATCCGCTGCGCGGGAGCCACGGCTTGCCGACATGGCGTTCGTAGTGTTCGGCGGCCTGGTCGCGCATCAGTTCGAAGGCCGCCTGGCGTTCGAGGAGCGTCTGGCCCTCGGCGATCTGGCGCTCGAGTTCGACCGACTTCACCTCGCTGCCATCCTGTTCCCGCTGCGAGCGCTTCTGGGCCTGCTCGTTGTCGTCGAGTTCGCGTGTGATCCGTTCGGTGGCGCGGTGGAAGACATTGACGGTCGACCAGAGGAGATCGTCGAGGTCGGGTTCGAGGCGTGTGTCCTCCAGCGTGACGATCAGGGCGTCGAAGATGTCGGCGACGGCACCGGCGACTGAATTGCCGTCCGGGAGGAGCCGTTGATCCGGTTCATCGGCGAAGGGCCGGTAGCCGTGGAGCTGAAGTTCGTTGAGGACGTGATCGGTGGGTGAGGATTCGTGGTGCGGTTCGAAGTCGTCGTGCGCGTTCATGGGATGCTCCGTCGGTAGGACCGCGACCGTCGCGGCCTTCATGGCGACGAAGCCCACCGGCGGGACGGCCTTGCACCCGGAGCGCAGCGCAGGGCCGAAGCGCAGCGGAGGATGGCGAAGGACGGCTATTTTGCCTCGCGATGGAAAGGCGCGGTACGCGCCGCCGGAAAATAGTCGACCGCCGCCATTGCCGGGCCGGCCCGACTGTGGGCCGATCGCCCTCTCGAAGGCCGAGGCGCGGTCCTCTCAGGCGACTTGGGGCATCCGGACGGGCGTGGCGTCACCGCCGCCACCTTCCTCCTGCCGGCTAGGCCGCCAGCGCCATGAAACGCTCCACGTCCTGCGGTCCGATCTGCATCCGGGTTTGGCTTCTGACCGCGTCGATGCCGAGGGTGCGGAGATCCTCGTTGAAGTCGCCGAGCTGGGGCGAGATCACGATCGCCTCGATCCCGGCCGCATTCGCCCGTTCAACTAGGCTGTCGCGCGCACCATCACCGGCCGGATCGTCGTCGCGCAGGATGTAGAGCCGCCGCAGCGTGTCCGGGAACAGGATGGCAGCGAGATGGGCTGCGGAGAGCGCCGCCAGCATCGGCATGTCGGGCAAGACCTGCCTGACCGACAGCACGGTCTCGATGCCTTCGCCGGCCGCCATGACTTCGCCGCCCGTGCCGAAGCGCACCGCGTTGCCGAGAAGATCGCCCATCGCCCGCCTTGGCGTGTCGAGTGGCGCCTTGTCGCGGCGTCGCGGGTCGAGCCAGGTCCGATGCGCCCCGGTGACCCTGTCGGTGAGGTCGGTGACGGCGGCGATCATGGCGGGCCAGGTCTCGGTCGGAGAATGCTCGTCGGGTCGATAGTAGCAGCGCGGGTGGAAGCGCAGATTGCCGGTTCCGCGTAAATCAGTAATGCAGCGTTCCCGTAGATATGACTGTACGAGCGTGCCCGTAATCGGCTGCGACATGCCGATCAGACGGCGGGCCGCCTCGGGCGACCCGTGTGGAGCGGGTGCCTGACGAGGATGTTCTGGCACGGGTTCGGGCTGCGGCATGCTGAGGAAGGTCCGCGCCTCGTCCGCGACGTCCTTGAAGTCGATAAGGCCGCAGCTCTCCCGGATCACGTCGAGGAGATCGCCGTGCTCGCCTGTCGCAGCGTCGGTCCATTTGCCGGCCGGACCCTTGGGCGAGTCCTTGAGCCGCACATACATCGAGCGGCCGGGCGTGTTGCGCACGTCGCCAACCAGCCAGTAGCGGCCCTCGCGCCGCCCGCTGGAGAGGTAGTGTCGGCACACCGCCTCGGCCTGCCGGCCGAGACGGTGCGCAAGAGCGGAAGCATCGTGACGAGACATCACGCGGCCTCCCGCTCGGAGATGCGCGCTACCGGATAGGTGTCGAGCAGCTTGGTGAGGATGCTCACGCCATTGGTGTCGGCTGGCACGAAGAAGCGCAGCTTCCAGGAGATGATCTCGCTGAACAGGCCATAGGCTCGCAGCCGCTCGCGCATCGCCTCGGTGAAGCCGTTCAGCTCCAGGCGATAGGCGCTCATGACGCGGGCGCGGCGAAGCTGGAGGCCCTCGGCCAAGTCGAGGATCGTGCGGCCTTCCATCAGCGCGGCGAAGGCATGTTCCGGCGTCAGCGTGCTCGCCCCCTGAGAGGCGGCGTTCGCAGCCCAGGTCGGCGAGACGCGGCGGCCGATGATCCGCTCGCCCGCATCGGTCTGGAGCCGGTACACTCTGGTCGACTCGTCCGGCAGGCGCTTCCAGATCGGCAGCAGCAGGCCGGCAACGATATGGATCGTGCTGTCGGAGAACTCCGGCACGTCGGCAAGCTCGGCCTCCCAGGCGGCGGAGAAGCGCTCGCGGTCGGCTTCCTCCCAATGGCTCTCATCCATTATGCGCAGCGGCGCATAGTGCTGCTCCATCGGCCGGATCAGGCACACGCGGCGTTCGATCTCGCCATCGTCGAGCATCATCGACGGGGCCGTCATCTGCACGGCGGCGCGGCCGGAGCGCCCGTTGACCAGCAGCCGCGCGCGCGGATCGGCAAGGTGGTCGAGCGCGGTGGCCAGTGTGACGGGGCGATTACGCTCCCGGCGCGTGATGGTCAGCAGTCGCGTCTCCGCGCCGGTGCCGGGATGGACATGGATCACCTGGCTGTCGGTGACCACGAAGCTCTCGGCCTGCAGCGTCTCCAGCCCGACGTCATAGTGGCCGCTGCGAATCGCACCCTCGATCTTCGCAGTCAGGAGCTGCTCGAACGCGGTGAACAGGATGCCCTGCAGCTCGATGGTCAGCGCCAGCAGCCGGTTGAGGAAGGTGGTGATCGGCGGCAGCTCGTCCTTGATGCCATTGTCGTCCATCAGCTTCAGGCCGGTGGCGGTCTCGAACCGATCGAGCGAGCATCCCTCGACCTTGCCGCGCACGAGTAGCAGGTAGAGTTGGCGGAGCGCATCGCGCGCATAGTGGGATTCGAGATTGTCCTCCGGCCGGAACAGGCCCTGACCGCCGGTCTGGCGCTGGCCGCGCGTGATGGCGCCGAGCGTGTCGAGCCGCCGTGCGATCGTGGAGAGGAAGCGCTTCTCGGCTTTCACGTCGGTGGCGATCGGCCGGAAGAGCGGCGGCTGCGCCTGATTGGTCCGGTTGGTGCGCCCGAGCCCCTGAATCGCCGCATCGGCCTTCCAGCCGGGCTCCAGAAGATAGTGGATGCGCAGGCGCTGGTTTCGGACAGCAAGGTCCGCGTGATAGCTGCGGCCTGTGCCGCCGGCTTCGCTAAAGATGAGGACGCGCTTGTCGTCGTCCATGAACGACGCGGCTTCGGCGAGATTGGCGGAGGCCGCCCGGTTCTCCACGGCAAGCCGGTCGCCCTTGCGCACGACGCGGCGCGAGCGGTCGGTCACCTCGGCGACGACTTCGGTGCCGAAACGCTGGACGATCTGATCGAGCGCGCCGGGGACCGGCGGCAGCGATGCCAGGCGTTCGATCAGCTCGTCGCGCCGCGCGACGGCCTCGCGGCTCTCGACGGGCTGGCCGTCGCGATAGACCGGCCGCGACGACAGATTGCCCTCGCTGTCGGAGAACGGCTCGTAGAGCTGCACCGGGAAGGAATGGGCGAGATAGTCGAGGACATATTCGCGCGGCGTCATGTCGACGCGGACGTCATTCCATTCCTCGGTCGGGATCTCGGCCAGCCGGCGCTCCATCAGGGCTTCGCCGGTCGAGACGATCTGGATCACGGCGGAATGGCCGGCCGCCAGGTCCTGCTCGATCGAGCGGACGAGCGTCGGCGTCTTCATGCTGGTGAGGAGATGGCCGAAGAAGCGCTGCTTGGCGCTCTCGAAGGCCGAGCGCGCGGCCGACTTCGCCTGACGGTTCAGTGTGCCGGTGTCGCCTGTGATGTTGGCGGCCTGCATCGCCGCATCGAGATGATTATGAATGATGGCGAAGGCGCCGGCATAGGCATCATAGATGCGGGTCTGCTCAGGCGTGAGCGGATGTTCGACCAGTTCATATTCGACACCGTCATAGGAGAGCGATCTGGCCGTGTAGAGGCCGAGCGCGCGGAGATCGCGGGCGAGCACCTCCATCGCTGCGACGCCGCCATTCTCCACCGCCTCGACGAATTCGGCGCGGTTGGCGAAGGGAAAATCCTCGCCGCCCCACAGGCCGAGGCGCTGGGCATAGGCGAGATTGTGGACGGTGGTCGCGCCGGTCGCCGAGACGTAGACGACCCGGGCGTTTGGCAGCGCGTGCTGGAGCCGGAGGCCCGCACGGCCTTGCTGCGACGGGGCCACGTCACCCCGTTCTCCCTTGCCGCCGCCGGCGTTCTGCATCGCGTGGCTCTCGTCGAAAATGATCACTCCGTCGAAATCGGAGCCCAACCATTCGACGATCTGTTTGACGCGCGAAAGCTTCTCCCCACGGTCGTCGGACCGTAGCGTAGCGTAGGTGGTGAATAGGACGCCTTCGGGAAGCCGGATCGCCTTGCCCTGCGGGAAGCGCGAAAGAGGTGTGACCAGCAACCGCTCCATGCGAAGGGCTGACCAATCACGCTGGGCGTCTTCAAGCAGCTTGTCTGACTTGGAGATCCACACGGCTTTGCGGCGACCCTGAAGCCAGTTGTCGAGGATGATGCCGGCCGACTGGCGGCCTTTGCCGGCGCCGGTGCCGTCGCCGAGCATGAAACCGCGGCGGAAGCGAACCGCGTTCGGCGCATCATCCGGCGCGGCGGTGACGAGATCGCCGGTCTCGTCGACGGTCCAGGCCCCGGCGAGATATTCTCCATGAGCCTCGCCAGCATAGATCACCGTCTCGAGCTGGGCGTCGGAGAGGATGCCGTCGGCGACGATCGGCGCCGGCAGCGTCGGCCGATAGCTTGGCTTCGGCGGCGCGACCGAGGCCATGGCGGCGGACTGCACGAGCTTGGTCGGATGCGGATGCGCTCCACCGATGCGGATCGACTGGAGGGCGTAAGCCTCATAGATCGAGTCCGACAGGCGGCTGCTCTCCGGCGGCGTCCAGTCGATCGTCTCATAGGCAAGCGGTGCGCCTTCGACATGGGCGATGCGGCGGGCGGGCTGAGCTGTCGCTGCGCGAGCGAGATAGCCCCGCACTGTGCGCGGCGTGGCCGCAGGTATCGCGGCGGGACGCGCGATCGAAACCGGCAGGCGCGCGGGAAGCTGCGTGTCGATCCAGTCGAGCAACGTCGCGACATCGGGCGCGATTCCGGCGGAGTCTGAAAAATGCTCGGGGTCCTCGGCCGGCGCCTTATCGATCACCGTCAGGCGGGTCTCGATGGTCGTGCCATGCTTGGCATAGACCGAGCCGGCGATCGCGGCGGTGAAGACAACGCGGCCGTGATCCTGCAGCCGGACGAACGCATCCCGCCAGGCCGGAGACTCAGGCGAGAAGTTCGCGTCTGTGATAGCGACAAGCCGTCCGCCGTCGGCCAGACGGGCGAGCGCCGAGGCGACATGCCGATAGGCTGCGTCGGCGACGCGCCCAGTGACTTTCGCCATCACCGAAAATGGCGGGTTCATGATGACGACGCTCGGCACGGCGGCCGGATCGAGATGGTCGTCGATCTGGGCGGCGTCGAAGCGCGTCACGGGCACGGCCGGAAAGAGAGAGGCGAGAAGATCGGCGCGGGTCTCCGCCAACTCATTGAAGATGAGCGATGCACCCGCGGTCTCAGCTAGGACGCCGAGCAGGCCGGTGCCTGCGGACGGCTCCAAGACACGATCGGCCGGGGTCAATGTTGCCGCCGTCAACGCGGCAAGGCCCAGCGGGATCGGCGTGGAAAATTGTTGGAAGGCTTGCGCCTCTTCGGATCGGCGCGTCTGCGTCGGCAGCAGTCCGACGATCTTGGTCAGTGCGGAGAGCCGTGAAGCCGGCAATGTGGCTTTGCGGAAAAGCGGCTTTCCGTATTTACGCAGAAACAGGACGATCGCCGCCTCGCAAGCGTCATAGGCGGCTTTCCAATCCCAGGCACCGGATGCGTCGGACGCGCCGAAGGCGTCCTCCATGGCGCTGCGCAGCGTGGCGGCATCGACGGCGCGGCCCTGTTCGAGGTGGGGGAGGATGCGCTCGGCGGCGGCGAGAATGGCGGCGGCCGGCGGCGCGGCCGGGCCGAGCGGAAGCGAAGCCGCCTTGGCGGCGGGGATCGGAGCATGAAGCATGGAGGGGAACCTCGGAGAGCAGGACAGGGGCGAGCCGGCCCGGCGCTCTCTCTCGACCGGACGGGCTCAAACCCGTCCCGGCAGCCCTCGAACTCTCTCGATGGAGACGCTTGAAACTCGCCGCGCGAGACCTAATTTGATCATGTCAGGGTCGCTGTGCGCGAAGCACGGCAAGAACCGCTTGCGGCAATAGTCGCAATAGCTGAACTGCCCGAACCAACGGGCCGCCGCTGACCTGCCAACGCGATTTTCGCGGGCGGGTCTCGGCTGTGCGGTTCACCGAATCCCGTCTCCTCTCAAAGCCGCTGAAGATGGAGAAACTAGTGGGAAAGCTTCTAACATTCCCAAAGCAGTCGATAGCGCCGATCACGGTGCGAAATGGATCAAAACATCGCATCAGCGTGGAGGTCCTTGATGAAGTGCGGCCGCGGCGCACGCGGTGGGCGGTGCAATTTGAGATCCAAGAGGCGTCCGGTTACGCCGCGCTCGACGGATTTACCGACGCGGCAGTAGCGGCGGGTTACAGGCATCGATTCTTTGTCGGCACCACTCGAGCCGTTCGGCGGTTTGTCGCCGAAACCTCGGACCTCGTCGCCGATGGCCGGATTGCCCTTTGGATCGACGGCGAGCGGGTCCAGCCTCAGATTAGGAAGCTGGCATGAAAAAAGGGCCGGAGCGTCTTTACGCTCCGGCCCCTTCGTTATTCAGCCGCGACGAGGTGGCATTCCTCGTCTTCGGCAGCGGCTGTGGTTTCCTCGTCGTCGTCGCCGTCGAGGAATGCTGGCAGCGCCGCACCATCATCGTCATTGCTGTCCGCGCCCGCCCTGAGTGCTTCGGCATCGTCGATCAGCCGCAGCGGTTCGGGCAGCCAGCCGGTCTCGGCGAGCAGCCGCTCGGCCTCCTTGGCCATGTCGCCCTTCTTCAGGTGATCGATGAGCTGCGCGGCCTGTTCGCCGACGCCCTCGCGAACCGCCTGCAGGATGCGGGGCTTGGTGACGCGGTTGAGGTAGTTGCCGAAGGTCGGGCGCCAGCCGGCCTCCACCAGGTCGAGCCCGGTCGCCTTCGTCAGGCGGTCAGCCTGGGCGAGCCGCATGTCGAGTGTGTGCTGCGATACGCCGCCGGAGCTGTGCGGGTTCGGTCGCTCAAATAGCGCGTTGACGCCGTAGCTGATGCAATGCGCCAGCAGCGCCATCCGGCTGGCATCGTCGAGAGCCGCGAGCCAGTCCCACAAGGCATCGTCGTCTTTCGGGATGTCGCCCGCCCAGGCCGCGTGCCGGTCCTGCACTGCGCGGGCCGACGGGCTGTCCTTCAGCCCATCGTCCTGCGCCGGGAAGAAGACGTGCTTCACGCCGGCCTCCATGGCGCCCGTATACATGCGGGTCATGAAGGTGTCCGAGACCAGCTTGTGGAGCAGCGCGGTCATGGCTACGTGCGGGTTCTCGGCGACGGCGTTGCGCAGCGCCAGCGTGCGATAGGCCGTCAGCTCGATGACCAGGCGCTCGGGAAGCGGCTTGATCGCATCGTCCTCGTCGTCCTCCGCCTCGACCGGCTGGCCGCCGATCGTGATAACGGCGCGCTGCGCGGCCGGCGCACCGGGCTCGCGAGGCTGATGCTCGGTCTCGTTCCCATCGGCTTCGGTGCCGTGTTCGGAAACTTCGTCCTCCGGCCGGACATAGCCGCGATCGATGGCGATGCTGCCGTCATGGGCGATGCTGATGAACACGCCCGCGCGGGCGATGTCGTCGGCCTCGAAGCGGACCGGACGGGTCTCGAATGCCGACAGCGCCGTCTCGATCTCGCCGAGCCGCTGGTCGACCTCATCGGGCAGCTCGTCGGCGCCTTCATATTCGGCCTCGAGCTTCTGGTATTCGGCGTTGAGCGCCTCGATCGTCGCCCGTTCCTCGGTGGTCAGGTCGAGCGGATCGCCCTGCAGCTCGCGCAGGCCGCGCGTCGCGTCATAAGGGAAGCTGACGGCGACCTCGATCCACTTCCAGCCCTCGGCGGCGATCGTCTCGGCCGTCGCCTTCAGCTTCTCTCCCACCAGCCGATCGAGCAGCGCCGCATCCTGCAGCCAGCCGCCATCGTCGGACTGGAACAGGTCGCGCATGACGATGCCGCCGGCGGCCTCATAAGCCTCGATGCCGACGAAGACGGCGCGCTTGTCAGAGGCGCGCACCGTCGTCTCGGTGAGCATGCGGCGGATCTGATATGGCTCTTTCGACCAGGCGTCCTTGATCGCCTCCCAGACCTGCTCCTGGCGGGCATGGTCATCGGAGACGGTGAAGGCCATGAGCTGGTCGAGCGTCATGCCGTCCTCGGCATAGACCTCGTGCAAGGTGGGCGATGCGGCCGCGAGGCGGAGGCGCTGCTTGACCACCTGGACCGGCACGAAGAGCGCCGCGGCGATCTCCTCCTCGGTCTTGCCCTTCACCCGCATGTCCTGGAAGGCGCGGAACTGGTCCAGCGGATGAAGCGGGGCGCGGTCGATGTTCTCGACCAGCGAGACTTCCTCGGCCAGGACCTCGTCGTCGCGTTTGCGCACGACGCACGGCACCGGCGCGATCTTGGCGAGGCGCTTCTGCTTGACGAGCAGCTCCAGCGCGCGGAAGCGGCGGCCGCCGGCGGGCACCTCGAACATGCCGGTCTCCTGGCCTTCGGCGTCGACCACAGGCACGACGCTCAGGCTCTGGATCAGGCCGCGTCGCGCGATCGAGGCCGCCAGGTCGTCGATCGAGACGCCGGCCTTCACGCGGCGGACGTTGGACTGGCTGAGCACCAGCTTATTGAAGGGAATGTCGCGCGAAGACGACAGGACGATCTTCTGAATTGCAGTAGCCATCGGGATTTACTCCGCGACGGGTGCCGAGAGCCTCTCTCTCGACCCTAAACCCGTCACGAAGCGAAGCGCCGCCCTCTTCCTCTAAAGGGGGGCAGCGCCGGGGACCGGAATTGAGGGCACGAGGAAGCGCAAAGCCGGAGACACGGACAACCGCATCTCCGGCTTTGCGGATGTCAGGCAGCTCGATCGAGCAGCTTCTTCGCCTTTGCCTCCATGTCGAGACGGGCATCCTGATGGGGCTTGTCGCGCGCGACGGCGGTGATGCCCTGGACGAAATCGAAGATGCTCTCCGGCGGGCGGCCTTCTTCGGCCAGCACCGAGTCGATGATCTTGCCGGTCTCGGCCTTGGAGAAGCCACGGCGACGTAGGAAGTCGGTGCGATCCTCGTCGGTCTTGGCGATGATCCGTTCGCGCGCGGCCTTGATCCCGTTGACGAAAGGGAGCGGGGAGGAATTGGCGAAATTCTGTAGGGCAGGAGCGGCTTCGTGGGCGAAGCGGTTGGCTGCATATTTGGAGTGGCGGATGGAGATTTCCTCGAAATCCTCCACGCCCCACAAATTGCGATTTTGGCAAACCGCGCGGAGATAGAAGCTCGCCATGCCGAGCGTCTTGGCGCCAACCTCGGAATTCCAGCAGTAGAACCCGCGGAAATAGAGATCCGGTGAGCCGTCAGGGAGGCGACCAGCCTCGATCGGGTTCAGGTCATCGACCAGGAACAGAAAGACGTCGCGGTCGGAGGCATAGAGCGTCGTCGTATCCTTGGTGATATCTACGCGCGGATTGTAGATGCCAGTTGACCAATCCAGCACGCCGGGCACTTTCCAGCGCGTGTCGCCGGTGCCGTTGCCGGCGATGCGCTGCACCGCCTCGACCAGCTCGTGGTCATAGATGCGGCCGTAATCCGGCCCTGTAACGGCGCGCAGTTCGACCCGCCCGCTGTCGGTTTCAAGCGTCTTGATCTGCTCGGCCCGATTGGACGTCAGGCCATATTGGAGGTTGATCGCGGCGAGCGGCGCGGGGAGTTGGCGTAGATAAGCGGCCGGGGCACCGACCAGGCTGGCCAGTTGGCCGAAGCTCCAATGGGTTGGGGCGATGGGGGTATCCATGCCCGGCAAGACGAGCGCCAGTCGCTCGGCATCGCCGCGGTTCGCCTCCACATGGATGAGCGCGCTCTCCACCACCCGCGTCCGGCTACGATCGGCGCGGTCACGAACCGAGCGCGCCAGCTCGTTGAGCGACAGGTAGCGCTCGTCGGCGGGGCGCGAGAACCACTCGGAAGATACGCGACTGACCTGCGCGCCACGGCTGACATCGACCTTATAGCCGCCGACTGCGTCACGGCGCGCTTCGAGAACCTGCATGTTCATGGGACTGATCTCCATGACGGTCGTGAGAGCCTCTCTCCCACTGTTCACCCGTCACGGAAAAACCGTCCCCACTCTCACTCTCAGGGGGCGTTGCGGGGTCTCCCCGCAGAAGGGGTCGGGCGAGACGGCAGGCTCGGCCGCAGGGGAAGGCTTTCCCCTCCAAATCGCAATTCCATAGAAGCGGGTTTCAGTATGTCAGAACGCGAGCGCCGCCTGGGTTTCACGCAGCCGCGACACACGGAAACTCCCCGTCGGCAAGGGGCGCAGTATCTCCTCTTCCGGGCGGGTCAGGTCGAGCCAGTCCATGCGCTGATCCCGGCGCAGCACAGCCATCTGCCGGTCGTGATAGGGCTCGACGTCGTTGTTGGCCGCGATCGTCAGGATCGCATAGGCCTCCGGCCAGTCGAGCGTTGCCGGCCGCCAGATGCCCGCGAAATAGAACCAGTCGCCGTCCGCGAGGGAGAAGCTGTAGTGCTTGCCGTGGCTGCGGTGGCGGAATTCGGAAGCCGGTATAAGGCAGCGATAGGCGGGGAAGGTGCGGCCCTCAGCGCGCACGACGGTGAACCGCCGGCCGTCGCGCTCGCGAGGCTGAAGGCCCCACGGCAGCTCCACCATCTCAACATCGCCGCCGTCACGCCTTATGATCACACGGCGTTCGTCGAGCGATGCGTCGGAATCGAAAACCTTCGCGCTCATGATCCGCGAACATAACAAGAACAAGGCCGCAAAGGCAATGGCGATCGATACGGAGGACCGATGTGTAATGACTATAGACTGAAGGTGGATGTCGCCTCGATCATAGAGGACTTCGCCGACCTGAAGATCAAGATCCGCTTCGGCGGAGGCACCCCGAACATCGAGGCGCGGGACGACATCAAGATCACGGATGTCGCGCCGATCATCCGCACGGTCGACGGCGTGCGCGGTGAAGGCGACCTGGTCCAGCGCCGGTGGAGCTGGCCGGGTCAGAACAAGCGCCCGGTCTACAATTTCCGCTCGGATGGGCGCGAGTTTACCTCGAACCGCTGCCTGATCGTCGCCGACGGCTTCTACGAGTTCACCGATCCCACCGAGAAGGGAAAGAAGCGGAAGGACAAGTGGCTCTTCACCAAGCGCGACGAGCCGATCTTCTGCATCGCCGGCATCTGGCGCGAGACGAAGGATGTCGGCGAGGCCTTCACCATGCTGACGATGGAGCCCGGGCCTGACATAGCATCGTACCATGACCGGCAGATCGTCATTCTCGAACGCGACGCCTGGGCCGACTGGCTCGATCCGTCGGTGTCAGCGCAGTCGCTGATCCGGCCGCTTCGAGCGGGAGCCTTGCAGGTTGCTCAGGTTGGATAATATCTGCATCGACAACGGGGCTAATGATTCTGATGCAGCAAGAAGAAATCGAAAAACAGCTTGAGCAGATGCGCAAATTGGGTAGCGTCAGCTCTTCCGACTGGCAGGCCTATACATGGAAGAACGAGCTGGCCGAACAAAAACGGCGGATCGATTTGCATCTTGCTGAGGCGCTGACGGACGCAGAGACAGAACACAATCCTTATCATATGCTCGAACGGGCGATCGGGGTTGCGGCAGTCTGCATGCGACGGCTGATCGAATGTCGGCTGGTGACAGATCGCTTCCGCAACACGGCTCTTGAGGTTCACGAGGTGCTTGCGAAGGCAGACGTGGATTGGCGCGAACCGTTCGTGAGCCGCACTGCCAGCGAAATCTTCAACAACTATGATCTGACGGTCCGGCACGCGGAGAAGCGGACACCGAAGGTCATATCCGACAAGATGCTGCACGCGCGCGTCATCGGCGTGCTGTCCGGAAATGTATTTATGCCCGATGGCCTTCTCATCGCGTCGGACACGCAAAGCAAGACCCAGCTTTTTCATTTCACGCCGACCGAGATTGCATCGATCTTCGATGCTTTTCTCGACGATCAGGTTCGATCCGCGACGGACGGATACTTAGATAAGGATGGTGACTTCAAGGGAACGCGCAAGGTGTTCGCGACCAGGGATTAGTCGTCGCCTGTGTGCAGCGGAGGGCCGATAGCCCCCGAACGAGAGGATTGCCGTGCCAGACCGTAAGCTTTCGCCATGCGCCCGTCAGACCGAGGCCGAGATCGAAGACTACTACCGCAATCAGCCCGAGGGATCGGCGGCCGTTGTTCGCCGGACCCACGGAGGCATCCTGACGTACCAGATCACGGCCTTCGGCTTGCGGCGCACGCGCACCGGCCGGATCAACGTGGAGGGTGTCGGAGACTTCTACATGAAGTCCGGCAAGAACTGCTGGGAGCCGACCGGCCAGACCAGACTGGTCGTCCCGACCGAGGATGTGCTGGCTTGGGCGGCCGAAAATCCGCGCGGACAGATGGGTGTCAGCATCTATGCGGACGAACCATTCTGGCGGAAGCCGCGGAGCACCTGACGCCGTCAGGCTGCCAACTGCCCATGCCGTTCGAGGAGCCGCATCAACACGGCATTGGCGTGCGTGAAATTCGCGAGCTGGCCCTGAAGCTGGTACGCCCATTTCTCGCCGTGGAACAGATTGTTGCGAAAGCGCCAGACGATCATCATCACGGTCAGCAGCCGATCGCGCGGTTCGTTGTTGCTCCCGTCGAGGACCGCTCGAACGAGGTCGGGCTGATCGGCGGGACGCAGATGAAGGTGCGCGAAGTGGTGTGTAAACACGCCGTTCGCAAAGTAGCGCTGCCGAAAATAGGCCAGCTCTCCATCATACTGGTCGGCGTCGAGCGTGCCTGCATCGCGCCACTCGTCGGCTTTCGCGCAAATGAGATCGGCGCGCGCAAAATTGCCCATGACCTGGGCCTCGAACAGGCTCCAGAGGAAGGTGAAGTTGAAGATCGCTGCGCGGTCTTCTTCGGGCAGCGCCTGGAATCCCGGTGCGCGCGCCAACAGCCATTGCATGCTCATGTTATGCCCCCGTTCGTTGTTGGTCTTGAGGCCAGTCAGTCTCCTGGCCCCTCGCGGTCATCCGGGGACAGTTCCGAGAAGTCGGTAAGCGTGTCGCACTGGATGCAGTAGTACATCTGAGAGGCCTCCTGAAAATGCATGCCGCATAGGCATCCGCAGAAGGGACAGCATTCGTCGATTTCGAGGTCGGCCCACTCCCAAACGCCGAGATATTCGGGGATGGCGTCGCGGTCGTAACCGGTGATCTCGAAGGCATCGGCGTTCTTCGCGACGAATCCGCGCTGTCCGACCTCCATTAGGAAAGGCAGGACGTCGGCCGGCTCGACGTAGAACCACTCGCCGCGGCCGCGGCGGGATGCGAGGCGACGATGCAGATCGCGCTCGGTCTCGAAATCGTCGGCCGACATGATCCAGCCGAGGAGTTTGAGTTCGAGCGGATTGCCGGTCTGCAGGTCGCTCTTTCGCCGGCCAATATCCTTGGCAACGCCGACCTTGATCGGCGAGCACCCGTTTTCATCCTCGCCTATGAAGTAAACCGGCATAGGCCTTGCCCCATTGCGTCTGTCTGCATTTGCGATCAGTCATTCCCGTAGTCCGGCTCGTATTCCATTTCACGTTCTTGCTGGTCCTCGTGGATGTAGTTCAGTCCAGAGGCGTCGATTTCGTCGCTTCCCATCAGCGTCAAATCGCATGTTGGGCAGCGAAACTCTTCACCGACGAACTCGCGGTCGACGACTTCCCAGATCGCATGCTCATCGCGCTCCTCGCTGATGTCTTCGCCGGTTTGCTCGCCAGTCATGAAGGCGCGGCATTTGCAGGCCGGGCAGCTCTCCGACCAGATCTCGTCGTAGCGGCCCTTGAAGATGCCGACCTGGTGCTGCGGTTCGCGCAATTCGGCTTCGCCGGTCAGGCGCTCTCGCTCTGCCTTCTTCAACGCCTCGAATTGCTCCCGGGCGGCCTCGACGCGCAGCTTGACGGCGGCCGCGAGGGCCTTGGCCGCTTCATCGAGAAGCTGGCGGGGCGCTTTTGCATCGGCCGCGCCGAGCCATTGCTCCAGCGATGAACCCATCTGGTGCAAGATCGTGTCGCACGCATGCCAATAGCGTGCCTCCCAGGCGTCGAGACGCATCGTCCGGAAGGGAAGATCGGCCGAATGCAGTTCGGCGTTTCGACGTTCGGCGATGTCCTGGCAGAATTTCTGGACCGTCTTATCGAAGCGAGGGACAAGATGGGCCAAGCGCTCGAACAGGGTCTTGGCGGCGATCGTCTTCACGTCCGTGGTGACGTTGATGCCGGCGGCGACGAACATAGACTGCCAGTGCGTCGGATCGACCACGAGGCTCGGGTGCTTACGGGCGAGTGCGGCCTTGCCAAGCAGCTCAAGCGCGAGAGATGCCCAGAGCTGATACTCGTCGAGATCGCTGGCGCCTTTGCGGGCCAACGCTCGGCCGATATAGACCTTCGATTTTGCATGGAGCGCGTCGCCGTTTATGGCGATGAAGACGTCTTCAGGCATCGATGAGAATCCTTGCGAGGCGTCGGCCGGACCCTGGGTCCGACGGACTGCGCCCGTGAAGGACGCGCCAGTTGTCGATAATAAGGATGTCGCCCTTGCGCCATTGATGGGCTTGCGGCGACGCCGCGGCAATTCGATTCTCGATGAGCGCCAGGGCTACGCGGCCGCGCTGGTCGACGGCTTCAAGACAACCTGGATCGTATCGCAGGAAGGCTCCACCCGGCGCGAGGATCGTCGTGTAGAAGGAACGCCGGCCGCTACGAACTAGCACCGGTGTTTCTTCGAGAAGGTCACGCTCTTCCGACGAAAAGCCGAGGTTTCGCCAGTCGAGGAGCATCGTCGCCGCTGCGGGCGATCCTGGGTCGATACACCCGAGTAGAAGATAGCGGCATGGTCTGGTGCGATGGCTGAGTTCGGTATGGAACGGCAGGACGCCCAGGCCGTAGCTAGCGCTCAAGGATCGCGGATGCGCATCGCCGGCGCTGTGAGGTTCGATGACCTCTTCGAGCGCGCCGGCGCGGCCGCCAACACGAGTGCCTATGCGATCGCCGAGCTTGCCCAGCTCACTCATTGTCGCGTCGGCGTCCGCGCCTTCACTGCGATGAAGAGACCAGCCGCGCTCCGACAGCGGGTCGAGTGGCTGTCGCGTATCGGAGACGGCGATGTCGGGCGCAGCCATCTCGCCGTCCTATCGCTCGAGGCGGACGCGAAGACGCCGGGCGCGCTCACGGAAGGCGGCTTCGCCGCCTTCGAGGATGTCGCAGACTGCCTTCCGGATTTCCGCATTTTCAAGTCCGCCCGCCACGTAGCTGATTGGTGGCAAGCCGCCTGATGGATGCGGTCCTGCTTCGGCGACGATGATCTGATCCGCGTCGGTATTAATCACCAGATTGGCGTTGTGCGTGACCATGATCACCTGGCGCTTGGCCTTCGCCGCAATGAAGAGCGCGACCAACTCGTCGAAGACAGATTTCGGATCGAGGTTCTCCTCGGGTTGGTCGATGATCAGCGGCCGATCATCGGAATCGTCGAGCGCCAGATAGAGTAACAGCAGCACGATGCCGCGCGTGCCGGGCGATAGCTTGCGGATGTCGACGCCGTCATAAGAGATCTCATACCGGACGGTGATGTGATCGGTGCCGAAAAGCCAGTGCGCGAACTGCTTCGACCAGGCACGGAAATCGGCCTGCTGCGTCGGCGCGAAAGGCGCATGGGACAGCAGGTCTCGCAGGTATTTTGCCATGAACGCCGTCATGGCGGCCTGAACCTCGGCTGCCGATCCGGTTTCCCACGCCGGCTTGAGTGCTTCTGTGGCTGCGCCGATAAGCGAACCGCGCCCATAAAAGGGTCCGGTTTTGCGACGGTCGAGAAGCTCTTCCTCCGCGAAGTTTCCCCAGGTCTGAACGTCGGCGATCCGGCGAACGGAGAAGCTGAGCTTCTTCAGGGTCCCCGACGAAGCGGCAAGGCGCGCCATCAGGGGCGCGTAAAGTCCGGCGAGCGCGTCCTGCTCGTTGATGATCGCCTCAAAAACCCGTCCGTAGGTATCATCGCGCTCGGTTTGGAGATCCTTGCGCCTCGCGGCGGCACCCTGCGCATCTGTAAGGCGCGTTTCGAGGGTCTGAAGCGCCGAATTCTCCTGCGCGATGCGGTTGGTGAGCGCCGAGTATTGATCGCGCACCAGCTTGTCGGCGCTGAATAGTGCCTCCAACCGAGTCATCTCGGCGGCGATCGGCGCCAGCGCCAATTTCGAGACATCGGCGGTATCGGCAATCAGCGCGACGTTGGGATCGCCGGGCGGCGGCGGGACGCCCTGGAGCTTCCGGATCTCGCCATCCGCCCAGGTCACGTATGCCGTAAGGCTCTTGTCGACGTCGCCCTTATAGATCAGCAGGAACTCGTCCCACTGCGTGGCATTTAGCCCGCTATTGGTGTGACGCGCCTGGGCCTGCCGCAGCATCTCCGGCGAGCCGGTTGCCCGCATGGAGCGTACCTCGTCCTGCAGGGCTACGAAGGTGCGGCGCTGGTTCCCGAAATTCTGGATGGTACTGCGGAGCTTCTGCGCGGCTTCGCTAAGCTGCGTATGGCGGGCGACCTGGGCTTCAGTCCCTCTCACAACGAGCCTGGCACGATCGGCGGTATAGTCGGCTATCAGCTTCTTCTTCTCGCCGACCTGCTTAGTCAGCGAGGCAACGAGGCTCTCCTTTTCGAACTCAGTGGCAATGCGGTCCGAGATGTCCGCTATCGCTTGGACCTCACGTTCGCGCGCCTGCTGGAACCGGGAGGTCTGCTGCTCGCGCAGCTCAGCGAAGTCGAGTGCCCATTCGCGATCGTCCTGCGAATGCGATTCGAAGATCACACGCTCGATCTCGTCGACCAAGCCGTCGGACACGCCTTTGGCCGAGCAAAGCTCCTCGACAAACTGCTGGGACAGGTAGCGGGCCCGCGGAAACGACATATGGCCGTTGGCGTCGCTGCCATCGAGGGCGCGGGTAACCGTCGCGCCGCCGCCCCACGTCAGCGTGGTCGCCGCGTCGCCGATCAACCGGCGCGCACGCGCCAGGAATGATGGGCTAATGTTTTCGTCCGCGTCCCATCCGGATGGGGTGATCGCATCGCAGCCGGCCGCGATCACGTCGGCCAAGGCGGTCTTGCCCGAACCCCGAGCGCCGATGATGGCGACAAGGCCGGGGTTGAGCGGGATGTCCGGCGTGGTCGCCCAATCCGCATCGTCGATCCTGACGTGCGAGATCACCTGGGATGGCATCGCCGAGCTCGGCGGGTGTTCGCCGACATAGGCACGGCCCTCGGGGTCGATGCAGGCTTGGCGCAGGGCATCGAACTCAAGGGCGCCCTTGATCCACGAATAGCGGTTGTCGGTGGGTTGGCCCACGGATTTCTGGTCATGGGAATCGCTGCCGTGAAGGCAGGGTTTGCAGCCGTCATATCGAGTGCGCAGCTCCTCGATCGTCACGCCACGTTGGCCGATCCAGAACTCGCGCTGCGCCGCGCTGCTCGAAAAGATTATGTGCGCGAACTTCTCGATCTCCTGCCGCACGGTCGCGTCGGCGGCCTGCCGGACGCCGGAGGTGCCGTCTCCAGCCGCGCCAGCGACCGCGATGAGGATGTTCTTGGTCGCCCATTCGCTTTCGCCGATGACCTTGCGCAGCTGATCGAAGTTGACCTTGAACTGCGTCGCGCCGTGCCGAAGCGCCGCGCCGTCGTCGGTGATCGACTGATCGGCGCGCTTTCCAAGTTTGATCAGCTCCTCGCGCGTGCAATCGAAGCGGTCGTTAAACGCGTGGAACTGGAGGCGCTTGAGGATACGCTTCACCTCCGAGAGGTGATCAGGATCTTCCGGGCTGACGAGAAGATGGACGTTCACGAAACCCGACTTCGCCGCTACGTCCAGGCGCAGCTCGATGTTCGGGAAGACCAGCTTCACTTCTGGCAAGCGACCGGCGGCAATATGCTTAAGGAACTCCTCGTAGGTTTCGGTGACGTAGTAGTCGGTGACCGCGATTGCCTCGACCTTCGGCGTCAGACCCTCGAGCGACGTGAGGTATGCACCCCAGGGATCGGCTGCACCGAACTGGTTGTTGAGGATGGTGCCAGGGGCATGAATATGCGGCTCCCAGCGGTGCCATTCCGAACCTCGACTGATCATACGCCCCCCTGGTGCCCTTTCTTCTGTTGTCCTGCTCCGTCGCCGGTGATGCAACTGCACGGTAGCGCAGCATCGCGCATTCTATCGTAGGAATATTTCCTGAAACTAGCGCCGCGCAATATAATGTCGCTTCGTCCACTGCCTTGTTCGCGGAAAACAACAGGGCGGCTGGCGTAAGTATAAGCGAGCGGTGGAAATGCGCGGCTAATGAAAATTCCGCGCCTTCACCTTGATCGTGTCGATATGCAGGTCAGGAATGTAGATGTCGCGCGTACGCAGCCCCTTGGGCGGCAGCTCGCGCGGGTCGGGACCGGAGCCGCCGGTGCGGGCCTCGTCTCCGCGGCCGTGAGGCAGCGGGAACGCCCCGTCGCGGCTGCCGACGCTGGCAAGATCGGCCGAGAGGTCGGTGATGCGCTGTGCGACCAGGTGGACAACGTCGCCCTCGCGCTGGATGCGGCCGCGTACCGCCATCATGCTGGCCGAGAGGACGGCGCGGCGGTTTGCCTCGAACACCTTTGCCCAGACCACCAGGTTGGCGATGCCCGTCTCATCTTCCAGAGTAATGAACATCACGCCCTTGGCGCTGCCGGGACGTTGGCGGACGAGGACGATGCCGGCCGCTTCGAGCCAGCGCCCGTCACGGGTCGCCATGGCCTCCGCACAGGAGACGATCCGCCGACGGCGGAGATCCTCGCGCAGAAAGCTCAAAGGATGGGCTCGGAGCGTCAGCCCGACATGGCCGTAATCCTCGACCACCTCGCTGCCCGCCGTCATCGGCCGCAGCTCGATGGCGGGTTCGTTCACCTCGGGCACGACCGCCTCCTCGCGGGCGGATGCGGCCGCGAACAGTGGGAGCGGCTCGTCGCGGAGCGCCTTGATTGCCCACAGCGCCTCGCGGCGGGCGAGCCCTAGCGCGGGGCGGAAGGCATCCGCCTCGGCGAGTTGTACCAGCGCGGCGGATGGCACGCCGGCGCGACGCCAGAGATCATCAATCGAGGCGAAGGGCTGGTCGGCCCGCGCTCCGACGATCGTGGCTCCGTGGGCGTTTGCGAGGCCCTTGACCATGCGCAGTCCGAGCCGGACGGCAAAGCGACTATCATCGTCCGTCGGCTCCAGCGTGCAGTCCCAGCGTGAGGCATTGGCGCAGACGGGCCGGATGTCGATGCCATGCTCCAACGCATCGCGGACGATTTGCGCCGGGGCATAGAAGCCCATGGGCTGGGCGTTGAGCAACGCGGCGCAGAAGACATCGGGATGCCAGCATTTCAGCCAGGCGCTGGCATAGGCGATCAGCGCAAAAGAGGCTGCGTGCGATTCCGGAAATCCGTAAGAACCGAAGCCTTCGAGCTGCTTGAACGTCGCTTCCGCGAAATCGCGTTGATAGCCGTTGTCGACCATTCCCTTGATCAGCTTCTCCTTGAAGCTGGAAACGCCGCCCGTAAATTTGAAGGTGGCCATTGACTTGCGCAGCATGTCGGCTTCGCCGGGCGTGAAGCCGGCGCACTCTATAGCGACGCGCATGGCCTGCTCCTGAAAGAGCGGTACGCCCAAGGTCTTGCCCAGCACCTTTTCCAGCTCGGGCTTCGGGAACACGACGGGCTCCAGGCCTTCGCGCCGACGCAGATACGGATGCACCATATCGCCCTGGATCGGCCCGGGCCTGACAATCGCGACCTGCACCACCAGATCATAAAAGGTGCGCGGCTTCAGCCTCGGCAGCATCGACATCTGGGCGCGGGATTCGATCTGAAAGGTGCCGAGCGTATCGGCCCGCCTGATCATCGCGTAGGTGCGCGGGTCCTCAGCCGGGATCGTGGCGAGGTCGAGATTGATGCCCTTGTGGTCCGCGAGCATGTCGAGGCCGCGCTTCATGCAGCTCAACATCCCCAAGGCCAAAACGTCGACCTTCATGAAGCGCAAGGCGTCGATGTCGTCCTTGTCCCATTCGATCACCTGGCGGTCCGCCATCGCAGCAGGCTCGATCGGCACCAACTCGTCGAGCCGGTCGTGTGTGAGAACAAATCCACCCGGATGCTGCGACAGATGGCGCGGCGCGCCCATGAGCTGGCGCGCGAGATCGAGCGCCAGCCGCAGGCGCCGGTCGCTGAGATTGAGGTTTAGCGCCTCGACGTGCTTTTCCTCGACGCCTTCCGACCAGCCCCAAACCTGGCCAGAGAGCGTCTTGATCAGATCCTCGGTCAGGCCGAGCGCCTTGCCGACATCGCGCATCGCGCCCTTGGTGCGATAGCGTATGACCGTCGAGCACAGCGCGGCGTGGTCACGGCCGTAGGTGTCGAACACCCACTGCATGACGATCTCGCGCCTTTCGTGTTCAAAATCGACGTCGATGTCGGGCGGCTCGCGGCGTTCCTCGCTCACGAACCTCTCGAATAGAAGGTCGTTGCGGCCGGGATCGATCGAGGTGATGCCGAGCACATAGCAGACGGCGGAATTGGCGGCCGAGCCGCGCCCCTGGCAGAGGATGTCCTTCGAGCGGGCGAAGCGGACGATGCTGTTCACCGTCAGGAAGTACGGCGCATATTGCAGCTTCTCGATCAGGCCGAGCTCGTGCTTCAGCGACGCCCGCACGCTATCGGGAACGCCCTCGGGGTAGCGCGCTTCAGCGCCTTCCCAGGTCAGGTTCTCCAGGGTCTCCTGCGGAGTGAGCGTCGGGTCGTCGCGCTCCTCCGGATACTGGTAGGCCAGCTCTTTCAGATCGAAGCGGCAACGCGCCGCGATCTCGATAGTTCGGGTGACGGCCTCGGGATTGCGCGGAAACAGCCGGTACATTTCCTCCGGCGGCTTCAGGTAGCGGTCGCCGTACTCTCGCCGGTCGCCCAGCTCGTCGATCGTAATGCCGTGCCGTATGCAGGTCACCACATCCTGCAGAATGCGGCGGTCGGGTGCGTGATAGAGCACGTCGTTGGTGGCGACGGTCGGCACGCGCATCTGCGCAGCCAGGTTAGACAGCTTGTGGACGCGGAGCTGGTCATTGGGCCGCCGGCGCAGCGTCAGCGCCAGGTAGGCCCGGTCGCCTAACGTATCGCGAAGCCGGCGCAGGCGCAGGCCGCAGGTTTCATCGGCCTCGTCGGGAACGAGAATGCCGATCAGGCCGTCGCTGTAGGCGACGAGATCGGCCCATTCGAGGATGCACTTGGCTTTACCGCCACGCTTCTTGCCGAGGGAGAGCAACCGGCAAAGCCGGCCATAGGCGGCGCGATCGGTCGGATAGACCAGGATCGACGCGCCGTCGGCGAGATCGAGACGACAGCCCACAATGAGCCGCACGCCAGTCGTCTTAGCGGCCTCGAAGGCGCGCACGATACCCGCGAGCGAGTTGCGATCGACGACGGCGACCGCCTCGATGCCCTGGATCGCAGCCTGAGCGAACATCTCCTCGCAAGACGACGCGCCGCGCAGAAATGAGAAATGCGAGGTGACCTGAAGTTCGGCGTAGCGGGCTGGGCTGGTCATCCGAACACTCCGTGCAGAAACCAGTGCTGGGAGCCGCTGTTGGGGTCCTCGCCATCGCCCGAGCGGAAAATCCAATAGCGCTCGCCGGCATCGTCCTCGACGCGGAAATAGTCGCGCACGGCGGTTAGCTCGGCATCGCGGCGCCACCATTCACCCCGGATGCGTTCGGGCCCGTCCGCGTGACGGACGCGCCGCCGGATGCCGCGCCAGGTGAAGGCGACCGGCGGATGATCCGGCAGGAGCGCCATCGTCTCGATGGGCTCCGGCGATGCGAGCAGGCGCGACGGCCGTGGCCAATGGCCCGGCCAAGTCGCGCCTGTGTCCGGCGCCATGGGCGCAATCCGGCGCACCGAGCGCTCCGGCACCTCGGTCGCGATCGGTGCCGCCCGGTAGAGGCTGCGCTCGCCGACCCGGTTGATGAGCGTGTCGACCAGGTCTGAGACATCAGGCGCGCCGTCTTCGACCATGGACGTCAGGGTCTGCTTTTCGCAGAGCGGTTCGGCCAGCGTGGCGGTCAAGCTGAGGATCTCGATGCCGAAGCCGGGCTCGATCGTCTCGATCTTGTCGGTCAGAAGCCGCGTCAGGCGCTTCACGTCGCGCACGGGCATGGCGGTGCCGACGCGGACGGCCTGCAGCCGATTGTCGACGCGGTGGCAGATCAGATCGAGGCGCTTGGCGCCGAGGCCCTTTGCCTCCAACTCGGCACAGAGCTGCACGACCAGCTTGCCAATGTAGCGAGCGATGGTCTCGGCTGCGCCGATGGGTTCGGCGAAATTGCGCTTCACCTGGATCAGCTCGTCGGGCCGGATCGGGTCGATCGGCTCGCTGAGCGCCCCAAGCGCCTGATCGATGCGGCGGCCGAGCTGCGGCCCGAAGCGCAGGGTGAGCGGCGCGCGCGGTTGAGCGAGGAGATCGCCGATGCGCTCGAAGCCAAGGACATGGAGCGCTGCGATCATGTCGACGGGCAAACGAAGGGCCGCCAGCGGCAGGCCTGCCAGGACCGCGCTGCTATGGCCTACCGGCGCGACCAGCGCGGGCTTGGCGGCGTAGCGAGCCAAGGCATGCGCCGCTCCCCAGGTGTCGGCAATCGCCGCTCGCGCCTGCACGCCGGATGCGGCAAGCCGATCGATCAGGCCCGCGAGCATGGCGTCCTCGCCTCCATGGAGGTGATCGGCGCCGGTGGAGTCGATCACGAGGCCGTCCGGAGGGTCGGCGGTGACGATCGGTGCGTAGCGCTGGAGCATCCACAGCGCGAGGCGGTCGAGCGCCTGGGCGTCGGCGACCGCGTCATGATCGTGAACGATGAGGCCCTGGACGAGAACACGCGCTTTCGTCGCCGGCATCCCCACGCGCACGCCGGCGGCCTGGGCCGCGGCGTCCAGCGCCAACACCACCTGCTTTCTCCCGTCACGGCCTATCAGAGCGAGCGGCGCCTCAGCCGGAGGCGCCGCGTCGCCAGCCTTCCGCCGAAGCCGGTCGGTGGACCAGCTCGGCAGGAAGAGCGAGACGACCCGAGTCATCACACGCCTCCACTTCAAAATCTGCACTTTCGCCCGCCCGGGCGCGGATCAGCTCTAGGAGCCAGCGGTGGCGGCCGACGCCGGGAACGGGTAATGCCGCCGAGGGCATGACTGAGACGCGCCATCGGGTTGCGGCGGCCGTAGGCTGGCCGAAATCAGAGGCCTCGGTCTGGCGACGCCATCGGCGCAATGCGATGCCGATCGTACCGCTTCCCTCTGCGCAGAGCTGCAGCCTGCGCGATGCGGTCATGTCGAGCCGCGCTACTTCGCCGACAACAGCGCCGAGCCCTCCGTGACGAAGACCTTCCTCGATACACGCGAGGACGGTCTTGTCGTTGCCCGCTTCGACGTAGATCACGCGGTCCGGTGCGAGGCCTGCCTGCGCCAGCGCCGGCGCGAAGAGATCGGGTCGCGTGATGACCCAGAGGACCTTGCCTTTGGTTCGCGCGGCGACGCCGGCAGCGAAGAGTGCTGCCGCCGCACCGTCGACAGCGCCGTTACCGCCGCCTGCGATCTCGTGGAGTGCGCCGAGCATCAGGCCACCGCCTGGAAGGCGTGAGTCGATGTCGGAGATTCCGAATGGAAGCACCGATTTCACGCGCCGGGCTCTGCCTTCGATCTTCTCGATCTGCGCGCGCAATGACTCTATGGCGGGCTCGGGCCGCAAATTCCTCGTTGACCTCCGGGGACGGGTTCAGCATCATGTTCTCTATTTGTTCTATCTTTGGAGCTTCGGAGTCAAGGTCGATTCCGACCTTTGCCGTCGATGCCTTCGCGGTGGGCCGACTAGAAATCGCTGAAATCAAGCGCGACCAGGGGCCGGCTTAGCGGAATCCCGGTCGCCTCGACGTGTTCGAGCAGCACGAGGAAGCCTTCGAGCGTTAGGCCGGGGAGGAACACGCGCCAATAGGCACTTTCCCCATGTTCGTCCGGTTCGTCGAAGCGGACAAATCCATAGCTGTCGAGGACGCGCAACTCGCCGTCATTGTCTGGGTAGCGCGAAATTCTGATCAGCTTGTCGGCATTGATCTCGACGTAGTCGTTGCCGCCGAACCGCCGCCGCCGCTCGGTCTCCCGACGCTCGATGAGCATGACGAGAAATTCCCGCGTGATGCGAGGCAGCTTGGCCAGCGCCGCGGAGAGCGTCGCAAGGGATTTTTGGGTCTTGTCCAGATCCTCGCCGAGGCCTTGGTCTTCGAGCAGCTTGTTGAACTTGGTGAGGTCCGACATCTGCGGCTTGGGGATGGCTTCTATGAAGTCGGCAAGCGTCGTGGGGTACTTGCCGTCCGCGTCGGGAATCTCCAGCTCGATCTTGATGCGGGCGAGTTCGCTGCGGACGTGGTTATAGAC
This sequence comes from Rhizobium sp. CIAT894, assembly GCF_000172795.2. Classification (NCBI taxonomy): domain Bacteria; kingdom Pseudomonadati; phylum Pseudomonadota; class Alphaproteobacteria; order Hyphomicrobiales; family Rhizobiaceae; genus Rhizobium; species Rhizobium sp. CIAT894. The sequence continues at coordinate 1,888,790 of NZ_CP020947.1, forward strand.
GATCTGCAGCACGTCGACCGGCATGTCCATGCAGAGCTTGCCGAGATCGTGGATGTCCCAGATGTCGTCGTCGTCGAACGACGCGCGTGCGCTCAACGCGGCATCAAGAGTGTACGATGATTGCTTGCCAGCGATCATCAATACGCGAATTTTCGTGTAGGTCTTGATCTGTTCGTCGCTCAACGTCCCCAGCATGTCGTTGACTTTCGCCGACGTGCGGGTCGCGGTGATCTGGAAGGCGACCTTGTTAGTCTTGTCGCCGAGATCGAGCCCCGGCTCATTGCTGCGATCCGCGTTGAGATTCACAAGCGAGAGCGAAAGCAGGTGATTGAGGATCGTCTTGAAAAAATCCTCGGCGTGCTTGTTGAGGTCGGTAAGACCCAGGCGTCCGCGCGTGGACACCTGACCCGCCACATCGCTGAGCGCGTCGACGATCTCGCCGATGAAATAGCCCCTTGTCAGCATCGCTCAGTTCCTCCGTTCGGCCCGCTCACGGCGTGCCCCGCAACGGATTGATGATTTCGATGCCAGGGAAATCGCGCTCGTTGTCGGTGACGACAACGCAGTCGTTGGCGGCGGCGACCGCAGCGATGATCGTATCGAGCCCGCTGCGCGGCCGGCCCGCGGCTTTGCCTTCGGCCATCAGCTCCGCCCAGGCGATGCCGGCCCGCTCATCGAACGGGAGGATGCGACCGGCGAACAGCGCCTGCGGACCTTGAGGGCCGCTGAACCACACGTCGAGCTGATCGCGACGCTTGCCGGCGGGCTTCTCGAGCACGCCTCTGCGAAGCTCCGCCAACGTCAGCGAGGCGATGAAAAGGTCGTCGTCCGACTGGTCTGCCATCCACGCGACCAGCGATTCCGAAGGCGCCGGCTTCGTGAAATTGCTGAGGATGTTGGTATCGAGCAGATAGCGCATCAAAGATCGACCTTGCGCCCTTCCTCACGCGCACGGGTCAGGTCGAGTTCCGAGCCGATCAGGGGCGAAGCCAGGAGCGCCTTGAGGATGCCGCCTTTGCTCGGTGGTTCACCGCCCACGTTGTCCTTTACCGCAGCCCGCAGCCGATCGGATTCAGGGCCGCCCTCTGCAAGGCGGCGAGCGACGTTCCGCACCAGATCGCGGTCGGAATCCCGACCGGTCACCTCGAAGCGGACCAGCCCTTTTTCGGCCAGCCGATTGCGGAAATTGGCGATTGCGCGCTGCTGAGAAGGCTTGCTCATTTCGTGTCTCCGGCGTATATCCAGAATATATCCAGAATGCGCGGAACCTGCAAGGCCGGCGAGGCCGCGATTGCGGATTCCGACTACGACGGGGAGCGCTGATGTACTCCGATATGCCCGCCGAACCTGCGAAGGGCTACGTTTACACCGAAACGCGCAAGTATTTGCGCTACACGGCGTTATCCGGCTGCGCCCAGGAGCCGCCGGTCATTCTCCATGATCCCCAAACGGTACGGGATGCCGACGCGGGGAGGATACTGGATTTCGTGTCGATTGCGACGACTATAGACGCATGTCCGCACAGATTATCCCATTTCCCGAGCCCGGTGCTGGCGAAGACGATTTCCTGGATTTCTACCGGGCGCCGCTGCCGCGAAAAAGGCCTGCCAAGGCAACGAAGCCGAAATGGCAACCTACGATCGTCGATGACTGGCCGGACGAGGTCCCCGTCTTCGTCGAAGAGCTGGAGCTGTTCGAGCTGTACCTCGGCGACGACCTGGACAGGATTCTCGGCATTACGAAGTGATTTCAAACGTGGAGGTCTCGCATGAACGCCAACGCGACTCCCGCCTTGGCGATGCCGGGGCGAGCTGCGCTTTATCTCCGTGTCTCGACCGGAAGGCAGGCCGAGCAGGACCTGTCTATCCCTGATCAGCGGCGCCAGCTTCTCGGCTACTGCGAGGCCCGCGGCATCGAGGTCGTTGCGGAGTTTGTTGAGCCGGGCGCGACAGCGACCGACGATAAGCGCCCCGCGTTTCAGCGCATGATGGACGAGGCCTCTCAGAAGCCGTCACCGTTCGACACAATCATCGTCCACTCGTTCTCCCGCTTTTTTCGCGACCAGTTCCAACTTGAGTTCTACGTCCGACGACTTGCCAAGAATGGCATCCGGCTGACTTCCATCACCCAGGATCTCGGTGACGATCCGATGAGCGTGATGATGCGCCAGATCATGGCGCTGTTCGACGAGTATCAGTCGAAGGAAAACGCCAAGCACACCCTCCGGGCAATGCGCGAGAACGCCCGTCAGGGCTATTGGAACGGTTCCCGCCCGCCCTTTGGCTACAAGATCGTTGCCGCCGAGATGCGCGGAGCGCGGACCAAGAAGAAAATTGAGCCCGATCCCATCCATATCGAAACCGTGCGTTTGATCTTCCGACTGGCCCGGATCGGCGACGGGGACGGTCCGCTCGGTGTCCGCCAGATCGCAGGATATCTGAATGAACGCGGCCTCCGGACGCAGACCGGTGGCCGATGGGGTCTGGGAGCGGTCCACGAGCTGCTGACCCGCCGGACTTACATCGGGGTCCATCGCTTCAATGTTAGTGGCAAGCGCAAGGGCACCAAAAAGAACCCCGAGGACATCGTCGAGGTCGAGGTTCCGTCCATCATCGAGCCGGAAGAATTCGAGGCGGTTCAGGAGATGCTCAAATCGCGCGCTCCGCAACTCAAAGCGCCCCGTTTCGTCAATTCACCAACGCTCCTAGGAGGAGTGGTCTATTGCGCCGACTGCGGCGGTGCCATGACCTTGCGGACGTCCGGCAAGGGTGAGGAGTACAGGTACTATACCTGCTGCACTGCCGCACGGCAGGGAAGGACAGGCTGTAAGGGGCGTACTGTCCCGATGGCAGAGCTGGACTCGATCGTCGTCGAGCATATCGAGACCCGGCTGCTAGCGCCTGGCCGCTTGGAGAACATGCTGGGCGCGCTCGTAGAGCGCCGTTCGGACCACGCTGAGAAGGAGAAGGAGCGGATTACCGCGCTCAAACATCAAGCCTCTGACGCTGAGGAGAAACTAACCCGGCTTTATCGCGCCATCGAGAACGGTCTGGCTGATCTCGATGATTCGAATCTGAAGGGGAGGATCGCAGAGCTGAAGCGGATTAGGGATTCGGCTAGGGCCGACGTTGAACGCGCGGAAAGCCGGGATGCGCGGAGCGCCACCGTCACTATGGAATCGATTAACGAGTTCGCCCGAATGGCCAGACAGCGGTTGCGCCGGGAAGATGGAACCTTCCGGAGAAGCCACATCCAAAGTCTCGTACAGCGGGCTGAGGTGGGAGCGGATCAGATTGTGATCCGTGGTTCGGCCCTCAAGCTCCTCCAGACCCTCGCCGAGGTGTCTGGAGGAAAGCCTGGAGTGGAAACGGCGACGCTAGGCGTTCGCAGTTTCGTACCGAAATGGCTCCCCGGGCCGGATTCGAACCGGCGACCTGTCGATTAACAGTCGAATGCTCTACCGCTGAGCTACCAGGGATCACTGCTTGGCGCGGTGTGAGTGGGCTAATACAAATGCTTTCCCGATTTGCCAAGCAGTTTTTTCAAAAAAATGAAATGAACTTGTATTTGGGGTGCCCGTGCCCATCTCTGGGGAATGACGAATGGGAATGAACGCGAAGAGGCGAGGGGCGGCGATAGGCCCGGGAAGCGGGGGCGGCGCTTCGGTATCGATCACGCCAGCGGCAGGCTTATGCTCGGTGCCTTCAGCATCGGCATGCCGCGCTCGCGCGTTGCGCGGATGGCGATCGGCGTGGCCCTGATTCTTTGCGGGTTCCTTGGCTTCCTTCCGATCTTGGGCTTCTGGATGCTGCCGCTCGGCTTCCTCGTGCTTTCGCACGATCTGCCTGTTGCGCGCCGGCTTCGGCGGCGGCTGGCGGTCTGGTGGCACAGGCGTGGAAAACCGGCTGGCTGATTGCCGCCCGCAGCTGCTCGTGGAACGGTGGAGCGCATTTCGCATTCGTGGTTTATGAAATGTAAAACGCGAAAATGCGTCACAATGGTCCAGGTGAGGAAATGAAGGCATTTTTTGTTATCGCGCTGTCAGCGGCGACGATCCTCTCCGGCGTTCCCGCGGCGGCTCAAGCCGTCGACAATGGCGGTTTCGACGCCCGCGGCATTTGCCGCCGTCCCGAAGGCTGCGTGGTCGACCATGGCCAAGGCGGCAGCTACAACGGGCCTCGCAACTATCGCAATTTCAACGGCCGCAACGAGCGTGATGGCGGGAACGACCGCAACCGGGACGACCGCCGCTATCGCAATCAGAACAGAACGGACAATTTCGACGCTGCATCCAGCCGCATTGCCGCCCTGTGATTGAGCCGGCCTAATTCGATCTGATTTCGCTTTCCTCGAAAACGCCGCCATGGTCAGGATCAAGGCTGGTCGCCATCAACAGGCTGCAGGCGGCAAGGATGAGGACGAGCTTCATGGCGTAGGAGAGAGAAACCGCATGTCGGCGGCCCGATGCGACGCGGGAAGGCGCAACATAATAGTTGTAGTAGAAGTGCGGATCGCTCGTTGCCAGCAGGCTCTCGTAGACGTGCGGCGGAATGTCCGCATGTTTAACCGGTGGAGAACCCGGAAACTTTACATGGAGATCGCGGCTCTCGGCATCGTATGCCGCACGCGCGTGCTTCGATTTGAGGGCAGCCCAATTCATTGCAGCTCCTATCACCCTCCCGGGCCAATATGAGGCCGGTTGGACGATCGTCAAGCTGACGATTTGTTTCAAACTGCAATCATTGCCGCCTCGCAATTCACGGGGCAGCGCCTATTCTTTCCCTCGACAACCCTACGCGCATTAACGTTACGTCAACCATTTTGTTGCGGCGGCGTCACCTTCCGCTATGGGTGCGCGCATGCAAACCTTTTTGATCCAATCGCGCGACATAGAAGCGCTTCACTACAACGCCGATGCCCGCCTGCTGCTCGTCAAATACAGCAGCGGCGACATTCGCAGTTTTACCAGAATTTCGCCGGAGGCTATGCGACGGCTACTCGGCGTCGGCCCCGAAATCGACGAGACATCTGAGTTCAGCGATCTCGATTATCAGGCGGAGATCCGGAAAGGCGGGCTGAAGGCGCTCTACCTCCTCACGGGAATCAATCCGTCACAGTTCGATTTTTCGCCCGGCCGGCAGGTCTGGTAGCACCGCGCGCGAACGTCGATGCCGCACCCGCAGACGGGAACCGCATTCACATCGCTTATGTCATGTGGAAGAATTTTGGAGGCCTCGCCCGGAATTGAACCGGGGTACAAGGATTTGCAGTCCTCTGCGTCACCACTCCGCCACGAGGCCTCACGGGCTCGTTATCAGAGCCGTGGCGAGCGTTTAGAATGATCGTAAGGAAATCGCAAGAGGGCATTTCGGAAAAACGCCATCTGCGGCGGTTGAGAAAGTCATCCTCTATCGCAGACCGGAACGACTGCACGCTGGAGCTTCCAGGCCGGATCCGTCAGCGATAAGATCGCGGCAAGACGCCGCCAGCTCTATCCCGGAGCGCTTCGGGCCCTTGTCACTTCAGGGTCGTTTCGCCGTCCAGCAGCCCGCAGCAGAATATGCCGATGAGCGCTGCGACGATGAAAAAATCGAACAGCGTGAAATACGCCAAAATCGCAGACATGGCCTGCTCCTCCTCCTGTTTCCTCCGCTGTCAATCATAACATGAAGGGGCAGGGGATTCCACGCCGGAGTAGCAACGCTTCGGTCCCTGCTGTGGCACGGAAGAGGCGCCCGCCGGATTCTTTTCGCCGATGGCTGCCAAGCCTTGAAAGCATTCGTGGCGCGGATTAAGAGACGGGGGACAAGAACCGCTTTTCAAAGAGCGAGAGGACATGATGGATTTCGAAGCAGCGCGCGCAAAGATGGTCGACACCCAGGTTCGCACGACGGACGTTACCTCGCATTCCGTGCTGACGGCGCTTCTCACGGTGCCGCGTGAGGCATTCGTGCCTGAGAAGGCGAAGCTGCTGGCCTACATCGACAACGATGTCGAGATATCGGCCGCCGCATCCGGAAAACCGGCCCGGTTCCTGATGGAGGCGTCGCCGCTTGCCAAGCTGCTGCAGCTGGCGGCAGTCACCAAGGATGATTTCGTGCTCGAAGTCGGCTGCGGCACCGGTTACACATCGGCGCTGCTGTCGATCATCGCGGGCTCCGTCATCGCGCTCGAATGCGACGAGGCGCTCGCCGCCGAAGCGAAGGCAAAACTTGCCGACTATGCCAAGGTCGAGGTCGTCACCGGCCCGCTCGAAAAGGGTTATGCTGCCGGCGCTCCCTATGATCTCATCTTCGTCAACGGCGCAGTCGAGGAGGTTCCGGCTGCTCTTCTCGGTCAATTGCGCGATGGCGGTCGCCTGGTCACGGTCGAAGGTTACGGCAATGCCGCCCGCGCCAAGGTCTTCGTCGCCGAGCGTGGGGCCGTTTCGGAAAACGTCTTTTTCAACGCTTCGGTCAAGCCGCTGCCGGGTTTCGCCAAGGCGCGCGAATTCGTTTTCTGAGGCCGATTTCATTGATGAATTCAGCGACGGGCGCCATCGGCGCCCGTTTTTCTATGAGGGTCGCGTGAGAGCCTTCACAAACATGATTTATGCTGAACGCCGCCACGTCGGAAACATCAGGTAACAAAACTGTGCATGGCCGCATTCATTTGATTCGCGATGATTTTTTTCCCAGCTGGGGTATTCTAAGGTCGTGGTGATTCGGGTGAACGCTCCACATCATCCGATCGTTGTTTTTGGATAACGGGGATAGAAATGGCTCAGCCAAGCGTAGCGCGTGAACCGTCCATGGAAGAAATTCTGGCCTCCATCCGCCAGATCATCGAAAGCAATGAGCCCGGCGCCGGCAAGGCGATTTCCGCATCCCTGCCGCCGGTCTATGGCGCCGACGAGGATGAGAACGGCTCCGAGATCCATCTGACGGTGGATGACACCTATGCCGGCGTGGAGTTCCCCGAACCGGCCATGCGCTCCTCCGATCCGCGTTTCGTCGCCGCCAATTCGGCCGGCACCGCGCCTGAACCCGAAGTGCCGGCCCGCGCCCTGTCGCTTGCCGATGTCGCCGCCCGTGTGCGCGCCGCCTCCGAGCGCAGCGCCGTGCAGGCCGGTCAGGCGCTGCGTGAAATTCCGAGCGGCTTCCGCCAGCCCGAACCGCCGCCGGCCGTAATGCCGGAGCCGCCCCGCGCCGCAGCCCCGCAGCCGCAACCGCAAACGCATCAGACGCAGCCTGCCTTCACGGCTGCCCCGACACCCCCGCATGTTGGAATCCAGCAGCCGGCCCCCGAGCCGGTGTTTATGGAAGCACCTGAGGTGGCCGTCGCTGAGCCGGCGCCCGCCATCGAAACGGCGCCGCCGGCTTTGGAGCCTGCTCAGTCGTCGGCCGAGCGTTTCCTGCCGAGCGTTATGGAAGAGGTTCAGCCGACGCTGCTTTCGGAGGATGCCGGCCTGCAGATCAGCCGCTCTTTCGAAGAGCTCGCGGCTGCCATCGACGGGGCGGAGCGCCGCTCGCTGGACGAGATCGCAGAGGATATGCTGCGCCCGATGCTGCGCGAATGGCTTGATGATAATCTGCCGACACTGGTCGAGCGGCTGGTGCGCGAGGAAATCGAGCGCGTGGCGCGCGGCCCGCGCCGCTGATCGGATTGCTTTTTCCTGAAAAGCCGCTCCGGTCTCCGGGGCGGCTTTTTTATTGACTTGGCCGTGGCCATCCTATTTACAAACGCCACCCTCGAACCTCGAAACTGGTCAGAAAATGCTCGAAAAGACCTATGATTCTGCTGCCGTCGAACCGAAAATCGCCGCTAAATGGGATGACGCGGACGCTTTCCGCGCCGGCGCGAACGCCAAGCCCGGGGCCGAGACCTTCACCATCGTGATCCCGCCGCCGAATGTCACCGGCTCGCTGCACATGGGCCATGCGCTCAACAACACGCTGCAGGACATCATGGTGCGCTTCGAGCGCATGCGCGGCAAGGACGTGCTCTGGCAGCCGGGCATGGATCACGCCGGCATCGCCACGCAGATGGTCGTCGAGCGCAAGCTGATGGAACAGCAACTGCCCGGCCGCCGCGACATGGGCCGCGACGCCTTCATCGACAAGATCTGGGAGTGGAAGGCTGAATCGGGCGGGCTGATCTTCAATCAGCTGAAGCGTCTGGGCGCCTCATGCGACTGGTCGCGGGAACGCTTCACCATGGACGAGGGCCTGTCAAAAGCGGTCGTCGAGGTTTTCGTCACGCTCTACAAGGAAGGCCTGATCTACAAGGACAAGCGCCTCGTCAACTGGGATCCCAAGCTGCTGACGGCGATCTCCGACCTTGAAGTCGAACAGCATGAGATCAAAGGCAATCTTTGGCATCTTCGTTACCCACTGGAACCCGGCGTCACCTATCAATATCCGATCGCTTTCGACGAGGATGGCAAGGCGACCGAATGGGAAACACGCGACTATCTCGTCGTTGCAACCACTCGTCCGGAAACAATGCTGGGTGATACCGGTGTTGCGGTCAATCCGGAGGACGAGCGTTACAAGTCGATCATCGGCAAGCATGTCATCCTGCCGATCGTCGGTCGCCGTATTCCGATCGTTGCCGACGGCTATGCCGATCCGACGGCCGGTACCGGTGCCGTCAAGATCACGCCTGCGCATGACTTCAATGACTTTGATGTCGGCAAGCGGACCGGCCTGCGTGCGATCAACATCATGAATATCGATGGCACGATCGCCATTAAGGACAACGAGGACTTCCTCGAAGGTCTCGACCATCCGGCCGCCCTACACGGCGCCTGGGACCGCCTGGAAGGGCAGGACCGTTTCCATGCGCGCAAAGTCATTGTCGAAATTTTCGAGGAGGCCGGTCTTCTCGACAAGATCGAGCCGCACAAGCACATGGTTCCGCATGGCGACCGCGGCGGCGTGCCGATCGAGCCGCGGCTGACCGAACAATGGTATGTCGACGCCAAGACGCTTGCCGAACCGGCGATCGCTTCGGTGCGCGAAGGCCGCACCAGGATGGTGCCGAAGAGCTGGGACAAGACCTATTACGAATGGATGGAGAACATCCAGCCCTGGTGCGTTTCCCGCCAGCTCTGGTGGGGTCACCAGATTCCCGCCTGGTACGGCCCAGACGGTCAGGTCTTCGTCGAAAAGACCGAGGAAGAGGCGCTGCAGGCGGCGATCCAGCATTACCTTTCGCATGAGGGGCCGATGAAGGCCTATGTCGAGGACCTGCTGGAAAACTTCAAGCCGGGCGAAATCCTGACGCGCGACGAGGACGTGCTCGACACTTGGTTCTCCTCGGCACTCTGGCCGTTCTCGACGCTCGGCTGGCCGGATGAGACGCCGGAGCTTGCACGGTATTATCCGACCAACGTTCTGGTCACCGGCTTCGACATCATCTTCTTCTGGGTCGCCCGCATGATGATGATGGGCCTGCACTTCATGAAGGACGAAGACGGCCAGCCCGTCGAACCCTTCAATACCGTCTATGTCCACGCGCTGGTGCGCGACAAGAATGGGCAGAAGATGTCGAAGTCGAAGGGCAACGTCATCGACCCCCTGGAACTGATCGACGAATACGGCGCCGATGCGTTGCGCTTCACCCTGGCGATCATGGCCGCGCAGGGCCGCGACGTGAAACTCGATCCGGCCCGCATAGCCGGCTACCGCAATTTCGGCACCAAACTCTGGAACGCCACGCGCTTCGCCGAGATGAACGGCGCCAAGAGCGACCCGCATTTCGTGCCTGAAGCCGCCGAGCTCACCATCAACCGCTGGATCCTGACGGAACTTGCCCGTACGGAACGTGACGTAACGGAAGCACTCGAAGCCTTCCGCTTCAACGATGCTGCCGGCGCGCTCTACCGCTTCGTCTGGAACGAGGTCTGCGACTGGTATCTCGAACTGCTGAAGCCGGTCTTCAATGGCGAGGACGAAGGCGCCAAGGCCGAAGCCCAGGCCTGCAGCGCCTATATTCTCGAAGAGATTTACAAGCTGCTGCATCCCTTTATGCCGTTCATGACCGAGGAGCTCTGGGCGCATACGGCGGGCGAGGGCAAGGAGCGCGATACGCTGGTCTGCCATGCCGAATGGCCGGCACCTTCCTACGCCGATGACGCGGCCGCCGACGAGATCAACTGGCTGATCGACCTCGTCTCCGGCATCCGCTCGGTGCGCGCCGAAATGAACGTGCCGCCGTCGGCGACAGCCCCGCTCGTCGTCGTCAAGGCCAACAACCTGACGCGCGAAAGGCTGTTCCGCCACGACGCCGCCATCAAGCGGCTTGCGCGCGTCGAGGCGATATCGCTGGCCGACGATGCGCCGAAGGGCGCTGCTCAGATCGTCGTCGCCGAGGCCACCATCTGCCTGCCGCTCGGCAATCTGATCGATCTTTCTGCCGAAAAGGCCCGGCTCGAAAAGGCAATCGCCAAGATGGAGGCCGAAATCGCCCGCATCAACGGCAAGCTCTCCAACGAGAAGTTCGTTGCCAACGCCAATCCCGAAGTGGTCGAGGCCGAGCGTGAGCGCCTCGATGAACTGAAGGGGCAGATCACCAGCCTGAAGACCGCCCTTTCCAGGGTGAGCGAAGCCGGATAAGTTTCGCCGTCCATTTTGGTAAGTTATTTCAAAGACGCGCTCGCTTCGGGCGCGTCTTTTGTCATTCTGGGCATGCGTGATTCGGTCCCTAAAGCGGCGGGTTTCAGGCGCTGAGCCTGTGGATTGTGGCTTTACGGGTATCCGGTCGGCGAAAACTGCCACTGTTGTCGGATTGATACATCTTCCGCAATGTTTGGAATGAAAACCCAAAAGCCCATCTGAAAAACAAAAACTCTGGAATAAAATTTTATTAACCAGATTTTTTGACGTGTCCGTCAATTTCTTTACGTAAGTTAGTCGGTGCAATGCCCGGGAATGCCGCCGTGGGCCGCGTTGCCAGGTCGAGGGAACACTTACTAGAGTGGCGTGACATCAATTGCTGGAGTGGGGGAGACACAATGGCATCGCGTAGGTTTTCCAGGGGCGTAACGTCGCTCGTTCTTTTTTCGTCGCTTGCCTCGCCGTCCTTCGCCGGCGGTCTGGAGCGCGGCGGGTACAATATCGATCAGCTCTTCGATACGTCGCCTTTCTCGTTTCAGTCGGGCGTGACCTACGTCACGCCGCAGCGCAAGCTGAAGGACGTCCGAGACACGCAGACGTCGCTATCTTCGGGCGGCAATCTGAACAGCCGTCCAGACACAGCCGACGAGACCTCGAATTACACCATCCCCTATATTGGCTTTAAGGCTGGTTTCGGCGATGCGGTCGACTGCCTCGTTGACTATTCGGAGCCCTTCGGCGCGCATACCGACCCCGGTTCGAATTGGGCTGGCGCCAACAATAATATCGAGACAGAGATCAAAACCCGAAACTATGGCGGCACATGCTCCTATCGTTTTGATGTCGGCCCTGGACAGCTTCGCTTCATTGGCGGCGGTTTCTATCAGGAAGTCGAAGGCTTTAAAGAACGTCTGGTTTCAACGGTTCCGCTTCTGCTCGGCACCGGCACCGGCATTGGCCGCCTCGATCTCGACGATAGCGGCTGGGGCTGGCGCGCTGGTCTCGCTTACGAGATTCCGGAATATGCGATGCGCGCGAGTCTCGTCTACAACAGTCGCGTCAAGTACGATAATCTGACCGGCACTGTCGATCTCCGTCAGGTTCCGGTTGTCCCGACATTTGGAGGCCAGGTCACACCGGTTTTCGGTTCCGCCGAAGCGCCGGATTCGCTGGAGCTGAAGCTGCAAAGCGGTATCGCTCCTGATTGGCTCGCCTTCGGATCGGTCAAGTGGACGAACTGGAGTGTCCTCCAGTCCGTGGCTTTCTGCCCGAAATCGACAAAGGGCCTGGCCGCCTGCACAGCGGGTGGCGCTACGGAACTCACCTCGCTCGACCTTCTCTATCGTGACGGCTGGACCATCGCCGGCGGCGTGGGCCACAAGTTCAACGATCAGTGGGCCGGCGCAGTCAGCCTCACGTGGGATCGCGGCACCAGTCAGGGTTATGGTGCGCAGACCGACAGCTGGACGCTCGGTCTCGGCGCCGCCTATACGCCGACCGAAAATATCGAATGGCGTTTTGCCGGTGCCGTGGGCGTGTTGACGAGCGGTTCGTCCGGCCCCGTCGAGTATAATGGCCAGACCTATGGCGACGACGTCTCTTATTCCTTTGGTAACGATCTGGTCGCTGCACTGTCGACAAGCCTAAAGGTCAAGTTCTAATTCCCCGATTTGAAGAATTAGGAGCCCGGCACCGCCGGGCTTTTCTTTATTCGTGCCCGTTAACCATGCCATTCCCGGTCTCGTTTTGTGACGATTCAGCAACACTTTTTTACGACGGTTTGCATATGATGGTCGTGGGGCGAATTTGTCCATTTCCCGCCACAAATAGGGAGCACCGCTATTTGCAGGCGTCGAGATGGCAGACTTACGGTGCGTGTAATCAGTAGCATGGGTCGATTTTTTTCCGGTAACAACAGATCGCGCGATATGATTGGCGACAATCGTTTGTTGGCGGTCGTTTCGCTTTCCGCACAAGGCTGTTCCAGCCGCCGATCCGGTCTCGCGGCGATGCCGTCGAGCCGTTTATCGTCGCGGTTTTCGCTCCGCTTGAATGGGCAGATGGGGGTTGCCGAAGATGTCGATACCGGTTTCGTCACATTTGCTGTTTACGAATGCGATAAAGGCGGGAGGGCGGATGCCGCGCCTGCTGAAAGAGTGCCACGGAGATTGCAGTCGGGCCATGCCGGGAGCCGGGTGGTCCTGAACGATGCGCTGAAAATGATGCCTTTGAGAGAAGGCCAGTGGGCTGGATGCGACGCGGGCAAAGGAGCCATCGAGCTCGCCGCGGGATCGCTCGCCTCGACGAAATACATCCGCGGAATGCACGGCGCGAGCGCCGCTGCTTCCTGCCTGCGATGAGCGAAAGAAATCGGTTGAAATGGTGACGTCCGAGTTCAAACTGTTCAAATTCATGCTGATGGGCATGTCTATGGCCGTAGCGCTGGCACTGTGCGGTCCGGCCCGCGCCTTCGACATCAAGGCGCCCGTCAGCAAGGAATCCGGCCCCTTCGATCTCTTCAAGTTCGGCTTCAAAGCCTATAAGAACGGCCAGAAGGAAGAGGCGGTCGAAGCCTACAAATACGCCGCCGAAAAGGGGCATACCGGCTCGCGCTGGGCGCTTGCCAATATGTATGCCGATGGCGACGGCGTCGCGCAGGATGATTTCGAAGCCTTCAAGATTTACAGCGAGATCGCCCAGCAGGGCGTCGAGCCCGGTTCGGAAGATACCGGCTTCTTCGTCAATGCGCTGCTCTCGCTTGCCAATTATTACAAGCACGGCATTTCTGGCAGTCCAGTCCGGATCGACCTCAGCCAGGCGCGCCAGCTTTATTTTCAGGTGGCCTCCACCTTTGGCGTCCCCGAGGCGCAGTTCCAACTGGCGCAGATGATGCTGGCCGGCGAGGGCGGCAATGCCAGCCCGCAGCAGGCGAAGAAATGGCTGAACCAGGCCCGCAAGAGCGGTCATCCCGGCGCCATGGCGGTCTTCGGCAATATTCTTTTCGACGAAGGCCAGACGGCCCGCGGCCTGGCGCTGATGACGGCGGCGCTCGACCGCTGCAAGCCCAAGGATTGCAGCTGGATGGAAGCGCTGCAGGAGCAGGCGTTCTCGGTCGCCAACGAGGCCGACCGCCGCACGGCGGTATCCCTCTCGCACAGCATCGCCAGCGGCTCTGACGATTAAGGCTGAACGAAAACCTCAGGCCGCGAAATCGAAATAGGCGACGACCGGCACGTGGTCGGACGGCTTTTCCCACGCCCGCACATGTTTTTCGATTGCAGCCGACGTCATGCGATCGGCGGCCTCAGGCGACAGCAGCAGATGGTCGATGCGGATGCCGTTGTTCTTCGGCCATGCGCCGGCCTGGTAATCCCAGAAGGAATAGAACTGCGTCGCATCGGTCGTTGCGCGCACCGCATCCGTCAGCCCGAGATTTTCGAGCCGGCGGAACGCCCCCCGTGTCTGCGGCAGAAACAGCGCGTCGTTTTCCCAGACCTTGGGATCGAAGCAGTCGTGCGGCTCCGGAATGACATTGTAATCGCCGGCAAGCACCAGCATTTCTTCATAGGCCAACCGCTCGGCGGCAAACGTCCGCAGGCGCTCCATCCAGGCGAGCTTGTAGGGATATTTCTCCGTGTCGACGGGATTGCCGTTCGGCAGGTAGAGGCAGCAGACGCGAAGGATGCGCGTGTCGGGCAGCGTGAACACTGCCTCGAGGAAGCGTGACTGTTCGTCGAGCGGATCGCCGGGCAGACCGCGGTTCACTTCGGAAGGTGAACTCTTGGAGAGGATCGCCACGCCGTTGAAACCCTTCTGGCCGTGCGTCTCGACGTGATAGCCGAGCGCCTCGATCTCCAGCCTGGGAAAGCCTTCGTCGACTGTCTTGATCTCCTGGAGGCAGACGATATCCGGATCGGAATCCTTCAGCCACTGGGTGAGATTGTCGATGCGCGCCTTGACGCCGTTGATGTTCCAGGTCGCGATCTTCATGGCTCTGTCCCGTTCATGACGACATGCGTAAAAACAAAGAGCTGAAGCGCGCCCGCATGAATCAGCGTCGATGCGGTGCTCTTCAGTGCGCTTCTTGTATCGTGGTATTTCGCCGGGGGACAAGACGATAAACCGGCCGGAAGCAGTTCTTTGGCCGGTTCGATGGGGACAATGTCAAAGGTTCAGATCTTCAGATCGAGAAACTGGTGCCGCAACCGCAGCTTGCCACCGCATTCGGGTTCTTGATCTGGAAGGATTGGCCAAGCAGATTGTCGACGAAGTCGATCTCCGAGCCCGCCATATAGACTAGCGAAAGGCTGTCGATCAGCACTTTGGCATTGTTCTTTTCGACGACGACGTCGTCGTCGCCGGCGCCTTCGGCAAGATCGAACTTATAGGAAAATCCCGAACAGCCGCCGCCTTCGACGGAAACGCGCAGTGCGCTCTTGCCGGCCTCGGCGCCGACGATCGCAGCGATACGCTTTGCTGCGGCATCTGAAAGGGTTACACTCGTATCCGTCATGTTTCCTCCTGCCGGGGTCAAGATCCGGAGAGAATGGGTTTTGGCACTTAAATGTTCAAATGCCTGATATCAAACAAACTTATCATGATCTTCTCTAAAAGGCCACGTTGCGCCGAGGCGATTGGAAAAGCACCTCTTTGCCGTTTGATCGGGCTATAGGTATGAAGAGCGCAAAGCGGCGTCAATGGGCAGATGCGGCAACATGCAGGATGACGGTGAAGAATGACGATCGATAGGCGTGCTTTAGGTTTCGGCAGCGGTGAAAGGGCGGTCTATGCGGCCGACCCCTGGACGTCGCGCGGACGGCTCTATCAGGAGGATGGAAGCCCGACGCGCTCCGATTTCCAGCGCGACCGCGACCGTATCGTCCATACCACCGCCTTCCGCCGGCTGAAGCACAAGACCCAGGTCTTCATCGCCCAGGACGGCGATCACTACCGCACTCGGCTGACGCATACGATCGAGGTGGCGCAGATTGCCCGTGCGCTTGCCCGCGCCCTGAAGCTCGACGAGGACCTCGCCGAAGGCGTGGCGCTCGTGCATGATTTCGGCCACACCCCGTTCGGTCATACCGGCGAGGACGCGCTGCACGAGGTGCTGCTGCCCTATGGCGGCTTCGACCACAATGCCCAATCGCTGCGCATCGTGACCAAGCTGGAGCGGCGTTATGCCGAATTCGACGGCATCAACCTGACATGGGAAAGCCTCGAAGGTCTCGTCAAACACAATGGCCCGCTGCTGACGCCGGATGGTGTGGGCACGCGCGGCCCGGTTCCGCAGCCGATCCTCGATTATTGCGAACTGCACGATCTCGAACTCGCAACCTATGCCAGCCTCGAGGCCCAGGTCGCGGCGATCGCCGACGACATCGCCTATAACACCCATGACATCGACGATGGCCTGCGCTCCGGCTACCTGACTTTCGACATGCTGGAGGAAATACCGTTTCTGGCCGGGCTGATGGCCGAGGTGAGGGCGCGATACCCGCATCTGGAGCCGAGCCGCTTCACCCATGAAATCATGCGCCGGCAGATCACCCGCATGGTCGAAGACGTGATCGGCGTGGCGCAGGAGCGCCTTTCCCAGCTGCGTCCTGAGAGCGCGGCCGACATCCGCGGCGCCGACCGGGTCATCGCCACTTTCTCCGACGCGATGGCGGAAACCGACAGGCAGATCAAGGCGATGCTGTTCAAACGCATCTATCGCAATCCCGATATCATGCGCATCCGCGCCGGTGCCGCCCGGATCGTCACCGATCTCTTTGCCGCCTACATGGCCAATCCCAAGGAGATGCAGAGCCATTACTGGGTCGATCACATCGCCGGCCTCGCCGATGCGCCGAAAGCCCGCCATGTCGGCGACTATCTCGCCGGCATGACCGACACCTATGCGATCAGCGCCCACAGGCGGTTGTTTGACCACACTCCGGATTTGCGATAGGCAGCGGTCGCCCCGCCAAGGGCCGATTTGCCTTTGGCACAGCCTATGCATGGAAGAGTGCGATGAACCTTTTTACCGACTTCGAAGCCAGGATCAAAACCGCCCTTGAACAGATCGATCTGGTCAGGGAAAAGCGATCCGAGCTCGATTTCGGCCGCATTGCCGTCGAGCCGCCGCGTGACGCGAGCCACGGCGACGTTGCGACCAACGCCGCGATGGTGCTGGCAAAGCCGCTCGGAACCAATCCGCGCGCGCTGGCCGACATCATCATCGCCAAGCTCCGGGAAGATGCCGATGTCGCCGATGTTTCGGTCGCGGGTCCCGGTTTCATCAACATTCGTCTGTCTGTCGGTTACTGGCAGCGGCTGCTCGCTTCGATGATCGGCGCCGGCACCGATTACGGCCGCTCGACGCTCGGAGAGGGCCGGAAGGTCAACGTCGAATATGTCTCGGCCAATCCGACCGGCCCGATGCATGTCGGCCATTGCCGCGGCGCCGTCGTCGGCGATGCGCTCGCCAACCTGCTCGCCTTTGCCGGCTATGGCGTCGAGAAGGAATATTACATTAACGACGCTGGCTCGCAGATCGACGTGCTCGCCCGGTCCGTCTTCCTGCGCTATCGCGAAGCGCTCGGCGAAAAGATCGGCGAAATCCCCTCGGGTCTTTACCCGGGTGACTATCTCGTGCCGGTTGGCCAGTCGCTGGCAGCCGATTACGGCGTGCGGCTGCACAACATGCCGGAAGACCAATGGATGCCGATCGTCAAGGACCGCACGATCGACGCGATGATGGTGATGATCCGCGAAGATCTGGCGGCGCTGAACGTTCATCACGATATCTTCTTCTCCGAACGCACACTGCATGCCAATGGCGCGGCCGCCATCCGCACGGCGATCAACGACCTGACCTTCAAGGGTTATGTCTACAAGGGCACCTTGCCGCCGCCGAAGGGCCAGCTTCCCGAGGATTGGGAGGATCGCGAGCAGACGCTGTTCCGCTCGACCGAGGTGGGCGACGACATGGACCGGCCGCTGATCAAGTCGGACGGCTCCTACACCTATTTCGCCGCCGACGTCGCCTACTTCAAGAACAAGTTCGATCGTGGTTTCGACGAGATGATCTACGTGCTCGGCGCCGATCATGGCGGCTACGTCAAGCGCCTGGAAGCGGTTGCCCGCGGCGTTTCCGAAGGTAAGGCGAAGCTGACGGTGCTGCTCTGCCAGCTCGTCAAGCTCTATCGCAATGGCGAGCCGGTGAAGATGTCGAAACGTTCGGGCGATTTCGTCACGCTTCGGGACGTCGTCGAGGAAGTCGGCCGTGATTCGGTCCGGTTCATGATGCTTTACCGCAAGAATTCCGAGCCGCTCGACTTCGATTTCGCCAAAGTGACGGAACAGTCGAAAGATAATCCGGTTTTTTACGTGCAATATGCGCATGCCCGCTGCATGTCGGTCTTCCGGCAGGCGAGGGAGGCTTTTCCCGACCTCGATGTTTCCACAGTCGAGCTCGCGAAAACCGTTGCTGGCATTGGCGATCCGGCCGAATTGCAGCTCGTCGCCAAGCTTGCTGAATTCCCGCGTGTGGTCGAGGCGGCAGCCCAGTCGCAAGAGCCGCATCGCCTCGCTTTTTACCTCTACGACCTCGCCAGTTCCTTCCACGCGCACTGGAACAAAGGTAAAGATCAGCCGGAATTACGATTTGTTAATGATAAAAACCGAGAATCAAGTATTGCCAGACTTGGGCTGGTGTACGCCGTCGCGTCGGTTTTGAAGTCGGGACTTGCCATTACAGGCACTGCCGCACCGGACGAAATGCGATAACGTCACCATTTCCCCACAATGCGCTGGCATCTCAGAGTTGGCGTTTGCGAGTGGGATAGGTATGGCTGATAAACAACTTGCGTATGATACGCGCGGAAAAGACGTTCTGTTTGCCGACGATGATCCGTTGGCCGAACTTGCCCGTATCGTCGGCTTCGAGCCGCGTGTTGCAGCAAATACGGTGACCGAAGCACGGCGCGAACCCGCCCTCGATCTCGAAGACGAGCTTGGGCGCGAGTTCGACCGTTACGATTCGCCGCGTCCGCTCGCAGAGCTTGATCGCCCCGCCGAGCCGATCTCTGACGACGTCGCTCCTGAAGATTACATCGAGCCCGCGCTCGATGTCTCTCCCGTTGCCGAGAGGGCGGAGATTGCCGAGCCGGTTTCATCGGTTTCTGTCGAGGCTGAGGAAGCCGTTCTGCCTGCCGCAGGCAACTGGGATGCGCCAGCCGACGACCGGGCGGCCTGGCCACAGCAGCTTGCCGTCGAGCCCCCCGGGACGCCGGTGCAGTCGGCCTTCGGCGGTGCGCGCGACCTGATAGAGGAGCTTGAGCTGTCGATCGGCACTGCTCCGGTCTCGTCGCTGCCGCAGCCCGCCAAGGCGCCGCAATGGTCGGCCGCCAGCATCAGGCTGCCGCTCGCCAATTTCCATGCCGCAAAACGCGAGGAAGCGACTGTTCCGCCGGTGTCCGTGGCTGAAGCTGTCGCAGCAGCGCCGGTGGCTGAAGCGCCGCCCGTCGAGCTTGCCGTTGCAGAGCCGCAGCCGGTGATCGAACCGTCCGCCTCCGTCGTCGAGCAATTGGCCCCCATTGTCACCGTCGAGCCGTCCGAGGAATTCGAAACTGCATCTCCGTCGCTTGGCTTTCCTGCCGAGCTCGATCGCCACGACGAGGTGATCGCGTCGGAAGAACCGGCCGAGGCCGAAGGCTTCGTCGAAATCGAAGACGAGCTGGAAGATTTCGGATCCGACGCCGGTTTCGATCTGATTGCCGCCGCCGTCGAAGGCGAGATCCAGGCCGATGCCGCGCTGACCGAGGTCGTGCCGGAGGTTCCGCACACTGCCGGCACTTTCGATCTTGACGATCTGCTCGCCGATGTCTCGCGTTATCCGGTGCCGCAACGCGCCAATTCGGCGCCCGTTTCGCCGCAGGCCGAATTGGTGGAAGCAGCGCCGGTTGCCGCCGCCGTATTCGTCGAGCCGCAAGTGATTGCGCCCGCACCGGTCGCCGCAGCTTCCGTTCGGCCCGGGCCGGCCGAGCCGGCTCCGGTCTATGCTGCCGAAGCCGCAAGGCCGGTCGCGCCGCAGCTTGCCGAGGTCGTTGCGCCTCAGCCCTCCGCACCGGCATATTCGCGGGCGCAGCAACCCGTAGCGGAAGCCGCCGACGACCCCTTCGCCGGTCATGATTTCGAGCTGGATCTTGCCGGCATCGAACTGGAGCTTGCCGATCTCGATTTTTCCGAACCGCCCGAGTTGACGGCGGCTGAGCCTGCGCCGCAGCCGGAGCCGCCGGTCCGTGCTTCCCAGCAGGCCGCGGCCGCCGCGCCTCGCTCTGCCCCGGTTTTTGTGCCTGAGCCGCAAGTTCCGGCTTTCCAGCCGGCGGCTTCCGCCCCTGTGCGGCCTGCTCCGGCCTCTGCTGCCGCGCCGCAAGTTCCGACTCCCGCTTCGGCTCCGGCCTTCAACTGGGCGGCGCCAGTCTCGGATTCCACCGAGGACCTGCCGTTTGATCCGGCGATGATCTCTGATCCGGAGGAACGTCCTGAGGCGGTCGAGGACATGCATGTGCCGGCGCTGCCGCCGGTGGAGCAGCCCGCACCGGTCGCGAAAACTCAGGATCTGGATTTCGATCTCGATGCGGAGATTGCGAGTTTCTTCGAACCGGCCAAGCCACGGGAAAACCCGGCCCAGGCCAGGGATACGGCCGCAGCCGCGGCAAAGCCGGTCAAGCCCACCATCGCCGATGGCCTCGATGATTTCGAGCGGGCGCTGGAAGAGGATTTCCGCCGCAGCGTGCGCGAGCCCGTCGAGCGCCGCGAGACCTCCGAGGTCCGGATTGAATCGGCAAGCCAGGCGGCTGATTTCAGCCGGGCCCGGTCGATGCGCCGGCTGCTTGCCGGAGCCGTCGTGCTCGTGGTCTTTGCCGGCGTCGGTTATGGCGTCTATTCCTCCGTCTGGAACGGCGAGGGGCTCGGCATCGTCGCATCCGGCGAGCCGCGCGTGATCGTTGCCGACAAGGACCCGGTCAAGGTCGTTCCGGAAAATCCCGGCGGCAAGACCGTGCCGAACCAGGATAAGGCCGTCTACGACCGTGTGGCGGGTTCTGCCGAGGAGCCGAAGCAGAAGGCGCTGGTTTCTTCCGACGAGGCCCCGGTTGATGTCGTCCAGCGCACGCTGACACCGGAATCGCTGCCTGAGGACGACGAGAACGCCAACCCCGGCGATCAGGTCTCACCGACCGCGGTCGGTGAAACGGAGGATCCGCGTCTGCTGCCGAACCAGGGCAATGCCGACACCGCTTCCACAAGCGATGCCGACAAGACGCCGTCCGTTTCGCCGCGCAAGGTTCGCACGATGATCGTCAAGCCTGACGGCACCCTGGTCGCCCGTGAAGAACCGGAGCCCGTCGACCAGCCGACGCCTGCCCAGGCGACGCAGTCTGCCCCGGCGACGCAGTCTGCCTTGGCGACACCGTCTGCCCCGGCGACAACATCTGCCCAAGCGACGCCGCCGTTGACGGCCCGGTCGACCCCGTCCGTGCCTCCGGTCGCTGGAACGGCCGCAAGCTTCCCTGCAAATGCCGAGGTTGCTTCCGCCGATGCGCGTTCTGCAGCTCCTGCCCAGCCGCTTGCAGCTGACGCCGACGCGCAGGCTGCAAATCCCGTCCCGGTCGATCCGGCGGTGCGCCCGGTCAAGACCACGGCGATCACCGATACCGCTCCGATCCCGACCGCCCGGCCGGCCGACCAGCCCGTCAACGTTGTCGGCACCGTGACCGAGAAGGGCAATGTCCGCCCAACCGCGCAACAGCCGAAGACGACGGAGGTCGCAGCTGCAACGCCAGCCGCCGCCAAGCCGCAGCAGCAGGCCGCGTCCGCCGGCGGCTACGGCATCCAGATCGCCTCGCTGCCATCGGAAGACGAGGCGAACAAATCCTACGCCAGCCTGTCGAAGAAGTTTGCCGGCGTGCTGGGCGGCCGCGCTCATGAGATCCGCAGGGCCGATGTCGCCGGCAAGGGCACCTTCTACCGTGTCCGCATTCCGGCCGGCTCCAAGGACGAAGCCGCAGCGCTCTGCGAGCAGTATCGCGCGGCGGGTGGAAGCTGCTTGATCTCCAAGTAGCATCCAGTCTTTGAATGATTTAAAGAGCGGCGGGCCTGATCGGTCCGCCGCTCTTTTTTGTGCATCGCGCCTGGCCTCGCTCGCATTTGGCGGGCCGCCGTCTATGATTCTCATATGACCGAATCAAAAGCGATGATCCTTGGCTGCAGCGGCCTTGCTCTCACATCCGAAGAGAAAGCCTTCTATCGGGGCGAGCGGCCCTGGGGCTTCATTCTCTTCGGGCGCAACATATCCGAAGCAGGGCAGATCAGCGATCTTGTCGCCGAGCTGCGCGACAGCGTCGGCTGGCATGCGCCGGTGCTGATCGATCAGGAGGGCGGCCGCGTCCAGCGCATCCGTCCGCCGGTTTGTGCCCGTTATCCCTCGGGCCAGGTGCTTGGCGATCTTTATCGCCGCGATCCCGCGCTCGGCCTGCGCGCCGCCTGGGTGATGTCGCGGCTGCACGCCTTCGACCTCTCGCGCCTCGGCATCGATGTCGATTGCCTGCCGGTGCTCGATGTGCCGGTCGAGGGCAGCAGCAACGTCATCGGCGACCGCGCCTATGGCGGCGATCCGGAGACCGTCATCGCCATGGGCCGGGCGGCGGCTGAAGGGCTGAAGGCCGGCGGTCTGCTGCCTGTGATGAAACATATGCCCGGCCACGGCCGCGGCTTTGCCGATTCACATCTGGAACTGCCTGTCGTCACCGTTTCCCGTGATGAGCTGGAGGCCCACGATTTCCCGCCCTTCGTCGCGATGAAGGACGAGCTGATGGCGATGACCTGCCACGTCGTCTTCACCGCCATCGACCCGGACAATCCGGCCACCACCTCGCGCAAGGTGATCGACGGTGTCATCCGCGAGCATATCGGTTTTACCGGTCTGCTGCTTTCCGACGACAGCTCGATGAACGCCCTTTCCGGCACGATCGGTGAACGCGCGGCGAATATCATTGCAGGCGGATGCGATATCGTGCTGCATTGCAATGGCCATATGGACGAGATGCTGAATGTCGTGGCAAATGTTCCGCCGCTCAGCGGCGCGTCGCTTGCCCGCGCAAAAGCGGTGGAAGCAGGTTTTGCCGCGCCGGATGCCGCCGACGAAGCGGAATTGCGGGCGGAATTCGAGGCGATGTTTGCGATCGTGTGATCGCAGGGGAGCAGGGTGGTGAGCACGGTCAAGGGCACGGAGCGTCCACAGGCGGCAACGCCGATGGACAAGCTATGGCAGGATAACGGTGCCGAGCGCGCCAGCCATGAGCCGGCGCTGGTGATCGATGTCGCCGGTTTCGAAGGCCCGCTCGACCTGCTGCTCTATCTCGCCCGTAACCAGAAGGTCGACCTGTCGCGCATTTCCGTGCTGGCGCTCGCCGAGCAATATCTGCAGTTCGTCGAAAGCGCTCGGCGCATCCGCATCGAGCTTGCCGCCGACTATCTCGTCATGGCGGCCTGGCTTGCCTATCTCAAGTCGCGCCTGCTAATTCCCCAGCAGATCAAGGATGACGGTCCCTCGGGCGAGGAGATGGCCGCAACGCTCGCCTTCCGGCTGAAACGCCTCGAAGCCATGCGCCAGGCGGCAGAAGGCCTGGTCAACCGCAACCGCCTCGGCCGCGACATCTTCGTGCGCGGTGCGCCCGAGCATATTCCCGACCGGCAGCAATCCGCTTATGTGGCAAGCCTCTACGATCTTCTGACCGCCTATGCGGCGCTGCGCCAGCGCAATGCTGTCACCCAGGTGACGATCGAGAGACGCAACGTCTGGTCGCTGACCGATGCCCGCGAATTGCTGACCCAGATGATCGGCGAGGTCGGCGACTGGACAGCGATGGAACATTATCTGCTGCGTTATCTCGCAACGCCCGAGGAACGCGTCACGGCGATTGCCAGCGCTTTTGCCGCCTCGCTGGAGCTGGTGCGCGAGGGCAAGCTGGAAATCCGCCAGGACGGCGCCTTTCAGCCGATATATATGCGTCGCGGACCCAAACACGCCACGCTGCAGGTGGTGGAGCAGGAGCAGCCGGTTTGATCGATCCGCAGAGCGAAGAGGATTTCGAGGACGATTTCGAAGGCAGGAGCCGCGACCTGCAGGCGGAGATCGAGGCGGAACGCATCGCCGAAGCGCTGGTCTTCGCCTCCTCGCAGCCGGTCTCCGAGAGCTTCCTGGCTGAGCGTCTAGCTGAGAATACTGACGTGCGCGCCATCATGCAGCGCCTGAAAGCGCACTATGCGCCGCGGGGCGTCAACCTCGTGCAGATCGAGGGCGCCTGGGCTTTCCGCACCGCCGCCGATCTCTCCTTCGTCATCCGCCGCGACGACAACGAGGTGAAGAAGCTGTCGCGCGCAGCTCTGGAAGTGCTGTCGATCATCGCCTATCACCAGCCGGTGACGCGTGCCGAAATCGAGGATATCCGCGGCGTGCAGACTTCGCGCGGCACGCTCGACGTGCTGATGGAAGCGGGCTGGGTACGGTTTCGCGGTCGCCGTCGCACGCCGGGCCGGCCGGTGACATTGGGCACCACGCGCGATTTTCTCGACCATTTCGGCCTGGAAGAGTTGCGCGATCTGCCCGGTCTCGAAGAATTGAAGGGCGCGGGCTTGCTCTCGGGCCGCATTCCGGCGAATTTCAACATTCCCTCGCCATTGATGAACGACGAGCTGAGCGAGGACGAAGACCCCATTACCCAGATGGATCTCGAAGAACTTGGGTTGCTCGCCCCGCGTTCTACCTCCGAAGATTGAAGGACTTCGTCTTGCTTTTTCCATGCATGACGAAAACAATGGCGCTCACCATTTTTCGACGGCTCAATGGCTTGTCACAAAGGGCGATACCGTGACATTAAGCGCAGTTCAAAGGGCTTGATGTTGGAAACGGTGTGGGAAATCCTTACATCAGGGAACATCGCAACAGGGAGTTAGGGTAATGGGTTCATTTAGCATGTGGCACTGGTTGATCGTTCTGGTCATCGTGCTGTTGTTGTTCGGTCGCGGCAAGATCCCGGAACTGATGGGCGATGTCGCCAAGGGCATCAAGAGCTTCAAAAAAGGCATGTCTGACGAAGACGCGCCGGAAACCGCAAAGACCGTCGATCACAAGGCCGACGAAACCAAGTAATCGAGTGCGGGTAAGAGCGCAGCCCCCGCGCTTCCCGTCCAGGAGCCTTGCATGTTCGATATTGGCTGGACCGAGCTTTTGGTCATAGCGGTCGTCCTGATCGTCGTTGTCGGTCCCAAGGATTTGCCGCCGATGCTGCGCGCTTTCGGCAAGATGACGCAGCGCGCCCGCAAAGTGGCGGGTGAGTTCCGCGCGCAGTTCGACGAAGCGCTGCGCGAGGCCGAGCTCGATGATGTCCGCCAGACGCTCAGCGACGCGCAGAAGCTCAATCCGGTCAACAGCCTGCGCGAGGCGATGAACCCGCTTCGCCAGATGGGCAACGAGATCAAGGCCGACCTGCAGAAGGCGAGCGCGGCGCCTGACAACAAGACCGAGGTGCCGCCGGCTGCCGTTTCCGCCCCAACGCCGTCGACGGGCCTGCCGGAAACGCCGCCGTTGGTGCCGGCACCTGCGCCGACGCCGGAACCCGTTGCTGCCGCGGTCGCCTCGGCCGATATGGTAGCCGCCAAGCCGAAAGCGGTGCGCAAGCCGCGGGCCAAGGCTGCGGATAAGGCGGCCTTTGCCATCGCCGCGCCCGTGGAAAACGTGCCTGCGGAAAAGCCGAAGCGCACGACTGTTGCCAAAAAGCCCGCAGCGCCGAAGACGCCGGCGAAGATGAAGAAAAAGGACGAGGCATGAGCGGTGATATCGAAGACAAGCCGCAGCCGTTGATCGAGCACCTGATGGAGCTGCGCACGCGGCTGATCTGGTCGATCGGCGCGTTTTTCGTCGCCTTCATCGCATGCTTCTTTTTTGCCAAGCATCTCTTCAATTATCTGGTCATTCCCTACAAGACCGCCGTCGAGTGGGCGCATCTCGACGTCGAGAAGGCCCAGCTCATTTACACGGCGCCCCAGGAATTCTTCTTTACGCAGGTCAAGGTCGCCATGTTCGGCGGCCTGGTGGTCGCTTTTCCGATCATTGCCGCCCAGGTCTACAAGTTCGTCGCGCCCGGCCTTTACAAGAATGAGCGCCAGGCCTTCCTGCCGTTCCTGATCGCTTCGCCGGTCCTGTTTCTGATGGGCGCGGCGCTTGTCTATTTCTTCTTCACGCCGATGGTCATGTGGTTCTTCCTGTCGATGCAGCAGGCGCCGGGGCATGACGAGGTGGCGATCTCGCTGATGCCGAAGGTCTCGGAATATCTGAGCCTGATCATGACGCTGGTCTTCTCCTTCGGCCTCGTCTTCCAGCTGCCCGTCATCACCACGCTGCTTGCCCGTGTCGGCCTGCTGACATCGCAATGGCTCGCCGAAAAGCGTAAGTTCGCCATTGTGCTCGCCTTCATCGTCGCCGCCGTGCTGACGCCGCCGGACCCGATGTCCCAGATCGGCCTTGCGATACCGACGATCCTTCTCTACGAGATTTCCATTCATGCGGCGCGACTCGTGGAGCGCCAGCGTGCTCGGCAGGCGCTCGAAAAGGAAACCGAATCCGCGGACGTTGCCAAGACGGACAGCGTCTGAGGCGATCCTGGAAATCCCTTTGTGACGCCGTCTCATCCGGTCGAAGCCCGGTCAGGCTTTGACCGGGTCATTTCTGTTGCAACGACCTGGAACGACGATGCTCGATATCAAATGGATCCGTGAGAATCCCGAAGCGCTCGATGCCGCCCTTGCCAAGCGCGGTGCGGAGCCTCTGGCCCAAAGTCTCGTCGCCCTCGATGAAAAGCGCCGGTCTGCCGTGCAGAAGGCGCAGGATTTGCTCTCCCGTCGCAACGCCGCCTCTAAGGAGATCGGTGCGGCCATGGCGCAGAAGAACGCTGAGCTGGCCGAAAAGCTGAAGGCCGAGGTCGCCGACATCAAGGAGACGCTGCCCGCAGCCGAGGAGGAAGAGCGCACGCTGTCCGCCGAGCTCAACGACGCTCTCTCGCGCATCCCGAACGTGCCCTTCGACGACGTTCCCGTCGGTAAGGATGAGCACGATAATGCCGTCACGCGCATCGTCGGTGAAAAGCCGCGCTGGAACCATACGCCGAAGGAACACTTCGAGATCGGCGAAGCGCTCGGCTATATGGATTTCGAGCGCGCCGCCAAGCTCTCCGGCTCGCGCTTCACGGTTCTGACTGGGCCGCTCGCCAGGCTTGAGCGAGCGCTCGGCCAGTTCATGATCGATCTTCACACCCGCGAGCACGGCTATACCGAAGTCAGCTCGCCGCTGATGGTGCGCGCTGAGGCGCTGTTCGGCACCGGCAATCTGCCGAAATTCGAAGAGGATCTCTTCAAGACGACGGATGGCCGCTATCTCATTCCGACAGCCGAGGTGACGCTGACCAACCTGGTGCGCGAGGAAATCCTCGATCAGGAGAAACTGCCGCTGCGTTTCACCGCATTGACGCCGTCTTTCCGTTCGGAGGCGGGCTCAGCCGGCCGCGACACGCGCGGCATGCTGCGCCAGCACCAGTTCTGGAAATGCGAGCTCGTCTCGATCACCGATGCCGAAAGCTCGATTGCCGAGCATGAGCGCATGACCGCCTGCGCCGAAGAAGTGCTGAAGCGCCTCGGCCTGCATTTCCGCACGATGACCCTTTGCACCGGCGACATGGGTTTCGGCTCACGCAAGACCTACGACCTCGAAGTCTGGCTGCCGGGGCAGAATGCCTTCCGCGAAATTTCCTCCTGCTCGGTCTGCGGCGATTTCCAGGCCCGGCGCATGAATGCGCGCTATCGCGGCAAGGACGACAAGAGCAACAGGTTCGTCCACACGCTGAACGGTTCCGGCACTGCCGTCGGCCGCTGCCTGATCGCTGTCCTGGAAAATTATCTGAACGAGGACGGTTCCGTCACGATTCCGGACGTTTTGCTGCCCTATATGGGCGGATTGACCAAGATCGAACGGGCGGCCTGAGGCGATGCGCATCCTGCTTACGAATGACGACGGCATCCATGCTGAAGGCTTGGCTGCGCTGGAGCGGATTGCGCGCACGCTGTCCGACGATGTCTGGATCGTGGCGCCCGAGACCGACCAGAGCGGCCTTGCCCATTCGCTGAGCCTGTCCGAACCCCTGCGGCTGCGCAAGATTTCTGACAAGCATTTCGCGCTGCGCGGCACGCCGACCGATTGCGTCATCATGGGTATCAGGCAGGTGATGGACATCAAGCCCGATCTCGTTCTCTCCGGCGTCAATTCGGGCTCGAACGTTGCCGACGATGTGACCTATTCCGGCACCATCGCCGGCGCCATCGAAGGCACGATGCAGGGCGTGCGCTCCTTCGCGCTCAGCCAGGCCTATCTCTATGAAGACGGTGCGCGCATCGTACCCTGGGAAGTCTGCGAGACCCATGCGCCGGCTCTTCTGGAAAAACTGATGGTCCTGGATCTGCCGGAGGGCACGTTCCTCAATCTCAACTTTCCGAACTGCCGTCCCGATGAGGTCGATGGCGCCGAGGTGACCATGCAGGGCAAACTCGCCTTCAACCTGCAGGTCGACGCTCGTTCCGATGGGCGGGGTTTCCCTTATTATTGGCTGAAGTTCGGTGAACGCGCCGGCGCCTTCATCGAAGGCACCGACATTCACGCGCTGAAGCATAACAAGATTTCGGTAACGCCTTTGAAACTGGATCTGACCGATTATTCCGTAACGGACCGCGTGGCGCGGGCCTTGGGATACGGAGCACAGGTTTGACGGCAAGACTGGCGGAGAAGGAGGGCTTTGCGGCGCTCGTCCTCAGGTTGCGTGCCGCAGGCATCTCCGATCTTGATCTGCTGACGGCGGTCGAGCAGACGCAGCGCTCGCTCTTCGTGCCGCCGCAATTTGCAGATGACGCCTATTCGAGCCGGACGATCCCGATCGAATGCGGCTCCTTCCTTGAAGGCGTCGATTTTGTCGTCCGCATCCTGCATCACCTCAAGGTCAGACCAGGACAGCGCGTCCTCGAAATCGGCACCGGCAGCGGTTTTACCGCCGCCGTCATCGGCCGCATGGCCGAGCGTGTTCTGTCCATCGACCGCTACAGGACGCTGACGTCGGCCGCGCAGCGGCGCATGGAATCGCTTGGTCTGCGCAACGTCATCATCCGCCATGCCGATGGCAGTGCCGGCATGCAGGGAGAGGGCACCTTCGACCGCATCCTGGTGACCGCGGCCTTCAACGCCATGCCCCGCTTTTATACCGACCAGCTGGTTTCCGGCGGCTCGATGATCGCGCCGCTGATGATCTCCGAGAACGAATGTCGCATGGTGCGACTGACCAAAACCGGCAGCCGTTTCGAACGCGAGGAATTGTTCGAAGCACCCTATCTGCCGATCGTTCCGCGGCTTGCCTCGCTGCTGTAGACGCGGATGTTTCAGGCCGGATCGGGCCGAAATCTCAAATTCGCATCTGCATCGAAAAAAGAGAGGACGATGTCATCCGAAAACCGCTCGGACTTTTCCGTATCGTGTTCGAAGCACTGCAATTTTTCATCCATAAGCTATGGTTATCAACTTCTCAAAAATATCGTACTGATTCCAGCATCTTAACCGCGTGGTAATACTAACGCGTTTTAATAGACTCACAAATGGTTGCGTTCTCAGTGGGTCGAGTCAATGCGTTTCAGTCTTTCGCCGAAGTTCGGAAAGTCCGCCGGTAATCTTCTGGTTGTGGGCCTGCTTGCAAGTGCCGCAACGGGCTGCAGTTCCGATGTAACACGGTTCGGCGGCTTGTTTTCTTCCTCCTCAGGGCAGGATCAGATCACCACCAGTTCCATTCCGCGCAGGAGCGCCCCTCAGGGTGATCCGGTGCCGCGCGCCGATCTCGGCGGTTCTGCCGTTGCCAGCCAGTCGGGTTACGGTGGCGGCAATGGTGGGCTGAACCAGCCCTATCCGGCCAGCCCGAGCTACGATCCGGTCCGTACGTCGAGTGCACGCATGGCGTCCGCGCCGGTTTCGGTGCAGCGTTCCGAGCTGGCTGCGCCGACGGCGGCAGCACCTTCCCGGCAGCGGGAGAAGGAAGTCGCGCTCGCTCAGCCTTTCCCGGCCTCGCCCCAGGCTGAAAAGCACCGTTTGGTCGCTCCCGCCCAGCCGAAGGCAACGCCCGATCCTCTGACAACGGGCACGACGCCGAAGGTCTCCGGCTGGTCTGCAACCAATGCGCCTTCCGTGACGCTGCGTCCGGGTGAAAGTATCGCCACGCTCTCCCGGCGCTTCGGTGTTCCGGAAAATGAAATCCTGCGCGTTAACAGCCTGAAGACGGCATCGGCGGCCAAGCCCGGTCAGGCGATCCTGATCCCGACCTTCAATGGCGGCAATGCTGCCAAGGCGGCGTCGCAGACGGCCGATCTTTCCAAGCCCGGCAAGATGCCGGAGCCGGTGAAGGCGCCCGAGCAAAACGTCGCCGTCGTTCCCGGCGCCAATTCCGCCCGCGACAAGACCATGGCGAGCGCCGATTCGACCGGCAAGCTTCCGGCCGGCGCCGGCAAGGATCCGAAAGCGCCTGCCGGCAGCTATGTCGTCAAGCAGGGCGATTCGCTGGCCAGGATCGCCAAGGCGACCGGTTCCAATATCGACGATCTCAAGGCCGCCAACAATCTTTCGGCCAACTCGCTGCGCGTCGGCCAGGCCTTGAAGATCCCGAGCGGCACTGCCGACAATATCAAGACTGCATCGATCCCGGCCGAAAAGGCCGATCCGAAGCCGGCTCCGGCGGCGCCCGCCCAGCAGGTGGCCTCCGCTCAGCCAGCGCCCTACAAAGCGCCGGCCGCCACCCAGACGGTCGATGATGTCGAGAAGAAGTCTGACGTCAGCTCCGCCGCACCGGAATCGACCGGCATCGGCAAGTATCGCTGGCCGGTCCGCGGCCAGGTCATTGCTTCGTACGGCGCCAACGTCAACGGCAACCGCAATGACGGCATCGATATCTCGGTGCCGCAGGGCACGCCGATCAAGGCCGCCGAAAACGGCGTCGTCATCTATGCCGGCAACGGCCTGAAGGAACTCGGCAACACGGTTCTCGTCCGTCATGACGACGGCACCGTCACCGTCTACGGCAATGCCGATACGCTGAGCGTCACTCGCGGCCAGAAGATCCAGCGCGGCCAGACCGTCGCGGTCTCCGGCATGAGCGGCGACGTTAAGCAGCCACAGGTCCATTTCGAGGTGCGCAAGGACGCATCCCCGGTCAACCCGATGACTTTCCTGGAGTAGGTAGAGCGTACCAGGAAGCGCAAAAGCCCGGCCAACAGCCGGGCTTTTGTCATTTGGGGCATGTGCAGTTTCGGTCGCATGGATCTCCTGCCGGAAGGGTGAGTTGGCAGCACCTGCATTGGCGCAATTCGTCGTCAGAGATTATCTTTGTGCGCATTGCAGGCATTGGCAGAGGCCGATGACGCATTATGCCTGATGTTCGGCGCATATGATGTCTACATTCCCGAAAGTTCAATTCACTATGCCTGGACCCTTTTGAAGACGGATAGGCAGCCCATGACGAATATCGCCCAGATGCAGGAACAGCGTCTCGAAGCACTCCGACTGACGAATTCGGGCGCGCCTGAATTGCCGTCCAACCCGTTTTTCGGCGTCGGCCCGATCACGGATGCGACCACGGACGAAGTGGATAGCCGGCTGCGGCGCCTCGCCTTCGATGCGTGGATCGAAAAGACCTATCGCAAGTTCGACGACAAGGGCAACGATATCGGCGGCTTCACCACGGCCGAGATTTCCCGCAGCATGCACCGCGGCTATCCGGCGGATAAAATCCTGACCGACATGATGCGGGCGATCCACACCTACTTCCATTTCCCGAAGACGAACCGCATGGCGGTGGGACTTGGCGGTGGCCACAGCGGCTACACCGTCTGCGTCCAGCATCTGATGAATGCCAACGACGCCAACCAGCGCGTCTATGTCGATACGCCCCGCCCGGAAAGCGATCCATCCCGGTCGGCCGGCTTCTTCCGTCAGTCCTGGGCCACGCAGCTGATCGAGATGCAGCGCTTCGCCGAAAAAGGCTGCGAGAGCCGTATCCATTTCGCTGCCTCCGAAGGCGTGATCCCGACGGCCGCTGAGCTCTCCGACCTCGGCGTATCGATCTTCGTCGGCGTCGGCCACGAGACCACCGGCGCCAATGCTTATACGAGCCGCGAGATCCACGAACTCTTGAACTGGATCGACCGCGATCCGGCAAACCACCACGCGGTATTCGACGCCACGTCGATGCTCGGCGCCATGCCCTGGGAGCCAGAGCTGGTCGATGCGGTGATGGCAAAATGCTGCCTGTTCATGCCGTTCCAGAAGGCGATCGGCGGGATTTCCGGATATTTCGTTGCCTCCTTCACGCCGCATGCCCTGGCGCTTGTCGAGAAGAACCAGCAGGACCCTGCCTGGGCGATCCCGCGCCAGCTGAAGATCGCGCCGCCGATCGACGCGCGCCAGCCGCTTTCAGCCAAACGCTCCGTGGATGCCGGCCCGTTCTACGATGCCGGGGAAGACCGCATGCTCGGCGGCGTCATCAACACCTACAGCGCGCTCGCCTTTGCCGAAACCACCTTCGGCCTCCTGCAGTCCGAGGCGCGGGTCGGCTCGGTTGTCGAGCTCAATCGGCGCTCTGCGGCCAATCGGGCGGTGATTGACGAGTGGGTGAAGTCGCATCCGCTGCTGTCTTTGACCGTTACCGATGCCGAACGGCGCGGTGCTGCCGTGACGCTTCTGAAGATCGAGGATGCCGGCATCACCGATCCAGCCATCCACGCTCGCATCATTGCCCGCTCGAAGCAGTTGCTCGGCTACGAGGGCATCACCCATCCGAACGGCGAGTTTGAACCCGGTCTGGACGCGGCGCGCTACGTCAATGCGTTCCCCGGAACGCCTGGCGACTACCGTGCCTGGGTCGGCGGCATCCGCGAGCCGGCAGATGTCGTGGCCCTCTTGGAAAACCTGCAATATGCCTATCTGCGCGCCAAGATCGTCGTTCTCGAAGAAGAGCTGGCGAAAGAGGGCATCACATTTGACGCGCCCGGCAACGCCGGTACAGCGGTCCGCAAGGACGATCCGCAACGCGCCTACAAGGTGCTGATCGCCGATCTGGTCGGCCTGCGCCTCGGCGCGGACGGCAAACCCGATCACAGCGAAATCCGGGCCTATGTCGAGGAAAAGGGCGGTGTCTTCCATGTTGGCTCGGCCGGCGACGGTTCGGCCCTGGAGAAGGGCCGCATCCATTTCTTCTATCAGCCGAACCTCAGCACCGAGGCGGAAATCCTGCCGCAAACCGACAAGGGGCAGTATGACGCCTTGATCGCGGCGGCGACCTTCATCCCCAAGGCTTCCGTCTTCCCGCTTGGCGGCGTGCGCATCGGCGCGGGAACCGGCAACATGGGCTCGGCCTCCTGGGGCGGCGGCAACGGCGAAGGCGGTGAGGCGCCGCTGATGAATACCCCCGGCATCAACAGCCGGGCAACCGCTCAGATGGCTGTGAAGGCGATCCTCAAGGTCGTTCCCGATCTGCCGGTCGACAGGCTGCACCGGATGGTTGCCGCCGGCGATTTCGATACCGGGCGCCAGCTCAAGGATTTCCCGACGGCAAAGCTCGAGGGCCGGAAACTTGCCGTTCTCGGTTACGGCAATATCGGCCGTGAAGTCGCCAAGCTCGCCAAGGCTTTCGGCATGAAGGTGGCGATCTACGCCCGCCAGCACCACAGGCGCTGGATCGAGGCCGAAGGCTTCGACTATGCCGCAAGCCCGGTCGAAGCGGCAAGCGGCGCCGACGTACTCTCCGTGCATATCGGCCTTGGCCGCCTGGACGCATCGACCGGCATCTATTCCAATGCCGGCACCGTCGATGCGAAGGTTCTCGGTGCCATGAAGGACGGCGCCGTGCTGGTCAATTACGACCGCGGTGAAGTCGTCGATCCCTATGCGCTCGACGCAGCGCTTTCTTCCGGCAAGATCGCCCATGCCGCGATCGACGCCGACCTCTTCAAGGATGCTGCGACCGGCGCGCTCAGCGGACCGATGCTGCCGTACCTGCCGCTCGAAGAGCGTCATAAGGGCAAGCTGGAACTGCTGCCGCACGCCGCCGCCGATACCGATCATCCCTCGCGGGTGACCGGCGCCAAGCAGGCGGTCGACCAGATCTTCGACGTCATCCGCTTCAAGTCGGTCACCAATCTCAAGGGCGACCTGCCCGAGGGTTACGTCTCGGCGGGCGGCCGCACCCCGGTCGGAATCGGCAAGGTGACGAAGCGGGTGGTGGGCGAGATCGGCGACAAGTCTGAGCTGCTTGCCGAATTGCGGCAGACCTCGGAAAAGGTCGCGGCCATTATCGGTGCGCTCTCGGCCGTCTCAGACCCGAACCACCGCGATCGGATCGTCGACCGTTACACCGGTCTGCTGGTCGAAAGCGCCGGCCGGCAGCGTGTCCTTCTTGAGCGGCTCGCTCTCTACGGACCGGCGGGAGAGTAACCCATGACGGCGTTGGATAAACGCTGATCATTCCGGCCTTCGGGTGTTGCTTGCAATGCCCGAGGCCTTGAACCCGGCTAAAGCGCGTCGCACCGAACCTGGTTCACGCGGCGCGCTTTGGCTTTCAGGCCCTGTCGATGTGAACGCGCATGCGTCCGGCAAGATCCTGAATATATTGCCAGGCGACGCGGCCGGAGCGCGCGCCGCGCGTCGTCGCCCATTCCAGCGCCTCGGCATGCATCCTGTCGCGTTCGAGCCCGAGCTTGAAGTGATCGGCATAGCCGTCGATCATGCCGAGATAGTCTTCCTGGCTGCATTTGTGGAAGCCGAGCCAAAGGCCGAATCGGTCGGATAGCGAAACCTTCTCTTCGACCGCCTCAGACGGATTGATCGCCGTCGACTGCTCGTTTTCCATCATATGGCGCGGCAGGAGATGGCGCCGGTTGGATGTGGCATAGAAGAGGACATTGTCCGGCCGCCCCTCGACGCCGCCGTCGAGTGCCGCCTTCAGCGACTTGTAGGCGGTGTCGTCGTGGTCGAAGGAGAGGTCGTCGCAGAAGACGATGACGCGGTAGGGCGTGTCCTTCAGAAGATCGAGCAGGGTGGGGAGGCTCGCAATATCCTCGCGATGGACTTCGACCAGCTTCAGCGCGACGCCGCTTTCACCCCGGACATCCTCGTGCACGGCCTTAACAAGCGAGGATTTGCCCATGCCGCGTGCGCCCCAGAGCAGCACATTGTTGGCGGCATAACCCTCGGCGAAACGCACCGTATTTTCATGCAGGATATCGCGCACGTGATCGACACCGCGGATGAGCTTCAGCGCCACCCGGTTCGGCTTTTTCACAGGTTGCAGGTGCTGGCGCATCGGCGCCCAGACGAAACAGTCCGCCGCATCCCAGTCGTTGACGGCAGGCGCCGGCCCGGCAAGGCGCTGAACGGCATCGGCGAGCCGCTTCAGTTCGGCAAGCAGGGCGGTGTTGATTTCCTCGGTCATCGCAGGCCTCCTGTGTTTCGCTGCGGGGTACCATGGCGTTTTGTCGGCGGAAAGGTTATGAGGCAGCGGAATCGGTACTGTTTCCGGCTGTTTCTGTTGCATTCATCGAAGCGGCAATTATAGTCCGGCAACCTGAAAAAGAGGCGGAGTTCCGCCGCCAAGCCTGAGGAGTTTAGCATGTTCATCACCCCGGCATTCGCCCAGAGCGCGACCGACACCGCAACCGGTTTCGGCGGCTCTGGTTTCGAAATGATCATCCTGTTCGTGCCGCTGATGGTCGTCTGGTACTTCCTGCTGATCCGTCCGCAGCGAGCACAGGCAAAAAAGCGTGAGGAAACCCTGAAGGCAATCCGCCGCGGCGACCAGGTCGTCACCGGTGGTGGTCTCGTCGGCAAAGTCACCAAGGTCGTCGACGACAAGGAAGTCGAAGTCGAGATCGCCGACGGCGTTCGCGTTCGCATCGTCCGCAGCGGCATTTCGGACGTTCGCGTCAAGGGTGAACCAGTCAAGGCCGACGCAGCGTAACAAGCGATAACGGCAGGACAGCCGCCGGATCGGAAGATCGTCGAGAGAATGTTGCATTTTTCCCGCTGGAAAACACTTCTGATCTGGCTGGCCGCGTTTGCGGCCATCGTCATTGCTGCACCCAATCTGCTGAGCGAGGCGCAGCGCGCCTCGCTGCCCGGCTGGCTGCGGCACGACCGCATGACGCTCGGCCTCGATCTGCAGGGCGGCTCGCATGTCGTTCTGAAGCTCGAACGCTCCGATATCGTCAAGGACCGGCTGGAAGAAGTCGTCGCCAATGTGCGCAATGCGCTGCGTGGCGCCGGAATCCGCTATACCGGGCTGACCGGCAACGACCAGATCGTCACGGTGCGGATCACCGATCCGGCCGAGACGCAGAAAGCGGTCGATCTCCTGAAGCCTCTGACGGCACCTGACGGGCGTTCGGGACCTGAGGTCGCGCTGCAGCAGGGCGCGGAAGGGCAGCTCTCGCTGCAGATTTCCGACGCCGGCATAACTGCTGACGTCGCCTCCGCCCAGACCAGGTCGCTCGATATCGTCAGCCGCCGCATCGCGGGGTTCGGCTACGACAATTTCCTCGTCCGTCCCGATGGCGCCGACCGGATCGTCGTACAGGTGCTGGGATCGGTCGATGCCGAGCGGCTGAAAAACCTCCTGAACCAGCCGGCCAAGCTTTCCTTTCATCTGATCGACGAAAGCATGTCGGGGCAGGAGGCGTTGAACGGCCGCTGGCCGGTGACATCCGAGGTGCTCTATTCGCTGGACGATCCGCCGGTTCCCTATCTCGTCGACCGTACGGCTTTCGCCACGGCCGGCAACATGGTGCATATCGAGCCGCTCATCGACCCGCAGACGCAGGACGCGTCGATCGAGTATCGTCTCGATGCGGAGGGCACAGCGCGGCTGGCTGAGGCGACGGGCCGGAATGTCGGCAAACACCTTGCCATCGTCTTCGACGACCAGGTGATGTCGGCGCCTGTCATCGAGGCGCCGATCACCGGCGGCGAGGGGCGCATTTCGGCCAACTTCTCCGAGGACGGGGTTCGCGATCTTGCGGTGATGCTGCGTGCCGGTGCTTTGCCGGCGACGCTGACGAGCGTCGAGGAGCGCAGCGTCAGCCCGGGTTTCGGCGCCGAATCGATCTTCTCCGGTCTCATTGCCGGCCTTGTCGCCGTCGTGCTGGTGGCAGCACTGATGATCGCGCTCTACCGCACCCTCGGCGCCATCGCCGTCGTCTCGCTCTTCTTCAACCTGATCCTCATCGTCGCGGTGCTCAGCCTTGCCGGCGCGACGCTCACCTTGCCCGGGATTGCCGGCATCGTGCTCATCGTCGGCATGGCGGTCGATTCCAACGTGCTGATCTACGAGCGCATCCGCGAAGAGGAGAAAACCGCCCATTCCTTTGCGGAGGCGGTCGGCCGCGGTTTCTCGCGCGCATTCGCAACGATCGTCGACGCGAATGTCACGATCTTCATCGCCGCCGTCATCCTCTTCTTCCTCGGCAGCGAATCCATCCGCGGTTTCGCCGTGACGCTGGCGGTCGGCATTCTGACAACCGTCTTTACGGCGTTCACGCTGACACGCTCGATCGTCGCCGTCTGGCTGGGGGGGCGCCATCCCCGGCATTTGCCGAAGAGCGTCCTGACGCATCTGTTCGAACACGCCAATATCCGCTTCATGGGCATCCGCCGCTATGTCTTTACGACATCGGCTGTCATCTCCCTGATCGCCATGGCGGCCTTTGCCACCGTCGGACTGCATCTCGGCATCGATTTCACCGGCGGCTCGCTTATCGAGGTGACGGCAAAGCAGGGCAATGCCGATATTGCCGATCTCCAATCGCGCCTCAACGATCTCAATCTCGGCGAGGTCAGCGTCGAGCGCACCGGCGGCCCGTCGAATGCGCGGATCCGCATCGCCTCCCAAGGCGGCGGCGAGAATGCCGAGCAGTCGGCGGCGACGCTGGTGCGCGGCGAGCTCCAGGAGGATTATGATTTTCGCCGCGTCGAGGTCGTCGGCCCCGCCATATCGGGCGAATTGACGATGATGGCGACGCTCGGCGTGCTGGCGGCACTTGTGGCGATCCTCATCTATATCTGGATCCGCTTCGAATGGCAGTTTGCCGTCGGCGCCATCATTGCCACGCTGCACGACGTCATCATCATGCTCGGTCTCTTCGTGCTGACCGGCATCGAGTTCAACCTGACGAGCATAGCCGCCGTACTGACCATCGTCGGCTATTCGCTGAACGACACGGTGGTGGTCTATGACCGAATGCGCGAGAATCTGAAGCGATACCGGAAGATGCCGCTGCCGATCCTGATCGATGCTTCGATCAATCAGACGCTGTCGCGCACTATTCTGACCGCCGCGACGACGCTGCTCGCCTTGCTCGCGCTCTATCTTTTTGGGGGCGAAGTCATCCGCTCCTTCACCTTTACGATGCTCTTCGGCGTCGCTCTCGGCACCTTCTCTTCGATCTATATCGCAGCTCCTGTGCTGATCGTCTTCCGGCTGCGGCCGGAGAGCCCCGACGGGGAAGAGAGCAACAAAACGGATGCCGGTGTAAAATCCGGCACGGTGGTTTGAAAACATGGCAAAAGGCATAGAAATCCGCGCTGCCCACTTCCCCGGGCGCGCGCCGATCGATACTTACGGCAATGGCGGCTTCCGCTTTGCCGATATGTCGCATCGCGGCTCGATCCTTTGCCTGCCTTCCGGCATTCATGGCTGGGACATGGACATGTCGAAACCGCTGTCGCCCGAAAATTTCCGCCGGGTGCTGGATGAGGCTGCCGATATCGAGGTTCTGCTCGTCGGCACCGGAACCGAGCTTCGCCGCCTGCCGGAGGAATTGAAGCAGGCGCTGAAGGCGCGCGGCATTGCCTCCGATCCGATGAATACCGGGGCAGCGGTGCGCACCTTCAATATCATGCTTGCCGAGCAGCGCGCCGTCGCTGCGGCATTGATCGCGGTCTGACGATGGCTGAAGCGACTATGGCGAAGAACCAGGAGATCTGCCTGGCGATGCTGCGCGACAGCGATCGCGACCGTTACCTTGCATGTCTGCTGTCGCCGGAGGAAAAGCGCGGCGCGCTTGCGGCCCTGTATGCCTTCAATGCCGAGCTTGCCCGCATTCGTGATCTCGTGCACGAGCCGTTGCCCGGCGAGGTCAGGCTGCAATATTGGCGCGACCTGCTGGAAGGCAGCGCGCATGGTTCGACAGCCGCCAACCCCGTCGCCGCGGCACTTCTGACGGCGATCGAGACGCACCGCCTGCCGCGCCGGACGCTGATCGACATGATCGAGGCCCGCACCTTCGACCTTTATGACGATCCGATGGAAACGCGTCTGTCGCTCGAAGGTTATGCCGGCGAGACGGCATCAGCCCTGATTCAGCTTGCAAGCCTCGTGCTTTCGCCGGAAGAGGCGGCACGATCGGCTGATGTGGCCGGCCATGCCGGTGTTGCCCAGGCGGTTGCCGGCCTGTTGCTGCTGATGCCGTTGCATCGCCGCCGCGGCCAAGTCTATATTCCGCTACAGATCCTTTCCGCCACCGGTCTCGACCGTGATGTCTTCCTTGCCGGCGAAGATCGGCCGCGCATTTCTGCCGCCATCGAAGCCTTCGCCGGCCTTGGTCGCGAACATCTGGCAAAGGCGAGGGCGGCCGGACCGATTGCGCCCGCCGTCTTTCCGGCCTTTCTGCCGGCGACGCTTGCCGAACCGGTGCTCGTCAGAGCTCAGAAGCGCGGCGTCCTGCTGTTCGACCGGCCGCTGCAGCCGCCGCAATGGCGCCGCCAGCTGCAGATGGGATGGGCGGCAACGCGCAGAAAAATCTGACGCCGGTCAAACTCGCGCAAGTCTCAGGCGTTACAAGCCTTGAACCGCTACCCTTTTTGAACGGAGACTCGGGCGTGGGCATTATCGTCTGGTGCGTTCTTTTCGCCATCGTCATCTTCTTTGCCTTTGCAGCGACGCGCATGGCTGCGCAGAACAAGGAAGACGGCCTGCATGACACGGGTCTCGCCATCATCGAGTTCGGCCGCGCCTTTCCGAACGAGGCGATTCGCCAGTTGCAGGCGACGGAAAACGGCCAGGCCGTCTTCGTGCGCCTGCACGACAACAAGGCCGGCGTCATGCGCAACATGTCGCGTCACTTCGCCTGCCATCTCATCGAGCCGGGCCGCGTGCGCGTCGTCAGTTCGCAAACGGGCAGGGGACTGGTGATCGAGTTCCTGGATGCGCCGCATCATAACGGCGATTTCGAATTCGCTTCCGCCAAGGAGGCGTCGGAAGTCGCGCTCTGGCTGCTCGGCAACTATATCGCCGAGCCGGATAAGGACCTGCCAACCGATAATATTTCGGCGGCGAACAAACAGTAAGCGCTACACTGCCGCATAGTCTTACCCCTAAATCGGATCCGATTTAAGGAATTATCCAGGCGCTTTCGGCAAATGTTCAAGTCTGCCCAAGCCAGGCGGCGCAGTCTGCCAATGCGCGGCGTGCAATCAGCTGCCGTTTCATGATCGTCTTGTCCTTGCCGCGGAAACGCTTGACGCCTTCTGGCTTGACGATCGAACCCGGCTCGAGCTCCGGAAACAGCCCGAAATTGATGTTCATCGGCTGGAACGACCTCTTGCCCGGCTCCTCGTCGGTGACGATATGGCCGCCGGTGATATGACCGAGCAGCGAGCCGAGCGCCGTCGTCGCCGGCGGCAGCGAGATGGCTTCACCCTTGCGTTCGGCGGCAGCGAAACGCCCGGCCATCAGCCCGACGCTGGCGCTTTCCACATATCCCTCGCAGCCGGTGATCTGGCCGGCGAAACGCAGGCCGGGCCGAGATTTCAACGTTAGCGACGGGTCGAGCAGGGTGGGAGAGTTGATGTAGGTGTTGCGGTGCAGACCGCCGAGACGGGCAAATTCCGCATTTTCCAGACCCGGGATCATCCGGAAGATTTCCGACTGCGCGCCATATTTCAGCTTCGTCTGAAAGCCGACCATATTGTAGAGCGTGCCGAGCGCATTGTCCTGGCGTAGTTGCACGACGGCATAGGCTTTCACCGTCGGGTTATGCGCGTTGGTCAGCCCCATCGGCTTCATCGGCCCGTGGCGCAGCGTCTCGCGGCCGCGTTCGGCCATCACCTCGATCGGCAGGCAGCCGTCGAAATAGGGCGTGCCTTCCCATTCCTTGAAACCGACCGTGTCGCCCGCTATCAGCGCGTCGACGAAGGCATTGTATTGCGCCTCGTCCATCGGGCAGTTGATGTAATCCTTGCCGGTGCCGCCAGGACCGACCTTGTCGTAGCGAGACTGATACCAGCAGATATCCATGTCGATGCTCTCGCGGTAGACGATCGGCGCAATGGCGTCGAAGAAGGCGAGCGAATCTTCGCCGGTTTGCGCCTGGATGGCGCTGGCAAGCGACGGCGCCGTCAGCGGTCCGGTGGCGACGATGGCAAGATCCCAGTCCCGCGGCGGCAGGCCGGTAACCTCTTCGCGCACGACCGTGATGAGCGGGTGGTCGTGGATCGCTCTGGTCACCGCCTCGGAGAAGCCATCGCGATCGACGGCGAGCGCGCCGCCGGCCGGCACCTGATGCCGATCGGCAGTGGCCATGATCAGCGAGCCGGCCATGCGCATCTCGGCATGGATGACGCCGACGGCATTGCTGGTGGCATCGTCGGAACGGAAGGAATTGGAGCAGACCAGTTCGGCAAGGCCGTCTGTTTTATGTGCATCCGTGCCGCGTACCCCGCGCATTTCATGCAGGATGACGGGAACGCCGGAATTGGCGATCTGCCAGGCGGCTTCCGAGCCGGCAAGCCCGCCGCCGACGACGTGGATGGGGGAATAGGAAGAGATCGTGTTCATCCCGGGCTGATATCATGTCGGCAGGTGCGATCCAACACCCCGGAATCAAAAACGGCGCCCTGCGGCGCCGTCTTGGGAGCATCACGCTCGCTACTAGCGGGCCGTTAACGGCCGGCTAATTAGCGAAACGAGCGGGATGCGATATTGCGGATGTCGTAACGGCTGACGCCGATATCGGACAGGGTCTGGTTCGAAAGGCCGCCTAGTTCGTTGAGCGTACGGCGGTAGCTGAGCCAGCTTTTTGCAATGCGGATCGGGTTCATTGTCTTTTTCCTCAAACAAATGTCCGCTGGATGGCGGGATCGCCTATCTCTCTGCGGTTGATGTTTATATAGGCGATCTCCGTCTTATTGTGCAGTGCAAATAATTGGCGTCTGCCATGCAATTGTGCAGTGTGATGCTCGTCAATTAAGCGGTGAATATTTTTTAAGCGGGCTAACGACCGGGAAAAACATGCAACTGCCGCGGCGGTTGCATGAAGACAAAAGAAAACGCCCGCTGTGGGTACAGCGGGCGTTTCAACCGAGAACGATCCTGCTTGGGAGGAGCAGCGGATCGCCTGGAATTAGCGGGAAGAAGCCTCACGGGCAACGCGATGGATGTCCGAACGGTCGATGCCGAGGTCATGCAATTCGCGGTTGGTCATGCGGCCGAGTTCCGTGACGGTCTGACGATACTTGCGCCAATTGTTGAAAGAGCGAGAGAAGTTCATGGTAAGCCCCTTTCCGAGGGTTTCATCTGCCAGCAGCCACCGATCGGCGCTGACCTCTATTTGATGACCGGAATATATGTTGCGCCGCGAAAGACTAAAACAGCCAAGTTTTCAGATCACCTATGCGGTATTCGCAATGCTCATGGGATGTGTGACGCAGACTTACCATTTTTTGGTCAACGAATAGGCAGAATGGCGCCGGCGAAACCAACCCGGTTCGAGACTGTCGAGCGGGCGCTGCTGCCGAAAAACGCTGCGCCGTGGGCGAATGCACCCCTCCATCCGCTGCAGGGTGGGTGCTCCGTGTTGGATCGCAAGCTGCCCATTTGTGGGCGGCCTTGGTAGGCTGGGTGTGACCACAACGTGGCGGGCTGGTGCCATGCGACGGAAATCCTCGATCCGCCAATGATTTAATTTGGTTTTTGCCGAGCAAAAACGCCCGCCGGGGGAGGATCCGGCGGGCGCATTATGGTGACTGGCAACTGGGAGGAGGATTGTTGCCAGCCTATCGCAGCGCGCTGGGAGGAGGAGTGCGCAGCTGCGAATCTCGTCACGGACAAAGGATCCGCGGGCATCCGGCTGAGCCGGGCCGGGGCGCCATCCCCGTGCTTCGATGAAGATACAAATAGTATGACTATTTGAAATTTTGCAGTGCAATAATTTCATGAGGGGTATGCAAAATGCGCATGCCTCTCCGTCCATATGCTTATATATGCGCTTCCGGCGTTAGCGGCCGGTTAACACCCGGTACAAGTTCGACCAGTGA
Organism: Rhizobium sp. CIAT894; assembly: GCF_000172795.2. Lineage (NCBI taxonomy): Bacteria > Pseudomonadati > Pseudomonadota > Alphaproteobacteria > Hyphomicrobiales > Rhizobiaceae > Rhizobium > Rhizobium sp. CIAT894. Next base: position 1,931,870 of record NZ_CP020947.1, read on the forward strand.
GGAACTTGTATATTTGTCGCAACAGCGTTTGCGAACACCCGTGCTGCGGCTATAACGGCATGAGCCGCAGCGCCGCAGTCGGCGTCGCGAACGCAAGGGGTGGAGCATGTATCGCGGCAGATTGGAGCGGGATCTCTCGCTTTGGGTGGGCAAGGGTCTGCTGGGCCAGGAAACGGCGGCCACGCTTCTCGCCGAATATGACAGTCGCCCGGCGAGCTTCAGCCTCGGCAGGGTGCTGATGGCGCTGGCGGCGGTGCTGCTTGCCGCCGCCATTCTGCTGGTCGTTGCCTCCAACTGGGAGGCCATCCCGCGCCTTGTCCGCGTCGGCGTCATCCTGGCGCTGATCTGGGTGGTGCACATCGGCGCCGCCCGGATGCTCGCCCGCGGTGCGACAGCGGCCGCAGGCGGCTTGCTGGTCATCGGCGCGATGAGTTTCGGCGGCGCCATCTCGTTGGTCGGGCAGATGTATCATCTCTCCGGCGACGAGCAGACGGTGATGTATCTCTGGTTCGCCATTGCCACCATCTCGGCAATCCTGTTCCGTTCGGGCGCAGTGACCGTTGTCGCCGGCTTTCTCTCCTGGGCGTCCTTTGCTGTCTATCTCCAGAATTACGACTCGCACTGGATCGGCCTCGATCCCTGGATGGCGCCCGTCATGGCGGCGATCACCATCGCCCTGGTGCGCTATACCGGCGCCGAGCGGGCCCGCCATCTCGCCTATCTGCTTTTGATCGGCTGGCTCACCTGGCTCTATACTCTTCATGAGGAGATCGCTGTTGCGCTCGCCTTCGCGGTCGGTGGCATGGCGGCCGTCGTCCTGACGGCGTTGCCGCTTGCGCGCATCGCTTCCCTGGTCAGGACCGCTGGTGCTGCCCCGGCCTTCTACAGCTTCCTCGTCGCGGCGATCGGCTTCCTCTTGCTGCATATCGAGATCGAGGATGGCTGGCGGCTGGTGGTGCTCGGGCTGGCGACGCTCGCCGCTTCCGTGCTGGCAATCGCTCTGCACGGCAGGGACAATGGTGCGGTGCGTTATCTCGCCTATACGAGTTTTGCCGCGGAGATGCTCTATCTCGCCTCCGTCACCGTCGGCTCCATCCTCGGCACGTCGAGCCTCTTCCTGTTCTCCGGTCTGGTGGTGGCGTTTGTCGCCTGGATCGTCATCCGTCTCGAGCGGCGGTTTTCGGCGAGTGCACAGGGGGAGCGGGCATGAATTCGTTGATGGCAAGACTGCAATCCGGCAAGTTCTATATGCTTTCGGCAATCATCGTCGCCGGCCTGCAGACCCTCATCCTCGGCACGATCATCCAGAGCCGGGCATCGATCCTCGAGAATGGCGCCGAGGTGTTGCTGAAGACCGCACCTGTCGATCCGCGCGATTTCCTGCGCGGCGATTATGTCGTCTTGAACTATGACATTTCCTCGGTGCCGGTGCAGACGGTTTCCGGCGGCATTCCGGCCGAGCCCGGCGAGCGCGTATTGTGGGTTCGGTTGAAGAAGCAGCCGGACGATTTCTGGACGGTGACCGAATCGTCCTTTCGTGAATTGCCGCCGCTGGCTGAGACGGTGGTCCTGCGCAGTCAGCCATTCTACAGCGGTGGGCTTGCCGCGGGCGACAGCATTCGCGTCGAATACGGCATCGAGCGCTACTATGTTCCGGAAGGCGAGGGCAAGCCGATCGAGGAGGCCCGCAATGGCGGCAACGTCGCCATATCAGTGCGTGTCTCGAAAGCCGGAAGCGCCCAGATCCGCAGCCTGCTCGTCGACGGCAAGCCGGTTTACGAAGAGCCGCTCTACTGATCCGACGGCACTTCGCAAGAGGACGGCTTGAGGGCCGCAAATCCCTGTCATTTGCCGTTCATTTTTCCTTTGCCTCGACCAAATCGGGTGATATAGAGACGCCGCGCTCCGGAAGGCCTCATGCGCAGGCATAGGCATGCGGTTTTGTGAACGCGGGTATGGTGAAATTGGTAGACACGCCAGATTTAGGTTCTGGTGCCGCAAGGCGTGGGAGTTCAAGTCTCTCTACCCGCACCAAGCTGTTTGCAGCGGGAGACTGAGATAGTTGTCCCGAATACCCGGAAGCGAGCGCCGTTCCTCTTTTGGGCGGAATGACAGAATTGGGAAAAGCCACGCGCGGCACGCTGCCGGCGTCGTGCTCATCGAAACGAACGGCGTCTGGGCACGGCCGCCACGACATGAAGGTAGGAAGACATGCAGGTTATCGAAACGCTCGCTGAAGGGCTGAAGCGCGAAATCAAGGTCGTTATCCCGGCCAAGGACATGCAGGACAAGATGGATGCGCGTCTTGCCGATGTGAAGGACAAGGTCCGCATCAACGGCTTCCGTCCGGGCAAGGTTCCCGCCGCTCACCTGAAGAAGGTTTACGGCAAGTCGATCATGGCCGAGCTCGTCAACGAGATCGTCCGCGAACAGCCGGCTGCCATCCTCTCCAGCCGCGGCGAAAAGTCGGCTACGCAGCCGGAAATCGCCATGACCGAGGACAAGGACGAAGCCGACAAGATCCTCGCCGCCGAGCAGGACTTCGAATTCACGCTCTCCTATGAAGTGCTGCCGCCGATCGAACTGAAGTCGGCCAAGGGCATCAAGGTCACGCGCGAAGTCATCGATATCTCGGACGACGAAGTCAACGAACAGGTCCTGAAGGTCGCCGAAAGCGCCCGCGCTTATGAGACCAAGACCGGCAAGTCCGCGAATGGCGACCGCATCACCATGGATTACGTCGGCAAGGTCGACGGCGAAGCCTTCGAAGGCGGCACCGATCAGGGCGCCGAACTGGTGCTCGGCTCCGGCCGCTTCATTCCGGGCTTCGAAGACCAGCTCGTCGGTGTCAAGGCCGGCGATGAGAAGACCATCACCGTGACCTTCCCGGCCGACTATCCGGCCAAGAACCTCGCCGGCAAGGAAGCGACCTTCGACGTCTCGGTCAAGGATGTTGCAGCCCCCGGTGCCGTCGAGATCAACGACGAACTCGCCTCCAAGCTCGGCATCGAATCCGCCGACCGCCTGAAGGAAATCGTCCGCGGCCAGATCGAATCGCAGTACGGCTCGCTGACCCGCCAGAAGCTGAAGCGCCAGATCCTCGACCAGCTCGACGAGATGTACAAGTTCGAGACCCCGAACTCGCTGGTCGACGCCGAATATAACGGCATCTGGAGCCAGGTGAACAACGACCTCGCTCAATCCGGCAAGACCTTCGAGGACGAAGACACGACCGAAGAAAAGGCACGTGAGGAATACAAGACGCTCGCCGAGCGTCGTGTCCGCCTCGGCCTCGTTCTCTCCGAAATCGGCGAAAAGGCCGGCGTCGAAGTCAGCGAAGACGAGATGCAGCGCGCCATCTTCGAACAGCTGCGCCAGTATCCTGGCCAGGAAAAGCAGATCCTCGATTTCTTCCGCAGCCAGCCGGGTGCGGCCGCTTCGATCCGTGCGCCGATCTTCGAAGAGAAGGTCATCGATCACCTGCTGACCGAAATCGACGTCACCGATAAGAAGGTGACGAAGGAAGAGCTGCTCGCCGAGGAAGAAGGCGAGGCAAAGGCCGAGACCAAGAAGGCTGCGCCGAAGAAGAAGGCTGCCGCAAAGGCCGAAGCTGCCGACGCCGGTGAAGGCGAAGAAGCCGCACCGAAGAAGAAGGCTGCACCGAAGAAGAAGGCCGCTGACGATAGCGCCGAATAATCGCTTCCCGGTTCTGAAGTCTGCAAGGCCCCGCCATCGTGCGGGGCCTTTTGCTATCTCCAGGGCCGTTCATTCTCAAGCGCCTTCTCCGTTATGAAGCTGCATCAACCGCAACAACAACGAGTTGCATTGACGTATAATTCGGTGCAAATTTGCTGGTGGGTGGAGGGACCTGAAAATGACTGCAAAGAACGACATGAAGAAGCTGGTAGAGGATATCTATGCTGTGCGTGGCCGCGGCGATATCGAGGGCACGCTGGCTCTGTTCGGGGAGGATTGCACCTTCCGGATGGCCGGCAATGCACAGATGGCGCCTCTTTCGACTGAATCCGGCGGGCCTGCCTTTCGCCAGGTGATAGAGCAGCTCATCACTGTGTGGGATCTATCCAAGATCGAGACAACCGGCATTTATGTGGACGAGGACGAGCATATGGTCTTCGCCCATCGCGAAGGTGAGGTCAGGCACATTCCATCGGGCGTGAGCTTCCATACGGAATTCGTCGACAAGATCCATTTCAGGGATGGGAAACCGGTCAAGATCGTCGAATTCGTCGACACGCTGCAAGTGGCTGAGATAATCCAGGTCGCTCAAACCTCAAGCCGCTGAAGCGTATCGTATCGAACGTGATTCGTGCGACAGGCTTTAGCAAGAATTGCCGCTCAATGTCCCGTCAGTTGCGCGACTTTCCTGACATGGCTGACGGCCGCGGCGCCGCCGGCGGTCTGGGTGAAGAGGTGGAGCGTTTCTTCCTCGTCGTCGGCGACGGGCGTCAGGGCCTGATCCATATAGGTCTTCGACTTTGCATCCCGTGAAATCAGGAAGGCTGAAATCGTCAGGCCGATGATCGTGCCGGCAAGCGAGGCATGTTTGCGGAAAGTTTCCCAGGCAAAACGCGGCCAGAAGACCAGCGGATGTTCGCGTGGCAGGTCCGGGCGCCGCTCCGACGGCGTCTTCAGGCGCAAGAGGCCGCTCTGCAGCGGATGCACGTTTTCCAGCGGTACGGTGGTCGCGAAGGAGACGAGGACCTTGACCAGCCTTGCAAGCGGCACACCGGTCGCCACAGCGCGGCGCAGCAGCGTCTTCATGTGGGCAGGTGAGTAATAGAGCGCCCAGGCCTCGTGGTAGATGTCTTCCCATTGCTGCTTGCTCATCTTCGGATGCGCGGTGCAGACATGCTCGACATCGTAGATGTTGAGATCGGCATCCATCTCGACGCCCTTCTTCCACAGCACCTGATGGTCCTCGGAGCCCGGCAGCGGCGTCAGGATGAAGAATTCGATGACGTCGAGCGGCAGCTCTTCCTGAATGATCGCGATGTCGCGGCGGATCGATTCCGGCGTATCAGCCGGGAAGCCCAGAATATAACCGGCGAGCGTCATGATGCCCTGCGCCTTCCAGGCGAGCAGCATCTTGCGATATTCGGTGATCTTGTTCTGGTTCTTCTTGGCGGCGGTTAGATTGTCCGGATTGACGTTTTCGAGGCCGATGAACACGCGGGTGACGCCGGCGCGCCGGGATTTCTCGATGAAGTTCGGGATCTTGTGGCAGAGCGTGTCGACCTGGATCATCAGGCCGAGCGGAATGCCGTCCCGTTCCTTGAGTTCGATCAGCCGGTCGAAGATCGCTTCCCAATCCTTGTTGCGGGCGAAATTGTCGTCGGTGATGAAGAATTTATGGATGCCCTGCGCCCAGTTCATCCGCACCAGCCGTTCGACATCGTCGGCCGAGCGGAAACGCGACTTGCGTCCCTGCACGTTGATGATGGTGCAGAACGAGCATTGATAGGGACAGCCGCGTCCGGCGTCGAAGCTGGTGCTGAGCCCGAGCGTGCGCTGGATATTGTCCTTCGGCAGGAAGGGAACCGGCGTGCCGCCGATGCCCGGAAGGTCGTTCATGAAATTATAGAGCGGCTTCAGCTCGCCGGCGGCGGCGTCGCGCAGCACCATCTCCAGCCGGCCCTCGGCCTCGCCGGCGAACATCGAGATGCCCATGTCGCGGCAGGCGTCGAGCCCGACCGCCTTGCCATCCAGCATCGACAAGCACCCGGAAACATGGAAGCCGCCGATCGAAACCGGCAGGCCGGCATCGCGGAAGGGCCGGGCGATATCGAGGGCGCGCGGATACTGGTTGGTCTGGACGCCGACGAGCGCGATCATGCCGAAATTGTCGTGGCGCTTGAACTGCGCGAGCAGTCCGGCGAAGTCGATCCGCGTATTGGTCTCGTCGATCACGGTGATGTCGATCGCCGTATCGGGCCCGAGCACCTTGCGCTCGGCGCATTCGGCGGCGATGCCATAGAGAGCCGCAAGCGAATTGGAAGGAATCATCGCCCGCCACCAGCGGATGACATAGCCGTCGTCATCATAATGCGACGGCTTGATCAGAATCAGCTGAAAACGTCGGCGCGTAGCTTCCAAGACATGGGACAAGAGTATCTATCTTTCTTCAGAAGCTTTTGCCGGAGGCAAAATGGAGTTGAAGGCATCTGTCAGACGTATCAATGCGATTCAGGCGGTCAAACTAAGGCGTAAAAAAACGGCGCTGCACGCAAAACGCTACACACGGCAATTCCTCAATATACTACCCGATATCGAGCAGCAATGCGCGATGGTCGGAGACCTCGGGTGTCTCGACCACCTCGAACCTGGCAATGTTCACTCCCGGCGTCACCAGCATGTAGTCCGCAAAGCGGCCCTGCTTCAGATAGTAGGAGGTGCGCGTGTCTACAAGGCCGTTGCCGGTGACAAGGTCGGAAAGTTCCAATCTGGCGAGAATCGGAAAGGTCGCGCTGTCAGGCAATATGTTGAAATCGCCGCAGACGACGAGCCCTTCGTTGCCCGGCCAGATGCGCTCGATAAGCGCAACCAACGCTGCGGCCTGCTCCTCACGCGCCGCCGTGTCGCTCTTGCCGGCGGGATCACGCAGGCCATGCATGTGGGCGATGGTCAGGCTGGAAGCGAGCTCACGGCTGAAGACACGGATGCAATGGGCGTTCCGCGGCCGCGGATGGTCGCCCCAGCCATTGGCGGAAAAACTGCCATGCACGAAGTCCAGCCCCTGGGCGATGACCGAATGCGATTTGCGCACGAAGGTCGCCAGTCCGAATTCGGCGGCAATGGCGGTTTCACCGTTAAACAACTCGCCCCTTGAGGTCGGGAAGAAGAAGCCGTCGTGGCCGGGCAGGGCGGCGCTGATCTCGGCAAAGAGATTGGCGCGCTGCGGCAGTTCCAGCCCCGCATCCCGATAGATCGCCCATCCGCAATCCGCACCCGGCGCCCGCAACACCTCCTGCAGGCACAGCACGTCCGGATTGGCCTGTCTGACATAGCCGATCAGGGCCTCATGCAGCCTGCCGCCCCATGCGTTCAGCGAAATGATGCGCAATGCCGTTCGGCTCCGTTTTGACTGCCGGATCTCATCCAGACGACAGGCGTGCCGCCAGGCGCTTAAAGTTCCGACTTGATGTCGCCCATCCGATTCCAGGCGTCGAGGCCGGCGATCTTGTAGGCTTCGGCGAGTGTCGGATAGTTGAAGGTGTTTTCGACGAAATATTCGACCGTGCCTTTGAGGTTGAGCACCGCCTGGCCGATATGCACCAGCTCGGTAGCGCCTTCGCCGACGATATGCACGCCGAGCAGGCGCCGTGTCTTCAGCGAGAAGATCAGCTTCAATAGCCCGGTGTCGAGGCCCATGATATGACCGCGCGAGGTCTCGCGGAAGCGGGCGATGCCGCATTCATAGGCAATGCCGCGCTCCTTCATCTCTTCTTCGGTCAGCCCGCAGGTGGAAATCTCCGGCACGGCATAGATGCCGTAGGGGAAATATTTCGGCGGCTCCTTGGCAACCGCGCCGATCGCGACGCGGGCGGCGATGCGGCCCTGTTCCATCGAGGTCGAGGCAAGGCTCGGAAAGCCGACGACATCGCCGGCGGCGTAGATGTTGGAGACCGATGTCTGGAAGGTTTCCGGATTGACCTTGAGACGGCCGCGGCTGTCGGCTTCGAGGCCGATGGCCGGAAGGTTCAGTGCGTCGGTTGCCCCCATGCGGCCGGCGGCGAAAAGCACCATGTCCGTGGTCAGGCGCCTGCCGCTGTCGAGCGTCAGCTCGACCTTGCCGTCTTCCAACGTCTCTACCTTGTCGGCCTTTTGGCCGAGCAGCAGCTTCATGTTGCGATCGCGCAGCTGGTAGGTGAAATCTTCGACGATTTCCCTGTCGATGAAGTCGAGCATCGTTGCCTTCGGGTCGATGACGGTGACGGCCGTGTCGAGTGCGCTGAAGATCGTCGCATATTCGATACCGATAACGCCGGCGCCGATGACGACCATCGAGCGCGGCAGCTCCTGGATATCGAGCAGTTCGTCGCTGTCGAGAACGGTCTTGCCGTCGAAGGGGATGTAATCGGGGCGGAATGGCTTTGTGCCGACGGCAAGCAGCACGCTGGCGGCGGTGACCTGCGTAATCTCGCCGTCTTCCTTGATCACTTGCAGCGTCGACGCATCGATGAAGCTCGCCTTGCCGCGAATATGCTGCACGCGGTTGCGGGCGAACTGGTGTTCCAGCACCTCGACCTCGTGGTTGAGGGTAATCAGCAGGCGCCGGCGCAGATCGTCTGCGCTGATCTCTTCCTTGACGCGGTAGGACCGGCCGTAAAAGCCGCGTTCACGCCAGCCGGAAAGATTGAGCGCGGTCTCGCGCAGCGTTTTGGAAGGGATGGTGCCGGTATGCACGGACACGCCGCCGACGCGTTTTCCCTGCTCGATGACAAGCACTTTCTTGCCGAGTTTTGCAGCCTGGATGGCGCCGCGGCGCCCTGCGGGGCCGCTGCCCACCACAACAAGATCGTACTGAAGCATCATCTGGCCCCGGATTGGAAATGGAATCATTTGCGACACAAAATGTCGCCCGTCTATCGGTAGCCGGTCAATGTTACAGATTGTTTTACGGCCGCCGATTCAGCCCGCCCTGTGCTTTTCGGATCAGCTTCAACCCCTTCAGTCTGAGATGGCCGGCCCAACCGATAATGACGTGGTCATGGACGATAATATCGAACGCCTTGGCGGCATCGATGATTGCCTTCGTCGTTTTAATGTCGGTACGCGACGGTGCCGGGTCGCCGGCAATGAGCTGTGTTGTCGGTGCAGTCTGTGATCGTCATCGGATCGCTCGAAGGGGTCAGGGAGGGGCAATTCCTGCTTTACGGATGACCGGACGGGGCCGTCATTCGATCACCAATCCCGTCTGCCGCCGGGCGTCCGATGGCTTCATGCCCGGGTGATGTAGTCAGTAGAAATATCGCTCACCTTGGTGACGCCGAGCAAAGCCATATTGCTATGCAGTTCCCTCTTCAGGATATCCGCTGCCTTCAGCACGCCAGGTAGGCCCGCGACGGCTGCAGCATAAAGGAACGGCCTGCCGACGAACACGAAACAGGCTCCGAGCGCCAGGGCCTTCATGATATCCGTTCCGCGCCTGAAGCCGCCGTCGACCATGACGGCGGTGCGGTCTCCAACACGCGCCGCAATCTCCGGAAGCACCTGAAGGGGAGATGCGGTGCCGTCGAGCTGGCGGCCGCCGTGATTGGAGACGATCACGCCATCCGCCCCGGTATCGACAGCCCGTGCCGCGTCGTCAGGATGCATGATCCCCTTGACCACGAGCGTGCCTGACCACCTCTTGCGTATCCGCTCCAGATGCTCCCAGTTGAGATGGTCACGCCTGCCGAAATCACGCGTGACGTTCGAGGAGATGATCGGCGCGCCTCGTGTGGCATAGGAATTCTCAAAATGGGGAATGCCGTGCCGGACGATCGTGCGCAGGAATGTGCCGGTTGTCCAGCGCGGGTGCGAAATGCCCTGCCAGGCCAGGCGGAGGCCGGGACGCAAAGGGGTCGAAAACCCGGCCCTTACATTGTTTTCGCGATTTGGCAGCGTCGCCGTGTCCACGGTCAGCAGAAGCGTGCGGATGCCGGCCGCCGCGACGCGATCGACGAGAGCGTCGATACGGTCGGGTTCGCCGGGCAGATAGGCCTGAAACCAGGCTTGTGGCGAAACCGCAGCGATCTCTTCCAGAGGGATGAGTGACGAACCGCTGATGATCATCGGCATTCCCGATTGGTCCGCTCCTTGCGCAAGCACGATGTCGCCTCGATAGGCCATCAACGCGCTGATCCCCATCGGCGCGATGCCGAACGGCACGGCATGGGTCTTGCCGAAGAGGCTCGTCTCGGTGCTGCGCCCCGAGACGTCCCGAAGGACACGGGGCCGGAAGGCATAGGCCTGGAAAGCCGCCGCGTTATGGCGCAGCGACGCATTGGTCTCGGTTGCGCCGGCGATATAACCGAACAGAGGCTTCGGCAGATGTCGCCGTGCCTTCATTTCAAAATCATCGAGGCAAAGCACGTCGCGGCAGAGCCGGGTTGATCGATCAGTGTTACCGCTGGAGATCGTCATGGAGTTTCATCTTCCCGGTATGTCTGGCGGGCATTGTCCAGAGATGGTGGTGCAGGATTGCATACAATCTCGCACCGCCGACGACTGTCAATCCAGCATTCCTCAGTCTTCTCGCGGGATGGACTGGGATCAGCGTGTTCGTTGAGAGTTCCCGCGCGCTTTGCCGCGATTTTTCTGAACAGGAATGTCGCTAGTTGTCTGTCAATAGAGCAAACCGACGTTTTTCGATCTGCTCGCGCGCCAATTGCCCCGCCGCCGCGCAAAGATCGGGCGCATAGAGCTGGCAAGTTCCTCGCTTTTCGATCCCCCTGTCGATCAGATCCAGAAGTCGTGTAGGTGCGATGTCGGGCGGCGCGGCAATGCGACCGATGACGACGTACTTTTCCATTTTCTCATGATCGGCGTGATCAATATCGGGGTTGCGCCAGCAATTTGCGCACATGATCTTAAGGTTCTCGGTGTGCGAATAGATAATGGCGTCACCATCCAATTCCTCACTCAGATCGATCAATTGGCGTGCTGTCTCTTGCGTGCCCGCGAAAGCAAAGAACTGATAGTTCTGGTGCACAAGCGTTGCCAGATGCGGGAAGACCGGGACCTGCTGTTCACCGTAAGTGTGGTACGTAATCGGAGCGCCGTCCATGAGGATGACATCGCCATAGTCGACGCTGAGATTGCCGTACAGCACGCTGCGAATAATGCCGTGACACGGACTTAAGCGCTCTATCCATACTGTCTCCTCCGCCCCTGGATCATCACAGTCCGCCGTCCGCTCAGCAAGAGGCCGCTGGGCAAGCCTCACCTTGCAGGCTGAATACCCACCTTCCGGTAACCCGAATCGTCCAAGCTCGATCTTCTGTCCCATCCGCTTCCATACGTCCAAGGCGGTCTCGGTGTCCCTTGCGCCGGTGGCGCAGATTCCAAGGTTCCACTCCGTACTGTCGCGAACCTCCTGCTGCAGGCTTGCAGCAGCCCGAGCTGCCGCTACGCCTTCTGCGAATCTGCCCCGCGTTTTGTAGAAAAGGCCCAAATTGTATTGATACGCGCTTTTCCGTGGATCGATTTCCGTCAGTTTCCGGAGGCTGTTCTCGGCGATTGCATCCATCTGGCGCGCCATCATTTGTGCCGACGTGGCGAGCCCTCGCAGTATCTGCTCATGTTCAGGCCCTCCCTCATGGAGCTTGGCCAAGCGGTCCAGCGTCGCGACCATTGATTGAAATATCGGGTGTTCAGGCGGTGACGCGTTCAGATCGTCGATGTCGCGGACGGCTTCTAGGCATAGCCCGAGCGCCGAAAGAATATCGATATTGTCGTCGTGAGCGTCTGCGATCTCGGAAAGAACGTCTGTCGCCTCTTCTCTCGTGAGGCTTTGTTGGTCGACTATCCATAACAATGCCATCGCCGCCTCAGTCTGGTGGCGCTGGGCTTTTCGAAATGGTTGGATTTTCTGCCATGCTATCTGCTTGCGGCCCGCCTGTCCTTCTGCAACGACGTCACGTGCAATCGCGTCGATCTCATCGGAAGTGAGAACCGCGCTGGGACCGTTCGACATGATCGTCTCCGTGGAGGGCTTCTGTATGGGCAAGAATGGGCGGTGATTGTGTAGTCGCGTCTCAACTTAGCGGGATTACATCAGCTTCAGCCCCTTCAGGCTGACATGGCCGTCCTTGCCGATAATGACGTGGTCGTGGACAGTGATGTCGAGCGCCTTGGCGGCATCGATGATCACCTTCGTCATGTCGATGTCGGCGCGTGATGGTGTCGGATCGCCGGAAGGGTGGTTGTGGACCAGGATCATCGCCGTTGCCGAAAGCTCCAGCGCGCGTTTGACCACCTCGCGCGGATAGACCGGTGTATGGTCGACGGTGCCGCGACCCTGCACCTCGTCGGCGATCAGCACGTTGCGCTTGTCGAGGAAGAGGATGCGGAATTGTTCGCGGGTCTCATGCGCCATGGCAGCATGGCAATACTGGATGACCGACGACCAGGAGGAGAGCACCTGCTTGCTCCGGAGCTCGCTCTTCAGGGTCCGGTGGGCGACGGTCGAGATCAGTTTCAGGTCGAGGGCGACGGCCTCGCCGACACCCTTCACCTCGGTCAGCAGCGCCGGCGGCGCGCCGAAGACGCCGGAAAGCGAGCCGAAGCGTTCGATCAGCGCCTTGGCGATCGGCTTGGTGTCGCGCCGCGGGATCAGCCGGAAAAGCAGGAGCTCGAGGATTTCGTAGTCGGCAAGCGCGGTATCGCCGAGTTCGCGGAAGCGATCGCGCAACCGCTCGCGATGGCCGTGATAATGCTCTTGCCCGGCAAGCGAAGCGGGCAGAGCGGTCCCGGCTTTCGGCCCGGACGGTTTCTGTTTGCCGAAGAAGGAGCGTTCGTCGGCCATGGGCTCTTGCGTTGGAAAAGGCAGTTCGTTGTCGGAAGATGTCGAAACAGGGCCTTTCGCCATCGCAGCGTCACCCGTTGTATGGCGGCAGACCGGGGCGGTCGAGGCCGCCGGGCGACAGCGTGAAGATCTCGCAGCCGTCGGAGGTGACGCCGACGGTGTGCTCGTACTGCGCCGAAAGCGAGCGGTCGCGGGTCACCGCCGTCCAGCCGTCGGCCAGCACCTTCACATGCGGCCGGCCGAGATTGATCATCGGCTCGATGGTGAAGATCATGCCTTCGCGCAGCTCCGGCCCCTCGTTGGCGCGGCCGTAATGCAGGATATTCGGCGAATCATGAAACAGCCGGCCGACGCCATGGCCGCAGAAATCGCGCACCACCGAGCAGCGCTCGGCCTCGGCAAAGGTCTGGATCGCCTCGCCGATCGCGCCGGTGCGCGCGCCCGGCCTGACGGCGGCAATGCCGCGCATCAGTGATTCGTAGGTAACTTCGAGCAGCCGCTCGGCGGCGCGCTTGATCGTGCCGACAGGATACATCCGGCTGGAATCGCCGTGCCAGCCGTCAAGCACGAAGGTGACGTCGATATTGACGATATCGCCTTCGCGCAGCGGCTTGTCGTTCGGAATGCCATGGCAGACGACGTGGTTGATCGAGGTGCAGGTCGATTTGGTGTAGCCGCGATAGTTCAGCGTCGCCGGGAGGGCGCCGTGATCCATGCCGAAATCGAAGACGAATCGGTCGATGTCATCGGTCACCAGCCCGGGCTTGACGATATCGGCGAGCGCATCGAGGCAGCGCGCCGTCAGCTGGCATGCCCTGCGCATGCCCTCGAATGCTTGCGCGTCATAAAGCCGAATGGCGCCCGTATTCTTCGAGGGCGCGGAAGAGGCTTCGATATAGTTCACCATTGCAGGGCCTTAGTGGAGAATATTAGAATTGTTCATAATGCAGCTATGCCGGGTTCGTCCATCGCGATCAACCGCAAGGACGAGATTTCTCAGCCGATCCGATCGGCCCGGCATGCGCCCCTCCACATGCCTTCGACGCCAATCATCGGTGCGGGACGGAATATCCACAATCTTCCCAAGGGCATAGGATTGATTGCAGGAGGCCTGCCCGCTACTCACCGATTGGTGACAGCGGGGAAGGGTCGGTCATGCTGAATGAAGCCGTAAATCTTGAAAATTCACTTGAGGCCGGCGTCGAGCCGGAACGGCGTGTGCGTGATCGCGGCGCCACCGAGCGCGCGATCCTTGCCGCCGCCAAGCGACTGTTGGCCGAGGAAGGATTCCAGAATTTCGGCATCAATGCGGTCGCCCGCCGCGCCGGCTGCGACAAGCAACTGATCTATCGCTATTATGGCGGCCTCGACGGCCTGGTGGAGGCGATCGGCGCCGATCTCGGCACATGGGTGAAGGATCGCATTCCGGAAGACACCGGCGGCATGTTCCTGCTCACCTATGGCGACCTGATGGAGCGGCTGTCGCTTCTCCTCCTCGACGCTTTGCGAAACGATCAACTGATGCGCCGCATCCTCGCCTGGGAAATATCGGAAAACACCGAGCAGGTGAGGCGGCTGTCGGAAGCGCGTTCGAAGGCGCTGGCTCTCTGGCTGGAACGCATGCGGGGCTCGCTGACGCCGCCGAAGGGCGTAGACACGGCAGCGGTCAACGCCATCGTCATCGCAGCGATCCAGCACCTCGTGCTTGCCGCCTCGGCCGGCGGGCAGTGCGCCGGCTTGTCGCTGAAGACGTCCAGGGACTGGGAGAAGGCGGCGACGGCGCTGAAGCGCATCGTGCGCGGCGTCTACGGCTGATCGCTTCCTTCATCCACAGGGAACCGGCGCCGCGTTAACCTTAATAAATGGTTTACGTTGCCTGGGCTGGGTTAACCCGACAGTGTGGGATCAGCAGAGATGGAATGAGTGAGAGTCTCCGAGTTGACATCCATGGGACCCAAGATCGGCAGAGCCACGTTTTTCGTAACGGCGATGATGTTTTTCGCAGTTCTGGCGCTGGATATCGCAATTCCCACCCTGGTGCTTTGCATCATGGCATTGTCGATCTGGTTGGTCTCCCTCGATCTGCCCGTCGCGCGCAAGCATGGAGGAGAGGCCGCATGAAGTGGTTTCTGATCTTCTGGGCCGGCCCTATCGTCTTTCTCGGCGGATGGTACTGGCTCTCCTATTACGACATGAATTTCGGCATCCTCATGCTGTCGCGCCAGGTCCATGACCTGACCTTTCAGCTTTACGGAAAGGCGCTCGGCATTCCGCCGGAGACGATCCCGCCGCTCGTGGCTCGCGCCATCGCGGTCGACAGCCTCGTCGTCTTCGCCATTCTCGGCTTCAGAAAGCGCAAGTCGATCATCGCCTGGTGGAAGGCGCGTCAGCTGAATTCGTCTCCATCGGATCTCGCCAACAAGGAAAGCCTGTCGAGGGCGCCCTGAAGGATGAAGCTTGCCGCGGCCGAATCGATACGTTCGGCCCGCTTGGCGCGCGAGACGTCCATTTCCAGCAGCGTCCGTTCCGCCGCCACCGTCGACAGCCGCTCGTCCCAATAGACGAAGGGCAGCGCCGTCTTCTGCTCCATGTTGCGCACGAAGGCCCGCGTCGCCTGCACGCGCGGCCCCGCCGATCCGTCCATATTCATCGGCAGGCCGATGATGAAGCCGGCGACCTTTTCGGCTGCCGCAAAATCCAATAGCGCCTGCGCATCTATGGTGAACTTGACGCGCCGGATCACCGGGCGTGGCGTGGCGAAACGCCGGCCGAGATCGGACATCGACAGCCCGATTGTCTTGGTGCCGAGATCGAGGCCGGCAATCGCCTGCCGCGGGGCAAGCGTCCCGGCCATTTCCTCGATCGTCAGCACCGTCATCGCCAATTCATCCCGTCAAAAGAAATTGAAGTCGCCGCCGCTTTCCTTTGGCGGCGCATGAGATATGTCCATAGAGCATGATGCCGAAAAGTGTGAGCGGTTTTCGGACGACATCATGCTCCAATTCTTTAATTGAGATACGGATTCAGATGTTAGGCAGATCCGGCCTAAAATCATCCGTATCTCCCCAAACAGGCTTTTGCATCACGTAATAAAGGAGAGATTTCATGAAGATCACCTGGCTCGGCCATTCCGCCTTCCGCATCGAGACCGGAAAGGCGAAGATCCTGCTCGATCCCTTTCTCAGCTACAACGCCTCCTTTTCCGGGCAGGATATCAAGGACGTTTCGGCGGGCATCACCCACATCCTGCTGACGCATGGCCATGGCGACCATGTCGGCGATACCGTGGCGCTTGCCAAGGAAACCGGCGCCGTCGTTCTTGCCAATGCCGATCTCGCCGCCTGGCTCGGCTCCAAGGGCGTCGATAAGATCGAGATGGGCAATACCGGCGGCACGATCGCGCTCGGCAGCTTTTCGGCGACCTTCACCAATGCGCTGCACTCGTCTGCCCAGATCACCGAGGACGGCGTTTCGCATGCGCTCGGCAATGCCAACGGCCTGATGCTGCATTTCGAGGATGAAGCCTCGATCCTGGCCATGGGCGATACCGACATCTTCGCCGACATGGCGCTGATCAACGAATTGCACCAGCCCGATATCGGCCTCGTGCCGATCGGCGACCGCTTCACCATGGGCGGCGCCGTGGCGGCTCTTGCCTGCCGGCGCTATTTCAATTTCAAGACGGCGATTCCCTGTCACTTCGGCACCTTCCCGATCATCGATCAGACGGCCGATAAATTCGTTGCCGGCATGGAGGGATCGAAGACTGATGTGAAGGCGCTGAAGCCCGCCGAGAGCCTGTCGATCTGACGAAATCCCGTTGCACCGGGCGGACATGGCCTTTATAGCGAGTAGGAAAAATCCCATCCGGAGAATGCCATGTCCGTCGACCTTGCCACCGTGAAGCGCGTTGCCCACCTTGCCCGTATTGCCGTCTCCGAGGACGAGGCAAATCGCATGGTTGGCGAGCTGAACGGCATCCTGGGCTTCGTCGAGCAGCTCTCCGAAGTCAATGTCGATGGCGTCGAAGCGATGACCTCAGTTACCCCGATGGCGATGAAGAAGCGGACGGATGCGGTGACGGACGGCAGCAAGGCCGCCGATGTCGTCGCCAACGCGCCTGTCACCGATCATAATTTCTTTCTGGTGCCGAAAGTCGTCGAATAAGGCTTCGAAGCCTCTTTCCGACCCTGTTGCCATTTTCAAGATCTGAAGCGAAAACACCATGAGCGAACTCACCAGCCTGACCATTGCCGAAGCCCGCCAGAAGCTGCGTGCCAAGGAAATCACCGCACTCGAACTGACCGAGGCCTATATTTCGGCAATCGATGCGGCCAATGGCCGGCTGAATGCCTATATCAAGGTGACGCCCGATCTCGCCCGCGTCATGGCGAAGAACTCCGACGAGCGCATCGTCGCCGGCAAGGCCGGCGAGCTCGAAGGCATTCCGCTCGGCATCAAGGATCTCTTTGCCACTGTCGGCGTGCATACCCAGGCCTGCAGCCATATTCTCGACGGTTTCGAGCCGCGTTATGAATCGACCGTGACGCAGAACCTCTGGGATGACGGCGCCGTCATGCTCGGCAAGCTGAACATGGACGAGTTCGCCATGGGCTCGTCCAACGAGACGTCCTATTACGGCCCGGTGATCAATCCCTGGCGTGCAGCAGGTTCCAACCAGCAGCTCGTTCCCGGCGGCTCCTCCGGCGGCTCGGCCGCCGCCGTTGCTGCGCATCTTTGCGCCGGCGCCACCGCGACCGATACCGGCGGCTCGATCCGCCAGCCGGCCGCCTTCACCGGCACCGTCGGTATCAAGCCGACCTATGGCCGCTGCTCGCGCTGGGGCACCGTCGCCTTCGCCTCTTCGCTCGACCAGGCAGGCCCGATCGCCCGCGACGTGCGCGATGCCGCCATCCTCTTGAAGTCGATGGCAAGCGTCGATGCCAAGGACACGACGTCGGTCGATCTGCCGGTGCCGGATTATGAGGCCGTCCTCGGCCAGTCGCTGAAGGGCATGAAGATCGGTATTCCCAACGAATACCGCGTCGACGGCATGCCCGAGGAGATCGAGGCCCTCTGGCGCCAGGGCATTGCCTGGTTGAAGGAAGCCGGCGCCGAAATCGTCGACATTTCGCTGCCGCACACCAAATACGCCCTTCCGGCCTATTATATCGTCGCTCCGGCCGAGGCGTCGTCGAATCTGGCGCGTTACGACGGCGTGCGCTACGGCCTGCGCGTCGACGGCAAGGACATCGTCGACATGTACGAGAAGACGCGTGCGGCCGGTTTCGGCCAGGAAGTCAAGCGTCGCATCATGATCGGCACCTATGTGCTGTCGGCCGGTTATTACGATGCCTATTACATCCGCGCCCAGAAGGTCCGCACGCTGATCAAGCGCGATTTCGAACTTGCCTTCGACGCCGGCGTCGACGCCATCCTGACGCCGGCGACACCGTCCTCCGCCTTCGGCATCGCCGATGAGGACCTCGCCGCCGATCCGGTGAAGATGTATCTGAACGACATCTTCACGGTGACGGTCAACATGGCTGGCCTGCCGGGCATCGCCGTGCCGGCCGGCCTCGACCAGAAAGGGCTGCCGCTCGGCCTGCAACTGATCGGCAAGCCCTTCGACGAGGAAACCCTCTTCAAAACCGCCCATGTCATCGAGCAGGCGGCCGGCCGGTTTACGCCGGCCAAGTGGTGGTAACGGACCTTGCGATCCGAAAGACAGCGGCGACCGACCACGAAGCGGCCGCCGTCCTCGGCTTCGCCGCATGGGCCGCAAGCGGCGCCTACGAAGACAGCTATCGCGATCCCGATGTGATTGTCAGTTGGCTGACCGATAACGGGAATCAGTCTGCCCGGTGTTTGCCGGTGTCGCCAATATTGGAAAGTTGACGCGCTTGACGCCTGGCCTTCTGGAGATGCCGGGAACATTCGCGGCTTCGGTATGTTGGTTGTTCAGCCGGATCAAAGACGATGGCACAGGATCGCGAAAAGCAGTCCGGCGGCTGCCGGTCGGTTAGAGGAGCGAGGCTTTGGAAAATTCGGCCATCGAGCTCTTTGCAGGAAAACGCGTACTGATTGTCGAAGATGAATATTTCCTGGCAGATGAGACACGGTGGAATCTTGAGAAAGCCGGTGCTGTCGTCGTCGGCCCGGTTGCCCGGGTGAGCGCAGCTCTGGAGCTTGTCGAGAACGAGGAGATCGACGCAGCAATCCTCGATGTTCATCTGGAGGGCGAGTTTGTCTTTCCGGTCGCCGAGGAACTTGAACGCCGCAATATCCCATTTGTATTTGCCACCGCCTTCGACCCGTCTGTAATTCCGGTGAGGTTCACAGGCTTTGCGCTGTGCGAGAAGCCGACGGAATTGGGAAAGATTGCGGAAGCTTTGTTCGGGCAGGGGCCTGCCGACTTCCACTAAGCGCATCATCGAACGACAGCTATCAAATCATTCGCTGTCGAGAGCCTTTGTCAGATGATGGCGGGCCCGGTTCACCCGGCTCTTGATGGTCCCGACCGGAACGCCGCACTGGTCTGCAGCGGCCTCGTAGCTGACGCCTTGAACGAACACCAGGTCAACGGCCGTCCGATAATTGTCGGGCAACGTTGAGATTGCGATCTCCAGCTCGCGCCCGCGCACCTCCCAGATCTGTGATGGTGGCGATGAAGCCAAATCGGCGGAATCATCGATCCCGCCGACATGCTCTCGCTTGGACATTTTAAACTTGGTGCAGAATGTGTTGCGCATGATTGTAAAAAGCCAGGAGCGAAGCTGAGTGCCGCGCTGGAAATTCCCAGAATGGGCGATCGCTTTGGCAAGCGTTTCCTGCACAAGGTCGTCGATATCGCTCGCTGAGCTGTGGAAGCGTCTGGCGAAACATCGCAGAGCGGCCATATTATCGAGCAGTTCCGCGTCCGTGAAGCCGGAC
This sequence comes from Rhizobium sp. CIAT894, assembly GCF_000172795.2. Lineage (NCBI taxonomy): Bacteria > Pseudomonadati > Pseudomonadota > Alphaproteobacteria > Hyphomicrobiales > Rhizobiaceae > Rhizobium > Rhizobium sp. CIAT894. The sequence goes on from NZ_CP020947.1 coordinate 1,951,332, forward strand.
CGATCATCACTGGGCATTGGCGATCTCCTATGATGAGGTCAACTTCGCCTCGCCTTTTACGTTCCACTCTGCCCGCTGATTCTTTTATAAATCTGCCGACGCCGAGAGCGGTGATGATGGTATTGCTGTCAAATGCCTTGTCGGAAGGGAGGTCTTATGTCGAAACAGGATCTTGGACAGTTGATCGAGGCAATTGATCGTCTTGCGGCCGGCGGCTTCACCATGGGTGTGGATTGGCAGGTGGTACACGAAATCTGCCAGCGCCACGAAGGCGAGCAGCCGTTCGACTGGGGCCATGCGCTTTGCCATCGCATCGAAGGCGACGACTGGAATGCCGATTACTGGTATCGCCGCGCAGGCAGGAATCGCGGCACGGGCGCGATGGCCGACGAGTGGTCGGCGATGCGCGCGGAGTTCGCTGCAAAGGCCTGAGCAGCACCCTGACCGCGCCGGGTTCGAACGCGGTCAGGGGTTGTCTGAACTACCTGTTGTTGAGCTGCGACCTCACCAGCCTCAGCCCTCTTTCGGTGATCCGGTAGGGCTGGCCGCTGGAGGACTTGATGGCTCTCAGCCGCTTCAGCCTGCGGAAAAGATCGAGGTCGACGCCGGGATAGAGCCAGCCGTCGCGGGTGAAGCAACTGACTGCCTCGATCTTCCTGTTGTCGTCGCGAGAAATTTCGATGCGGCCGCCTTGGGCCATGAGATGCAGGATGCGCTGCTCCGTGCGGGAAATGTCCATGTTGAGATCCGGTATCGCGCCCAGAGGCGCGCGCAAAAACGATCTGGCGCTCTTTCGAACGTCAGGGCTTCGTTTTTTCGGGCCCATGCGCGCAAGCGGACTTGCGGGCAGGGCCTTTACCAGGTCTGTGACAGGCTCAACATAAAACACCTCGATACGTTTTTTTATGCAGCGCGGAAAAGCCGGTCAAGTCCGCGCTTGCCGATCAAACCGGTCGAAAACCGCAGTTTCCTGCCATCATCCCGCTGCTGGTACTGGTAAATTCCGCGACTCAATGGTCTAGTTGCGGGGTAACGCGGAGGTGTCGTTGATCCACATTCGCAATGCCCGCGACGGCGAAGCGGAGCTATTGAGCGAGATCGGCCTGAGGGCCTGGCAAAAGGCGATGGCGTCGATCGGTGAATCGGACGCGATGATGGATGCAGCTCGCAACGCCTTTCGCAACTTCGTGGAAAACCGCTGGCTGACCATCACCGTCGTCGAGCGGAACAGCCAGATCGCGGGCTGGGCGGCGCGCGAGGGATTGGATGAGACCATCTCGGATTTCTGGATCGATCCCGTTTTCACCCGCCAGGGGCTTGGTTCGGCGCTTCTCGAGCGCATCGAGAAGAATATCGCCGATCAGGGCTTCGAAAGGGCGGCGATGCAGACCCATTCCGGCAATGGCGAGGCGATCGGCTTCTTCCGGAAACACGGCTACAGCATCCATTGGCTCTCGGTCGCCTATAATCCGAAGCTCGACCGCGACGTGCCTTCGGTCGGACTGACGAAAATGCTCACCTCGGATGGCGAAGCGGGATACGGGCAGGAATTCTGAGGTTTCAAAAATTCGGAAGAAGGTGAGGGGCCCATAGCGGCGCCGAGGTCAGCGCTGTGGCCAATATGCCGTGGAGTATCAGGATCGCCGCCAGGATCGACCGGAACGGTTCCTTTCTCGTCTTGTGCCGCAGGATTTGCTGCGCCGCCACCGCGCCGAGGCTGCCGCCGATCAGCGCAAGGGTCAGAAGCGTCCGCTCGCTGATGCGCCACCCGCCCTGGCGCGCAGCCCGCTTGTCGAGGTAATAGACCGAAAAGACGATGAGGTTCAGCGCCAGCAACAGTGCGGCCATTTGAGTGATGTCGATCATCGTCATGCGGCGACACTATCATGCGTGGGTTAACCCGCGGCAAATGCACCGCCATTCGTCGAACCGCGTTGCACGCTATGGCGAAAGCCTTGCACCGGCACGCCATTTCCTTTACCTCACCAATGGAAAAGAACAGCCTGCAAAGAGTATCAGATGACCCTTGTCGACGTCCGCACGCCTGATCCGAAACGCTTCATCCCCGGCGCCACCGGCGACTGGGAAGTCATCGTCGGCATGGAAGTCCATGCCCAGGTGCTGTCCAATTCGAAGCTCTTCTCCGGCGCCTCGACAGAATTCGGCAAGCCGCAGAATTCGAACGTGTCGCTGGTCGATGCCGCCATGCCCGGCATGCTGCCCGTGATCAACGAGGAATGCGTCAGGCAGGCCGTGCGCACCGGTCTCGGCCTGAAGGCTCAGATCAACAAGCGCTCGCTCTTCGACCGCAAGAACTATTTCTATCCCGACCTGCCGCAGGGCTATCAGATTTCGCAGTTCAAGGATCCGATCGTCGGCGAGGGCAAAATCGTCATTTCGCTCGGGCCGGACCGACAGGGCCAGTTTGAGGATATCGAGATCGGCATCGAGCGCCTACACTTGGAGCAGGATGCCGGCAAGTCGCTGCACGACCAGCATGCGACCATGTCCTATGTCGACCTCAACCGTTCCGGTGTCGCGCTGATGGAGATCGTCTCCAAGCCCGACATGCGCTCGTCCGATGAGGCCAAGGCCTATATGACCAAGCTGCGGTCGATCGTGCGCTATCTCGGCACCTGCGACGGCAACATGGACGAGGGCTCGATGCGCGCCGACGTCAACGTCTCCGTTCGCCGCCCGGGCGAAGGTTTCGGCACACGCTGCGAAATCAAGAACGTCAACTCCATTCGCTTCATCGGCCAGGCGATCGAATACGAAGCCCGCCGCCAGATCGGCATCCTGGAGGATGGCGGGACGATCGAGCAGGAGACGCGCCTCTTCGACCCGAACAAGGGCGAGACGCGCTCCATGCGCTCCAAGGAAGATGCGCACGATTATCGTTATTTCCCCGATCCGGACCTGCTGCCGCTCGAATTCGACGATGCCTTCGTGAACGCGCTCGCAGCCGATCTACCGGAACTGCCTGACGACAAGAAGGAGCGCTTCGTGCGCGAACTCGGCCTGTCGATCTACGACGCCTCCGTGCTCGTCTCCGAAAAGGCGATCGCCGATTATTTCGAGGCCGTGGCTGCGGGCCGCGACGGCAAGATGGCGGCGAACTGGGTGATTAACGACCTACTCGGCGCTCTGAACCGCATCGGCAAGGACATCGAGCAGACGCCGGTTTCGCCGGCCCAGCTCGGCGCCATCATCGATCTCATCAAGGCCGGCACCATCTCCGGCAAGATCGCCAAGGATCTCTTCGAGATCGTACTGACCGAAGGCGGCGATCCCACCGCAATCGTCGAAGCGCGTGGCATGAAGCAGGTGACGGATACCGGTGCGATCGAGAAGGCCGTGGACGAGATCATCGCCGCCAATCCCGATCAGGTGGAAAAGGTCAAGGCGAAGCCGACCTTGGCCGCATGGTTTGTCGGCCAGGTGATGAAGGCGACCGGCGGCAAGGCCAATCCGCAGGCCGTGCAGGCGCTCGTCAAGGCGAAGCTCGGCATCGAGGAATAAGCGGTGTATTTCGTCCGCACCGCCGGCGAGCGCGACCTGGAGAAGGTCCGCGCCCTGCTGGTGGAGAGCTTTCACGCCACCTATGACGGCCTGCATGGCAAAGCCAAGGTGGACGAGCTGATCGCCCATCTCTTTACGCCGGCGGCGCTGAAGGCCCGCCTGGTGCGCAGGGATGCCGAATTCCTCGTCGCCGACGATGGCCGCACTATCGGCGGCATGGGCTACGCGGCGATGTCGCAGGCGTTGACGAAGACGGTCATGCTGCATCTCCTCTATGTCAGCCCGGCGCTGCAGCGGCAGGGCATCGGCCGCGATCTCTTCGCCGAACTCGAAACCTGCTTTCCCGATGCGGAAATCATGCGTCTCGAAGTCGAACCGCAGAATGCGGCGGCGATCGCTTTCTATCAGGTGCACGGCTTCTCCGAAGTCGGCCGCAACGAGAATAACGCACCCGGGCAATCCGGCATTCCCTCGCTCATCCTCGAAAAGCCGCTCGAGGGGCATTGAGGCGTGACGGTCGAAACCGCCATTCTCATTCGCCAGGCGCGCCGGGAGGATCTTTCGGCCCTGGTGGCAATATTTGCCGCCGACGCCGTCGGCGGTCATGGTGACACCACCAATCCGGAGGCTCTTGCCGATTATGCCAGGGCCTTCGCAATCATCGAGGCTTCGCCCGACCAGACGCTTTATGTCGCGGAGTGCGGCGGCGAGGTGGTCGGCACGTTCCAGACGATGGTGACGACCACCCTGACCGGCCGCGGTTCCTCGGCGATGATCATCGAGGCGGTGCAGACGCGTGCCGACAGGCGCGGGCAGGGGATCGGCGCACGGATGATCGAATTCGCCATTGCCGAGGCAAAAGGCCGCGGGATCGGGCGGGCAGCGTTGACCTCGAATGCAATCCGCAAGGATGCTCATCGTTTCTATGAAAGGCTGGGATTCAAGCCCTCGCATCTGGGCTTCAAGATGGCCTTGAAATGACCCGTGGCTCTCGTGGAATCGCTGGACAATTCGGCTTGGCGACGGCATAAGCGAGGAAATGAGTTCTGGTTTGGCTCGCATCTGGCGGGCACAAGGAAAAGACATGTGGAATCTTCTGGTTCAAACCTTTACCTGGTGGAACGGTCAGACGATGGGCACGCGTTTTGCGACCTGGCGTTTCGGCAAGCGCGTCGGCGAGGATGAATTCGGCAACGTCTATTACGAAGGCGGCATGTCGTCCTATGGCTTGCCGAAGCGTTGGGTGATCTACAAGGGTTATGCCGACGCCTCCGCCATTCCTCCGGGCTGGCATGGCTGGATGCATCATCGCACCGATGTTCCTCCGTCCAAGGAAAATTACGTCGCCAAGGAATGGCAGAAGGCGCATCGCCCGAACTTTACCGGTTCTCCCCAGGCTTACCGTCCGCCGGGCTCCATTGCCGCTCCAGGCGAACGGCCGCGGGTTACCGGCGATTACGATGCCTGGACGCCGGGCAACTGAGACGGCTCGACCGGGCGACCCTCAGGCCCGGCTTTTGGCCACAATTGACCTTTACCCGCAGGTTGGCCGCGCTTGACCGCGGTCTTGAACTGAAAATGTCTGGAGACGGGTACATATGAAGCTCTTCACGCGGAACATGGTCCTGCGTGCCGCCGGATCGCTGCTGGCGCTCTCGGCCCTGCTTCCACCAGTTGCGGCCAATGCCGCACGCATCGAAAATCCGGTCGCCGTCTTCTCCGGTCTCGACAAGATCACCGGCCGCATCACGACCTTCGACGTCTATGTCAACGAGACGGTGCAGTTCGGCGCGCTGCAGGTGACGCCGAAGGCCTGTTATTCGCGCGACCAGGCGGAAGCGCAGAAGATCGACGGTTTCGTCGAGGTCGACGAGATCACCCTCGACCGCAAGATCCGCCGCATCTTCACCGGCTGGATGTTTGCCGCCAGCCCCGGCCTCAACGCCGTCGAGCACCCGATCTACGACGTCTGGCTGAAGGACTGCAAGACGAACTCGGACGTCCCGGCTCCCGATAGCGCCAAGGCGACAGCCCGCTAACCTGTTTCGCGTCGCGGTCTCCCCGACCATACAGAGCAACGAAGCGCCTTGAATTGCTCGAACTTGCTTTGTTGATCTGGCATCGGTCTCTCCTTGAATTCACGCAGAAACGCGCCTGGAAGCAGCGCGGCTCTGCCTTCAAAAGGATCGGCATGCCAATCGGCGGTCGGTTGCCGGCGCTCAGAGATCGAAAGTCAGCTTGCTCAACTGGCTTCCTGCCGCGTCGAAATTACCGGCTCTCAACCAGCGCTCGTAGCCGGCGCGCAATTGCGGCCATTCGCTGTCGAGGATTGAGAACCATGCCGTGTCGCGATTGAGGCCCTTGACCACCATATGCTGCCGGAAGAGGCCTTCAAAACGGAACCCGAACCGTTCGGCCGCCCTCTTCGACGGCAGATTGAGATCGTGGCATTTCCATTCGAAACGCCGGTAACCCAGGCCGAAGGCGTAGTCGGCAAACAGGAACAGCGCTTCTGTCGCCACGCGCGAGCGGGTAATCGCTGGTCCCCACATGATGCTGCCGATCTCAATTACACCATGCGTCCTGTCGATACGCATGAGCGCCTGTCGCCCCTCGGCCCGGCCGGTCTTCTTGTCGATGACAGCGAAGAACAATGGATCGGTGCTCGCCGACGCTTTTTGCGCCCATTGTACAAGTTCCGCCAAGCCGGATGGCGCTTGTTCGAAGAGATATCGAAACCGGTCATCGGCACCTGGCGCCGATGCTGCCTCGTACAGCGAGGCTGAATGCTGGTCAGGGTCGAGCGGTTCCAGCCGCACATAGGACCCATTCAATGTTTTGCGCTCTGGCGCTGGAGCGCCCTTCCAATTGGTAAGATTCACCAATGCACCTCCTGAACAAGCCGACCATTGCGATCATCGTGTAAAATCGAGTCCCTCAATGCCACAATTTTGGTACGGCCGACCCGTCCATTTTTCACAATCTGCCCAGACCAATTTCGGCACGTCTATGCGCCGACTGCCTCAACCATTGAGCCAGAAGAGGCCGCTCGCTTCGGCGGGGATGTTGCCACAATGGTAGCGTTTGACCGTGTCGAACAGCTCTGACAGCAGTCCATCTTGACGCGCGCAAGCCTTATGCAGTGGGTGTCTTGTTCCTCGTGAAAAGACCCTTGGCAAAGCGAAGCGCGCCGCCAGCCACGACGACGATGAGGATGCCGGCTTTTTTGAGGAAGACGGCCGCAAGCGCCAGCAGCCCCACCTTTGCGGCGATCTTGGCGCCCGCGCCGGCGGCGATCATTCCCGCCATTCCGTAGGCAGCGATCTTGTCGCCTTCGACGTAGTCGGTATAGGCCATTCCCGTGTCGAACTGCACGAGCGTCGTGACGGTCGGAATAACCGCCTCGATCTCCTTCAACTGGTTCAGGCCGGCAACGAAGTCGAACTCAAATACGCCCTGGCGGCCGAGGGTCCGCACGGAATAGTTCAGGGTGTGGGGCGCCCGCATGTCATCGCCGAACAACAGATCGCGCGCCCAGTGCATCGCATGCGCGGATTTGTCGTAATGCGGCGTCGAGGCCCACCCGATAAGCGTGATCTTTTGAAAACCCTGCTTCTCGCGCTCGACGTTGTTTTCCCGGATGGAATCTTTGATGTTCTGCAGCAGTTCGTCGTAATTGGTCGTCGCGGCATCGGCGTCGGAGACATAGCCGTCGGCGCTGTATTGCACGACGGAACCCCAGGCCTCGATATCGGTCGGCGCGTATTTCGCCGGGAAGATCATCCCCATCGTTCCCTCCGCCGCCTGCGGGGGATTTCCCCAGATGTCGACAAGCACCGTCTTCGTGTCGGCGGGATTGAGATAATAGAAGCCTTGCGGCACGTTCAGCGTCGCCTTCGCGGCAGGCAGCTTGATTGCTCCCTGCTGAAAATCGAGCTTTTCCAGCAACGGCTTTTCCGCGTCGGAAAAGTCGCTCCTGTCCGGGAACATCTCCTGGTAAGGGCGGGCGCCGGCCTGAGCTGTGAACAAGGCGAAAAGGATCGCGGCTGCAAAATATCGTTTCAAAATTCTATCCCCCGTTGCAGGCGCCGAACCTATTCAAATCGGCTCGAAAATCAACGCTGGGATGAAAGGATCGCGCTTAAAACTTGAGGTGTGGCGATTCCATCGCGGCTGCAAGCATCAGGGCATAATCGGCCTTCGGAACATCGATCGCTCCGAACGTCTTCAGGTGCTCGGTGGTGAACTGCGTGTCGAGCAGGGTGAAGCCCTTTTCCCTGAGCCGTTCGACCAGATGCACGAGGCAGATTTTCGAGGCATCCGTCCGGCGCGAAAACATGCTTTCGCCGAAGAAGGCCGAGCCGAGCGAGACGCCGTAGAGGCCGCCGACCAGTTCGTCGCCGTCCCAGGCTTCGACGGTGTGGGCATGCCCCATGTCGAAGAGTGTCGCGTAAAGCGATCGGATCGTTTTGTTGATCCAGGTGCTCGGGCGACCGGATGTTTCCTCCGCGCAAGCCGCGATCACCTGGTCGAAAGCGTGATCGAAACGGATCTCGAAGGGTTTCCTGCGCACCGTCTTGGCAAGGCTCTTCGACACGTGGAAATGGTCGAGCGGCAGCACGCCACGCAGCTCCGGCTCGACCCAGAAAATCTCCGGGTCGTCGGCGGATTCGGCCATCGGGAAGAGGCCGATGGAATAGGCGCGCAGGAGAATGTCAGGGGTGATGCCTGGTGACTTCCTGCGCGATCCTGCCATTCCTGTCCTATGCCGCCGGTGCGTTGGCGAGGTAGTGTTCCAGCCAGTGGATGTCGTAATCGCCGTTGGCGATGTCCTGGTTGGAGACGAGATCCTGGAACAGCGGCAGCGTCGTATTGATGCCGTCGACGACGAATTCGTCGAGTGCGCGACGCAGTCGCATCATGCATTCGACGCGGGTACGGCCGTGAACGATCAGCTTGCCGATCAGGCTGTCGTAATAAGGCGGAATCTTGTAGCCCTGATAGGCGCCCGAATCGATGCGCACGCCAAGGCCGCCCGGTGCATGGAAATGCGTGATCGTGCCGGGCGAGGGCACGAAGGTGCGCGGATGCTCGGCATTGATGCGGCACTCGATGGCGTGGCCGGAAAAATGCACCTCATCCTGCGTCACCGACAGACCGCCGCCGGAGGCGACGCGGATCTGTTCGTGCACGAGGTCGATGCCGGTGATCGCTTCGGTGATCGGATGCTCCACCTGCAGGCGGGTGTTCATTTCGATGAAATAGAACTCGCCGTTCTCGTAGAGGAATTCGATCGTGCCGGCGCCGCGATATTTCAGCTTCTTCATGGCGTCGGCGCAGATCTGGCCGATCTTCATGCGCTGCTCGACGTTGAGCGCCGGCGAATTCGCCTCTTCCCAGACCTTCTGGTGGCGGCGCTGCAGCGAGCAGTCGCGTTCGCCAAGATGGATGGCATTGCCTTCGCCATCACCGAACACCTGGATTTCGATGTGGCGCGGCTTGCCGAGATATTTTTCCATATAGACGGCATCGTTGCCGAAGGCGGCTGCCGCTTCCGTGCGCGCCGTCGACCAGGCCTCGATCAGGTCGGCCTCGCTCTTGGCGACCTTCATGCCGCGTCCGCCGCCGCCGGCGGTTGCCTTGATCAGCACGGGATAGCCGATTTCGGCGGCCGTCTTCAGCGCATCCTCTTCGGTCTTCACTTCGCCGTCCGAACCAGGAACGACCGGAATGCCGAGTTCCAGCGCCGTTGTTTTGGCGGTGATCTTGTCGCCCATGATGCGGATATGGTCCGCCGTCGGCCCGATGAAGGTGATGCCGTGGGCTTCGAGGATATCGGCGAACTTGGCATTTTCCGACAGAAAGCCGTAGCCCGGATGCACGGCATCGGCGCCGGTGATCTCGCAGGCGGCGACGATCTGGTGGATATTGAGATAGCTCTCGCGCGAAGACGGCGGGCCGATGCAAACACTTTCGTCGGCAAGGCGCACATGCATGGCATCGGCATCGGCGGTGGAATGAACCACGACGCAGGCAATGCCGAGTTCCTTGCAGGCCCGGAGCACGCGAAGGGCGATTTCCCCGCGATTGGCGATGAGGATTTTCGAAATCATGGGCATGGGCCTATTCGATGACGACGAGGGCTTGGCCGTATTCGACGGGATGTCCGTCATCGACGAGGATTTCCGTCACCTTGCCCGACTTCGGCGAGGGGATCTGGTTCATCGTCTTCATCGCTTCGATGATGATCAGCGTCTGGCCTTCCTTGACGGTCGCGCCGATTTCGATGAAGGGACGCGCGCCCGGAGCGGGCGCCATGTAGACGGTGCCGACCATCGGTGCATTGACGACGTTCGCCGGATTGCGGGAGGGAGCCGCGGCCGGTGCGGCGGCTGCTGCTGCCGGTGCGGCAGCTGCGGGCGCGGCATAGGCAGGTGCTGCGATCGGCGCCTGGACATATTGCTGGGTGCCGGCGCGCGAAACGCGAATGCGCAGGTCGTCCTGCTCGACCTCGATCTCCGTCAGATCCGTTTCGTTGAGAATGTTGGCGAGATCGCGGATCAGTGCCTGATCGATACCCGATTTCTTTTCAGCCATGGTGTTGCCCTGTCTTATTCTTATGCCGTGATGTTCTTCAGCGCGTGGAGCGCCAGGATGTAGCTGTAAGGCCCGAAGCCGCAGATCACGCCCTTGCATGCGGGCGCGATCATCGACTTGTGGCGGAATTCTTCCCGTGCATGCACGTTGGATATGTGGAGCTCGATGACGGGAATGGATATAGCGCGGATCGCATCATGCAGCGCGACCGATGTATGCGTATAGGCGCCCGCATTGATGGCAACGCCGGCCGCCTTTTCGTCCGCCTCATGGAACCAGTCGACCAGTGCGCCTTCGTGGTTGCTCTGGCGGAAATCGATATCGAAGCCGAGTTCGCGGCCGGCAGCCTTGCAGTCCGCCTCGATGTCCTTCAGCGTCTTGCCGCCATAAATGCCGGGCTCTCTTTTACCCAGCATATTCAGGTTGGGGCCGTTCAGGACAAAAATCGTTTGCGTCATCGAATGTTCCGAAAAATGTACGACGGCAACCTATAGACTCCGCGAAGGCCGATTGAAAGCCCTTACGGATTGGGCAGCGGGAATCGTGCCACATTTGTCCACATGGTTGAAACGCTTCGATTTTGGCGATTTGATGGGCGGCCGATCGGCGATTGCTTTGCTCAGCAGGTGGTCTTGCCGCAGCTGCGCATGTTCTTGACCTTGCCTTCCAGATCGTCGAGCCCGACGGCGCCCGGCACCAGTTCTTTACCGATCACATAGGAGGGCGTGCCGCTGATGCCGAGGCTGGAGGCGAGCTGGTAGGTCGCCTGGACGATGCTGTCATTCGGGCTCTTTGCCATCTCGGCGCGGATCTTGTCCTCGCTGACGCCGAGCGAGGCGGCGACTGCGACCGCCGTTTCGTCGGAGGCGCGGCCCTCGCTGCCGAGAAGGGCGACGTGGAAATCGGCGTATTTCTCCGGCGCCAGCTTGCGGAAGGCGTCGGCCACCTTGTGGGCGGCGACCGAATCCGGCCCGAGGATCGGAAATTCCTTGAGCACGAAGCGGACGTTCTTGTCCTTCTTCAGCATCGCCTGCATGTCGGGAAGCGCGTGCCGGCAGTAGCTGCAATTATAATCGAAGAATTCGACGACGGTTACATCGCCCTTGGGGTTGCCGAGCGTGACGTCGTTCTTCGAATCGAAGATGTCGGCGGTGTTCTCATCGATTGCCATATTGGCCTTCACCAGCCGCTGGGCTTCCTGCTTCTTCTGCAGCGCATCCTGGACATCGAGCATGATCTCGGGATTTTCGATCAGGTATTGCTTGATGAATTCGCCGAACTCCTTCTTCTGCTGGTCGTCGAGCGCTGCCGCCGGAAACGGAAGAGCGATCGATGCGGCAAGCGCCAGTGCGGTGAAGCTTTTCGAGAAGAAGGCCATGATATCCTCGTCATCGGCAATGTGGTCTTGGTCGGGAAGACCGTCGCCGGGTTATGGACTTGAACGCGTCGCGTCAAGGTACGGTGCGTCGAGTTCTGTTCAAACAGGAATTTTCACCCTCGCGCCGCCCTCGCGGGATTGTGATGAGCCGATTAATGCGGCAATTGTCTGGCCACCATCGAATAAGTCGAGCGAGAAGCGATCTTGTTTTCCATATCGAAACGCAGCGAAGTCGAGCCCTTTCATGCCATGGACGTCCTGGCCGAGGCGACGAAGCGGCGTGCGGCCGGCAATCCGGTCATCTCGATGGCCGTCGGCCAGCCCTCGCATCCCGCCCCTCAGGCGGCCCTCGAAGCGGCGCGTGAAGCTCTTGCCGAAGGCCGGATCGGCTATACCGATGCGCTGGGAACGGCGCGGCTGAAATCGGCGCTTGCCCGGCACTATAAGGATCGCCACGGCCTGGAGATCGATCCCGCGCGCATCGCCATCACCACCGGATCCTCGGCCGGCTTCAATCTCGCCTTCCTCACGCTCTTCGATGCCGGCGATGCTGTGGCGATCGCAAGACCCGGTTATCCCGCCTATCGCAATATTCTGGGCGCACTCGGCCTGAAGGTGGTCGAGGTGCCGGTAACGGCCGAAACCCACTTCACGCTCACACCTGAGAGCCTTGAGGCGGCGCAGAAGGAAAGCGGCCTGACGCTGAAGGGCGTGCTGCTTGCAAGCCCCGCCAACCCGACCGGCACGGTGACCGGCCGCAATGGGCTGAAGGCGCTTGCGGATTACTGCGCGGCCCATTCCATCGCCTTCATCTCCGATGAGATCTATCACGGGCTGACCTTTGCCGGCGAGGAGGCGAGCGCGCTTGAGCTGACCGACGAGGCGATCGTCATCAACTCTTTCTCCAAATATTATTGCATGACCGGCTGGCGGATAGGCTGGATGGTGCTGCCGGAGCGCCTGGTGCGGCCGATCGAGCGGGTGGCGCAGAGCCTCTATATCTCCCCGCCCGAACTCTCGCAGATCGCCGCCACCGCCGCGCTTGGCGCCGGCGCCGAGCTCGATCGTTATAAGGCGAGTTATGCCGCCAACCGCGAGCTGCTGATGCGGCGCCTGCCGCAGATCGGCCTTTCGATCGCCTCGCCGATGGATGGCGCCTTCTACGCCTATCTCGACGTCACCCGCTTCACCAATGACAGCATGGGTTTTGCCAAACGCATGCTCGCCGAAATCGACGTCGCCGCCACACCCGGCCTCGACTTCGATCCGCTGGAGGGACATCGAACCCTGCGCCTGTCCTATGCTGGCTCAGAGGCCGAGATCGCCGAGGCAGTGGAGCGAATCGCAGCCTGGTTGAAGTAACCCTTCAACAGGGCAGGTGGCTGCTCTTTGTCCTGTCCGTCAGCTGCGCGACGAAAACAGCGAGGCGAGCGTTGAAGACGGTTTGTTGTTCAGCCTCGGCACGACCACGAGCTGCCTGATGTCGCCGCGCTTGTAGGCGGCGAGGAAGCGCTTGTAATCCTTGAAGGAGACGCAGCCGTTGGAATCGCCGTTCTTGCCGAGCATGTAGGTGTGGGCAAGCAGGCCGACACGGTCATAGATGGCATCCGAGCCCTGGAGTGGCGTCAGCCGCAGCGCCTCGACACCGTGGAAGAGGCTTTCGCGCATGGTCAGCGCGTAGGTGTGCGGCGGCGTCGGGCCGCGCATCTTCTTGTCTACGTAACGCGGGTTGTCGCGCATTTTGCCGAGGCCGGAATGGGCTTCCAGCCTCTCGCCGTTCGGCAGATAGACCGTGCTGTTCTCGATGTCGTAGATCGCCACACCGGCGCGCAGCTTCGGCGAGAAGACCGGCTTGTCGTAGCGCGGCACGGCATCGTCCTGCTCATCCTGGATCGGCGAGTTCGGCTGAGCATAGGCAAGCGCAGGCTCGGCAGGGCGCTGCGCCCCTCTGCCGGCGGGTGCCGGTTTGCCGATGAGGCCATCGGGACGCGCCATCGGCAGCGGCACGGAGCCTTCGTCCGGCGCCAGCACCAGATCGAAGGGCTGCTGCTCTCCGGCCTCGGCGACTTCCACGGGCGCAGATTTTTCCTGCGGCAGCGACACCGTTTTGAGGGCTGGTGCCGCCGGCTCGACTCGAGCGGGCTCGACCGGGGCCGGCGCGATCTGCTGCGGTCCGGCATCTGCAAGTGCGAGCAGGGCAGGGAGTTCGACGGCCGCGACAGTTTCCTTGGAAGGAATGATGATGCGGTCATCACTCTCTGCTTCCGTCTCCGCCTGGGCGAGCTCGACCGGCGGCGTGGCGGCGTCGTCCCTGGCGAATTTCGCGGTATCGGACGGCGTTACGGCGGCGACGGCGACCGGCGGTTCGGCAGGCGCGGCCAGACGATTGTTCTTTGCAAGCGCCAGCGATGCCGTTGCGGCGGCATTGGTCTTTTGCGCATGCGACTGGATGAGGTGCGCCGTCAGGGCGACGACCGGCTTGGCATCGAAGGCGGCCAGCCGGTCAGCCTTGCCGACATGGATCAGTCGTTCGTGCTGCGTTGCCGGCTTCAGCTTCGGCATCGATGCGACCTGCGTGAAGCTCTCGGGCTGAGAAGCCGGAGCGCCGACGGAATGCATCGTCGCGAAGGTCGCGATCAACCATGTGGAGGTCAGAAATCCGGCGCCGACGACACCGTAAAGGAAACCGCGAGATCTGCGCAAACGAAAAGCAGATCCGCCAAGAGGGGTGACGTTATTGAACGTCCCAACCGCAAACGCCATACTACACTCGTCTTTCAAACTCGCTACGCAGGCCGGCGGCACTGACTGACTAAACTTCGCCGGGGCCGGTAAAGGCGCAAGTGGGCCGAATTTAGACCACTCGCGACTTCCGACTGTTTCGCAAGGATGACGAATTATGGTTTCTAATTTGTTTACGCCGCGTCGTTCTTTCTCGCGGCGTCTCAAAAAGAGATGCGCAGGGCCTTCTCAGGCGCGTTCCATCACGTAGCTTCCCGGCGCTTCCTCGATCGCGTTCAGCGCATCGCCGCCGGGTTTGCGCGCCGGCACACGCCTGTCATCATGCGTCTCGATCCAGGCCTGCCAGTGCGGCCACCAGGATCCCGGCGTCTCGGTCGCCTTCTCGATCCAGGTCTCGTAGTCCCCCTTGGCGGGGCCGCCGGTCCAGTATTGATACTTCTTCTTGTCGGGCGGGTTGACGACGCCGGCAATATGTCCCGAGCCGGTGACAACGAAGTCCACCTTGCCGCCGAAGAACCGGCTGCCGACGAAGACGGACTTGGCAGGCGCGATGTGATCCTCGCGCGTGGCGAGATTATAGATCGGGATCTTCACGTCTTTCAGCGACACGGGCTTGCCGTCGAGGATCATCTCGTTTTTCGTCAGCGCATTCTTCAGATAGCAATTGCGCAGGTAGAAGGCATGGTTTGCCGCCGCCATGCGGGTCGAATCGGCGTTCCAGAACAACAGGTCGAAGGGCAGGGGCTCCTGGCCCTTGAGATAGCTGTTGACGAAATAAGGCCAGATCAGCTCGGATGCGCGCAGCATGTTGAAAGCCATCGACATCTTCGAACCGTCGAGATAGCCGGCCGCCTGCATATGCTCTTCGAGCGCGGCAAGCTGCTCCTCGTCGACGAAGACCTTGAGGTCGCCGGCATGGGTGAAGTCGACCTGGGTGGTGAATAGGGTCGCGGTCTTGATGCGCTTGTTCTTTTCCCTGGCATGCAGCGCCAGTGTCGCCGCCAGCAGCGTGCCGCCGACGCAGTAGCCGACAGCGTTGACCTCCTTCTCGCCCGTCGCCTTCTCGATCGTCTCGAGCGCGAAATCGATGCCCTCGCGGGCATAGGCCGCCCAGTCTTTCTCGGCGTGGCGGGCATCCGGGTTGACCCAGGAAATGACGAAGACTGTCTGCCCCTGGTCGACGCACCATTTGATGAAGGATTTCTGCGGGTTGAGGTCGAGAATATAGAATTTGTTGATCCAGGGCGGGCAGATCAGCAGCGGCCGTTTCAGCACCGTTTCCGTCGAAGCCTCGTACTGGATGATCTGGCAGATATCGTTCTGGGCGATCACCTTGCCCGGCGTCAGCGCCATGTCGCGGCCGACGGCGAATTTCGTCATGTCGGTCTGGCGCAGGCGAAGATCGCCGTTTCCGGCAGCGATGTCCTCGGCCAGCATCTTCATTCCCCGCACCAGGTTCTCGCCGCTGGTTGCGATCGTTTCGCGGTAGAGTTGCGGATTGGTGGCGACAAAATTGCTCGGCGAAAGGGCGGCCGTGATCTGCTTCACGTAGAAGCCGGCCTTGTGCTTGGTGTGCTCGTCGAGACCATCGGTCTCCGACACCAGCTTCTCCACCCAATCCGATGTGACGAAATAAACCTGGCGGAGAAAATCGAAGAAAGGGTTCTTCTGCCAGTCCTCGTCGGAGAAGCGCTTGTCCTTGCGGGTGTCTGGTTCAGGAGGCGCCTGCATGCTTTGCACGCGCTGCATCGAACGCATCCAGATGCCGAAGAACGACGACATTAGCTGCGTCTGCGCCTCGAAGGTGCGGCGCGGATCGGTAATCCAGTATTCGCTGACCTTGGAAAGCGTCTTGACCATGTCGGTCATCGGATCGACGGCGGTTTGGGTGATCTCGCCGCGTTCGCGCGGCGCAAGCCAGGCCGAGGCAGCCTGCCCGAGATTTTCGAGCGCCCGGGCGAAATTCATCGCCATGGCCTCTGGATCCTTCAATACATAGGGATCGAGATCGGTCGCGTCGAAACCGGCCTTGCCGCCATTCTTCTGGCCGCCATTTTCCTGCTTGCTGTCGGTCACCATTTCCTCCCGGCGGCAGCACTGTTTTTATCCATTCGTTGTACATCGTGATCGAACGAGAAAACAAGTTCCACGCGCGCCGGCTCATGCTATTGCTTTGTGGCTGCGACAAATTTAACAGTCGACGCAATCAGAACTGGATTTTGAGGCATGACGAAAAACGGCATTCGGCGCATCGCGACCTTCAACCGCACCGCATTGATCTGCGTCGCTGCGGCGATGGCCCTTGCCGGATGCAATCTGACGGCGGAAGAGAAAGCCGCGGCCGCCGCCAAGCGAGCGGCGCCGACCGCCGTCGTCATGCCGGCCACCAAGGGCGATGCGGTCGAAGGCGGCCTGGCAAAGTCGCCGGACGGCTATCCGAATTTCGGCGCGCCGCTGACGGCCGCCAATGTTCAGATGAGCGACGAGCAGGCGGCCGACCTGCAGCATCAGTTGACGGCACTTGCTGCCCGCCGCAAGGCCGGTACGCTCTCGGAGGCCGAATATCAGGCCAAGGTCGCCGAAATGCGCCGCCTCGCCGCCGAACACGGCACGGATACGCTCTCCGAAATCTCCAAATAGACCTTGCCTTTCAGGCAATTTGGACGCAAAGCCTTCCGGATGGATCGGAAGATACGATTTTCCCGATAATGCGCGTTGCGCGGCCTTTCCGTCAAAGATTTGCCGCGTGGCTTAGGTCTGATGAATACGGCGTTGCGATTCTGAAGTTCGTGTCGCAGCCGCCGGGAGACGGAACGAACTTCGACTGCGGCCCGAAATGCCGCCTTTCCATGGGGAATGAAATGGAAGAGTTTCACAAAGTCCGGCGTTTGCCGCCTTATGTTTTCGAACAGGTCAACCGTTTGAAAGCAAGCGCGCGAGCGGGCGGCGCCGATATCATCGATCTCGGCATGGGAAACCCCGACCTTCCCACTCCCCAGGCGATCGTCGATAAGCTGTGTGAGGTCGTGCAGGATCCGCGCACCCACCGTTATTCCTCCTCCAAGGGCATTCCGGGGCTGCGCCGCGCCCAGGCCGCCTATTATGCCCGCCGTTTCGGCGTCAAGCTCAACCCGGATACGCAGGTGGTCGCCACCCTCGGCTCCAAGGAAGGCTTCGCCAATATGGCGCAGGCGATTACCGCGCCCGGCGACGTCATTCTCTGCCCGAACCCGACCTATCCGATTCACGCCTTCGGCTTCCTGATGGCAGGCGGCGTCATCCGCTCGATGTCGGTGGAGCCGGACGAGACCTTCTTTCCGCCGCTCGAGCGCGCGGTCAGGCATTCGATCCCGAAGCCCCTGGCGCTGATCCTCAACTATCCCTCGAACCCGACGGCCTTTGTCGCGACGCTCGATTTCTACAAGGACGTCATTGCCTTCGCCAAGAAGCACGACATCATCGTGCTGTCCGACCTTGCCTATTCGGAGATCTATTTCGACGAGGCGCCGCCGCCGTCGGTTCTCGAAGTGCCGGGCGCCATGGATGTGACGGTGGAGTTCACCTCGATGTCGAAGACCTTCTCCATGCCCGGCTGGCGCATGGGCTTTGCCGTCGGTAACGAGCGGCTGATCGCGGCGCTCACCCGCGTAAAGTCTTACCTCGATTATGGCGCCTTCACGCCGATCCAGGTTGCGGCGACACATGCCCTGAACGGCGACGGCTCCGATATTGCGGAAGTCCGCAACGTCTATAAACGTCGCCGTGACGTCATGGTTGAAAGCTTCGGCAAGGCCGGATTCGACGTGCCGCCACCGGCCGCCACCATGTTTGCCTGGGCGAAGATCCCGGAAAAGTTCCGCCATCTCGGTTCGCTGGAATTTTCCAAGCTGCTGGTCGAGAAGGCCGACGTCGCCGTTGCCCCGGGCATCGGCTTCGGCGAGATGGGCGACGACTATGTCCGTCTGGCGCTGGTCGAGAACGAACACCGCATCCGCCAGGCTGCCCGCAACATCAAGAAGTTCATGTCGACGGCAGACGAAACGATGCATAACGTCATTTCGCTGAACGCGCACCGTTAATCCAACCCTTCGGCAGCCGCGCCCCGCGGCTGCCGCCACACAGACATTCAGGATCGATCCATGGCAGATGCCCTCAAAATCGGCATTGCGGGCTTGGGCACCGTTGGCGCCTCGCTAGTCCGCATCATTCAGCAGAAGAGCAACGAGCTTGCCGTCACCTGCGGGCGTCCGATCACCATCACCGCGGTCTCCGCGCGTGACAGGACGCGGGACCGCGGCGTCGATCTTTCCGCGGTTACCTGGTTCGACCGGCCGGAAGAGCTTGCCGAAAAGGGCGATATCGACGTCTTCGTCGAGCTGATGGGCGGCGCCGAAGGCGCTGCCAACACCTCGGTGCGCGCCGCACTCCAGCGTGGTCTCCATGTGGTGACAGCCAACAAGGCGCTGCTTGCCTATCACGGCGTCGAGCTTGCGACGATTGCCGAGGAGAAGGGCGCGTTGCTGAATTTCGAGGCGGCGGTCGCCGGCGGCATCCCCGTCATCAAGGCGCTGCGCGAATCGCTGACCGGCAATGCCGTCTCGCGCATCTACGGCATCATGAACGGCACCTGCAATTACATCCTGACCAAGATGGAGAAGGAGGGGCTTTCCTTCGCCGAATGCCTCAAGGAAGCGCAGCGGCTGGGTTATGCCGAGGCCGATCCCGCCTTCGATATCGAGGGCAACGACACGGCCCACAAGCTTGCTATCCTGACGACGCTCGCCTTCGGCAATAAGATCGCGGCAGACGACATCTATCTCGAAGGCATCACCAACATCTCGATCGAGGATATCCACGCCGCCGCCGAGCTCGGTTATCGCATCAAGCTGCTCGGCGTTGCCCAGCGCACCGATACCGGCATCGAGCAGCGCGTGCACCCGACCATGGTGCCGGTCGATTCGGTCATTGCCCAGGTCGACGGCGTTACCAATGCGGTGGCGATCGAATCCGACGTGCTCGGCGAACTGCTGATGGTCGGCCCTGGCGCCGGCGGCAACGCGACGGCCTCGTCCGTGCTCGGCGATATCGCCGATATCGCCAAGAGCCAGCCCGGCGCCCAGCGCGTGCCGGTTCTCGGTCATCCCGCAACGGCGCTGGAGCCCTACCGCAAGGCGCAAATGCAGAGCCATGAGGGCGGCTATTTCATCCGCCTGACCGTGCTCGACCGCACCGGCGTCTTTGCCAGCGTCGCAACCCGCATGGCTGAAAACAACATATCGCTGGAATCGATCGTCCAGCGCTCCAAACAGCATCTGGCGCCGTCGCACCACCAGACGATTATTCTCGTCACGCACGCAACGATGGAAGAGTCGGTCCGCAAGGCGGTCGCTTCGATCAAGTCGGAAGGTTATCTCTTCGGCGAGCCGCAGGTGATTCGCATCGAGCGGCCGAAAGAAGAAGCTTAAGTTTTTCCCGCTTGGGGACGATGAACCGCTCTGTCTCTGGCAGGGCGGTTTTTTGTTGATCGGTCAGGCTCCCCGTACGGAAGTCTATATTAACAAATACCGAAATATTGATATAAATAAAACCATAGATGGTGAGTCGCCGGCGTGGAGAATTTCATGAGCAAGGACAGCCATGCCGGGAAGGGGTATGGCCGCCCGAGCGACGAGCCGCCCAACCCTCCTGATATGCTTGAGCAAATCCTCAAGCCAATGCACCGTGACATCAGTCATGAGGTCCATGACGAGGCTGACGGCGATGACGACAATCCGGAAGGCCGCAACTGGGCCATTCTGCTGACGCTGTTTTCGTTTCTGCTGGTGCAGTTTGCCGGCATTGCCATGCTGATCTGGACAGTATTCTGGTAAAAATCCGTGTCTGCAAATCCCCCGCTATGTTATCTCCGCTGCTCCTGTAAAAAGAGCAGATGAAGTCAGCGGAGTGTGGCATGGCAGATCCCGTCGATCCGGTACAGCGCGCCTTTCTCGGCGTGGAGAAATCCGCGCTCGACAATCGTTGGGTGGCGCGGCTCGACCAGGCCGGGCAGAATCGCGCGCTCGCCATGTCACAGATCCACGGCCTGCCGGATCTGATCGCTCGCGTGCTGGCCGGGCGCGGCGTGCCGGTGGACGATGCGATCGAATTTCTCGATCCGACCATCCGCAGCCTGATGCCCGATCCCCATAGCCTGACCGATTGCGAAAAGGCCGCGGCCCGTCTGGTGCGGGCGATCGAGCGCGGCGAGAGCGTCGCGATCTTCGGCGACTACGATGTCGACGGCGCGGCCTCCTCGGCGCTGATGTTCCGCTTCCTCAGCCATTTCGGCGTCAAGGCGACCATCTATATCCCCGACCGCGTCTTCGAAGGTTACGGCCCCAATCCGGCGGCGATCAACCAGTTGATCGACAACGGTGCCCAACTGATCGTTACCGTCGATTGCGGCTCCACCAGTCACGACGCGCTGGCGGCGGCTGCCGCGCGCGACATCGATGTTGTCGTCATCGATCACCATCAGGTGACACATGAGCTGCCGCGCTGCCATGCGCTTGTTAATCCGAACCGTGAGGACGATCTGTCGGGGCAGGGGCATCTTTGCGCCGCCGGCGTCGTCTTCATGGTGTTGGTCGCGACGCTGCGCCTGCTGCGCGCGGCCGGCAACAAGCGCATCCTGGCGATCGACCTCTTGCAATGGCTTGACATCGTTGCATTGGCGACGGTTTGCGATGTCGTGCCGTTGAAGGGCCTCAACCGCGCCTATGTGGTGAAGGGCCTGGTTGCTGCCCGCCACCAGAGCAATGCCGGGCTTGCGGCACTCTTCCGCAAAGCCGGGCTTTCAGGCCCGGTCACACCCTATCATTTCGGCTTCCTGATCGGCCCGCGCATCAATGCCGGCGGGCGGATCGGCGACGCGGCCCTCGGAAGCCGGCTGCTGACGCTTGACGATGCCGGTGAGGCTGAGGTGATCGCCCAGCGCCTCGACGAACTCAACCGCGAACGCCAGGCGATGGAGGCCGTCATGCTGCAGGAGGCGGAAGCCGAGGCGCTCGCCGAATATGGCGACGGCGAGGGCGCCTCCGTCATCGTCACCGCCCATGAGAAATGGCATCCCGGCATCGTCGGGCTGATTGCGGCGCGGCTGAAGGAGAAGTTCAAACGCCCGGCCTTCGCGATCGCCTTCGATGCCTCCGGTCGCGGCACCGGCTCGGGCCGCTCGATCAACGGCTTCGACATGGGCAGGATGGTGCGCGCCGCGGTCGACGAGGGGCTGCTCGTCAAGGGCGGCGGCCACGCCATGGCCGCGGGGCTGACCGTCGAGCGCGCCGATCTCGGCAGGTTGAGGACCTTCTTCACCGAAAAGGCGGCAAGGACGGTGGCGAACCTCGTCGCCAACGAGACCTTGAAGATCGACGGGGCGATCGGCGCCAGCGGCGCCACGCTCGAACTCATCGATCGCCTGGAGGCGGCCGGCCCCTATGGCTCCGGCCATTCGCAACCGCTCTTTGCCGTGCCGGCCCATCGTGTGCGCGATGCGCGCCTCGTCGGCGAGAAGCATGTGAAGGTGACGATGGAGGCAATGGATGGATCGCGGCTCGACGGCATCGCCTTCCGCGCCGCCGATACGGCGCTGGGCAACCTGCTGCTCAATTCGCGCGGCGCGAGCCTGCATGTCGCGGGTTCGCTCGGCGCCGAGCATTACCAGGGTGCGCGCCGCATCCAACTGCGCGTCTGCGACGCAGCGCCGGCAAAATAGCACTGTCGCGCAAGCGATCGAACCCATGTCATTGAGAGAGAAGAAGTGGCACGCCCTAGGGGAGTCGAACCCCTCTTCCCAGAATGAAAATCTGGTGTCCTAACCGATAGACGAAGGGCGCTTCCTTCGTGGTGGCGCCCTTATAGTCAGCACCTTCGAAAGCCGCAAGCGCCAAGACGCGAAAAAATCATCGTTTTCGCCGATTTTTTTCGGCTGTGGAAAACAGCGCTGCGGTGGCAAGGCGAAGTCGGAGAAGGATCGGTGTTGGGGATGGCTTCGACCTGATTACAAGCTGGTACGCCAACCTGTCCTCTTTCCGTTCCTCGGCCACCGCCTCTTTTTGCAGGAACTTCATCCCCTTCGTAGCCATCTTTTTACGGTGGCTTTCTGAGTAGTAGGCGGCTTGCTCCATCGTCGTCCGACCACAGATATCAGCTTGGGCATAAACAACCTTAGGACCGGAGGAGCGGCAATGGCGGCCACCAGGGCACGATCATCACCGGGGCGAGCGACGGCGCCGAAGGTGCCGGGCCGCGCGGAGCGTCGCTTGGGAGCAGACCGAAAACTTTCCTCCGCACGACCCAACTTTGCGATAACCTTAATGTGCCCCTGCGGTTCCCGTACGCTGCCGGACAAAAAATGCCCCGCCTAGGCGGGGCAAGTCCTGACAAAGACGGATCGCACAGGAGGAACACCCGTGCTTTCCTACTGGTACAACGAGATGGGATCGGTAAGGTTCCGCATACCGCCTCGTACTCAGGATCTAGCCAGCGCTCACGCGAAGTTGAGGGCGGCTTCCTGGCCCCTCTCGCGGTAGATTTTCAAAACAGCTCATTGCCTTTCCCTCCTAAATGGTGTGACAAACGAGGGAAAAGATATAATGATGTCAGCGACACTTTTATCTAAGTGTCTGATTTTGTGATATTTTGGTACGCCCTAGGGGAGTCGAACCCCTCTTTACAGAATGAGAATCTGTCGTCCTAACCGATAGACGAAGGGCGCAGGCCAACTTCGTTAAAATAGGAAAGCGCGGTGACATCTGCAAGCAGATCACGAATTGCTTTGACAATTGAGAAAGAAGAAGTGGCACGCCCTAGGGGAGTCGAACCCCTCTTCCCAGAATGAAAATCTGGTGTCCTAACCGATAGACGAAGGGCGCTTCCTTCGTGGTGGCGCCCTTATAGTCAGCACCTTCGAAAGCCGCAA
Source organism: Rhizobium sp. CIAT894 (assembly GCF_000172795.2). NCBI lineage: Bacteria > Pseudomonadati > Pseudomonadota > Alphaproteobacteria > Hyphomicrobiales > Rhizobiaceae > Rhizobium > Rhizobium sp. CIAT894. The sequence continues at coordinate 1,974,530 of NZ_CP020947.1, forward strand.
GCGCCAAATTCGATTTTTTGCAAAAAAATGACAGATATTTCGGCTGGTGTATTTTTGAGGATTAGGTTAGCCGAATCAAAGGTTTGTGGGAATTGCCGCAAACTCGCGGGATAGAGCTGACCTGGCGTGACGCCGATCCGCGCTTGTGGGATCAGATGGCTCTTGCGGTGGTTATTGGCGCGCGTTTGCCGCCGCAACCCCAGTTCCAGTCACGGCTCTTGCCGGTGTCGAGATGGACCGAATCCGTGTGGCAATAGGTGCCGACGCCACCGCGGTTCGGTAGCGAGCGGATATAGGCGGCGATATCCCATTTCGTGACGCCGTCGATCTGGATGTCGGCCGCCTCGCAGCTCTTGTGCATCGATTCGTCAGCGCCGCCGACCTGGCGGTTATGCTCTTCGTCGCGGTAGCCTGACGTGACGATAACAGGCCGGCCGAAATGGTTTTCGACCGTCTTGATCACGTTCAGCAAGTCGGGCTTGAAGCAGCCGACCTCGACCTTGTCGTTCTGAAGATGCAGCCCGTTCGGCGCGATACGCGTCATGCCGGGCAGGGATGCCTTCTGCAGCAGGCCGGAGAGGCTGCCGAGCAGGTTCTGCTTCGGGGCGCTGTAGAGCGCATTGACAGTCGAAGTCGGAATACTGCCGGTCGCGAGCGACGCTGTCTGAACCGGCGCAGGCTGTGTGCTGCCATTCTGCGAGGACTGCTGCGGCAGCACCGGCTCCGCCGGCTGTGCCGATGTGGGCTGCTGGCTGTAAACGCTGCTTCTCGCCGGCACGACACCTTCCACCGGCGCATAGGCCTGCGGCTGGATGACGGTGGATGTGCTGTTGTTCTGCGGCCCCGGCTGGTGATCGGAAAAGATGCTCATTGCCTGTGCATTGATCCGGGTCGACTGCATGACGAGCCCGCCGATATTGGCAGGTGCCGATGCCGCCGGATTGGCGGGCGGGACAGCGGCGTTCGGATCCACCACCGCGGCCTGAGGTGCTGCTTGAGCGCCGGAGACATTGACGAGCCGGGGATCCGTATAGACCGAACGCGGGGCAGGGCTTGCAGGCGCTGCTGCGGCAAGCTGGGGGGGCGCGACTTGGGCCGCCGGAACCGCCGCTGCGGAATCGAGCGCCTTCTTGTCCGATGTGCAGCCGGACAGCGCCAGCACCGAGGTGGCGATCAGCAAAGCGCCCGTCACGGGCATCCGCATCTGCATGTTAGGCAAGCGACAGTCTCCGGTGGATGCGGAATTAGGGGCGAAAAACGCCACCATCCGCTTCGAGTCACCGGGAGATTGCCTGCGGCGCCGGATCGCGGCAAGCGCTAAGGCGCCGGCCGGACCCGAAATCGAAAAAGCCGCAAGCCTCGCAAAAGCCTTGCGGAAAAAAGCCTTACCAGGCGCCGGTATTGCCCATCGAGGTCCAGGGCTCGGCGGCGGCGAGCGGGCTGCCCTTCTGCAGGATTTCGATCGAAATGCCGTCGGGCGAGCGCACGAAGGCCATGTTCCCGTCGCGCGGCGGCCGGTTGATGGTGATGCCATTGTCCATCAGATGCTGGCAGGTTGCGTAGATATCGTCGACCTCGTAGGCGAGGTGGCCGAAATTGCGTCCTCCGCTATAATCTTCCGTGTCCCAGTTATAGGTAAGCTCGAGGCAGGGAGCCTTTTCGCTGCGCGCACGGTCGAGATCGTCGCGGGCGGCGAGGAAAACCAGGGTGAATCGGCCCTTCTCATTTTCGTGGCGGCGGATCTCCTTCAGCCCGAACAGGGTGGTGTAAAAGGCGAGTGAGGCGTCCAGGTCTTTGACGCGAACCATTGTATGGAGATAACGCATTCTATTTACTCCTTTATTGGGGCTAGCTTTTTTCGGCGATGCGAGGTCAGCTTCGGGCAAGTCATCTTTATAAAATGTGCAGCTGGGAATAACCGAAAACTAGGACTTGCGCTTATCCGTTACCAAGATGTTAATCTTGATTTCAAGAATCAGTTAACCGTAACAGTGTGACGCGTATTCGAGGGGCTGGCGACAATGGCTGATAGGATTTCATCGAACGAATACTCCGATCTTGACGAGCTATCGGCGGAGGCGGTCGATCTTGTGGAAATCACCGGCGTCGTCAAGTGGTTCGACGTCGCCAAGGGTTTCGGTTTCATCGTGCCAGACAATGGTATGCAGGATGTTCTCCTGCATGTGACCTGCCTGCGCCGCGACGGTTACCAGACGATCCTGGAGGGAACGCGCATCGTCGCCCTCATCCAGCGCCGCGAACGCGGCTACCAGGCTTTCAAGATCCTCTCGATGGACCAGTCGACGGCGGTTCATCCCTCGCAGATGCCGCCGGTGCGCACCCATGTGCAGGTCACCGCGACGAGCGGGCTCGAGCGGGCGCTCGTCAAGTGGTTCAACCGCACCAAGGGCTTCGGCTTCCTGACACGCGGCGAGGGCACCGAAGACATCTTCGTGCACATGGAAACGCTCCGCCGGTTCGGCCTGACGGAATTGCGCCCCGGCCAGGTCGTGCTCGTTCGCTTCGGCGACGGCGAGAAGGGCCTGATGGCCGCGGAGATCCATCCCGATGTTCCGAGCCCCGCCAGCCGGTCGCACTGATATGCGCGGCCCAATCCTGTTTCATGCGATCAGAAGCGCCATCCTGGCGCTTTTTTTCATGGTTGCCCTGCCGGCTCTGGGCGAAGAGCAGATGCGGTTCGACAAGGAGCCGCTGCTCATCCAGACAGCTGCGGGCAAGGTGCTGCATTTCACTGTCGAGATTGCCTCAACTCCCGATCAGCGCGCTCACGGACTGATGTTTCGCAAAGTGATGGCCGATGATGCCGGCATGATCTTCGATTTCGACGAGCCGCGGCGCGTCACTATGTGGATGGAAAACACCATCCTGCCGCTCGACATGCTTTTTTCCGACGACACCGGCACGATCCGCCACATCAAGGAAAACGCAACGCCCTATTCGCGCGACATCATCGATTCGATGAGCCCGGTGAAATACGTCGTCGAACTCAATGCCGGCATCGTCGCCAAACTCGGAATCAAACCGGGCGACCGGATCGTCAGCGCCACGACGACGAAGAAGGCGAAGTGACGGCGCGCACGCCCGGACAATGCGGGCCGTGATGCGGCTGTCGAAGATTCAAGATCAGTTGAATGGTGGCGACCCCTGCAGGAATCGAACCTGCGACAACCTGCTTAGAAGGCAGGTGCTCTATCCAGCTGAGCTAAGGGGCCGTCCGGCGGTCGCGTTCAGGGGGCGCGACCGGATGCGGCAGTTCTGGACGAGAAATCTCAATGCGTCCAGGGCTGTGTACGGGTATAGCGGAAATTATCCGGATAGGCGACAACCTGACGGATCGGGTCCTTGGGGGCGATGACGCGATATTCGATGCCATTGCGCTGGGCGTAGGCTTCGGCCAGTTCCTGCGTTTCGAAGGTGAGCTTCACCTGCTGACGTGTATCGCCCGAGGAGGTGTAGCCCATCATGGGATCGATCTTGCGCGGCGACTCCTGATCGAATTCGAGCACCCAGAGATGGGTCTTGGCCTTGCCGGACTGCATGGCGGTCTTGGCTGGACGATAGATCTTGGCAGACATGACTGCGGCGTCTCCGACTATGCGGGCTGCGCCCGCCTTCCATGGTCTCAATCCCCGTCGCCGGGGCTTTGCTTCGTCGCTAGAGATAGCACGAAGAGATGAATTTTGCTTATCCGCGAATCCTTGGCTTTTCAAGAAAAAAGGCGGCGCACGCGCGCCGTCGATCCCATCCCGATGACGAGGTGAAGCTGCGAAACACGGATATCGGCGGACAGGCCGGCCGCGGATATTCCTCCCCGTGTCCGACCGCAGCTTGAAGCCTGAGGGTTCTCGCCGGTTGCGCGATATTACCGCTTGTCTCATGTTGTGATAACAACCCGATTGCCGCAGCCAGCCCTCGGCACTAGTTTACGGCTCAGCTAATTTCAGTGGATTTGCACTCATGATAAGACGTTCGGCGGAGTTCAATGCCATCGTGATAGGGGCTGTCATTACGGCTTTCTTTTACGTTGCCATCAGCTACGCCCAATATATCGGCCTGCTCGAACACGGCTGAGGCAGCCTTCTCCCGACGGCCAGTCGCTCGGCAGAGGCAGACCGGCGGCCCATCACGATTTTTCTGTATGCATCAAATATCAGGCGGGAATCTGCGGCCAGGGCGGGATTTATGGGTTGCGACGGCGAAGTGAACCGTGTATCTCCCCGCCCACGGCACGGAGTGTAGCGCAGTCTGGTAGCGCATCTGGTTTGGGACCAGAGGGTCGGGAGTTCGAATCTCTCCACTCCGACCATTCAATTGAGCTTCACACCCAGGCAGAATGACCGTTTGGTTGTGCCGGGTAGGCTTCTGCGGGCCGATAAGCACGCGCACTCAGCAGCTCCATGTTTTGGATCTTGATCATTCGAAAGCGGGCGGCGTAGGCTCTGTGGCAGACGCCCAATGCACCCACACACGGACCCCGCGATCCTTCAATGTATCGAAGATACGCCTGGCGGGCGTGCCTGCCTTTGTCACTCCATCTAAATCTCGTTGTCGAGAACTCTCACTTCCTTCAGCGTGGGCAAGTCGAGCAGAGCTTCGCGACCTTCTCCATCGGCATTCCCGGCCTCAGGGTTGCAAGCGCCGCAACATCCACCTTCTCGTTCGCTTCCGCCATTCCCTGTCCTCTATAAATGCCTGCGAGCACAACAGCGGCCGCACCGACGATCAATTGCCGCTTCCGCATCACAACGTCAGCATCCTCTGTGTCCTCGGTCCGCACCGCCGTCGAACATATGTGCCGGCCTTTCGGATTTTCAATGCGGGGAAAGGCGGCGGAGCCCGCAAGCTCGACATGAACCGCGCATGTCGGTCTCGGGCACGTATCGACGAGTACCGCTGGTGAAGTCCCATTCACTTCAATAGGATGGAAGCGGCCCTGTGCCACGAGCTATCCGATCCAATGGAAGGTGCGTGTATAGCTGTTTCTCAACCGAGTTTACTGACCGGGACTGAATAGGTGTCGCTAGAGATGGGTGTCCGCATCGTGCTCATAGGCTTCCCGGGCGTTGGGAAGTTGACTGTCGCGAAAGAGTTGAGCGCGATGGTTTCGGCAAAAATCGTCGACAACCACTGGATCAACAACCCGATCCTCCGCTTGCTGGATGAGGATGGAACGGCGTCGCTTCCAAAGGGAATATGGGAGTTCACAGGTCGGGTTCGGCAAACCGTCCTTGATGCAATCACCGCTTACGCGCCGTCCGCCAATTTCATTTTCACGCATGCCGGTCTCGAGGGTGATGAGCGGAGCCTTCGTACCTTTCAGCAGATCGCCGGTGCTGCCGAAGCCTGCGGCGCGGTTCTGGTGCCGGTGCGGTTGCTGTGTGATGAAGAGGAGCTGGCTCGCCGGGTTTCGAGCCCCGGGCGGCGCGAAAGGTTGAAATCCACTGACGTGGCAGCCTCGAGGGATCGCAGCCGGAGGGCAGGGGTTTTCGATCCACACCACCCAAACACATTGGTCCTCGACGTCACTTCCGTGCCACCTGAAAAAACGGCCAGCGCGATCCGGGATCATATTCTGAAGGTTCTTGGCAACCTGTCAGCCTGAAATTCGTCGGAGTTGATTGTCTTCGCGTTGATCGTCGATACGCCTGGCGGCGGGAGGTGGGGCGTTCTGACGACCTGTCGGTTGACGCAAAGCCGGCCCGAAAGGCCGGCTGACGCCCGTCGAAAAATCGCAGCGCGCGGATGGGTCCCCTCATCCGCGCGCCGAAGTAGCCGATTTTTTTCGGCCCGCGTGTTGTGGCGACCGGACGACCGCCACAACGGGGACAGTTACAGGAGAAAATCGCCTGCCCCCAGGTGGACGAGGCCCTTCAACTGAACCTCGAAGTCATGAACACCGTCGCCGTTCGTGTCGGCCTGGATAACGGTCACATCGTTCGAGGATCCGGCGTGGTCTTCATAGTGCCAGGCGAGCGCGCCAGCCTTGTGGTCGAACAAGGCATTCTCCTGTGCCTGGAAATGGAAGGTTCCATCGCCCGCCGCAGAGCCATTCGCATCGATCGCCGACAAGTCGATCTTATCGACGCCGTGCTGGAAGTCGGTGATGACGTCGCGGTTCGAGCCGGACCCGGTTTCCGTCGGCGCCTTCAAGATAAACGTATCCTCGCCGATGCCACCGGTCATAATGTCCTTCCCGGCACCACCGATGAGGAAATCATTGCCGGCGCCGCCGTCCAGTTTGTCCGCGCCAGCCCCGCCGATGAGAACGTTACCGCCGTTGTTGCCACCGGTCAGTACGTCGTCATAGCTTGAGCCAGTCAGGTTTTCGATGCTGGCGATCTTGTCACCGGCCGCCTGGCCGCCCGATGCGGCTCCAGTCGCCAGGTTGACGTTGACCGCGGCAGAGCCCGCATAGCTGGCCGTGTCGTTGCCAGTGCCGCCGTCGAGCACGTCCGCGCCGGCCCCGCCCTTCAACACGTCACTACCGCCGAGACCCTTGAAGGTTTCATTGCCGCCGTTGGACTGACCGGTGTGCGGCAGGATGTCGTTGCCGCTGGTGCCGATGAATTCCTTTGTCGACGTGGTTGGCGTTGTCGGTTGCGTCGGCGTGGTTGGGGTTGTCGGTTCCGTCGGCGTGGTCGGAGTTGTCGGCGTGGTAGGTGTGGTCGGCGTTGTCGGTGTGGTTGGGGTTGTCGGGGTCGAGCTGGAGCCTGATTCGTAAGCACCCATATCGACAGTTCCAACGACGCGGGTGTGGCCGTCCAGGTCGACCGAGCCGACGCCGTACTTGGCAGTTCCGCCGTCGATCGCTGCCGAGCCCGAGGCGAGATGGAAGTCGTCGCTCGCTGCCCCCACGAAATGCGGGTCGATGCCGAGCTTGTTGCCGTTCGCCGTGCTCGGCATAGCGTTGCCGCCGTCGGTCCTGACCGAGGCCTGGCCGGCCGTGCCGTTGTAGGTGTTGTTGTTGGCCCAGACGACGTTGGCGTTGGTATAGCCGCCGTACGACGTGTTATCGACCGCAGTGTTGTTCTTGTTCACCGACGGGTCGGCGACGGCGATGTTGTTGGTCCAGGTGTTGTTGCTCGACTGTGCGTTGCTGAGTTCGCCGCGCCAGGTGCCGTCGTTCAGCGGGTCCTGATTGTTGTGGTATGCGGTGTTGTTCTGCACCGTGACGGAGTCGCTCCAGGCAACTTGGATGCCTTTGCCGCCGTTCTCATAGACCAAGTTGTTATCGACCAGGGTCTTGAACGTATAGTTCGGATGACCATCCGTCTGCGTGCTCTGAAAATCGTCGATGATGATGCCGTTGCCATCGGTGTGCGCACCGGTCTTGGTGATGTTGTCGTGCGAGATGTTGTTCTGCACGATATTCCGGTAGCCGGTCGTCGATGTGTCGCCGGTGATGTTCCTGTTCTCGTAGAGCGAGATGCCAGAGTACCAGCCCGTCGAGGCGTTGTTGTAGGTCTCGTTGCCTATGACCTTGACGAAGTCGGAATAGTTGAACTGAATGCCCGACTCGCCGCTGTCGTGGACCTTGTTGTTGAGAATGGAGACGTGATGGACGTTGTTCGCTTCGATGCCGTCACCGTTGCCGCCCTTGATGTCGAAACCGTCGATGGTCACGTAGTTGGCGTTGACGCTGATCCCGGTATACGAGCCCGCGGGCGGGCGGATCAGTGCCGCACCTGGCACTTCCGAGCGCAGCGTGATGTCGGCTGCCGCCGAGCCGTCCTTGTCGAAGTTGATGCTCTCATTGTAGGTCCCCGGCTTCACCACGACCTCGTCGCCGGGCTTCAGGTTCGCCGCCATTGCCTCGCTGATCGTGTGAAAAGGAGACGAGGCACTGCCGTTGCCACCGCTGCTGCCAGTCGTCGCTACGTAGTATGTCGTCATGGTCTTGTTCCTCAACCTTAGCGTTGTCTTTGCCGGTTACTATTTATAGTTAATCAGGCGTTACGGCGGGGGGTTATAGGGCGACATCCCGGATGGCGCAACAGCATTACATCAGTAAGTGCTTGAGAAACATAGCCATATTGCTGCCACAATACCAAAGTCGATCATTAGTTACTTTTTGAAATATTTGGTGAAATTCGAGTCGCCCAAATTAGGACAATATATATGTCTCGTACGCCGCGAATTATTCTTTCTGCAACTATGGCGACATGCGTCCATTGAAAACATTAGAAAAACCTGACGGATGTGGCTGGATTCCTCCCGCCAGAGCGGAATCGACATTTTTTTTCTGAATTCAGCAATTTTGGGCGGTTTCGCCTTAAATATCGGGACCGATCGACATTGAAAACGGTAGGGTGAGTCGTTTCTCACAGGTGATTCTGCTGTCTGGAACGGCTGCGAATGAGGTCATGGTCGATGGCAAAAATCCACATCGAGGTTCGCCGGCCGTGGCGGCCGGGCGAGACCATTTTTCTTCTGGGACCGGGCGGCGTCGGAAAATCGACGCTCGGCCGTCAGCTCGCAGAAAAGCTTGGTTGGGGGCTCGTCGACCTCGATCTGGAGTTCTGCGAGCGCCTGGAGACAATCGGGACCTTCATTGCTGCCCACGGCTATGAGCGTTACCGCGCGGAAAACCTGGCGCTCGCGAAACGTCTGGTGATGACAAATCCGACGCCGCATATTTTTGTCACGCCATCCGGGTTCCTGGCGGCACAAGCAGGCACTAATGACTATGACGAGGCTCGGAGATTGGTTTCCACGGGCTATGGCATCGTCTTGCTGCCGTCTTTGGATATCGAGGCCGCGACCGCGGTTGTTGTCGAACGCCAACTGAAACGGGGATTTGGCTTTCAACAGGCGACGGAAGATCGGAAGTTCAGGGAGCGCTTTCCCATCTATCTCAAGGAGGGGAACGCGCTGGTGGCATCCATGGAGCATCCCACCGATGTCGCAGATGCCGTTATTCGATCTGCTGCCGTCTACCGGCAGGCGTAGCTCACACAGCCTGTCTGCACCTGATATCCTGACGCCGTTGCGGGGACCTGAATGACGACCTCGTGCAGAACGAGTTTGTCGGGCGCGCCCGACCCGACCGCTTATTGCCCCTAATCATAATAGGCGGGATTTCGTTCCGGCCGATGGGGTGTAATTTGACCATCCATCTTCTGGGGGCGGAAACATGAGAACGATCCTTTCAAGCGTCGCAACGGTGGTATTTTTGCTGTCGGCTGCCACCACCTATGCCGTCGACCTTCCGGCTGGAGCCAAGAAGGTCACGATGGAAGAGTTCAAAGCATTTGCTGACGGCAAGCGTGTGAAGGTGGAGATTGTCGATATGGGAAAGCCCGTGACCGCTGATCTGGTCTGGAACTGGAAAAAGGGCACCATCACCGGCAAGGCCGACGTTGGCGGCAAAATGATCGACGTAAAAACCAAACTCACGTTCCAGGGCGATAAAGCTTGCTCCAACGGCAAAGGCGAAAAGCCAAGCTGCCATTTTATCTATATCGACGGCGACAAGTTCTATGAAGTTCGCGATGATATGAAAGTTCATGCGGTCTCGACCGTCGGGTGAGGCTTGCGGTCTGCCTGCTACTCCGGCCGCTGCTCGATTCGAGAAACTCGCTGAATCGATACGCCCCGCCAATAGGGCGGGGTTTCTGTTTTTTGACTTCGAATGTCTACGGCGGATCGGCGCCGTTCGGCCCATCTCAGCGATCCAGAAAATGCTCGAAGTAAACTTCGGGGATAGGGTAGGCGTAGACGCCTCTGTCGATGAAGCTGTGCCTGGAGAGGCAACTTCTCAGCGCCGCGTTGTAGTGCAGGCTGCGCGAATCCTGCGAGCCGCGTTGCCAAGAGCCTGCCTCCGGCCCGCACCAGCGGAGCGCTTTGTCGTAGCGAGCCAGAAGGACCGGGTCGGTATCGACCCGAACGCCGCTGTAAGATCGATAGTTTGAAGGGGATTCCGCGGCCGAAATACAGCCCAAACCAAGTGCAACGCCGACGACTGCCATCAATCTCATTGGATTTATTCTCCCCTGATCGATTATCGAAGTAATCAAGCGGAACGTTATTGGTTCCAGTGCCTGTGGGCAAGGGGACTTGTGGTCTCAGGATCGGCGGATGCCCCTGGATTGCCGAGCTTCCGTGAGTGAGCCACTATCGCGAAGTGCCGGCGGCCGGATAGCCGCCGCAAAGTGGCGGCAGCTATCGGTTGTTGATCAAGCGAGGGATCAATCCAGCAGATCGGCAGGTACTTTGCCGCCATTTTCCGAAAGCCGCTTCATCAGCGCCTTGTGCAGCCACATATTCATTTTTGCGGAATCGCCGCTGTCGCCGGTATAACCGAGCTCGGCGGCAAGTTCCTTGCGCTCGGCCATGCTGGCATCCATCCCGACCGCTTTCATCAAGTCAACGATCGAGTGGCGCCAATCGAGTTTCTGGCCGCTCTTTTTCACGGCCGCGTCAAGGATCGGGACGATATCGACATTTGCTGCGGCCGTGGCCGGCTTGCTCGGAGCGGGAGCGGCCGCGGGTGCGGGACTGGGCGCTGCGGACGGCGAGACGGGAGCCGGGGCGGGCTGCGTCTTCGCCGCGCCGGCTGCCACGGGTTCGGTTGCTTTCGCTTCTCCGAAGATTGCATGTTTGATCTTGTCGAAAATGCCCATTCTTGAACCTCCAGTTCCATCAAATGAGAACATGCTGAAATATGGAATTCCCGCTTGATATATCCAGGCGGAAGAGGAGTTATTTTGGGCCGCCTCAATTAATGGTGGAAATCCGGTTCCGAAGCAAAATGCAGGCGATCTGCGCGGCAACGCTCTCAATGGATCAACCGCCGGCAATCGTATCGAGAACCGAGCTTTGCTTGGCGGGTCTGAAGATGTTTGATGTTACTGGGAAGAAATACTGCGCCGGTGCTCCAGTCACTGCCAGACATGTTGAATTTTGGCACAATCGGCCTGGCAATTCGTAATTCGATAACCGTGAAAGATCATTGTACGCGACTGAGCCGGCTTACCGTGCCGTATTGCGAAACATTCCTCATGCCTTCACGTTGCCTTGCCGTGGACGCCCTGCAGTTGCAGGAGATCCAGACGATCGAAGGCACGCGCGTTCCTCGATTTTCGACTGCCGGGCAGAGCGTCCGGCGAATGGAAACGGAGGAAAACATGAACCATAATCATAAAAGACTATCCCTGACGGTGCTTGCATGCACCGGCGCCCTGCTTGCCATGCCGGCAAGCGATGCGCGCGCTATCGATGTCGGCGTATCGGTGAATGCCGGCAACGCCGTCAGCGCCGATGCCAATGCTTCCGTCGGCGGTTCGAGCGGCGTCAACGCCGATGCGAGCGCCAATGCCGGCGGCGGCGACAATGGTCTCGATGCCAATGCCAATGCCAGGCTCGGTGGCGGGCGCGGCGTCGATGCCGGTCTCAATGCACGCATCGGCGGTTCCGATGGGCTCGATGCCAACGCCACGGCCTCGGTCCGACGCGGCAGCGGTGTCGATGCCAATTTCGCCATCGGTCGAGCGGATCGGGCAGGCGGCAGCAACAGGTCCGCACCTGACGGCACCCTCAGCGCATCGCAGGCTCGTGTTCTGGAGGACTTCCGGGCGAGACCCGTCAATGAGCAGCGCAAGATGCTTGTCCGCTGCGCGGATATCTCCGCTTCAAGCGGCTCCGATTCCGGTCTTGCCGGTCTCTGCAGTCTGCTGCAGGCCTCAGTATCCCGCTGAATGTGAAGACCCGCCGAACCGGAAGGCGCGGCGGGTCCTTTAAGACGCTTTCAGTCCCTTAATGCAGGATCTGGCTGAGGAACAGCTTGGTGCGTTCGTGCTGCGGATTGTCGAAGAACTCGGCCGGCGAATTCTGCTCGACGATCTGGCCCTGGTCCATGAAGATGACGCGGTTGGCGACCTGGCGGGCAAAGCCCATTTCGTGCGTCACGCAAAGCATGGTCATGCCTTCCTCGGCAAGACCCACCATGGTGTCCAGCACTTCCTTGATCATTTCAGGATCGAGCGCCGAGGTCGGCTCATCGAACAGCATGATCTTCGGGTTCATGCAGAGCGAGCGGGCGATTGCCACGCGCTGCTGCTGACCGCCGGAAAGCTGGCCCGGATATTTGTTGGCCTGTTCCGGGATTTTGACGCGCTTCAGGAAGTGCATGGCGATCTCTTCCGCCTGCTTCTTCGGCATCTTGCGCACCCAGATCGGCGCCAGCGTGCAGTTTTCGAGGATCGTCAGGTGCGGGAAGAGGTTGAAGTGCTGGAACACCATGCCGACTTCGCGCCTGACCTCGTCGATCTTCTTCAGATCGTTGGTGAGCTCGGTGCCATCGACGATGATCTTGCCCTTCTGATGTTCTTCCAGGCGGTTGATGCAGCGGATCATCGTCGACTTGCCGGATCCAGACGGACCGGCAATGACGATGCGCTCACCGCGCATGACCTTCAGGTTGATGTCGCGCAGCACGTGGAAATCACCGTACCACTTGTTCATGTTGATGATCTCAATGGCGACCTCGGTCGCCGACACGGCCATCTTTTTTGTTTGAGCTTCTGCCATTTGGGGGACCCCTTTTTATCGTTTGTAGCCGGTGTCGAGGTGACGTTCTATGAATGCTGAATAGCGCGACATGCCGAAGCAGAAAAGCCAGAAGGCGAAGCCGGCGAAAATCAATCCCGTCAGCGGCGTTACCGCGCTTGCCCAGTTCGGATCGGTGAAGAGGAAACGAACGATGCCGAGCAGGTCGTACATGCTGATGATCGACACGAGCGAGGTATCCTTGAACATGCCGATGCAGGTGTTGACGATACCGGGGATCACCAGCTTGATCGCCTGCGGCAGGATGATCAGCCGCATTTTCTGCCAGTAGCCGAGGCCGAGTGAATCGGCGCCCTCGAATTGCCCCTTCGGGATCGCCTGCAGACCGCCACGAATAACCTCGGCCATATAGGCCGAGGCGAAGATCGACACGCCGACGATCGCGCGCAGCAGCTTGTCCACCGTCCAGCCTGCCGGCAGGAACAGCGGCAGCATGACGCTCGCCATGAAGAGCACCGTGATCAGCGGTACGCCGCGGACGACTTCGATGAAGATGACGCAGATCGTGCGGATAACCGGCATATGCGAGCGCCTGCCGAGCGCCAGGACGATGCCGAGCGGGAAGGAGACCGCAATGCCGACGAAGGAGAGCACCAGCGTCACCATCAGCCCGCCCCAACGGGGGGTCTCGACGATTTCGAGGCCAAATCCGCCGTAAAGCAGAACGATGGAAACGATCGGCAGCGCGATGAAAAGCAGGAGGGCATTCAGGCCCTTGCGCGGTGCGGAAGGGATGAGCATCGGCACGAGCAGGAGGACGAAGAGAATGCCGACCAGCGTCGGCCGCCAGCGCTCATCGAGGGGATAGCTCCCGAAGATGATCTGGTCGAACTTTGCGTTGATGAAGGCCCAGCAGGCGCCGCTCCAGCCGTCTGGCTGGATGCCGCCCTGAACTGTCGTGGCGCAGAACGTGCGGTCCGGACCGCTCCAGACCGCCTGCACGAAGAGCCAGTCGATCGCGTGGAACAAGGCCCAGGCGAGAAAGACCAGCGCCAGGACGGTAAGGATTATGTCCTTCGGCGTAGCCAGCAGATTACGGCGAAGCCAAGCTACTGCGCCTTTTTCCCCTGAGGGAGCCGGCTCCGGCGCCAGTATGGCGGTTCTGACGAAACTGTTGCTCATCTTATCTCTCCACCAGCGCCATCTTGGCATTGAACCAGTTCATGAACAGCGAGGTCACGATACTGAGGCTGAGGTAGATGACCATCCAGATGAGGATCACCTCGACGGACTGACCGGTCTGGTTCAGCGTCGTGCTGCCGACAGCGACGAGATCGGCAAAACCGATGGCGATCGCCAGCGACGAGTTCTTGGTCAGATTGAGATACTGGCTGCTCAGCGGTGGAATGATGATGCGGAAGGCCTGCGGAATGACGACCAGACGAGTGATCGACGAGGGATGAAGCCCAAGAGCGGCGGCAGCTTCCGTCTGTCCCTTCGGCACGCCGCGAATACCCGCACGCACGATCTCGGCGATGAAGGCTGCGGTATAGAAGGAAAGCGCCAGGAAGAGCGACATGAACTCGGGGCCGACGACGGAGCCGCCGGTGAGGTTGAATTTGCCCGCGATCGGATAATCGAAGGAAAGCGGCGCGCCGGCGAGCAGGAAGGCGACAAGCGGCAAGCCGATCAGCAGCCCGATCGAAGCCCAGATCGTGTGAAACGGCTTACCTGTCGCCGCCTGCCGGCGATGCGCCCATCGGGCCGTCGCAAAGACGGCGATGATGGCGATGACGACGGCGATGCCGACGAGCCAGAAACCCTCACCGAAAATCGGCTTGGGGAAGGAAAGGCCGCGATTGTTCAAATAGGATCCAAGCGGCAGATGCAGCGACTCGCGCGCATTCGGCAGAACCGCCAGAACGCCCGAATACCAGAAGAAGATCACAAGCAGTGGCGGGATGTTGCGGAAGACTTCGACATACACCGTGCACAGCTTGGCAATCAGCCAGTTCCGCGACAGGCGGCCTATGCCGATGATGAAGCCGATGATGGTGGCGGTGATGATGCCGGTAACGGCGATCAGGATCGTATTCAGAAAGCCGACCAGTAGCGCGCGACCGTAGGTCGAATCGCTGGAATAGGCGATCAGTGACTGACCGACCTCGAAGCCGGCGCGGCCGTTCAGAAAGCCGAAACCCGATGCGATGTTGGCGCGCGCCAGATTGACGGCAGTGTTGTGTGCCACCCACCATACGAAGGCAACCAGCAATACGATGGTAAGAATTTGGAAGAAAATGCCCCGAATTGTCGGGTCGTAGAGGGCGGACTGGAAGCTCCAGCCGCTCCTGGATACACGTGTTGAATCCAAAGCCTGATGCGTCATGCCTGGCCAATTCCCCATTACGCTCCTTTTCGGAGCTTTTTTATTGGAGGGGGAAAGGCGGTTGCCCGCCTTTCCGGCTTCATGCGTGATGCCGCTCAGCGAACCGGCGGAGCGTACTGGATGCCACCCTTGTTCCACAGGGCGTTGAGGCCGCGAGCAATCTTGAGGGGGCTGCCCTGGCCGATATTGCGCTCGAACACTTCGCCGTAATTGCCGACGTTCTTGACGATGTTGTAAGCCCAGTCGTTGGTCAGGCCGAGATCGGTGCCGATCTTGGTATCGGCCTCGACGCCAAGGAAGCGCTTGATGTCAGGGTTCGGCGAGTTCTTCATGTCATCGACATTCGCCTGAGTGATGCCGAATTCTTCAGCATTGATCATGGCATAGCCAACCCAGCTGACGATATCGAACCACTGGTCGTCACCCTGGCGAACGGCCGGGGCGAGCGGCTCCTTGGAGATGATTTCCGGCAGGATCGTATGTTCGTCCGGGTTCTTCAGCGTCAGGCGCAGCGAATAGAGGCCGGACTGGTCGGTGGTGTAGACATCGCAACGGCCGGCATCATAGGCGGCATTGACCTCGTCCAGCTTTTCGAAGACGACCGGATTGTACTGAAGGTTGTTTGCCTTGAAGTAGTCGGCGAGGTTCAGCTCGGTGGTCGTGCCCGACTGGACGCAGACCGACGCGCCGGAGAGTTCCAGTGCCGACTTCACGTTCAGGCTCTTGCGAACCATGAAGCCCTGGCCGTCATAGTAGTTGACGAAACGGAAGTTCAGGCCGAGAGCGGTGTCGCGGTTGATCGACCAGGTCGTATTGCGGGCGAGCACGTCGATTTCACCGGACTGAAGGGCCGGGAAGCGATTGGCGGCGCTGAGGGGGGTAAATTTCACCTTGGTGGGGTCGCCGAAGACAGCCGAAGCGACAGCCTTGCAGAAATCCACATCGAAGCCGGCCCAATTGCCGGAAGCGTCAGGCGCGGCAAAACCGGCAAGACCGGTATTGACGCCGCACTGAATGAAACCCTTTGCCTTTACGTCTCCGAGAGTGGTGGCCGAGGCGGCCGAGGCGCCAAGTGCCAAAACTGCTGCGCCGAGAACGGCGGACAGAAGCTTGTTCTTCATTTTTTCCCAACCTTTTCTGTTGTCTTATATTTTCTTGTGAGGATTGCCGGCGGAAAAATCTGCCGCCCCCATGTGTCTCGCCAACCTCCCGGCGCGAGTGGGGCCTATCTCAGTCGCAAATGTCACTATGGTCAAGTGTCGCCATCAATAATTGCGGCAAAATTCAGAATTTTGGCAGATTGCGCTGAATTCGAAGGCGATTGGCTAGGAAATAGGCGTCCGATCGCGGAAAAATAACGCGAAAATCGAAAATTTCATCGTCCCGGGACATTATCCGCAAGCGAACGTCAAGGGTTGACCGGAAACGGCGGGGCGTCCAAAAGTCTGCCTTCGCGTCCCTTCGCCAAAAGGCTATTTCCGACATGAAAGACAAAGACAGCGTGCTGCAGAATGCCGGGATCAATACCCGCCTGACCCATATCGGCAACGACCCTTTCGATTATCACGGCTTCGTCAATCCGCCGGTCGTGCACGCCTCGACGGTGTTGTTTCCGAATGCGAGGACGATGGAGACGCGCTCGCAGAAATACACCTATGGAACGCGCGGCACCCCGACGACGGATGCGCTCTGCGAGGCGATCGATGCCCTGGAAGGCTCGGCCGGCACGATCCTCGTGCCCTCGGGCCTTGCGGCCGTCACCATTCCGTTTCTGGGTTTCGTCGCCGCCGGCGATCATGCGCTGGTCGTCGATTCAGTTTACGGCCCGACCCGCCACTTCTGCGACACGATGCTGAAGCGCCTCGGCGTCGAGGTGGAATATTACGACCCGGCGATCGGCGCCGGCATCGAGACGCTGTTCCGGCCGAACACCAAGCTCGTCCACACCGAGGCTCCCGGCTCCAACACCTTCGAGATGCAGGATATTCCGGCGATTTCGGCGGTGGCGCACCGCCATGGCGCCGTCGTCATGATGGACAATACCTGGGCAACGCCGCTCTATTTCAGGCCGCTCGATCACGGCGTCGACATCTCCATCCACGCGGCGACGAAATACCCGTCCGGCCATTCCGATATCCTGCTCGGAACGGTGTCGGCCAATTCAGAGCATTGGGAACGGCTGAAGGAGGCGAATGGGGTGCTCGGCATCTGCGGCGCTCCCGATGACGCCTATCAGATCCTGCGCGGTTTGCGCACCATGGGCCTGCGCCTCGAGCGGCATTATCAAAGTGCACTTGATATAGCAGAATGGCTGGAGGGCAGGGAGGACGTCGCCCGCGTGCTGCATCCGGCGCTGCCGAGTTTCCCCTCTCACCATCTCTGGAAACGCGATTTCAAGGGCGCCAGCGGCATCTTTTCCTTCGTGCTTGCCGCCGATGGTCCCGAGAAGTCCAGAGCCAAGGCGCATGCCTTCCTCGATGCGCTCAGGATTTTCGGTCTCGGCTATTCCTGGGGCGGCTTTGAAAGCCTCGCCCTGCACGCCTACCTCAACGATCGCAAGGTCGCCAAGGCGCCGACGGACGGTGCGGTCATCCGCCTGCAGATCGGCATCGAGGATGTGGCCGACCTCAAGGCCGATATCGAACGGGGTTTTGCGGCCGCAAGTGCCGTCTGATAGGAGCCGTTTGATCATAGCCGGAGTGCTGGCGCCTGCCGCGCTTATGGCTGGCGCACAGCCTGGTATCCGTAGATCCAGTCGAGGTCGGCCGCCAGGCTTTGCGGCGGCTTGAGCCCGAGCACCAGATCGCGGCCGATCCGGATCGGCCCCTTTGCATGATAGGCGAACCGGTTGAAGGCACCGCGCTGGCGAAGCTTCGCAATGCGCGGCACGCGATGTTTTTCGAAGAGCGCCAGGGCCTCGGCCGCCGGATGGTTCGACAGAAACGCCGCGAGTTCATAGGCATCTTCGATCGCCATGGCCGCTCCCTGCGCGGCAAAAGGCATCATCGCATGTGCGGCGTCGCCGATCAGAACCGTTGCGCGGCCATCCTGCCATGCGCCTGCGGTGGTTTCGAACAGCGGCCAGAACGTCAGCTTCCGGTTTTCGAAGAGCGAGACGATCGCGGCGTTCCAGCCGGAAAAGCGTGTCCTGAGCTGGGCGCGCTGCTCTTCCGTCGCCTCACTTTGCCAGGCTTGCGGCGCGCTGTTGCCGGCGGTGATCGCCACCATGTTGAAGCTGCCGGTCTCCTTCAGCGGATAGCAGACGAGATGCACCGATCCGCCGAGGAAGGCGCAAACGCTCGACCGGTCGAGAAACCCCGGCGCTTCCGCTTCGGCAATGGTGAACCGGTAGGCGATATTGCCGGAAAAACGCGGCGAGGGACTGTCGGCAACGGATGGCCGCAGCTTCGACCAGACGCCGTCCGCACCGATGACGACATCGGCGGCCCGCTCGAAAGACGGCAGGGCTGATTCCATCCGCACGCCAAGATGAAGCCGGCAGAGCGGATCGGACTCGACCGCCGCCAGAAGGACTTTCTGCAATGTGGTGCGATGCAGGACGCCATAGGGAGCGCCCCAGCGCTGCCGCGCGAATTTTCCCGCCGGCACCGCCGCGAGCTGACGCAGCGAACTGCCCGATATCAGCCGGATCGTCTCCGGCTCGAGCCAGACCTTCGAGAGCTCTTCAAGAACGCCGAGTTCGGCAAGGATGCGGGAGGCGTTGGGGGAAACCTGCAATCCGGCGCCGATTTCGGTGAGTTCACCCGCCTGCTCGAAAATCTCAGAGCTGATGCCGCGCCGCGAAAGCGAAAGGGCCGCAGTCAGCCCTGATATCCCGGCGCCGATGATGGCGGCATGTTCGACCGGCATTGTCCGTCCGATCCCGACCTGGGCTGATTACGCCGCCTTCACGTGGAAAACGCAGCCGGCCGGATTGGTCTGGCTGGGCTTGAGCGCCGAGTTGAAGCGATAGAGCGTCGAGCAGTAGGAGCAGACCTTCTCGTTGTCGTCGCCCATGTCGATGAAGATATGCGGATGGTCGTAGGGGGCCGAAGCGCCGGTGCACATGAATTCCTTGACACCGACCTCGATAACGCGGTGACCGCCGTCGTTCTGGAAGTGGGGAATGTTGTGGCCGGCCATGTCGCTCTCCGAATACTTTGAAATCTGCGCGGACCTTATAAGCCTTCGCCGTAAATGTGTAGAGCCAAAGCGCCGCGCCGAGCACAGTTTTCAGCCGCAGTTTTTGGCTTCACCCTGAAAGGTGGCTCGATTATGGTCGCGCCAAAAGGAAGACCCGATGAACCTGAATACGCCCACATTTTCAAGCTTCACACATGACGGATTGAAACTCGCCTTTTTCGACGAAGGCGATCCTTCCGGCGTGCCCGTCTTGTTGATCCACGGTTTTGCCTCGACGGCAAACGTCAACTGGGTGCATCCCGGCTGGCTGAAGACGCTGGGTGACGCCGGATACCGGGTGATCGCCATCGACAACCGCGGCCACGGCGCCAGCGACAAGCCGCATGATGCCGAAGCCTATCGTCCCTGGGTGATGGCGGGCGATGCGATCGCGTTGCTGGATCATCTCGGCATTCCGGAAGCCAATGTCATGGGCTATTCCATGGGCGCGCGCATTTCCGTCTTTGCCGCCCTTGCCAATCCGCATCGGGTCCGCTCGCTGGTGCTCGGCGGCCTCGGTATCGGCATGACCGACGGCGTCGGCGATTGGGACCCGATCGCCGATGCGCTGCTGGCTCCCTCGTTGGATGCGGTGACGCATGACCGCGGCCGCATGTTCCGCGCCTTTGCCGAGCAGACGAAAAGCGACCGTGTCGCCCTTGCCCAATGCATCCGCGGCTCGCGTGATCTCGTGCCCCGCTCGGATATGGGAAAGCTCGACATGCCGACACTGATAGGCGTCGGCACCAAGGATGATATTGCCGGCTCGCCGCAGGAACTGGCGGCGCTGATGCCCAATGCCGAAGCGCTCGATATTCCGGGCCGCGATCATATGCTCGCCGTCGGCGACAAGGTTTTCAAGCAGGCGGTTCTGGCCTTCTACGTGGGCGTCGCCGAGCAGTGACATCGTCGTGATGCCGTAAAATCTCACCTAAAAAACCATGGCGACGGCACCCATTTATGTTATTGGCGTTTTCCTCTATATATTGGCATTCCGAAAACGGCCTTCCTGATGGCAACGAGGAGAGCGGCGATGGTCGCAAAGACTGACATCCGTGCTTTTGAGACAGGCCATCCGCTGAAGGTGATGGATCCCATCTGGGATAGCCTGCGCGAGGAAGCCCGGCTTGCCGCCGAACAGGACCCGGTTCTCGCCGCCTTTCTCTATTCGACCGTGATCAACTATCATTCGCTCGAGGAATGCGTCATCCACCGCATCTGCGAACGTCTCGATCATCCCGACATGCAGGCGAACCTGCTTCGCCAGACCTTCGAGGAAATGCTTCTCGATTGGCCGGAATGGAGCTCCATCCTGCGTGTCGACATCCAGGCGATCTACGACCGCGATCCCGCCTGCCTGCGTTTCATGGAAGCGGTACTTTATTTCAAGGGCTTTCATGCGTTGCAGACGCATCGCTTGGCCCATTGGCTGCTGAACCGCGGCCGGCGTGATTTCGCGCTTTATCTGCAGAGCCGCTCCTCCAGCGTCTTCCAGACCGACATCAATCCGGCCGCCCGGATCGGCAAGGGCATATTTCTCGATCATGCCACTGGCCTCGTCGTCGGCGAGACGGCTGTCATCGGCGACAACGTCTCCATCCTGCATGGCGTCACACTCGGCGGCACCGGCAAGGAGGGCGCCGACCGCCATCCGAAGATCGGCAGCGGCGTCATGATCGGCGCCGGCGCCAAGATCCTCGGCAATATCGAGATCGGCTACTGCTCACGCATCGCAGCCGGCTCGGTCGTCCTGAAGGCGGTGCCGCCGAAGAAGACGGTCGCCGGCGTGCCGGCCAAGGTCGTCGGCGAAGCCGGTTGTTCCGAGCCGTCGCGCAGCATGGACCAGGTAATCGGCGCCGATATCTGAGCGCCTGTTGAAAAAGACAGAAAAGTCGGCGGGCCGGTGCGGGGATAGAAATTGCCGAGCGGCAGGTCCGCCTTTACACCGCTGCTTTTCCTGTGCAAGAAGCGGCCAATCAAGACCGTTTACGGAGATGACAGAGTGAAGCCAGAAGAAATCAAGAAGCTCGACGCCTATTTCAAACGCATGTTGAACCCGCAGATCGTCGTCAAGGCGCGTCCGCGCAAGAATGATTCTGCGGAAGTCTATCTTGGCGAAGAATTTCTGGGCGTCGTCTATGTCGATGACGAGGACGGCGACCGCTCCTACAACTTTTCGATGGCGATCCTCGACGTCGATCTTTGATCGCATTCGAAAGCTTCAAGACGACCGGGCGGCACGTTCCGCCCGGTTTTTTTATTTTTTTGCCGCCGGACAAAATTTCTTTTAAAGCTTCCGGTTGTGGCATTGTGATATATATTAGCAAAATCAGTTAAAGACGTACGTGCCCCGGCGCGCATTCACTGTTTTATTATTGAAGCACAACTTTTGGATGTTTTGCAACGCACAAGACTACTTGACTATTTGTGCGTTGCAGCTACCCTGCCGCCATCCCACAGCCCAACGGAGGACGGTCATGTTCAACTTTGACGATGCAAACAGGAAGAGCAAGGAAGCTGTCGATACGGCGCTGAAAACCTATTCCGACACGACCAGGGGATTCCAGGCGATCGCCGCCGAAGCCGCTGACTATTCGAAGAAATCCTTTCAGGATGCGGTGACGCATTTCGAAACGCTGGCCGGCGTCAAGAGCTTCGAGGCTGCTTTCGAATTGCAGACCAACTACGTCAAGGCGTATTTCGAAGGCCTGGTCTCCGAGACGACGAAGCTCGGTGAAATGTATGCCGATCTCGCCAAATCCGCTTACAAGCCCTATGAGGCGCCGATCGCTGCTGCCGTCACCAAGGCAACCCGCCAGGCACCGCCGGCGACGCCTGCCGCCGCATGATTTGATTTTAATAGCGCAACCTGCGCTATATGTTGAAATACCGGGACCGGCTACGCATCTGTAGCCGGTCTTTTTTGTTTCCACTTTCGCCGCAGCGTCTGCATGGATCGGCCGGGGACTTTTTTAGTCTTTCCCGTGCATGCCGGCCATTTCTTGATTGCAGTGACTGACAGGGGGCTTAAAATCGGCCTATTATGAACTAAGTTAGTGTTTCAGATATTCGGCGGGAAAAGCACCCTCCCATGCTCCGCCGGATTGCTTGAGGAATGAATGACAATGATCGCAAAGCCGATCCGGATGCAGAACGACAGTGAAAGGAACGGGGAGAACGGAAATCGAACCTCGGTCATCACGCGCACCAAGCCGAAGACCAAGAAGCCCAATCTCTACCGCGTGCTGCTTTTGAATGACGACTACACGCCCATGGAATTCGTCATCCATATTCTGGAGCGTTTTTTTCAAAAGGATCGTGAAAGTGCCACCCGCATCATGCTCCATGTCCATAACCACGGCGTCGGCGAATGCGGAATATTCACATACGAGGTAGCGGAAACGAAGGTCAGCCAGGTGATGGACTTCGCCCGGCAGCACCAGCATCCGCTGCAATGCGTCATGGAAAAGAAGTGAGGATCTGAACGTGCCAACATTTTCGCCTAGCTTAGAGAAGGCGCTCCATCAGGCACTGACCTTTGCCAACGAGCGGCACCACGAATATGCGACGCTCGAGCATCTGCTGCTCGCCCTGATCGACGATGCCGATGCTGCCGCGGTCATGGGGGCCTGCAATGTCGATCTCGACGCTCTGCGCAAGACGCTCGTCGAATATGTCGATAACGAACTGTCCAACCTGATCACCGGTTATGATGAGGATTCGAAGCCGACCTCTGGCTTCCAGCGTGTTATCCAGCGTGCCGTCATCCATGTGCAATCGTCCGGCCGCGAAGAGGTGACCGGCGCCAACGTGCTCGTCGCGATCTTTGCCGAGCGCGAAAGCCATGCCGCCTATTTCCTGCAGGAGCAGGAGATGACCCGCTACGACGCCGTCAACTATATCTCGCACGGCATCGGCAAGCGCCCGGGCGCTTCGGAAGCGCGCCCCCCGCGCGGCGCCGAGGAGGAAGCCGAAAGCAGCAAGCCGACGGCGCGCGGCGGCGAGGAAGAGGGCGGCCCCAAGAAGCAGCAGGATGCGCTCAAGGCCTATTGCGTCAATCTCAACGAGAAGGCCAAGGGCGGCAAGATCGACCCGCTGATCGGTCGCCACGCCGAGGTAAGCCGTACCATCCAGATCCTGTGCCGTCGTTCGAAGAACAATCCGCTCTACGTCGGCGATCCCGGCGTCGGCAAGACGGCGATCGCCGAAGGCCTTGCCAAGCGCATCGTCGAAGGCAAGGTTCCCGAAGCGCTGGCCGATGCGACGATTTTCTCGCTCGACATGGGCACGCTGCTTGCCGGCACGCGCTACCGCGGCGATTTCGAGGAGCGCCTGAAGCAGGTCGTCAAGGAATTGGAAGAATATCCGGGCGCCGTGCTGTTCATCGACGAGATCCATACGGTGATCGGCGCCGGCGCCACCTCCGGCGGCGCGATGGATGCATCGAACCTCTTGAAGCCGGCCCTGTCGTCAGGCGCAATCCGTTGCATCGGTTCGACCACCTACAAGGAATACCGCCAGTTCTTCGAGAAGGATCGGGCGCTGGTGCGTCGTTTTCAGAAGATCGACGTCAGCGAGCCGTCGATCGATGATGCGATCGAGATCATGAAGGGCCTGAAGCCCTATTTCGAAGAGTATCACCACCTGCGCTATTCGAACGATGCCATCAAGTCGGCCGTCGAACTCTCGGCCCGCTACATCTCCGACCGCAAGCTGCCCGATAAGGCGATCGACGTGATCGACGAAACCGGTGCGGCCCAGATGCTGCTGCCGCCGTCGAAGCGCCGCAAGCTGATCACCGAAAAGGAGATCGAGGCAACGGTCGCCACGATGGCGCGCATTCCGCCGAAGACCGTCTCCAAGGACGACGAAGCGGTGCTTGCCAATCTCGAGCAGGAACTGCGTTCGGTCGTCTACGGCCAGGATATCGCGATCGAAGCCCTTTCGACCTCGATCAAGCTGGCGCGTGCCGGCCTTCGCGAGCCGAACAAGCCGATCGGCGCCTATGTCTTCTCCGGCCCGACCGGTGTGGGCAAGACCGAGGTGGCAAAGCAACTGGCATCGTCGCTCGGCGTCGAGCTTCTGCGCTTCGACATGTCGGAATATATGGAGCGGCACACGGTGTCGCGTCTGCTCGGAGCGCCTCCCGGCTATGTCGGTTTCGACCAGGGCGGTCTTCTGACGGATGGCGTCGACCAGCACCCGCATTGCGTCGTCCTGCTCGACGAAATCGAGAAGGCGCATCCGGATATCTACAATATCCTGCTGCAGGTCATGGACCACGGCACGCTGACCGACCATAACGGCAAGAAGATCGACTTCCGCAACGTCATCCTGATCATGACGACGAATGCGGGCGCGTCCGAAATGGCCAAGGCGGCGATCGGCTTCGGCTCGTCCAAGCGTACAGGCGAGGACGAGGAGGCGCTCACCCGCCTGTTCACGCCGGAGTTCCGCAACCGTCTCGATGCGATCATCCCGTTCGCGGCGCTGCCGACGGCCGTCATCCACAAGGTCGTGCAGAAGTTCATCATGCAACTGGAGGCGCAGCTTTCCGAAAGGAACGTTACCTTCGACCTGCATGAGGATGCGATCGCCTGGCTTTCGGAAAAGGGTTACGACGAGAAGATGGGTGCCCGCCCGCTTGCCCGCGTCATCCAGGACACGATCAAGAAGCCGCTGGCCAACGAAATCCTCTTCGGCAAGCTGAAGAAGGGCGGCGTCGTCAACGTCACGGTCGGTCCGAAAGAAGACGGCAAGCCCGGCATCGTGCTGGAGGCCATCCCGGATACGGCGCCGATCAAGCCGAAGCCGGAAGCCGAAGTCGCCCATCCCGAAGCGGACGAAGAGGGCGATGGCGAGTTGAAGACCAAGGCAGCGCCCAAGACCCGCGCCAAGACGGTGCCGCAGGCCGAGCCTGAAGTCCGCGACGCGCCCAAGAAGGGCAGCACGGTTCCGAAGGTTCCACGCAAGAAGTGAGTTTTTGGAGCAGAATAAAAAAGGCCGCGTCGCGGCCTTTTTGGTTTTTGGCTGAAACGGACAGGTCGACCTTACGCCAGTGCCGCCCTGATCTTTTCGGCATTGGCGGCAAGCACGGCGCCATCCTCCATCTTGCCGGAGTGCGGCTTGAGTGCGGCGCCCTCGTGGCGCGGGATGACGTGGAAATGCAGATGAAAGACCGTCTGTCCTGCCGCCGGCTCGTTGAACTGGGCGATGAACACGCCATCGGCGTCGAAGACGTCCTTGACCGCCTTGGCGACCTTTTGGACGACTGAAATGGCATGGGTGAGGGTGGCTGGATCGGCATCGAGGATATTGCGCGACGCCGCCTTTGGAACGACGAGCACATGGCCTGGCGCCTGCGGCATCACATCCATGAAGGCGACCGTGTGTTGGTCCTCGTAAATGCGGTGCGAAGGGATTTCGCCGCGCAGAATCTTGGCGAAGATGTTGTTGTCGTCATAGGCGCTGGTCATCGCGAAATCTCCTCTTCACGCAGTCGTTGATCGGGTAGCGCGGCCGGCAGGGCGGCGTCAATCCTCCTGCTGGCGCTCGCCCTTGCGGAACGGGCTGTGCTCGGTCAGCACCTCGCTCATCTGTTCGACATCGGCGCGCTCGCGCGCGAGATAGTCGCCGATCGCCCGGCGAAGGCCGGCATGGGCGACGTAATGGGCCGAATGCGTCGTCACCGGCAGGTAACCGCGGGCGAGCTTGTGTTCACCCTGGGCGCCGGCCTCGACCCGTTTCAGCCCTTTCGCAAGCGCAAAGTCGATCGCCTGGTGATAACAGACCTCGA
This sequence comes from Rhizobium sp. CIAT894, assembly GCF_000172795.2. Classification (NCBI taxonomy): domain Bacteria; kingdom Pseudomonadati; phylum Pseudomonadota; class Alphaproteobacteria; order Hyphomicrobiales; family Rhizobiaceae; genus Rhizobium; species Rhizobium sp. CIAT894. The sequence goes on from NZ_CP020947.1 coordinate 2,000,422, forward strand.
AATGCAGGAAGGGATGATCCTCGATGCAGCCCCAATGACGGCCATAGAGCGTGTCGCCGCCGATGAAATTGATCGCGCCGGCGATATAACGCCCATCGCGTTTGGCCATGACCAGCAGGATGTCGTCGGCCATGCGTTCGCCGATCAGCGAATAGAATTTGCGGGTGAGGTAGGGGCGGCCCCATTTGCGCCCGCCGGTATCCATGTAGAATTTGAAGAATTGGTCCCAGATGCGTTCCGTCAGGTCGCTGCCGGTCAGCCAGTCGATGCTGATGCCGTTTTCGAGTGCGGCGCGGCGCTCCTTGCGCAACGCCTTGCGCTTGCGCGAAGCCAGTGTTTCCAGAAACTCGTCGTGATTGGCATAACCGTCATTGATGAAATGGAACTGCTGGTCGGTACGGTGCAGATAGCCGTCCATTTCGAAGACGCCGATCTCATCATCCGGCACGAAGGTGATATGGGCAGACGAGATGCCCAGCCGGCGCACGACCTCCTTCAGGCTTTCGGCGATCGCGCTTTGGATCGGCAGCCGTTGCAGCCCCGCAGTGACAAGAAGACGCGGGCCTGTTGCCGGCGTGAACGGAATAGAGCATTGAAGTTTGGGATAATAACGCCCGCCGGCCCGCTCGAAGGCATCGGCCCAGCCATGGTCGAAGACATATTCCCCCTGGCTGTGGTTCTTGAGATAGCCGGGCAGGGCGCCGATCAGCTCGCCGCGATCGGTCTCGAGCAGCAGGTGGTGGCCGAGCCAGCCGGTCTCGGCGCTGGCCGAACCGGATTCTTCCAGCGACGACAAAAAGGCATGCGAAACGAAGGGGTTGTAGGCAAGCGTGGCGCCACTCTTCGACGCCCCGGAAAGCCTGGACCAGCTCTCCGGGGAAATCGCGGTGAAGGAGCGTTCTACGCGAATGGATAATTCGTCGGTCATGCGGCAGATACGAAGCCTGTGGGAGGATGGTCTCGGCTTTGTTTCAGTCTGCGCATGATCTTGGCCAAAAAGCGAGCGTCAAACCGCACGCGGGTCGAAACCTTCGAAGGTCATCTGATCTGCATTGGCGAAGGTCCGCCGGCGTGCCTCTTCGTCCCGCACCGTCCAGGTAATGACGGGAATGCCCTTGTCGCGTTCGCCTGATATGAAGGCGTTCGGCAGCTCGTCATAATAGTAGGAGATGAAATCGAGACCGATCTCCATTGCATTCGCATGCGTCGCGAACGCCTCCGGCGTGCTGCCCTCGGCGGTCAGCCCGAGCGGGTAGGGTGAGCCAAGCGCCTTCAGATCGCGCAGCAGCCAGTGGTCGAAGCTCATCAGCGCCACCTTGCCCTGATAGCCTTCGAGCACTTCGAGAACGGCTTCGGCAAAACCTTCGTCATCGGTCTCCCGACCCTTGAGCTCCAACACCAGCGGCACCTTGCCCTGGACGAGATCGAGAAGCTGACGCAGCGTCGGCACCTTGTCGCTCGTGCCGCCGACGGCGATCAGTCCGAGTTCCCTGGAGGTGCGCTCGCGCACATCGCCGTTGAGATTGCACAGGCGCTGCAGGTCCTCGTCATGAAAGACGACCGGCACGCCGTCGGAGGCGTAATGCAGATCGCATTCGATCGCAAAGCCGGCTTCGACGGCGCGCGAAAAGGCCGAAAGCGTGTTTTCCCAGACGTCTCGGTTGAGGTCGTGATAGCCGCGATGGGCGACCGGCAGGTCCCTGATCCAAGCTGCGTTGGTCATTCTTCGATTTCCATGATAGCATCGATTTCGACTGCGGCATTCAGCGGCAGGGCGGCCATGCCGACGGCGGCACGTGCATGTTTGCCGGCCTCGCCGAGCACGCCGGCAATCAGGTTCGAAGCGCCGTTGATGACGAGATGCTGCTCGACGAAGTCGGGCGCCGAGGCGACGAAGCCATTCAGCTTGATGACGCGCCGGATGCGGCCGAGATCGCCGCCAAGTGCCGCCTTCGCCTGAGCAAGGATGTTGATGGCGCAGAGTTCGGCGCCGCGCTGGCCGCCTGCCACGTCGATGGTCTTGCCGAGATGGCCCGACACAGCGATCTTACCGCCTTCGAGCGGCAGCTGGCCGGAGATATACAGAAGATTGCCGCTGATGACGTAGGGAACGTAATTTGCAGCAGGTGCTGCGGCTTCGGACAGGGTTATCCCCATCTCAGTCAGGCGTGATGCAATTTCATCGGACATTTTCGTCTCCGCTTTTGTTGTCAATTCTTCAAAAATTATGGATCAAGACTGGAATCTTTAATATGACAGTTTCGAGCCTCGATTTGGCCGAAAGCGTTCTTATAACATCGCGGCCGAGTCCAACAGGAGTTAATGAATGTTCCGATCAGGTCTTGTCGCTTTGCTTCTCGCCAGCGTTTCCGCCAATGCATGGGCGGCTGCGCCCGCGGTAAGCGCTGCGATCGCGACCGGCCTCGTCGCACATCGCGCGGTCTACGATCTGGAACTGAAGGACGCCTCGGATCGCTCCGGCATCGCCGGCATGTATGGTCGCATGGTCTATGAGTTCGACGGCAGCTATTGCCAAGGCTTCACCACCAATTTCCGCTTCGTGACCCAGATCGACACCGGCGACAGCGTACGCGTCAGCGACCAGCAGACGAAGACCTTCGAGAATCTCAAGGACGGCAAGTTCACCTTCGACACCAAATCCTTCACCGATGACCAGCTCGACAAGGAGGTCAACGGTGCCGCTCTGGATCAGCCGGATGGCGTCAAGGTCGATCTCATGCAGCCGTCGAGCCGCGAACTGCAGCTGGCCGAAAGCCGTTTTCCCACGGAACATATGCTCGACGTGATCCAGAACGCCAAGGACGGCAAGCGCTTCTTCGAGGCGCGCGTCTTCGACGGTTCCGACGACGGCGACAAATCGCTGGTGACGACGACGATCGTCGGCAAGCAGCAGACGCCGGTTGTCGACGAGGCCGATGCCGGCAATGCCGGCGCTTTCTCAAAGACGGCCTTCTGGCCGGTGACGATCGCCTATTTCAACGAGAATGCGAAATCGGATGCCTTGCCGGTCTACCGCATGTCCTTCAAGCTCTATGAGAACGGCATCACCCGCGACCTGACGATGGATTACGGCGATTTCGTCCTGACCGGCAAGCTCGCCAAGCTGGAGCTGCTTGATCGCAACGCCGAGGCTTGCAAGTAGGCGTTCAGGGTTTTCGACTGTCATAAAACTGTATCATAAAGCTCACTATTGTGCGGCGACCAGCGATGATTGAGTCGCCTTTTGTCGTCCTGTTCTTCGTGTCGGTGCGATCCTAGCGGCCAGTCCATCGCGATGGGGCCTGTTTATTGCGAAAATGGGCTTCCAGACGATTATGCCCCGCAAGCCTGGAAAACCCTAGCGATGGCCGATACCGATCTCGCGACTGTTCAAAACCCCGCCCTGCCGGTTGTCGCCGCCGACCCGGCGGAAATTGCCCGCATTTCCGACAGCATCGATATCTCCGACCGCGCCGGCATCTCGGTCTATGGCGACCGCGCCCAGCAGTCGGTCAGCGATTATGCCGACAGGATCCTGCGCGAGGTCCGCAACAAGGATCTCGGCGAAGTCGGCCGGCTCTTGACCGACATCATCCTCAAGTCGAAGAGCCTCGATCCGGCGTCATTGAAGGATAAGGGTTTTCTCAGCCGCATATTTCTCTCCGCCAAGGCCCGGCTCGAACGGTTCAAGGCGGAGTTCGAGGACGTGGCCGGCCAGATCGACCGGATCGGCCTGGAGCTCGACCGTCACAAGGATACGCTCAGGCGCGACATCGCGCTGCTCAACGACCTGCATGAGGAAACCCGGCAGTCGATCATGCGGCTCGAGGCCTATGTGCAGGCCGGCAAGACGTTTGCCGAACGGTTTCGCAGCGTCGAGCTGCCGAAGCTGAAGGCGCAAGCCGAGGCGGCTGCGACCGGCCCCGGCGGCGGCATGCTGGAGGCGCAGACCTATCAGGACAGCCTGCAGGCGCTCGACCGGCTGGAAAAGCGGGTCTTCTACCTGCAGCAGGCCCGCCAGCTCGGCATTCAGCAATTGCCGCAGATCCGCATCGTCCAGGCAGGTGACGAAACGCTGATCGAGAACCTGCAGGCGATTTCGGCACTGACGGTGCCGGCCTGGAAGCAGAAGATGGTGATCCTGCTCGGGCTGACGCGGCAAAAGTCGGCGCTCGAGCTGCAGAAGGTGGTGACCGACGCCACCAATGACATGATCCGCCAGGCATCGGAGATGATGAAGGACCAGGCGATATCAATCGAGCAGCAGTCGCAGCGCGGCATCGTCGATATCGATACGCTCGCCAAGGCGAACAGGGATCTGATCGATACCATATCCCGCGTGCTGCAGGTTCAGGAGGAGGGGCGCCGCAAGCGGGGGCTCGCCGAGCAGCAGATGGAGCAGATGACGATCGAACTCAAAAAGGCGATGACTGGGGCGTGATCGGCAAGATGGCGATGCGAACACTGCTCTCAGGCCTGGCGCTTCTTGCCGTTCTGCCCCTTGCCGGCTGCAATCCCTTCGGCCAGGGGCCGGAGTTCTCGATCGTCTCGGGATCGGAGAATATTGTTCTGCAGCCGATCGTCGAGGAATTCTGCAAAGAGAAGAATGCGACCTGCACTTTCAAATACGAAGGCACGCTCGATATCGGCCTGGCGCTGCAGCGCGATGAGGGGGTCGAGCAGGATGCGGTCTGGCCGGCATCGAGCGTCTGGGTCGACATGTTCGACACCAAACGCAGGGTCAAGAGCCTGACCTCGATCGCCCAGACGCCGGTGGTGCTCGGTGTGCGCAAGTCGAAGGCTGAGCAACTCGGCTGGATCGGCAGGGACGTGTTCATGAAGGACATTCTCGCCGCCGTCGAAAACGGATCGCTGAAATTCCTGATGACCTCGGCGACGCAATCCAACTCGGGCGCCAGCGCCTATCTCGCAATGCTGTCGAGCGCGCTCGGCAACAAGCCGGTGATCGAACCTGGCGATCTCGACGACAAAAACGTTCAGGAGAGCGTCCGCTCGCTGCTTTCAGGTGTGGTGCGTTCTTCCGGCTCTTCCGGCTGGCTTGCCGATCTCTATGTCGATTCCGTCGGCAAGGGCACGGTCTACGATGCCATGTGGAACTACGAGGCGGTGCTGAAGGAGACCAACGACAAGCTGGCCGCCCTGTCGCAGGAGCCGCTTTACGCGGTCTATCCGGCCGATGGCGTGGCGATGGCGGATTCGCCGCTCGGCTTTGTCGATCATGGCCGTGGGGCCGAAGTCCAGACCTTCTTCAACGATCTGCTCGCCTATCTCCGTTCGGCTCCCGTGCAGCAGCGCATCGCCGATACCGGCCGGCGCATCCCGCTGACTGGCGTTGCCGCAAAGCCGGAACCGGGCTGGAATTTCGATCCGACCCGGCTGGTGACGGCGATCCGCATGCCGGAGCCGGGCGTCATCCGCCAGGCGCTCACGCTTTATCAGGCCGCTTTGCGCAAACCCTCGCTGACGGCGCTCTGTCTGGATTTTTCCGGTTCGATGCAGGGCAATGGCGAGGACCAGCTGCAGAAGGCGATGCGTTTCCTGCTGACACCTGATGAAGCCAGCAAGGTGCTGGTACAATGGTCTCCCGCCGACCGGATCATCGTCATTCCTTTCGACGGCAGCGTACGCAACACCTTCATGGCAAGCGGAAATCCGCTGGAGCAGGAAGGGCTGCTGAACGAGATTTCGCTGCAAAGGGCCGGCGGCGGCACGGATATGTATGCCTGCGCCGAACGGGCTTTGCAGCAGATCGCTGGAACCAACAGGCTCTCGACCTATCTGCCTGCCATCGTCATCATGACCGACGGCAAGTCCGACGATCGAAGCCAGGCCTTCATGAACGATTGGAACGCGACCGAGCCGCATGTGCCGATCTTCGGCATCACATTCGGCGATGCCGACAGGACCCAGCTTGACAGCCTTGCCAAGCTCACCTTGGCGCGCGTGTTCGACGGCGGTTCGGATCTCGCGACCGCTTTCCGCACCGCGCGCGGCTATAATTAGGACGGGCATGCGCAACTGGCTCGGCAATGACGGCAACTGGATCGTGGCGGGAGTGGCGGCTGCCATCACTATGCCGCTCTTGAGCCTTGTCGCCGGCATGCCCTTCTGGATCGCTGCCATCATCGCCCTTCTGATCTTTGCCGGCCTCGTCATTCTGTTGGCGCCACGCCGGCTGTTCGAAGGGCTCGATATCAAAAGCATCGGCAGCGGGCGCATCGCCTTTGCCCGCGACCTGCTGGAAGCCGCCATTCCCTCTGCTGAGAGGCTGGAGGCAGCCGCCGACACGATCAGCGATCGGAAGATGGCAACCGCAGTCCGCCATCTTGCCGAAATCGCCGCCGATGTCTTTCGCAAGGTCGAGGCCAAGCCGGAGAGCGCCAATGCCGTGCGGCGGTTCCTCTCTTATTATTTGCCGCGTGCGGCCGAGGTGGCGGAAGGTTTTGCCGTCATCGAGGCCAAACGCGTCCCCGACCCCAGGCAGTTGGAGGAGGTCCGCACCGTGCTGGTCAAGCTCGAAGAGGCCTTCGTCCATTATGCCGACAGCCTGGTCGACGAGGCGCTCGGCACGCTCGACACCGATCTGCGCCTTATTCAGGCATCGCTCAAAGAGGATATCGGACGCTGATGGCCCTTTCTCGTCGCGCCTTTGGAGTGGGACTGCTCGGAGCCGGTGTCGTCGGCACCGGCGGTTATTTCGCTGTCCGGGATCGGCCGGAATTGCAGGGTCTGCTCGGCGCCCGCACGACACTGTTCGGCTTCGTCGGCGGCGAGAAAGAGCCTTTTCTCGCCGACCCGGACGTTATCAAGGCGCTCGGCGCCTACGGATTGACTTTGGATAGCCGCGTCGCCGGCTCCGTCGAGATGGTGCGCGAACAGGCATTGCTGTCGCAGCATCCGCAATTCCTCTGGCCGTCCTCCTCGATCATGGTCGATCTCGCCAGGCAGAACGGCATCGGCATCCGCAACGACCGCGTCGTGCTGAATACGCCGCTGGTCGTCTATTCCTGGCAGCCCGTGGTCGACGGACTGATGAAAGCCGGATTGGTGACGATGACCAGCGAAGGCCATCATCAGCTTGATCTCAAGGCGCTGCTCGATGCGATCCTTGCCGGCGCCGACTGGTCGAAACTCGGCGTCAACTCGCTCTATGGCCGAGCCCGGATCGTCGCGACCGATCCCAACCGCTCCAATTCCGGCTTCATGTTCTCAGGGCTCGTGCTCAGCCTTTTCAGCGGCAATGTCGCGACGGTAGGCGACCTTGCGACGTTTGGCGGCAAGGTGCAGGCGATCTTCCGCAACATGGGCTTCAAGTCGCCGTCGTCGGGCAAGCTGTTCGACCAGTATCTGGCCGGCGGCCTCGGCGGCGAGCCGATGATCGTCGGCTATGAGAATCAGCTGGTCGAGTGGATCCTCGCCGATCCCGCGCGCTGGGACCGCATCAAGACGAGTGCCGGGGCAAAGCCGGTGGTGCTCTATCCGCGTCCGACCGTCTATTCCGCGCATCCGCTGATCGCCGTCGACGAGAACGCCAATCGGCTGATCGAGGCGCTGGCAAGCCCGAGGCTGCAGGAGCTCGCCTGGACGAGGCACGGGTTCCGCGGTCCGCTGGGAGCCGTCACCGGCAATGCCGACGGCGCTATATCGGGTCTGCTGCCGACCGAGGTCGACGCCGTCCTGCCGATGCCCGACGCCGGCGTCATGCTGTCGCTCCTGTCGATGTTGGCAGGCTGAAGCGAATGAAGTCGGATTTTTTGGCATAAGCCTTGCTTTTACGCCAAATCGAATGTATGGGCACCACCATTCCACACGTAAGGCATGGGATCGTCCGGGAGAAATCCGGGCTGTTCCGCCCGGTGGCATCCTCGAAGAGGGTGCTGTTCGCCTTGCGGAGGTTCAACCGGAAAAGGATAAAAAGGCATGGCATTGCCCGATTTCTCTATGCGCCAGCTTCTCGAAGCAGGCGTCCACTTCGGCCACCAGACGCACCGCTGGAACCCGAAGATGAAGCCGTACATCTTCGGCGATCGCAACAACATCCACATCATCGATCTGGCCCAGACCGTTCCGATGCTGTCGCGCGCCCTTCAGGTCGTCAGCGACACCGTTGCCCGCGGCGGCCGCGTTCTCTTCGTCGGCACCAAGCGCCAGGCGTCGGAGATCATTGCCGACAGCGCCAAGCGTTCGGCCCAGTACTACGTCAACTCGCGCTGGCTCGGCGGCATGATGACGAACTGGAAGACGATCTCCAACTCGATCCAGCGCCTGCGCAAGCTCGATGAGATCCTCAATGGCGAAGCCCAGGGCTTCACCAAGAAGGAACGCCTGAACCTCGAGCGCGAGCGCGAAAAGCTCGATAAGGCTCTCGGCGGTATCCGTGATATGGGCGGCACGCCGGACCTGATGTTCATCATCGACACCAACAAGGAAAAGATCGCGATCGACGAAGCCAAGCGCCTCGGCATCCCGGTCGTTGCGATCATCGATTCGAACTGCGATCCGGACCTGATCGACTATCCGATCCCGGGTAACGACGACGCATCGCGCGCCATCGCTCTTTACTGCGAGCTGATCTCCCGCGCCGCCATCGACGGCATCGCGCGTCAGCAGAGCTCTTCCGGCCGCGATCTCGGCGCATCCTCCGAAGTTCCGGTCGAGCCGGCTCTCGAGGAAGCAGCCGAAGGCTGATGAAAGCGGGCGGATCGAAAGCTCCGCCAAAGCTTACAGAGACTGGGGAAAAGGCCGCTCGCGACTCATCGAAGTTCGGCGGCCTTGCCTGTTTCAGGGCGAAGGCGTCAGGCTCTTTGCCAGATAAGTTTCGTTATGGCGCGTCTTCATCACGCTGTCATACATACAGGTACATTTCGTGCCTCAATCCGGTGCCGAGCCGCGCTTTGCGGTCCACCGTATGAACCGACAAGAGGAAGCTAATGAGCGAGATTACGGCTGCAATGGTGAAGGAACTGCGCGAAAAGACCGGCGCAGGCATGATGGACTGCAAGAAGGCTCTTGCTGAAACCGGCGGCGACATGGAAGCGGCGATCGACTGGCTGCGCGCCAAGGGCATCGCCAAGGCCGACAAGAAGTCGGGCCGCACCGCTGCCGAAGGCCTCGTCGGCGTTTCGAGCCAGGGCACCAAGGCCGTTGTAGTCGAAGTCAATTCCGAAACCGACTTCGTCGCCCGTAACGATGCCTTCCAGGATCTCGTCCGCGGTATCGCCAAGGTCGCCGTCTCCACGAGCGGCACCGTCGACGCTGTTGCGGCTGCGGCCTACCCGGCATCCGGCAAGTCTGTTTCCGACACGATCAAGGACGCGATCGCAACCATCGGCGAGAACATGAATCTCCGCCGCTCGGTCGCGCTCTCCGTCGAGGACGGCGTTGTCGCCACCTATATCCACAATGCTGTTTCCGACGGTCTCGGCAAGCTCGGCGTTCTCGTTGCCCTGAAGTCGACCGGCGACAAGGAAGCCCTGAATGCAATCGGCCGCCAGGTCGCCATGCATATCGCCGCCACCGCGCCGCTGGCGATCCGCCCTGAGGAAGTCGATGCCGCCGTCGCCGAGCGCGAGCGCAACGTCTTCATCGAGCAGTCGCGCGCTTCCGGCAAGCCTGACAACATCATCGAGAAGATGGTCGACGGCCGCATGCGCAAGTTCTTCGAGGAAGTCGCTCTTCTCTCGCAGGCTTTCGTCATCAATCCCGACCTGACCGTTGCAGCCGCCATCAAGGAAGCTGAAAAGGCCGTCGGCGCCCCGATCGAAGTCGCCGGCATGGCCCGTCTCCTGCTCGGCGAAGGCGTCGAGAAGGAAGAGACCGATTTCGCAGCCGAAGTTGCGGCTGCCGTCAAGGGTTGATCTTCCAGCCATAATTGGGAAAACAACAGGGGCATCGCGTGACAACGCGGTGCCCTTCGTGTATCGGGCATTCACGGCAATTTACGAGGAGCCAAGATGTCTTTAGAGCCTGTCTATAAACGCGTTCTACTCAAGGCTTCCGGCGAAGCGCTCATGGGTAGCCAGGGTTTCGGGATCGATGTTGCGGTGGCGGACCGCATTGCATCCGATATCGCCGCGGCAAGGCACATGGGCGTGGAAGTCGGCGTCGTCGTCGGTGGCGGCAATATTTTCCGTGGTGTCGCGGTGGCGTCCAAGGGTGGTGACCGGGTCACCGGCGACCATATGGGCATGCTCGGCACCATCATCAATGCGCTGGCGCTGGCGACTTCGCTGCGTAAGCTGAACATCGATACGGTGGTGCTTTCGGCCATCTCCATGCCGGAGATCTGCGAGAGCTTCTCGCAGCGCGCAACCCTTTACCATCTGTCGATGGGACGCGTGGTGATCTTTGCCGGCGGCACCGGCAACCCCTTCTTCACCACCGATTCGGCCGCCGCACTGCGCGCCGCCGAAATGGGCGCGCAAGCGATCTTCAAGGGCACGCAGGTGGACGGTATCTACAGTGCCGACCCGAAGAAGTATCCCGATGCGACCCGCTTCGACCGCCTGACGCACCAGGAGGTGCTGGACAGGGGGCTTGCGGTGATGGACGTTGCTGCCGTCGCGCTCGCCAGAGAGAATTCCATTCCGATCATCGTCTTCTCGATCCACGAGAAGGGCGGTTTTACCGAAATCTTGACGGGCGGTGGCCTCAAGACCATCGTCTCCGACAACTGATATAAGCTGCGCTGCCTTTCCGGCGCGGTCCTTTATACGGGAGCATCGACATGAGTGAAGGTATCGATATCAAGGAACTGAAGCGCCGCATGGACGGCGCGGTTTCCGCATTCAAAAGCGACATCGCCTCGCTGCGCACCGGCCGTGCTTCGGCCAACATCCTCGATCCGGTCACGATCGAGGCCTATGGTTCGCGTATGCCGCTGAACCAGGTCGCCAACATCACTGTGCCCGAGCCGCGCATGCTGTCGGTCTCCGTCTGGGACAAGTCGATGGTCGGCGCCGTCGACCGCGGCATCCGCGAATCCAATCTCGGCCTCAACCCGATCGTCGACGGCCAGAATCTGCGTATTCCGCTGCCGGAGCTGAACGAGGAGCGCCGCAAGTCGCTCGTCAAGGTGGCTCATGATTATGCCGAAAAGAGCAAGGTCGCGATTCGCCATGTTCGCCGCGATGGCATGGACGGCCTTAAGAAAGCCGAAAAGGATGGCGTAATCGGCCAGGACGAGGGCAGGGCGCAGTCGGAACGTGTACAGAAGATGACCGACGAGACGATTTCCGAAATCGACCGCTTGCTTGCCGAGAAGGAAAAGGAAATCATGCAGGTCTAGTGGATCTGTGCCTTTGCCTGGAAAGACCGGACGGGAAATGTCGGAATCTGTATTTGTGACTGTGCCAGAGCATGTTGCCATCATCATGGACGGCAATGGCCGTTGGGCCAAGCAGCGCGGCCTGCCGCGCACGATGGGCCATCGCAAGGGCGTCGAGGCGGTCCGCGAGACAGTCCGCGCCGCCGGCGCGGCCGGTATAAAATATCTGACCCTCTTTGCCTTCTCCTCGGAGAACTGGCGTCGGCCGGAGGCCGAAGTCTCCGATCTGCTCGGTCTGCTCAAGGCTTTCATTCGGCGTGACCTTGCCGAACTTCATCGCCAGAATGTGCGCATCAAGGTGATAGGCGACCGCCACAGCCTGCGCAGCGATATCCTCGGCCTGTTGCTCGAGGCGGAGGAAACGACCAAGGACAATACGGCGCTGACGCTCGTCATCGCCTTCAATTACGGTTCGCGCGACGAGATTTCCCGCGCTGTGGTGAGCCTGGCGAGGGACGTCGAGGCTGGCCGCCTGAGGGCGCAGGACATCACGTCATCGCTGATCAACGCCCGTCTGGACACGGCAGGCATCCCTGATCCCGATCTCATCATCCGCACCAGCGGCGAGGAGCGGCTGTCCAATTTCCTCCTCTGGCAAGCCGCTTATTCGGAATTCATCTTCCTTCCGGAATACTGGCCGGATTTCAGCCCCGAGATTTTCCGCCAGGCGCTCGAGAAATTCGCCTCCCGCGATCGGCGTTTCGGCGGCCTGTCGTCGCAGGCAGCCGCGGTCGGCACCTGATGCAAAGGGAATTGAAGCTCCGCATCGTTTCAGGACTTATTCTGGCGGCCATCGTTCTTGCCGCCACCTGGTACGGCGGGTTTGCCTTCCGCATCCTGGCGGCCGTGATCGGCCTGCTGATCTATTACGAATGGTCCAAGATAACGGGTATCGTGCGTGATTGGGTCTCCAATACCGTTGGCTGGATCGGCCAGGCGGCAATCGCCTCCCTCGTGCTCGTCGGCCATTTCGAATTTGCCGCCGGCATGCTGGTCGGCGTCACGGCCGTCGGCATAGCGCTGATCATCCTGCACGGCACCAGCCGCTGGTTGCCGGTGGGGTTGTTTTATGCCGGCGCCACCGGTCTGGCGCTCGCCGCTATCAGAAGCGATGATCAGCCCGGCCTTTACGCCATGCTCTTCATCTTTGCCGTCGTCTGGGCAACCGACATCCTCGCCTATTTCGTCGGCAGGGCGCTTGGCGGACCGAAGCTCGCCCCTTCGATCTCGCCGGGAAAAACATGGTCGGGCGCCATCGGCGGCGCCGTTTCGGCGGTCGCAGCCGGCGTCGTTCTTATCCACTTTCTCATTCCGGGCGCCGAAATCATTGCCGCCGGTGCAGCGCTCGTTCTCTCGGTTTGCAGCCAGTCCGGAGATCTGTTCGAATCCTTCATCAAGCGAAAATTCGGCGTCAAGGATTCAAGCCGCCTCATTCCGGGTCATGGCGGCGTCATGGACCGTGTCGACGGACTGATTTTTGCCTGTTTCTCGGCGTTCTTGCTTGCTGGAGCTTTTTCCTTGATAAAGGGGGCCGAAATGACGTCGCTCGGTGCGGCATTGTTCGGTCTCTGATGACGCGGCAGCCCGACGGAAGGAACTCATGGACGTGATGGCTGGTATATACGCATTCCTGATGGGGAATATCGTCACCTTCATCCTCGTGCTCTCGCTGCTCGTCTTCGTGCATGAGATGGGTCATTACCTCGTCGGGCGCTGGAGCGGCATCCGCATCCTTGCTTTTTCCGTCGGCTTCGGCCCGGAGCTATTCGGCTTCACAGACCGCCATGGAACGCGCTGGAAGATTTCGGTGGTCCCGCTTGGCGGCTACGTCCGTTTCTTCGGCGACGAGGATGCGTCCAGCAAGCCCGACAACGAGGGGATCGCCGCCATGTCCGAGGAGGACAGGGCGCGCTCCTTTGCCGGCGCCAAACTGTGGAAACGCGCTGCGACCGTTGCGGCGGGCCCGATCGCCAATTTTCTGCTGGCGATCGCCATCTTCACCATCCTTTTCTCCGTCTATGGCCGCACGATCGCCGATCCTGTCGTCGCCGAGGTCACGCCGGAGGGTGCGGCTGCCGCCGCCGGCGTCCTTCCAGGCGATCTCCTGGTCGCCATCGACGGCAACAAGGTCGAGACCTTCGACGACGTGCGCCGCTATGTCGGCATCCGCCCGAGCCAGAACATCGTCGTGACGATCGAGCGCGCCGGCCAGAAGCTCGACCTGCCGATGGTGCCGAAGCGCGTAGACCAGACGGACCAGTTCGGCAACAAGATCGAGATGGGCCAGATCGGCATCATCACCAACCAGCAGGCCGGCAATTTCCGCCTGCAGACCTACACGCCGCTCCAGGCGCTGCGGGAGGGCGTGATCCAGACCCGGGATATCGTCACCGGCACCTTCAAATATATCGGCAATATCTTCGCCGGAACGATGCGGGCCGACCAGCTGGGCGGGCCGATCCGCGTGGCGCAAGCTTCGGGCCAGATGGCCACGCTTGGTATAGGGGCAGTGTTGCAGCTTGCCGCCATGCTGTCGGTTTCGATAGGATTGCTTAACCTGATGCCGGTACCGGTACTTGATGGCGGCCATCTGATGTTCTATGCGGTGGAGGCGGTGAGGGGCAAACCCCTGGGCTCCGCGGCCCAGGAAATTGCATTTCGCATCGGCCTGGCGATGATACTGACATTGATGGTCTTCACGACCTGGAACGACATTGGCTCATGGATAGGGTAAACGAGCAAGGCGAGCGAATTACTATTTATTTACGATGTTTCAAGGCTGTAGTGGCGAATGGGTCACGCTTGCAAATGAAGTAAACAGAAATTAACGGCCTCGCTTGCTTGTATGTCAAAAGCGGGTAAAACGACACACGTGACCGGAATCGGGTTCTCCCGTGGATGGGACGAGGGAAACAAAGGTAATAGGTGAAATGAAGGCTGGTTCAAAGTTTTTGAACGCAGTATCGGCGGTTGCGCTGTCTGCTAGTGTTGTTGCTTCGGGCGCAGGTGCTTTGACGTTCGTTTCCGCTACGGCCGCCGAGGCCGCGGTCATTCAGCGCATCGATGTGCGCGGCGCCAGCCGCGTCGGCGCGGAAGCTGTCCGTTCGAACCTCACCATCGCTCCCGGAAAGAGTTTTTCGAACACCGATATCGATGCCTCGGTCAAGCAGCTTTATGGGACGGGTTATTTTTCCGACGTCAAGATCTCGGTCTCCGGCAGCACGCTCGTCGTCAATGTCCAGGAAGCCCAGCTGGTCAACCAGGTCGTCTTCAACGGCAACCGCAAGATCAAGGACGACAAGCTCGCGACGATCGTCCAGACCCACGCTGCCGGCCCCTACAGCGACACCCAGATCCAGGCCGACATTCAGTCGATCAAGGAAGCTTATGCTGCCACCGGCCGCAGCGAGGTCGAAGTGACGACGCAAGTGGTGCCGCTCGGCGAAGGCCGCGTCAACCTTGCTTTCGTCATCAACGAGGGCGACCGCACCAAGATCGATTCGATCAACTTCGTCGGCAACAATGCCTACAGCGCCGGCCGCCTGGCTGCCGTCATTCAGACCAAGCGGTCGAACTTCCTGTCGTTCCTCACCCGCAAGGACGTCTATAACGAAGACAAGCTGCATGCCGACGAGGAAGCGCTGCGTCAGTTCTATTACAATCGCGGCTACGCCGACATGCGCATCGTTTCTTCCGATGCCACGTTTGACGACGCGACCAACAAGTACACGCTTACCTTCAACATCGAGGAAGGCCAGCGTTACGACTTCGGCCCGGTAACCGTCCAGTCCACGGTCGAAGGCGTCGGCTCCGAGCAACTGCAGCCGCTCGTGCGCACGAAGGAGGGGCACCTCTACAGCGCCAAGGAAGTGCAGAAGTCGATCGAGGCGATCTCCGATCAGGTGGCCTCTGCCGGTTATCCCTTTGCGCGTGTCACGCCGCGCGGTAACCGCGACCTCAACAACAACACGATCGGTGTCGAATACCTGGTCGACCAGGGCGAGCGCGCCTATGTCGAGCGCATCGAGATCCGTGGCAACAGCCGCACGCGCGACTACGTGATCCGCCGCGAATTCGACATGAGCGAAGGCGACGCCTTCAACCAGCAGATGATCACCAAGGCCAAGCGCCGCCTCGAAGCGCTCGGTTACTTCTCTTCCGTCAACATCTCCACCCAGCCCGGCAGCTCGCCGGATCGCGTCGTGGTGGTCGTCGACGTGCAGGATCAGTCCACAGGTTCGTTCGGTGTCGGCGCGGGTTATGCTGCCGGCGGCGACGGTCTGCTGCTTGAGGCATCGATCGAAGAAAAGAACTTCCTCGGCCGCGGTCAGTACATCCGCATCTCGGCCGGCGGCGGTCAGGAAGGTTCGCGCGCCTACGGCGTCAGCTTCACCGAGCCCTATTTCCTTGGTTACCGCTTGGCGGCAGGCTTCGACGTCAACCACAGCGAAACGTCGAGCAACGACCACTACGATTATGAGGAAACCAGCGTCGTCCTGCGCGTCACTGCGCCGATCACCGAGGATCTGGCGACGACCTTCCGTTACAACTACAAGCAGATGAAGTACGACGCTGATAGCAGCGATCTTTCCGATCTGTCTGCGCCGTATCAGCACCTCGTCGAGGACAGCCCCTGGACGCGTTCGTCCATCTCGCAGACGCTGACCTATAACACGCTCGACGATACGGTCCTGCCGCGCGAAGGCATCTACGCGACGGCGACGCAGGAAATTGCCGGTCTCGGCGGCGACTCGCAGTTCTACAAGATCTACGGCAAGGCCCGTTACTACCACCTGCTCGCCGACGATGCCGATATCATCGGCTCGGTTTCGGCCTCGGCGGGTTATGTCGTCGGCTTCGGAGAGCATCTGAATGTCTTCGACCAGTTCACCCTGACCAACGGCGATATTCGCGGCTTCGAAAACAAGGGTATCGGCCCGCGCGTTTCCGGCACTAACGACGATCCGCTGGGTGGCACGACTTACTTCACGGCATCGGCCGAAGCGACCTTCCCGATGCCGGGCTTCCCGCGTGACTTCAACCTGCGCGGCGCAGTCTTCGCCGACGCCGGCACGTTGTTCGGCAATGATGTTGACCTGAGGGGCGACGGCATCGAAGGCGAAGACGCCTCCCTGCGCGCTTCCGTCGGTGTCGGCGTTGTCTGGCAGTCTCCCTTCGGTTCATTGCGCCTGGATTACGCGATCCCGGTTCTCAAGGAAGACTTCGACAAGACGCAGAACTTCAAGTTTGGCATCAACAACCAATTCTGATATCGGCAGTCCGGAACTGTAAGACTCAATTCCGTTCTGGAGCATTGCCGATGGAGCAAAACGTTTTTTTTCTGCCCCATGAAGGTCTGAAGCTCGCTGAGCTTGCAGAGTTTCTTGGGGCGGAACTCGCCAATTCCGATCATTCAGATGTTGTCGTCAGGTCCGTAGCGCCCGTCAACCGGGCGCGGGCGGGCGATCTCTGTTATATCCTGTCGCGCCGCAACCGCGATGAACTGATGACATGCGAAGCCTCGGCGGTGATCTGCGACAAGGCGCTCGCCGATCTCGTTCCCGAGCATATCCCGGTCATCCTGACCTCCAATCCGCATGCGGCCTTCGCCATGGCGGGCGGTCTGCTTTATCCCGCTGCATTGCGCCCGGTCGTTTTTCCGTCGGGCGAAAGCGAAATCGCACCCAGCGCGGTGATCGACCCGAGCGCGAAACTCGAAAAGGGCGTGATCGTCGAGCCGCTGGCCGTTATCGGCCCGCATGCCGAGATCGGCGAAGGGACTCGGATCGGCGCACACAGCATTATTGGTCCGGGCGTCAAGATCGGCCGCGATTGTTCGATCGCAGCCGGTGCGAGCATTCTCTGCGCGCTGATCGGCAATGGCGTCATCATCCACAACGGTGTGCGCATCGGCCAGGATGGTTTCGGTTATGCACCGGGTCCGCGCGGCATGATCAAGATCGTCCAGATCGGCCGGGTGATCATCCAGGACAAGGTCGAGATCGGCGCCAATACCACGGTCGACCGCGGCGCCATGGACGACACGGTCATCGG
Organism: Rhizobium sp. CIAT894; assembly: GCF_000172795.2. Classification (NCBI taxonomy): domain Bacteria; kingdom Pseudomonadati; phylum Pseudomonadota; class Alphaproteobacteria; order Hyphomicrobiales; family Rhizobiaceae; genus Rhizobium; species Rhizobium sp. CIAT894. Next base: position 2,017,823 of record NZ_CP020947.1, read on the forward strand.
CGAAGGCACCAAGATCGATAACCAGGTCCAGATCGGCCACAACGTTCAGATCGGCCGCCATTGCGCCATCGTTTCGCAGGTGGGCATCGCCGGTAGCACGAAGATCGGCAACGGCGTGCAGATCGGCGGCCAGGCCGGGATCAAGGGTCACGTGACGATCGGTGACGGCGTGCAGATCGCCGCCAAAAGCGGTATCATGACCGATCTTCCCGCCGGCGGACAATATGGCGGTGTCCCGGCACGGCCGCTAAAAGACTATCTGAGAGAGGCCGCACTGCAGGTGTCGAAAAGCAAGCTGCGCGGAAAGAACCCTGGAGGCAAGCAAAATGACTGAGGAAGCCACGACAACGCTTTCTTCGGCTGACATCATTGAGATCATGAAGCTGCTGCCGCACCGGTATCCGTTTCTCATGGTCGACAAGATTATCGAGATCGACGGCGACAACAGCGCGATCGGCATCAAGAACGTCACGGTGAACGAACCGCATTTCACCGGCCATTTTCCGGAAGCGCCGATCATGCCCGGCGTTTTGTTGATCGAGGGCATGGCGCAGACCGCCGGTGCGATCTGTGCCAAGAAGGAAGGCCAGCCCGGCAACCTCGTCTACTTCATGACCATCGAGAATGCGCGTTTTCGCAAGCCTGTGGTCCCCGGCGATCGCGTCGAATTCCATGTCAAGAAGCACAAGCAGCGCGGCAATATCTGGAAATTCCATTGCGACGCCAAGGTTGACGGCGCGCTTGTCGCCGAAGCCGATATCGGCGCGATGATCGTTCGTAAGGATCAGGCATGAGCAATATCGCCGAAAGCGCCCATATTCATCCGATGGCCGTCGTCGAAGACGGCGCTGTTATCGGTGAGGGCGTCAAAATCGGTCCCTTCTGCTATGTCGGCCCGCATGTCGTGCTCCATGCCGATGTCGAGCTCCTGGCGCATGCGGTCGTCACCGGCCGCACCGTGATCGGCAAGGGCACGCGCATCTTTCCGATGGCCGTCGTCGGCGGCGATCCCCAGAGCGTGCATCACGGCGGCGAGGACACGACGCTGACGGTCGGCGCCAATTGCACGATCCGCGAAGGTGTCACGATGAACACCGGCACGGCCGATTTCGGCGGCCAGACGATCGTCGGCGACAACAACCTGTTCCTTGCCAATTCCCATGTCGCGCATGATTGCCGTGTCGGCAACCACGTGATCATGTCGAATAACGTCATGCTTGCCGGCCACGTCGTCATCGAGGATCGCGTCATCCTGGGGGGCGGCTCGGCCGTTCACCAGTTCACCCGCGTCGGCCGTCAGGCCTTCGTCGGCGGGCTTTCTGCGGTGAGTTACGATGTCATTCCCTACGGCATGCTGAACGGCAATCCCGGGCTGCTGAGCGGCCTCAACGTCGTCGGCATGACGCGCGCCGGCGTCGATCGCGCCGTCATCCATCGGGTGCGTCGCGCCTATAAATCGATCTTCGAGGGAACGGCCTCCGTCCGCGAAAACGCCGCCGCCATCCGCGACGAATATGCCGATTGCGAGCAGGTGGTCCAAATCCTCGATTTCATTGCTGCCGACAGCGACCGCGCCTTGTCCTCGCCGACCCGGGGGCAGAAGGGCTAGTCCGTGGATTTGTCAGGCGACACTGCTGCGGGCCGGCTGGCGATCATCGCCGGCGGTGGTCTTCTGCCTTCCTATGTCGCCGAAGCTGCGCGCGCGGCGGGTGAAAATCCCGTCATCGTCGCGCTGAAGGACGAGAGCGATCGGCGCTGGGAAGGTTATGACCACGCCGTCGTCGGCATCGGTGATTTCGCCGCCCTCGATGGCCTCTTCAACCGCTACGGCGTCAGCCGCGTCGTCATGTCCGGCAGCGTACGCCGCCGGCCGGAGTGGCGCGAGGTGCGCCCGACACTGCGTATCCTGATGAAGGTGCCGGCCGCCATCCGCACGCTGCTCTCCGGCGGCGACGACACGGTTCTGCAGATGGTGATCCGGCTGATCGAGGGAAACGGCCGCCGCGTCGTCGGCGCCCATGAAATCGCTCCTGATCTGCTTGCCTCCATCGGCCCCCTTGGCGCGGTCGCGCCCGGTGAGGAAGATCGCCGCGATATTGCCCGCGCTGCCGAAGCCGCCGAAACGCTCGGCCGGCTCGATATCGGGCAGGGCGCCGTCAGCATCGGCGGGCGCGTCGTTGCCCTGGAGGGGCTGGAGGGCACGGATGAGATGCTGGAACGTGTTGCAGGCCTCAGAGCCGCCGGGCGCATCTCGCCGCGGCGCCGCGGCGCGCTCGTCAAGCTCTGCAAGCCGCAACAGGATATTCGCGCCGACTTGCCGGCGATCGGTGTCTCGACGATCCTGAACGCAAAAAGAGCCGGTCTCGGCGGTATTGCCGTCGAGGCGGGCCGCTCGCTGGTGCTCGATCGCGCCGCCGTCATCAAGGTTGCCGATGAGGCCGGACTTTTTGTCTGCGGCATCGATCGGGGATTGCCGACATGGGGGCTCGAATGAACGGGACGCCGCTGAAGATCGCCGTCATTGCCGGCGAGGTCTCGGGTGATCTGCTCGGCGCCGATCTCATCGCCGCCCTGAAGCGAATTCACGGCGGGCCGGTGGAACTCGTGGGCGTCGGCGGCGAGGGGCTGCAGGCCGAAGGCTTGACATCCCTATTCGATTTTTCCGAGCTTTCGATCATGGGCATCACCCAGGTGCTGAGCCGGCTGCCAAGGCTCTATACGCTGATCCGCCAGACGACCGCCGCCATTATCGCCGCACGGCCCGACATTCTGCTGATCATCGACAGCCCGGATTTCACCCATCGCGTCGCGAAGCGAGTCCGCAGCGCGCTGCCCGATCTGCCTGTCGTCAATTATGTCTGTCCGAGTGTGTGGGCCTGGAAGGAATATCGCGCCACGCGCATGCTTGCCTATGTCGATCACGTGCTCGCCATCCTGCCCTTCGAGCCGGCAACGATGCGCGCACTCGGCGGGCCGCCGACGACCTATGTCGGGCATCGCCTGACGGCCGACCCCGCGCTGCTGGAAACCCGGAGCCTGCGCGCCGGCAGACAAGCCGGCAACGGTACAGTCCTTCTTCTTCCCGGATCGCGCGCCTCCGAGATCAAGAAACTCCTGCCTTACTTCGAGGTCGCAACGCAGGAGCTCGTCGCCCGCAACGGCTCGATGCGCTTCGTTCTGCCGACCGTGCCGCACAGGCAAGCGCTTGTTCGCGAAATGACGGCGAAATGGGCGGTACAGCCGGAGATCGTCGTTGGCGCGGAAGCCAAATGGAAAGCCTTCACGCAGGCCGATGCAGCCATGGCTGCGTCCGGAACCGTTATTCTTGAGCTTGCACTTGCCGACGTTCCCGTCGTCTCCGCCTACAAGGTCGACTGGATCATGCGCATGCTGACGGCGAGCATCAAGACCTGGACCGGCGCGCTGCCGAACCTGATTGCCGATTATGCGGTCGTACCGGAATATCTGAACGATGTCGTTCGTGGCGCAAGCCTGGCGCGCTGGATGGAAAGGCTGTCGGCCGACACCTACCAGCTCAAGGCAATGAAGGAAGGCTACCAACTTATCTGGCAGCGAATGCAGACGGAAATACCGCCTGGAGAACATTCCGCGCAGATCGTGCTTGCTGTTTTAGCCAACAAAAAACCCGGCCATTCCTGACCGGGTTTTCTTTTAGAGCTCGAAGCGATCAGCGCTTCGAAACCGGCACGTAATCGCGCTTCGGTTCGCCGACATAGAGCTGGCGCGGACGGCCGATGCGCTGTTCCGGATCTTCGATCATCTCGTTCCACTGGGCGATCCAGCCGACGGTGCGGGCGAGCGCGAACAGCACGGTGAACATGGTCGTGGGGAAGCCCAGCGCTTTCAGCGTGATGCCGGAATAGAAGTCGATGTTCGGATAGAGCTTCTTCTCGATGAAATATTCGTCGGTGAGAGCGATGCGCTCCAGCTCCATCGCCACTTCGAGCAGCGGATCGTCCTTGATACCAAGTTCGCCGAGCACTTCATGCGTCGTCTTCTGCATGATCTTGGCGCGCGGATCGTAGTTCTTGTAGACGCGGTGACCGAAGCCCATCAGGCGGAACGGATCGTTCTTGTCCTTGGCGCGGGCGACATATTCCGGAATGCGGTCAACGGTGCCGATTTCCGTCAGCATGTTGAGAGCCGCTTCGTTGGCGCCGCCATGGGCAGGGCCCCACAGGCAGGCGATGCCGGCGGCGATGCAGGCGAACGGGTTGGCGCCCGACGAGCCGGCGAGGCGGACCGTCGAGGTCGAAGCGTTCTGCTCATGGTCGGCATGCAGGATGAAGATGCGGTCCATGGCGCGGGCAAGCACCGGATTGACCACATATTCCTCGCAGGGCACGGCAAAGCACATGCGCAGGAAGTTCGAGGCGTAGTCGAGGTCGTTCTTCGGGTAAACGAAGGGCTGGCCGATATGGTACTTGTAGGCCATGGCGGCAAGCGTCGGCATCTTGGCGATCATGCGCAGGCTGGCGACCATGCGCTGGTGCGGATCGGTGATGTCGGTGGAGTCATGATAGAAGGCCGACAGCGCGCCGACGCAGCCGCACATGACGGCCATCGGATGTGCGTCGCGGCGGAAGCCGGTGAAGAAGCGGCTCATCTGCTCGTGCACCATGGTGTGGTGCGTGACGCGATAATCGAAATCCTTCTTCTGCGCGGTGGTCGGCAATTCTCCGTAGAGAAGCAGGTAGCAGACCTCGAGGAAGTCGCCGTGCTCGGCCAGCTGCTCGATCGGATAGCCGCGGTGCAGCAAAACACCTTCGTCGCCGTCGATGTAGGTGATTTTCGATTCACAGGATGCGGTCGACGTAAAACCCGGATCGTAGGTGAAGGAAGCCGTGTTCTTGTAGAGGGCACCGATATCGATGACGCTCGGGCCGATCGTGCCGCTTTTGACGGCGAGGTCGACTGATTTGTCACCGATTTTTATTGTTGCGCTTTGATCCGTCATGCTGATCCTCCGAACTGGCGGTGGCGCCATAAAAGCGCCATAGGGGTTAAGCGTCCTCAGCGATAGCTATATGATCGCGAAGCTAATGCCAAGTTACCGTGACGGCTTTTTGTGCATTGCGGCATCACCTTTTAGGCACTGCAGCGATGAGCCGCACGCATAGCGGAAGCCAATGATTCGACTGGTCTTTTGGCGCTCTCGATTTTCCCTCACATTTCAATCGATTATTCTTGCTCGTTTTGATTGAAGGTTGCATTCTGGCCGCTGGTGCGGGTGACCTTGGGCGGCACATGCAGGAATTGACGACAGTCGAATTGCGGCCGGAAGCGGGCAGCGGCCTTGCCGACCCGCCGGGTCTTCTCGCGCCTGGTGTGGTGAGCCAACCGGCAAGGACGCAGTCGCAGATCCCATTGCGCCATCGGCTGCCGGCTGCCGCCCGGCAATCGCTGCGTGCCGGAACCCGTATGCTGGGCGAGGAGGCCGATCATGGCCGGCTGCTGCTGTTCTCCCCGGTCTTCTTCGGCGCCGGCTCGGCCTTCTGGTTTCTCGGCGCATCGGATTTTCCCCTCGTTGCATCGCTGCTCTGCCTGCTGGTGTCGGCGGCCGCGGTTTTCCTCGCCGGTCCCAGCCGGCCGGCCTTGCGCGCAACATTCCTGGCGCTGGCGCTTTTCGCCGGCGGCATGCTGTCGGCCCAGTTCGAGAGCTGGCGGGCTTCGACTGTCATCCTGGATTCATCCGTGACGACGACGGTGAGCGGCCGTGTCGAACGGCGGGAAGGCGACGGCCGCGGGCGCTGGCGCTATATTCTTGCCGTCACCGGTACTGAGGCGCCGGAGTTGAAGCGGCCGCCGGGACGTATCACCGCGATCGTCCGGGGCGCCGATGTGCCTTTCGAGATCGGCGACATCATCACCGGCAGGGCACGGCTGACGCCGCCGGCAGGCCCGGCACTTCCCGCGCTCAACGACTTCTCCTTCGGCGCCTATTTCGACGGCATCGGCGCCAACGGTTTCTTCTATGGTGCACCGGAGAAACTCGACGCGCAGGCAGGTCCACAGGCGGCGAGGTCGACGTCGGACGCGCTGCTCGAATGGCTCTACCGGCTGCGCAGCAGCATCGGCGACCGCATAAGGTCGATCCTGCCCGGCGACACCGGCGCTTTTGCCGCTGCCCTGGTGACGGATGAACGGCGCGCCATCTCGAAGACGACGACGGAGGCGCTGCGCCAATCCGGCCTTGCCCATATCGTCGCTATATCGGGCCTCAACATGGCGCTGTCGGCTGGCATCTTCTTCGTCGGCTTCCGGATGCTGCTTAGCCTCTTTCCCGGCGTCGCCCAAGCTTATCCGACAAAGAAGATCGCCGCATCAGGTGCGCTTATCGCCGTCACCGCCTATTACCTGATCTCTGGTTTCGGGGTTTCGGCCGAGCGCGCTTTTATCATGATGGCCATCATGCTGATTGCCGTCTTCTTCGATCGGCCGTCGATCAGCCTGCGCAATGTCGTTCTCTCCGCGCTCATCATCATCGCCATTTCACCCTCGGAAGTATTGGGCCCGAGCTTCCAGATGTCCTTTGCCGCGACATTGGCGTTGGTATCGGGTTATCAGCTATGGAAGGACCGGCGTGTCCGCGAAAACGCCTTCCTGAAGCTGCCGATCGTCAGGCCGGTGGTTGCCGTCGCCGGTTTCTTCGGCGGCGTCTTTCTGACCTCGCTGATCGGCGGCTTTTCCACCGCGCTGTTTTCGATCGAGCATTTTCATCGCCTGACGGCTTACGGCCTGCCGGCAAACCTCGCGACGATGCCGATCATCTCCTTCATCGTCATGCCGGCCGGGCTGCTGGCGATGTTGCTCATGCCTTTCGGGCTGGATGCTCCGCTGTGGAAGGTGGTCGGATTCGGCCTCGATCTGGTGATCGCGGTTGCCGAGACGGTGTCCGGCTGGGGCGGCGATATCGGCATCGGCCGCTTGCCCGCCTGGTATTTCGCTGTGGCAGTGGCAGGCTTTCTGCTGCTGACGCTGCTGCGCACCCGGCTGCGCCATGCCGGCACATCGATCGTCGCCATCTCGACACTCACCGTATTGCTGCTGCCGGCTCCCCGGCCGCCGGATCTGGTGATTTCGGAGGATGGCAGTCTGGTTGCGGTTGTCGCGGCTGAGGCAATCGCGTCCAACCGCGAAAATCCGCCGGATTTCATCTTCGACCAGTGGCAGCGAGCACTGGTCCTGCCGACGCATGATCCGCCGAAGATGCTGGATGGTCCGGCTATCCCGCCGGAAGGAGAAGACCGCCGTGTCCGGCTTTCCCGCGATCAGCAGAACGAAGCGAGCGCAGCGATGCGGGCAGCCGCAGCAGGCGGTGAAGCAAACCGCTTTTCCTGCGTCAAGAAGGCCTGGTGCACATCAAGACTCGGCAATGGCCATATCGTCACCGTCATCGACAATGCCGCCTATCTCGGTCCGGCCTGCGATACGGCCGATATCGTCGTGACCTCGGTCCGCCTACGTTTCAACAACTGCCGTTCAGGCGGGGCGCTTTTCACCGGCGAGACGTTGCGCAGGACCGGCTCCGTCGAATTGCGTTTCGCCGATGCCGGCCTGGAGGTCGCAACCGCATTCGAGACGCTGTCGCGACCATGGATGCGTCAGCGCGCCTATGACTGGCGCAAAGACAGTTTTACCGAAACCGGTCCGTCTGTTGTCAGTGATAGCGGCGAATGAGGCCGACGAGTTTGCCCTGTACCTTGACGCGATCGGGCCCGAAGATCCGGGTCTCGTAAGCCGGGTTAGCGGCTTCCAGCGCGATCGAGGCGCCTTTGCGGCGGAAGCGCTTCAGCGTCGCTTCCTCGTCATCGACGAGGGCAACGACGATGTCGCCGGGACTTGCGGTGCTGCCGTTGCGGATGATTACGGTGTCGCCGTCGAAGATGCCGGCGTCGATCATCGAATCACCCTTGACCTCCAGCGCGTAGTGTTCGCCGGAGCCGAGCATGTCGGCGGGGACGACGATGTCGTGGGTGTTGTTCTGGATCGCCGAGATCGGCACGCCGGCGGCGATCCGGCCCATGACCGGCACGGAGACCGAGTTGCCGTTGTCGGCAACGGGTTTCGCAGGAGCGGGAGCGGCGACCGGCTGGGGCTTGCCGAGGCTGCCCTCGATGACGCTCGGCGAAAAGCCGCGCCGGGGCTGTATGCTGGGGCTGTAGGCCTCCGGAAGCTTGATGACTTCGAGCGCCCGGGCGCGATTCGGTAGGCGGCGAATGAAGCCGCGCTCCTCGAGTGCTGTAATCAGCCGATGAATGCCGGATTTCGAGGCGAGATCCAGGGCATCCTTCATTTCGTCGAAAGACGGCGGAACGCCGGATTCCTTCATGCGCTCATGAATGAAAAGGAGAAGCTCCTGTTGTTTGCGCGTGAGCATCGACGTCAGACCCCTGATTGAAACAAATCCAGAACAGACACTATATGTTCCATATGTGTTCCGCAAGTAGCTAAATTTCCGTAAAACTTGCCGCCAACTCGTTGAGATTTTTATTTTCATTCGCCGGATTGGCAGGCAGGTCTTGAATTGGGAGTGCGCTGTCGCACATCTCTTGCCATTTCAGGGAGAGGAACCGATGAGCGAGCATCTCGCCAAGCCGCACCCGCTGGATCACGTCGTGCTGCCCGTCGTCAATATCGATCTGGCGCGCGAGAGGCTCGGCAAGCTCGGCTTCACCGTTGCCGCGGATGCGCGCCATCCCTTCGGAACGGAGAATGCCTGCGTCTTCTTCGCCGACAAGACCTATCTGGAGCCGCTCGGCGTTGCGAGTGTCGCCGAGAGCGAGGCATCGGCGCGGCGGGGCAATGTCTTCACCGCCCGCAACCAGGCTTTCCGCTTCCGCTGCGGCGAGGAGGGGCTCTCGGCGGTAGCTTTCGGCACCAGTGATGCCGGCCGCGATCATCGGAATTTTGTCGGTCACGGATCGAGTGCCGGCGACATGCTGCAGTTCAGCCGGCCGATGAAGATGCCGGATGGTTCCGAGACTGTGGCGGGCTTCAAGCTGGCCTTTGCTACCGATCCGCGCGCGCCGGATTTCTTCCTTTTCAGTGTCGAGCGTATCAACCCGCTGCCTGCCGACCGCGGCACGCTGGAAACGCATGCCAATGGCGTGACGCGGATTGCCGAGATCGCGCTCTGTGCGCCCGATGCCAGCGCATTCGCTGCCTTCGTCGGCCTTGCCGCGGCGCAGTCGGCCGTCGAAAAAACCGGTTTCGGCGTCAATGTCGCCGCGTCGAATGCGAAGATCAGCCTGATGACGCCGGAAGGGCTTGAGGCCTATTTCGAGATCGCCGTCTCATCCGCCGACCGCGGCCTGCGCGGCCGGGCAATCCTCTTCAATGTCGCCGATCTTGCCGTGACAGAAGCGCATTTGACTGCTAACGGGGTGACCTACACGCGCAAGAACAATCGCATTCTGGTGAAGCCCGCGCCCGGGCAGGGCACGCTCTTCGCCTTCGAGGAACCACGATGAGCACCGATACGAATTCCGAAGTCAAGGTCGGCGAAGGCCAGACCCAGGTCACCTTTTCCAATAGCAGGCGCCTGTCGCTGATTGCCGGCCCCTGCCAGATGGAGAGCCGCGACCACGCCTTCATGGTTGCCGGCACGCTGAAGGAGCTTTGCGCAAAGCTCGGCATCGACCTCGTCTACAAGAGTTCCTTCGACAAGGCGAACCGGACCTCGCTTTCGGCCGAACGCGGCATCGGGATTGAAAAGGGCATGGAGGTCTTTGCCGACCTGAAGAAGGAGTTCGGTTTTCCTGTCCTGACCGACGTCCATACCGCCGAGCAATGTGCCGAGGTCGCAAAGGTGGTCGATGTTCTGCAGATTCCGGCCTTCCTCTGCCGCCAGACCGACCTTCTGATCGCCGCCGCCAAGACCGGCCGTGTCGTCAATGTCAAAAAGGGCCAGTTCCTCGCGCCCTGGGACATGAAGAACGTGCTGAAGAAACTCAATGCCAGCGGCAATCCGAACGTGCTCCTGTGCGAGCGCGGCGCTTCCTTCGGTTACAACACGCTGGTTTCCGACATGCGTTCGCTGCCGATCATGGCGGCGATGGGTGCGCCCGTCATCTTCGATGCGACCCATTCGGTGGCGCAGCCGGGCGGGCAGGGCGAATCTTCCGGCGGTCAGCGGGAATTTGTCGAAACGCTGGCGCGCGCCGCGGTCGCCACCGGCATTGCCGGCGTCTTCCTTGAAACCCACCAGGACCCGGACAACGCGCCGTCCGACGGCCCGAACATGGTCTATCTCAAGGACATGCCGCGGTTGCTGGAAAAGCTGCTCGCCTTCGATGCGGTCGCCAAGACCTGACGTTCAACAGTCTGACATGATCGTGCTATAGGCGAGATCGGATACGCTGGTTCGAAGGCTGAAAACTGCGCCATTGTAATTTGCACGCCTTCGATTATGACAGGCTTCGAACGATTGATCACCCACCGAGCAGGAAGAACCCATGACTGCAATCACCGATATCATCGCCCGCGAGATTCTCGATAGCCGTGGCAATCCCACCGTCGAAGTCGATATCTATCTCGAAGACGGCAGCATGGGCCGCGCGGCCGTTCCCTCGGGCGCCTCGACGGGCGCGCATGAGGCGGTCGAGCTGCGCGACGGCGGCAAGCGCTACCTCGGCAAGGGCGTCCAGAAGGCGGTCGATGCCGCCAATACCGAGATCTTCGACGCGATCGGCGGCATCGACGCCGAAAACCAGATCCAGATCGACAACATCATGATCGAGCTCGACGGCACGCCGAACAAGTCGCGCCTCGGCGCCAACGCCATCCTCGGCGTCTCGCTCGCCGTCGCCAAGGCTGCCGCCCAGGCCTCCGGCCTGCCGCTCTACCGTTACGTCGGCGGCGCTTCCGCAAGTCTGCTGCCGGTACCGATGATGAACATCATCAACGGCGGCGCCCATGCCGACAACCCGATCGATTTCCAGGAATTCATGATCCTGCCGGTCGGCGCCGATACGATCGCCGAAGCCGTACGCATGGGCTCGGAAGTCTTCCACACGCTCCGCAAGGAACTGGCCGCCCAGGGCCACAACACCAATGTCGGCGACGAAGGCGGTTTCGCGCCGGGCCTGAAGAGCGCTTCGGAAGCCCTCGATTTCATCATGAAGTCGGTCGAGAAAGCCGGCTACAGGCCGGGTGAGGACATCTACCTCGGCCTCGATTGCGCCTCGACGGAATTCTTCAAGGACGGCAAATACGTCCTCGAAGGTGAAGGCCGCACGCTCGAATCGGGTGCCATGGCCGAATATCTGGCCGAACTCGCCGCCAAGTACCCGATCATCTCGATCGAAGACGGCATGGCCGAAGACGATTGGGACGGCTGGAAGACGCTGACCGACCTGACCGGCAAGAAGACCCAGCTCGTCGGCGACGATCTTTTCGTCACCAACTCCGCCCGTCTTCGCGATGGTATCCGCATGGGCGTCGCCAATTCGATCCTCGTCAAGGTCAACCAGATCGGCTCGCTGACGGAAACCCTCGATGCCGTCAACACGGCGCACAAGGCAGCTTATACCGCCGTCATGTCGCACCGCTCCGGCGAAACCGAAGATTCGACCATCGCCGATCTCGCGGTTGCCACCAACTGCGGCCAGATCAAGACCGGCTCGCTGTCGCGTTCCGACCGTCTTGCCAAGTACAACCAGCTGATCCGCATCGAGGAAGGCCTTGGGCCCCAGGCTCAGTATGCCGGCCGCTCGATCATCCGCGGCTGATCGGATCCGATTTGCAATGCTCGACCCGCGCCTCCCGGCGCGGGTTTTTTCTTGCCGGCGGTTACGGTCAATGAACGGTTAATCTCTGCGCGTTATGCTGAACGAATTGGTAATGCGTTCAAGAGCATGCGCGTATGTGGACAAAGCATCATAAGAAGAGAAAGCTCGGCCGCTTCGTCATTCCGGCAATGACGGTCGCCTTCCTTTCCTATTTCGGATATCATTGCATTCACGGCGATTATGGCCTGCGCGCAACGGAGACGTTCGAGCATCAGCGTGTCGTGCGTGAAAAAGAGCTTGCGATCTTGAAGGCGAAGCGCGAACATCTGGAAAATCAGGTCGCGCTGCTCAGTGACGGTTCGCTCGACAGGGATATGCTGGACGAAAAGGCGCGCTATCAGCTGAATATGTCGCGCGCCGACGAGATCGTCATATTCAACCATTATTCCAATTAACCGGAATTTGGTTAATTGGAATTTCTATTGTATTTCCAATAATTTAGTGCCGAATACGAGCCATGCAATTATGGCATTGCTGTGGTCATGTTTCTTCCCTATGGTACGCGGCACCGAGAACCGACAAACCATAGGGAGGGTTGAATGGCGCCGCGAAAGACCGCGACGGTTTCCAGCCGGAAAACATCAGCAAAACCTGCAGCGAAAGCATCGAACGGAGGCCCTGTCGCCGACTTCGATCGCGACGAGGAGCTCAAGGCCTATCGCGAGATGCTGCTGATCCGCCGCTTCGAGGAGAAGGCCGGTCAGCTCTACGGTATGGGCTTCATCGGCGGCTTTTGCCACCTCTACATCGGTCAGGAAGCTGTCGTCGTCGGCATGCAGATGGCACAGAAGGAAGGTGACCAGGTTATCACCGCCTATCGCGACCACGGTCATATGCTGGCAACCGGCATGGAAGCGCGCGGCGTCATGGCCGAGCTGACCGGCCGCCGCAGCGGCTATTCCCACGGGAAGGGCGGCTCGATGCACATGTTCTCGAAAGAGAAGCATTTCTACGGCGGCCACGGCATCGTCGGCGCCCAGGTTTCGCTCGGAACGGGCCTTGCCTTTGCAAACCACTACCGCGGCAACGGCAATGTCTCGATCGCCTATTTCGGCGATGGCGCCGCCAACCAGGGCCAGGTCTACGAGAGCTTCAACATGGCGGCTCTCTGGAAGCTGCCGATCGTCTATATCGTCGAGAACAACCGCTACGCCATGGGCACCTCGACCGCCCGTGCGACGGCTCAGTCGAACTACTCGCTGCGCGGATCCGGCTTCGGCATCCCCGGCATTCAGGTCGACGGCATGGATGTTCGCGCCGTCAAGGCCGCGGCCGACGAGGCGCTCGAACATTGCCGCTCCGGCAAGGGCCCGATCATCCTCGAAATGCTGACCTATCGCTATCGCGGTCACTCCATGTCCGACCCGGCGAAGTATCGCTCCAAGGAGGAAGTGCAGAAGATGCGCTCCGAGCAGGATCCGATCGAGCAGGTCAAGGCACGCCTCATCGAAAAGGGCTGGGCTTCCGAAGACGATCTGAAGGCGATCGACAAGGATGTCCGCGACATCGTCGCCGACAGCGCCGATTTCGCCCAGGCCGATCCGGAGCCGGATGCATCCGAGCTCTACACCGACATTCTGCTCTAATCGGGGGAGGGAACCCATGCCTATCGATATCCTCATGCCCGCCCTCTCTCCGACCATGGAAGAAGGCACGCTGTCCAAATGGCTGAAGCAGGAAGGTGACAAGGTCACTTCAGGCGACGTCATTGCCGAAATCGAAACCGACAAGGCGACGATGGAAGTCGAAGCCGTCGACGAAGGCGTCATCGGCAAGCTGCTCGTCGATGCCGGCACCGAAGGCGTCAAGGTCAACACCAAGATCGCCGTGCTGCTGCAGGACGGCGAATCCGCTTCGGATATATCTGCCGCCAAGCCGGCAGCCGCCGCTGCTCCGCAGGTTGCCCAGGAAGAGAAACCGACCAATGCCGGTTCTGCTTCCGCGCCGCTTCCGGCCGAGCCGAAGGCCGTCGTTCCGAACGACCCGGAAATTCCGGCCGGCACCGAAATGGTGTCGATGACCGTGCGCGAAGCGCTGCGCGACGCCATGGCCGAAGAAATGCGCGCCAGCGACGACGTCTTCGTCATGGGCGAGGAAGTCGCCGAATATCAGGGCGCCTACAAGGTCACGCAAGGGTTGCTGCAGGAATTCGGCCCGCGCCGTGTCATCGATACACCGATTACCGAGCACGGCTTTGCCGGCGTCGGCGTCGGTGCCGCAATGGCCGGCCTTCGCCCGATCGTCGAATTCATGACCTTCAATTTTGCCATGCAGGCGATCGACCACATCATCAACTCGGCCGCCAAGACGCTCTATATGTCCGGCGGCCAGATGGGCGCGCCGATCGTCTTCCGCGGCCCGAACGGCGCTGCCGCTCGCGTCGGCGCTCAGCACAGCCAGGATTACGCTGCCTGGTACAGCGCAATCCCCGGCCTCAAGGTCGTCATGCCCTATACGGCGTCCGACGCAAAGGGTCTGCTCAAGGCTGCGATCCGCGATCCGAACCCGGTCATCTTCCTCGAAAACGAAATTCTCTACGGCCAGCACTTCGACGTGCCGAAGCTCGACAATTTCGTGCTGCCGATCGGCAAGGCCCGCATCCACCGTCCGGGGAAGGATGTCACGGTCGTCTCCTTCGGCATCGGCATGACCTATGCGACGAAGGCCGCCGCCGAACTCGAAAAGATCGGCATCGATGTCGAGCTGATCGACCTTCGCACCATCCGCCCGATGGATCTGCCGACGATCATCGAATCGGTCAAGAAGACCGGCCGTCTGGTCACCGTCGAGGAAGGTTACCCGCAGTCGTCGGTCGGCACCGAAATCGCCACCCGCGTCATGCAGCAGGCCTTCGACTATCTCGATGCGCCGGTGCTGACGATCGCGGGCAAGGACGTTCCGATGCCTTACGCCGCCAATCTCGAAAAGCTGGCGCTTCCGAACGTCGGCGAAGTCGTCGATGCGGTGAAGGCTGTTTGCTACAAATAAGGGGAGGGTATTTCGATGCCGATCAATATCACGATGCCCGCCCTCTCTCCGACCATGGAAGAAGGCAATCTGGCCAAGTGGCTGGTCAAGGAAGGCGACACGGTCAAGTCTGGCGATGTGATCGCCGAGATCGAGACCGACAAGGCGACGATGGAAGTCGAAGCCGTCGATGAAGGCACGGTCGCCAAGCTTGTCGTTCCGGCCGGCACCGAAGGCGTCAAGGTCAACGCGCTGATCGCCGTTCTCGCCGCCGATGGCGAGGATGTCGCCGCAGCCGCAAGCGGTGCCGGTTCCGCCGCTCCGGCCAAGGCTGAAGCCGCACCCGCGCCGAAGGCCGAGGCTGCACCGGCGAAGGCTGAGTCCGCTCCGGCTCCCGCCGCTGCACCGGCATCGGTTTCGGCAGGCGGCAACCGCACTTTCTCTTCGCCGCTCGCCCGTCGTCTGGCCAAGGAAGCCGGTATCGATCTTGCTAATGTCGCAGGCTCCGGCCCGCATGGCCGCGTCATCAAGAGCGACGTCGAAGCCGCCGTTGCCGGCGGTGGCGCCAAGGCTGCGCCGGCTCCGGCCGCTGCTGCTTCAGCTCCGCAGGCTGCCGCCGCTCCGGCCCCGGCCGCCGCAGCGCCGAAGGGCGCTTCCGAGGAAGCCGTGCTCAAGCTCTTCGAACCGGGTTCTTACGAGCTCGTGCCGCATGACGGCATGCGCAAGACTATCGCCCGGCGCCTAGTCGAATCCAAGCAGACGATCCCGCATTTCTACGTCAGCGTCGATTGCGAGCTCGATGCTCTGATGGCGCTGCGCGCCCAGCTGAACGATGCGGCGCCGCGCAAGGACAATGCCCCGGCCTACAAGCTTTCGGTCAACGACATGGTCATCAAGGCCATGGCGCTGGCGCTGCGCGACGTTCCGGATGCAAACGTCTCCTGGACCGACAGCAACATGGTCAAGCACAAGCACGCCGATGTCGGCGTTGCCGTCTCGATCCCCGGCGGCCTGATCACGCCGATCATCCGCAAGGCCGAGCAGAAGACGCTGTCTGTTATCTCCAACGAGATGCGCGATCTCGGCAAGCGGGCCAAGGACCGCAAGCTGAAGCCCGAGGAATATCAGGGCGGAACCAGCTCGGTCTCGAACATGGGCATGATGGGCGTGAAGAACTTCGCCGCCGTCGTCAACCCGCCGCATGCGACGATCCTCGCGGTCGGCGCCGGCGAACAGCGGGTCGTCGTCAAGAACGGCGAAATGGCGATCGCCACCGTGATGTCGGTCACGCTGTCGACCGACCATCGCTGCGTCGACGGCGCGCTCGGCGCCGAGCTGCTCCAGGCCTTCAAGGGCTACATCGAAAACCCGATGGGCATGCTTGTCTGATCGCTGGGCGGAGGCGGAAATGACCAAGACCGTTCTTTGCTATGGTGACTCGCTGACCTGGGGGTATGACGCCGATACGATCGGCCGTCATGAGTACAAAAATCGTTGGCCGAGCGTGCTTCAGGCAGCGCTCGGCAGCGAGGCGCGCGTCATCGCCGAAGGCCTCAACGGTCGCACGACCGCTTTTGACGACCATCTCGCCGATTGCGACCGCAACGGCGCGCGCGTGCTGCCGACGATCCTGCAGACGCATGCGCCGCTCGATCTCGTCATCCTGCTGCTCGGCACCAACGACATGAAGCCGGTCGTGGCGGGTTCGGCCTTTGCCGCCTGCCAGGGCATCAGCCGGCTGGTGCGGCTGATCCGCAATCATGCCTGGCCCTTCGAATTCGACGGGCCGGAGATCCTGATCGTGGCGCCGCCGGCGATCTGCGCGACGGGCAATGTGCCCTTCGCCGCATCCTTTCCCGGCGGCATCGAGGAATCGGCTAAGCTTGCAACGCTTTATCGTGATCTTGCCGACGAACTCGGCTGTGGCTTTTTCGACGGCAATTCCGTCGCCAGGACCACGCCGATCGATGGCATTCATCTCGATGCGGAAAATACGCGGGCGCTCGGGCGCGGGCTGGAATCGATCGTGCGGATGATGCTGGGGATCTGAATGACCGCCTTCATCGCCCTGCGGCAGGCCTCACGGCGCGATGCCTCGGAGCTGGCGATCCTGGCGGATATCGCATCGCATGGGTTTGCCTCCTGGCTCTGGTTTGCCGACGTTGCGAACGGTGTCAGCGACACGCCTTTGGAGCGGGGGCGGCTGAAAATGAGCGAGGAAGAGGCTGTCGGCGGCTGGCGGGATGCCGTCATCGCCGAAGCCTATGGCGAGGTCGCCGGTGTAGCGATCGGCCATGCGCTTGACGAAGGCATAGGCGATATCGAGGCGAGCATCCCGGCGACCACGCCGATGCTCGCCTTGCAGAAAACGGTTGTGGGAAGCTGGTTTATCGGCAGTCTCGGCGTTTACCGCCATCTGCGCGGCATCGGCATCGGGCAGAGGCTGCTGGACGATCAGATCGAAAGGGCGGATTGCCGCCCGGTCAGTCTCATCACCGCAAGTGATAACGAGGCGGCTCTGTCGCTTTATGGAAGAAACGGATTCCTGGAGGCTGCGCGCGCCGATGCCGTGCCGCTCTTCGAAAACAGCAAGAGACACGCGTGGGTGCTCATGACCCGCAGCGCAGCGTAACAAAAGGGCAGGAAACACATGGCTGAATCCTACGACGTCATCATCATCGGCTCCGGTCCCGGCGGCTATGTCGCCGCCATCCGCGCCAGCCAGCTCGGCCTGAAGACAGCGATCGTCGAGCGCGAGCATATGGGCGGCATCTGCCTGAACTGGGGCTGCATCCCCACCAAGGCGCTGCTGCGCTCGGCCGAGGTCCTCGACCATGCCAATCACTTCAAGGATTTCGGCCTGGTTCTCGAGGGCACGGTCAAGCCGGACGCCAAGGCCGTCGTCGGCCGCTCGCGCGCCGTCTCCGCCCGTCTCAACGCCGGCGTCGGCTTCCTGATGAAGAAGAACAAGATCGACATCATCTGGGGCGAAGCGAAGCTTTCAAAGCCCGGCGAGATCGTCGTCGGCAAGTCGTCGAAGCCGGTGGTCGAGCCGCAGCACCCGCTGCCGAAGAACGTCAAGGGCGAGGGCACCTATACTGCCAAGCACATCATCATCGCGACCGGCGCCCGCCCGCGCGCACTGCCCGGCATCGAGCCGGATGGCAAGCTGATCTGGACCTATTTCGAGGCGCTGAAGCCCGACGCGCTGCCGAAGTCGCTGATCGTCATGGGTTCGGGCGCGATCGGCATCGAATTCGCCAGCTTCTATCGTTCGATGGGCGTCGACGTCACGGTCGTCGAAGTGATGCCGACCATCATGCCGGTCGAGGATGCCGAAATCACCGCCGTCGCCCGCAAGCAGCTGGAAAAGCGCGGCCTCAAGATCTTCACCAGCGCCAAGGTCACGAAAGTCGAAAAAGGCGCGGGCAGCATCACCGCCCATGTCGAGACGTCAGACGGCAAGGTGCAGCAGATCACCGCCGATCGGATGATTTCGGCCGTCGGCGTTCAGGGCAACATCGAAAATCTCGGCCTCGAGGCGCTCGGCATCAAGACCGACCGCGGCTGCGTCGTCACCGATGGTTACGGCAAGACCAATGTCGCCGGCATCTATGCAATCGGCGATGTCGCCGGCCCGCCGATGCTGGCGCACAAGGCCGAGCATGAAGGTGTCGTCTGCGTCGAAAAGATCGCCGGCCTGCCGAACGTCCATCCCACCGACAAGGGCAAGGTCCCGGGCTGCACCTATTGCAACCCGCAGGTCGCCTCCGTCGGCCTCACCGAAGCCAAGGCCAAGGAACTGGGCCGTGACATTCGCGTCGGCCGCTTCTCCTTCGCCGCCAACGGCAAGGCGATCGCGCTCGGCGAAGACCAGGGCATGGTGAAAGTGATCTTCGACAAGAAGACCGGCGAACTACTCGGCGCTCATATGGTCGGCGCCGAAGTCACCGAGCTCATCCAGGGCTTCGTCGTCGCGATGAACCTGGAAACGACCGAAGAAGAGCTGATGCACACCATCTTCCCGCATCCGACGGTCTCCGAAACGATGAAGGAAGCGGTGCTCGATGCCTATGGCCGCGTGCTGAACGCTTGATAATTTCCGGGGCTTCCCATTTGCCCGGAGTGGAAAGCCACTCCGGTCGGGTGGAAAAAACGAAAGGAAATTATCATGTCTATGGAGACGCAAGCGTTGTTGGTATTTTTGTTGATCGGCCTGGTTGCAGGCTTCCTTGCTAGTTTGGTCGTTGGCGGCGGCGGTTTGATAAGATGCCTGCTGAGCGGCATCATCGGCGCCTTCGTTGGCGGCTATCTGTTCAGTGCGCTCGGCATTTCGCTGGGCATTGAAAACGCGCTGGTCGTGCAGATCATCCACGCCACGGTCGGCGCCATCGTCGTGGTGCTGATCGCCAGGGCGGTGGCCTGAGGCGCAACAGAAGGTTAAGTTGAGGGTAGGGGCAGGCATGGAAGGCGTAGGCTGGATTTCGGCAATCATCATCGGCGGACTTGCGGGCTGGCTCGCCGGCAAGCTGATGGAAGCGCGATACGGGATTTTCCTGAACATCGTGCTCGGCATCGTCGGCTCCGTCGTCGCCAGCGCCATCCTCGCGCAGTTTCATGTCGCTGTGGTCGGCGGGCGGCTCGGCTACTTCGTGACGGGTTTCCTCGGCGCCTGCCTGCTGATATTCCTTGTGCGGCTGGTGCGGCGCTAGGTTCTGATGATTTGCCGCATAGGGGCGATAGAAAGCTGAAATTGCAATGGTGACCATCCTCGACACGATCAATCCTGACGCCAAGCGCGTGCGCCATCCGGAAAAGGCGCATCGGCCCGATACCGAGGTCATGCGCAAGCCGGACTGGATCCGCGTCAAGGCGCCGACCTCCAAGGGCTATGCCGAGACGCGCGCGATCGTGAAGGAGCACAAGCTCGTCACCGTCTGCGAGGAGGCCGGCTGCCCGAATATCGGCGAGTGCTGGGACAAGAAGCACGCCACCTTCATGATCATGGGCGAGATCTGTACCCGCGCCTGCGCCTTCTGCAATGTCGCCACCGGCAAGCCGAACGCGCTCGATATGGCCGAGCCGGAGAACGTCGCCAAGGCGGTCAAGGAGATGGGCCTGTCCCACGTCGTCATCACCTCGGTCGACCGCGACGATCTGGAGGACGGCGGCGCCGAGCACTTCGAAAAGGTGATCTGGGCAATCCGTGCGGCCTCGCCGGCAACGACGATCGAAATCCTGACGCCGGACTTCCTGAAGAAGCCGGGCGCCTTGGAGCGCGTCGTCGCCGCCAAGCCCGATGTCTTCAACCACAATATGGAAACGGTTCCCGGCAATTACCTCACAGTTCGCCCCGGCGCCCGCTATTTCCATTCCATCCGCCTGCTGCAGCGGGTGAAGGAACTCGATCCCACCATGTTCACCAAGTCGGGCATCATGGTCGGCCTCGGCGAGGAGCGCAACGAGGTGCTGCAGCTGATGGACGATTTGCGCACCGCCGATGTCGACTTCCTGACGATCGGCCAGTACCTGCAGCCGACCCGCAAGCATCACAAGGTCGAAAGCTTCGTCACCCCGGACGAGTTCAAATCCTACGAGACGGTCGCCTACAGCAAGGGCTTCCTGATGGTCGCCTCCAGCCCGCTGACCCGCTCTTCACACCATGCCGGCGATGATTTTGCCCGGTTGCGGGCGGCGCGGGAGAAGAAGCTGCTGGCCGCCGCCGAGTAAGGTTGGGCGCTTGCTTATGGAAGCGGCTCTGGCGATCTTTCGCTGCGGTCAGACCGCTGGTAGACAATGGCTGCCAACCTCTCTTTCGTCATGCTCGGGCTTGTCCCACTGCTGTCCGGTTTAAATTTAGTGGACATGGTGCACGGTGTTGATTCTACTCGTATTCGAGCGTTTCGCGACGATCTCGGACACGAAATAGGAGCAACACCGTGCGGCATGACAATAGCGTCTTTCATGATCTGTTGAAGCGGATTCCGTGGACGATCTTCGAAAGACTTGTGGAGGAGCATCAGGCCGACAAGCATGTTCGGCGGCTGTCGACGAAGAGCCAGTTGATCGCCCTGCTTTACGGCCAGCTTGCCGGTGCCGTCAGCCTGCGCGAGATCGTCGGGTCCCTGGAAAGCCATAGTGCCCGCCTTTACCATCTCGGCGCTCGCCCGGTGTCGCGCTCGACTTTCGCCGATGCCAACGGCCTGCGTCCGAGCGCCGTTTTTACCGAGTTGTTTACGCAGATGCTGGCCCGCGCCGGGCGCGGCCTCAAGCGGGCCATCGGCGAGGCGGTCTATCTGATCGACGGCAGCAGTCTGCCACTTTCCGGGGCGGGATCGCAGTGGGCCCGCTTTTCCGATCAGGCCTGCGGCGCCAAGATGCACGTCGTCTATGATGCCAATGCCGAACGGCCGATCTATGCGGCCGTCACCGCGGCCAATGTCAACGACATCACCGCCGCCAAGGAGATGCCGATCGAGGCGGGCGCCACCTATGTCTTCGATCTCGGCTATTACGATTTCGGCTGGTGGGCGAAGCTGGATGCCGCCGGCTGCCGCATCGTCACCCGCCTCAAGTCCCATACGAAACTGACAGCGAGCGCCGAGCAGGCGGTCAACGAGGATGCCGGCATCCTGTTCGACCGCATCGGCCTGTTGCCGCAGCGCCAGGCCAGGAGCCGCCGCAATCCGATGAACCGGCCGGTGCGCGAGATCGGCGTGCGGATCGAAACCGGCAAGATATTGCGCATCTTCTCCAACGATCTTACCGCCCCGGCCGAGGAGATCGCCGCACTTTACAAGCGCCGCTGGGCGATCGAACTGTTCTTCCGCTGGGTCAAGCAGACGCTGAAAATCCGCCATTTCCTCGGCAACAGCGAAAATGCAGTGCGCATCCAGGTGGCCGTCGCTCTGATCGCCTATCTGCTGCTGCAGATGGCAAAGGCCGACCAGGCCACCATCATAAGCCCGCTGGCCTTCGCCCGCCTGGTGCGCACCAACCTGATGCACCGCAAAAGGATCGACCGCCTGCTAAAACCACGCAACAACCCTCCCGGAAATCCCGGCCAGATGAGCCTCCAATGGTGACACAATTTAAACCGGACAGCAGTGGGCTTGTCCCGAGCATCTGCCTCGGGTCGATAGGGCAGCAGATCCTCGGCACAAGGCCGAGGAAGACGCTCGAGTAGGGAGCGAGGTTAGTTTACAGACTGACCGCGGCGGTTTTCATCGCGGTTTTTCCTTGGGCTGCCGCCGATGAAGGACACATCCGGTTTGAAAGCGACACTGACCGGAGCCGACCGTATCCTGGTGATCGGCTGCCCCGGCAGCGGCAAGAGCACGCTCGCAAAGCGGCTTTCCCGAGCGCTCGAGCTTGACTACATCTCCATGGACCGCGACTTTTATTGGCTGCCGGGCTGGAGAAAAAGGGCGCGCGACGAGATCGATCGCCTAATCGCCACGGCCGTAGCGGAGGAACGCTGGATCATGGATGGGACCGGCCTCAGTTCCTTCCATCTCCGCCTGCCGCGGGCCAATGCTGTTATTTGGCTTCGGCTGCCCAGATATGCATGCCTCCACGGTGTCGTCTCAAGAGCGTTTCGTTATTTCGGCCGCAACCGTCCCGAGCTCCCTGTCGGCTGTCCCGAGCGCCTCTCGCTGGGCATACTTGCCTATATCTGGAATTTCGAGCGGGATGCCGTCCCCCTGATCGAGGCGGTACTTCGGGACGTCGCCGGTAAGCCGGTTCTTCAACTAAAATCCCGCCGACAGATGCGCGCGCTTCTTGATCTTCTCCGCGCGCCCGCTTAAGTGCCGCCTATGCCGCAATTCGAAACGCACCGTCCTGTCCCGCACACGCCCGATCAGATGTTCGACCTCGTTGCCGATGTCGAGCGCTATCCCGAATTCCTGCCGCTCTGCGAAGCGCTGGCTATCAGGAGCCGCAAGGAGCGCGATGGCAGGATCCTGCTCGTTGCCGATATGACTGTGGGATACAAGGCGATCCGCGAGACCTTCACCACCCAGGTGCTGCTGAACCGGGCCGAGCATGTCATCGAGGTCAAATATATCGACGGCCCGTTCAAATATCTCGACAATCGCTGGCATTTCGCCGAAACACCGGCTGGCGGCTGTACCGTCGATTTCTTCATCGACTACGAATTCAAGAGCCGCATCCTGGGCGCGCTGATGGGCTCGATGTTCGACCGCGCCTTCCGCATGTTCACCGAAGCCTTCGAGACGAGGGCGGGCAAGATCTACGCCGCGGCTTGACGATGGGCCGCGGGCGACGTCAGCCTGTCAGCAGTGAATGCACCATTTCCAGCGCCGTCCGGACCGTCGCCAGCCGAACCTCGCTGCGGCCAATATCGCCATAGAGCATCTTTCGGTGGATGAGCGCGCCGGAGCGCGATTTAGCGGCGAGATGCACGAGGCCGACGGGCTTTTCCGCCGATCCGCCGCCGGGGCCGGCAATGCCGGTGACGGCAACGGCGATATCGGCGCGCGAGCGGAAGAGGGCGCCGTGCGCCATCTGCCGGGCGGTTTCTTCGGAGACCGCTCCGAAACGCAGCAATGTTTGTTCCTGCACTCCGAGCAGCTCGACTTTGGCTGTATTCGTATAGGTGACGAAGCCGCGGTCGACCACGGCGGACGAACCGGATATCTCGGTCAGCGCCCCTGATATCAGCCCGCCGGTGCAGGATTCGGCGGTCGAGACCATCTGCCCCGCCGCCGTGAAATCGCGGATGATCGCCTCAGCCGCCGAAATTATATCCGGGGGAAAAAGGCTCATCATTTCCTCCCGCGATAGACGACGGTCGCCGTGGCGATCGCCGCGATGCCTTCGCGCCGGCCGACGAAGCCGATCGTCTCGTTGGTCGTCGCCTTGACCGAGCAGCGCTCGATATCGATGCCGAGATATTCCGACAGGTTCGCCCGCATAGTCTGGCGGTGCGGGCCGACCTTCGGCGCCTCGGCGATCAGCGAGACGTCGGCATTCATGATCGTGCCGCCATGCTCGCGCACGATCCGGGCGGCATGCTCGATGAAGATCTTCGAGGCGGCGCCCTTCCATTGCGGGTCGGAGGGCGGAAAATGATCGCCGATATCACCGGCGCCGCAGGTGGCAAGCAGCGCGTCCGTCAGCGCATGCAGCGCGACATCGGCATCCGAGTGGCCTTTCAGCTTCTGATCATGCGGAATGAACACGCCGCAGAGCGTGACGCCGTCGCCCGCTTCGAGCTGGTGCACGTCATAACCGTTGCCGGTGCGCACGTCCGGAAGCAGCGCGGCCGAGAGTTTGTCGTCGGCCATGGTGATATCGCTCTTAACAGTCAGCTTGACGTTGTCGGGCGTGCCCTCGACGATCGTCACCGGAATGCCCGCCCATTCCGCGATCGAAGCGTCGTCGGTGAAATCGCTTCGCCCGCTCGCCGCCGCCTTCTCATGCGCATCGAGAATCGTTTCGAAAGCGAAGGATTGCGGCGTCTGCGCCGCGTAGAGCTGCTCGCGTGAAACCGTCGTCAGCACGGTGCCGGCGCTGTCGGCGCGTTTCAGAGTGTCGGTCACAGGCGTTGCCGGCAGCACCGCCTGCGCGCCGTCACTGAGGCTCTCGGCAATGCGGTCAAGCAACACATGGTCGAAGAACGGCCGCACGGCATCGTGGATCAGCACATGGCTGATTTGCTTGTCCTTGAGATATCGGAGACCGGCCAGCACCGATTGCTGCCGGGTCGGCCCGCCATGCACCGTTTCGATCGGCGTTGCCGAAATGATGTGGCGGAAGGCTTTGGCAAACAGCGCCTCGTCGTCGGGGTGAATGACGACGACGATCTGAGTTGCCGGCCCCCATGTCATGAAATTTTCAAGCGTATGGACGATAACCGGCTTGCCGCCGATCATGCGATACTGCTTTGGGCCTTCCTTGGAAGCGCCGGCGCGCTCGCCGCGGCCGGCGGCAACGATGACAATTCCAGCCGATATCGGTTGCTTGGACGGCATTTGCAGCATAAATCCCCTAAAATATGCGGAATTGACCGGAGTGCTCTAACCCCTTGCTTTGGCCTTTTCCAGCATCTGCCCGAAAAATATCGATTCTTTGCCGAGCCCCCTTGGCAAGACATGGATCTATGGCTAAAAATAATGCAGTTCCATGGTGTGCCTGAAAGATAATCAATTGATTTCCAAGGACCTCGCAGCGCCTTTCCGAATCGGAGATGTATCCGTGCGGAACCGTGTTGTGCTGGCGCCGATGTCCGGCGTCACGGACATGCCTTTCCGCGAGCTTGCCTGGCGCTTCGGCGCCGGCCTCGTCGTCACCGAAATGGTGGCGAGCCGCGAACTGGTCAACGACACGGCCGAATCCTGGTCGCGGCTCAAGGCGGCGGGCTTCCGGCCGCATATGGTGCAGCTTGCCGGCCGCGAGGCGCACTGGATGGCGGAGGCGGCCAAGATCGCTGCCGATCACGGCGCCGATATCATCGACATCAACATGGGCTGCCCCGCCAAGAAGGTGATCGGCGGTTATTCCGGCTCGGCGCTGATGCGCGATCCCGATCACGCGCTCGGCCTCATCGAGGCGACGGTCAAGGCCGTCGATATTCCGGTGACGCTGAAGATGCGCCTCGGCTGGGACGAGAATTCGATCAATGCGCCCGAGATTGCCCGCCGCGCCGAGGCGGCCGGTATTCAATTGGTGACCATCCATGGGCGCACCCGCATGCAATTCTACGAAGGCCGCGCCGATTGGGATGCGATCCGTCCCGTCCGCGAGGTGATCTCGATCCCGCTGATTGCCAATGGCGATGTCGAGACTGCGGAAGATGCGCAGGAAATCCTGCGTCGTTCCGGTGCCGATGCCGTGATGATCGGCCGGGGTTGCCAGGGCAGGCCGTGGCATGCCGGCGTCATAGCGGGCGCCGCCGCGCCACGATCACAGGAGATCGCCGATATCGCCGTCGAACACTACGCAATGATGCTGGATTTCTATGGCGAAGCGGTGGCGATCCGCCATGCCCGCAAGCATCTCGGCTGGTATCTCCAGCGTTTCGCCCCGGATCTCGCCGGCGACGAAAAGGCCGGCATCATCACCTCGCGCGATCCGCGCGAGGTGATCGCGCGCTTTTACGATGCGTTGTCGGCCGGTGTTGACGACAGCCGGGAGGCCGCATGACGAAGGATATGACCTCTCCGCCCGATCAGGCCGGCGGAACTGTTGCCATGGCTGTGCTCAATGCCATCCAGAACCCCGTCATCATGGTCGACGAATCCGGCTTCGTCGTTTTCGCCAATTGGGAGGCAGAGGCTTTCTTCGGCGCCAGCGCCTCGCATCTGGCGCGTTACCGCATCTCGACCTTCATTCCCTTCGGCAGCCCGCTGCTCGCTCTGATCGATCAGGTGCGCGAGCGCAGGGGGCCGGTCAACGAATATCGCGTCGACCTGAGTTCGCCCCGACTCGGCCAGGACAAGCTCGTCGATCTCTACGTCGCCCCCGTGGTGAGCGAGCCCGGCGCGGTCGTCATCGTCTTCCAGGAACGCTCGATGGCCGACAAGATCGATCGGCAGTTGACGCATCGCGCCGCCGCCCGCTCGGTGACCGGTCTCGCCTCGATGCTGGCGCATGAGATCAAGAATCCGCTTTCCGGCATCCGCGGCGCTGCCCAGCTGCTCGAACAATCGGCGGTCGACGACGACCGGGCGTTGACCCGGCTGATCTGTGACGAAACCGACCGCATCGTCTCGCTGGTCGATCGCATGGAAGTCTTTTCCGACGAACGCCCTGTCGATCGCATGCCGGTCAACATCCATTCCGTGCTCGATCATGTGAAGGCGGTCGCCAAAGCGGGTTTTGCCCGCAACATCCGCGTCACCGAGAGCTACGACCCGTCGCTGCCGGCCGTCTATGCCAATCGCGACCAGCTCGTCCAGGTCTTCCTCAATCTGGTCAAGAATGCCGCCGAAGCGGTCGGTGACCGGCCGGATGGCGAGATCATGCTGACCACGGCCTATCGCCCCGGCATCCGCCTTTCGGTCGCCGGCACGCGCGAAAAAATCTCGCTGCCGCTGGAATTCTGCGTCCACGACAATGGCCCAGGCGTTCCCACCGATCTGTTGCCGCATCTCTTCGATCCCTTCATCACCACCAAGACGAACGGCAGCGGCCTCGGCCTGGCGCTGGTCGCCAAGATCATCGGCGATCATGGCGGCATCATCGAATGCGACAGCCAGAACAGCCGCACGACATTCCGCGTCCTCATGCCGGCGTCGAAGGACGCCTCGCTCGAAGACGCCTCTTCCGCAAGCTCGACAGGACCTTCTCGATGACAGCCACGATCCTCGTTGCAGATGATGATGCGGCCATCCGGACCGTGCTCAACCAGGCTTTGAGCCGCGCCGGCTATGACGTTCGCATCACCTCCAACGCCGCTACCCTCTGGCGCTGGATTTCGGCGGGCGAGGGCGATCTTGTCGTCACCGATGTGGTGATGCCCGACGAAAACGCCTTCGACCTCCTGCCGCGCATCAAGAAGGCGCGCCCCGAACTGCCGGTCCTGGTCATGAGTGCGCAAAACACCTTCATGACCGCCATCAAGGCCTCCGAGAAGGGCGCCTACGACTACCTGCCGAAGCCTTTCGACCTCACCGAATTGATCGGCATCATCGGCCGCGCGCTCGCCGAGCCGAAGCGCAAGCCCGCCAAGCTCGAGGAGGACGTGCAGGACGGCATGCCGCTCGTCGGCCGGTCGGCGGCGATGCAGGAAATCTACCGCGTGCTCGCCCGCCTGATGCAGACGGATCTGACACTGATGATCACCGGCGAATCCGGCACCGGCAAGGAGCTCGTTGCCCGTGCCCTGCATGATTACGGCAAGCGCCGCAACGGCCCATTCGTGGCGATCAACATGGCGGCGATCCCGCGCGACCTGATCGAATCGGAACTGTTCGGCCATGAGAAGGGCGCCTTTACCGGCGCCCAGACCCGCTCGACCGGCCGCTTCGAGCAGGCCGAAGGCGGAACGCTCTTCCTCGACGAGATCGGCGACATGCCGATGGATGCCCAGACCCGGCTTCTGCGCGTGCTGCAGCAGGGCGAATACACCACCGTCGGCGGCCGCACCCCGATCCGCACCGATGTCCGCATCGTCGCCGCCACCAACAAGGACCTGAAGCAGGCGATCAACCAGGGCCTTTTCCGCGAGGATCTCTATTACCGCCTCAACGTCGTGCCGCTTCGCCTGCCGCCGCTGCGCGACCGCGCCGAGGATATTCCCGATCTCGTGCGCCATTTCATCCAGCAGGCCGAAAAGGAAGGCCTCGGTTCCAAACGCTTCGATCAGGAAGCGCTTGAGTTGATGAAGGCCTATGCCTGGCCGGGCAACGTCCGCGAGCTGGAAAACCTCATTCGCCGCCTGATGGCGCTTTATCCGCAGGATGTCATCACCCGCGAGATCATCGATGCCGAACTGCGCTCCGACGTGCCCGACAGCCCAATCGACAAGGGGCCGATCCGCAGCGGCTCGATGACGATCGCGCAAGCCGTCGAGGAGAACATGCGCACCTATTTCTCCGGCTTCGGCGAAAACCTGCCGCCGCCCGGTCTCTATGACCGGGTGCTGACCGAAATGGAATATCCGCTGATCCTCGCGGCGCTCACGGCAACGCGCGGCAACCAGATCAAGGCGGCGGATCTCCTCGGTCTCAACCGCAACACCTTGCGCAAGAAGATCAGGGAGCTCGGCGTTTCTGTTTATAGAAGCTCCCGCACCGCGTGAAAGCAGGCGGTGGGCTCCTCGTGTCCGCCCACCGCCTCTTCCCCCAGTATCCGCCGCCACGGTCGGGAACAAAACTAAATCTATCCCAGCCCCGTCACGGTTTGTATCTGCGCCTGCAAACAAAGGCGCAGTGTCATTTGATGGTCACATAGTATTTGCGAGCTGTTGTTTGCTGTCGGGCAAATGTCATTGAAGTTGCTGTGGTCGCCGCCACCGCGCCTGTGGATAAACTGTGGATAACAGGTGGATGGCACGCGGTGGTCGGTGGGTGATAGCGTCCCGCTTCCGCTCGGATGTTGCTAATCCGTTCTAAGTCGCGTGATCGGCCGTTGCTTCTGTCGACTTAATGGCAGGGTGCCATTTAGGGTTCCGATACCAAGCATCGAGATAGGAAATATTGCTACGGCCTCGCAAGTGACCAGCGCCTCGTCAGCCATTGGAATTAACGCCTTCAGTCACCTCGGTTTCTGAGTTTCGCACAATGCATCGAAAACCCAGGTGGCTCGTCGACGTGTCGACCGGCTCAGGATGTCGTGCGGCGGGACGATAACGGCGGCAATAGTTGGGCGCGCAAAGGTGCGATCCGCCCTTGATGACTTTCCGGGGAATTCTGATTTCGGGCATGCAGGGATCATAGCTGTCACTTTCAGATGCACCGCGCGGATTTTGTGGAATGCAGCAGGCTTTGGACGCGTCGCCCTTATTCCGTGGTGAATACCAATCGGTTGTCCATTCCCACACATTGCCGATCATGTCGTACACGCCATAGCCATTCGCCGGAAATGCCCTGACTGGAGACGTCCGCTCGAAGCCGTCGTCCGCACTATTTTCGTGTGGGAATTGTCCTTGCCAGGTGTTTGCCATGTGTCTGCCTCCAGCGGTGAGTTCGTCACCCCAGGCATATTCGGCACCATCAAGGCCGCCACGCGCCGCGAATTCCCATTCAGCTTCCGTCGGAAGCGATTTGCCGGCCCAGGCCGCATAGGCTGCGGCGTCCTGATACGCGACATGCACGACAGGGTGATCGTCCAGTTTACGGATCGAACTGCCCTTTCCATACGGATGACGCCAGTTCGCGCCGAAAGTGAATGTCCACCACTGCGAAATGTCACGAAGGTTGACCGGATGGTTCGGAGGCAAGAATACTGCGGAACCGGCCTTGAGAAGATGTGGGGGTGCACCAGGATAATCTCTTGGATCAGGAGCGATCTCGGCAAAAGTCACGTAACCGGTGGCTTCGACGAATTCTCGAAATTGGCGGTTTGTGACCGGTGTCCGATCCACCCAAAAGCCATCGACGGTCACGCGATGCATGGGCGCTTCCTCAGGATAATACTTGTCTGAGCCCATCCGAAATGTGCCGCCAGGAATGTAGGCCATCGTCAATTCCCGGGGATGCGCAGCCCTCACGGCTGGCTTGCTCAAGGGCGTCTCGCCTCGTTGAAGCAGCGAAGCCTTGGATCTTTTTTGCCTTGGAAACTCGTGCTTTGTTGCTCGCAGCACCGCGACCTCCAATTGTCCGCCGATTGCTCCTTGGCCTTTGGTGCCGGCGCATACTGCCGCCGGAGCCGAAAGGCCGACTTGAGCATCCATTCACAGCCACTGCGGAAAGTCTCGGGCGAAGATCTCGCGCAGCCTTGGATTGTTGATTCGAAACCGCGAAATCAATCAGAGGTCACGGCTCTCACGCCTTGACCGAGATTTGTTTTCGAATCATACCATTGAATGGTAAGGTGATGCTAATATAATTATCGGCGACCGGCCGCGGCGGGGGGCTCGTATTATCTCGGTTAAGTACCTGATCAGCATATATTTCCGAACTACAGCTGTCGCGGCCGCCGGCCGTGCTGGATGGCTTTGCGCTCCGCGATATTCGCTGAGCGAACGAAAGGTCTATGCAGCATGATCTGAATCGCCGCGAAGGGGCGGCGAATCTCTTGGGGGGATAAGAACTTGAAATACTACATTGGATATGCCGCCATCTTTCTAGGCGCAATGACCGCTTGTGGCTCACTCGAGGCGGCGGATATGACGTCGCTTTTGAACCCGGAGGCAAAACCTATAGAGACCCAGAGTGGATGGACTTTTACGTTTGCCCCTTATTTCTGGGGTGCGAGCATGTCCGGAGACATGGCGCAGTTTGGCCTTCCTCAGGTTCATGTCGACGCAAGCTTCGGCGATATCTTTGAGAACCTCGATTTTGCGATGATGGCCATTGGCGAAGCGCGCTACGATCGCTTCAGCATCTTCGGCGACATCATGTACACCAAGCTCTCCAATGACGCCGACACGCCAAGGGGTCTCATCGTGAACAACGTCGAGGTTACCTCCAAGACTTTTGCCGGACTGCTCGGCGTGGGCTATTCGGTCCTTGACGGTCCCAACGGCCGTCTCGATGTCGTGGGCGGTGCCAGGCTCTGGTCCGTTGACACCAACATATCTTTCAACGGCGGCATTCTTGACGGGGTTTCCGAGGACGACAGCGCCACATGGGTGGACGCCCTGGCCGGCATCAAGGGTGACTACTTTTTCACACCGAAAGTCTTCCTGACGGGCTGGGGACTTGTCGGCGGCGGCGGTGCAGATATCGATTGGGATGTTATGGCAGGGCTCGGCTACAAGTTTAACGAAACCATCTCCGCCGTCGCGGGCTACCGCGCCCTCGGCGTCGATTATCGCAATGACGGCTTCGTATTCGATGCCGTCCAGCAAGGCCCGATTCTGGGCCTTGCGATCCGGTTCTAGCGGGTTTCCTCCGACAGAAGAGTTCTATCCGGATTTCTTTGGCGCAGTTTTCGAATCAGTCGGCTATTGCGCCGCCAGAGGAGATGCTGTGCTTGCCTTGGTGACCGGTGGGGGAGTCCATCTGCCCGTCAGAGCATCGGGCTTTGGTGCATAGAGCCGCATTGTCAGGTTGTACCGCCCTTGAGGTGCTGGCAACCAGTTCCATTCCATGTCCTTGCCGGGGCTCTCGTTTTGGAAATAGAGATCGAGTGAACCGTCGGCGTTGTACTTGAACGGCATCCAGCTGCTGACTGCGAAGCGGTTGAGGGAATTGGCAACCTGGAATCCTTCGTCGTCATATAACGTCACAGACCAGAAGGCTTGGACCGGTGGAATTTGATCCTTGTCAAAGTGGATCGCGTAGTTGTTTCCGCCATCAAGCGGCTGGCCGTTTTCGTCGGCAAGATTAAGCGGATAGATGGCGTCTTCGGGCAGGTTGGCGCCGAGACCTTGTTGGGCAATGATGGCGCGCTTTAGATAGTAATTGCCATATACGCCCATCGTGTCGGTATTCATCGACCAACCGTTGGCGACGCGTGCCAGCGTCTTCACCTTCCAAGCCATCAGCGCCTGAGCGTCCTGTGGAACTGTCTCGAGCGCCTTTTGGACGACCGCATCTGCTTTGGAAAGATCGAAACTCTTGCCTGATTCAATGCCGATCCTCTGCATTCGGGCAAGCAAGGGCTGATCGGTAATGTGCGGCGGATGAAGTTTCAGGAGCTCGGCAGCATAGGCGAAATAAGCTCCTGCCGAGGCGGTATCGACCTGGGTCTTGGGTGGGGTCTTCATATCCACCGACGGGTCGATTTTCACCGGTGCCGGTTTTGCCTCCTTTCCCCACTCCGAAAGCAATGTGACGGTGTAACCGTCCTGGACCTTATGAACGGCGTCATAGTCAGGCGGTCCATCGGTCTTTGTCCGTCCGATGACCCATACATAGGGTGTCGGTGCATTGATCCGTTGGGTTCCCGCCGGCAGCTTGAACTCATCGAACCCTTCACTGAGATCAGGCCGCCAGCCAGGAGGGGCAATCAGGAAATGGCCGGCCGCAGTTCCGGTGGTCCGCCAGCCGGGTGCCGCGAACACGTCCGTCCACATATCCAGCATGGGCAGCAGGTAGAAACGTCCGCCGGTGTCGGGCGCCGAAACAACGACCGGTTCTTTCGTCAAATCAAGCCAGGCGCTCGAATATAGAGTGTCGAAATTCGGTCGGACCACGACTTTCATGTCCGCCGGAGGAAACTCGAGGATGTTGTTAAACTGATTTGACGGGCCGCCGATCGCACCCTTCTTGGCTTCGACGTTGGTCAATTGCTTCCGGGTGATGTCCATAGATAGTAGTGGATAGAAATAAACGTACGCTTCCACGCCTATCGCATGCGCCTCTTCTTCGCTGATGGAGTTCGCATCTGCCGCGCCGATCGAAAAAGCCGCGAGGCCAAGAGCGAGAAAAGCTGCAGGTCTTAATTTGCAGAGTAGGTTTCCGTCATCATTCGTCAGTGCACGCATTGCTTCCTCCTGTTGTTAAGATCAGGTGAAATGCGAATGGATCTATTGATGTATCCCCTGGGCACATAGCTGCTTTGTGGCTGCGTGCCGGGTGGAATTATAAATAGAAAGCTAAACTAGGGATAGTTACACCAATACCGGAGGCAACTAACTCATACGGGTGCAACCAGTAATTGGGGGTGATTGAGACAACCATGGAACGAAGATCGCAGCTTGCGACCGGACGGGGAAGGCCATCATGCATCAGCATTTTCGCTGATGTCGTGCTCGCGAAATCTTTGGCACACCAAGGGACATCCCCGTCATCCTAAAAGACTAATTGAAACGGTGCGTCATTGAGACGACCATGATGACAAGGAAGCAGATCGTCGCGCGCTCGGACATGACAATTGATTGCGATTACATCGACCGCACATTGGTATGCGTCAGGCTACATCAGAAAGTTGCGCGTCGACAGCTTTGCCGATCTATCCTGAGATCCGGAAGCCTGAGCGTTCATGCACTCGCTTTATCCCTGCCGGTGGAGGCTTGATCATCAACGGACTGTTCTTGCGCAAAATGCCGGACAAACCGGTGGGCAAAGGGGAGGCAGAAACTGATGGACGAGGACGCTGATAACAAGATCGGTCCAAAAAAGTTTACGCGCCGGACAATGCTTACGACTGGCGGTTCGCTGGCGGCGGCGCAAATCGCTGGCAGGATTGGCGTGCGCGGATTGGCCGCCACGCTTGCTTCCGGAACGGCGACTTTGGCACAGTCGACCAAGCCGAACATTGTTTTTATCCTCGCCGACGATTTGGGTTGGAAGGATGTCGGGTTTCATGGCTCTGACATAAAGACGCCAAACATCGACCAACTGGCGGAAAAGGGGGGGCGGCTTGAGCAATTCTACGCCCAGCCGATGTGCACACCGACCCGGGCGGCGTTCATGACGGGGCGTTATCCGTTCCGCTACGGCATGCAGACCGCCGTCATTCCCCAGGGCGGCACCTACGGCTTGGCGCTCGATGACTATCTCTTGCCGGAAATGCTGAAGGAAGCAGGCTACGCCACCGCTGCCAGCGGCAAATGGCATCTCGGCCACGCCAAAACGGCATTCTGGCCGCGCCAGCGCGGCTTCGATTCATTCTATGGCGCTCTGCTTGGCGAGATCGATCACTTCACGCACAAGTCGGCAAACGGCAATGCTGATTGGTACCGGAATAACGAAGCCATCGAGGAGGAAGGATTCGACAATATCCTGTTCGCTACCGAAGCCGTGCGAGTGATCAATGAACACGATCAGTCGAAACCTTTGTTCCTGTATCTGGCCTTCACGTCGCCGCATACGCCCTTCCAGGCGCCAAAGGAATATCTTGAACGTAACAGCCACATCGCCGACGAGAGCCGTCGAGGCTATGCAGCGATGATCTCGGTGATGGATGATGGCATTGGCAGGGTCGTCGAAGCTCTCGAAACGCGCGGCATGCGCGAGAATACGCTCATTGTCTTTCACAGCGACAACGGCGGCGTGGTCGATGCCTTCTTTGCGGGTGAAAGCGATGTCAAGGGCAAGCTTCCGGCCGACAACGGTCCTTACCGGCAGGGAAAGGGGACGACCTATGAAGGAGGCACCCGCGTCGCCGGCCTGATCAACTGGCCGGGAAAGATCGTGCCTGGCTCGGCCGACGGAATGATGCACGTCGTCGACATGTATCCGACCTTGGCGGCGCTCGCCGGCGCTAGGCTCGGCAAAAACAAGCCGCTCGACGGGATGGACATGTGGCCGATGCTTGGCGAAGGAAAGCCATCGCCACGCACGGAGATCGTCTACAACATCGAACCAATGACTGCCGCCGTCCGCCAGGGCGATTGGAAGCTTGTGTGGAAGACGACGTTGCCGCCGAAAGTCGAGCTCTTCGATCTTTCGAAAGATAGGTCCGAGACCACAAACCTTGCCGATCAAAACCCCGAGATGGTCAAGAAACTGCAAGCGCGAGTGATCGAGTTCGCCTCACAGATGTCTCCCCCCTTAATCATGCAGGACGCCGTGCGATTGCTCTTGCATTCGGACACGGTGCTGCCCGACGCGGCCGAAATGTTTAATGTTGGCGATTGAGTGATTTGGCGGCTCATCCCGAGGACGAGCGGCTTGGAATTTTGTCGGCCGGGCTCTCTCGTTCCAAAGCTCGCACCAGCGCCGCCGAACCGCCGGTCAGTCGAAGCGATTTTCCCCGCTGTTCGACAGGGCGATACCTTTACGGTCCTTCCCGCGACATTCGCTCGAATGTCACATCGCCATCATTGTTTTGCGAGAACGACGGGAGCCCCAGTTCCAAAACGAGCTCGGCTGTCTTTCTCTGGGCTGGTTTCAGCAGCTTGTTGCGCCGAGGCTCGTATATCGTCGTTCATGCCATAGATTAAGCCGATCGGTCGTTGATCGATCGTGTGATGTCAAGGCCGGTTACCGGCCGGCACATGTTCATAATTTGCAGGAGCTACATGATGGAATATCGTCGTTTGGGAAAGTCGGGCCTGCAGGTGAGCGAGTTCTCCTTCGGCTCATGGGTGACATTCGGCAAGCAGGTCCATGGAGGCGACGCCGTCGACCTCATGAAGCTTGCCTATGACAATGGGGTGAACTTCTTCGACAATGCCGAAGGATACGAAAGCGGCAAGTCCGAGATCGTCATGGGCGAGGCGCTGAAATCGCTTGGCTGGAGCCGTGACAGCTTCGTCGTCTCGAGCAAGGTCTTCTGGGGTGGCCAGAAGCCGACGCAGCGCGGCCTGTCGCGCAAGCATGTGACCGATGCCTGCCATGCCGCGCTGAAGCGGCTTCAGGTCGATTACCTCGATCTCTATTTCTGCCACCGCCCGGATATCGACACGCCGGTCGAGGAAACGGTCCGGGCGATGCACGATCTCGTCGCCCAGGGCAAGGTGCTCTATTGGGGCACGTCGGAATGGTCGGCGCAGCAATTGACGGAAGCCTATGCCGTGGCCCGCGACCTGCGCATCACGCCGCCGACCATGGAACAGCCGCAGTACAACATCTTCGAACGCCAGAAGGTCGAATCCGATTATCTGCCGCTCTACGACCTCATCGGCCTCGGCACCACCATCTGGTCGCCGCTCGCCTCGGGCGTCCTGACCGGCAAATACAATGACGGCGTGCCGGCCGACAGCCGCATGAACTTGCCCGGCTATGAATGGCTGAAAGAGAAGTGGTCGAGCGACGCCGGCCGCGCCCAGCTCAAACAGGTTGGCGAACTTGCGAAACTCGCGGACGAGATTGGCCTGTCGATCACCCATCTCGCCTTGTTATGGTGCCTCGCCAATCGCAACGTCTCCACAGTCATTCTCGGCGCCTCGCGCGCCAGCCAGCTACAGGACAATCTCGCGGCCCTTTCACACAGACAGAAGATGACGCCTGAGGTGCTGGACCGGATCGACGGGATCGTCGGAAACAAACCGGAAGGCCCGCGCCGATTCTGAAGCCGTCGCGCGCGACTTCGCGCTGACGACCTGCATGAAAACAGAAACCTGAAGGCTGCGGCATCAGGTCGACAGGCGCGGATCGTTCCCGACCCGCGCCTGTGGCACCATTCGGCATGCGACTACGCGAGGGCTTCCGCCTGACGGAGGAAGTTCTGGAACTGCTCCTCCGGGACGAATGAACCGCCTGTTGTCCAGAGCACATGCGTCGCCCGCGACATCTTCTTCTCGATGCCGTGCACCGTTTGGAAACGCCGACCTTCCCTATGACGCAAAAGGAAGTCGGGCCCGAGCAAGGCGGCGGCGGCCGAAGGCTCCAGCTTCTGCCTTTGGGTAATCCACGCCATGCGAAGCAGCTTGAACAGATCGTTGTCGGCGGCCGTGTAGACGCCGGCGAGCATCTCGCGCATCACCTTGGCCACGAAGGCCGACATGCGGGCGACGGCCATGCCGTCGGCTTCGGTCTTGTTGGTCAGGCCGACGTCGTAGACCGACACCAGCTCCTGCGAACCCGACATCATGTGGACGAGGGCGCAGGGCGACTGAACCGGCTCGACGAAGAAGGCGTGCACGTTGTCGCCGAAGATCGCCTTGGCGCCGAAGGCGACGCCACCCGGTGCGCCGCCGATGCCGCAGGGCAGGTAGAGGAAAAGCGGATTTTCCTCATCGATCGTGATCCCACGCTCGTCGAGTTGCGATGCCAGCTCCGACGCCGCTGCGCTGTACCCGAGGAACAGGTGCCGCGATTGTTCGTCGTCGACGAAATAGATCGTCGGATCGGCGTCGGCGATGTCGCGGGCGTTTTCGACGGCGGTCGTATAGTCCGCCTCGTGCTGGATGACATCGACGCCGAGCTTCCGCAGGCGCTCGACCTTCCAGGCCTTGGCGTCGGACGACATGTGAACCGTGGCTTTGAAGCCGAGCGCGCGCGCGGCGATGCCGACGCTCAAGCCGAGATTTCCGGTGCTGCCCACCGCCACGGTATAGGCTGAAAATAACGAGCGGGCCTCTTCGGTTGCCAGCTTCCGGATATCCTCGCCGTCAGCGAGCAGTTCGTTCTGACGGGCGAGGCCTTCGGCAAAGAGGAAAACCTCGTAGACGCCGCCGCGCGCCTTGATGGAGCCGGCAACCGGCAGGTGGCTGTCGGCCTTGATGAAGACGTTGCCGAACTCTCTCGTTCGATAGCCGAGCGCCTCGCGGAGTTCCTTGAGTTCGACCAGTTCGGAGCGGATCTCGCCGCCCGTATCCTTCAGTTCCGGAAAGCATTCGGCAAGAAGCGGCGCCAAGCGCTGCCAGTTCTGGCGCGCGCTCTGCACATCGGCCGGTGAAACCGGCAGGTCCGAGGTATCGATCGCCTGTTTCCGGTAGGACGGATTGAGCCAGAGGGTCGGTCGGCCCGCGAGAACATCATCGCGAGCGGGATCACTGGGCAGTATCGTGTTCATGGACATTTCCATTCGTGAGCCGGGCTGGTCAGTGTCTTAGGACGCGGGCGAGGAAAGAGCGAGCCCGGTCGTTTTTCGGATTGTCGAAGAACTCGTCCGGCTTCCCGATCTCGATGATCGAGCCTTGGTCGATGTAGACGACGCGGTCGGCGACCTCTCTTGCGAACCCCATTTCATGGGTCACCACCATCATCGTCATGCCCTCGGTGGCCAGTTCCCGCATGACGTCGAGGACTTCGCCGACCATTTCGGGATCAAGCGCGCTCGTGGGCTCGTCGAACAGCATCAGATGCGGTTCCATGGCGAGCG
Organism: Rhizobium sp. CIAT894; assembly: GCF_000172795.2. Lineage (NCBI taxonomy): Bacteria > Pseudomonadati > Pseudomonadota > Alphaproteobacteria > Hyphomicrobiales > Rhizobiaceae > Rhizobium > Rhizobium sp. CIAT894. Next base: position 2,055,892 of record NZ_CP020947.1, read on the forward strand.
AGCGGGCGATGGCCACGCGCTGCTGCTGGCCGCCGGACAGCTGGCCCGGATATTTGTGCGCATGCGCCTTGAGGCCGACGCGGTCGAGGAGCTTCATGGCGGTGGCTTCGGCCTCTTCCCGCGACTTTTTGCGGACCCGCATCGGCGCGATGGTGATATTGTCCAGCACTGTTTTGTGCGGGAACAGGCCGAATTGCTGGAAGACCATGCCGACGCCCTTGCGGATCGCCGCGAGTTCGCGTTCGCCGCCAAGCTTCCGGTCGGCCTCGACGGGCATTTCATAGCCGTCCACGACGAGGCTGCCGTTCTGGTACATTTCGAGGCCGTTGACGCAGCGGATGAGGGTCGACTTTCCTGAGCCGCTGGCCCCGAGAATGACCATGACTTCGCCGCGTGTGACGGCGAGATCGATGTCCTTGAGCACATGGTGGGCGCCGTAGAACTTGTTCATGCTTTTCATTTCGACGATGGCGTTCATCGTGATCTCTCCGTGTTGGAACAGCTCAGCGGGCACTCGTTGCCATATGGTCTTCGAGCTTTCTGGCGGCATAGGTGATCATCGAGCCGACCAGAAAATAGGTGACGAGCAGGAACGAGAGGACTTCGAAAGTCCGGTCGCCATATTGTGGGTTCGCCAGGATCATCTGCCCCGCGCGGAGAAAATCCGTCAGTCCGATGATGAAGACGAGCGGCGCGGAGTTGAAGATGTCGAGCACGTTGCCGACCAGCGGCGCCACCACGACCCGGAGCGCTTGTGGCAGAACGATCGAGCGGTTGATGTCGAATTCGCTGATGCCGAGAGACCTTGCCGCCTCGGTCTGGGCGCGCGGAACTGCCTGAAGCCCGCTTCGGACATATTCGGCGACATAGGCGGAGTAGAAGATCGTGAAGCCGATCATGCCGCGCGCGACGTCGGCCAGTCCCCACTGCGGCGCAAGGACCGGCATGAGGATCCAGATCCAGTAGACGACGAGGATGAGCGGCACCGAGCGCATGACCTCGATGTACCAGGTGCAGATGATCCTGAGACTTGAGAGCCGGCTCTGCCGTCCGAAGGCGAGCAGGATGCCGATCGGCAGAGACAGGACCGACGTCACCAGCGTCAGCAGGACGCTGAGAAGAAGTCCGCCCCAGAGCCCCACGCCCGGAGGGGCCATGACCGCCACGACGACGATGAAGCCCGTAAACGCCGCAGCCGGCATCGCCTTCCTGGACAATGGCACATACGACGTCAGCGCCCATCCCAGCGCGGTTGCGGCCACGACGCCTGCCGCAGACAGGGCGTTCTGCGGATCGCCATGATCGGCGATCAAAATCAACAAGGGGACGAGGACGAGAACCAGCCCATGGTGAGGCTTGAACGAAAACACGCAGCCGAGACCGGCGCCGAGGATCGCTGCGATGATCGCTGACGCCGTCCATGCGCGCCACGCCTGATCGGCTGGAAAAACGCCGATCATCAGCACCCGCAGGCTCTGCACGATGATATCCCACCTTGCCGTGGTGAGCGCCCAGTCAAGGATCGAATAGGCGAGCCAGAGCGCGCCAGGAATGACCAGCAGCGACAGGGCGACGTCGAAAGGCTTTCCGAACAGGTTGTGGCGGGTCCACTTTATTGAGGTGGCGATCATTGCGACACTCCCATGGGGTTAAGACGGCGGTTCGCCCAGTACACGGACGAACTGATGATCCAGCTGAGGATCAGGTAGGACGCCATGACGATGATGATGCCTTCAAGGCTGTGGCCGGTCTGATTGGCGATCGTCCCGTAAATGTTGAAGAGATCCGGATATCCGACCGCGATCCCGAGCGCGGTGTTCTTGGTCAGACTGATATACTGATTGCCGAAGGAGGGGAGAACGACGCGGAACACTTGCGGAAGGATGATGTCGTTGACGGTGTCGCGCCGGCTGAGCCCCAGCGACCCCGCGGCTTCCCATTGGGCCTTCGGAAGAGCGTCGATCGCGCCGCGGACGGTTTCGGCGATGAAGGAAGCGCTGCTCACGACGATGGCAAGCAGAAGGGCTGCCATCTCCGGGCTGATGCTGGTTCCCCCGCTGGCCTTGAACTTGTTGGCGACGGGGAAATTTACGGTCATCCCGCCGGTCGCGACCAGCAGCCCGAGGCAGACGACCGCCGCGCCGACGCATATCCGCCGCGCTCCACGGATGGGGTCGAATATTGCGCCGAGCGCCGACACTCCTGTGGCGGTGACCAGGATCAGCGAAAGGGTGGATGCGTCGCCGGTCCAGGACAGCGTGGGGACGTATATGCCTTGCTGGCTGACGATAAGGCCGCCGTAGAGCTTTGCTGCAGACGCCATGGGAGGAAAGTGCAGGACGACCGCGAAATACCAGAAGACGAGCTGTATGAGCAGCGGCGTGTTGCGGACGAACTCGACGATCCAGAAACAGAGGTTTCTCACCACCCAGTTCGTGGAGAGACGGCCGACGCCGAGCATCGTTCCGAGGATCGTGCTGAGGATGATTGCCAGCAGTGCGATCTTGGCGGTGTTGAAGATGCCTGTGACGAAAGCCGACGCGATCGACATCTCCGAAGAGAACTGGGTGAGGTTGGGGACGAAGCCTTCACCAGATGTCAGCGTCCATCCTTCGCTGATATCGAAGCCGGCGGTGTTGGCAAGAAACGAGAAGCTGAACCGTATGCCTTTCTCGGCAAGGCCAGCCTTGACCGCATATGCCAGCATGCCGAGCAGCACGACGACCAGAGCGACGATTCCGAGCTGGATCGCTTCGTGCCGGATGCGATTGCGCAGGCGCCGCGACCTCAGTCTATCACTCTCTGCCATGCCGCGGATCGCACTCGTTTCGTGGATTGTCATGTTCAGGCTCCAAGAGCTTGGGGGGCGAAACGTGTGGTTCCGACCCCCGGAAGGCATCAGTTCCAGAGCGGCGAGTAGATTGCGCCACCCTGCGTCCACAAGGCGTTCGGCGTGCCCTTGCGGTCGAGATACATCTTGGTCTTCGGACCGAGGTTACGATCGTAGGCCTCGCCGTAGTTGCCGACGGCCTTGATCGCCTGAGCAATGAAATCGTCGGAGAGGCCGAAGTCCTTGCCGTAGCCACCGCCGACGCCGAGGAACTTCTGAATGAAGGGATCTTCGCTCTTCAGCTTTTCGGCCAGATTGGCTTGGGTGATCTCGGACTCCTCGGCCTGGAAGAGGCCGTATTCGATCCAGCGCAGCGCGTTGCGCCACTTGGAGTCGTTGGCAGCCACGAAGCCGCCGAACGGGGACTTGTCCAGCGTATCCGGGAGGATCAGATAGTCGGCTGGCTTCGGTGCATTCCCCGCCCAGGCGGCAAGGGCTGATTTGTCGGTGCTCATCGCATTGCAACGACCCGAGTTGAGAGCGGAGAAAAGCTTCTCGAGGTTTTCATAGGTCAGAACCTTGGAGTCCTTCCAGCCACGCGCCTTGAAGGCAGCAGCCAGAACGGTCTCGGTGGCCGATCCCTGCGTGGTGCAGATCGTTGCGCCATCGAGGTCTGCGAATTCCTTGATCCCGGCATCGGTTTTCACCATGAGGCCGGTGCCGTCGTAGAAGTTGATTGGCAGAAAATCGATCGCGATCGACGATTCGCGCGCCGGTTTGATCGTGGTGTGGGCGAAGACGACATCGACCTGGCCGGTGAGGACTGCGTCAAAGCGGCTCTTGTCGGTCACCGTGATGAACTTGACCTTGGAGGCGTCGCCGAGAACGCCGGCGGCAACCGCTTTGCAGAAGTCGACGTCGAGCCCTTCCATCTGTCCGGTCGTAGTATTGAGATAGCCGAAGCCGGGAGCGGTGTTGTCGGTGCCGCAGTTGAGCACACCGCGCTGCTTGACCGTGTCGAGAACGGAGGCGGAAGCATTGGCCGCCGTGAACGCAACGCCTGCGAAAACGCCGGCAGTCAGGATTTTGAGTAGTTTCATCGAAGTTCCCCTTTCGGATCGCGTAGTGACGGTGACGCCAAATCAATGAGCGATGGCTCGATCGAAAGTCCGGTAAGACGCTGGAGGCGTTATCGCCTTTCTGACTGCGTCGTTCCCACTATTGGCCAAGGTCTGCGCGCGATCCTCGCTCCCAGTCCCATCAATTGGCAGATGGAGAGTAGGAGCGGGGTCTCTTCAAATCTACTTAATTCTCCTGAGGTGATACATTAGGAAATTTGTTGTTTTGTTGCCTCGGAATGATGGAGGTTTTGTCAGCATGGGGTCTGTTGCGTCGGCCCCGGGCGTCAAGACAGGGGCGGCTTCTCGGCCATTCGGTCAAGGAACACCTGAAGGGCCGGACTGCGCTTTTCCTCTTTGCGGAAGGCGATAAATATCCTCCGGCGGATTTCCGGAACGAGCCTGCAGACCCAGACGTCTTCGAGATCATAGCTGGCGCGCAGGCCAGGCAGGATCGAGATGCCGTAATTCTGCCGGATCAGCGCAATGGTCACTTCGAATCCCTTGCACCTCGCCACGATGTTGGGCTTGAATCCCTCTTCCTGACAGGCCTCCACCAGCATCCTCGTATAGGTGTCGGAAGCGGTGTCGATCGCCCACCGGTCCTCCCGAAGCTCATGCAGGCCAACGGTTGGCCGCTCCGACAGCCTGTGATCCTTGGAGACCATGACGTTGAACACGTCCTCCATCAGGAAGATCGTCTCGATATTGGGATCGAGCGCGCCGGTCGATATATTCAAGTCATCGATAATCGCGACATCCGTCTGCCAGCTTCGCAGCGCGGCAACGCTTTCGCCCGGCTCCATTTCTTCGAACTGGACGGTGAGGTGAGGGTGCCGTTCGGCAAGGTCGTAGACGACCTTCGGAATGACGGCGGCCGCCACGGAAGGAAACGCCGCTACCCGAAGTTCGCCGGAAACGACGCTTTTCAATTCGGCAATGTCGGCTTTCGCCGATTCGATTTCGATCAGGATCTTCTCTGCCCGCAGCACCAGCTGCTGGCCGGCGGGCGTCATGACAACGCCCCGCCCGCGTCGCTCGACGAGCCGTATGCCCACCTCTTCTTCAAGAAGCGCAATTTGCTGCGACACGGCCGACGGCGAGACGTGTAAGGCTTCTGCCACCGCCGCCATGGTCTTGCGGATCGACAGTTCGCGCAGTGCCCGCAGACGTCCGACATCCATAACGACCTCCTCGCAGCCCCGAAATCATTAGCATATCTGAACGTATAAGCAAATATTATTAACTTTTTCTGGCGTTTCGATCGATCTAGGGTCCGCCTCACGAATTCGAGGAATTGGAGAACTCAGATGACCAACGCTGCAAGGGTGCATTTCAACACCACCGTCCAGGAGGCTGATCCACTCGTCGCCGATGCCCTCGCGTCCGAGCGGGCCCGCCAGCAGAACCAGATTGAGCTCATCGCTTCAGAGAATATCGTCAGCCGTGCGGTTCTCGACGCCTTGGGGCACGAGATCACCAATAAGACACTCGAAGGCTATCCGGGCAATCGTTTTCACGGTGGCGGGCAGTTCGTCGACATTGCCGAGCAGGCCGCGATCGACCGCGCCAAGCAGCTGTTCAATTGCGGCTACGCCAACGTTCAGCCGCACTCGGGGACGCAGGCCAACCTGGCCGTCTTCTTCCTGCTTCTCAAGCCAGGCGAAAAGGTGCTTTCGCTCGACCTCGCGGCCGGCGGCCACCTGTCGCACGGCATGAAGGCGAACCTGTCGGGCCGCTGGTTCGACGCCAACAATTACAGCGTCAACCCGCAGAACGAGGTCATCGACCTTGATGAGATGGAACGCATCGCCGAAGAAATCCGCCCGAAGCTGCTGATAACAGGTGGTTCGGCATATCCGCGCGAACTCGACTTCGAGCGCATGTCGAAGATCGCAAAGAAGGTCGGCGCCCACTTCCTGGTGGATATGGCCCATATCGCCGGCCTCGTTGCCGGCGGCGTCCATCCTTCGCCGTTCCCGCATGCCGACATCGTGACCTGCACCACCACCAAGACGCTACGCGGTCCGCGTGGCGGCCTGATCCTCACCAACAACGAGGAATGGTACAAGAAGCTGCAGGCGGCAGTGTTTCCCGGCGTCCAGGGATCGCTGCACAGCAACGTCCTGGCCGCCAAGGCGATCTGCCTGGGTGAAGCCCTCCGCGACGATTTCAAGCTCTATGCCCGCCAGGTCGTTGAAAACGCGAAGGTTCTCGCCGAAACGCTGGCGGATCGTGGCGTTCGCATCGTTTCCGGCGGCACCGATACCCACATCATCCTGCTCGATCTGTCGAGCAAGGGACTGCTTGGAAAACAGGCTGAGACGCTGCTCGCCAGGGCGAATATCACATCCAACAAGAACCCGATCCCCGGCGACAGCCCTCGTCCTCCGGAGTGGGTCGGCATGCGCCTTGGCTCCTCCGCTGCGACGACACGTGGCTTGAAGGAGGAGGAATTCCGGGTTCTCGGCCATGTCATCGCGGATCTCATTGACGCCGAGACAGAGGGCAGGACCGACGAGATCGTCGGAACTGCCAGAGCGAAGATCGCGGAATTGACCGAGAAGTTCCCGGTCTACGGCCACTAAGGCAACGTACCCATGCGGAAATGCCCCGCCCACATCTCCGGGCGCGGCATTTTGCTGGTTCGAGCTTGGATGCAATGGAGCACCCCATGGGAATGGACAGATTCACACGCGCCGCAAACATCGATGGCAAAGAGTACGCAGCAGGGCTCTTGCAGCGCATCAAGGCCGATGTCGAAACGCTGGAGGCAACGACTGGGGCCGTTCCCGGTCTGGCCGTCGTTCTGGTGGGGCACGACCCGGCAAGCGCAATTTATGTGGCTTCAAAGCACCGTCAGACGGTTGCCGCCGGAATGAAGTCCTTCGAATACCGGCTTGCTCAGGAAACCACGCAGGGCGAACTTCTAGACCTAGTGCATCACCTTAACAACGATTCAGAAGTGCATGGAATTCTTGTTCAGTTGCCGCTGCCGGCGCATTTGGATCCGAACGCCGTGATCCAGGCCATCAATCCCGACAAGGATGTCGACGGCTTCCATGTGTCGAATGCGGGCCGCCTTGCAACGGGCAACCCGGCTTTGGTTCCCTGCACCCCTCTCGGCTGCATGATGCTCATCAAGGATACGCTCGGCGAGAGCCTCTCCGGCCTTCATGCCGTCATCGTCGGCAAGTCCAACATCGTCGGAAAACCGATGGCGCAGATGCTGATGAATGCCCACTGTACCGTCACGGTCGTTCACTCGCAGACGAGGAACGCGGCAGAACTTTGCCGGGCGGCCGACATTCTTGTCGTCGCGGCCGGTCGGGCGGGCCTGGTTCGGGGTGACTGGATCAAGCCCGGCGCCGTCGTGATCGACGTCGGCATCAACCGGATACAGGACGGCGAAAAATCGCGGATCGTCGGCGACGTGGCATATGGCGAAGCCGGCCACGCGCGCGCCATCACGCCGGTGCCGGGCGGCGTCGGCCCGATGACGATCGCATGCCTGCTGTCCAACACGCTCACCGCATTCCGCCGCCACCACGCGATGATCGCCGCGGCCTGAGACGACGAACAAGGAGATAGACATGACCATCACGGCCCCTCGCTACGCTCTGCGTGTCGCATGCCCGTCGATCCGCGGCGTGACGGCCGCCATCGCCGGCTATCTCTCCCAGAACGGCTGCAACATCTCCGACAGCGCGCAATTCGACGACGCTGACACCGGACGCTATTTCATGCGGATCAGTTTCCAGCCGTACGACGGCCATACGCTTGACCAGCTTCGTCAAGGCTTCGAGCCGATCGCCGACAAGTTCGAGGCGAAGGCCGAATTTTTCGATGAGACCGAAAAGAAGAAGGTGATCCTGATGGTGAGCCGCTTCGGACACTGCCTGAACGATCTCCTCTATCGCTGGCGCATCGGGGCGCTGCCGATCGACATCGTCGGCGTGATCTCCAACCATACGGATTACCAGCGGGTCGTCGTGAACCACGACATCCCGTTCCACTGCATCAAGGTGACTAGGGAAAACAAGCCGGAGGCCGAGGCGAAGCAGATGCAGATCGTCGAGGAGTCAGGCGCCGAACTCATCGTGCTGGCCCGCTACATGCAGGTCCTGTCCGACGACATGTGCCGCAGGATGTCCGGCAGGATCATCAACATCCACCATTCGTTCCTGCCGAGCTTCAAGGGCGCCAATCCCTATAAGCAGGCATTCGAACGGGGCGTGAAGCTCATCGGCGCGACCTCGCACTACGTCACCGCAGACCTCGACGAAGGCCCGATCATCGAGCAGGACATCGTCCGCGTGACACATGCGCAGAGCGGCGAGGACTATGTGAGCCTCGGCCGTGACGTTGAAAGCCAGGTGCTCGCCCGAGCCATCCACGCCCACATCCATGGCCGGGTATTCATCAACGGCAACAAGACCGTCGTATTCCCGGCTTCCCCCGGTTCATACGCGTCGGAGCGCATGGGTTGAGCGCTGCTTAGCCCACGCTCATGTCACGATGCGGGATTGCCCATATTCGTGGGCAACTCTCCTTAGTGACGGAACGCGATCCTGCGCGGCTTGACAATGTGACGGAGTGCGTTGCATTTTCGCCACATTGCGTTGCTTAAAGGTCACGCAAGGGTTTTGGACATTCGCTCCCGATCGAGTCGTTGCAGCGCTGGCTTTCTTGAGCCGGCGTTCTTTGGTTTCGATCGGATGGCGAGGGCGGCGGGTGCCGTCTGAAGAGAGGCCGAATGACGCAGGATGGGGTATCGCCGGCGGCGGCGGGCGAGGCGGTGACCACGGTGACCGATCGTCGCGCCCTTTTCGCCGTGCCTGGCCTGGTGCTCGCCGGCGGCGCGCTCCTCTGCGCCACGGCCACACTTTTCGTGCTGCTCGGCCTGACCCCGATCGCGCCGAGTTCGCATGTCGTCATCACCTCGGTCATCGTCAATTCCTTCTTCGTGCTGACGCTGCTGGCGCTGATCGCCCGCGAGGTGGCAAGGCTGCTCAAGGCGCGCACCCGGGGCAGGGCGGCGGCACGCCTGCATATCCGCATCGTCGTGCTTTTCTCGATCGTCGCGATCACGCCGGCGATTCTCGTCGCCATCTTCGCGAGCATCACGCTGAATGCCGGCCTCGACCGCTGGTTTGCGCTGCGCACCCAGTCGATCGTCAGCTCGTCGCGCAATATCGGCCAGGCCTATATGATGGAGAATGCCAGCTATCTGCAGGGGCAGACGGTCTCCATGGCCAACGATCTGGAGCGCAATCGCGCACTCTACAGCCTCGACAGAACGGGTTTCGCCGACCTGATGACGCGCCAGGCGAGGGGCCGCGGCCTGCTCGGTTCCTTCCTCGTCGAGCGCGACGGCTCGGTGATCGTCCAGGCCGATATTTCCACCGAAAAACCTCTGCCGGCGATCCCGCAGGATGCGCTGGAAAAGGCCGCTGCCGGCCAGCCGACGCTGATTCCGCCCGGTGTTACCAACCTCGTCGGCGCCATCATCAAGCTCGATGCCATCCAGGGCACCTTCCTCTATACGGTGCGCGCCGTCGATCCGAAGGTCATGGGCGCCATGCGGATGATGGAGGAGAACGCCACCGAATACCGCTCGATGGAGGCCAACCGCTTCTCGTTGCAGGTCGCCTTCGCCGTGCTCTATATCGGCTTCGCGCTGATCGTGCTGCTTGCGGCGATCTGGACGGCGATCGCCGTTGCCGACCGCATCGTCCGGCCGATCCGCCTGCTGATCACCGCGGCCGACAGCGTCGCATCGGGCAATATGGATATCGTCGTGCCGGTGCACGCCGTCGATGGCGACGTCGCCAACCTGTCGCGCACCTTCAACAAGATGATCTCGGAAATCCGCACCCAACGCGACGAGATCCTCGAAGCCAAGGACGAGGTCGACGACCGTCGCCGCTTCATCGAAGCGGTGCTTTCGGGCGTGACCGCTGCCGTCATCGGCGTCGAGCAGGATCGCCGCATCGCCATCGTCAACAGTTCGGCCGAGACGCTGATGTCGCTGTCTGCCGACGAGATGCTCGGCAAGCAGCTGGCCGATATTGCGCCTGAGGTCGATCAGGTGCTGACCGAAGCGGCGGCGCGTCATCGCGGCGATTTCCGCAAGCAGATCGCGCTGGTGCGCGGCGGCACGGTGCGCACACTGAGCGTGCAGGTCACCCGCGAGGAAGTGCGCGACATGAGCGAATCCTACGTGATCACGCTCGACGACATCACCGACCTCGTCATCGCCCAGCGCTCGACCGCCTGGGGGGATGTGGCAAGGCGCATCGCCCACGAGATCAAGAACCCACTGACGCCGATCCAGCTTTCGGCCGAGCGCATCCAGCGCCGCTACGGCAAGCAGATCGACCCGGACGACCGCACCGTCTTCGACCAGTGCACCGATACGATCATCCGCCAGGTCGGCGATATCGGCCGTATGGTCGACGAATTCTCCGCCTTCGCCCGCATGCCGAAGCCGACCAAGGAACCGAGCGACCTGCGCGATATCCTTCGCGACGCGATCTTCCTGCGCGAGATGGGCAATCATCACGTCAGCTTTGCGCAGGATTTCGGCGAGCAGCCGCTGGAGGGCCTGTTCGATAGCCGCATGCTCGGCCAGGCTTTCGGAAATCTGATCAAGAATGCCGTGGAGGCGATCGAAGCCGTCCCGAGCGACGAACGCGACGAACGCAAGATCCTCGTTCGCGCCGCCTTCGATGCCGGCCGCGACCGCTTCACCGTCGATGTCATCGACAATGGCCGCGGCCTGCCCGTGGAGAACCGCCACAGCATTCTGGAACCCTATATGACGATGCGCGAGAAGGGCACCGGCCTCGGTCTCGCCATCGTCAAGAAGATCATCGAGGAACATGGCGGGCAGCTCGAGCTGCACGATGCGCCCGCCGATTTCGACCGGGGAAGAGGGGCCATGATCCGCGTGCATCTGCCGCGCCGGGATCCGACGCCCGCTGCTCCCGCAGCCAATGACAAGGAAAGCGTTTATGGCCTCTGATATTCTCGTCGTCGACGACGAGCACGATATTCGCGAGATCGTTTCCGGCATTCTCTCGGACGAGGGACACGAAACGCGCACGGCCCATGACAGCGACAGTGCGCTGGCGGCAATATCCGACCGCGTGCCGCGGCTGATCTTCCTCGATATCTGGATGCAGGGCAGCAAGCTCGACGGTCTGTCGCTGCTCGACGAGATCCGCACCCGCCATCCGGACTTGCCCGTGGTGATGATATCAGGTCATGGCAACATCGAGACCGCCGTTTCGGCGATCAAGCGCGGCGCGTTCGATTTCATCGAGAAACCCTTCAAGGCCGACCGGCTGATCCTGATTGCCGAGCGGGCGCTGGAAAATTCGAAGTTGAAGCGCGAGGTCTCCGAGCTGAAGCGGCGCACCGGCGATGCGCTGGAGCTGATCGGCACCTCGGTCGCCGTTTCGCAGCTGCGCCAGACGATCGAGAAGGTCGCGCCGACCAACAGCCGCATCATGATCCTCGGCGCCTCCGGTTCCGGCAAGGAGCTGGTTGCGCGGATGATCCACAAGAAGTCGGCCCGTGCTAACGGCCCATTCGTGGCCATCAACGCTGCCAACATCACGCCCGATCGCATGGAGGTGGCGCTGTTCGGCACGGAGGGGACGCCCGGCCAGGCGCGCAAGATCGGCGCGCTCGAGGAAGCCCATCGCGGCATCCTCTATCTTGACGAAGTCGGCGAGATGCCGCGCGAGACGCAGAACAAGATCCTCCGCGTGCTGGTCGATCAGCAGTTCGAGCGTGTCGGCGGCTCCAAACGCGTCAAGGTCGATGTCCGGATCATCTCCTCGACCGCCTATAATCTCGAAAGCCGCATCACCGAGGGATGGTTCCGCGAGGATCTCTATCATCGCCTCGCCGTCGTGCCGGTGCGTGTGCCGCAGCTTGCCGAGCGCCGCGAAGATATTCCCTTCCTCGTCGACCAGCTGATGCGCCAGATTTCCGAGCAAGCCGGCATTCGTCCGCGCCGCATCGGCGACGACGCCATGGCCGTGCTGCAGGCGCATGACTGGCCGGGCAACATCCGTCAGCTGCGCAACAACATCGAGCGGCTGATGATCCTTGCCCGCACCGACGGGCCGGATGCGCCGATCACCGCCGACATGCTGCCGACCGATCTCGGCGACATGCTGCCGAAGGTGTCGGCCAAGAACGATTATCACATCATGACGCTGCCGCTGCGCGAAGCCCGCGAGATGTTCGAGAAGGATTACCTGATCGCCCAGATCAACCGCTTCGGCGGCAATATCTCGCGCACCGCCGAATTCGTCGGCATGGAACGTTCGGCGCTGCACCGCAAGCTGAAGTCGCTCGGCGTCTGATTCCTTCCGGCGCGGCCGAGGTCGCGCCGCGCCCTTATATATTGCCCTCCCGGAAGACCAGGTTTCCTATGCCGAGAATTGCCTATGTGAACGGCCGTTACGTCAAGCATTCCGATGCGAGCGTCCATATCGAGGATCGCGGTTACCAGTTCGCCGACGGCGTCTATGAGGTCTGCGAGGTCCGCCACGGCTATATCGTCGATCTCACCCGCCATCTGAACCGCCTCGACCGTTCGCTCGGTGAACTCGCCATCGCTTGGCCGATGAGCCGGGCGGCGCTGACGCAGGTCATTCGCCAGACGTTGCGCCGCAACCATGTCCGCAACGGGCTCTTTTACATGCAGGTGACGCGTGGCGTCGCGCGGCGCGATCACGTCTTCCCGGCCGTGGGCACGTCGCCGTCGCTCGTCATCACTGCCAAGAGCACCGATCCCAAAATCATCGCCGCCAAGAACGCTAACGGCATCCGGGCGATCACCGTTACCGACAATCGCTGGGACCGCGTCGACATCAAATCCGTCGGCCTGCTGCCGAACGCCATGGCCCGCCAGCAGGCCAAGGAGGCCGGCGCCCAGGAGGCGATCTATGTCGACGGCGACGGCATGGTGAAGGAGGGGGCGGCGACCAATATCTGGATCGTCGATTCCGAGGGAATGCTGGTGACGCGGCCGGCCGAACACGGCATCCTGCGCGGCATTACCCGCACCACGCTGATCGATGTCGCAGCCAAGTTGGGCCTCAAGATCGCTGAGCGAAACTTCTCGGTTTCCGAGATGCTCGCGGCCCGCGAGGTCTTCCTGACCGCAGCCACAAGTATTTGTTTTCCGGTCGTTTCCGTCGATGGCCAGGCAATCGCCAACGGCCATCCCGGCAGTGTTTCGCAGAAAATCCGCGAGGCCTTTTTCGACGTTGCGGAAAAGATTGCGATTTGATACCAAGATTTGCTGGACAGGTGGAATGAGGGTGCCGCCGGTCTTGCATGGAGAGATTGATTGATAGTCTACCGGCCAGATCGGGTCGGCAATAAAGAAAGAAGCGGCGCGATGGCGGAACGTTCTCAGAATCTGCAGGACTTATTTCTCAATACTGTTCGCAAGCAAAAGATTTCCCTGACAATCTTTTTGATCAACGGCGTGAAACTCACGGGCGTTGTTACGTCTTTTGACAATTTCTGTGTTCTTCTTCGCCGTGACGGCCATTCGCAGCTCGTGTATAAGCATGCGATCTCGACGATCATGCCGGGCCAGCCCATGCAGATGTTCGAGAGCGAAGAAGCAGCGTCCTAACAGGATCAGCCGTCATTTCGACACGCGATACCAAGAACGATTCGATCATCCCTGAGGCCGCCAAGCACAGGGACGACATGCGCGCGACTGTCGTCGTGCCGGTCCTGAAGTCGCGCAGTCGCGGCGGCCAGACCGAATCGGCCTCGACCCGCACGCCGGAAAGCCGGCTGGAAGAGGCGACCGGCCTTGCCCAGGCGATCGATCTCGATGTCGTCAACGGCCAGGTCGTGCCGGTGAATGATCCCAGGCCGGCAACGCTGCTCGGCACCGGCAAGATCGAGGAGATCAAGGCGCTGCTCAATGAGCGCGATTCCGGTCTCGTCATCGTCGATCATCCGCTGACACCGGTGCAGCAGCGCAATCTCGAAAAGGAATGGAACGCCAAGGTCATCGACCGGACGGGCCTGATCCTCGAAATCTTCGGCCGCCGCGCCTCCACCAAGGAAGGCACGCTGCAGGTCGATCTCGCCCATCTGAATTACCAGAAGGGCCGGCTGGTCAGAAGCTGGACCCACCTTGAACGCCAGCGCGGCGGCGGCGGCTTCATGGGCGGCCCCGGCGAAACCCAGATCGAAGCCGACCGGCGGCTGCTACAGGACCGCATCATCAAGCTCGAACGCGAGCTGGAGCAGGTCGTGCGCACTCGCCAGTTGCATCGCGCCAAGCGCCGCAAGGTCCCGCACCCGATCGTGGCGCTGGTCGGCTATACCAATGCCGGCAAATCGACGCTGTTCAACCGCATCACCGGCGCCGGCGTGCTGGCCGAAGACATGCTCTTTGCCACGCTCGACCCGACGCTTCGCCGCATGAAGCTGCCGCATGGCCGCACCGTCATTCTGTCCGACACCGTCGGCTTCATCTCCGACCTGCCGACCCATCTGGTCGCCGCCTTCCGCGCAACGCTGGAAGAGGTGCTGGAAGCCGATCTGATCCTGCATGTCCGCGACATGTCCGATGCCGACAACCAGGCGCAGAGCTCCGACGTGATGCGCATCCTGAACGACCTCGGCATCGACGAGGCCGAAGCGGAGAAGCGGCTGATCGAGGTCTGGAACAAGATCGACCGGCTGGAGCCCGAAGTGCACGACGCCATGGTGCAGAAATCATCAGGCGCCAGCAACGTCGTGGCGGTTTCCGCCGTCAGCGGCGAGGGCGTCGACACGCTGATGGACGAGATCAGCCGCCGCCTCTCCGGGGTGATGACCGAAACCACCATCCGCCTTCCCGTCGACAAGCTGGCGCTGCTGCCCTGGCTCTACGACCACGCGATCGTCGATGGTCGCGAGGACAACGAAGACGGCTCGGTCACCCTCGATCTGCGCCTGTCGGAAACCGAAGCCACCGAACTCGAACGCCGCATCGGCAATGGACCGAAGCCGCCGCGTGAGGATTGGGAGCGGTGACGCATTCCCTTCTCCCCAGCGGGGAGAAGGTGGCCCGAAGGGTCGGATGAGGGGGCCACACGGTTCGCCCTTCATGCTATTCTTCGCTCGCGCTCAGGGTGAGCTATCTCCGGCGACTTTAACCCCACTCTCCGTCATGCTCGGCCTTGAGCCGAGCATCCACGCCGCATCCGCCAGCAGTCGTGGCATGGGTCCTCGGCTCAAGGCCGAGGACGACGGAGAGTGGGGATTGCTTCGCGCCAAAATCGGCCGGCCTATCCAGCCGTCACAGCCCGCTCGATCGCCTTGGCCGCCTGCCAGATCTCCTCCATCCGCTCCAGGCTGGCTGCCTCCAGCGTCTCACCTTTTGCTTCAAGAACCGTCTCTATATGACTGAACCGTCGGCGGAATTTCGTATTCGTTCCGCGCAGCGCCTGTTCCGGATCGGTCTCCACATGCCGGCCGATATTGACGACCGCGAAGATCAGGTCGCCGAGCTCGTCGCTGACCTTTGCGCGGTCGCCATCTCCGAGCGCCACCCGCAATTCGCCGATCTCCTCCTCGATCTTGTCGAGGATCGGCTCGGGGGCCGACCAGTCGAAGCCGACTTTGGCGGCGCGTTCCTGCAGCTTCAGCGCTTCCGTCAAAGCCGGGAAGCTGCGCTGCACGGAGCCGAGGAACCCGCCCTTGAAATCCTCGGTGATCCCCCGCCGCGCCCGGCGCTCGGTGCGCTCGCGTTTCTCGGCCTGCTTGATCTCGTCCCACTGGATCTTCACCGCATCGGGCGTATCGGCTTCCGAGCGGGCAAAAACATGCGGGTGGCGGCGGATCATCTTGGTGGTGATGGCGTTGACGACGTCGCCGAAGGAGAATTCCCCGGCCTCCTCGGCCATGCGGGCATGAAAGACCACCTGCAGTAAGAGGTCGCCAAGCTCGTCGCAGAGATCGTCCATATCGCCACGCTCGATCGCGTCGGAGACCTCATAGGCCTCCTCGATCGTATAGGGCTTGATCGTTTCGAAGTTCTGCTCGATGTCCCAGGGGCAGCCCGTCTCGGGATGGCGCAGCGCCGCCATGATCTCGATCAGCCGTGAAATGTCTTTGGAAGGTTCCATGGTGCCTCAGTTGAGCGGTATATCGTTGGCGCTCTTCGATGACTGGTAACTGGAAGACAGCGCATCGTAGCGCGCCTTGATGCGGGCGGTCTGCGCCTTCAGCGCCGTTTTCAGGGAAGGCTCTTCGGTCTCGACGAGATCGGCGATGGCAAAACTGTTCCAGAAGGCGTTTTGCCTGCGATAACCGCCCGGTTCAAGCCCGAAGACCTCCTTCAGGATCTTGAGGTCGTGCGGAATGGCGAAGGCATCGCGAGAATCCTCGTGACTGAAGAAATAGTAGAAATTATCGAAGCCCGCCCAAGTGATCGCCGACATGCACATGGTGCAGGGTTCGTGCGTCGACAGGAAGATCAGATCCTTGGTTTGCGGCTTGTCGCCAAGCTCGTAGAACCGCTTCAGCGTATGCACCTCGCCGTGCCAGAGTGGGTTCTCGAGCTCGTTGTTGGTCTCGGCGACGACGAGCGATAGATCGGATTTCCTCAAGATCGCCGCACCGAACACCTTATTCCCCAGCGAAACGCCATGCTCGGTCAGCGGCAGGATATCGTCTTCAATAACCGAAAGCAGGCGGGAGGCGATGGTCTTGTCAGGCATTGGCATCTCCGGTTTTCCCCGCACTCTATCGTCTTGGCGGTGCGAGTGAAATGCGCCAAACGCCGGTGGACGCCGTTTGTCACAGGCTTTACAGTGCGCTGCAGCAAATGCGCTCACCTGTGCTGTTTCGGTCAGTATGGGTGACTTTTCTCAAATCATTGATGACGCGAGCAAAAGAATACGCGCATGCTGGGGCTTTCGAATTTCTGTTCCTTCAATCGCTTGTCGATCAAGGGCATATTCTGGCAACTTCGAAGTGGATTGATGATGCCTTCCAAGACTGAACAGCTTTCGGTATTTCCCGCCTTCTTTCGCGTGGAAGGCCAGAAGACGGCTGTCTTCGGCAATGGCGACGAAGCTTTCGCCAAGGTGCGGCTGCTGCTCAACACGCGGGCGCGGATTGTCGCCTATGCCGACCGGCCGCAAGCCGATTACCACGCCTTCCTGATCGCCAATCGCATGGAAACCGTGCGCGCCGGCTTTTCCGCCGAGCAGGTCGCGGGGGCAGCGCTCGTCTTTGCCGCCACCGGCAATGAAGCCGACGACCGCGAGATCGTCGATGCCGCCCGCGCCGCGAGCATCCCGGCCAATGCCGTCGATCAGCCCGATTACTGCGATTTCTTCACGCCGGCGCTGGTCAATCGTGCGCCTGTCGCTGTCGCGATCGGCACCGAAGGGGCGGGACCGGTTCTGGCCCAGATGATCCGCGCGCAGATCGATCAGCTGCTTTCGCCCTCGCTCGGACGGCTTGCCGGTCTGGCGACGAGCTACCGCAAATCAGTCGAGCAACTGGTTCCCCGCGGTGTTTCCCGCCGCGTCTTCTGGCGTCGCTTTTTTTCGGGCCCCGTCGCCGATGCGGTCGCCAACGGCAACCTGCCGCAGGCCCAGCACGCCGCCGACCGGCTGCTGCATTCCATGGATCGGGTCGCCGGCCATGTCTGGCTCGTTGGTGCCGGTCCGGGTGCCGAGGATCTGCTGACGCTGCGCGCCCAGCGCGTGATGATGGAGGCCGACGTCATTGTTTATGACGCTCTCGTGCCGCAAGCGATCGTCGATATGGGCCGCCGCGATGCCGAACGGCTTTCCGTCGGCAAACGTAAGGGCTGTCATTCCAAGTCCCAGGAAGAGATCAACGAGCTGCTCGTCGATCTCGGCCGCCAGGGCAAACGCGTCGTCCGGCTCAAGTCAGGCGATCCGCTGGTCTATGGCCGGGCAGGGGAAGAAATGGCGGCCTTGCGCGCGGCTGGCATCACCTATGAGGTCGTGCCCGGCATCACCTCGGCTTTCGCCGCCGCTGCCGATTTCGAGCTGCCGCTGACGCTGCGCGGCGTTGCCTCCTCCCTGGTCTTCACCACGGGCCATGATCTCACCGGCGACGTTCTGCCCGATTGGGCAAGTCTTGCCGTCTCCGGCGCGACGATCGCCGTCTATATGGGGCGCACGGTTGCCGCCTCCGTCGCCGAGCGGCTGATGCAGGCCGGCATTCCCGCCGAAACCACCGTCGCCGTCATCGAAAATGCCAGCCGCGCCGAGCGCCGCCTGTTGCATGGCACGCTTGCCGATCTGCCCGATCTGCAGCACCGCGATGAGTTGACCGGGCCTGTCATGGTCATTATCGGCGATGCGGTCGCCGGCGCCAATTTCGAACTGTCCGAGCCGCTGGTGCGTGCGAACGCCCGGCTCGAGGAACTTGCAAGGAGCTGAATATGGGTGACAAGGTTCTGACGGCCAACCGGCTGACGGACGGCATTGCTGTCTGGCTGGATGCGAACGGGAAATGGTCCACCTCGCTGCAGGAGGCGCTTGTCGCCCGTCATAACGAAGCCGTCGAAGCGCTTGAGGCGATCGGCAAGAAATCCTATGCCGACAACGAGGTCGTTGACGTCGCCGTCGTCGACGTTCAGGAAACCAACGGCATTCTCTGGCCGCTGCGTCTTCGCGAGCGCATCCGCGCTCAGGGCCCGACCATGGAATACGCACCGGGCTACGCTCCCGCCGATCCCGAATTCATTGCAGTCTGAGGAAGACGATGTACCGTTACGACGAATTTGACCATGCTTTTGTCACCGAGCGCGTCGAGCAGTTTCGCGATCAGGTTCAGCGCCGCCTTGCCGGCGAGCTGGCCGAGGATGCATTCAAGCCGCTGCGCCTGATGAACGGCGTCTACCTGCAGCTCCATGCCTATATGCTGCGTATCGCCATTCCCTATGGAACGCTGAGTGCGCGCCAGATGCGCATGCTTGCCCATATCGCCCGCACCTATGATCGCGGTTACGGTCACTTCACCACGCGCCAGAACCTGCAGTTCAACTGGCCGAAACTGTCTGACATTCCCGATGCGCTTGCCGACCTCGCAAGCGTCGAGATGCATGCGCTGCAAACTTCGGGCAACTGCATCAGAAACGTGACGGCTGATCATTTTGCGGGTGCAGCCGCCGACGAAGTCGCTGATCCCAGACCCTATGCCGAAATCCTGCGCCAGTGGTCGTCGGTTCACCCGGAATTCTCCTTCCTGCCGCGCAAGTTCAAGATCGCCGTGACCGGCGCCGAGCGCGACCGCGCTGCGATCCAGGTCCATGATATCGGCCTGCACCTGAAGACGAACGACAAGGGCGAGATCGGTTTTGCCGTCTATGTCGGCGGCGGTCAGGGCCGTACGCCGATGATCGCCAAGCTGATCCGCGACTTCCTGCCCGAGGAAGACCTGCTTTCATACACCACCGCAATCGTGCGCGTGTACAATCTGCACGGCCGCCGCGACAACAAGTACAAGGCGCGCATCAAGATCCTCGTGCACGAAACCGGCGCCGAGGAACTGACGCGCCAGGTGGAAGCCGAATTTGCTGCGCTGAAGAATACCGAACTCAAGCTGCCGGCCGCCGATGTCGAGGCGATCTCTTCCTATTTCGCGCTGCCGGCTCTGCCTCAGCGCGCCGAGGGCTGGCAAAACCTCGCCCGCTGGAAGAAGGCCGATGCCGGCTTCGCCCGCTGGGTGCAGCAGAACGTGCAACCGCACAAGAACCCCGATTACGGCATGGTGACGATCTCGCTGAAGCCGATCGGCGGCATTCCGGGCGACGCCACCGATGCGCAGATGGATGCGATCGCCGATCTCGCCGAAGAATATGCCTTCGACGAAATCCGCGTCAGCCATGAGCAGAACCTGATCCTGCCGCATGTGGCGCTGGCCGATCTCGAAGCGGTCTATCGCGGCCTCGTCGCTATCAATCTGGCCGAAGCGAATGCCGGCCTGATCACCGATATCATTGCCTGTCCGGGGCTGGATTATTGCGCGCTCGCCAATGCGCGCTCCATTCCGTTGGCGCAGGAAATCTCCCGCCGCTTCGGCGCTGCCGAACGCCAGGCCGAGATCGGCGAGCTGAAGATCAAGATCTCCGGCTGCATCAATGCCTGCGGTCACCACCATGTCGGCCATATCGGCCTGCTCGGTGTGGAGAAGAAGGGCGCCGAACTCTACCAGATCACCCTCGGCGGTTCCGGCGACGAACATACCTCAATCGGCGAGATCATCGGCCGCGGCTTCGAGCCGGACCGGGTGACGGATGCGATCGAGACGATCGTCGACACCTATCTCGGCCTGCGCTTCGATCAATCCGAAACCTTCCTTGCCGCCTATCGCCGTGTCGGACCGCAGCCTTTCAAGACCGCGCTCTACGGCTCGGCTGCCGAAGCGGCATAAGGAGGGGATGATGACCAAGATCTGGAGAGAAACCGGTTTTGTCGAAAACGATCCCTGGGTGATCGAGACGGACGAGGTGAAGGCGACCGGCGCGCAGAAGCCGCTGCTCAGCCTCGACGAACTGATCGCCAAGGCCGATGGAAGCAACGATGTCGGCCTCGGCGTGCTGATCAAGCCGGCCGATGACGTGCGCCGGCTGGAGCCTTATCTCGATCGCCTTGAAATCGTTGCTGTCGCCTTTCCGGCCTTCAACGACGGCCGCGCCTTCAGCCATGCCTCGCTGCTGCGCCAGCGCCTGGGTTATGCCAATGAGCTGCGCGCGGTCGGCGACGTGCTGATCGATCAAGTGCCGCTGATGCTGCGTGTCGGCATCGACAGCTTTTCCGTGACCAACGCCACGGCGCTGAAGCGGCTGGCGGAAAACCGTCTTCCGGCGATTCCGCATCATTATCAGCCGGCGGTGCGTGACGCCGAAGCCGGCAAGGGCTATAGTTGGCGCCGTCAGGCGAAGCCGGCCGCATAAGCGGCCGGTCCGCCTTTTTACGATGGCGGAATGGGTAGCATGAAGACATTCGAAGTGGCGGTGATCGGTGGTGGTCTCGCCGGCATGATCGCCGCAATCGCGCTGGCGCGCGGCGGCCGCAACGTGGCGCTAGTGGCGCCCGTTGCTGCGAAGGAAGACCGGCGCACCACAGCGCTGATGGATCAGTCTATCCGCTTTCTCGATCGCCTGACGCTCTGGGAAAAGCTGCGCCCGGCCGCAGCACCCCTGACCAGCATGCGCATCATCGACGGCACCGACCGGCTGCTGCGCGCGCCGACGACCACTTTTCGCGCCGCCGAAGTCGGCCTCGATGCCTTCGGCTACAATTTCCCCAACAAGGCGCTGACCGAGATCCTCGAAGCGGCGGCGGCCAACGAGGGCAATATCACCCGATTCACTGATATGGCCGAATCGATCGAGATATCGGCCGAAGCGGTTTCGATCGCCCTTGCTGGCGGTGAAGCGCTCTCGGCCGATTTTGCCGTCGGCGCCGACGGCCGCGGCTCGAAGCTGCGCGAGACGGCTGGCATCGACACCCGCAAATGGTCCTATCCGCAATCGGCCATGGTGCTGAACTTCGCCCATTCCCTGCCGCATCAGAATATCTCGACCGAGTTCCACACCAAACACGGCCCCTTCACCCAGGTGCCGCTGCCGGGCGGCCGTTCCAGCTTGGTCTGGGTGCAGGATCCCACGGAAGCAGGGAGCCGCATGGAATTGCCGCTGCCTGAACTTGGGATTCTCGTTGAGGCCCAGATGCAGTCCATGCTCGGCAAGGTTGATGTGGAGGAGGGCGTTCAGGTCTGGCCGCTCTCCGGCATGATGGCGCATCGTTTCGGCAAGGGGCGAATCGCGCTGATCGGCGAGGCCGCCCATGTGTTCCCGCCGATCGGGGCACAGGGGCTGAATCTTAGCCTGCGCGATATCATGGCGCTTGCCGACATCCTCTGTGACCGGGCGGAATTGCCGGTGCCGGCCGATGCCGGAGACAGCTTCGACCGCAAGCGCCGCGCCGATATCATGACACGCACGGCGAGCGTCGATCTTCTCAACCGCTCGCTGCTCTCCGATTTCCTGCCGGTGCAGATGCTGCGGGCTGCCGGCCTGCATATCCTCTCGGCCATTCCGCCGCTGCGCAGCATCGTCATGCGCGAGGGCATCGAGCCCGGCCGCGGCTTGCGCGATATTCCCGATGCGCTACGGGAAAAGCTGAAGCGGAAGAAGGCCTGAGCGGATCGCGATCAGCCAGAGCGAAACGCTCGCCACCGAAAGCACAGTCGTGATCAGGATCGTCGCCGAGGCGCGCTCCTGCCACACGCCATATTGCTGGCCGATGACGAAGACATTGGTTGCCGTCGGCAGTGAGGCGAGCAGCACGGCCGCCTGGATCCACACCGGCTCGAAACCGCCGACAACGGTTAGCGCCAGGAAAACCGCGATCGGATGCAGGATCAGCTTCGCCGGCACGATGTAGCCGATCTCGGCCGGCACCCGTTTCAGCGGCCGGAGCGCCAGCGTCACGCCCATGGCGAAAAGGGCACAGGGAGCGGCGGCCTGGGCGAGATAGTCGACGAGACGCTGGAACGCCAGCGGCTGATCGATATCAAGGGCGGCGACCGCAAAGCCTGCCGCCGTCGATAGAATGAAGGGATGCAGCGCCACCTTCCGGGCGATATCGGCGGCAAGCCGTCCGGCCGAGCGCTTGTCGTCACCGGCCGCCGCCATCAGCGCCGGCGCGACGATGAAATGCAGGGCATTCTCGAAGCAGATGATCAGCGCCACCGGCACGGCAGCACCTTCGCCGAGTGCCAGCAGTGCCAGGCCCGGTCCCATATAGCCGATATTGCCGTAGGCGCCGGCAAAGGACTGGATGGTGCAGTCGGCAAGCGAATTGCCGCGCAGCACGCGGCCGATGACGAACAGCAGGATGAAGACCGCATAGGTCGCCGCGATATCGGTGACGATGAAGTCAACGCGCGTCAGCTCTTCGATCGGTGTGCGCGAGACGAGCTTGAAGAACAGAGCGGGCAGGGCGGCATAGATGATGAAGGTATTCAGCCAGCCGAGCGCTTCGGCCGGCTGCTTCGTCGCCTTGGCGGCGATGAAACCGATCAGGATCAGGCCGAAGAACGGCAGGAGCAGGCTGACGATATCGGCCAAAGGTCTTCCAATGCGCGGGAATGGTCGGCGGGGTAAGAGCTGGTTTAGCCGATCTGCATGAGGATAGGAAAGGTTTGCTGGAACCAGATCGCCACATCGCTGACCCAGCCGAACAGGAAGGCGAGACCGGTGAGGATGAGGAAGACGCCCATCACCTTTTCCACAGTGCCGAGATGGCGGCGGAAGCGCGACAGGAAGCGCATGAAGGCGCCGGAAAAGCCGGCGGCGATCCAGAAGGGGATCGCAAGGCCGAGCGAATAGACGGCGAGCAGCCCGGCGCCGGAGCCGACCGTCTCACGCGAGGCGGCGACACCGAGAATCGCGCCGAGCACCGGGCCGATGCAGGGCGTCCAGCCGAAGGCGAAGGCAAGACCCATGACGTAGGCCCCCGTCAGCGTCGCCGGCTTGCCGCCGCCCTGGAAGCGCGCCTCGCGGGCCAGCAGGCCGATCCGGAAGAGGCCGAGGAAATTCAGCCCCATGACGATGATGATCAGCCCGCCGAGCTTGGAGAGAAGATCGAGATGCTGGCGAAGCGCCATGCCGATGCTGGAGGCGCCGGCGCCGAGCGCCACGAAGACGGTGGCAAAGCCGAGCGTGAAGAGCAGCGCTGAGAACAGCACGCCGCGCCTGACATCGGGCGCCACCGCAACCGCGGAGCCGCCGCGGAACTGCTCGACCGAGATGCCGGCCATATAACAGAGATAGGGCGGGACGAGGGGAAGCACGCAGGGCGAAAGAAAGGAAAGCGCCCCTGCTATGAGAGCGCTCCACAGGGAAATATCGGCAATCGACACGCATTCTCTCCGGCTGCAATCTGCGCCCTTTTCCTAGCTTTGCAGGCCCCTGATTGCCAATCACCTTTTTGCGCTTGGCAGCAATATGCCTTGCGCCCGCAAAAGATATGCCCCACGCGCAGGCGATTTGCTTTGCGCCCGCAAGAAATGTGCCGATCGCCGAAAAAAGCCGAATTTTTCGGTTGACCGCAATGGGTCGCCTGCCTATGTTCCGCCCACTTCCAGCCGGGGTGCTTCACACTCGCGGAGAGGGAGAGCGTAGCTCAGCCGGTAGAGCAACTGACTTTTAATCAGTAGGTCTCGGGTTCGAACCCCGACGCTCTCACCATAAAATCAATAACTTACCGGAATTTCGTGCGACTTTTGCGACCACCAAAAGTCGCACGGTCGCACGGCCGTTTTTAGTTGGTCGACCGCTTCTGCGTCGCCTCGATCCGCTGCAGGATCTCTTTCACCACGCGAAGGTCGCCGCTCTGCACGTTGAATGTTGACTGCATTTCCCTGAGGGCGTTGCCATCGCTCCTGTTTTCTCTGGTGTGAGGTATGATTTTATCATACTTTATAAGAGGCCATGGAGGTATGCGACGATGCGAAATGCGGAAAAGGTAACGATTACCCTCACTGCGGATCTGCTCCGGAGCGTCCGCGATACGGTCGAAGCTGGCGAGTTTGCGACGACGAGCGAAGCGATGCGTGATGCGGTACGGGTAT
This sequence comes from Rhizobium sp. CIAT894, assembly GCF_000172795.2. Classification (NCBI taxonomy): domain Bacteria; kingdom Pseudomonadati; phylum Pseudomonadota; class Alphaproteobacteria; order Hyphomicrobiales; family Rhizobiaceae; genus Rhizobium; species Rhizobium sp. CIAT894. The sequence goes on from NZ_CP020947.1 coordinate 2,080,507, forward strand.
GGCAGCGCCAGCGGCTTCAGGATGCCGAGCGCCTCAACGCGATGCGCGCCCGCATCCGGCTTTCTTTGGAAGACCCTCGCCCGAGCTTGACGGCGGAAGAAGCCGAAGCTGATATGGATCGCTTCATGAAAGACCAGGAAAAAGCGTCCCGTAATGCGGCGCGCTAAGGTCGTCTACCGGCCTGAGGCGCTTGGCGACCTTCGCCAAATCTATATCACCGTTGCCGATATGAGTCAGAGCAACGTCATCGCCAATCGCTTCGTGAAGCGCATCATGGCGAGGTGCAGCAAGATCGGAGATGCGCCAAACGGCGGACGTCCGCGAGATGATTTGGCGCCAGGCTTGCGAACCGTGCCGTTTGAGCGTTCCGCTGTGATTGCCTATCACGTCAGCGACGCGGTTGAGATCGTCAACGTCTTTTATGGTGGCAGAGACTATGAGGCTCTCTTTCGGTTGGATGATGACGAGGATAAGTCGTGACCGTCTTCGGATGCGTCCCCCCAATGCTCCTTCATTGCCGGCTGCGCAAGGCGCAGATATGCGGCGGTTATGAAATCAGCCAAGCCGCAGGAACCAACTTCCACGACACTTCGTTTTCGCCTCATGAACATAGGAGAAATCGATCATGGATTGGAATCGTGTCGAAGGAAACTGGAAGCAGGCGAAGGGCAAGATCAAAGAGCAGTGGGGCAAACTCACGGACGATGATCTCGACCAGATCGCCGGCAAGCGCGACCAGCTGGAAGGCAAGATCCAGGAGCGCTATGGCATCGAGAGGGATCGCATTAGACGCGACGTCGATGACTGGTACGGTCGCCAGCCTTGGTAATGCCCTAAGCAAAATCCCGGTGAAAGCCGGGATTTTGAAATCCTTAGCGGTCAAATGCTGTCGGATGTCATGAATATCCACCAAAAGCCAAGATAAACGCCCCGAATACGATCAGGGCGAGGGCGGGCCAGTTTGACGCCTTCCGTGCACCTCGGACGCATTTCAGATCTCCAGCGTCTTTGTGGTCGACCGCACAATTTCGGACTGACGACTGCCTTCCACGGAGTTCCGTTTCGGAACTAAGAGCACTCGGATTGAATTTGACTGCTGAGGCATCTTGGAGATCCTGATGGACAAGACACCGAAGACGGCAATCCGCGGAATGATGGTGTACGTGCTGGCTCTTCTCGTCCTGGGCATTCTGGCGGGCGCTGTGTACACAATCTACGGCCATCCCGGCGATCCGTCCGAGCGGCCCGCGGCTGAGACGATTCCGGATAAGGCTGTGGCTCCGCAGCAATAGCTCGGCTCAGTCGATTCACCGGTCGCCCTTCGAGAACAAATGATGATCGGGGAAAGCGTCTGCCAGATCCGGCGCCCACCCGGTCAGGTCGTGTTGAAGAGCCTGCGTTGATTGCAAAAGACCAGCAAGCGGCAACGAACATGGCTTTGGAAAGCAAGGCGGGAATCCTGTCGCAAGTCCTTCCAACCAGTAGAGAGCTCTAATTATAGGGGGAACGACCTGCGACACCGAAATCGGTGCCGGGGTAACTCTGGAATATTGCGCAGGGCAGTCGGAGCAAAGGATTTACGGATGAAAGAACATGCGGTCGTGATTTCAGGAGGAGGTCCGACGGGGATGATGCTGGCGGGCGAGCTGGCCTTGGCGGGCATCGACGTCGCGATCGTCGAACGCCGGCCGGACCAGGAGATTGTCGGTTCGCGGGCCGGCGGCCTGAGCGCCCGGACGCTCGAGATCCTTGACCAGCGCGGCATCGTCGACCGGTTCCTCAGGCGAGGGCAGATCGCCCAGGTCACCGGATTTGCGGTGACGCGGCTTGATATCAGCGATTTTCCGACCCGGCACAATTATGGGCTGGCGCTGAGGCAGAAACATATCGAGCGCATTCTCGCCGGATGGATCGACGAACTGCCGGTGCCGCTCTATCGCGGCCGTGAATTGGCGGGTTTTGCGCAGGACGAGACAGGTATCACCATCGAACTCTCCGACGGCGTCTCGCTCAGGGCAGGCTATCTCGTCGGCTGCGATGGCGGCCGCAGCCTGGTTCGCAAGATTGCCGGCATCGAGTTTCCGGGATGGGACGCGACGACCAGCAACATTCTCGCCGAGGCCGAGATGGAGGAGGAGCCGCCGCTCGGTGTCCATCGCACCGCACTCGGCACGCATGCCTTCGGCCGGGAGGAATACGAAATTCGCGACGGCAAAGTGATCTTTGCCAGTGAAGGCCCGATCAACGTCATGGTGACGGAAAAGATTGCCGGCGGAGCCGGCGAGCCGACGCTCGGCGATCTCAGGCAAGCGCTTATCGCCGCATGTGGAACGGATTATGGCATCCATGGCCTCAAGTGGATTTCGAGGTTCACCGACATGTCGCGCCAGGCGGCAGCCTATCGCAAGGGCAGGGTGCTCCTCGCCGGCGATGCCGCCCATGTGCATTCTCCAGTCGGCGGGCAGGGCCTCAATACCGGTGTGCAGGATGCGGTGAATCTCGGCTGGAAGCTGGCTCAGGTGGTGAAAGGAATATCGCCGGAGAGCTTGCTCGACACCTATCACGCCGAGCGCCATCCCGTGGCCGCCCGCGTGTTGCGCACGACGATGGCGCAGGTTGCCTTGCAGCGTACCGACGCTCGCACCGAAGCCCTGAGAGACATCGTGTTGGAGCTGCTCGGCATGGAGGAGCCGCGCAAAAAGATTGCCGCCGAAATGTCCGGACTGGCGATCCACTACGACCTCGGCGACGGGCATCCGCTGCTCGGCCGCCGTATGCCCGACCTTGAACTGGTCACATCGGATGGTTGCCTGCGTGTCTATAGGCTGCTGAAAAATGCGCAGCCGGCGCTCCTCAATCTCGGCGCGCCCGGCAGCCTCGACATCACCCCGTGGTCAGGCCGTATCCGGTCGGTTGACGCCAGCTACGGCGGGCCATGGGAGCTGCCGGCGATCGGTGCGGTCTCGGCGCCCACCGCCGTCCTGATCCGGCCAGACGGTTATGTCGCGTGGGTGGGTGATGGCTCGCAGGACGGTCTGCGCGAGGCGATGACGACCTGGTTCGGGCCGCCCGGCTAAAAGCCGAAAAACTTAATTCTAGAGCATGTCGCGCAAAAGTGTGCAGCGCTTTTGCGATAACGACATGCGTAAAACAAAGACCTAAAGCACGGGAAGCGAATCTGAAAGATCGCGACGCGTTTTAGGCGGCAAGCGAAATCGAACCGCAATCCAAAACCGCTTCGGCCTCCGGCATCGGTTTACCGCGGCGTTCCCACGTCCGGCGGCTGATGCCGAATGCCTCCCATGGGCGCGCCGTGCTGAAGGAATTGGCGAGATACTCGGCTCTGGAAATCGCGCCTGCGGCGCGGCGTTGCTCCTCCTTCCGGCTTCGGTCCCGCTGCCGCCGCTTTTCCTTTTGCAGTTGCGCTCTTTTCCGCTTCGGCACGTCGAAGGCGCCAATCGTGCGGATATCGAGGGCGCATCGTTCAGCATAGCTCACATGCAGAGCGTGACCGAGCGCGTCGGCCGACAAGGGAGAAAAACGCACCTTCGTCCGCTCGTAGATGATTTCCTCTATGCAGGCTTTGCCGGCCCATGGGAGCCATCGCGCCGACCAGCCGAGAACCACCTCTGCAAACTCTTGCCTGAACTCTACAAGCGCGAGGCCGGCGATCACCTCGACATAGATCAATGCGTCATCGGCCTCGGGCACGATGGCCCCGTGACGATGCCTGATCAGTCTTTCGATCTCGCGCATCCGCCCGTGGAAATGGCTCCAGCGGCCGCCCGCGCGCGGCGCTGAACGGCCTTGTAACCCAGCAGACAGTCGCCGAGCTTGATTGCCGTCACATCCCGGGAAAATCCCTCCGGCCGCTCTGCTTTTGCAGCCTCATTCCTGGTTTGAGTGGCTTTCGTTGCGCCAAGACGTTCCATCGATTTCCCTCGCAATCGGCCCCGGGAGAAGCCGAAACGCGTGACTATAAAGGACGTCGAGGGGGGGGGATGTAGGTCATCCGCACGTCATTTTGTGGATTGTCGACGAAACGGATCTCAGCTGGAGGCGGACGCTATCTCCATAGGTCAGAGAGCGGGCGAAGATTCTTGTCCGCGACGACGGACTGAGCTCCGCAAATGCTTCGCCGGTGCAGAGCATTCATGACCCGTACGGTCGTTCTTCGCCGCCAGCTGCAGCAGCCTATGGCCGGGCCATTCGATCCGCCGGCGTTGAGAGGCTCGTCCCGCTGCTTGCGGCAGGGAGGAAGGATCGGTCGAGCCGCCACGATTTACATCAGCAGTGTCTTTGCTCAGCGAAAGCCGAAGAAACTCAAAATCGCGAGCACGATAACGACAGCGCCGACAAGCCAGATCAAATTGTTCATTGGGAACCGTTCTCCTATTTGAATCGAGCCAACTGTGACCCGTTGACTCAACGGCGGCGCAGGCTTGCGGTTCCCTGCGGCCCGGCCTTCTCAGCCAAGGCTGAACGAATATCGGGCGCCTGCGCCCATCAGTAACTGCAGGAGCGAGCGTTGCCGGGTCTGAATCCACCAGCACATGCCGGGTTTATCGATGTATCCCGCTGATATTGAAAATCTTCGCGATCGGGCTTGTCGGGCGTGGTGCAGGAAGACGTGATCGCAGACACACCGATCAGCGCCCCGGCAGCGATAAATGTCAGAAATCGGTTCATCTGGGCGCTCCCTTGCGAGGTTATCTGAATCGCAATCTACCATGCCGTCACCAGCCTAAAAGAAAACTTCCGGCACGCTTGATTACCCTAAAATGGAAGCCTTCCGGGCGATATGCATCGGCTGATCCGAACACGTGTGCAATTGACCAGCCAATCTCGGCTGCAGAGGGTTGAGCCGCGATCGCTGACTGATTCACTCAAGATAATCTGATCGAGCTATTCTGTCATTATGGAAGTAGTGTCGCAGGTGTTCGGTCAGATATAACCGATTTTGCCTTGAATGAATCTAGGTTTTTTAGTAATGTTATCCCATAAAAAGTAATATAAATGGGAGGATACTATGTCGGAAACTCGGTTTGATCCGGTTTTGCTTCATCGTCAACATTTCATCGCTGAGATCACGTGTCTCGATGAAATCTTCGATTTTCTGGATGAGTGGCCGCAGGACAAACGGGGGCTGGCATATGACACGCTGTTGAAGGCTTGCCGAGATACGGCCAGCGGCCGTTTCCCGCTGAGCGCTGCGCGCGAGAATTTCCGGCGTTTCCTGAAAATGTCGGGGGTGCTTGCCAAGGTCGAGGGCGCTCCCAAATTCGAGCAACTGATGGGCGATCGAAATATCGGCAATGCTTGATCAAGGCGGGTCGTTACCGCAAAATTGTGCAGCGTTTTTTGCGGTAACGACATGCTGGACAAGAAAGACCTGAGGCGCGAGGGCGAATGCGAAAGATTGCGACGCCCTTGAGATGGAAATAGGCAAGAACGCGCCGTCACATTCTGTGCGGCGCGTTCTGGTTTTATGCCGCTTGCCCGCCCTACGCCTGTTTCTTCGCCACAGCCCGCGCGGCAAACCTTCTGTCGGAGGCGGATGTCGATCCCACCGGCGCATTTCAGGCAAGGCCACCATTCCAGTCGCATCGAAACACCAGCACCGGCTTCGCAAAGCCCTTGAGGCGTCGGCGTGAGGCGTGACCGAAAAGATCGGCGGCGCCATATTCCCGAAAGATATTCTCCGAAACGAGGATCTGGTCGCTGGCGGCGGCAGCGCAAAGGCGCGCCGCGAGCTGCACGGTCGAGCCGAAAAGGTCGTTGCTGCCCTCGACCGGCTCGCCGCAATCCAGCCCGATGCGGATATGGATCGGCTCGGCGTTTCCGCCGTTGTAACGCTTGAATTCCTGCTGGATCGTCATGGCGCATTCGACGGCGGCCGTTGTGGCGGAAAAGGCGGCCATGATGCCGTCGCCGGTATGCTTCACCTCCCGGCCTGACGTTTGCCCGAGACATCGGCGCACGATCGCATCATGAGCCCGCACCATTTCGGTTCCGATGCGGTCGCCGAGCCGTGCCGTCATCTCCGTCGATCCGACGATGTCGGTAAAGAGTATTGCCCGATGACCGGGATCCACGTCGGCCGAGGATTGCCCAGGCGCCGGCTCGGGATCATGAATTCGGCCGAGAAAAGCTTCGACCGCAGACAAGGCGACCTCGACGATCTCGCCGGCAACAAAGCCGTGCGCCTCGCGATGCACGCATTGGGCGGTTTCCATGTCGGGCGCATCCACGAGACAGAAGGCGGTCCCGCGCCGCTGGTCGAACCAATAAGTGAGAAACTTGACGCCGTAGCGATCCTGAATGTCGAGATCCATGCGATGCGCCCGGGCAACATCGGCCGCCGACGTTCCCTCGAGAAAGTGCCGGTCCATGAAGATAGGCATCGCGCGCCCCCAGATCCGCCCGTGCAAGAGGCGGCATTCTACGATCTGGATGCGGCTTCGTCCACCTTTGAGACAATCAAGAGGTGATCATTAAGGCTGTTGCATTGAGAAAATCCTATGCGTTGCTGTAGATCCCATAGAATACGAAAGGAATGGTTGTGTTTTAATCAGTGTGATTTGCATATAAGCCCGATATTTACCATAATCGGCCGTTTAAAGACTAGCCATGGGTGTCGTGCCTATTCGGGAAGCTTCAGGCGTTCCACCGTCTCAAGCACCTGTCGGAATCTGGAGGGATGAAGAGCTGCGTCTGTCATGGTCCATCTCAGCCAGGATCAAAGCCGCAGGCCGGCAGGCGAGGCGGCCCGCCGACGGCACAAATATTGCATCGCACCCCATAAGCCCACCAACACTGGAAAAGCTGTAGCAAAGTGAAACAGACGGCAAACTTTCGACCGGTCGGTTTGGCCTCCATAGGGCTCGGCCATTATGCCGTCGTTAACTCTGTTTGGGATGCTGCGCGCACGTTGCTGCACGACTGGCCGGTCGATGACGGCGAAGAATATTTCGAAGCCGTAAAGTCATGCCTGGATGCGATTATCGGCGATCTCCGGCCGGAAGAGGTGCGGGCATCCTTTATCAGGGCCGCACAGGAAGCCGGCATTGCCGTCATAGAAGCCGCGGATTGAGTGAACGCCGCCCTTCGACGAAAATCTCCAGCCTGTCGATCAAGTCCGACCATCCATCCCGGGCCGATCACCCATCTTGACATTTCCGACTGACGGTCTAAATTAGAACAAAACATGAACATTGGAGATGGTCATGACGCATACGGAACAAGTGATCGCCAACGCCCTAGCCCTTGTCGAAGCGTCTCGTGCCGCACGCGAGCGGGATCAGTTGCGGCGTGCCGCCTGGCAGAGAAAGGTCGAACTCAGCCGGCCGCTGCCGCCCTTGCCGCGTCCGGTTCAATTGCCGTTGGCGCTGAACTGATGCAGCCGGCAAAAACCTCACCCGATCCGTCTCGGCCCGATGACGTGTTGCCCGATCAAACGTGGCTCGACGAAGCTTGGCCCGATGAAGCTTGGGAAGTCGAAGCCGTGCTGGCCTGGCATGACGACAATGCCAAGGCGACGATCCGCGCGCTGCTCGATGACTGCAAACATCTGCGCCAACAGCTGGCGCTGGCCGAATGCGCGATGAGCCGGGGGATGACACGTGGTTGGACGCCACGTTATGAGCGCGACGCCCTTTGAACCGGACACGCCTGAAATCAAGCATCTTGGGATGCTGATCGGGGCTTCGGGGCGGCAAAAGACCTCAGCTGCCAAGGCCAATATTGGCGAAATAGGCCTCCAGTACCGAAGCTTCGCCGGAGGCGACGATGGCACCGACATAACCGTCCGGGCGCACCAGCACCCAGTCGCCCGGTGTCAGGGCGTAGGCGTCGCGGAAGTGCCGCCGACCGCCGCGTGCGCGAGGCGGTCATCAGCCCGAAAGGCAAGGCGATGACCGACCGCATCGACGTGGCGCGCGAAAGGATCGGCCGCGCCATCTTCGAGCGCTGGGACGAGCACGACTTCAATGAGCTGGTGCGGCTGATGCGGAAGTTTGCAGAGGATATCGGCGGCGGCGTGGGAGAATCCAAGGCAGAGGGCGGCTGACGAGGGCGCGTCTCAGGCTCGCTTCAGCAAAACAGTTTGGCGGCCGTGACTTCGACTTCCACGAGGAATTCGGGGCGGGTGAAGCCGCTGACGATGATCAGCGTCGAGGCCGGCTTCGGATCGAGCGTATAGCGATCCCGTATGGCCATATAAGCAGGGAAATCCTCGCGCTTCGTCACAAAGCCCGAGATGCGGATGACATCGGCAAAACTCATTTCCGCTTCGGCGAGAATTGCCTTGATGGCCTCGAAGCAAAGTTCTGCCTGCGAGCCGATATCCTCCGGCGCTTTCTCGTCGAGACCGATGCCGAGCTGGCCGGAGGTCACGAGCAGCGAAGCGCCCGGCGGCACCAGCAGCCCGTGATTGTAATTTCCGAACGGACGGCGGACGGACGGGGGATTGAAAATCGTCTTCATAGGTCTTTCCTAGGGTAGCAACGAGGAAGATGCGGGCTCTCAAAACCGCTCCATCGCCGTCTTCACCTTCTCCAAAAACCTGGCCCGGCTTTCCGGCGTGCAATTGTTCATGTCGTAATGAGCAAGAAAGGTGACCGGCCGCAGCGGATTGATCTGCGCTCTCAGCACACGCTTGACGATCTTCTTCGGCGGGTTGCCGGCGACGAAGGCGCGAAACGGCGTGGCGCCATATGTCAGCACGGCCGCGAGTTTCCTGATGTGGCGCAGGCGCGATTCCACCTTGCCGTCGACCAGTTCGAAGGAGACGCCGGGAAGCCAGACGCGGTCAAAATAGCCCTTCAGGATCGCCGGGAAACCGAAATTCCAGATCGGCGTCACCAGCACCAGCGCTTCGGCCCACTTCAGCCGCTCGACATGGGATTTCACCAGCGCGGTATTGCCGGGATAATCGTGATAGGCGAGCCGGTCGTGTCGGGAGAGCACCGGATCGAAATTCTCTGCATAGAGATCGCACCCATCTACCTCGTGACCGGCCTTTTGCAGGCTTTCCAGCGTCTGTTTGTAGAGCGCCTTGCCGTAGCTTTCCTCGACCGGATGCGAGTGAAGAACGAGAACTTTCATCAGGCCTCCATGACGCTCGCGAGCCCCGGGAAGAGATAATTCTTGCCGGCATTGAAATCGAAATCGGGATTTTCCCAGGCGATCATCTTGCCGGGGTTCAACAGCCCCCTCGGGTCCGTTTCCTGCTTGAAGGCGAGCTGTATTTTGTCGGTGCGCTTCATGCCGCCTTCTTCAAGCGTATAACGATGCGGATTGAAGATCGGGCAGCCGTGATCCTGGTGGATCTTGATGATCTCCTCGAGGCGCTCCTCCGTGCTATAGCGCACCAGCGGCAGGCCGGAGCATTGGATCTGCCCGTCGAACCTGATGAATTCGAGATGGCCCGGCACTTCGTCGCCGAAGATCTCGACCATCTTGGCGACCTTGGCGACGTGATCCGGGCCTGGATACTGAACCTGCAGATAGGTGAAGCCGGGATCGACCTTCAAAGCACGCAGCGTCGTGTGGTTCCACGCAAGTTCATAGGCATGCGGAATACCTTTCATGCTTTCGACCGTGTCGGAGCGGAAGATGATCTCGCCTTTATGGGCGGCTGAAAAGGCGAGGAAGGCGTCCATCGAATGCGGCGCGATCATCAGCACCACCACCGACTGGCCCTTGCGGATATAGGGTTTGTGGCGGGTGAAATAGTCGTGCGGGATCGGTGCCGCGATCGGCGCGATTTCCTTGACGAGGATGCCGTTGCATTTGGCCAGCGCATCCGAGAAGCGCACCGATGCCATGAAGTCATCATGGCCGACAAGCACGTCGACCCAATCATAAGCAGGCGCGAGCGGCATTTCGATTTCGGTGATGATCCCGTTGGTGCCGTAGGCATGGCTCACCTTCTGCAGGTCCCAGCCGGTCAGGTCGAGCACGCGCGGCTCGGCCTCCATGGTGACGACGCGCAGACGCAGAATATTACCGAGATCGCGCAGTCCGCCCCAGGTGATCGAACCGACGCCGCCGGAGCCGCCGGCGACGAAGCCGCCGACCGTTGCCGTCTGCGCCGTCGACGGGTGGAAACGCAGTTCCTGGCCGGAATGCGCCTTGGTCTGCTTGTCGAGCTGAGCAATGACGATGCCCGGTTCGCAGACCACCCGGCCGGGATGGATCTCCTTGATCCTGTCCATGGCGGCAAGGTTCAGCACGATCCCGCCGGAAAGCGGCATCGCCTGGCCGTAATTGCCGGTGCCGGCGCCGCGCGGCGTCACCGGCACGCCATGCGCGAAGGCGACCTTCAGCGTCCGGATGACCTCTTCCTCGTTTTTCGGCGTGACGACGAGATCGGCCGTCACATTGTCGAGCTGCGCCTTCAGGATCGGCGAATACCAGTAAAAATCACGGCTCTTCTGGCGCACCAGCGCCGGATTGTCCTCGACGGCGATGCCCTCGAGTTCCTTTTTGATCGTCTGATAATCCGGCATGTCAGGCTCCAACGATGTTATCGAGTTCACGATAGTCCGGTAGGCTGCGGTCGATCACCTTGCCGCGGCGAAGCACGACGCGGTCGGACTGTGGACGGGAGAGAAATTCACTCCAGCGGCGGGCGCTGAAGAGCACGAGATCGGCCAGGGCGCCGGCGGCAATGCGACCCTTGTCGGGCCGGCCGAGAATATCGGCAGGCGAGGTGGTGACGACGCGGGCCACTGTGTCCAGCGGGTGATCGAGATGCAGGATCCGGACCGCTTCACGCAACACCTCGACCGGGTCGAGATCGCCATAGGCATAGAAGGGATCGCGGGTATTGTCGGAGGCAACCGCCGTCGCAACGCTGGCCGCCGCCAGTTCCTTGAACAGGGTGACGCCGCGCCAGTGAGGGGTCCGGCCGGGATATCGGTCCTGCAGATAGAGGTTGCACATCGGCAGCGAGACGATGGAGAGGCCGGCTTTTGCGACGATGTCGACCGTGCGTTTTGCCGTCTCCTCGTCCTGCCTGGCGAGCGAGCAGCAATGGCCTGCGGTCACCTTGCCGTCGAACCGGTTGCGCAGCACGGCTTGCGCGATCGCCTTCAGCGTCTCGGCGGCAGGATCGTCACTTTCGTCGACATGAAGATCGACGTCGAGGCCGTTATCGGCGGCAGCTCTGAAAAGCAGATCGAGCTGGCTGTCGAGATCGGCATTCATCCGGGTGACGCCGCCGATCAGCCCGCCTTTTTCTCGCACGACGGCGACCAGCTCGGCGAAATAGGCCGCGTCCACCATGTTTTCCAGCGGAAAGAGCGCCACCGCCTGCAGCGCGATCCTGTCTTTCCAGGCCTCGCGCATCTCGGCAAAAACCTCGAAGGAAATGCGGTGCTGCGGCGCCAGCGAATCGAGATGCGTGCGGATCAGGCTGGTGCCGTGCGCATAGGCCGAACGCAGTGAGAATTCCATGCGTTTGCCGACATCCGCCGTCGACCAGTACGCCTCCCGGTCCGCCCGCACGGCGTCCAGGGCGCCGATGAAGGTGCCGTCGGGATTGGCGTTGCGCGGCCAGATATGCCCCTTGTCGAGATGGGTGTGCATATCGGTGAAGCAGGGCCAGACCATGCCGTCCTTCAGATCGGACCGCGGCAATTCCACTGGTGCTGCACCTGCCGGCAGCAGCGCGGAGATGACACCATCGGCGATGACGATATCCGCCTTGACCAGCCCCTCGATCGCCGGCGCGTCAAATCCCTCGACGGCGACGGCAGGCAGCGTCGCATTGCTCAGCACGAAGCGGCCGGCATTGGGCGGCGAAATGAAGGAATAGGTCATCAGTTTTCCCGCTTCAGGCTGCTCTCATGCCAACGGTGCAGGGCGAGCCAGGAAATGAACGAGGTGACGGCGAAGATCGCCACGCCAAGCAGGGAGAGCATCAGCAGCGCGGCGAAGAGGCGCGGAATGTTGAGCCGGTACTGTGCTTCGAGCAGCCGGAAGGCAAGGCCGGAGCCGGCGCCCGCCGAGCCGGCCGCAAATTCTGCGACGACGGCGGCAATCAGCGCCAGGCCGCCGCCGATCCTGAGGCCCGTCATGAAATAGGGCTGGGCGGCAGGCAGCTTGAGGAAGAGCAGCGTCTGCCAGCGCGAGGCGCCGTAAAGCTCGAAGAGATTGATGAGATTGTGGTCGACGCTCTTCAGCCCCTGAACCATATTCGAAAGGATCGGGAAGAAGGCGACGAGGAAGGCGCAGATCAGCAGCGCCACCTGGGTCGACGGCGCATAGATCAGGATCAGCGGCGAGATCGCCACCACAGGCGTTACCTGCAGGATGACGGCAAGCGGATAGAAGGCGAGCTCGATCCAACGCGACTGCACCAGGAAGATCGCAAAGCCGACGCCGCCGACAAGGGCCAGCATCAGCGACAGCAAGGTGATCTTGGTGGTGACCCAAAGCGCTGGGGCAAGCGTATCCCAGTCCGTCACGAAAGCGTTTGCGACTGCTGCTGGACCCGGCAGGATATAGGGCGGCACGCCTGAGAGCTTCACATAGGCATACCAGATCAGAACCAGCAGGCCGATAACGAGGAAGGGGATGGCGATGCGCAGCGCGAGATCGCGGTGTCTTGCGCCTGTGGCATTTACAGAAAGATGAAGGATCTGCGGCGTATCCGTTTCGTCACGCATCAATGCTCTCCCGCCGCGTTGATTGCCCCGATCAGCGAAAGGGAGACCGTCTCGCACGCCTTCCGGTATTCTTCCGAGGTGCGGTAATGCTCGTCGCGTTCCAGGCTGGTGGTCAGCGGAACATCGGCATGCACACGGCCGGGCCTTGCCTTCATCACCACGATGCGGTTCGAAAGATAGGCGGACTCATAGACCGAATGGGTGACGAAGATGACGGTGATGCCTGTCGTCTTCCAGAGCCGCAGCACGTCGTCGTTCAGCTTCTGGCGGGTGATTTCGTCAAGTGCGGCGAAGGGCTCATCCATCAAAAGCAGCTTCGGTTTGGTCACCAGCGCGCGGGCGATCGAGACGCGCATCTTCATGCCGCCGGAAAGTTCGCGTGGATAGGCTTTGGCGAAATCCTGGAGGCCGACAGTGGTCAGCGCCTGCATGATCCCTTCATGCGCTGCCGCCTTCGAAACCCGCCTCAATCTCAGCGGCAGGTGGACATTGTCGAACACGTTCTTCCACGGCATCAGCGTCGGCTCCTGGAAGACGAAGCCGATATCGCCCTCCGGCAGGCCCCTGGAGTTGATGCGCGAACTCGGCCAGTCGATCGCCCCCGACGTCACGTCGCCAAGGCCGGCGATGATGCGCAGCGCCGTCGACTTGCCGCAGCCCGAAGGGCCGAGCAGGCTGACGAACTCGCCGCTTTCGACGGTAAGCGACATGTCGGAAAGGGCGACGGTGCCGCTGGAAAAGACCTTCGAGACCGACTGCATCACGACCAGCGGCCGCTTGCGCGTCTCTTGCGGGGATAAGGCCTGGACTTCTGCTAGCGGCATTGCTTGTCTCATTCACCAGGGAGGATGTGGTCCGCCGCCTCAGGCGGACCATCGGACGACGTCGGAGGGGCTTACTTCTTCATCGCCATTCCGGTGCTCTTGCAGACGAATTTCGTCGTGAAGGCCTTGCTGTAGTCTGTCTCCGGCTTGAACACCTTGATATCAACCATCTCGTCGAAGAACGCTTTGTAATGCGCGTCGGTGATGCACCCGATGCCCTTGTCCAGGCTGTCGCCGGATTCGATGATGCCGTATTCCTTCATCTTGGCGATCGAGTAGGCGATCTGGCCATCCGTCATTTCAGGATTGTCCTTCTTGATCAGCTCGTTCGCCTTGCTGTTGTCGCCGTAGAGGTAGTTGTACCAGCCCTCGATGGAGGCATCGACGAAGCGCTGGACGACGTCCGGTTTGCTGTCGATCATCGTCTGCGTGGTGGTGATCATCGTCGAATAGGGCGAATAGCCGTTATCGGCGAGCAGGAAGACCTTCGGTTCGAAGCCGGCCTGCTTCTGGATCTCGTAGGGTTCGGAAGTGAGGTAGCCCTGCTGGGCGGATTGCTTGTCGGCAAGGAAGGGCGCGGGGCTGAAATTATAGGGCTTGTACTGCTCGTCCTTGAAGCCCTTGAAGTTCGCCTTCATCCATTCGAAATAGGTGAGGTAACCGTCCTTGCCGAGAAACAGCGTCTTGAGCTTGGCAAGATCTTCGAATTTGTCGATCCCTGCGTCGGGGTGTGCGATCAGGACCTGCGGATCCTTCTGGAAGATCGCCGCGACATCGACGAGCGGGATGCCCTGTTCGACAGCCGAGATCTCACCCTGCGGCCCACCCATGTAGAAATCGATCTTGCCGGAGATCAGCAGCGCGCTGTTGGCCGCGTTCGGGCCACCCTGCACGATCGTGACGTCGAGGCCGTGTTTCGCATAGGTGCCGTCGGCGACCGCCTGGTAGAAGCCGCCGTGCTCGGCCTGCGCCAGCCAGTTCGTTCCGTAGCTGACCTTGTCGGCCGCATGCGCCGCGACGGCAGCGGCGAGCGCGCCACCAAAACCCATAAGGGCGGAAAAGACCGTATTCTTCATTGCATTGGGCATGATCAGCGTTCCCCTTTTGAGTTCGCAACGCCTGTGATGACGTCCGATTTTCTTCATTGGAGCGATTGCTTTGCTCTTTGAAAAGCATCAAATTTCGTGCGCAACGATGCCTTTTTGGCATCTCAGCGGCAGCCTGTGCCTAATTTGTGCGTCTGCTTTATTTTCATGCAACGAGGTTGCGATGCTGCATTCCAGAAAGCTCATCTACATCAATGAGATCGCCCGCACCGGTTCGATCCGCAAGGCGGCCGCGCGGCTGAATGTGGCGTCATCGGCGATCAACCGCCAGATTCTCGCGCTGGAGGAGGAGATGGGTGCGCCGCTTTTCGAGCGGCTGCCGCGCGGCCTGCGGCTGACGGCAGCCGGCGAACTCTGCATCGAACATATTCGCGAGGTGCTGAAGAATTACGAGCGGCTGGAAGGGCGTATTCGCAGCCTCAAGATGCAGCAGGCCGGCAAGGTCCGCATCGTTACCACGGTTGGGCTTGCCGCCGGCCCGCTGCCTGACATCATCGCTCGGTTCCAGGCGGAGCATCCGCGCGTCTTCATGCAACTGCGCAATGACGCGGGCACGACGACGGTCAATCCAGTGCTGTCGGGCGAGGTGGATATAGGCCTCGGCTTCAACATTCCGGCGACACCGGGCATCCGAACGCTTGGCAGTTTCGACATCCCGATCGGCGGGGTGCTGCCGCCCGGCCATCACCTGATCGGTTCAGGCCCGATCAATCTGGCGGATATCGTCCAGGAGCGCCTGGTGCTGGCCCAGCAGGGCACCAGCCTGCGTGATGTGATCAATCTGGCCTTGGCGCGCCTCGACGTGCATGTCGAGCCGGTGCTTGAAACCAATGCTTCGGAGATGCTGAAGAAGCTGGTCAAATCGGGGGCGGGGCTGACGATACTGAACCCGCTCGACGTCATCACCGAGTGCCGGCAGGGCGAACTCGTCTTCCGGCCGATCGCCGAGCCGCATGCGCGCCACCAGCCGATGAAGCTTTTTGCCCGCGCCCGTGCGCCGCTCGATTCCGCCACCAGCCTGTTCGTCGAATATCTGCTCGCCGAACTTGCCGGCCTCGTGCAGGAACTGCAGGCCAAGGGTCATATCGCGATGGAAAAGCCTGTCGCCCCTTAGGTGCTCTCGCCGGCGTTATTGTGAATAGAGGCTGGAAAGCGGATAGCGCTTCAGGTCGGACAGCAACTCGATGAAGCCCTTAACCTGATGGCGGCAGATCGCTTCGCCTTTCTCCGCCGTTCCGCGCGAGGCGTCGCCGACGACGCCGTGCGGATTGAGGTCATGGGCGATCCAGGCAAGCGAATGCGGCGGCAGCGGCTGGATATATCTCGATTGTCCGCGCATCCATTCGGCCTTGGAGGTGAAATTCTGCGCCTTGTCCATCCGCACCAGATCGGGGCGGAAATAGAGCATCAGCGAGGTCTCGACCTCGCCGCCATGGATGCCGTATTTCAACTCGTCTTCGCCGATCATGCCGTCGGGATGACCGAAGCGGCCCCATTGCGTCGAGATCACGGCCATCTGATAGCGGACGCGCAACTCGCGCGCGACGATGCTCATAATGTCGACATTGCCGCCATGCGAATTGACGATGACCATCTTGCGGATGCCGGCTTCGGCAACCTTGGCGCCGATTGCCGTCCAGACGGGAATGAGCAGCTCAGCACCGAGCGACAGCGTTCCCGGCCCGTAGATATGTTCGTTCGCCTTGCCGATCTCCTGCGTCGGCAGAACCAGGAAATCGAGGTCGTCGGGCTTCTGTTTCCGCAGTTCGGCCAGCATGCCGTTGGCGATCGCCACATCGGTCGCGATCGGCAGGTGCGGGCCGTGCTGTTCGGTCGAGGCGATCGGCAGGATGGCAATGGTCGTGTCGGGCGAAAGTCCGGCGAAATCGGAGCTGTTCAGTTCGTTCCAGTAAAATGGCATCGCCATCGCCGCGCCTCTCATTGCCGTTTCGACAGTGAGTAGGAAATATCGCTGCACGCGAAAAGCATCAATTTGCGCCCGCACCGATGCCTTTTTGCGGATGATGCCGCAGCGACGGTCGCCCAGAGGGCAGGCGGCACTGTCGCATGATCCCTGGATGCGGGCGGAATTCACTGAAGCCATTGCGCTGACGCGTCTGCAATGGTTTGCTGGCGTCTCTGCAAGTCAGCGCTCTTCGGTGATTCCCAATGTTCGATATTCTGTGGCGCGGCCTGGCGATTGGCGCCGGCGCAACCATCCTTATGGACCTTTGGGCGATCGTGCTCACCAAGGTCTTCGGCCAGACGCCGCCCAACTGGGCGCCGGTCGGCCGCTGGTTCTGGCATCTTCGCCGCGGCAAGGTTTTTCACGACAGCATCGCCGATGCCGAGCTCTATGAGCATGAACTGGCGCTCGGCTGGATCAGCCACTACGCCGTCGGCATTCTCTATGGCGTGATCTTTGCGCTCATCATGGGGCAGGGCTGGCTCGCCGCCCCGACATTTCTGCCTGCCTGGATCTTCGGCATCATCACCGTCGGGGCAGGGTGGTTCCTGCTGCAGCCGGGCCTCGGCACCGGCTGGGCCGCGTCCAAACATCCGACACCGAACAAGGTCCGGTGCTTCAATCTGTTGGCGCATACGGTGTTTGCATTGGGGCTTTACGGGACCGCGTTGATCCTGCGCTGAGATTGCCAAAAACCCCTCCCCAACCCCTCCCCACAGGGGGGAGGGACTAAGCTGTGGTTTCCGGCGGCGACCAAAAGCAGAAGTCTTGCTGGTTGTTACCGTTCGACGGATTGATACGATAGAGTTTATGTGAAGCGGTGCAGCATCTTAGTCCCTCCCCCTTGTGGGCAGGGCTATCGCATATGAGCGATGAGGGAGATAAGGAACTGATCGTCCCATCCCGCCTTTTTGATTTTGCGTCGGATGGATGCCTTATCTGGGTGGGATCGGATGAGGTTGAGGGCGATCTTGCGCAGCAGTGCGATGTTTGCCGGCCCGTGATCCTTTCTGTTTCTGGCGGCATCCTCGCGGAACTGGACGTCGAGCACCCAATGCAGTTTGTTTTCGATCTCCCAATGGGTTCGGGTCACCTCGATGAGGGCGGCGGCCGACATGACCGTGGAGAGCAGGAAGTAGCGGACATGGCTGGTCAGGCGGCCATCGGCATGGCGGCTGGTGGCCTCGACGGAGCCGATGGCTTGCAGGCCGGGAAAGTCAATATCATCGACGGCGACGATGCTGGCGCGGCGGCTGTCGATGCGATCATGGTCGTTCTCGGCGGCGGTCTGGATGCTGTCGAGCGGCTCGATATCGTCAAGGCGGGCAATCGCCTGGGCCAGCAGGCCGGGTTGGTTGCCTTT
Source organism: Rhizobium sp. CIAT894 (assembly GCF_000172795.2). Classification (NCBI taxonomy): domain Bacteria; kingdom Pseudomonadati; phylum Pseudomonadota; class Alphaproteobacteria; order Hyphomicrobiales; family Rhizobiaceae; genus Rhizobium; species Rhizobium sp. CIAT894. The sequence goes on from NZ_CP020947.1 coordinate 2,098,440, forward strand.
CAGCGCCAGGGCATAGTCGCCGCCGGTGGCCAGGATGGCGCGGGCCGTGTCGGCGCGGCAATGCAGAGCATCGGCCGTGACGATGGCGCCTTCGAGCGACAGAAGCGCAAGCGCCTTGAGCACGCCTTGCACCTCGTTGCGGCGCGGTGCGGTCTGTTGGCCGATGACCAGGCCGCAACCGGCGGCCCAGACGTTGACGAGGTGCAGCGGCGTCGCCTTGGCACCGCGCTTATAGGCGCCGCGCACCGCTTTGCCGTCGACCGCCACCACGCCTTCGATGCCTTTTGCAAAGGCTTCGGTAAAGCGGCGGAAGGCGGCTTCGAAGGCATCCGGATTGAGGCAGCGGAATACGGTGGAGAACGTGTCATGGCTGGGAATGCCGTAGGGCAGCGGCACGATCGTCTTGAGCCACCTCTTCTTGGAGATGCCGAAGTCGGCCATGTCGGCACAGCTTTCGGCGCCGCAGACGATCGCGGCAATGGCAATGAACAGGATCGACATCAGCGGATGGCGCGTATTGCGCCCCCGAGGGTCGGGCAAAGCTTTAAAACAGGCGGCAAATCGATCCATCCGACCCTCCAAATCAACAGAGAGCCTTTGAATCGATCTGCCTCAATAAAACAACTGCTTACCGCCTATATGCGATTCCCCTGCCCTTGTGGGGAGGGGTTGGGGAGGGGTCTTTTGGTTCCCCGAAAGCCCTATCTCATCGCGCCGCCCAATTCGCTCCGCGGCGGAAGATCGTCTTCATCTCGGGCACGTCGAACTCCTTGGCCTGATGGCCGAGCGAGGAATAGAAAACCCGGCCCTTGCCGTATTTGCGCTTCCAGACGACGGGCATGACGACGCCGTCGATCCAGTAGGCGTGCTCGCCGGTGAATTTGGTCGTCGCCAGAACCTCGTTCGAGGGGTCGACATGCATGTAATATTGCTCCGACGTATAGGGGAAATCGGCAATCCCCTCCATCAGCGGATCGTCGGGCCGGGTGATGTTGACGGTGTAATCGATGATGTTGCCGGGATGGGCCACCCACTGGCCGCCGATGATGAACTGGTAGTCGACGGAGTCGCGGAAGGCATCGCCCGCGCCGCCATGATAGCCTGATATGCCGACGCCGCTCTCGATCGCGGCGGCGAGGTTCTTGACCTCCTCCTTCTCGATCTTCGACATCGTCATGATCGGTACGACCAGGCTGAGATCATGGACCGAAGGATCGGCGAGCGCCTCGGTGCCATGTTCGAGATAGACCTTGAAGCCGTCCTCTTCGAGCATGGTCTTGATGATTTCGGCGCATTCCTGCGGCTCGTGGCCGCTCCAGCCGCCCCAGACGATCAGTGCTTCACGCATTCTCTTTCCTCCTGAAATTATTTCGCCAGCCGTCCGTCGACGATGGATTGGGACAGCGGGGCAGGGCGCTCCACCGCCGTTGATATCGCCACTGTCCGGCCGGTCGCAGACGCGGTGTGGAACGCTTCCATGACTTCGAGCACATGCAGTGCCAGATCGCCATTGGCGCGATGCGGCCGGTTGGAGCGGATCGCATGCGCCATGTCGGCGACGCCGAGCGAGCGATAGTTGCCGTCGGCATAGGGTGCGGCGAGCGGCTGCTCCTCGAAGGCGCCGCCCTTCTTCAGATATTCGACCGGGCCTTCGAATTTGTTGGGATCGGGCACAATAAGCGTGCCCTCGGTGCCGTAGACCTCGATCGGCACATGCTTGTGGCCGGCGACGTCGAAGCTCATGGCGATCTGCACGACGGCGCCGTTGGCAAAGGCCATCATGCCGACGACATGGGTCGGCACCTGCACAGGAATGCGCTCGCCGTTGCGCGGCTCGCTGGTAACAAGCCGTTCGGCGCGCGGCGTCGTCGCAAAGCCCGCCACTTGCGCAACCGGCCCGAGAAGATTGACGAGGTCGGTGATGTAATAGGGACCCATGTCGAGCATCGGACCGCCGCCGACCTCGTAGAAGAAGGCGGGGTTCGGGTGCCAGCGTTCATGGCCGGGGCACATGAAGCTCGCCGAGCCGCCGACCGGCTGGCCGATGACGCCCTGGTCGATCAGAGCACGCGCAGTCTGGTGGCCGCCGCCGAGGAAGGTGTCGGGCGCCGCACCGATGCGGAGATGCCTGGCCTTGGCGGCCTCGGCCAATTTTTTCCCTTCCGCGAAATTAATCCCCAGCGGCTTTTCCGAATAGGTATGTTTGCCGGCTTCGAGTGCCCGTAGCGCAACGGCGACATGGGCCTTGGGGATCGTCAGATTGACGATGATCTCGACCTTAGGGTCGGAAAACAGCTCCTCAACCGTTTTTGCCGGAACGTTGAACTCCTTGGCCTTGGCTTCTGCCAGCTCGCGGTTGAGGTCAGCGACGCCGCGGATGTCGAGAATGGGAAAGGATGCCATCGCTTTGAGATAGGCGCCCGAAATATTGCCGCATCCGATGATGCCGATACCGACTCTTTCCATGAATTCCTCCATCTGATCGTGATTGTGACGCCCGTCAGAGCGCCGGCCCGGTCGTGCTCCAGGGCGATTCGTAGAGTTCGTAGAGCGCCACGGCAGCCGCGCCCTGCGCCCAGAAATCATCGCTCGAATCGTCGAAGACGAGTTCGCTCACCCCCTTCAGCGAGGGCGGAATGGCGAGCGCATAGGCATCGCGCAGGCTGTTCAAAAAGGGTTCGCCAAGTGCGAGACTCGATCCCACCAGGATGACCCGCGGCGGCGCAAACAGCGTGACGATGTTGGCGATGGTCAATCCCACCGCTTCGCCGGCGCGGATGGCGGCGCCGATCAGCCGGTCGTCATCGGCCTTGATCAGCGCCTGGGCATGGGTCATGCCGCGCCCGAGCCGGATGGCTTCGGCAAAACGCCCGTCGGCCTGCTGTTCGCCGAGGATCGCGCTTTCGCCGGCCTGGCTGAAAAGCCGCACCACGCCGTTCGGTCCCATGCCGAGCACGAGATCGCCGAGATTGTGGCTGAGGCCACCGGCGCCGCGGAACAGGCGATTGCCGTGCAACACGCCGAGCCCCAGCGTTTGTTCCAGTGAAATCAACACCATATCCTCGAGATCCCTGGCTCTTCCGAACCAGTGATGGCCGAGCGTGATGGCATGGGCGTCGCTCTCGACGATGGTCGGGGTCGATAGCCGCGTCGACATTTCGGCGGCGAAATCGACATTGGTGTCGCGGAAGATCGGGCTGCTTCTGATGTAGCCGGTGCGGTGCTCGATGACGCCGGGAAAGCCGAGGCAGACGCTGTCGACATCTTCGAGCGACAGTCCGGCATCGACGACGCAGCGCCTGACCCCGTCCTCGACGAGATCGGCGATGACGCCGATCGGCTGCCGGTCGATACGGATCGGCAAAGCGAGCTTCGACAATACGTCGCCGCGGAAATTGGTGACCACGAACACCATTCTATTGGCGGCGATCTTGCCGCCGACGACGCGGGCGGCATCCGGATTGAGTTCCAGCGCCACACGCGGCCGCCCCCGCACCGCCTCATTGCGGATATCGCCTTCATGGCGCGGCAGGATCAATCCGTCGTCGAGCAGCGAGGCGGTAATGGCCGAGACGGTCGTGGTGGAAAGCTCGGTCCGTTCGCTGATCTCTATCCGCGAGATCGGACCATGGCGCCGGATAGTATCGAGCACGTTCAAGCGGTTGATCGCTCGCATCAATTCTGGATCTGCGGTCTTCATGAAAAACTAGCCGGCATTGTTTGTTGGGCGGAAGCCAATATTTTTAACGGGTTACGAAATAAATAGCAGGCAATTCCGTGGGGCTGTCAAGCGCATTTGCTAAAAATAGCCGCAGTTGGGTTGACATCTGGCGCAAGCTCCGTTGAATTATTCCGCATAGGGGAAAAATTATGAGGATAGGTCCCCTGGGAGGAAAATCATGAATTTTATGTTGAAGAACGCCGCTTTCGGCGGCAGGCGCATCGTATCCATGGCTGCGGCAGCCGGCATGTTGCTGGCCGGCGCAGGGGCGGCTTCCGCAACGACGGTGGTCAAGTGGCTGCATCTCGAGCTCGACCCGAAAAACGTCGCGGCCTGGGAAGAGATCGTCAAGAAATACGAGGCCCAGCATCCCGACGTCGACATCCAAATGCAGTTCCTCGAAAACGAGGCCTTCAAGGCCAAGCTTCCCACGCTACTGCAATCCGACGACGTGCCGGATTTCTTTTTCAGCTGGGGCGGCGGCGTGTTGAAGCAGCAGTCCGAGACCGGCGCCCTGCAGGATGTGACGGCAGCCCTTGATGCCGATGGCGGCAAGCTGCGCAAGGCCTATACCCCGGCCTCGGTCGACGGCCTGACCTTCGAGGGCAAGACCTGGGCGATCCCCTACAAGGTCGGCCTGGTCAGCTTTTTCTACAACAAGGCGCTGTTTGCCAAGGCTGACGTCAAGGCCGAGGACATCAAGAGCTGGACTGATTTCCTCGCTGCGGTGAAGAAGATCAAGGCGGCCGGCATCGTGCCGATTGCCGGCGGTGGCGGTGAGAAATGGCCGATCCATTTCTACTGGAGCTATCTCGTCATGCGCGAGGGCGGCCAGAAGGTCTTCGAAGCGGCCAAGAAGGGCGAGGGCGAAGGTTTCCTCGATCCGGCAATCATCAAGGCCGGCGATGATCTTGCCGAGCTCGGCAAGCTCGAACCTTTCCAGCCCGGCTATCTCGGCGCCACCTGGCCGCAGACGCTCGGCGTTTTCGGCGACGGCAAGGCAGCGATGATCCTCGGCTTTGAAGCGACCGAGGCCAACCAGCGCAAGAATGCCGGTGACGGCAAGGGGCTTTCCTCAGACAATATCGGCCGTTTCGTCTTCCCGACAGTCGAGGGCGGCGCCGGCAAACCGACCGATACGCTCGGCGGCCTGAACGGCTGGGCCGTCACCAAGAAGGCCTCCAAGGAAGCGATCGATTTCCTCGCCTTCCTGACGAATGCGGACAATGAGCGGGCGATGGCAAAATCAGGCATGCTCCTGCCCGTTGCCGTCGGCGCCGATGACGGCGTCGTCAACCCGCTGCTGGCCGAATCGGCCAAGCAGCTGGCGGGTTCGACCTGGCACCAGAACTTCTTCGACCAGGATCTCGGTGCGGCCGTCGGCCGTGTCGTCAACGACGTCTCGGTGGAAATCGTCTCCGGACAGATGAAGTCCAAGGACGGCGCCCAGATGATCCAGGACGCTTTCGAACTGGAACAATAACCAGCGCCCGCAGAGCTTCCCGGCGCTCCCGATCAAGCGGAGCGCCGGCATTGCTGCCGACGAACGAAAGCAGGATCCATGGCCAATATTTCAGTCCCCTCGATAACGACTGCCGCAAGGCCGGCACGCAGAGCCGCAAACAGCAGGAGTTCGGTCGCCCACGACCGCTTGACGGTGCTCTTACTCTTTCTGCCGCCGGCGCTGTTGCTCTTCACGCTCTTCGTCATCATGCCGATGGGCGAGGCGGCCTGGTACAGCCTCTACAAATGGAATGGCTACGGCACGCCGACTGAGTTCATCGCGCTCCGCAATTTCCAGGTGCTGTTCCGCAACGCGGCCTTCACCCAGGCGCTGGTCAATAATGGTCTGATCATCGTCATCTCGATCTGCATCCAGGTGCCGCTCGCCATCTGGCTTGCCACCATGCTCGCCCACCGCATCCCGGGCGTCGTCGGCTACCGGCTGATCTTCTTCCTGCCCTATGTGCTGGCGGATGTTGCCGCCGGCCTGATCTGGCGCTTTGTCTATGACGGCGATTACGGCCTGTTTGCCGCCATTTCCAACTTCTTCGGCTTCGCCAACCCTTACGTGCTCGCCGATAAGGATGCGGCGATCTATGCCGTGCTCGGCGTCATCGTCTGGAAATATTTCGGCTTTCACATGATGCTGTTCATCGCCGGCCTGCAATCGGTCGACAAGAGCGTGCTCGAAGCGGCCGAAATCGACGGCGCCACCGGCTGGCAGAAATTCCGCTATGTCACGCTGCCGCTGCTCGGTTCGACCCTGCGCCTGTCGATCTTCTTCGCCGTCGTCGGCTCGCTGCAGCTCTTCGACATGATCATGCCGCTCACCGGCGGCGGCCCGTCCAACTCCACCCAGACAATGGTCACCTTTCTCTACACCTATGGCGTCATGCGCATGCAGGTGGGTCTCGGCAGCGCCGTCGGCGTCGTGCTCTTCATCATCTGCGTGACGCTCGCTTTCGGTTACAAAAGGATCTTCATGCGCCATGACTGATATGAGCTCTTCCATCCGCATGCGCGCGTCGACCCGCATCTATCTCTACGTGTCGCTGACCCTGATTGCCGCCATCGTGCTGATCCCGCTGCTGACGACGGCGCTTGGCGGCTTCAAGACGCTGGGCGACCTGCGCACCAATCCCTTCGGCCTGCCGACGGAATGGCAGTGGGCGAATTACACCGACATTCTCTTCGGCGAGCGCTACTGGCTGCAGATCGGCAATTCGCTGATCATTGCAGCGCTCACCGTGCTGCTGACGCTGATCGTCTCGTCGATGGCGGCCTTCGCCTTTGCCCATGTGCGCTTCTTCGGTTCGTCCTTCCTGCTCAATTATTTCCTGCTCGGGCTGATGTTTCCGGCAGCGACCGCGATCCTGCCGCTGTTCATCCGCATCCGCGATCTCGGCTTGCTGAATACCTATTGGGGTGTGGTGCTGCCGCAGGTCGCCTTCGGCCTCGGCATGAGCATCCTGTTGTTCCGGAACTATTTCCGCAACCTTCCGGAAGAATTGTTTCAGGCGGCCTTTGTCGATGGCTGCGGTTATATGAGATTCTTCTGGCATATCTCGCTGCCGCTCTCCCGGCCAATCGTCGCCACCGTCAGCATCATCTCCTTCGTCGGCAGCTGGAACAGCTACATCCTGCCGCTGATCATGCTGAACTCGGAATCGAAATATCCCTGGCCGCTCGGCATCATGGTCTATCGCGGCGAATACGGCACGGAATGGCAATTGGTACTGGCCTTCATCACCCTGACCATCCTTCCCACGATCATCGTCTTCTTCGTCGCCCAGCGGCACATCATCGCCGGCCTGACCGCCGGCGCCGTCAAGTCCTGAGCCGAACTATTGGAGCTGCAATCATGGCATCCGTTTCACTGCACGATGTAACCAAGGCCTATGGCGCCGTCGACGTCATCCACGGCATTTCGCTTCATATCGAGGATGGCGAATTCGTCGCCCTGGTCGGGCCGTCCGGCTGCGGAAAATCGACGCTGCTGCGGATGATCGCCGGCCTCGAAGAGATTACCGACGGCGAGATCGCCATCGGCGGCAATATCGTCAACGCCATGACGCCGCGCGAGCGCAACATCGCCATGGTCTTCCAGTCCTATGCGCTCTATCCGCATATGACGGTCGCCGAAAACATGGGCTTCAACCTGAAGCTCGCCGGCGTCGCCAAACCCCAGATCGAGGCCCGCGTTGCCGAGGCTGCCCGCATGCTGGATCTTGCCGCGCTGCTCGACCGCAAGCCGGCACAGCTTTCCGGCGGCCAGCGCCAGCGCGTCGCAATGGGCCGCGCCGTCGTGCGCAATCCGGCCGTCTTCCTGTTCGACGAGCCGCTCTCCAATCTCGATGCGAAACTGCGCGTGCAGATGCGCTCGGAGATCAAGACGCTGCACCAGAAGGTGAAGACGACCTCGATCTATGTCACCCATGACCAGATCGAAGCGATGACGCTCGCCGACCGCATCGTCGTGCTCAATCAGGGCAGGGTGGAGCAGTCGGGCACGCCGCTCGAACTTTACAAGAAGCCGGCCAACCTCTTCGTTGCCGCCTTCATCGGCTCGCCGGCGATGAACATGCTCGACGGCACGGTGGAGGGTCAAAACGGCGCGCCCGCCGCCCGTCTCGAAGACGGCACGGCAATCCGCCTCGCGCCCGAGCGTCGGGTCAGACCCGGCCAGGCCATTACCATCGGCCTGCGCCCCGAACATCTCGTTCCCGGCCTGTCGGCCGGCACAACGCTTGCCGGCCGCACCATGCTGGTGGAGCCAACCGGCGCCCAGACCCATGTCGTCTTCGATCTCGCCGGACAGCAGGTCACGGCCATCGTCGACGGCGAATACCCCGCCCGCTACGGCGCCGTGTTCGAAGCAAGCTTTGCCAGCGATCAGGTGCATGTCTTCGACCGCGGCAGCGGCGTGGCGCTGTAAGTAGGACTTGTTGGGGAATACGATATTCTTGGCCTGGGAGGTCGGCGAGATCAGCCCCTCATCCGGCTGCCGCCACCTTCTCCCCGCTTGCGGGGAGAAGGGCAAATGCCTCGACCTCTCCGTCCCCATCCACACCTCGTAGGGCACGTTCCCTCTCCCCGTTTTTACGAGGAGAGGGTTAGGGTGAGGGCGAGTCTCGGCGTCTGAACAACCTAGGAGCGTCCTCAATCGTCGACGATTATTCTGCCGCGACCTGCGAGACGCCGTTGGCCCGGACGATCTTGTCCAGCAGCGTCAGTTCCTCCTGAGTGAGATCCGTCAGCGGTGGGCGCACCGGGCCGGGGTTCTGGCCGAGGACGCGCAGGCCCGCCTTGATGATCGAGACGGCGTAGCCCTTCTTGCGATTGCGCAGCGCGACGAAGGGGAAGAAGAAGCTCTTCAGGATCTCGTCGACGGTCGCCTGGTCGCCGGTGCGCAAGGCGCCGTAGAAGCGCTGGGCGAGCGCCGGGACGAAGTTGAAGACGGCCGAGGAATAGGTCGTCACGCCGGCGGCGAAATAGGCCTGCGCGTAGACCTCGTGGGTCGGCATGCCGCCGACATAGACGAGGCGGTCGCCAAGCCGCGTGGTGATCTCGATCACCTTGTCGACGTCGCCGACGCCGTCCTTGAAGCCGATCAGGTTCGGGCATTCCTCCGTGAGGCGCGCAATGCTGTCGGCCGTTAGAATGGCGTTATCGCGGTTATAGACGATGACGCCGATGCCGACCGATTGGCAGACCGCCTTAACGTGGGCGATCAGGCCGGCCTGCTCGGCAAACATCAGATAGGGCGGCAACAGCAACAGACCGTCGGCGCCGGCCTTTTCCGCCGCCTTTGCGATCTCGATGGCGAGCGACGTGCCGTAGCCCGTTCCCGAAATGATCGGCGTCTTGCCGGCCGAGGCCTTGGCGGCCTTGACGACCTCAGGGATCTCGCTCGGATTGAGGGAGAAGAATTCGCCGGTGCCGCCGGCGGCAAACAGAGCCGCGGCATCATAACCGGCAAGCCACTCGACATGGCGGCGGTACTTCGCCTCGTCGAATTTCAGCTGATCGTCGAAATGCGTGACCGGAAACGAGAGGAGACCACTGCCGACGGCCTTCTTCAGTTCAATTGGGTTCATCATGAAGTCCTGTTCTTATGTGTTGAAGACCGTGTCAGGCGCTTTCGAGCACCTGCAGAAGTGCGGCGATATAGCCGTAGCAAAAGGCAAAGGCGGTGGCGGTTGGATCCTTGCCGCTCACGGTTGGCACGTGGTCGGGCATCAGCATGTATTTGAAGCCGACTTCCTTGTAGATCCTGGCCGAGCGGAACATGTCCATGTCGCCTTCTTCGGGGAAGGTTTCCATGAAGGAGAGCTTGCCGCCGCGAATGTTGCGGAAGTGAACATTGAAGATCTTGCCGCGCTCTCCGAACCAGCGAATGATGTCGTCGATCTCCTTGCCGGGATTTTCGAGCATCTCGCCGATCGAGCCCTGGCAGAAATTGAGGCCGTGATACGGGTTTTCGCGCATCAGCACGAACTTCTTCAAGCCTTCGACGGTGCCGAGCACCCGCGTGACACCGCGATAACCGGGCGGCGTATAGGGATCGTGCGGATGGCAGGCGAGCCGGACGCGATTGCTTTCGGCGACCGGAACGACGCGTTCGAGGAAATAGTCGATCCGCTCCCAGTTTTCATCCTCGGACAAAACGCCGGCAAGGCCGGGTGCTGCCTGCTGGTCCGTCTTGTCCCAGCGGAAGCTGGCGTTCAGCGAGCCGCCGCGCCCCGGTTCATCGGGCGTGCGGGGAATGCCGATCAGGTTGAGATTATATTTGACGGCCGGAATGCCGGCGGCCGCGACATTTTCGATCATCTTGCAGACGGCGTCGATCTGCCTGTCGCGCTCGGGACCGGCGAGCAGGATATCGGGATAGGAAGCCTTCTCGATCGGCTGCGAGGGCAGGGGCAGCTGGATCATATCAAGGATCAGGCCGAAGCTTTCGACCTTGTCGCGATGACGCTCGATGTCGGAAAGCGTCCAACTGCTCGGCTTGCCCGGCGGATCGGCGCTGATATGCTTCACACCCAGTTGCGCGAAAATACGATAATCGTCGTCATCCCGCGCTGCGACCTGTGTTCCCAGATACATTCGAGGCTCTTTCCAAATTCAACAATGTCATATGACATAATATGAATTTTGGAGAGAGTCGAGCCCTATTGCTGCTCGGCGAGCATCCGGTAACGGCGTTGGCTGGCCATCATATGCGCCCGCATCGCCTGGCGGGCGCGTTCCGGATCCTGGTCGGCGATCGCCGACAGGATTTCCACATGTTCGGCATAGACTTTCTGCAGATAGTCGCGGTCATTGGCCTCGGGCAGCGTCGGAAACTGGCCCCGGGGAATGGCCTTGGGGCCGAAATGACGGAGAACATCGACATAGAATCGGTTGTTCGTGGCGGCGGCAATCGCCATGTGGAAGGCGTAATCGGCCTCCACTGTCTGCTGTCCGGCCTCGATCATCTGCGCCATTCTGCGATTGGCCTCGCGGATGGCCGCCTCCTGCTCGGCGGTGCGGCGATAGGCGGCGATCGCCGCCGCTTCACCTTCTGCCGCCATACGAAACTCCAGCAATTCCAAGGTTTCCGGGATGCTTTTAATTTCCACCGGCGTCAGCGACAGGGCGGAATGAGCCTTCGGATCGGCGACGAAGACGCCTTTGCCCTGGATCGGTTTGACGAAGCCGGCTGCCCTCAGATCGGCAATTGCCTCGCGCACCACGGTGCGGCTGACGCCGAAGGTGGCTTCCAGTTGCGGTTCGGTCGGCAACTGGTCGCCGATCCGCAGCTTGCCGGTCTCGATTTGCGCCCGCAGCTGATCGATGACCTGCTGTGCCAGTCTTTGCCGACCGCGGCTGAGTGTCGTCATGTCCCGTTCCCCAATTCCCTCTGCATCACGTCTTCCGCTCGGCTCTTGCAAATCATATTCGATTTCGTTAAATCATAATACGACATACGGACGACATAATATGTCTCTCTTATAGTAATCCAGGGAGGAGTTACAATGAAGCATTTTTCCAAGGGCCTGTTCGTCGGCGCCGTTATCGGCGCTCTGACGATCGCAGCGCCTCAGCTCCATGCCGCCACGCCGAAGGATCAGCTGGTGATCGGCACGTCGCTGGCACAGGTCCTGTCCCTCGATCCGCATCAGGCGACGGAGGGAAAAGCGGTCGAGATCATGTCGAATCTCTACGACCGGCTGGTCAACAGCACGCCGGATGGCAAGATCGTGCCGCAACTGGCCGAAAACTGGAAGGTCGATGACAAGGGCATCACCTTCACGCTGCGCCAAGCCAATTTCGCCTCCGGCAATCCGGTGACATCGAAGGACGTCGTCTATTCGATTGGGCGGCTTCTGAAGCTCGACCAGGCCGCCGCCGCCAATCTCAAGCGGGTCGGCTATGACAAGACCAATGTCGATAAGCTCGTGACGGCGGTCGACGACAAGACCGTGCGCATCGATTTTTCCGGTCAGGTGACAGCCGAGATGCTGCTCTACCGGCTCGCGGCCTCGACCACCAGTGTGGTCGACAGTGTCGAAGTGCAGAAGCATGTTGCCGACAACGACTGGGGGAATGCCTGGATGCGCACGCATTCGGCCGGCTCCGGTCCGTTCACCCTCAATCGCTGGTCTCCGAACGAACTCGTCATTCTTGACGCCAACAAGGATTATATGACCGGCGCTCCGAAGATGAAGCGCGTCATCGTCCGCCATGTGCCTGAAAGCCAGGTCGAGCGGCTGATGCTCGAACGTGGCGATATCGATATCGCCAGCGCGCTGACGGCAGCCGATCTCGCGACCTTCAAGGACAAGCAGGGCTTTACCATTCAGCGTATTCCGACAGGCGGGTTTTACGTGCTGTCGATGAATGCCGGCAACCAGTACCTGTCCAACCCGAAGGTCCGTGAGGCCATTGCCTACGGAATCGATTACAAGGGCATCGAGAAGACGATCATGGGTCCTTACGGGCGGGCGAGAAACGTTCCCGTTCCGGAGAATTTCGAATATGCGATCCCGAATCCCGATTGGCATCTCGACGTCGAAAAGTCCAAGCAGCTGTTGGCCGAGGCGGGTTATAAGGATGGCTTCTCGCTGACGCTGAAGACCATCGCCCAGACGCCGCGCATCGATCTTGCCACCGCCATTCAGGCATCGCTTGCCCAGGTCGGCATCAAGATCGACATCCAGCAGGGCAACGGCTCGGAAATCATCGCCGCCCATCGCGCCAGGGATTTCGATCTGCTGATCCCGCAGACCAGCGCCTACATGCCGAACGTGCTCGGCTCGATGGAGCAGTTCTCCTCCAACCCCGACAATTCGAAGGAAGCCAATAATGCCGGCAACTTCGTCTGGCGTTCGGCCTGGGACATTCCCGAACTCACGGCCCTGACGGCGAAGGCTTCCATGGAGCCGGACGCCAAGAAGCGCGGTGAACTCTACGTTCAGATGCAGAAGATGTTCGTCGAACAGAAGCCGGCTGTACTTCCTATGTTCGAGCGCTTCGAGCCGATCGTCCTGTCGAGCAAGGTGGAGGGATATATCGGTCATCCGACCCAGCTGACGCGTCTCGAGAGCGTCACCAAGTCTGAAACCCAGTAATACTCCCGAGGCAGCCGATCATGAAGGAACTCTCTGTAGCCGAATTTGGCCGACGCCTGGCGCATTTGCTGGTCAGCCTGTTCATCCTCCTCTGCGTCACCTTCGTGATCGGCCGCGTCTTGCCCAACGATCCGGTCGGCGCAATCGTCGGCGAGCTTGCCGATCCTGCCGCCTATGCGGCGATGCGGACGCGTCTGGGCCTCGATCTGCCGATCTACCAGCAGTTTTTTCTCTATCTGAACGGGCTGGCCCATGGTGATTTCGGCACGGCCGTACTCACCGGCAATCCCGTCTCTTCCGACCTTGCCCAGGCCTTTCCGGCGACATTCGAACTGGCGACGCTGGCGGTGATCATTTCGACCTTCGTCGGCGTCCCGCTCGGGCTCACCGCCGCCCTGTTTCGCGACAGCTGGATCGACAAGGTCGCGCGCGTGGTGGCACTCGTCGGCCATTCGATCCCGGTCTTCTGGTTCGGCATCGTCGGGCTGGTCATCTTCTATGCCGGCCTCAACTGGGTCGGCGGCCCGGGCCGGATCGATGTCTTCTACGAAGGCCTCGTCACGCCGCGGACCGGCCTGTTGCTGATCGACAGCCTGCTGCAGGGCGAGACCGAAATCTTCTGGAATGCGCTTGGCCATATCATTCTTCCCGCCGTCATCCTTGCCTATGCGGCGATGGCTTACATCACCCGCATGACCCGCAGCTTCACCCTGGAGCAGCTGAGCCAGGATTACGTCATTGCGGCGCGGGCCAAGGGCGTCAGCCCGAGCGGCACAATCTTGCGCCATGTCCTGCCGAACATTGCCGTGCAGCTGATCACCATCCTCGCCATCTCCTATGGCGGGCTTCTCGAAGGCGCCGTCGTGACCGAGATCGTCTTCTCCTGGCCGGGCATCGGCCAGTACATGACGAATGCGCTGATGATCGGCGATATGAACGCCATCGTGGCCGGCACCATCATTGTGGGATTCATTTTCATGCTGTTGAACTTCCTGGCCGACGTAGCCTACGCCATCTTCGATCCGCGGATGCGGGAGGTGGCCCGATGAGTGATGTTGTCCGCAGCGAGCTTCGGATCCGTCCTCCGAGCGTGCCGAGCCGCATGGCGGCGTCGCTTGCGCGCGCCGGCCGCAAACTGGCTGCCGAGCCGCTTGGCCTTGCCGGCTTCGTCATCCTCGGCCTGCTTTGCATCGTCGCGATCTTCGCGCCGCTTCTGGCGCCTTACGATCCGGTCGTGCAGGCGCTCGGCGATGCCCTGCAGCCGCCGAGCCTCGCACATTGGGCCGGCACCGACGAATTCGGCCGCGACATTCTGAGCCGCCTGATCTTCGGCACGCGCATCACCATTCAGACCGTGCTGTCGATCTCGCTGATCGTCGGGCCGATCGGCCTTCTGATCGGTGTGGTTGCCGGCTTCTTCGGCGGTCGCACCGATGCGCTCTTGATGCGCGCCACCGATATCGTCCTGTCCTTCCCGTCGCTGATCCTGGCGCTCGCCTTTGCCGCCGCACTCGGCGCCGGCCTGACCACGGCCATCATCGCCATCTCGCTGACGGCATGGCCGCCGATTGCGAGACTTGCGCGCGCCGAGGCGCTGGTCGTCAGAAATGCCGACTATGTGGTCGCCGCCCGCCTTTACGGCGCCTCGCCGATCCGCATTCTTCTTCTTTATATCGCGCCGATGTGCGTGCCGTCGGTGATCGTTCGCCTGACCCTCAACATGGCCGGCATCATCCTGACGGCGGCCTCGCTCGGCTTTCTCGGCCTCGGCGCTCAGCCGCCGGCACCCGAATGGGGAGCGATGATCTCCAACGGCCGCAAGTTCATGCTCGATTATTGGTGGGTCGCCGTCATGCCGGGTATCGCCATCCTGCTGACCAGCCTTGCCTTCAACATCGCCGGAGATGCTCTGCGCGACATTCTGGATCCCCGCCATGCCAGATCTTGAAATGAAAGATCATGATTTGCAGCCCGTTCTGTCCGTCAAGGGATTGAGCGTCCGCTTCGGGCGAGGGGCCGTGCCCGCCGTCTCCAATGTCAGTTTCGACGTCGGGCGCGAACGTGTCGGCATCGTCGGAGAATCAGGCTCCGGCAAATCGACGACCGGTCGCGCCATCATGCGGCTGCTGCCGCCGGCCGCGGTTGTCACCGCCGAACGTCTGGATCTCGGCGGCGATCCGTTGCTGTCGAAGAGCGAGCGGCAGATGGGCGTGCTTCGCGGCAAGGATATCGCGCTGATCATGCAGGATCCGCGGTATTCGCTGAACCCGGTGCTCTCGATCGGCAAGCAGATCGCCGAAGCCGCACGCCTTCACCTTGGCCTCGGCAAGAGCCAGGCGTTGGACGCGGCCCGGGCCATGCTGGAGCGCGTGCGCATCAGCGATCCCGACCGGGTCATGGCGCTTTATCCTCACCAGATATCGGGCGGCATGGGCCAGCGCGTGATGATCGCCATGATGCTGCTGGCCCGGCCGAAGCTTGTCATTGCCGACGAGCCGACCTCGGCCCTTGACGTCAGCGTCCGCAAGGACGTGCTGCTGCTGCTCGACGAGCTGGTGCGCGAGAACAATTCGGGCCTGCTGTTGATCAGCCACGATATTCGCATGGTCGCTGCCTTCTGCGAGCGCATCATCGTCATGTATGCCGGCCGCATCGTCGAAACGCTGACCGGTCTCGAAGAGGCCCGCCATCCCTATACGCGCGGGCTGATAGCAGCGCTGCCGGACCCGAAGCATCCGGTTCGCCGGCTTGCGGTTCTCGATAGGGCAAAACTCGATCTGGAGACGGCGCAATGATCAATGTCCGCGACCTCGATGTCGTCTTTGCCTCCGGCAAATCACGCAACCATGTCGTCCGGGGCATCAGCTTTCAGGTCAATCGGGGCGAGACGCTCGGCATTGTCGGCGAATCCGGCTGCGGCAAATCGACGGTGCTGCGCTGCCTCGCTGGCATGGAGGCGGGTTGGACCGGGCAGATCGCGCTTGGCGGCAAGCCGATCGGCAAGAAGCGCTCCCGCGAGGAACTGAAATTTGCCCAGATGGTGTTTCAGGATCCTTACGGATCGCTGCATCCGCGCCATCGCATTGGCACCGCGCTCGCCGAGCCGCTGCGCGCCATGGGCCATTCCGAGATCTGGGCGAAGGTCGAAAAGGCCTTAATCCAGGTGGGACTGTCGGCAGGCTTCGCCAATCGCTTCCCCCATGAGCTTTCCGGCGGCCAGAGGCAGCGCGTGGCGATCGCCCGGGCGCTCATTCTGTCGCCGCCGATCCTGCTGCTCGATGAGCCGACATCGGCGCTTGATGTCTCCGTCCAGGCCGAAATCCTCAACCTGCTTGCCGATCAGCGTGAGGAAAAGGGGCTGACCTATCTGCTCGTCAGCCACGACCTCGCGGTCATTGCTCATATGTGCGACCGGGTGCTGATCATGAAGAACGGTTGCTTCGTCGACGAACTCACCAAACAGGATCTGCAGGCCGGCACCACCCATGATGCCTATGCGCGGGAGTTGTTCGAAGCGAGCTTTATCGAGGCCTGATATATCGCGCTGTTGTGCCACTAACGGCTGCGACGCTGCCCCTTTTCAAGAAAAAGCCCGCGCCGGAATGGAGGCGCGGGCCGAATTTTCACATCAAGACAGCCTTAGTGGCTGTTCTTGTGGCTTTGTTGACCAGCCTTTACATGCTGTTCATGGCTGCCGCCGCGGGTTCCGCTGGACTGCGCATCGCGACCGCCTGAAGAGGCGCTACGGTCCTTGGAGTCGTTCTTGTGACTCTGCTGACCGGCCTTGACGTGCTGTTCATGGGTTCCACCTTGGTTTGCCATTCGGTTCTCCTTGGGTTTGAACGAGGCCACGTCGACCTCGATGGGGGAACCTCGCCCCGGCACATGTGTTCCCCATTTTAATATTTCGTGATCTCGGCTCGAAAGAAGGGATGAGGAAGCGGACCGGGCGGGTAGGGAGTTCGCCTGCCGTTTCGTTGGCCATCGGAAGAAAGCGGAAAAATCCCGATGTTCTCCGGCACCGCCGCGTCCGCCTGGCGCGGCCCGCAACCTCGATTCGACAATGCGTCTGGTGGTTGGAAGTTCCCGCAATAATCCGCCCCGCCATGCCGGAAGAGCCGGTTTAGCCCGATCGCTCTTTCCTATTCAACTCATCGCTCTAGCTTAAAAGGTATGGAAAGAAAGGAGAAAACCATGACCAACGCACCGAATACGGCGACCCCGGCGCGAAGAGTGTTGCGGGGCCGCCCCTACAGCATCGGCGAATTCGCCAGGAAATACCGGCTCGATGACAAGGAGGCGAAACGCCTCTATGAAAAGTTCGGCCCGTCTGCCACCGAACTCGACCTGTTGATGGCGGCAAAGCGGCGCCCGCCGGGGCTGCCTACCAGTCTCGATGCCTGACGGCCCGCCATGAAAATCCGAACGGGACGCTGCCTTTGCGGGGCGGTCGCCTATTGCGTGGAGGGCGAGCCGCTTCGCGTCGGCCTTTGCCACTGCGCCGATTGCCGCAAATCGAGCGGCTCGGCCTTCGTTTTCTTCGCGGTCTGGCCGCGGCAGGCTTTTTCCCATAGCGGCGAGATCGCGACCTTCGCCGGCCGCAGCTTCTGTCCTGTCTGCGGCGGCAGGCTTTTCTGCGTCAGGGACGATGAGGCGGAAATCCGTGTCGGCTCGCTCGACAATGCGCCGACCGACCTTACGCCGGACTATGAAGTCTGGATCAAGCGGCGTGAAACCTGGCTGCATCCGCTGCCCGGCGCCGGCCAATATGCCGAGGATGCGGATTGACGGACGCTGAAGCGTGTCGCGATCGAGATCACTTGTGCGCGCCATGCCCAAGCGCACCAAAACTTGACTTTCATTACCAATTTTTCATTTCCCCCATCCGCAATTCCGTGCCAGTTCGGCGGCAACGCTAATGCCCGGTTCATCTGCGCTGTGCTTATTTCGCTGCGGGCCGAGACGGCCGCTGACTGATCGAGGATGACATGAACGATACCGGAACCGGCAAGAAGACCGGGGCGCAGACAAACGGCGCGTCCGACCTCGCAGCCGTCCTTGCCGCTTCGGGCAGGCAGGGCAAGCGCGGCCGCTGGCGCGGACGTCTGCTCATCCTGCTGATCTTCATCGCCGCCGCAGCCGGCGCCGCCTATGTCTATATGGGGCGCGGGCAAAGCGAAGTGAGCTACGCCACCCAGCCGGTCAAGCGCGGCGGCCTGACGGTGCTCGTCACCGCCACCGGCTCGGTGCAGCCGACCGAGCAGGTGGATATATCGAGCGAACTTTCCGGAACGGTCCGCGACGTCAATGTCGACTACAACAGCACTGTCAAGGCGGGCGAGGTGCTGGCTCTCCTCGACACCAACAAGCTCGAGGCGGATGTGAAGAGTTCGCGCGCCAAGCTCAATTCGGCCAAGGCGAATGTCGTCAAGGCCGATGCCGATATGCAATCGGCAGGCACCTCGCTCGAGCGGCTGAAGAGCCTGGTCAAGAGCAACGTCTCCACGCAACAGAGCCTCGACGACGCCACCTACAAATATGATTCGGCCGTCGCCGCCAAACAGATCAACGAAGCCGAGGTGCTTGCCTCGGAGGCCGACCTGCAGCTCGCCGAGGTCAATCTCGCCAAGGCGAAGATCGTCTCGCCGATCGACGGCGTGATCCTCACCCGCGCCGTCAATCCGGGCGCCACCGTCGCAGCCTCGCTTTCGGCGCCGATCCTTTTCACCATCGCCGGCGACCTGAAGAAGATGGAGCTGCAGGTCGATGTCGACGAAGCCGATGTCGGCCAGATCGCCGTCGGCCAGAAGGCGAAGTTTTCAGTCGACGCCTATCCCGACCGGACCTTTCCCGCCGAGATCGAGCAGATCCGCTTCGCTTCCGAAGTGGTCAACAATGTCGTGACCTATAAGGCGGTGCTCTCGGTCGACAACGCCGATCTTTTGCTTCGCCCGGGCATGACGGCAACCGCCGACGTCACGGTCGAGGCCGTCAAGGATACGCTGATGGTGCCGAATGCCGCGCTGCGTTATGCGCCGGCCCAGGCCGAAAGGCGCGGCCGCGGCATTTTCGGCATCTTCGGCCCGCCGCGCCAGCGCGGCGGCAATGCCGGCTCGGCGTTGACGGGCGCCGAGCGGCGCGTCTGGGTGCTGCGCAATGGCCGCCCGGCGCCCGTCGTCATCCAGGTCGGTTCGTCCGACGGCCAGTTTACCCAGGTCGTCTCCGGCGACATTAAGGAAAACGACGCACTGGTGACCGACGCCACGACGCGCGCAAACTAGGCGGAGAGACGGATGGCAACCCCGCCGCTCATCGAATTCAGGCAGGTCTCGAAAATCTACGGCGAGGGCGAGGCGGCGATCCGCGCGCTCGACCGCGTCGATCTGGCGATCAACGCCCATGAATTCGTCGCCATCATGGGTCCGTCAGGCTCCGGCAAGTCGACGGCGATGAATATCCTCGGCTGTCTGGATGTGCCGACGGCAGGCGACTACATCTTCCAGGGCATCCCGACCAGCGGCTTCGACCGCAGCCAGCTGACGCTGTTGCGCCGCCACATGCTCGGCTTCGTCTTTCAGGGTTTCAACCTTTTGTCGCGCACTTCGGCGGTCGAAAATGTCGAACTGCCGCTGATCTATCGCGGCATGGCGGTGCGCGAGCGGCGCGAACGGGCGCGCGAAGCCCTGGCGCTGGTCGGCCTCTCCGGTCGCGAACATCACAAGACGCAGGAACTGTCCGGCGGCCAGCAGCAGCGTGTCGCCATCGCCCGCGCCATCGTCACCGAGCCGGCGCTGCTTTTGGCTGACGAGCCCACCGGCAATCTGGACACGAAGACCAGCGTCGAGATCATGGATCTGATGACGCGGCTCAACCGCGAGCAGGGCATTACCATCGTCATGGTGACGCACGAACCCGATATTGCCGCCTATGCGCAGCGGCTGTTGCGTTTCGTCGACGGCAAGCTGGAGACCGAGGTCGAGCATCGCAGGAGGGCGGATCATGTTCTTTGAGACGCTGAAGCTCGCCTTGCGTGCCATCAGCCGCAACATGCTGCGTTCCTTCCTGACCGTGCTCGGCGTCGTCATCGGCGTTGCCGCCGTCATCGCCCTCGTAACGATCGGCAACGGCACCACCGCTCAGGTCTCGACCGAGCTGTCGCGGCTCGGCACCAATATGCTGTTCGTCCGCCCCGGCCAGTTCGGCCCCGGCCGGGCGAGCTCCGAGGCCAAACGCTTCAGCATCAAGGATGTCGCCGCCATCCGCGACCAGATCGGCGGCTTGAGGGCCGTGGCACCGCTCAATCAATCCACAGCGACCGTGATATCGGGTGGCCAGAACCATTCGACCAGCGTCTCCGGCACCACCAACGACTATTTCATCGCGCAGGACTGGAACCTGGCGCTCGGCCGCACGTTCACCCCGGCCGAGGAACGCGGCCAGTCCCGCTGCATCATCGGCGAGACGGTGCGCTCGCAGCTTTTCGGCGCCGCCGATCCCACCGGCCAGCAGATCCGCGTCGGCAAGGTCTCATGCCCTGTCATCGGCGTGCTTGCCAAGCGCGGCCAGTCCGGCATGGGCACCGATCAGGACGATGTCGTCATCATGCCGGTCAAGGTGTTTCAGCGGCGCATCAGCGGCAGCAGCAACGTGCCGCAGATCATCATTTCCGCCCGCGACGGCGTCTCCACCGCCAAGGTGCAGGCCGACGTCGAAAATCTTTTGCGCGAGCGCCGCAAGATCATCCCCGGCCGGCAGGACGATTTCAACGTCAACGACATGACGCAGATCGCCGAGGCGATGACCGGCACGACGACGCTGCTCACCGGCCTGCTCGGCGCGGTTGCCGCCATCAGCCTGCTCGTCGGCGGCATCGGCATCATGAACATCATGCTGGTCTCCGTCACCGAAAGGACCCGCGAAATCGGCATCCGCCTGGCGATCGGCGCGCTTGAGAACCAGGTGCTCACCCAGTTCCTGGTCGAAGCGGTGGCGCTCTCGCTCTTCGGCGGCATCACCGGCATCATCCTCGGCCTCAGCCTCGGCTTCGGCGCGGTGACCCTGATGAAGGTCCCCTTCGTCTTAAGCCCCCTGATGGTCGCCGTCGCCTTCCTCTTCTCCGCCGCAATCGGCATGATCTTCGGCTATTTCCCGGCAAGACGGGCGGCACAGCTGAACCCGATCGAGGCGCTGCGGCATGAGTGACGCCTGATCGCGAGGGGTGATCGAGGGCAGGGGGCCGTTTGGCGAGCGCCGTGCTCGGCGAGTTTGGGAGGGACCTCAACCCCGTTTTCCGTCCTCCTTGGCCTTGCCGAGGGCCCAAACCGCATCCACCAGCGGTAGTGGCATGGACCCTCGGCTCAAGGCCGAGGAGGGCGGAGGGTGGGGCGGCGAAATGAGTTCTTTCGCGGCGTAGACGCCTGAGTCCCCGAAACTCACGTCGCTGTTATCTATTTGTCTCTATTTTGATATTTCAATGCCGACTTGTCTTCGGCTTTTCGCCGTGCGACAAGGTGATATATCAGATCGGCAGCGGATTTTCAGCATGCAGACCTCACAGAGCCATCTTGCCTATCTTGCGCTGGAACACCTGATCGTCACACTGGCGGTGAAGCCCGGAGCACTCGTCACCGAAAAGCAGCTGATCGATATGGCCGGCCATGGGCGGACGCCGGTGCGCGAGGCCATTCAGAAGCTCGCCTGGCAGGGGCTGATCTTGGTAAAGCCGCGCGTCGGGCTGCAGATTGCCGAGATCGCGCCGGAGGATCATGGCAATGTCATGCAGGTGCGCCGTGAACTGGAGCCGATCGCGGCAAGCCTCGTTGCCGAGCATGCCACGGACGAGCAGCGCGGGCGCCTCGGCGACTGCGCCCGGGCGATGGACAAATGCGCCGCCACGGGCGATCTCGCCGGCTTCTTTGCCGCCGACAAGGCCTTCGACGAAATCCTCGAAGAGGCCTGCCCGAATGGTTTTATCACCGCGGCGCTCGGCCCGGTGCAGACGCATTCGCGTCGCCTCTGGTACTCCACCGCAAACCCGGAGCGAATGGATCGCGCCATCGCATTGCATGTCGCTGTCATCCAGGCCATCCACCGAGGCAGGCCGGATGGGGCGCGCGCCGCCATGGCGGTGCTGATCGACTATCTCGCCCAGACATAAAAACGGCCCCGTTTCCGGAGCCGTTGTCAGGTCTGATTGTCGGAAAAACCTCAGCCGACGAAAGCGCGCTCGATGACGAATTCGGCGGGTTTACTGTTGGCGCCTTCGTTGAGGCCGGCCTTTTCGAGCAGTTCCTTGGTGTCCTTCAGCATGGCCGAGGAGCCGCAGATCATGCCGCGGTCGATCGCCGGGTCGAGCGGCGGTACGCCGAGATCGGTAAACAGCTTGCCCGACGAGATCAGGTCGGTGATGCGGCCGCGATATTCGAAATCCTCGCGCGTGACGGTCGCATAATGGCGCAGCTTGTCGCCGACCACTTCCTTCAGCAGCTCGTCATTCTGGATCTCGTTGACGAGGTCGAAGCCGTATTGCAGCTCGGCGACATCGCGGGTGGTATGGGTGAGGATGACTTCCTCGAACTTCTCATAGGTCTCGGGATCGCGGATCAGGCTGGCGAAAGGCGCAACGCCCGTTCCCGTCGAGAACATGTAGAGACGACGGCCTGGTGTCAGCGCATCGAGCACCAGCGTGCCGGTCGGCTTTTTGCGCATCAGCACCTGATCGCCCGGCTTGATCGCCTGCAGATGCGAGGTCAGCGGGCCATCCGGCACCTTGATCGAGAAGAATTCGAGCTCTTCAGCCCAGGCGGGGCTGGCGATCGAATAGGCGCGGAACACCGGCTTGCCTTCGACCATCAGGCCGATCATCGCGAATTCGCCGGAACGGAAACGGAAGCCCTGCGGCCGGGTCATCGTGAAGCGGAAGAGCCGGTCGGTGTAATGTGTGACATCAATCACCGTCTCGGCATAGACGCCGGCAGGGATGGACGAGGCGAAGTCTTCGGTCTTTGCAGGCGCGTTCATTTCGGTAGCGGATCCCGTATTCGTCGGATGAGCTGTCGGATTGTGAGCGAGATATTACAAATCCGGCCGGAATTAAAGGCATTCCATTCCACGCGACGGTTCAGAAGGGAAATATGCATGCCATTGTCAGGATTCAATGGGGAGCAGGGGGCAGGCGGGGAATGTCGTATTTCCCGCTGGCGAAGCCCGGCAAAGGATGCATATTAGAGCGGCGCGCCTGACCTGGAGACCGGTTTTCGGCAAAAACGGTGCGACAACAAAGACCTACGGCGTCGGGACCCGATTCAGGATCAGTGTCCGGCGCTATGTGGCGAATAACGATGCTTGCCGGGGCGAGCGCGATAGGGCGGTCGGGGGAATATGAAGATTTTCAACTACAAGCGCGTTCCTTACGCGGAGATGCGCGCCTTCTCAGTCCATATCCTTACGGCCTCCGGCTCCTTCCTTGCCTTTCTCGGTGTCGTTGCCGCCGCCGAGCACCGCTTTATCGACATGTTCTGGTGGCTGGGCCTTGCCCTTCTGGTCGACGGCATAGACGGGCCGATCGCCCGCAAGGTGCGCGTCAAGGAAGTGCTGCCGAACTGGTCGGGCGATACGCTCGACAATATCATCGATTACGTCACCTATGTGCTCTTGCCGGCCTTCGCGCTCTATCAGAGCGGCATGATCGGCGAGCCCTGGTCCTTCGCAGCCGCCGGCATGATCGTCGTTTCCAGCGCCATCTATTATGCCGATATGGGCATGAAGACGGACGAGTATTTTTTCTCCGGCTTCCCGGTCGTCTGGAACATGATCGTCTTCACCCTGTTCGTCATCGATGCCAGCGCCACGACCGCGCTTGCCGTCGTCATCGTCTCGGTGGTGCTGACCTTCCTGCCGATCAATTTTCTGCACCCGGTCCGGGTCAAGAGGCTGCGCCCGCTCAATCTCGGCGTCTTCTTGCTGTGGTCGGCGCTCGGCATTCTTTCGCTGCTGATGCATTTCGACACGCCCGAATGGGCGCTCATTCTCTTTATCGTGACCGGGATCTATCTTTACGTCATCGGCGCGGTGCTGCAATTTTTCCCCGCTCTTGGACGCCAAGCTTAGGATAGGCAGATGACCAAAACGCAGGCGGTTTCATTTTCGAGGACGGGCGGGCCGGAGGTTTTCGACCATGTCGAGGTCGATCTTCCCCCGCCGGCGGCCGGTGAGGTGCAGATCAGGCAGACGGCGGTCGGCCTCAACTTCATCGACGTCTATTTCCGCAACGGCACCTACAAGGCGCCGCATCTGCCCTTCGTCACCGGCAAGGAGGGCGCCGGCACCGTGACGGCCGTCGGCCCCGCTGTCACGGATTTCAAGCTCGGCGATCGTGTCGCCTATGCCAGCGCCGACGGCGCTTACAGCACTGAGCGCAATATCGAGGTCCGGCATCTCGTGCATGTGCCTGACGGCATAGAGCTCGAAACGGCAGCGGCGATGATGCTGAAGGGCATGACGGCGGAATATCTGCTCAATCGCACCTTCAAGGTAGGTCCTGAGACCGTGCTGCTGTTCCATGCTGCCGCCGGCGGCGTCGGGCTGATTGCCGGCCAATGGGCAAAGGCGCTCGGCGCCACCGTCATCGGCACGGCGGGCTCTGAGGAAAAGGTCGAACTGGCGCTCGCCCATGGCTATGACCATGTGATCAATTACAAGACCGATGATTTCGTTCAGCGGGTCCGCGAGATAACGAGCGGCAAGGGCGTCGATGTCGTCTATGATTCGATCGGTCGCGATACTTTTCCACAGTCGCTCGATTGCCTGAAGCCGCGCGGCCTGTTTGCCTCTTTCGGCCAATCCTCAGGGCCGATCGAGAATTTCACCCTCGCGGCGCTGGCCCAGAAGGGGTCGCTGTTTGCGACACGGCCGACGCTCTTCACCTATATCGCCGCGCGCCAGGAACTGATCGACAGCGCCAAAGCGCTATTTGATATTGTGCAAAGCAACAAAGTGCGTATCAATATCAATCAAACCTATCCGTTACGTGAGGTTGGGCAGGCTCACGCGGATCTGGAAACAAGAAAAACAACAGGAACGACGCTGCTGATTCCATGAGATCCGAACGGACCGGTTGGCAGAAGAAATGAGGGGAACGTGTCGCCATTGAATGTGCCGGATTCCGGTGCGTTATTATCCGTCCAGAAGCTGACGAAGTTTTTCGGTGGCTTTGCCGCCTGCAATGAAATCGATCTGGATATTGCGCCGGGCGAAATTCACGCGCTTCTCGGCGAAAACGGTGCAGGCAAATCCACACTGGTGAAAATGCTGTTCGGCGTTCTGGAGCCGACCAACGGACATATCCTCTGGCAGGGCCAGCCGGTTGCGATCACCTCGCCGGGGGAAGCGCGCAAGCACGGCATCGGCATGGTCTTCCAGCATTTTTCGCTGTTCGAGGCGCTGACGGTTGCCGAAAACATCGCATTGTCGCTCGATGACGCAATCCCGATCGACAGGATCGCCGAAGAGGCGAGGGCGCTGTCGCAAGCCTACGGCCTGCCGCTCGATCCGCATGCCCATGTCGCCGATCTCTCGGTCGGCGAGCGCCAGCGCATCGAAATCGTCCGTGCGCTGCTGCAGAACCCGAAGCTGATCATCCTCGACGAGCCGACCTCGGTGCTGACGCCGCAGGAGGCCGACAGGCTGTTCGAAACGCTGTTCAAGCTGCGCGCCGAAGGGCGTTCGGTCCTCTATATCAGTCACCGCCTGGAAGAGGTGCAGCGCATCTGCGATCGCGCCACGGTGCTGCGCCACGGCCGCGTCACCGGCGCCTGCGATCCGAAACAGGAAACGCCGGCCTCACTCGCCCGTATGATGGTTGGCAGCGAGGTGGCGGCCGTCACACATCCCGAGCGCAGCGACAAGGGCGAGGTGCAGCTTGCCGTCGCCAATCTCTCCGTCGCCGCCCGCACTCCTTTCGCCATGCCGCTGCGCGATGTCTCGATGACGGTGCGCTCCGGCGAGATCCTCGCCATCGCCGGCGTTGCCGGCAACGGCCAGAGCGAACTTTTCGATGCTTTGTCCGGCGAATATCCCGTTGCTTCGGCCGAGGCGATCGTCATCCGCAAGAAGCCTGTAGGCACCGAGGGCATCACCGCCCGCCGTCTGCTCGGCGCCGGTTTCGTGCCGGAGGAACGGCACGGCCATGCCGCCGTCTCCGCCATGAAACTGTCCGACAATCTGGTGCTGGCCCGCAGCCAGTCCGACCGCAAGGCCTTTCTCGGCCTGCTCGGCATCATCCGCCAGGGTGCTGTGAAATCCGCGGCGCGGCGCATTTCCGAAGCGATGGATGTCCGCAAGAGCGGCGATGATCCGGCCGCCGGCTCGCTTTCCGGCGGCAATCTGCAAAAATTCATCGTCGGCCGCGAGCTGGACCGCCAGCCGGCGGTGCTCGTCGTCAACCAGCCGACCTGGGGTGTGGATGCCGGGGCTGCAAGCCGCATTCGCCAAGCCCTCGTCGATCTTGCCAGAAACGGTTCGGCCGTCGTCGTCATCAGCCAGGATCTCGACGAGATCTTCGAAGTGGCGACCGATATTGCCGTGATCTCCGAAGGCCGTCTTTCCCGCCCGTTCCCATCAGGCGAACTGACACGGGAGAAGATCGGCCTGCTGATGGGCGGCCTGCATGAGAGCAGCTCTGCCCCGGAGGCGCCTCATGCTCATTAAAGAGGCGCCTCATGCGCATTGAACTCGAAAAACGTCCCGACGTCTCGAAGCTCTACGCTTTCGTCTCGCCGCTCCTGGCCCTCGTCCTGACGCTCGCCTTCGGCGCCATCATGTTTGCCATGCTCGGCAAGGACCCGGTCGAGGCGCTCGATGCATTCTTCGTCGAGCCGCTGCTCGAGGTCTGGTCACTGCACGAACTGGCGATCAAGGCGGCACCCCTGATCCTGATCGCCGTCGGTCTGGCCGTCTGTTATCGTTCGAACAACTGGAATATCGGCGCCGAAGGCCAGTTCACCATCGGCGCCATCACCGGCTCCTATATCCCGATCGTCTTCTACGACTGGCATTCGCCGCTGGTGCTGCCGCTGATGCTGCTTCTCGGGGCGCTCGGCGGTGCGCTGTTCGCCGCCATTCCGGCGCTGCTCAAGGCGCATTTCAACACCAATGAAATCCTGACATCGCTGATGCTGGTCTATATCGCCCAGCTCTTCCTCGACTGGTTGATTCGCGGCGCCTGGCGAGACCCGAAAGGCTTCAACTTTCCGGTCTCGCGCGATTTCGCACCGGAAGCGGTGCTGCCGGCGATCTGGGAAGAGTCGGGCCGCGCCCATTGGGCCTTCATCTTCGCCATTGCCGCGGCGATCGGCGTCTGGTTCATGCTGCGTTACACGCTGAAAGGCTTCGAGATCGTCGTGCTCGGCCAGTCGGAGCGGGCAGGGCGCTTTGCCGGCTTCTCGTCGAAGAAGATGATCTGGTTCAGCTTTCTCTTTTCGGGCGCGCTTGCCGGTCTTGCCGGGATATCGGAGGTCTCCGGCTCGATCGGCCACCTGCAGCCGGCGATCTCGCCGGGCTATGGCTTCACCGCCATCATCGTCGCCTTTCTCGGCCGCCTCAATCCGCTCGGCATCATCGCATCGGGCCTGGTGCTGGCGCTCACCTATCTCGGCGGTGAGGCGGCACAGCTGTCGCTCGGCGTTTCCGACAAGGTCACCCGCGTCTTCCAGGGCCTGCTGCTCTTCTTCGTGCTCTCCTGCGATACGCTGATCTATTACAAAATCCGCATCGTGTGGTCGCGGCTGAGAGGTGGGGCCGCATGAGCATCTTCGAAGCCATTCTGCTGACTGTCATCACCGCCTCGACGCCACTCGTCATCGCCGCCCTCGGCGAACTCGTGACCGAGCGCTCCGGCGTTCTGAACCTTGGTGTCGAAGGCATGATGATCATGGGCGCGGTCGCCGCCTTTGCCGGCGCGCAGATGTCGGGTTCGCCCTATGTCGGCATCGTCTGCGGCATTGCCTCAGGCGCGCTTTTCTCGCTGCTGTTTGCCTTCCTGACCTTGACGCTGGTGGCGAACCAGGTGGCGACGGGACTGGCGCTCACCCTTCTCGGCCTCGGTGTGTCGGGCATGCTCGGCGAAGCCTATGTCAGCGTTCCCGGCATCCGGCTGGAAGAGATCGTCATTCCCTTGCTGTCGGACATTCCCGTGATCGGCCACGTGCTCTTCAGGCAGGATCTGATCTTCTACCTGTCGATTGCGCTTGTCGTCGGCGTCAGCTGGTTCCTGTTCCGCAGCCGGAGCGGGCTGAAGCTGAGAGCGATCGGCGACAATCACGGCTCGGCCCATGCGCTCGGCATTAACGTCATCCGCACGCGCTACCTGGCGGTGATGTTCGGCGGCGCCTGCGCCGGTCTTGCCGGGGCGCAGCTTTCGCTCGTCTACACGCCGCAATGGGCAGAGAACATGTCGGCCGGCCGCGGCTGGATCACGCTGGCGCTTGTCGTTTTCGCCTCCTGGCGGCCCTGGCGGGTCTTTGCCGGCGGTTATCTCTTCGGCGCAGTCACCATCCTGCAGCTGCACGCGCAGGCCTTCGGCCTCGGCATTCCCGCGCAGTTCCTTTCGATGCTGCCCTATGCCGCGACTATTGTGGTTCTCATCATCATTTCTCATAATCGGCGTACGACGTTGATCAACACGCCCGCGTCGCTCGGAAAAGCCTTCGTACCGGAGCGATGAAGCAACAACAAAGACGGGTTTCCCAACTTCAAACCAACAGGGGTTACTATGAAGAAGTTAGCACTTACACTCGCCGCCTCGGCTGCCGCCGTGATCGGCATCTCGTCTGCCGCACAGGCCGCTGACAAGACGAAGGTCTGCTTCGTCTATGTCGGTTCGCACACCGATGGCGGTTATTCGCAGGCCCACGATCTCGGCCGCCAGCAGGTCCAGGCCGAATTCGGCGACAAGATCGAAACGCCTTACCTCGAAAACGTGCCGGAAGGCCCGGATGCCGAGCGCGCCATCGAACGCCTTGCCCGCTCCGGTTGCAAGTTGATCTTCACCACATCCTTCGGCTTCATGGATGCGACCGTCAAGGTCGCCGCCAAATTCCCGAAGGTCAAGTTCGAGCACGGCACCGGCTATAAGGCCGGCCCCAATCTCGCCACCTACAATTCGCGCTTCTATGAAGGCCGCTACATCCTCGGCCAGATCGCTGCGAAGACTTCGAAGAATCATGGTGCCGCCTACATCGCCTCCTTCCCGATTCCGGAAGTTGTGATGGGCATCAACTCCTTCGAGCAGGGCGCCAAGTCGATCGATCCGAGCTTCAAGCTGAAGGTCATCTGGGTCAACACCTGGTTCGACCCGGGCAAGGAAGCCGATGCCGCCAAGGCCATGGTCGACCAGGGCGTCGACGTCTTGACCCAGCACACCGACACGACAGCGCCGATGCAGGTTGCCGAAGAACGCGGCATCCATGCCTTCGGTCAAGCATCCGACATGATCGCGGCCGGCCCGAAGGCGCAGCTGACGGCGATCGTCGACACCTGGGGCAACTACTACTCCAAGCGCGTGCACGCGCTTCTCGACGGCACCTGGAAGTCCGAGCAGAGCTGGGACGGCCTGAAGGACGGCATCCTGAAGATGGCGCCCTATACCAACATGCCTGACGACGTGAAGAAAATGGCCGAGGAAACCGAAGCCAAGATCAAGTCTGGCGAGCTGCATCCCTTCACCGGCCCGATCAACAAGCAGGACGGCACGCCCTGGCTGAAGGCCGGCGAGAAGGCCGATGACGGCACGCTGCTCGGCATGAATTTCTATGTCGAAGGCGTCGACGACAAGCTGCCGGCGCAATAAGTCGTCTTCAATTCGCGAGTGCGAAGGGCGCCCCTTGTGGGCGCTCTTTTTTTGCTGCGGTGCATCCGAAGATTCTGATTTACAAAAGTAATACTATATGATTTTTTGACCCTGCGCCGCGAGATGCGGCTTGGGAGGAAATCATGAAATTGAAGACTGCACTTATGAGTGCCACGATCCTTGCTGCCTGCATGTTCGGTTCGGCTTCGGCCGCCGGGCTGACCGTCGGCTTCTCGCAGATCGGCTCGGAATCGGGCTGGCGTGCGGCTGAAACGACCGTCACCAAGGAACAGGCCAAGAAGCGCGGCATCGATCTGAAATTTGCCGATGCACAGCAGAAGCAGGAAAACCAGATCAAGGCTTTGCGCTCCTTCATTGCTCAGGGCGTCGACGCCATTCTCATTGCACCGGTCGTCGAAACCGGCTGGGACGACGTTCTCAAGGAAGCCAAGGAAGCCAAGATTCCGGTCATCCTTCTCGACCGCACCATCAAGGCTCCGGACGATCTCTACCTGACCGCTGTTACCTCCGACCTCGTCCATGAAGGCAAGGTCGCCGGTGATTTCCTGGTCAAGACTGTCGGCGACAAGAAGTGCAACGTCGTCGAACTGCAGGGCACCACTGGTTCGTCGCCGGCCATCGCCCGCAAGAAGGGCTTCGAAGAGGCTCTTGCCGGTCACGACAACCTCAAGATCGTTCGCAGCCAGACCGGTGACTTCACCCGCACCAAGGGCAAGGAAGTCATGGAAAGCTTCCTGAAGGCCGAGAACGGCGGCAAGGATATCTGCGCGCTCTACGCCCACAACGACGACATGGCCGTCGGCGCCATCCAGGCGATCAAGGAAGCCGGCCTGAAGCCCGGCAAGGATATCCTCGTCGTCTCCATCGACGCCGTTCCCGATATCTTCAAGGCTATGTCCGAAGGCGAATCCAACGCCACGGTCGAGCTGACGCCGAATATGGCAGGTCCGGCCTTCGATGCGCTCGATGCCTACCTGAAGGACAAGAAGGCTCCGCCGAAGTGGATCCAGACCGAATCCAAGCTCTACACGCCTGCCGACGAGCCGATGAAGGTCTACGAAGAGAAGAAGGGTCAGGGTTACTGATCTGATTTGACGCTTCTGCCTAATTCCACAATCGCAATCGAGAAGGGAATTGGGCAGAATCAAAGCGCTGCAGCGTCCCGTGCTGAAATGACACGGCGGCGCTGTAGAACCGCACCGGCCCGTCATGGACCGGTGCGGAACTGCCTTGCCGCCTTGGGACGTCATGTCCGGCCGCGGCGCGGCTTTTGCTGTCAATATCAGGAAAACAGACCCCTATGACTCACGATTTCGAGAACGTTCTCGCGGCTTCCGGAATATCGAAATTCTTTCCCGGCGCAGTGGCGTTGGACAAGGTCGATTTCACGCTGCGTAAGGGCGAGGTGCATGCGCTGCTTGGTGAGAATGGCGCCGGCAAGTCGACGCTGATCAAATGCATCACCGGCGCCTATCATCGTGACGAGGGCAGCCTGACGCTCGACGGTCATGAAATCAATCCGGCCAATACGCTCGCCGCCCAGAATCTCGGCATCGGCACCGTCTACCAGGAGGTCAACCTGCTGGCCAATCTGAGCGTTGCCGAAAACCTCTTTCTCGGACGCCAGCCAAGGCGTTTCGGCATGACCGATGTCCGCGCGATGAACCGCAAGGCGCGCGAATTGCTCACCGGCTACGGCATCGATATCGACGTCACCGCCGAGCTTGGCCGCTTCTCCGTTGCCGTCCAGCAGGTGGTTGCCATCGCCCGCGCCGTGGATCTCTCCGGCAAGGTGCTGATATTGGACGAGCCGACGGCAAGCCTCGACAATCAGGAAGTGGCGCTGCTCTTCCGTATCATCGAGGACCTGAAGAAGCGCGGCCTGGGCATCGTCTTCATCACCCATTTCCTCGAGCAGGTCTATGCGATCAGCGACCGCATCACCGTGCTGCGCAACGGAAAACTCGTCGGCACCCGCGACGCCGCCGAGCTGCCGCGCCAGGGCTTGATCGCCATGATGCTCGGCCGCGAACTGGCGCATGCCGAGGAGACGGCGAAGGAGAGGAGTGTCGCCGCCGGCGACGTCCGTTACCGCTTCGCAGGCTACGGCAAGCGCGGCAAGATCCAGCCGTTCGACCTCGATGTGCGCGCCGGCGAGGTGGTCGGCGTTGCCGGGCTGCTCGGCTCCGGCCGCACCGAAACCGCCGAGCTGCTCTTCGGCATCGAACATGCCGACAGCGGCAGCGTCACGATCGACGGCCAGCCGGTGACCCTTTCCAGCCCACGCGCTGCCATCGAAAAAGGCTTCGGCTTCTGCCCCGAGGATCGCAAGACCGACGGCATCGTCGGCGACCTGTCGATCAGGGAGAACATCGCGCTTGCGCTGCAGGCCCGCCGCGGCTGGACGCGGCCGCTGTCGCGCGCAGAGCAGAATGCGCTTGCCGACCGTTACATCGAGGCGCTCGATATCCGCACCACCGACCGCGAGAAGCCGATCCGGCTGCTTTCCGGCGGCAACCAGCAGAAGGCGATCCTCGCCCGCTGGCTGGCGACCAATCCGAAGTTTCTCATCCTCGACGAGCCGACCCGCGGTATCGATGTCGGCGCCCATGCCGAGATCATCCGGCTGATCGAGCAGCTCTGCGGCGAAGGCATGTCGCTGATCGTGATTTCCTCGGAACTTGAAGAGCTTGTCGCCTATAGTTCACGTGTCATCGTGCTTCGCGACAGACAGCATATCGCCGAACTCACGGGCGAACGGATCACGGCCGCCGGCATCGTCGATGCCATCGCCGCGGCCGAGCATAAGATGGAGGAGGCATGAGGTCCTCGCTGAACGCGCTGGCTTATCGCCTGGCGCCGCAATTGATTGCGCTTGTTGTCATTCTTTTGTTGAATTTCATCACGTCACCGCAGTTTTTTAATGTCGTGGTTCAAAACGACCGCCTCTATGGCAGCCTGATTGACGTGCTGAACCGCGGCGCGCCGGTGGCGTTGCTGGCGATCGGCATGACGCTGGTCATCGCCACCAAGGGCATCGATCTGTCCGTCGGCGCTGTTATCGCCATCTGCGGTGCCGTTGCCGCATCGTCGATTGTCTCAGGAAATTCAGTGGCCTACACCATTATCCTGACGTTGGTGATCGGCATTGCCTGTGGCGTCTGGAACGGTTTCCTGGTGGCTGTCCTCAATATCCAGCCGATCATCGCCACGCTGGTGCTGATGGTCGCCGGTCGCGGCATCGCCCAACTCATCACCGAAGGCGCCATTTTGACCTTCAACGATGACGGGCTGACCTTCTTCGGCAGTGGCTCCATGGCCCTCCTGCCGATGCCTGTCGTCATCTGGCTTCTCGTCGGCCTGCTCGTCATCCTGCTCGTCCGCCGGACTGCGCTCGGCATGCTGATCGAGGCCGTCGGCATCAATCGCCGTGCCAGCACGCTTTCGGGCATTCAAACGCCGGTGCTGCTGATGGCGGTCTATATGCTGAGCGGGCTCTGCGCCTCGATCGCCGGTATCATCGTCGCCGCCGACATCAAGGGCGCCGATGCCAACAATGCCGGCCTGTGGCTCGAACTCGACGCCATCCTCGCCGTCGTCGTCGGCGGCAATTCACTGCTCGGCGGCCGCTTCAGCATTCTTGGATCGCTGATCGGAGCGATGATCATCCAGGCGGTGAATACCGGCATCCTGTCTTCCGGCTTCCCGCCGGAGTTCAACCTGATCATCAAGGCCATCATCATTATCGTCATCCTCGTCATCCAGTCGCCGGCGGTGCAGTCGCTCGCCATCTTCGCCAGCCGCCGGCCGGGCGGAAGGGAGCAGCCGAAATGAATTCCAAATACCTGCCGCTGCTTGCGACCATCGTCATCTTCGTGCTCGCCTATGCCGGCTGCACGCTGCAATATCCGAACATGCTGTCGACACGCGTGATCGGCAATCTTCTGACCGACAACGCCTTTCTCGGCATTGCCGCCGTCGGCATGACCTTCGTGATCATCTCCGGCGGCATCGATCTGTCGATCGGATCGGTCATCGCCTTCACCGGCGTCTTCCTTGCAGTGATCTTGCAGAAGACCTCGATCCACCCGCTGCTCGCCTTTGCGATCGTGCTTGTGATCACCACCGCTTTCGGCGCCATCATGGGCGCCATCATCCACTATCTCGAAATGCCGGCCTTCATCGTCACGCTTGCCGGCATGTTCCTGGCGCGCGGCATGGCCTTCGTGCTCTCGATCGACAGCATTCCGATCGACCACGAATATTATTCGACGCTGACGAGCCTCTATTGGCGGCTGCCCGGCGGTGGGCGGCTGACGCTGATCGGCGCCATCATGCTTCTGGTCTTTGCCGCCGGCATTTTCATCGCCCAGCGCACCCGCTTCGGCACCAATGTCTATGCGCTCGGCGGCGGCCCGCAGACGGCGCGGCTGATGGGCGTGCCTGTGGGACGCACGACAATTCAGATCTATGCGCTGTCGGGCTTTCTGGCAGGCCTATCCGGGATCGTTTTTTCGCTGTACACCTCTGCCGGATATTCTCTTGCAGCAGTCGGCGTCGAACTCGATGCCATCGCGGCGGTTGTCATTGGGGGGACGCTGCTGACCGGAGGAGCGGGATTCGTGGCGGGAACCTTGATCGGTATCCTGATCCAGGGGCTCATTCAGACCTACATCACCTTCGACGGCACGCTGTCGAGCTGGTGGACCAAGATCCTGATTGGGCTTCTGCTGTTTGCATTCATCCTGATGCAGAAAGCCATCCTGTTCGTTTCCAGTCTGAACAAGAGGTACGCCTGAAGGGGAGAGGGATCGCTTGCGCAACACATTGGAAGAGACACGTAAGACGGGGCGCAGAACCCGGACGAGCCACGCGCAGGTGGTCGACGAACTTGGCAAGGCTATCGTCGCCGGCACCTATCCCGTCGGCTCGATCCTGCCTGGCGATACCGAACTGGCGCAGCGCTTCAAGGTGTCCCGCACCGTCTTGCGCGAGACGATGAAGACGCTCGCCGCCAAGGGCATGGTCGTCGCCAAGGCGCGGGTCGGCACGCGTGTGACCGGGAAGAACCTCTGGAACATGTTCGACAGCGAGATCATCGCCTGGCACTTCGACAATGGCGTGACGGAAGAATTCTTGCTGCAGCTCTACGATATCCGTCTCGCCGTCGAACCCTTCGCCGCCGGTCTCGTCGCCGAACGGGCGAATGCCGAGGATATCGAGACGCTGCGCGCATTGGCGCTCGATATGGCGGCGAGCGGCCATACTGCCGACAGCCTGGCGCTTGCCGACCTTCGCTTTCACCTGGCGATCGCCGAAGCCTCGCACAATCCCTTCATGCGCACCTTGGGCAGCCTGATTGAGGCGGCCCTCGTCGGCATGTTCCGCATGAGCACGCCGCCCACCGAAAACGGCTTCGCCAATATCGCCGACACCCATATGCGCATCGTCGATGCGATCGTTTCCGGTGACAGCCTTGCTGCGCGCCGCGCCATGGAGCTTGTCATCCTGGACGGCCGCCACCATGTGCACGAGGCCTTCGCCGCCGTCGGTTCGCAGACCGTCATCGTGTCGATTTCGACCGAAATTTAACACCCGTAAAGGCTTTGCTGATCTGAGGCTATCGCGCGGCTTTTCAGGCGCGCAAAGCACGCTGCAAGACTTTCAATCCACCCAACGTGCTTTCCGAAAATCGATTCCGATTTCAGGAATTATGCAGTATGAGGCAACAAAGCCGCCTCACGGCGCGGATTCGCGGAGCAGATCATGGAACGTACTTGTCTTGCCGTCATCCTTGCCGCCGGTGACAGCACGCGGATGAAATCCTCGAAATCGAAAGTGCTGCATCCGGTCGCTGGACGGCCGATGATCGCCCATGTGGTCGAGGCGGTCGCCTCTGCCGGGATCGCCTCCGTCGCCCTCGTCGTCGGCCGCGATGCCGAGGATGTGGCAAAGGCGGCGGCGATCGACGGCGTCGGTATCGAATCCTATCTGCAGAAGGAGCGTCTTGGCACCGGCCATGCGGTGCTGGCTGCGCGCGAAGCAATCGCCAAGGGCTATGACGATATCCTCGTTACCTATGGCGACGTGCCGCTGCAGACCGACGCGCCGCTAAAGGCCGCCCGCCAGGGACTTGCCGACGGTAGTGATGTCGTCGTTATCGGTTTCCATACCGACCGGCCGACCGGCTACGGCCGCGTGCTCGTCAAGGACGGCGAACTGATCGCCATCCGCGAGGAGAAGGACGCGACCGATGCCGAGCGCACCGTCACCTGGTGCAACAGCGGGCTGATGGCGATCAACGGCCGCAAGGCGCTCGATCTTCTCTCGCGGATCGGCAACGCCAATGCCAAGGGCGAATTCTATCTGACCGATCTCGTCGAGATCGCCCGTTCGCTCGGCGGCCGCGTTACCGCCGTCGATGCTCCTGAAATCGAGATGACCGGCTGCAACAACCGCGCCGAACTCGCCGTCATCGAGCGCTTCTGGCAGGAGCGCCGCCGCCACCAGATGATGCTGGCGGGCGTCACCATGATAGCGCCGGAAACGGTCTTTCTGTCTTATGACACCGTCATCGGCCAGGACGCGCTGATCGAGCCGAATGTCGTCTTCGGTGCCGGCGCGGTCATCGACAGCGGCGCAGTCATCCATGCCTTCTCGCATATCGAGGGTGCCCATGTCAGCCAGGGTGCGACCGTCGGCCCCTTCGCGCGCCTGCGCCCGGGTGCCGATCTCGCCGACGGTTCGAAGGTCGGCAATTTCTGCGAGGTCAAGAACGGCCGGATCGGCGAGGGCGCCAAGGTCAACCATCTCACCTATATCGGCGATGCGGTCATCGGCGCCGGCAGCAATATCGGCGCTGGGACGATCACCTGCAACTATGACGGCGTCAACAAGAGCGAGACGGTGATCGGCGAAAACGCCTTCATCGGTTCCAACTCCTCGCTGGTCGCGCCGGTGACGATCGGCGACGGCGCCTATATCGCCTCCGGCAGCGTCATCACCGCCGACGTGCCGGCCGACGCGCTGGCGCTCGGCCGGGCCCGCCAGGAGATCAAGCCCGGCCGCGCATCGCTGCTGCGCGAGCGCGCGCTCGCCATCAAGGCGGCGAAAAAGGCGAAGAGCTGAGCGGCCTTGCGTAACCGGCGGAAATTGAAAGTGACCGCCGAGGTAATTGAGAAATAAGCAGGAATCGTTAGGACTGGCCTCGTCATCGAAGCCTTATGGGGAATATATTGCATGTGCGGTATTGTGGGGATTGTGGGAAGTCAGCCTGTTGCCGGGCGCCTGGTCGATGCGCTGAAGCGTCTCGAATATCGCGGCTATGACTCCGCCGGCGTCGCCACCATCCATGAAGGGGTGATGGATCGCCGCCGCGCCGAAGGCAAACTGTTCAATCTGGAAAAGCGCCTCGATGCCGAACCGCTGCCGGGCGTGGTCGGCATTGCCCATACCCGCTGGGCGACCCACGGCGTGCCGAATGAGACCAACGCCCATCCGCATTTCGTCGAAGGTGTCGCTGTCGTCCACAACGGCATCATCGAGAATTTTTCCGAGCTTCGCGACGAATTGACCGAGGCGGGCGCTGTCTTCGAAACCCAGACCGACACCGAGGTCGTCGCCCAGTTGATGGCGAAATACCTGCGCGAGGGCCTCGAGCCGCGCGCCGCCATGCTGCAGATGCTGAACCGGCTGACCGGCGCCTATGCGCTCGCCGTCATGCTCAAGGCCGATCCCGGCACGATCATGGCCGCCCGCTCCGGACCGCCGCTTGCCGTCGGCTACGGCCGCGGCGAAATGTTCCTCGGCTCGGACGCGATTGCGCTGTCGCCCTTCACCAACGAGATCACCTATCTCGTCGACGGCGATTGCGCCGTCCTCACCCGTGACAGTGTCGCCGTCATCGATTTTACCGGCAAGCCGGTCAAGCGCGCCCGCCAGATTTCACAGGCGACCGCCTATGTCGTCGACAAGGGCAACCACCGCCATTTCATGGAAAAGGAAATCTACGAGCAGCCCGAGGTCATCTCCCACGCGCTCAGCCACTATGTCGATTTCGCCGAAAACACGATCGGCGCCAATGCCGCGGCAATCGACTTCAAGGCGGCGACCGGCCTTGCGATCTCGGCCTGCGGCACCGCTTATCTCGCCGGTCTCGTCGGCAAATACTGGTTCGAGCGTTATGCCCGCCTTCCGGTCGAGATCGACGTCGCCTCCGAATTCCGTTACCGCGAAATGCCGCTGTCGTCGTCGCAGGCCGCACTCTTCATCTCGCAGTCGGGCGAAACCGCCGATACGCTGGCATCGCTGCGTTATTGCCGTGACAACGGCCTGAAGATCGGCGCGGTCGTCAATGTCCGCGAATCGACGATCGCCCGCGAATCCGACGCCGTCTTCCCGATCATGGCCGGCCCCGAAATCGGCGTCGCCTCGACCAAGGCCTTCACCTGCCAGCTCGCCGTGCTGGCGTCGCTCGCGATCGGCGCCGGCAAGGCGCGCGGCACGGTGAGTGCGGAGGAGGAGAGGGCGCTGGTGCGCCATCTCGCCGAAATGCCGCGCGTCATGAGCCGGGTGCTGAACCTCATCCAGCCGCAGATGGAAAGCCTGTCGCGCGAACTGTCGAAGTGCAAGGACGTGCTCTATCTCGGCCGCGGCACCAGCTTCCCGCTTGCCATGGAAGGCGCGCTGAAACTCAAGGAAATTTCCTATATCCACGCCGAAGGTTATGCCGCCGGCGAATTGAAGCACGGGCCGATCGCGCTGATCGATGAGAATATGCCCGTTATCGTTATCGCTCCCTACGACCGTTTCTTCGAAAAGACCGTTTCGAACATGCAGGAGGTCGCAGCCCGCGGCGGTCGAATCATCTTCATCACC
This sequence comes from Rhizobium sp. CIAT894, assembly GCF_000172795.2. Classification (NCBI taxonomy): domain Bacteria; kingdom Pseudomonadati; phylum Pseudomonadota; class Alphaproteobacteria; order Hyphomicrobiales; family Rhizobiaceae; genus Rhizobium; species Rhizobium sp. CIAT894. Next base: position 2,137,021 of record NZ_CP020947.1, read on the forward strand.
GACGAGGCGGGTGCTGCGGCCTCGAAACTGCCGACCATGGCGACGATCATCCTGCCCGTTGTCGACGAAATCATCGCGCCGATGATCTTCTCGCTGCCGATCCAGCTGCTCGCCTATCACACCGCCGTCTTCATGGGCACCGACGTCGATCAGCCGCGCAATCTGGCGAAATCCGTGACCGTGGAATAAGCCCGCGACGCCCCGATCTTCGCGCCGAAACATATTGTGTGACGCCCCGAATTCTGGCAGTTTTACCAGGCGGACAAGGGGGAAGGGCCGGCGTTCCGGCCTGTCCAGGACCGAGATGGAGCTCATCAGGAGAGATGACCGACAACACCCCCAGAATGCCGGTCGCGACCCGGCTGAGGAATAATTTTCTCGCGGGCCTGATCATCTGCGCGCCGATCGCGATCACCATCTGGCTGACCTGGACCTTCATCCACTGGTCCGACAGCTGGGTCAGGCCCTATATTCCGGCGCGCTGGAATCCGGAAAGCTATCTCAATTTCGCCATTCCCGGTTTCGGCCTGCTGACGGCCGTCGTGCTGATCACCGTTGTCGGTTTTCTCGGCAAGAACCTGATCGGCCAGAGCATCGTCGGTTTCGGCGAATCGGTCGTTCAGCGCATGCCGCTGGTGCGCACGATCTACAGAAGCGTGAAGCAGATTTTCGAAACGGTGCTGAAGGAGCAGTCGAACTCCTTTAAGAAAGTCGGCCTCATCGAATATCCCAGTCCCGGCCTCTGGGCGCTGGTTTTCGTGGCCACCGACGCCAAGGGCGAGATCGCTTCGAAGTTCAACGCCATGGGCCAGGATATGGTTGCGGTCTTCCTGCCGCCGACGCCGGTGCCGACCGCCGGTTTCCTCGTCTTCGTACCGCGCGAGAAGATTGTGCTGCTCGACATGTCGCCGGAAGATGCCGCCAAGTTCCTGATCTCAGGCGGGCTCGTGGCTCCTGAAATCCCTCAGTCCGAGCCGAAGCCGAAGCATTTGCCGCGGCCGAAGCCGGTGGCCGTTTCCAAGGTTGAATGACGCATGTCGCCCAAAAGTGTTTAGCGGTTTTGGGATAACAACATGCACGGCGCGTGTGGCGCGCTTTATCCTGCTCTGAGGAACCGGATCGCCTCGTCGCGGCGGAAAAGATAAAGCAGGGTGCGGATCGCCTGTCCTCTTTCGCTGGTCAGTTCCGGATCGCGCTCGATCAGATAGGCCGCATCCTTGCGGGCAATCTCGAGCAGATCGGCATGCGCCTCGAGGCTGGCAATGCGGAAGCCCGGTGTGCCGGATTGCCTTGTGCCGAGCAATTCGCCTTCGCCGCGCAGCTTCAGGTCCTCTTCGGCGATGCGAAAACCGTCCTCCGTCTCCCGCATGATCGAAAGCCGGGAATGGCCGGTTTCGCCGAGCGGCCCCTTATAGAGCAGGATGCAGGTCGAAGCCTCATCGCCGCGACCGACGCGGCCGCGCAGCTGATGCAATTGCGCCAGGCCGAAGCGTTCGGCATGTTCGATCACCATGATCGTCGCATCCGGCACGTCGACGCCGACCTCGACGACTGTCGTGGCGACGAGCAGCCGGGTCTCGCCGTTCTTGAATGCCATCATCGCTGCATCCTTCTCCGGCCCGCTCATGCGGCCGTGGATGAGGCCGATATCGGGACCGAGTGCCGCGACCAGCGTCGCATGCCGCTCCTCGGCCGACATCAGGTCGAGCTCTTCGGATTCTTCGACCAGCGGGCAGATCCAGTAGGCCTTCTTGCCCTCGGCTATCGCGCTCTGCAGCCGCCCAACGATTTCGCCTGTTCGCTCCATCGGCACTGTGATCGTCTGGATCGGCTTGCGGCCGGCCGGTTTCTCGGTGAGTTTGGAGACGTCCATGTCGCCGAAGGCGGCAAGCACCAAAGTGCGCGGGATCGGCGTTGCCGTCATCACCAACATATGCGGCGAGATGCCTTTGGCGGTCAGCCGCAGCCGCTGATGCACGCCGAAACGATGCTGCTCGTCGACGACGGCAAGCATGAGGTTGGCGTAGGTGACGCTGTCCTGGAACAGCGCATGCGTGCCGATGACGATCTGGGCGGCGCCGGAGGCAATGCGCTCCAGGATGTCCTCGCGTTCACGGCCCTTGGTGCGCCCGGTCAGCACCTCGATGCCGAGCCCTGATGAGGCGGCGAATTTCGAGATCGTCGCATGGTGCTGGCGTGCCAGGATTTCGGTCGGCGCCATCAGCACGGCCTGACCGCCGCTCTCGATCACCGCCGCCATCGCCATCAGCGCCACCAGCGTCTTGCCGGCGCCGACATCGCCCTGCAGCAGCCGCAGCATGCGTTCCGTTCCGGCCATGTCCTTCAGAATGTCGGCGATCGCCTCGGTCTGGCTTGATGTGAGTTGGAAAGGCAATGTCTTCAAAATTTTGCCGCTGATTTCGCCGGTCGCATGCACCGGCTGACCCGCCACTTTGCGCAGCCTCTGGCGCACCAGGCTCAGCGACAGCTGGCCGGCGAGGAATTCGTCATAGGCAAGCCGGCGCCGGGCAGGGGCCTGCGGATCGATATCTCCGGGGTCGCGCGGCTCATGCAGCATGTGGAAGCTGTCGCGGATCGACGGCAGGCCCTGCTTCTCAGTCAAGGCGAGATCGATCCATTCCGGCAGTTCGGGAAAGCGCGGCAACGCGCCGTCGATGATCTTGCGCAATGTCTTCGGCGAGAGCCCCGCCGTCAGCGGGTAGATCGGCTCCACGAGCGGCAGGTTCTCCGCTTCGTCTGCTTTGACGATATGGTCGGGATGCACCATCGAGGCGCGGCCGTTGAACCAGTCGACCTTGCCGCTGACCGTCACCTCGGCGTCAACGGGCAGCTGTTTTTCCAGCCACGCCGCCTGTCCGCGGAAGAACACCAGCGTCAACTCGCCGGTCTCGTCATGTAGGAAGACGCGGTAGGGCACATTGCTTTTGCCGCGCGGCGGCACCTGGTGCCGGTCGACCCGCGCTGTGATCGTCACGATCGCGCCCTGTGGCGCGCGGGCGATCCCCGGCTGGTTACGCCGGTCGATCAGCGAAAAGGGCGCGTGGAAGAGGAGGTCGATGACCCGGCAATCCTCCGGCGTGTCGCGCCCGAGCAGTTTCACCAGCAGTTCGGCGATCTTCGGGCCGACGCCCGGAAGGCCCGAAATGGGAGAAAACAGCGGATCGAGAATGGCGGGGCGCATGCGGCCAAAATGCGATGAACAATGCGGCCTTGGCAAGGCTGACAAGCCGCTTTCCAGGGTCTATAGAGGCGCATCAACAGGAAGGTAATACCATGACAGGTGTCACGCTCACGAGTGCCGGTCTCGACCCGCGCCGCCGCCGGATCCTTTTCCGTTGCTGGCATCGCGGCATTCGCGAGATGGATCTGGTTTTCGGCCAGTTTGCCGAAGCCGAGATCGCGACGCTGTCGGATGCCGAACTCGACGAGTTCGAGACGATCATGGCGGAAGAGGACAATGATCTGGTTCGCTGGATCATGGGAACATGGCCGGTGCCTGAACGTTTCCAGACGCCGATGTTTGCCCGCCTGGCCGCTTACACGCCCGATTTCGACAAGCCCCTCAGGACGCCGGAATGATCCCTGGTTTTGATGCGAAGAAGCTTGCGGCCATTGCCGAGCCGCTGACGATCGGCAATGTGCCCGCCGGCCTTGAAACGCTGCTGCTCGCCGAGCTCGCCCGCGCGGGAGAGCCGGTCGCCTATGTCATATCCGACGGCCACCGCATGGCCGATCTCGAGCAGATGCTGGGCTTCGTCGCCCCCGACATTCCGGTTCTCACCCTGCCGGCCTGGGACTGTCTGCCCTATGACCGCGTCTCGCCGAGCGCCGATACCTCGGCCCGCCGGCTTGCCGCGCTCGGCGGCCTGATTGCCCACCGCAAAAAGCCGCATGCGGCGATCGTGCTCGTCACCGCCAATGCCATGCTGCAGAAGGTGGCGCCCCAGGATGTGATCGAGAGCCTCAGCTTTTCGGCCCGTCCCGGCAACCAGCTGCGCATGGACGATCTCGCCGGCCGCCTGGAGCGCAACGGCTTCGACCGTGTTGCGACCGTTCGCGAGGTCGGCGAATATGCCGTGCGCGGCGGCATCCTCGACGTCTTCGTGCCGGGGTCGGAAGAGCCGGTCCGCCTCGATTTCTTCGGCGATACGCTGGAATCGATCCGCAGTTTCGATCCGGCGAGCCAGCGCACCACAGGCCAGGTGCGCTCGCTCGATCTCAATCCGATGAGCGAGGTGACGCTGACGCCGGATACGATCAGCCGCTTCCGCAAGAATTATCTCTCGGCTTTCGGCGCGTCGACGCGTGATGACGCGCTCTATCTCGCCGTCTCCGAAGGCCGCCGTTATCCCGGCATGGAGCATTGGCTGCCGCTCTTCTACGAAAAGCTCGATACCGTCTTCGATTATCTCAGCGGCTTCCGTATCGTCACCGACCATACGGTGCGTGAAGCGGCCGAAGAGCGCTCCAAGCTCGTTTTCGATTATTACGACGCCCGCCTGAATTCCGGCCAGCCGGCCAAGAATCAGATGGCCCAGGGCACACCCTACAAGCCGGTGACGCCGGGCCAGCTCTATCTCGACAGCAAGCTTTTCGCAAAAACTCTGGATGCGCTCGGTGCGATCCGCATCAGCCCCTTCAACGAAATCGAAGGCGAGGCGAGGCGGGTCGTCAATATCGATGCCCGCCAGGGCCAGCGCTGGGCCCGTTCGAATGCCGAGGGCGGCGATGCCGAACGCATCAACATCTTCGACATCGTCGTCAAGCATATTGCCGACCGCCGCGCCGGCGGCGCGAAAGTGCTCGTCACCGCCTGGACCGAAGGCTCGCTGGAACGTCTGCTACAGGTGCTGAACGAGCACGGCCTGGAAAAGGTCAAGCCGATCGAGGCGCTGAAGGATGTCGCTTCGTTGGCGCGGGGCGAAGCGGCGGCTGCCGTGCTCAGCCTCGAATCCGGCTTCGAGGCTGGCGATCTCGTCGTCATCGGCGAGCAGGATATATTAGGCGACCGCATGGTGCGCCGCTCGAAGCGCCGCAAGCGTGCGGCCGATTTCATTGCCGAGGTCGCCGGCCTCGACGAAGGCTCGATCGTCGTCCATGCAGAACATGGCATCGGCCGTTTCATCGGCCTGCGGACCATCGAGGCGGCAGGCGCCCCGCATGCCTGCCTCGAGCTGCAATATGCCGACGAGGCCAAGCTCTTCCTGCCGGTCGAAAACATCGATCTTCTCTCGCGTTATGGCGGCGAGGGCACCGAAGCCCAGCTCGACAAGCTCGGCGGCGGCGCCTGGCAGATGCGCAAGGCCAAGCTGAAGAGGCGCCTGCTCGATATGGCCGATGCGCTGATCCGCATCGCCGCCGAGCGCCTGACGCGCCACGCGCCGATGCTGACGACGCCCGAAGGTCTTTACGACGAATTCGCCGCCCGCTTCCCCTATGATGAGACCGAAGACCAGGACAACGCCATCGAGGCGGTCCGCTCCGATCTCGGCGCCGGCCGGCCGATGGACCGTCTGGTCTGCGGCGACGTCGGTTTCGGCAAGACCGAAGTGGCGCTGCGCGCCGCTTTCGTCGCGGCGATGAACGGCGTTCAGGTTGCCGTCGTCGTGCCGACTACGCTGCTGGCCCGCCAGCATTTCAAGACCTTTTCCGAGCGTTTCCGCGGCCTGCCGGTGCGCATCCAACAAGCCTCGCGCCTGGTCGGCGCCAAGGAGCTGGCGCTGACCAAGAAGGAAGTGGCCGACGGCAAGACCGACATCGTCGTCGGCACGCATGCGCTGCTCGGCGCCGGCATCAAATTCGCCAATCTCGGCCTGCTCGTCATCGACGAGGAGCAGCATTTCGGCGTCAAGCACAAGGAGCGGCTGAAGGAGCTGAAGAGCGACGTGCATGTGCTGACGCTGTCGGCAACGCCGATCCCGCGCACGCTGCAGCTCGCCATGACCGGCGTGCGCGAACTGTCGCTGATCACCACGCCGCCGGTCGACCGCATGGCGGTGCGCACGTTCATCTCGCCCTTCGACAGCCTGGTCATCCGCGAGACACTGATGCGCGAGCATTATCGCGGCGGCCAGAGTTTTTACGTCTGCCCAAGGCTTGCCGACCTCGCCGACGTGCACGCCTTCCTCCAGTCGGATGTGCCGGAGCTGAAGGTTGCCGTCGCCCATGGCCAGATGCCGGCCGGCGAACTGGAAGACATCATGAACGCCTTCTATGAAGGCCGCTATGACGTGCTGCTGTCCACAACCATCGTCGAATCCGGCCTCGATGTGCCGACAGCCAACACGCTGATCGTCCACCGCGCCGATATGTTCGGCCTCGCCCAGCTCTATCAGCTGCGCGGCCGCGTCGGCCGCTCGAAGGTGCGCGCTTTCGCGCTCTTCACCCTGCCTGTCAATAAGGTGCTGACGGCAACCGCCGACCGCCGGCTGAAGGTGCTGCAGTCGCTCGACACGCTTGGCGCCGGCTTCCAGCTGGCAAGCCACGATCTCGATATTCGCGGCGCCGGCAACCTGCTCGGCGAAGAGCAGTCGGGCCACATCAAGGAAGTCGGCTTCGAACTTTATCAGCAGATGCTGGAAGAGGCGGTCGCCGAGGTCAAGGGCGTCGACGAGATCCATGACACCGGCTGGTCGCCGCAAATCTCTGTCGGCACGACGGTGATGATCCCTGAGGGTTACGTGCCAGATCTGCATCTGCGCATGGCGCTTTATCGCCGCCTCGGCGAAATCACCGAACTCAAGGAGATCGACGGCTTCGGCGCCGAGATGATCGACCGTTTCGGGCCGATGCCGATCGAAGTGCAGCATCTGCTGAAGATCGTCTACATCAAGTCGCTCTGCCGCACTGCCAATGTCGAAAAGCTCGATGCCGGCCCGAAGGGCGTGGTCGTGCAGTTCCGCAACAAGGAATTCCCTAACCCGGCAAACCTCGTCGGTTATATCGGCAGGCAGGGCACGATGGCGAAGATCCGCCCCGATCACAGCCTGTTCCTGACCCGCGACCTGCCGACCCCGGAAAAGCGCCTGCAGGGTGCGGCTGTTGTCATGACGCAGCTGGCGGAGATGGCGAAGTAAACAGAGGAAGATGCAGATGGCGACATATGGCGCGACGATCGCCTGGGAGCGAAACGGCGAGACCTTCACCGACAATCGCTACAGCCGCGTCCACCGCTGGACCTTCGATGGCGGCATCGAGGTGAGGGCGTCTTCTTCCGCGCATGTCGTCCCGATGCCCTATTCAGCCGAGGACGCAGTCGATCCGGAAGAGGCTTTCGTCGCTTCGCTCTCCAGCTGCCATATGCTCTGGTTCCTGTCGATCGCCGCCAAACGGGGATTCTGCGTCGACAGCTACATCGATGCCGCCGAGGGCATCATGGAGAAGAATGCCGAAGGCCGCCTCGCCATGACCGTCGTGACGCTGAGGCCGCATGTGGTTTTCTCCGGCGACAAACAGCCCTTTCTGAGCGAGCTCGAAGCCCTGCATCATCGCGCCCACGACGAATGCTTCATCGCCAATTCGGTTAAGACCGAGGTGCAATGCGTTCCTGTGCTGGGTTGAGCTAAGGCCGGTTGCCAAATAGAAAGGCGCACAGTTTCGTTCTCCAAGTCATTTTCTGGAAATAGAGACTGTATACTTGGTTTTTGCGAAAAAGTGACTTCTCGATCTTAACGATAATTTTTTGCTCTCCTGGGCCGACCGTGTCGCCATCCTTCACTTCTGCCCGATGCTCGATCAGGTATGTCGCGAAGGCAAGCATGAACTCATGCAAATCGCGACGGGTGCCGGGAAAGCCTCGCGCTTCAACGTTCTTCAAGCCGAAGTTCCCAAATCCCTCTGTGGAGCAAAAGATTGAAGGCGTGGGAAAACGCGACATATTCTCTTTCGCAAAGAAGCAGGAAATAAAAAGCGGAACAGCGATTTCAGATTTGTTATCAAGTACCGGCAGCGCCATCGAAGTCGGCAACAACGTTCCTGAGGAAGGGAATGCGACGCCGATCGCAGAAGTGACACTTGTGAGAATTGAGCGCAGCGTCCTTTGCAAGGTCAGAGCTTTTTGCTTTGCACTGCCTTTGCCAAAAATGGTGACAATAATATGAGATCGATGCTGACTAATTTCCTCCCAGGCGGTCGGCCAAAACCACACATTTCTGATTTCTGGGTCGGCTTCATGCAAAGGAGCCGGAAGATCCATGAACATCACGCTGCCGATCAAGGTAGAATCTTGAAAAATGAAAAGGGGTTTCTCTTCGTCGTTTTCCAGGATCTCGATCGTTGAGTTGGGGCAGCTCTGCTGTAGCGCAAGTGAAATAGGCGCAAGACAGTTTGAATCATCGTCCCCCAAAAATGTGATCGCGATCATTGATTCAGAATTCGAAGCAAGTTCACCCGAAGATAGCAATGGAGCACTCACTTGAAGGTCCTTCTAAAATACTAAGGCAGATGAAATAAATTGGCCGCAGTAGGAGTACTTCAAATGAAGCTACGCCGTCTGTCGTGTCGTTATCGGTGCCTCATCGCAAAAACTGGACCTAGTCGGCCGGTGGTTCCCACCAGCCGATCAGCGTTGCCCATTCATCGGCGCCATCCATTATGGTGTCGAATAGCGGATCCTTGATGTTTGGCGGCGCGCTTGAGTGCTGCGAAATCCTCCACTCAACTTTGCCGCGGCTCTGGATCTCGATCCGCATCGATAGCCTCAGTTGAGCCCCGATCGCGCCTCGGCTTTCGCCTTGGCGATATCGCGTAGAGCGCCTGCCAGCACATCCGGCGTCTGTGCGCCGCTGACCGCATATTGCTGATCGAAAATGAAGAAGGGCACGCCGTTGACGCCCATCTCCTGTGCCGCCTTGATCTCGGCGACGATCAGGTCGCGATCGGCATCGGAGGCAAGCAGCGAGGCGATGACCGAGCGGTCGAGGCCGGCCTTTTCGGCAATATCGAGCAGCACTTGATGGTCGCCGACATTGCGGCCTTCCTCGAAATTCCCCTTGAACAGTGCCGTGACGACCTTGTCCTGCTTCTCGCGGCCTTCGATCATCGCCCAGTGGATCAGCCGATGGGCGTCCAGCGTGTTCGGGCCGATCTTGATCGCTTCGAAATCGAAGGCGATGCCGACGCCGCGGCCGAGGTCAGTGAGCATCTTGTGGGCCTGGGCCACGCGCTCCTCGCCGCCGAGCTTCTCGGCCAGCGCCTTCTTCTGGTCGACGCCTTCCTTGGGATAGTCTGGATTGAGCCGGTACGGCCGCCAGTTGATGTCGACGCCGATCTCGTCCTGCACTTCGGCGATGGCGAGCTCCAGCCGCGCCTTGCCGAGATAACACCAGGGGCAGACGACATCCGAGACGACGTCGATGGTGATGCGTTCCATGAGGGTCTTCCTTATTCTATGCGTCTCCTGGGAGACATTGGGCGGCGGCAGTTCGGCGCGTTCTACTGCACGCTCGCATCCCACCATACCGGCAGCTGATAACCATTGAGGGGCACGCTGTCGGGACGACCGATGCGCTTGCTGTGCGCCACCCATTGCTGGTCGATATGATAGAGCGGCAGCACGTAATGGCCGGAGAGCAGCAGCCGATCATAGGAGCGCACCGCCGCGGTGAAATCCTCTGCCGAGCGCGCCCTGAGCAGATGGTCGATCAGTGTGTCCAGATCGGGATCGTTGGCACCGGCGAAGCTGTCCGTCCCTTCGCGCGTGCGTGCGGCGGAAGACCAGCGGCCGAGCTGTTCGTTACCCGGCGACAGCGACGAGGTGTAGGATTTCATGATCATGTCGTAATCGAAGCTGTTCGTCCGGCTCTGATATTGCGAATCGTCGACCGTGCGAATCGAGGCGGCAATGCCGATCGCCTGCAGTGACCGCTGGTAGGCGATGGCAAGCTTTTCCTGGTCGGCATTCTGCGTCATGATTTCGAAGGCGAGCTGGCGGCCTGAAGCATCAGCCATCTTGCCGCCCTGGATCGTATAGCCGCCCTGTTTCAACAGCTCGACCGCCTGCTTCAGCACATTGCGGTCGCGGCCCGAGCCATCGGTCACCGGCAGCTTGTAGGTGCCGTCGAGAATACTGGGCGCGATTTTGTCCTTGATTGGCCCGAGCAGAGCAAGCTCTGACGCATTGGCCGGAACGCCGAAACTCGAAAGTTCGGAATTCTGCCAGAAGCTCTGCGTGCGCTTATAGGCACTGGAATAGAGGTTCTTGTTTGCCCACTCGAAATCGAACACCAGCGACAGGCCTTCGCGCACTTTGGGATCGGTAAAGATCGGCCGGCGCGTATTGAACACGAAGCCGAGCATGCCGCTCGGCAGTTTCGGCGTGTACACCTCCTTGACGACAGCGCCCGAGGTGACGGCGGGGAAATCATAGGCATTGGCCCAATGGCCGGGATTGCCATCAGGATAGACATCGATATCGCCCTTCTTGAAGGCCTCGAACAGCGTCGTGTCCTGCAGGAAATATTGCACGGTGATCTGGTCGTAATTGTCGGTGCCGACTTTGGAGGGAATGTCCTTGCCCCAGTAGTTCGGATCACGCTCATAGGTGATGCTCTCGCCGGGCTTCACCGTCTTGACCTTGTAGGGACCGGAGCCGACTGGCGGGGTCAGCGACGAACGGTCGAAGGTTTCCGGATCAATCGCATGTTTCGGCAGCACCGGGAAAAGACCGAAAATCAGCGGCGTCTCGCGGTCGGCCTTGTCGTTGAAGGTGAAACGCACACTGTGTTCGCCGACCTTTTCCATCTTGGCGACGACGTTGAGGCGGTTGGCGAAGGGCACGCGGCCCTTGTCGCGCATCAGCTCGAAGGTGAACATCACGTCTTCGGGCGTCACCGGCTGGCCATCGGCCCATTTCGCCTTCGGATTGAGGTTGAACTGGATGAAGCTCCTGTCCTCGTCCCATTCCACCGTCTCGGCCAGCAGGCCGTAGAGCGTGAAGGGCTCGTCCCTGGAGCGCTGCATCAGCGATTCGTAGACGAGATTGCCATATTCCGGATCCCACATGCCGCGTGCCGTTGTGCGCATGCTCTTCAGAATGAACGGGTTGAGGCTGTCGAAGGTGCCGACGACGCCGTAGGTGATCTTGCCGCCCTTCTTCACATCGGGATTGACGTAAGGGAAGTGTTTGTAATCAGCCGGCAAGGCCGGTTCGCCATGCATCGCGATTCCGTGCAGCGGTTCGGCGGCAACAGCGCCGCACAGCAGCGAGAGGACGAGGGGGACGACGATCCGGAGCATTCGGCAATCCTTGCGACCACGAAAACGGGCATGATTCACCGCGGAGATTAGCATGGGGTCGCTCGATTCCAACACGGAGCGGCGATTTCTTCGGCATCGCGACGAAATTGCGCCTCGAATTGCCAAAGAAATGCTGGATATCTTGAACGCTGCGATGTAACAGGTGAACCCGAAGTTTGGGGTCATGCATTTGCCTTATTTTTTTAAGAGGTGAGTGCCGAACGACCCGATGGTTGGGGCGGCAAAGACGCGGCCCCGAACGGATATCAGGAGACGGAATTCGTTATGATGTTCAAGTCTGAAAAGAAAATGCGGGCAGCACTGTCCGTTCTGGCAGTGGTGTTCGGCGCTTCGGCACCGGTCTCCTCCTTCGCACAGGATGCGGCGGCGCAGGCTCCGGCCGATGGCCAGGCGCAGGCCGCCGGCGCGCCGAAGCTCGGCTGGTACAAGACCTGCAGCAAGCAGGAAGACAACGACATCTGTGTTGTCCAGAACCTGATTCTCGCCAATGGCGGCCAGCTCGTCACGGCCGTCGGCCTGATCTCCGTCACTGGCAAGATCAACCGCAAGCTCCTGCAGGTCTCGGTTCCCACGGCACGCCTGATTCCCCCGGGCATCATCATGCAGATCGACGGCGGCAAGGGCCAGAAGCTCGACTACGCCGTCTGCCTGCCGGACAAGTGCACGGCCGAAATTCCGTTGACCGACGCGATGATCGCCAGCCTCAAGAAGGGCAGCGACGTGATCTTCACCTCGATCAACTTCCGTCGCGCTCCGAACCCGATCAAGATTTCGCTCGAAGGCTTCACCGGCGCTTATGACGGCGAACCGGTTTCCGAATCCAAGCTCGCCGAAAGCCAGCGCAGCCTGCAGGAAGGCATGCAGAAGAAGGCTGAAGAGGCCCGCAAGAAGCTGGAAGACGCCCAGAAGGCAGCCAAGGCTCAGTAATCCTGCCGCCGCCATATTGAATAGAAACCCGGCTTCAAGCCGGGTTTTTTGTTGATCGACTGCTGGCGCCATGGCTGCTCGGTTCGAACCTGAAGCTGCCCCTCTCCCCGTGAAAAACGGGGAGAGGGGACGTGCTTTGCGAGAGGTGTGCGGGGACCGAGAGCTTGCGGCTTGGTCCCTTCGCCCCGCGAGCGGGGGTCCGAAGGACGGGTCGAAACCCGTGGCTCGGCCCCGGTCGGTGGCGGCAGCCGGATGAGGGGCTTCCCCGTGGAAGGAAATAGAGAAATGGCCGTATTATCAGCGGCCGCGCAAGCCGCATTTGTTACCAACAGAAAAGGCCTCGCTGGGAGAGGCGAGGCCTTGTTCATGCTGTGGATCAACCGATCTAGTGGGCGAAGCTCATCTTGGGTTTGAACTGCCCGGACGGGGCCTGATCGAAAATCTGGTAGATCTGCGGGTTGCGAAGCGGCGTGCCGCTTTCATCGTTCATCAGGTTCTGCTCGGAGACATAAGCGACATATTCGCTTTCGTCATTTTCGGCGAGCAGGTGATAGAAGGGCTGATCTCTGCTCGGGCGCACCTCGGCCGGAATGGAATTCCACCATTCCTCCGTATTCGCGAACTCCGGATCAACGTCGAAGATGACGCCGCGAAACGGGAAAACCTTGTGCCGGACCACTTCGCCGATACTGAACTTTGCTACTCTTTCTTTCATGGTACGACTTCCTTTCATCACCAAATTTGGTGATTGGTGCCGCGCAAATCAAGATTTTTGCGCAAGCGCGTCACATGAACGTCATATCCTCCTGCTGGCGTCCATGACCCTGGGAGGGGAAAGCCCCGGAGACCGGGACTTTCCGTGTTCAGGCCAATCAGGCCGAATAGTACATGTCGTATTCGACTGGATGCGGCGTCATTTCGAAACGCATCACCTCTGCCATTTTCAGCTCGATGAAGGCATCGATCTGGTCGTCGTCGAACACGCCGCCGGCGGTCAGGAACTTGCGGTCCTTGTCGAGGCTTTCGAGCGCTTCGCGCAGGCTGCCGCAGACGGTCGGGATCTTCTTCAGTTCCTTCGGCGGCAGATCGTAGAGATCCTTGTCCATCGCCTTGCCCGGATGGATCTTGTTCTTGATGCCGTCGAGGCCGGCCATCAGCATGGCGGCGAAAGCGAGATAGGGGTTGGCGGTCGGATCCGGGAAGCGGACTTCGACGCGCTTGGCCTTCGGGTTGGAGCCGAACGGAATGCGGCAGGATGCCGAGCGGTTGCGGGCCGAATAGGCGAGCAGCACCGGCGCTTCATAACCCGGGACGAGACGCTTGTAGGAGTTCGTCGACGGATTGGTGAACGCGTTGATCGCCTTGGCATGCTTGATGATGCCACCGATGTAGAACAGGCAGCTTTCGGAAAGGCCTGCATATTCGTCGCCGGCGAAGGTCGGCTTGCCGCCCTTCCAGATCGACTGATGCACGTGCATGCCCGAGCCGTTGTCGCCGAAGATCGGCTTCGGCATGAAGGTCGCCGTCTTGCCGTAGGCGTTTGCCACCTGGTGCACGACGTATTTGTAGATCTGCATCTTGTCGGCGTTGCGCACCAGCGTGTCGAACTTGATGCCGAGTTCGTGCTGGGCGGCGGCGACTTCATGGTGATGCTTTTCGACGACGACGCCCATTTCGGAGAGCACCGTCAGCATTTCCGAGCGCATGTCCTGGGCACTGTCGACCGGGGGAACCGGGAAATAGCCGCCCTTGACGCGCGGGCGATGGCCGAGGTTGCCGGTTTCGTAATCGGTGTCGTCGTTCGACGGCAGTTCCGTCGAGTCGAGCTTGAAGCCCGTATTGTAGGGGTCGGCCTTGTACTTGACGTCGTCGAAGACGAAGAATTCGGCTTCGGGGCCGACGAAGATCGTGTCGCCGATGCCGGATGCCTTGAGATAGGCTTCGGCCTTCTTGGCGGTGCCGCGCGGATCGCGGTTATAGGCCTCGCCGGAAACCGGATCGAGGATATCGCACATGATGACCATGGTCGACTGAGCGAAGAACGGGTCCATATGCACCGTCTCGGTATCGGGCATCAGCACCATGTCGGACTCGTTGATGGCCTTCCAGCCGCCGATCGAGGAGCCGTCGAACATCACGCCGTCAGCGAACATGTCTTCGTCGACGCAGACGACGTCCATCGTCACATGCTGCAGCTTGCCCTTCGGGTCGGTGAACCGCAGATCGACGAACTTCACGTCGTTCTCTTTGATCTGCTTCAGAATTTCGCTTGCGGTCGCCATTAAATACCTTCCTCCGATTTGCAATGACAATAGGTGGCCGCGCTGACCGTATCGAACTTTGCGCGGTTGGCAAAGTGGGTCAGATGGCGTCGATGCCGGTCTCGCCGGTACGGATGCGGATTACCTCTTCGACATTGGAGACGAAGATTTTTCCGTCGCCGATGCGGCCGGTCTGCGCCGCCTTGCGGATCGCATCGATGACGGCCTCGGCGTTCTCGTCGGCCAGCACCACCTCGACCTTTACCTTCGGCAGGAAATCGACGACGTATTCGGCGCCGCGGTAGAGTTCCGTGTGGCCCTTCTGACGGCCGAAGCCCTTGGCTTCCGTGACCGTAATACCTTGCAGGCCGACTTCCTGAAGAGCTTCCTTCACTTCGTCCAGCTTGAAAGGCTTAATGATCGCTTCGATCTTTTTCATGAGAAAATATCTCTCCGCTTCTCCCGTTATGGCAGGAATGTTCCCGCTCGCCGGATATGATGCAGATATCGTGCCAGTTTGAAATCCATCTTATCGAAAAAAGACGTCAATTCCGTCAAAACCGGCGCGTTTGCGGGAGATTTCATGTCGTTTTGGTGACGGAGAAGTGGAAAAACATTGCCTCAGGGCCAGAATCACATCCAAAACCGAAAAAATCTCGAATATCAGCAACTGTGAAAGCATAACGATGCGAGATTAAAATATGGGCAAATGCACAAATAAAGCGCTCTTCTTTATCCTCTCAGGCGGTTGTTTTTTAGGCGTTTATTGAATTGAATGGGCCGATGAGCCAACATCTGTCCGACCTTCTTCTGACGCCCGCCGAAATGGCCGCCGTCGATGCGGCCGCTGCCGCATCCGGTATCGATTCCTTCGGCCTGATGGAAAGGGCAGGGGCTGCGGTTGCGGCGGCCGCGCTGCGGCTTCATCCGGATGCGCTGCGTTTCGTCCTGCTTTGTGGTCCGGGCAACAATGGCGGCGACGCCTATGTCGCGGCAAGACATCTGCAGGAGTGCGGGGCGACGGTGGCGCTCTTCCATCTCGGTGATCCCTCAAGGCTGAAGGGCGATCCCGCCCGCGCCCGCTCCGGCTGCGCGCGCCAGGGACAGGAGCTTCGCCTTTACCAGCCCGAAACCGGTGACGTCGTCATCGATGGCCTGTTCGGCGCCGGGCTCGGCCGCGAGGTGCCGGCCGATGTCGGCGCGCTGATCGGGCGCGTCGCCGAGGCCGGTGTCCCGGTCATTGCCATCGATCTGCCCTCCGGCCTCGATGGCCGTACCGGCAAGGTGCTGGGTGCGGCCTTCCGGGCGCAGAACACCATCACCTTCATGACGCGAAAGCCCGGCCATCTGCTGATGCCGGGCAGAGAGCTTTGCGGTGAACTGGAGGTCTTCGACATCGGTATCCCCGCCCGCATCGTCAGGGCCACAGCAGGCGGCGTTATCGCCGAGAACAGGCCGGACGCCTGGAAGAGCGTGCTGCCGGCCGAGCAGATGGAAACCCACAAATACCAGCGCGGCCATCTGGTGGTCTTCTCAGGCGAGGCCGACAAGACGGGGGCTGCGCGCATGTCGGCGATATCGGGCCTGAAGGCCGGCGCCGGCCTGGTGACGATCGCTGCCCCTCATGCGGCGATGGCCGCCAATGCCGCGCATCTCACAGCCGTCATGCTGCGTGCGATCGACGACGAGGCCGACCTCGAAAACTGGCTCGCCGACAAGCGGCTGCAGACATTCGTGCTGGGTCCCGGTTTCGGCATCGGCGCCAGGGCACGCGGCTTCGTCACCGCCCTTGCCGATCGCCATCTCGTGCTCGATGCCGACGGCATCTCCTCGTTCAAGGACGATCCGCAGCAGCTTTTCGATCTCTTCCGGGGCAAGCCACGCCTGGTGCTGACGCCACACGAAGGTGAGTTCTCGCGGCTCTTTCCCGATATCGGTAGCGACGATGCACTGGGGAAGGTGGATAAAGCAGTGGCTGCGGCCCGCCGCGCCAATGCCGCGATCGTCTATAAGGGCGCCGATACTGTCATTGCTGCGCCGGACGGGCGGGCGCTGATCAATACCAATGCTCCCGTCTGGCTTGCCACCGCCGGTTCCGGTGATGTGCTCGCCGGTATCATCGGCGCATTGCTCGCCCAGGGCCTGCCGGCCTTCGAAGCCGCCGCCGCCGGCGTCTGGCTGCACGCGGAGGCCGGCCATCGCGCCGGAAAGGGCCTGACGGCGGAAGACCTCGCAACCCACGTCCGGCCTCTTTAACCCACCCGATGCTTCAGCTTCGGGTTGCGATGCTTCAGCTTCGCGCCGCCCGATGCGTGAGCCCTTGGCCTATTTCGCCAGCACCTGCTGCAGGGCGATCGCTCCATGCGGCGCGTTCACCTTGCCCTCATGGATCATGAAAGCGAAGACGTCGCGCGGCTCGGCCTTGACCTTGCGATCCGGATCGATCAGCGGCAGGTCGTCGGGGATCTTGCCCTCGGCCCAGACCTCCAGCCGGTTCGCCCAGGCCTTCAGTTCCTTGTCCGGATAGCAGGTCGCAATATCGTCCGAGCCCTTCTGCAGCCTGGCATAGACGAAATCGGCGGTGACGTCGGCGATCATCGGATATTCGAAATGCTCGGCGCAGACCGGCGCCACCCCGTACTTCGCAAGCAGCGCCACAAATTCCGGCACCTTGAAGGAATCGTGCCGGACCTCGACCACGTGGCGAAGCGCCAGCCCGTCCTGTTTTGCCGGCAGCAGCTTCAGGAAGGCCTCGAAATCGTCCGGATCGAACTTCTTCGTCGGCGCGAACTGCCAGAGCAGCGGCCCGAGATGATCGCCGAGTTCGCTGATTCCAGATGACAGGAACCGCTCCATCGATTCACCGGCTTCGGCCAGCACCCGCCGATTGGTGACGAACCGCGTCGCCTTCAGCGAGAAGATGAAACCATCGGGCACGTCAGCCGCCCACTTGGCGAAGACCGCAGGCTTTTGCGTGCTGTAATAGGTGCCGTTGACCTCGATGACCTTCAACTGGCGGCTGGCATAATTCAGCTCGTCCTTCTGTTTCAGGTCATCGGGAAAGAAATGCCCGCGCCAGGGCTCGAAGGTCCAGCCGCCGATGCCGGTGCGGATAGTGCCGGATTTCGTCATGTCGTCCTCCCTTTTGACAGCCGTTCAGGCTGCATCGATCTCTTTCATCATGTCGACGAGCGTCCACCCTGGCCGATAAGGGCTCGGCCGGCGACCCGTTTCCTGAAATCCGAAGGCGCGATAAAGCGCGATATTCCGCCCCATCCGCGCATTGGTGTAGAGCCGGATCTCCGACACGGCCCATTCCTGCGCCTTGCCCTCCAGCCAGCGCAGCATCGCAAGCCCATGTCCGGCGCCCTGAAAGGCCGGTGAGACCGCGATGCTGAACAGCATGAGGTGATCGGAATGCCGCTCGATGACCACGAGGCTCGCCGCTTCGCCACCGATCTCGCGCAGCCAGACCTCGCCGCGGTCGATCCGCGGCGCATAATCTTCCGTCACCGGGACCGGTGGAGCGCCGAAGAGCTCGGTATAGGGCCGATAGGCGGCTGCCGTCAGCGCCGCGATCGTTTGCAGATCATCGGGCGACGCCAGCCTCATCGTCATTCCGCCGCAACCGCCTTCTTCGCCGGCCGCCGCTCCAGCAGTTCCTTGAGGAAATGTCCGGTATAGGAGCGCTTCTCCTTGACGATCGCTTCGGGCGTGCCGACCGCCACGATCTCACCGCCGCCATCGCCGCCCTCGGGACCGAAATCGAGCACCCAGTCGGCCGTCTTGATGACTTCGAGATTGTGCTCGATCACCACCACCGAATTGCCCTGGTTGACCAGCTCGTGCAGCATTTCCAGCAGTTTGGCGACGTCGTGGAAATGCAGGCCGGTCGTCGGCTCGTCGAGAATATAGAGCGTGCGGCCGGTCGAGCGTTTCGACAGCTCCTTGGCGAGCTTGACGCGCTGCGCCTCGCCGCCCGAGAGCGTATTGGCCTGCTGGCCGACCTTGATATAACCGAGGCCGACATCCTTCAGCGATTGCAGCTTGTCTCGCACGGCAGGCACCGCCGCGAAGAAATCGACGCCTTCCTCCACCGTCATGTCGAGCACGTCGGCGATCGACTTCTGCTTGAAGGTGACGTCGAGCGTCTCTCTGTTGTAGCGCTTGCCGTGGCAGACGTCGCAGGTGACGTAGACATCGGGCAGGAAGTGCATCTCGATCTTGATGACGCCGTCACCCTGGCAGGCTTCGCAGCGTCCGCCCTTGACGTTGAACGAGAAGCGGCCGGGCTGGTAGCCGCGGGCCTTTGCCTCCGGCAGGCCGGCGAACCAGTCGCGGATCGGCGTGAAGGCGCCGGTATAGGTCGCCGGGTTCGAACGCGGCGTGCGGCCGATCGGCGATTGATCGATATCGATCACCTTGTCGATATGTTCGAAGCCGTCGATGCGGTCGTGATCGGCCGGATTTTCACGCGCGCCCATGACGCGGCGCGCTGCCGATTTATACAGCGTCTCGATCAGGAAGGTGGATTTGCCGCCGCCGGAAACGCCGGTCACCGCCGTGAACACGCCGAGCGGGATCGACGCCGTGACATTCTTCAGATTGTTGCCGCGCGCCCCGACCACCTTGATCTCGCGGCCCTTCTTCGGCTTGCGGCGCTCGTTGGGAACGGGAACGCCGAGTTCGCCCGAGAGATATTTGCCGGTCAGCGACTTCGGATTGTCCATGATGTCCTGCGGCGTGCCGTGGGCGATAACCTCTCCGCCGTGAATGCCGGCGGCGGGGCCGATATCGACCACGTCGTCGGCCGTCATGATCGCATCCTCGTCGTGTTCGACGACGATAACCGTGTTGCCGATGTCGCGCAGGTGTTTCAGCGTATCGAGCAGCCGGGCATTGTCGCGCTGATGCAGGCCGATCGACGGTTCGTCGAGCACGTAGAGCACGCCGGTCAGTCCCGAGCCGATCTGCGAGGCGAGCCGGATGCGCTGGCTCTCGCCGCCCGACAGCGTGCCCGAGTTGCGCGACAGGCTGAGATATTCCAGGCCGACATCGTTGAGGAAGCGCAGCCGGTCGCGGATTTCCTTGAGGATGCGTACCGCAATCTCGTTCTGCTTGGCGTTGAAGCTTGCCGGCAGCGTCTCGAACCAGTCGCGGGCGACGCGGATCGACATGCCTGTGACTTCGCCGATATGCAGCGTGCCGATCTTCACTGCCAGGGCCTCCGGCTTCAGGCGGAAGCCATTGCAGGAAGGGCAGGGAGCGGCCGACATGAAGCGCTCGATATCCTCGCGCGCCCAGGCGGAATCCGTCTCCTTCCAGCGGCGCTCGAGATTGGTGATGATGCCTTCGAAATTCTTGTGGGTCGTATAGGAGCGGGCGCCATCGGCGTAATGGAATTCGATCTTGTCGTCGGTGCCATTGAGAATGACGTCCTTGGCCTCGTCGGAGAGATCGTTCCAGCGGGTGCCGAGCTTGAAGCCGTAATGTTTGCCGAGTGCTTCCAGCGTCTGGTTGTAGTAGGGCGAGGTCGACTTGGCCCAGGGCGCGATCGCCCCGTCGCGCAGCGTCCGCTCGGGCTCGGGCACGATCAGGTCCGGATCGATCTTCTGCTGGGCCCCGAGGCCGTCGCAGGTCGGGCAGGCGCCGAAGGGATTGTTGAAGGAAAACAGCCTGGGCTCGATCTCGGGAATGGTGAAGCCGGAAACCGGGCAAGCGAATTTTTCCGAAAACAGCACGCGCTCATGCGTCTCGTTCAGCGACTTGTTGGCCGAGCCGCCGGCCGAGGTCTCTTCCGGCGGTAGCGGCTTGTCGGCGAATTCGGCAATCGCCAGCCCGTCGGCGAGCTTCAGGCAGGTTTCCAGGCTGTCCGCCAGACGGGCCGACACATCCGAGCGCACGACGATACGGTCGACCACCACGTCGATGTCATGCTTGTATTTCTTGTCGAGAACAGGCGCCTCGGCGATCTCGTAGAACTGGCCGTCGACCTTGACGCGCTGGAAGCCCTTCTTCATCAGTTCGGCGAGTTCTTTCTTGTATTCGCCCTTGCGGCCGCGCACGAGCGGCGCGAGAATATAAAGACGGGTGCCTTCGCCGAAATCGAGGACGCGGTCGACCATCTGGCTCACCGTCTGGCTCTCGATCGGCAGGCCGGTCGCCGGCGAATAGGGAACGCCGACGCGGGCAAAGAGCAGGCGCATGTAGTCGTAGATCTCGGTGACGGTGCCAACCGTCGAGCGCGGATTGCGCGAGGTGGTCTTCTGTTCTATCGAAATGGCAGGCGACAGTCCGTCGATCTGGTCGACATCGGGCTTCTGCATCATTTCGAGGAACTGGCGGGCATAGGCCGACAGGCTCTCGACATAACGGCGCTGGCCCTCGGCATAGATCGTGTCGAAGGCAAGCGAGGATTTGCCGGAACCCGAAAGACCGGTCATCACGATCAGCTTGTTGCGCGGCAGGTCGAGATCGATGCCCTTGAGATTGTGCTCGCGCGCGCCGCGGATGGAGATCGTCTTCAGTTCGCTCATCGTCTCAGCTTTGGTCCTTTGGGATAACAGCCCTTATTTAGTGATGCCGACGGGCGAGTCGAGGCTGAATGTCCGCTACAGTCAAGGTTTTCGATTCTGTTGACAGGATCATACGGATAAACTAGAACAAAGAAAGAACAAAATTCCTGATGAATGCATGCGGCCTTCTGATGGATAAACATGTGGATGAACGACCGTTTACGCGCATCGACGGTCCGCGATGGTTTAAGGTGCGCTGATCGATTAACGCCGCCGGGCAGGGCGGCAGGCAGGGTGAGAAGCATGGCTGGTAGCGTGAATAAGGTAATTCTGGTTGGAAACGTGGGTGCAGACCCCGAAATCCGCCGTACTCAGGATGGCCGGCCGATCGCCAATCTTCGCATCGCGACCTCGGAGACCTGGCGCGACCGAAATTCCGGCGAGCGCCGTGAAAAGACCGAATGGCACACCGTCGTCGTCTTCAACGAAGGCCTCTGCAAGGTCGTCGAGCAATATGTGAAGAAGGGCGCCAAGCTCTATATCGAAGGCCAGTTGCAGACCCGCAAGTGGCAGGACCAGCAGGGCCAGGACCGCTACTCGACAGAAGTGGTGCTGCAGGGCTTCAGCTCGACGCTGACGATGCTCGACGGCCGCGGCGATGGCGGCGGCGCAAGCTCCGGCTTCGGCGGCGGCCGTGGCGGCAGCAGCAACAATGACTACGGCGACGATTACGGCGCCCCGGCTCCCTCCTCATCGCCGAGCCGCGGCGGTGGCGGCGGCAACTTCTCGCGCGATCTCGACGACGACATCCCGTTCTGATCGGCTGCCGATCCTGGTTTGAATAAGAATTGAGAGCATGATGCCCTGGACGGTGTCATGCTCTTTTTCTTTGGTCGTGACGAAGGCATTTCCCACCGCAACTGAAGCCATGGATGGGACAGCATTGCAAAATGCTCCTGGGGAATTCTGAATGATTTGCCATGTCTTTGAGAAAACAGTTCAGATTGGCGGGTGCCCAGGACGTCGCGCTGATGAATTTAAGCACCGATTCCGCGGTGGCGATGACGGACGAAGTTGAGGAGCGGCACGCCTCGGAAGACTTGGACGATTTCGACCTCAATGCTCTCATTGGTCTAAAGGCGGTTACCAAGGATGCAGAAAAGGCGTTCGTCAAACTTCTCAACCCTTCCCACGATGATGTGAAGTGTATTACGTGTCTGCGTTGCAGAGGTAGTCTCGATGTCAGTCACCAATAGATTGCATGGAAGACAGCAACTTGGTTCTATTGTTATGAGTTACATCGCCGAGGGTTACGAAGAATACCTCTCCACCGTCGCCGAGCTCCTGATTGCGGAGGGAATGACCGAGGCTGCCAGTGTGCTGCGTTTGTCCACCCCAAAGGTCGAGGAAACGGGCTACGACAACTGGAACGGCGGAACGAGCATATGGACGATCTACCTTCGAGTTGAGCCTGTATCTTATGCGCAGCTAGGTGCCAGCCGCGAAGCGCTCGAGGAGCAGATCAATAATCGTCTGAAGTCTGTTTTGGAGCAATTCTCAGATGGCTGGGTCAGCATAAAGATCGTGCCGCTAGTAAAGCCCCGGGCCGATTGGCCGGAAATCGAAGGTGGGATATCGCGGGTAATCCGGCAGAATATCTTCGACGGACTTAGGATCGACAATGTGGTTTGGAGCGGCCGACTGGAGGAGGTGGAGTTTCTTGAAAGGCTCTTCGACCTGAAAACTTTGCCATCCACCGACAGCCGCTACAGCGACGCGTCGGGAGATATCTGGCAACATCGCGTCAACAATCCGCAGGACTGGGACGACGACTGGATCTATGCCGATCAGAGGTTCAACTTACTGCAATGCCCTGCGGACCAGTTTCTCCGGTTCCTATCTGAGATCGTGCATCCTGTCGTTCGCCCAGACCGCAATGAAAGCTTGAAGATCGTGCAGCAGTTCAACGATCAGCTTCGGCTGGAAGGATGGCATTTGGTCGAGGACGAGAAGATCGCGGGTCGCCCGAGGTTCATCGGTCGCCGTATTCGCAACTCCAATCACAGGTCGGTCACCCGTGCTCGGTCAGCCGCCGATGCGCTTGACGCCGGTTGGATGCAGAAGGAGATTGAGAGGCTGGAGAACGCAGTCGAGCGTGACCCTGCCCTCGCGATCGGAACTGCAAAGGAACTGGTCGAGACCTGCTGCAAGACTATCCTCGGCAAGCGTGGTGTTGAAATCTCGCGTGGTGATGATCTCCCCAAGTTGACGAAGGCGCTCGCCAAGGAGCTGAAGCTTGTACCGGAAGGGATATCCGACGAAGCCAAGGGCGCGAACTCAATAAGATTGATCCTGCAAAACCTGTCTTCGATGACTCAGAATCTGGCTGAGCTTCGTGGTCTCTATGGATCAGGACATGGCCGGGACGGAAAGCATAGGGGCCTTGAGCCACGACATGCGCGTCTGGCTGTGGGCGCGGCGGCAGCGTTTATCGATTTTGTCACCGAAACTTACCACAGGCGGACCGAAATAGAGAAACAAGAGACGAGCCGCGACGTTTGAGCCGCGGCGAGATTCGGCGTGTGATAAGGACAGCTGGCAAAACTCGAGACTTTCGATTGGAACTGTTACGCAGACAACAGGTGGATGTAGATGTATTCCATCACCGATTTCAGAGTCCGTTAATACATATGGACGCCCTGGGTGGCTTACTATCGTAAGGCGTCGAAGGTCTTCAATGGTCCAGGTCACCGTTACAGACGATGAGGTGTAGTGCGCAAATCGAACGGCGAGGAGGCCCTGAGGACTTTCGCCGATGCGCTATAACCGAACACAACAAGCTGATGATGACGTGTAGTTTGATTATAGCGGCGTGATAAACCGCTGAAGAAGGGCTGGGGGCAATAAATGAGGATTTGGATTAAACGAATTAGTGGCGCAGTCGTTTTAGCGTTCGCGGGCTACGGCGCTTACGATTACTATCAAGCGGGCTTCTGGACGCGACCGGAGATGCCCGAAGGAGCGTTCTCGCTTTCATACCAGAATGGCCTGCGCGGCGTATTGGTAGGTGTCCCCAACGAGAAGGAAACTCGTCGCTATTTCGGGCATCCGCAAGACGTTCCGTTCTATCTCAAAGACGCTTGGTCCTTCTGCGCACCGCCTGAAGGGGCGGAAAAAGCCCAAGCTGCGGCATTTATCAAGGATAGAAACCAGCCCGGTGAACGTTTCGAGGTCGTCTGCAAGATCAAAGCAGATAATGACGTCGTCATTCGGGGACTGATCACGTCGGTTCCCAGATTGTAGATGTTCTCACCCAAGGAAGAACATTGGACATGGATCCTATGGATATCCTCACCGAGATCGAAGACGTGATCCGAACGGCTCCCGACATCTATTATGCATGGGACGCTCCGGAGCACTTGATTGGTTAGGTAGGGCGTGAGCCAGCGCGCTACGCACTCCCGAGCGACATGCATTAATGCGGCGTCGCACTGATCAGGTTGAGTGCGGCTTTCGCGCCGTCGACGACGAATTGCACCGCCAGCGCGGCAAGGATGACGCCGAGGAGCCGTGTCAGGATCGCCCGGCCGGTGACGCCGAGGAAGCGGTCGAGCCTGTCGGCGATCAGCAGCATCAGCAGCGTCAGCAACAGATTGGCGGCAATCACGGCGATGAGTTGGGCTTTTCCGACGGAGGTCGCCAGCGTGCCGGCAAGCAGGATTGTCGCCGAGATCGCGCCGGGGCCTGCGATCAGCGGCAAGGCGAGGGGGAAGACGGCGATATTTTCGATGTGATCCTTGGTGACGGCGGCCTCGCTGGCTTTCTCCTTGCGCTCCTGCCGCCGCTCGAACACCATTTCGAAGGCGATCCAGAAGAGCAGCAGCCCGCCGGCGATGCGGAAGGCGCCGATCGAGATGCCGAGCACGCCGAGCACGCTGGCGCCGAACAGGGCGAAGACGGCGAGGATGATGAAGGCGATGGTCGAGCCGCGCAGCGCCACCTGCGTGCGCTCGGTCCGGCTCATGCCCGCCGTCAGCCCCAGGAAGATCGGGGCGAGCCCCGGCGGATCGATGGTGACGAGCAGCGTCGTGAAGGCATTGATCAATTGGTCGGCGCTTGCCATCGTCTCTCCGGAAGCCCATATGGTGCCATGGTTTTTATGATTGTGAAGCGGGGATTCCGATTTGGCAAATATCCCGCGGCCACCCGCGACGGATTTGTCCGCTCAGGCCGCGCATCTTGCATGTTTTACCGTCTTTAAGCCGCAAAAGCCTGTTCAAAACGCCCCGTGAAATTGGCGCGGGAACGGGCTTTCCGCTATAAATCTTCAAGTGATTCTAGAAGAGATCGTGATCTGTTTTGACTGAGCAAACACCCCCCGGCGGCGGGAAGCTCCCGCCAGGCATCGAGCCCATCTCCATCATGGAGGAAATGCAGCGGTCGTATCTCGATTACGCCATGAGCGTCATCGTCAGCCGCGCGCTGCCCGACGTGCGCGACGGCCTGAAGCCCGTGCACCGGCGCATCCTCTACGGCATGTCCGAGCTCGGCATCGACTGGAACAAGAAATACGTCAAATGCGCCCGCGTCACCGGTGACGTGATGGGTAAATACCACCCGCACGGCAACACCGCGATCTATGATGCGCTGGCACGCATGGCCCAGCCCTGGTCGCTGCGTCTGCCGCTGATCGACGGTCAGGGCAATTTCGGCTCGGTCGACGGCGATCCGCCGGCGGCCGAGCGTTACACCGAATGCCGCCTGGAAAAGGCTGCCCATTCGCTGCTCGACGATCTCGACAAGGAAACCGTCGATTTCCGCGACAACTATGACGGCACGCTCTCCGAGCCGGTCGTGGTGCCCGCCAAGTTCCCGAACCTGCTCGTCAATGGCGCCGGCGGCATCGCCGTCGGCATGGCGACGAACATCCCGCCGCACAATCTTTCCGAAGTCATCGACGGCTGCATCGCGCTGATCAACGATCCGGCCATCGAGCTGCCGGAACTGATGCAGATCATTCCGGGACCCGATTTCCCGACGGGTGCGAAGATCCTCGGCCGTGCCGGCATCCGCTCGGCCTACGAGACCGGCCGCGGCTCGGTCATCATGCGCGGCGTTGCCGCCATCGAGCCGATGCGCGGCGACCGCGAGCAGATCATCATCACCGAGATTCCCTACCAGGTGAACAAGGCGACGATGATCGAGAAGATGGCCGAGCTGGTGCGCGACAAGCGCATCGAAGGCATCTCCGACCTGCGCGACGAATCCGACCGTCAGGGCTACCGCGTCGTCGTCGAGCTGAAGCGCGACGCCAATGCCGAGGTCATCCTCAACCAGCTCTATCGCTATACGCCGCTGCAGACCTCCTTCGGCTGCAACATGGTGGCGCTGAACGGCGGCAAGCCCGAGCAGTTGGCGCTGCTCGACATGCTGCGCGCTTTCGTCTCCTTCCGCGAGGAAGTCGTTAGCCGGAGAACGAAATTCCTGCTGCGCAAGGCGCGTGACCGCGCCCATGTGTTGGTCGGTCTTGCGATTGCCGTCGCCAATATCGATGAAGTCATCCGCGTCATCCGCCAGGCGCCCGATCCGCAGTCGGCCCGCGAGGAACTGATGACCCGCCGCTGGCCGGCCGAAGATGTCGAGAGCCTGATCCGTCTGATCGACGATCCGCGCCATCGCATCAACGAGGATCTGACCTACAATCTCTCCGAGGAGCAGGCGCGCGCCATCCTCGAACTGCGTCTCGCCCGCCTGACGGCGCTTGGCCGCGACGAAATCGGCGACGAACTCAACAAAATCGGCGAAGAGATCAAGGATTACCTCGATATTCTCTCCTCGCGCGTCCGCATCCAGACGATTGTCAAGGATGAGCTTATTGCTGTTCGCGATGAATTCGGCACGCCGCGCCGCACCGAGATCGTCGATGGCGGCCTCGAAATGGACGACGAGGATCTGATCGCCCGCGAGGACATGGTCGTCACCGTCTCGCATCTCGGTTATATCAAGCGCGTGCCGTTGACCACCTATCGCGCCCAGCGCCGCGGCGGCAAGGGCCGCTCCGGCATGACCACCCGCGACGAAGATTTCGTTAGCCGGCTATTCGTGGTCAATACCCATACGCCTGTTCTGTTCTTCTCCTCGCGCGGCATCGTCTACAAGGAGAAGGTCTGGCGCCTGCCGATCGGCACGCCGACCTCGCGCGGCAAGGCGCTGATCAACATGCTGCCGCTCGAACCCGGCGAACGCATCACCACCATCCTGCCCTTGCCCGAGGACGAGGCGAGCTGGGACAATCTCGACGTCATGTTCTCGACGACGCGCGGCACGGTTCGCCGCAACAAGCTGTCGGACTTCGTCCAGGTCAACCGCAATGGCAAGATCGCCATGAAGCTTGAAGAGGAGGGCGACGAAATCCTCTCCGTCGAGACCTGCACGGAAAATGACGATGTGCTGCTCACCACGGCGCTCGGCCAGTGCATTCGCTTCTCCGTCGACGACGTTCGCGTCTTTGCCGGCCGCAACTCGATCGGTGTGCGCGGCATCAATCTCGGCGAAGGCGACCGCATCATCTCGATGACGATCGTCGGCCATGTCGATGCCGAGCCGTGGGAGCGCGCCGCCTATCTGAAGCGCTCCGCCGCCGAACGGCGTGCAACGGGCGTTGATGAAGAGGACATCGCGCTGGTCGGTGAAGAAGTCACCGAAGAGGGACAGCTCTCCGACGAGCGCTATGAGGTGTTGAGAAACCGCGAACAATTCGTGCTCACCGTCTCGGAAAAGGGCTTCGGCAAGCGTTCGTCTTCCTACGACTTCCGCATCTCCGGCCGCGGCGGCAAGGGCATCCGCGCCACCGACACGTCGAAGACCGGCGAGATCGGCGAACTGGTTGCGGCCTTCCCCGTCGACGACGGCGACCAGATCATGCTGGTTTCCGATGGCGGCCAGCTGATCCGCGTACCGGTCGGCGGTATCCGCATTGCCAGCCGCGCCACCAAGGGTGTCACCATCTTCTCGACGCACAAGGACGAAAAGGTCGTCTCGGTCGAGCGGATCAGTGAACCGGAGGACGACGAGGCGGAGGAGGCTGTCGAGGTTGCCGAAGGCGCCGCTGCTGCCGAGGATGGTGCTGCCGGCGAAGCGCCGATTGCCGAGGGTGATCCGGCCGGACCTGCCGAGGAATGATCAGGTCAACGGGGCGGCTTCGGGCCGCCCTTTTCTTTTCAGCTCGCCCTTTGCTTTCAAGCCGGGGATGGTTCAGGCCACGCCAAAGAAAAAGCCGGACGCTGGGTGCATCCGGCTTTGAAAGGCTTTGGGCAGCGGAAGGGTGCCGCTCAAGGTGGGGAAGCGGTTGGAAAGAGGAAAGTCAGAACGCTCTATGTTTTTCGTTCAGCGCCTTTACCTCTTCGCCTTCGCGCCGGAGCGCCGAGATCGTCGAGGTTACGGACACGATGAACATGACGCTGATAAGGGCCGTGAGCACTGTCAAGATCGTGAACATGGGCATTCCTTTCCTGGGGAGTTGCGTTCTCGCCCCTCAGTACTGGCCCAGTACGGCCGTCCGGGCCGAAGCATAGGGACCATAAACCTTGGACGTATCAACCTTCTGATCATAGAGAGCGACAGTTGCGGTCAGCATGCCCGTGACCATTACCATCCAGAGCACGTTAATCATCGTAATCTTGCCGGGCATCTTTAGTCCTTCCTGCCGCGATAATCGCATCTATATGTCGGTTGAATGAACGCATTCGTCTTAGAATGGTTCCATCGGATATTGAGGGGGTGTTTACCAATGCCGATCTGAAGCCTCCTTGAATGTCTCGTTCATCTGGCGTTCAGATTCGAAGCCCGGTTTTCCCCACGCAGGCGACCTTGGGCGCGCACGATCGCCGCATGTTCGGCAAGTTCCGGCCGCACCCAGCTCACCTCGTAGCGATCGGCGAAATAGCCATAAGCCAACTCGGCAACGAGGGAGGAGACGACGGCAAGTGCAACGAGCACGATCAGCATGAATCTGGTCTTTCGGGGAGCGCCGGATGCCGGAATGGCATCGGCTGCGTTGATGGTTTGAGTTAAGCAGATCCTGTCTGAAACCGCCTTGAACGGGTCATTCATCCGCCGTTCAACCGTCCGGGACGATCGGCCAAATCACTTGCGGCAAAGCGGCATCCATGACAAAAGGCGTCAAACCAACGGTCGGGCCAGATGACGACAGCTTTTTATCCGGGGTCTTTCGACCCGATCACCAATGGGCATGTGGATGTTCTGGTCCAGGCGCTGAACGTCGCCGAAAAGGTGATCGTCGCGATCGGCATCCATCCAGGCAAGGCGCCGCTGTTTTCCTTCGAGGAGAGAGCCGAGCTGATCCGTCGTTCTCTGGCTGAAGCGCTGCCCGGCAAGGCCGGCGATATCACGGTCGTCGCCTTCGACAATCTGGTCGTCGATGCCGCCCGCACCCATGGCGCCACGCTTTTGATCCGCGGTCTTCGCGACGGCACCGATCTTGATTATGAAATGCAGATGGCCGGCATGAACAGGACGATGGCGCCTGATATCCAGACCATCTTTTTGCCGGCGGGCACGGCCTCCCGGCCCATTACCGCCACATTGGTCCGCCAGATCGCCGCCATGGGTGGCGATGTCAGCGCCTTCGTGCCGTCCGCTGTCCTACAAGCCCTCACATCCAAGCGCCAAAATTAACAACTACAAAGACTTGCAGGCACGAGACCGGCAAGCGCAAAGACCAGGCGGAACCCGCCGCAATGGAGCCCATATGAAACTCTTTTATCTCGCATTTGCCGGCGTGTTGTATCTCGCCTCCTTCGCAGGCGATGCCTTCGCCCAGTCTGCCGATCATTACCTCACCATACAGCTGAAGAACGGCCCCGTCGTCATCCAGCTCATGCCTGATGTGGCGCCGAAGCATGTCGCCCAGATCGAGGCGCTGGCCAAGAAGGGCGAATACGACAACGTCGCCTTCCATCGCGTCATCGAGGGTTTCATGGCCCAGACCGGCGACGTTAAATACGGCAACATGGAAAAGAACTTTGATGCGAGCCTGGCCGGCACCGGCGGCTCCGACCTTCCGGACCTTCCGGCTGAATTCTCCAAGACCCCGTTCGTGCGCGGCACGGTCGGCATGGCCCGTTCGCAGGATCCGAATTCCGCCAACTCGCAGTTCTTCATCATGTTCGCCGACGGCTCCTTCCTGAACGGTCAGTACACCGTCGTCGGCAAGGTCGTGTCCGGCATGGAGAATGTCGACAAGATCAAGCGCGGCGAAGGCCAGAACGGCGAAGTCAAAAGTCCCGACCGGATGATCAAGGTCACCCTGGGCAAGAAGTAAGTTACGAGACAAACAAGAGGAGAAGACAATGGCCGAGATCAAGGATCCCGAAAACACCATCATTCTGGAAACCACCAAGGGCAAGGTTGTCATTCAACTTCTGCCGCAGGTCGCCCCCGAGCATGTCGCTCGTATCAAGGAACTCGCTCGCGAGAAGGCCTATGACGGCGTCGTCTTCCACCGCGTCATCCAGGATTTCATGGCCCAGACGGGCGATGTCGAATATGGCAAGAAGGGTTCGGAAACCTTCAATCCCGGTCGGGCCGGCATGGGCGGCTCCTCCAAGCCGGATCTGAAGGCTGAATTCTCCGCGACGACGCATACGCGCGGCACCTGCTCGATGGCCCGTTCGCAGAACCCGAACTCCGCCAATTCGCAGTTCTTCATCTGCTTTACCGACGCGCCCTGGCTGAACAAGCAGTATTCCGTCTGGGGCCAGGTCATCGAAGGCATGGAGAACGTCGACAAGATCAAGCGCGGCGAGCCGGTTTCCGATCCGGACTCGATCGTCTCGATGCGGGTTGCCGCCGACGTCTGATTGTGATTTCTGCTGAAACCCGCCCTTGCGTCACTGCGCGAGGGCGGGTTTCGCTTTGAAAGTACCCCAATGCGCGTAGACCTTTTCGATTTCGATCTGCCCGATGAACGCATCGCCTTGCGGCCCGCCGAGCCGCGCGACAGTGCGCGCCTGCTCGTTGTCGATCCCAATGCGGCGAACCTGCTCTCCGATCATCGTGTCGGCGATCTCGCCTCCTTCCTGCGGGCGGGCGATGCGCTTGTTTTCAACGATACCAAGGTCATTCCAGCCCAGCTCGAGGGCATCCGCCACCGCGACGGCGCCGGCGGCCAGCAGGTATCGGCGACGCTGCACATGCGCATCGGCCCCAGCCGCTGGAAGGCCTTTGCCAAGCCCGGCAAACGCATCAAACAGGGCGACCGCATTTCCTTCGGCCATTCCGGCGAAAGCTGCTATCTCGGCGCGCTCGATGCCACCGTCGAGGAAAAGGGTGAGGCCGGCGAGGTGACGCTGCTCTTCGATCTTTCAGGCCCGGCGCTCGACGAGGCGATCGCCGCCGTCGGCCATATTCCGCTGCCGCCCTATATTGCTGCCAAGCGCCCGGAAGACGAGCGCGACCGCGCGGATTACCAGACGATCTATGCCCGGGAGGAGGGCGCCGTCGCCGCGCCCACCGCCGGCCTGCATTTCACCCCTGCGCTGTTCGAGGCACTCGACAAGGCCGGCATCGAACGCCATTTCGTCACGCTGCATGTCGGTGCCGGCACCTTCCTGCCTGTTAAGGCCGACGATACCGACGATCACAAGATGCATCTGGAAAGCGGCTATGTCAGCGCCGAAATCGCCGCCCGGCTGAATGCCGTCAAGGCAAGGGGCGGCCGCATCGTCTGCGTCGGCACCACGTCGCTGCGTCTGATCGAAAGTGCAACCGCGGAAAGTGGCGAGATCAAGCCCTGGGCCGGCGCCACCGGCATCTTCATCACGCCCGGCTACCGCTTCAAGGTCGTGGACATTCTGATGACCAATTTCCATCTGCCGCGCTCGACGCTGTTCATGCTGGTCTCGGCCTTTTCGGGCTTCGAGGCCATGCATGCCGCCTATAAACACGCCATTTCGACAGGCTACCGCTTCTATTCCTACGGCGACGCGAGCCTTCTTTTCCGGAAAGACAAATGACAGAGAACTTCCAATTCACGCTTGAAAAGACCGACGCCGGCGCCCGCCTCGGCAAAATCTCCATGCCGCGCGGCGAAATCCGCACGCCTGCCTTCATGCCGGTCGGCACTGTCGGCACTGTGAAGGCCATGTATCTCGACCAGGTGCGCGAAACCGGTGCCGACATCATCCTCGGCAATACCTATCACCTGATGCTGCGCCCGACGGCCGAGCGCGTCGCCCGCCTCGGCGGCCTGCACAAGCTGATCCGCTGGGAGCATCCGATCCTGACGGATTCCGGCGGTTTCCAGGTCA
Organism: Rhizobium sp. CIAT894; assembly: GCF_000172795.2. Taxonomy (NCBI): domain Bacteria; kingdom Pseudomonadati; phylum Pseudomonadota; class Alphaproteobacteria; order Hyphomicrobiales; family Rhizobiaceae; genus Rhizobium; species Rhizobium sp. CIAT894. The sequence continues at coordinate 2,169,331 of NZ_CP020947.1, forward strand.
TGTCGCTGTCCGGCCTGCGCAAGCTCGACGAGCAGGGCGTCACCTTCAAGTCGCATGTCGACGGCAGCCTGCACCACATGTCGCCGGAGCGCTCCATCGAAATCCAGGGCCTGCTCGGTTCCGACATCCAGATGCAGCTCGATGAATGCGTGGCGCTGCCGGCCGAGCCGCGGGAGATCGAGCGCGCTATGGAAATGTCGCTGCGCTGGGCCGAGCGCTGCCGGGTCGCCTTCGGCGAGCAGCCGGGAAAGGCGATGTTCGGCATCGTCCAGGGCGGCGATATTCCGGCGCTGCGCGTTCGTTCGGCGCAGGCGCTGAGCGAGCTCGACCTCAAGGGTTATGCCATCGGCGGCCTTGCCGTCGGCGAGCCGCAGGATGTCATGCTGCAGATGCTGGACACGACGCTGCCGGTGCTGCCCGGACAAAAGCCGCGTTACCTCATGGGCGTCGGCACGCCGGATGATATCCTGAAATCGGTCGCCCGCGGCATCGATATGTTCGACTGCGTCATGCCGACCCGTTCCGGCCGCCACGGTCTCGCCTTTACCCGCCGCGGCAAGGTCAATATCCGCAATGCCCGCCATGCCGAGGATATGCGCCCGCTCGACGAACAGTCGAACTGCCCGGCCTCGCGCGATTATTCACGCGCCTATCTGCACCATCTCGTCCGCTCCAACGAGGCGCTCGGCGGCATGCTGCTCTCCTGGAATAATCTCGCCTATTACCAGGAACTGATGCAGGGCATCCGTAAGGCGATCGCCGAAGGCCGCTTCGCCGATTTCATGGCGGAAACGCAGGAGGAATGGGCGAGGGGCGATCTCCAGCCGGTGTAAAGGCTAAAGCGCGTCGCGATCTTTCAGATTCGCTCTTCGCGCTTCAGGTCTTTGTGTTCCGCATGTCGTTGTCGCAAAACCGCCGCACACTTTTGCGCGACATGCTCTAATTCGTTCCGGCGTTGCCGACGGATGGGACCACAGATATCCGACTTGGCGCAACCATCTTTTGGAGCTTTTTGCGCACAGGCTCGTCGAAGCGAATGGTGACGATGCCAGCCGCAATGAAAATCGCTATCACGACGGCCATGCCGGCTGCCGGGGAGGCCGGAAGATCAAAGCCCATTTGCCGCAGTGTCTGCAGCACACTGAAGATCGGCGCATGGAGAATATAAATCGGATAGGAAAGTCTCCCGAGCCAACGGAACAGCAGCTCGACCAGCCCGGTCTGCCTTGTGTGCATCCCAATCCAGACGATGGCCGGAAAAACCACGAGGCATATAAAGAAATCAAAATACGGGAAACCGAAGAACGCGCGGGCCGAAATGCCTGTGATGGAGATCAGGCATCCACACAGGAGAAGGCCGATCCTATTCCCGTTATCGGCTGTCGTCGGCCTCTGGATGTCATATAGCCTGTAAAGGCAGATCCCGAGCGAGAATGAAAACAGCACTCTTGAAAAGCCAAAGATGAAGTAGCTCGGCTGGTGACCGATGTCGAGGTTGCCTCCGGCCAATGCCCCATACATGGTCATGCCCGCAGTCCCCAAGGCGATGGCGAGCAAACTTCTGAGTGATAGTCGTATCAGAAGCACCGAGAACAGCATCCCCGCCCAAAGCTCGAAGAAGAGCGACCAGGTCGGTCCGTTGAGAGGAAAGAGACTTTCCAAATTTGTGCTTGGAATGAACAGGATCGCCTTTAGCAGAAGCCCTGCCAGCGTGGAGTAGTCCAAGCCGTTTTGAAGTGCAAAGCTGAAAACGCCGATCGGAAGCGAAAGAAGATAAAGAGGATAAAGCCGAATGATACGCTGCAACAGAAATCCGGCAGGCGAAATCTGTCCCGTTATCAGTGGCTTTTCGTATGAATGTGCAAGAACGACGCCGCTCAGCAGAAAGAAGAGGTCAACGGCCAGGTAACTGATATTCGCCGGCATCGGACCGAGCGTGCCGCCGGTATGAAGGAACATGACCATGATAGCCGCAATGCCTCGCAAGCCCTCAAGAGCTGTGAAAAATTGCTTGCCAGTGTTCACCGTAACAACCCTCCATTGGTATTTTGTTACTGCAGGAGGATTTAGAAATCATTAGCACAACGACACCGCGCACTCTGTTGGTGTCTGGCCGAGAAAGGAAACAGCGCGTCAAATGCCCTTGCTGTCCGCATCCGGCATGATCTGCACGCCGTTGATCCTGTAGCTACCATCAGGCTGGCGGGTGAGCTGGTAGATCGCTGTCCAGTCCTTGCCGTCGCGGCCTGAAATCAGCACCTCGTGATAGATCAGCGCGCCGTTGTCGATCGAGCGGCTGCGGCCGAAGGCATAGTTGCCGGGGTGATAGACCGGTTCGTAGCTCTTCTTCACCATGGCGAAAAACAGGTTCTTGTCGGGATACATCGCCTTGATGCCGGGAGCGGCGAAGGAATAGGCGGTCTCGGCATCGTCCTTGAGGAAGGCTTTGATCTGTTCCTCGATCATCGTCCGTGTCGTGTCGATCGGATCTTCGGCGCGGGCTGCGAGAGGAGAGAGGACGGACGCGGCACACAGAATGAGAACTGCGAGAAAGGCGCGCATGGATTGATCTCCGGCTCCGTCGGGGAGCGAGCCCCGATAGAGCGGAAGTGTAAGCGAATTTCAGCGCAAGGAAAGCGGACTTTACGACCAGCGGCGGAAGAGGGCGCTGGCATTCACCCCGCCGAAGCCGAAACCGTTGGTGATCGCATAGTCCGTCGCCAGCGGCCGCGCCATCTTGCCGACGATATCGATGCCGTCGGCGGCGGCATCTGCTTCGTCCAGATTGCGGGTCGGCGGCGCGGTCTGGTCGCGCAGCGCAAGGATGGTGAAGATCGCCTCGAGCCCGCCGGCCGCTCCGAGCAGATGGCCGGTCGCCGATTTCGTGGCGCTGACGGCAATGCCGCCATTGCGGCCGAAGATCGTGGCGATCGCCGCGATCTCGCCTTTGTCGCCGACCGGCGTCGAGGTGGCGTGTGCGTTGAGGTGCCTGACCTCGGATGCCGGGATCTCAGCCTGCCGGAGGGCTGCCGCCATCGCCCGGCGCGCGCCGTCGCCGTCTTCCGGACCCGAGGTCATGTGGTAGGCGTCCGCCGCCGTGCCGTAGCCGACGAGTTCGGCAAGCGGCGTCGCCCCGCGGGCCAGCGCATGCTCCAGTCTTTCGATGACCAATATGCCGGCGCCTTCGCCCATGACGAAGCCGTCGCGCGCTGTGTCGAAAGGCCTGGAGGCAAGATCCGGCGTCTCGTTGAAACCGGTGGAAAGCGCCCGCGCAGCGGCAAAGCCGCCGAGGCTCACCTTGTCGATGCAGGCCTCGGCGCCGCCGCAGATCGCCACGTCGGCTTCACCGGAGCGGATCAGCCGCGCCGCATCGCCGATCGCCTGGACGCTTGCCGCACAGGCCGTTACCGGCGCGCCGAGCGGCCCCTTGAAGCCGTAGCGGATGCTGACCTGGCCGGCAGCGAGATTGACGAGGAAGGATGGCACGGTGAAGGGCGACAGCCGCCGCACGCCGCGCGCCTCGCCGATGCGCACCGCTTCGGCGATGGCCGGAAAGCCGCCGACCCCTGAGGCGATGATCGTCGCAGTGCGCTCTCGCGCCGCTTCGTCGGTCGGCATCCAGCCGGCCTGTTTCACTGCTTCCTCCGTCGCCGCCATGGCGAACTGGATGAAGCGGTCCATCTTCTTCTGGTCCTTGGGCGGGATGTAACGGTCGGGATCGAAGCCGGCCTGGGCGTCCTCGGCGATGCCGGGAACGACACCGCCGACCTTGGCCGATAGCTCACCGACGACATCGTCGGTCAGCACTCTAAGACCCGAGGCGCCGTCGAGGAGGCGTTTCCAGGCCGGCTCGACGCCGGTGCCGAGTGGGCAGACAAGTCCCATGCCAGTGACGACGATACGATCCATTCTCTTCTCCTTCTAGGCGTCGATGCCGAGATACCAGGCGCGCATACGGGCGATCCGCGCGTGCACCTCGTCGTCGGCTGCAGGGCCTGCAAGCAGGCGGGTGTTTTCGGGCGTCACTTCTTCGCCGGTCCGTTCGTCCACGAGCATCGTTCTGCGCGCTTTGCCTGCGGCATCGCCGAGCAGAAAGGCGAGGTCTTCTTCCGGAATATGCCGGCTTCCCCAGGAAAACAGCGTCATCAGCACCGGAAAGAAATCGCGGCCCTTGTCCGTCAGCACATATTCGTAGCGGGCAGGGCGCTGATGATAGAGACGCCGTTCGAACAGCCCCTGATCCGTCAGATGTTTCAACCGCCGCGTCAGGATATTCGGCGCCACACCAAGGCTCTTCTGAAAATCGTCGAAGCGCGACAGCCCTTGAAAGGCGTCGCGCAGGATCAGGATGCTCCACCAATCGCCGACGCTGTCGAGCGCACGCGCCGCCGGGCATTTGAATTGACTGAAGCTTGTCCGTTGCATGGGAATGTCACTACAGCAGTGACTATCATCATGCAAGTTACTTGATGGAGGTGACGGCCTTCAGCGAGGATCGCGCTTTGCGCCCGCGGACTTCAAACTCGACGAGCAGCGACTTGAGTTCGACCTCGCGAACGCGCCGCGCCGCTTCATCGGGGCTGACCCATTCCAGAATGCGCTGGCCGTGCTCCTTGAAGTCGTTGCCGATCTCGATGACTTCAACCTGAAACAAATCGACGATGCAGGGGGCGACGTCGCCATTGTCGAGTTCTTTCAGGTAGGTGTAGCGGCCGACCGGTTTTTTCCTCACCGCCCCGCGTACGCCAGCTTCCTCCCAGGCTTCGATCGCCGCCGCTTCAAACGGCTTCTTCCCTTTCATCGGCCATCCTTTAGGAATGACCCAGCGCGCGCTCTCGCGCGATGTGATCACCAGGATTTCGATCCCCGGTCCGTCGTTGGCGTAGCGGAAGCAAATCGCGCCGTATTGTTGGCGGAATGCACCAGAAAACAGCTTGGCAGGAACGGCGGCGAGCTGCCGCAGCAATGACTGAGACTTGTCTGGTCGAGGCTTGCTGCGCTTTCTCGGAGTCTTCATGGCGATCGAAGGTTATTGAATTCGCTTGTTCTTCACCTGCCTGAGCTTGTTCATGACAGATTCTGACAATCAGTTGTAAGCGCAACCATCCGCCGTTGTCAGCCCTGCGCTTGCCGCCACTTAGCCTGCTCTATGGTGCGGTCCTATCGCCGTTGCGCAGATTGTGAATCGCCAACAATTCTTGATACGCGGAAGGGTTGCTCGCAAGGACGGGATGCCCCTTGAACAAATCTTCCCCCTCGGTCGGGAAGGGCAGGTATTCGCCTCCAGCTTCTTTGACCAGGCAATAGCCCGCCATGCAGTCCCAGGCCCGCATGTGAGGTTCGTAGTAGCCGACGAGACGCCCTGCAGCGACATAGGCAAGCATGAGCGCTCCGGAGCCGTTGCGAATGAACGTGCCGCCGCTGGCGAGCAAGGCTGTTATGATGGAGCCGACAACTTCCGGAACGACGTGCGTATTGCATCCGATACCGGTCATGGCGTTCTGTATCGTGCGGGAGCGATCGAGCAAAAGCATCTCACCATTCAAGCTCGCTCCAAGGCCCGTGGCTGCGGCATAAAGCTCGTTCGCACAGGGCGCGTGGATCACGCCGATGACCGGGACACCTTGGTGCAGGACAGCGATCGAAACGCACCAGGTGGGCATGCCATTGACGAAGGGCGCGGTGCCGTCGATTGGATCGACAACCCAGGTGTAGCCTGAACTCCCCGCTTGATGGCCAAACTCCTCGCCGAGGAAACCGTCCTCGGGAATTGCTGCCGCAACCCGCTCACGCAGGAAGGTCTCGACGTTTCGATCCGCGATCGACACGACATCCTGAAGATCGCGCTTTGTCTCGATCACGAGAGTCTTGCGCTTATTGAAATAGTCGAGCGCCATAGCACCAGCTTCCGCAGCAAGGGATTTGGCCAGGGTGAAGCGCCGCTCCAGGTCGGTGTCATGCATAGTCATATTGCTATCCTTTATTCGCATTCCAAATGTTTCAGGCCCAAATGTTTCAGGCATTGATCAGCGCAATGCCACGGTTCTCGAAGCCGAGTGTGACATCGCTCGAAGGCGGAAGATTTCTCTCGACGGCATGGTCGATGATGAAGAGCGTGCCGACATCGGTTTCGATCTCATATTCGACATGCCCGCCGAGATATGCACTGTGGAGCACGCGTCCCGGCAGGCCCTGCTGACCGGCGGCCGCTATGGTGATCGATCCGGGCCTGACAGCGAGTTTTGCCATGCCGGGCTTTGCGCTACGGCTTGGCAAACGATGGTCCACACCGGCCACGCGGATAAGCGCCTCCGTACCTTCGACGCCGATCACCTCGCAAGGGATGACATTGGCCTCGCCCATGAAATCGGCGATGAAGGACGATGCCGGTGTTTCATAGAGCTCGCGCGGCGTCCCGGACTGGGCGATTTCGCCATCCTTCATGACGATGATGCGGTCCGACACCGCCAGAGCCTCATCCTGGTCATGGGTGACATAAACGGCGGTGAAGCCGAGCCGCTGCTGCAGTTCGCGGATTTCCGTGCGCACCCGGCGGCGCAGGCGTGCATCGAGGTTGGAGAGCGGTTCGTCGAGCAGCAGCACCTGCGGCTCGAGCACAAGCGCGCGGGCAACCGCGACGCGTTGCTGCTGGCCGCCGGAAAGCTCGGCCGGCAGGCGATAGCCCATGCCCGCAAGGCCGACGAGCTTCAATCCCTCCTCGGCCTTTTCCCGCGCTTCCTTCTTGCCGAGGCCTGACGACTGGAGGCCATAGGCGACGTTATCGAGCGACGTCATATGCGGAAACAAGGCATAGGACTGAAACACCATCGAGACATCGCGTTCGTTGGCGGGCAGCATGGTAACGTCAGCGCCGCCGATCAGAATGCGTCCGGAGGTCGGATGCTCGAGCCCGGCCAGCATGCGTAGCGTGGTGGTTTTGCCGCAGCCGGATGGGCCGAGCAAGGTTACCAGCGTGCCTGGCTCGATGGAGAGAGAAAGGTCCGGAATGGCCGTGAATGCACCGAAAGACTTGCGGACATTCTGGAAGGTGACAGAACCGGGTTTGACGGTGATCATGCGGTTTTCTCCTGACCGAGAGGAACAGAGGGAGCTGAGCTGGTGCCGGCGACGCGATTTTCGCGGCGTAGGCGGCGCTCGCCGACGACGAGCTGGAAGCCGGCGATGACAATGCTCATCACCACGATCAGCATCGACGAATAGGCGATCGCCACACCGTACTCGCCATTCTCGACGAGGCCGACGATGTAGGACGTGGCCATGTTGTATTCCGCGCTGACGAGGAAGATGACGGCGCTGATCGAGGTTATGGCGCGAACGAAGGAATAGACCAGCGCAGCGGTGATGGCCGGCCGCAGCAGCGGAAGGATCACCTTGCGGATCGTGCGGAAACTGTCCGCACGCAAAGTCAGCGATGCCTCGTCCAGGCTCTTATCGAGCTGGCTCATCGCCGCGATCCCGCCGCGTACGCCGACCGGCATATTGCGGAAGACGAAACAGAGGATGAGGATCAGCGCCGAGCCGGTCATCTCGATCGGAGGCAGGTTGAAAGCCATGATATAGCTGACGCCGATGACCGTTCCGGGGATGGCGAAGCTCATCATCAGCGCGAATTCGAAGACGTTCCGCCCGACGAATTTCTGCCGTACGATGATGTAGGCCGTGAGCAGGCCCACCGCAGCGGTCAGGGGTGCTGAGACGAGCGCGATTTCCATCGTCGTCCAGAAGGAATTCCACGCCACGCCGGTCCAGGCGATCCCGCCATTGCCGAAACCGATCGAGAAGGCGCGAACGTAGTGGTCGAGCGTCAGCGAGTTGTCGAGGCCCCAGGTTTTCACGAAGCCGCCGATCAGGATCATTCCATAAACGACGACGGTGAAGATCATCCACGGAACGACCACCGCATGCACGGCAATGGAAAGGCCGCGCGGCAAGGCGATATGAGCGCCGCTGTCGCCCTTGCCGGTGACCGTGGCAAAGCTCTTGCCCGATAGCCAAAGACGCTGAGCGAGGAATGCCGAGAGCGTGAAGCAGAGGAGCACGATGGCCAGAACGGCGGCGCGCGACGGATCGTTCTGCGAGCCCACGACCGCAAAGAAGATTTCCGTCGAAAGCACGCCATGCGTACCGCCGAGCACCAGCGGATTGCCGAAATCGGCCATGCTCTCGATGAACCCGATCAGGAAGGCGTTGGCGAGACCTGGCTTCATCAGCGGCAGGGAGACGCGCCAGAAAGTGCGCCAGCGACCGGCGCGCAGGGTCTGCGATGCCTCCTCCATCGAGGGGCTGACGCCTTCGACGACGCCGATGAGGACGAGGAAGGCGATCGGCGTAAAGGACAGGACCTGTGCGATCCAGATGCCGGTGAGCCCATAGAGCCACCGGCCCGGCTCGATACCCAACAGGCTGGACAAGGCCTCGGTGATGACCCCGGCGCGGCCGAACAGCAGCGTCAGCGCCAGGCCGATGACGAAGGGCGGTGTGATGATCGGCAGCACCGTCAGCAGGCGCAATCCCTTCTTGAACGGAAAACGCGTACGCGTCGCCACCAGCGCAAAGCCGAGGCCGAGCAGGGTCGAACCGGAAGCGGTCATGACGGCGAGAAGGAGCGTGCGCCAGGCAACGCCGCAACGTTCTTCGCCCGCTATGCAGCCCAGGCTCCAAATGCCGGGGTCCTGAATGTTGCGTATAAGGCCATCCGGATTGAAGGAGCCGTCGAAGTCCTGCACCGAAGCGATGAACATGCTGCCGATCGGATAGAAAACGAAGACGGTGACCAAAAACGCGAGAATGCAAATCGAGCCGACGATGAAGGCGTCTCCCTTCATCACCCCGCGTTCGGCCAGTCCGAACGCAAAAAGGAGAACGAAGACCAGCGCCAAAAGGACCGAGCCGGCACCCATCGAAGGCTGTCCCTCGGGCAACATGCCGAACAGGTTTTCACTGATTGCCCAGGTCCAACCGGAAAAGCCGATCGCCAGTCCCTGCAGAGACAGGAAGACGAGGCCGACGGCACCGAGCGAGGCGAGCAGGGTTCCGCGCCGCATCGGATCGCGCACCAGACGCGCCGAACAGCCGAGCAGAAAAAGCAGAACCACGCCGGCAAGCCAACTTCTTCCATGCTGCAGGATTTGCAGCAGCCCTGGCGCCGTCTCGGCGGAGAACGGGAAGGCAGACAGCCACTTGAATCCGAAGAAGCCGCCCTCGATGCGATACCACGGGACCAGGGTGAGGGCAGCCGCCCCCAGGCCAAGGACGATGTCCAATCGGCGATTGCCACGTCTCATGGCATACCTCGCTTATTTCACGTTGATGAAATGGGAGAATGGAGCGGCAACCCGGATCCGTCCGGGATGCCGCGTCATTCATCGATCTTCAGTTGGCAACGGCGCCGACTTCCCGGTCCCAGCGCTCCAGCAGGGCCTTGCGCTTTGCCGGATCGCCATAGGTCTTGAAGTCGTAGTCGATCAGCTTGATGTCCTCGAACTTCGGCGCTTCCTTCGGCACCTCCGCCGATTTGTTCGACGGTAGCTGGAAGGACTTGGCATCCTTCATGCGCGACTGAACTTCGGGCCGCAGCGCCCAGTCGTACCAGATCTTGGCATTGTCGAGATTGCGGGCGCCTTTGATGATCGACATGGAGCCGATTTCATAGCCGGTACCCTCGCATGGCGCGACCGACTTGACCGGAAAACCTTCGGCGGTCTGGGCGACGGCATCATGCATGAACACGATGCCGAGCGCCGTTTCGCCCCGCGCCGCCGCCTTGACAGGAGCCGATCCGGACTTGGTGTATTGCGAGACGTTGGCGTTCAGCTTTTTCAGATAGTCGATGGCCTGGTCTTCACCCATGATCTGCACCAGCGAAGCGAGTGCCGTATAGGCAGTGCCCGACGAGTTCGGATTGGCGATCTGGATTTCGCCCTTCAATTCCGGTGCCAGGAGATCGGCCCAGCAGCGGGGCTCCTTGTAACCCCTGGTCTTGAAGATCTCGGTGTTGTAACCCCAGCCGAGCGCACCGGCGTAGACGCCGACCGTCTTGAAACCGGTGCTCTCCGCCTGCTTTTTGGCCCAATCCTGCAACTGGTCGAGCATTGGCGACTTGTATTCCAGCGTCAGGTTTTCTGATGCTGCCTGGACATGCGGATCCCCCGTGCCGGCCCACCAGATGTCGGTCTTCGGGTTGCGAGCCTCGGCGCGTATCTTGGCATAGGTCTCGCCCGACGACAGGCGCACCATATTGACCTTGATGTCGTGAGCCTTTTCGAAGTCGCCCTGCATCTGCTCGCAGATGACGACATCGGCCGAGCAGATGAGGTTGAGCTCGCCGGCGGCCTGGACCGAACCGGCAGCCAGCGCCGTTCCGGCAAAGAGAAGGGTGGAAAGAACTGTCAGTCGCATGGGTATCCTCCTGTTGCTTGCGTCTGAGAGGGTGTTGGGTCAGCGACACAAGCGCTGCCCGTCGCGGCGCGTCGATCGCACCGTGTTGTCAGGGGTCGATGGAAGTTGGATCCCGACCTATTGGGTCGGGGAGATCTCGGTGTCGAAACGGGTCAACAGCCGACTTCGCTCATCGGACAAGCCGAATGTTGCAAAGTCATAATCCACCATCTTGATCATGGTGATGTCGGGCGCGGCCGGTGGCAGAGCCGCTTTGGCGTTCGACGGAACCTGGTTCTGGCCGGCCGCGGCACCTGTCGCCTGGCCTTCGGGACTGAGGGCGAAATCGACGAATGCCTGGGCGGCCCTGGTATTGCGGCTGCCCTTGACGATGCTGACCGCGCCGATTTCGTAGCCCGTTCCTTCGCAGGGAGCGACGATGACCAGCGGCGCGCCCGATTCCTTCAGAGTCACCGCGTCATGCATGAACGAGATGCCGATCAGGATTTCACCCCGGGCGGCAGCCTTCACCGGCGCCGAGCCGGACCGGGTATACTCGACAATATTGCGGTTGAGGGCGGCCATGTACCGGAACGCCTCCTCTTCGCCGAGGAGCTGCACGAGCGTGGCCAGCATCGTGAAAGCCGTTCCGGAGGAATTCGGATTGCCGGCCTGGATATGGCCGCGATAGGCCTCTTTCGTCAGGTCCTGCCAGCAGGTCGGGGCCGGAAGCTTCAGCGTGGCGAGCAGATCGGAATTATAGGCGAAACCCAAAGCCCCCGCATATATGGCGGCCGAACGGGAGCCGGACATAGCAAAGAAGTTCTGCGCCCAGGGCAGCAGATCGTGTTCGTGGTCGGGCTGATATCGATCGAGCAGATCCTCAGAGGCAGCCTGCAGATGGGCGTCACCGGTTCCACCCCACCAGACATCCACTGTCGGATGTGATTTTTCGGCCCGGATCTGATCGAGTATGTCACCGGTGCTCTTGCGAACCATCGAGATACCGATACCCGCGCGGGCTTCGAACGCTTTTTCCATGGTCATGCACCAGGCTTCGTCGACGCCACACAGGACGTTCAATCGCGCCTCGCTCATGCCTTGGCTTGCGCCGCACAGCCAGAAAGCCATGCCCGCAGCAAAAGCGGTCAATATCCTCACGCAAGCCTCCCTTGGAACCTCCCGTTCCAATCTCCACAGCCAGCATGTCAGATCTTCGCGTCACCGCAATCGAAGAATGGTTACCGATTTTTCATCGCTGGGCGGAGCGACGTTACATTCATTACAAATGTGACAAACCTCATCATCAGCAAGTCTTTGAACATTGACGGCGGCATGCCTATGATGGCGCCGGGAGGATCAAGCGGTGCTGAATCAGAAGGTTCGAATTCTGATCGTCGAGGACGATCCGGATATGGCGGAACTTATCTCCGATCTCGTCGAGGCCGAGGGGTGGATTCCGACCTGCGCGGGATCCGCCGAGGAGGCGACCGATATTCTGGCACGAGAGCAGATGCATCTGGTGCTGGTCGATCATAACCTGCCGCGGACATCCGGCCGAGCTTTCGCCCAAAAACTGAGGTCGGAGGCCAATATCGGTATCGTCATGGTGACGGCAGCCGGCAGTGCCGCCGATCGTGTCCTCGGCCTGGAAACCGCTGCGGATGACTATGTCGTCAAGCCGTTCGAACCGATCGAACTGACGGCCCGCATCAAAGCTGTCTTGCGGCGAACCGTGCCGTCGCTGAAACAGGAAAAGGAGAGCGAGCGGGAGCACGAACGTCCCTCTCTGCTGCTTGGCGATTGGGCCATCGACCTGATGGGCCGGCAAGCCGTGTGCGTCGCCGACCGCAGCAAAACGCTGACGACGGCCGAGTTCGCTCTGCTTGAAATCCTTGCGCAGACCCCCAACCAGCCGGTGAGCCGGGCGCATATCCTCGATCGGCTTGGCTCGGAAAGCGATCGCTACATCGACCGCAACGTCGACGTCCTCGTTCTGCGTCTCCGGCGGAAAATCGAACGCAATCCTGATCTCCCGCGCCATATCAAGACACGACGCGGAAAGGGCTATGTCCTGCACACCGGCGACGGCGAGCCGTCCACGTGATCAGCCGCTCCTTTCTGTCGTCGATTGCCTTTCGCTTGCCGTTCGCGATCGCCTTCATCTGCTTCCTGGTCTTCAGCCTGTCGGCGATCGCGATCTACGGGCTGCAGCGCGCCCGTGACGAAATGGCGGCCTACGGCCTGCAGGCCTTCACGAGCCTCGCCAAGGCCTCGCTCATTTCCCGACAAGTCTCCGATCTGGTGTCGAGCGCGCCCTTCCTGATGAACGCGACGTCGCCTTACCGGGTGGCGAGCGAGAGCCGCGCTGTGGTGCTGCAGGTTGACAGCTTGCTGAAGACGGCTGAGCCTCAGGGCGGAGACCAGGCTGTGCGCGGCTTTGCGAGCACGAGGATGGTTGAGCTTCTCGATCTTATCAGGACACAGACGCTTGTGCTTGCCAGGGATGCCGACGCTGCCCAGAATCACAAGGCCGAAGCTGCCGCGGCGCTAGGAGAGGTGGCGACCGGCAAAGGCATCGTCGATCAGGATCTGCGCCGCCAAGTAAATGGAATCGTGCAAGCGGCTTCCACGTCCGACAGTCTTTTCCAGCTCGGTGAACTTCGCAGACGATACGTGGCGGACACGACGCAGGGGAGAGCTGAGCCTGCCGAGCTTCAGCCGTATGAGCGTGTGTTCGAAGCTCAGACACGATACCTGTTGAACATGTTCGCGATCCGGGCGGCGGTCGCAAAACTGCATGCCGTCTCCCGTGACCTCTCGCATGCAACGGAGACGCAAAGTGATGCAGTTGCACGCCAGCTGAACGACGATCTGCTTTCGACCTCCGATGCTTTGAGCCGGCTGCTGGTAACCGTAGGCTTGGCTTTCCTGCTCGTGCTCGTCATGGCAATTTTCTCCATCCGATCGGTCATGCGCGTGTCACGGGGCATCGTGGCGCTGTCGAACGGCATGAATGCGCTCGCCAAGGGCGAAAACGAAGTGGGTCCGCCAGCCTATCGTGGAAATGAAACCGAGCTTGTGCGTCTGCTGGACGCCTTCCGCGCCTTCAAGGACAGCGTGGATCGTGTGTCTCGATTGAGACGCACGGCAGAAGCCGCCGCTCGCACTATCCGTTCAACCTTTCGCAATATGAACGAGGGGATTGCGCTTTTCGACAGGATGGGGCGACCGATCACCATGAACAGGCGGATCATCGAACTGTTCGGCCATTCGGGTTCCGCGCGCAAATTGCCGCTGCGCCGTTTTGTCGAGCCGGTGCCGGAGATCGATCCCGCCTTGCTGCCCTCCGATCCGGAGCGCGGCACCCTGTTGGAACGTGCAGTCGTCCGCCATCGCACCGGCGACCAGCGGGTGATCGAGATCTCCATGTCACGACAGCCGGAGGGCGGCATTGTTCTTCTGGCACGCGACGTCACGCTGATGGATCGACAGGAGGCGGAAGCGGCAAAGGTTCAGCGACTGGACGGCATCATGCGCATGACGCATCAGGTGAGTCACGAAGTGGGCAACATGATCGGCATCATCACCGGCAGCCTCGGCCTTCTCGAGCGTGAAACCGGCTTCAACGATCGGCAGAAACGCAACATTGCGCGAATTCGTAAGGCTGCCGAGCGAGGACGGTCGCTGGCCGGCAGCATGCTGTCGATCGGCAGCCAGCAGCCGTTCCATCCAAGCCCCGTGGATGTCGCCAGCCTCCTTCGCGGGATGGCCGATATCCTGGAGATCGCTGTTGGTGCAAAATGTCATATCAAGCTGGAGCTGGATGCTGACATGCCGGTCATATCGCTCGACGCAGCCCTCTTGGAACAGTCCGTTCTGAACCTCTGTCTCAACGCGTCGGCAGCGATGCCGGCGGGAGGCATCATCGTTATCGGCGCAACCGCAACCAGAGAAATATTGATGATATCGGTGACCGACAGCGGCATAGGCATGAGCCCGGAGGTGGTAGACAAAGCCTTCGAGCCTTATTTCACCACACGAGGCGTACAGGGTGGGGCAGGGCTTGGCCTGGCCATGGTTTACGGCTTTGTCCGTCAGAGCGGCGGGGAGGCATCCATCTATTCCTCTCCCGGACACGGAACGACCGTTAGGCTTGGCTTCCCGACCGGTTTGCGCTCGTAATCAGCGGTCAGGAGGTGCCACCAGATTAACACTCACTGCGCTCGAAAAACCACGCGAGCAGGATGCCGGTGACGAGCATGCCGGCCGCGACGAAGATCGTATCACCCGGCGTGCCGATATAGAGCGGCCCGATATTGGCAAACAGCAGGAAGGCCATCAGGAAATTCGCCCAGCCCCAGACGACATTCGCCGTCGGCGAACCGGGATTTGCGAAAGGAGTGCGAAAACGCCGGCCGCTGACGCCGTTGACAAAATGCGGGATGCCGTTGGTCAGAAATGCAGCGGCGATGAAATGGACGATATAGGCGATCCAGGGCAAGGGCTTCTCCAGTGATGAGGGGCGTCAATGGAGAGGAATTTGGCCGGCAATGCGATGCCGGCAAGGGGAGCCTGGAAAAGCGCGTGGTGCGGCCGCACGCCGCCGAATAGCGGCGGGCCTGGCCGGGTCAGATCAGCATGAAATCTTTGAAGTGAAGTGCCGCGTAATTGTCGAGATCCGCGACAGGGATCGCCGTGCCCGCCGCACTCCCATCCGCGTCAAAGGAGAGAATGCCGCTCGCCTGATCGTAGATCAGCTTGTCATCCGCCTCGAGCGCTTTCATGCCGAGAACGAAATTCTCATCCGAAAATGCGGATAGGCTAAGCGCGGCAAAAATTGATTGGTCGAGCAGCAGCTTGTCGCCCGCCGCGGAGGAAATATGCGTGTCAATTCCGAAGGAGTGAATAATATCGTTTATTCCAACGGCTTTATCCATGGTTTTCTCCCGGTTCTCGAGGAATCGACCGTGGGAATACATCCCCATCTGCTGTCGCCAATTCGATTCACTACACGATGATGGCCATGCAGTGTTTGCCGGTTAACCATGATATGTTGTTCCGAATGTGACCCGTATCGGGCGACATTTCGCGCAATAAGATCATCAATCTTTGCTTGCATTTTTCCTGTCGGCCGCCAGCCGGCCAATATGGCGGCTAGAACATCGGCAGTCGCGGCTATAAGATCAGACCACGGCAGGAGCGCTGAACGCCGTATTGCCTGCGTCAGGCGTGTTGATCTTCCGCAGGCGATAAGGGAAAGCGGGAGGCCTTCAGGCGAAGCCAAGCGGCAGTTTGTCCAGTTTCCTGTCGGCGCCGTAGTCGCGCTCGTGCGGCGAACGGCGGCGGCCGTCGTGGCGGCTGGAAAGGTCGATCCGGTTTTCGGCGAAGATCCCATCGGGATAGGTGCCGGTATCATGGCAATCGGCGTCGATCTTCGGGGCAAGGATTTTCAGGATCATCGGTTTTCCTCCGCGGCGCACCATCAACATTCGGAAAGGCTGCTTCGTGCCATTTATAAATCCTGAATTATTAATAAATTAACCATAAGTGCCCACCGAGGCGCGGACGGCCGCCTGCGCTGAAATCGCGTTGCCGTGGAACTCCTGATCCCGATTGCAGTTGATCCGGCATGAACACAGGAGGTTTCCATGCAGTTGATCGATACTCGGGTGACGCAGGCCGGCGACTTCTTTACCGTCGAATTCCTGGGCGAGGGAGGCGAATCGGTTTCCGTCAAAATCGATAATTCCCACGGCGAGCTCGATGGCTCGGCGGCGTTCGACCGCGCCAGGGTGATGATGGTTCAGCTGACCGCCTTTGCCGGCAGTGAACCAGACGGCAGCATCAATCGTTACGATGCTTTGAGCAACGGCAATTTCGACCAAGGCAGCAAGGGGTTGATCGCCCAGCCGAGCGCACGTTCGAGCCATGACAGCCAAACGCTGGAGGAGGAACTCAACGAAGGTCTTGAGGACTCGTTTCCGGCAAGCGACCCCGTCTCGGCAACGGTGTCTTCCATTCCCGCCAACGCGCCGCGGCACTGATCACCATATAATCGTGAAGACTGGATAATCGTGAAGACTGGCCGGCCCCATTTCGGCGGCCGGCCTTCGCCTATGTGACAAATCAATGTCGATACTGAGAAACAGCTGAAAACCGCGGATGTCTGATTGACATGGGAGCCTTCTAGAGAGGGCCCGGGAAGGGAGCGTCCATGACGCGCTTCCAGGTCGGAGACGCGCCCTCATGAAAATCATTCAGATCACCGACACGCATTTCAGCCCGAGCAAGCCGCATTTCAACGGCAACTGGGCGCCGCTTCTGAGTTGGATCGAAGCGACCGGCGCCGACCTGATCGTCCATACCGGTGATCTTACCGTCGACGGCGCCGACAAGGACGAGGATATTACCTTCTCGATGGATCTGATGCGCCAGGTGTCGATCCCGATGCTGATCGTCCCCGGCAATCACGATGTCGGCCATCTCAAGGGATCCGACCAGCCCGTCAATGCCGAGCGGCTGGCCCGCTGGCGCAGCCTTGCCGGTGACGATCGCTGGCTGGAGGACGCGGCCGGCTGGCGCTTCATCGGCTTGAATTCGCTGCTTCTCGGTCATGAGGATGACGAGGAAGAGGCCCAGTTCGAATGGCTCGCCAAGGCGCTCGAAGACAGGGCAGGGCGGCGGGTGGCTCTGTTCGCGCATAAGCCTCTGTTCGTTGATGCACCCGATGAAGGCGATACCGGCTACTGGAGCGTTCGCCCGGCTCAGCGCCGGCGGCTTTATGATCTGATATTGGCCCATGACGTGGCGCTGTTTGCCAGCGGCCACCTTCACTGGGCCTGGCAGGGTCGTTTCGACGATACCCAGCTGACCTGGGGCCCGTCGGCTGCCTTCGTCATCGACAAGATGGAGCGCGAGATGCCGGGCGAGCGCCTGATCGGCGCCGTCGTCCACGAGTTCGATACGTCGGTCGAAAGCGAGATTGTCGCCGTTCCCGGCATGACCGCGCATGTGCTCGACGATGTCGTGCTCGAAGTCTATCCGCAGGCGGTCAAGCAGCGGGAGCCTGTCGAATGAGCGCCCTCTCGCTTCGCGGCATCACCAAGGCCTTCGGCGGCAACCAGATCCTTAACGGCGTCAGCCTCGATGTCGGCGCCGGCGAATTCATCGCCCTGGTCGGCCCCTCCGGCTGCGGTAAGAGCACGCTGCTGCGCGTCCTTGCCGGCCTCGACCATGCCGATCGCGGTGAGATCCTGATCGGCGGACGAGATATGTCAGGCGTGGCGGCAGCCGAGCGCAACATCGCCATGGTCTTTCAGTCCTACGCGCTCTATCCGCATTTGACGGCGTCTCAGAATATCGCCGTGCCGCTGGCGATGCGCCGGCTGTCGAGAATGGAGCGGCTGCCTTTCGTGGGATCGCTCATTCCAGGCCAGCGCGCCACCCGTGCGGCGATCGCCCGCGATGTCAGGGAAATGGCGACCTCGCTGAAGATCGACCACCTGCTCGACCGCAAGCCCGGCCAGATGTCGGGCGGTCAGCGTCAGCGTGTGGCGCTCGCCCGCGCTATGGTGCGTCAGCCGAGCATCTTCCTGATGGATGAGCCGCTGTCCAACCTCGACGCCAACCTGCGTGTCCACGCCCGCGGCGAGATCGTCGACCTGCATCGGCGCGCCGGCGTGCCGACGCTTTATGTCACCCATGACCAGGCAGAAGCGCTGTCGATGGCCGACCGCGTCGCCGTGATGATCGGCGGCCGATTGCTGCAGATCGCAAGTCCTCAAGCCATCTACGACGATCCGGCCCATATCGAGGTCGCCCTCTTCATCGGCCAGCCACGCATCAACCTGCTTCCAGCCTTTGCCGAAGGCGGCGTCGTTCTCTGCGGCGGCCTGCGGCTGACGCTTGAAAATGCCCCCGCCGGGAAGATGCCGGTCACGATCGCCATTCGTCCCGAATTCGTCTTTCTCGCCAAGAGCCGGCATGACGGCCTTGCCGCCCGGATCGAACGCGTCGAGTTCCTGGGCTCCGAAGTCATCCTCCATTGCCGGCTCGATGCGATCGGCGAGACCGTCATCGCCAAGGTACAGCCGTCCGAAGCCTCCGGGCTTGCGGCGGGCGATGCCGTGGGGCTTCGATTGTCGCCCGGCCGCACACTGGTCTTTGCCGAGGACGGCAACCGGTTGGCCGGAGTCGTCGCCGGCGGTGATGCCGGGCTCAGCTCCGCTGATGCCGGGCTCAGCTCTGCTGATGCCGGGCTCAGCGGCGATTCCGATGCCCAGTGGGAGAGGGCGCATGGCTAGCCTCGCCTCCATGGCCATCGCCGATCATTTCGCCCTTGCCCATCGCCGCAGCGAGGCCCGCATCGCCTGGATGCTTGTGCTCCCGGCCATCGTCCTGCTTTTTCTCTTCGTGCTGTTGCCGGTGGCGGCTGTCATCGTGCTCGGCTTTACCGATTTCGAACTGGGCTACGGCAAGCTCCGTTTCGTCGGCTTCGAGAATTACGCTCACCTGATCACCGACCGAACCTTTCGCAAGTCGCTATGGAACACGACGGTCTATACGGCGATCGTCGCGCCGGTCTCGATCCTGCTCGGCCTCGGCATCGCCTTGCTGATCGAGAGCGAGACCGCGGCCCGCAGCTTCTTCCGCACCGCCTATTTCCTGCCGGTCGCCTCGCTGATCGTCGCCATGGCGACCGTTTGGCAATATATGTTCCACCCGACGATCGGACCGATCAATGCGCTGCTGTCGCTTGCGGGGGTGCCGGGCCCGAACTGGCTGGGCAGCTCCGGCACGGTGCTGTACAGCCTGTCGATCATCGGCGTCTGGCAATCGGCCGGCTTCAATATGGTGCTGTTCCTCGCCGGGCTGACGGCGATCCCGCGTGAGCTTTACGCGGCAGCTGAAGTGGACGGCGCCAAATCTTCCTTCGATCGCTTCCTGCTGGTGACCTGGCCGATGCTCGGGCCGACGACGCTCTTCGTCATCACCATCAGCATCACCAATGCGGTCAAGGTCTTCGAGACTGTGAAGACGCTGACCGAGGGCGGCCCGAACAAGGCGTCGGAAGTGCTGCTCTTCACGATCTACCAGGAAGGCTTCGTCTATCTGCGCGTCGGCTATGCCTCGGCGATGACCGTGGTCTTCCTGCTGATCCTCGTGGTGCTGATGTTCCTGCAGTACCGCATTCTCGACCGCCGGGTGCATTACACATGACGACAAGCGCTTTTTCCCTCGGCAGGGTGATCCGTCTCAGCCTGCTTTCCCTCGGCGCGATCGTCTTCCTCTCGCCCTACGTCTTCATGATCTCGGCGGCCGGCAAGACGCAGAGCGACATTTTCACCGCGTCGCTGTCGCTCATCCCCACGCATCTCGCCTATATCGAGAATTTCGCCAA
This sequence comes from Rhizobium sp. CIAT894, assembly GCF_000172795.2. Lineage (NCBI taxonomy): Bacteria > Pseudomonadati > Pseudomonadota > Alphaproteobacteria > Hyphomicrobiales > Rhizobiaceae > Rhizobium > Rhizobium sp. CIAT894. The sequence continues at coordinate 2,189,132 of NZ_CP020947.1, forward strand.
GGCCTTGAGCCGGGTGCCGATGGCGCGGCTGTTGTGGAACGGCGTCGTCGTCTGTGGACTGATCTTCTTCTTCCAGTGCTGGTGGCCATCCCCTGTGCCTACGCCATGGCAAAGCTGCGCTTCGCCGCCGCCCGCGCCATGATGGTGCTTATTATGCTCGGCCTTCTTGTGCCGATCCATGCGACCGCGCTCCCGATTTATGTCGTTTTCGACCGCGCCTCGCTGCTCAACAGCTATGCTGCTCTCGTCACGCCTTTCACCATCTCGGTCTTCGCGATCTTCATGTTCCTGCAGTTCTTCCGCGCCATGCCGGATGATCTCATCCATGCCGCCCGTCTCGACGGCATGTCGGAGCTCGGCATCGTTGCCCGCGTCATCGTGCCGAATGCTTGGCCGGCGGTTACCGCCTTCGCCATCTTCTCGGTCGTCGCCCATTGGAACGATCTCTACTGGCCGCTGATCGTCATCAGCAAGCAGGACTATGCCACGCCGCCGCTCGGGCTGATGTATTTCCGCGCCGCCGAGGCCGGCGACGACTACGGCGCGCTGATGGCGGCGACCCTCATCATTACCCTTCCCCTCGTCGCCGCGTTCCTGCTTGCGCAGAAGCGTTTCGTCGAGGGCATCACCATGACCGGTCTCAAAGGCTGACCGGCTTCAACCCAGGCTTCTCGCCGCAGCGGCCGTTTCGATGGCAATCGCGCTTCCCGCGCATGCCGAGACGACGCTGACGGTTCACTACCCGATGCCGGGCTTTTTCAAGGACGTGATGGACACGATCTCGAAGAAGTTCATGGCGGAAAATCCCGATATCAAGATTCAGTTCGCCAGCCCCTCGGCCACCTATGAAGAAGGCATCCAGACGATCCTTCGCCAGGTCGGCACCAGCGAAATGCCCGATATCACCTTCATCGGCCTGAACCGCCTGCGCATGCTCGACGAACGCGATGTCGCCGTCGACCTCGGCCCGCTCGTCATGAAAGACGGCAACATGGCCGAACAGGGCTTCTCCGACACCATCCTCAAGCTCGCCCAGGTCAAGGGCAAGCAGGTCGGCCTCGCTTTCGCGACCTCCAATCCGATCATGTATTACAACGCCGATCTGGTGAAGGCGGCAGGCGGCGATCCCGACAATCCGCCGAAGACCTGGGACGAGGTCATCGCGCTCGGCGGCAAGATCAAAGCGCTCGGCAATGGCGTCGACGGCATCGATTTCCGCTGGCAGGGCGACGACTGGATGTTTTCGGCTCTGCTCTTCGGCGCCGGCGGCAAGATGCTGAGCGACGACGAAAGCAAGGTTGCCTTCAACGGCCCGGAAGGCCAGAAGGCCGTCGAGGTCCTGCATCGCCTCGTCACCGAAGGCGGCATGCCCGTCTTCACCAAGCCCGCCGGCGAACAGGCATTTGCAGCCGGCAAGGTCGGATTCGAGTTCCAGACCACCGGCGCGCTGCGCAACACGATCAAGAATGTCGGCGACAAGTTCGACCTGCGCACCGCCAAGATCCCGCTGATCGATCCAGTGAACGGCCGTCTTCCCACAGGCGGCAACGCCGTCGTCATCCTGACCCATGACGCCGCCAAGCAGGATGCCGCCTGGAAATTCGCCAAATTCGCCGCCGGCCCTTATGGCGCCTCGGTCGTCGTGCCCGGCACCGGCTATGTCCCGAACAACGAGCTTGCCGCGAAGTCAGCCGACTATCTCGGCGACTTCTACAAGCAGAACCCGCTGTTCCAGGCAGGTCTCAGCCAGATGCCTGTCATGATCCCCTGGTATGCCTTCCCCGGCTCGAACGGCGTCAAGGTCACCCAGACGATCGTCGACAACCTCTCGCGCATCGTCGACCAGTCGGCCGAGCCGAAGGAAGCGCTCGACGACGCCGCCGCCGATGTCGAAGGCATGCTGCCGCGCAGCTGATCGCCTTTCACATTAGGAACGGGGAGGCAGCCACGCCGAGCGCGTGGCGGCTTTCTTGTTTCGCAAGCGTCAGATGGCGCGCACGGTGCCGCCACGGCGCAGCGTATAGGCGACGTCGAGATGGCGGGCAGGGGCGGCATTCTCCGCCATGTCGAGCAGCAGCGATGCGGCCGTCGCCCCCATGCTGGCATCCGGCATTTCGATCGTCGTCAGCGGCGGATCGATCAGCCGGCCGATGGCGATGCCGTCGAAGCCGGCGACCGAAACATCCCCCGGTACCGAGAGCCCCTCGCGCTTCAGCGCGCCGATGACGCCGAGCGCCAGAAGATCGTTGGAGGCGATGATCGCCGTCGGCGAAAGCAAGGTCATGACGGTGCTGAGATCGAGCTGGTCGTAACTGCCGATGAAAGGGATCTCTACGACATCCAGTGGTGCCAGCCCGGCCTCGGCCATCGCCTCGAGATAACCCTGGTAGCGAAGCCGCGCCCTGTCGGAGGCGGCGAAATTGCCGGAGAGGAAGAGAATGCGGCGATGGCCCATGCCGATCAGGAAGGTGGCGATCTCTCGGCCGGCGCCGCGATTGTCGGCGGTGACCGCCGCCGGAAACTGCGCCGTCGGCAGGTTATGGAGCAGCACGGTCGGCGGCAGCCGGGCAAGCAGCGCCGCGCTGCTCGATGGATCGCAGACGGTCAGGATCAACCCTGTCGGCCGGTCGTTGAGCAGCACCGCGACGGCATCGGCTTCACGGGCCGGATCGTAATTCGACTGGGCGATCAAGACACCATGGCCGGCTACCAGCATGCGGTTCTGGATACTCGACAGCGACGAGGCAAAGACCGGATTGGTGATGCTCGGAATCAGCACGCCGACCACCGGCCTGCGTCCGAGCCGTCCGACGGCGTGATAACCGAGTTCGGCGGCGGCGCGGCGCACCTTGCGCACCATCAGGTCGCTGGCCGGTCCATTGCGGTTGAGAACGCGGCTTGCTGTCGCCAGCGAGCATCCCGCCCGGAACGCGACCTGCTGCAATGTCGCCATCGAAAACGCCTCCAGGTGACAGGGTCAAAGCGCAAGCCTTTAGGCGTGCTCGATGACAGTGATCTGACACTTGAACGAAGACCGGGAGGCGCTGATCGATGAGACGCAGCTCAGCTTCGCTTGGCTGAAATTATAAAAACCAAGCTATTTTAATAGCTTATATAAAAATTCTGAGATTTATGTCGGTTTCCGCAGTCTCGCCTGAATTATCTGCTTCTTATCCATTCACAAACAGGAAGGTTGAAGCGATATGCAACCTGTGGAATAGTCCGATCAACGCCATTTCCCCCTTTATGCTCATTGCCTGGATAAGATGTCTTCCAAACAAACGGAACGTGCCGCCGCTTGGTGGTTTCTCGCGACGGTCTCCCTTGTCGTAAACTTCGCGTCGCCTGCCTATTCGGACACACCGTCCGTGGCTTGGCCGCAAACGCAAAGCGACCTCCAAGCCGACTCCGATGTCCATTTCGGCATGCTCGCCAACGGTATGCGGTTTGCGATCATGCGTAACGCCACGCCGCCCGGACAGGCATCGATCCGCTTTCGCATCGGCTCCGGCTCGCTTGAGGAAAACGACAACCAGCAGGGGCTGGCGCATTTTCTCGAGCACATGGCCTTCAAGGGTTCGACCCATGTCGCCGAAGGCGAGATGATCCGTATCCTGCAGCGCAAGGGCTTGGCCTTCGGACCGGACACCAACGCCCATACCTCTTATGACGAAACCGTCTATGCACTCGATCTTCCCGAGGTCGATGCAGACACGGTTTCGACGGGCCTGATGCTGATGCGGGAGACGGCGAGCGAGTTGACGCTCGATGCCGGCGCCTTCGATCGAGAACGCGGCGTCATCCTGTCGGAGGAGCGGCTGCGCGATACGCCGCAGTACCGCGCCGGGCTCGGAATCATGAATTCGCTGCTCGCCGGCCGGCGCGCGACCATCCGCACGCCGATCGGCAAAGCCGACATCATCAGCAATGCGCCGGTGGATCTCGTCCGCGATTATTATCGGGCCAATTACCGGCCCGATCGGGCAACGCTGATGGTGGTGGGCGATATCGACCCGGCCGCCATGGAAAAGGAAATCCGGCAGCGCTTCGGCGACTGGAAGCCCGTGGGTCCGGCGCCGGCAAAAGCGGATCTTGGCACGCTGGAGACGAAAGCTGAGAGCGCCGACGTCCTCGTTGTTCCCGGCGGTATGACGAGCGTTCAGATCGCCTGGACGCGCCCCTATGACGCCGCGGCCGACACCTCTGCCAAGCGCCGCACTCAGCTTGTTGAAGATCTCGGCCTTTTGGTGCTCAAGCGTCGGCTGAGCAGCATCGCCAGCAAGGCGGATGCCCCTTTCATCACTGCGATCGCCGGCTCACAGGATCTGCTCGATTCCGCTCATGTCGTCTTGATCACGGCAAATTCAGAGACCGACAAATGGCAGGCGGCGCTGACGACCATTGATCAGGAACAGCGGCGCATCCAGGAGTTCGGCGTTGCGCAGGCTGAACTCGATCGCGAAATTCTCGAATATCGCTCGTTCCTCCAGGCTGCTGCGGCCGGAGCCGCGACGCGCACGACCACCGACATTGCTTCCTCGCTGGCGAGCAGCGTCGATGACAATCAGGTCTTCACCTCGCCTGCCGAAGATCTCTCGCTGTTCGAAACGATCACAAAGGACGTCACTGCGGCCGAGCTCAATCAGGCCCTGCAACAGGCTTTCTCCGGCAACGGCCCGCAGGTCGTGCTGCAGACGGCCCAATCGTCGCAGGGCGGGGCCGACACGGTTCGGCAAGTCTATGATGCCTCGAAAGCCATTGCCGTTTCGGCGCCGTCCGGTGCAGCAGACGTCGTCTGGCCCTACACCCATTTCGGCGAAGCGGGCGCTGTGGTCGAACGCCGCGTGGTCGAGGATCTCGGTTTGACCATGGTGCGCTTTTCCAACGGCGTGCGCCTTACCGTCAAGCCGACCAAGCTGCGTGCCAACGAAGTGCTGGTGCGCGAGGATATCGGCCGCGGTCGGCTGGACCTGCCGCAGGACCGTTCCGCCCCGATCTGGGCATCTCCGGCCGTCGCGCTGTCCGGCCTGAAGGCCATGGATTACCAGGATATACAGAAGGCGCTGGCGGCCAATATCGTCGGCGTCGATTTCTCGATCGGCGACAGCTCCTTCAAGTTCGACGGCCGCACACGGCCTGAAGATCTCGCCACGCAACTGCAGCTGATGACGGCTTATACCTCTGATCCTGCCTACCGTTCCGAGGCGTTCAAGCGTGTGCAGCAAGCCTATTTGAGCGGCCTCGATCAATATGAATCGACCCCCGGTGGCGTTATCAGCCGCGATTTCGCGAGCCTCGCGCATTCCGGCGACCCGCGCTGGACCTTCCCCGATCGCCAGCAATTGTCAGCCGCCAAGCCGGATAGTTTCGAGGCACTGTTCCGGCCGATGGTTTCCGACGGCCCGATCGATATTACCATCGTCGGCGATGTAGCCGTGGACGACGCAATCCGGCTGACGGCTGAAACCTTCGGTGCCTTGCCGCCACGCCCGGAGGCGGCGCCGGGCAACAATTCGGACGAGGTGCGTTTTCCCACGACCAAGACGCCCGTTTTGCAGACCCACAACGGAAGATCGGATAGTGCCGGCGCCGTAGCCGGGGCTCCCATTGGCGATTTGCTCTCCGATCTGCCGCGGTCCTTCACCGCCAACATTGCCACCCAGATTTTTCAGAACAGGTTGATCGACCAGTTTCGTATCGCGGAAGGAGCAAGTTATGCCCTGCAGGGCGACGTCGACCTGTCAGGGGAAATTCCCGGCTACGGCTACGCCTATTTCTACGTCGAGACGGAGCCGGAAAAGGTCGCGCGCTTCTACGCGCTTGTCGACGAGATCGCCAATGATCTCAGCGCTCATGATGTCTCTCCGGATGAGCTCGCGCGTGCCCGGGAACCCATCATTGAGACACTGAAGCACCAGCGGCAGGGCAACGAATATTGGATTGAATACCTGCATCACGCTCAGGCAGATTCGCGCCGTTTAGACCGGATACGCGACAATCTCAGCGGCTACGGCAAGGTCACCGCCGAGGATATCCGCAAGTTCGCCACGACCTATTTCAGTCCGGAAAAATTCTGGAAATTCGAAGTGCTGCCGGCGGCAGTAAGATAGCGGGCGAGGCGCGGTTGCGATCAGGGGCGGCGTTTGATCGCGCGCATGTTCATTTCCGAGCAAACAGCCTTGCCGTCTCCAGCACGCAGCTGAGCGGGCCAAAGGAGATTGGCGGCCCCTGATGTCCGATCATCTGCATTGTCGGTCCCGCCGCCGGCAATCAGGATCTGGTCTGCTTGCCGAGCCGGGTCAGCATCAGGGTGTAGATTCCGACCGAAATCCCGCCCCAGGCAGCAGCCAGATCGAAGTGGGCGCACGACATTGCCGCCGCGCCGAGAGCGCTGCGCCCGCGGGAGATCGCAGCCGTTCAGGGGTGGCTGGCTTCCCGTCCTGAATCAGGATGATTTCAGGCCTTCGTCTCAAACAGCCATATTCGACGCTGCCGACATCACCTCCCGGGGGGCGGGACCGCCGAACATATGACGGCCGCCGTCCTCGACTTCGGTGAAACACCAGCGCACGACGCCATCGCGATCGAGCAGGAATTCGCCGACCAGCTGGCCATGGCCGGTGGCGATCATCTGGGTGTCATCCTCGGTGAATTCATAGCCATCCGCCTTGTCGAGATATTCCACCGCCGCCATCACGTCCATGGGCTCGGGAAGCTCGCCCGGCATGTCGATACGCATCGAGGTCACTGTGCTCATGCTGACTTTGTGCGGCCAGTCGTTCTCCTCTTCCGTGAACTGAAGATTCGGCAAGCCGAAGGCCCTGTGCGAAACCCGTTCCGGGTCGGAGGCCGCCAGCAGATTCGGAAGCGGATGATAGCGGAAATAGAGGCGGGCGCGGTCGATCGGCGTATTGACGACCGTCAGGCTGTCGATGCCTTTCTCCTGTAATGCATCGGTGAGTTCGGCCATGGCGGCGATCTGCCGGCGGCAGAAGGGGCAATGCAGCCCGCGGAACAAGCCGACGAGCACCGGCTTCTGGCCGCGAAAATCGTCGATGGCGATTTTGCCCTGGCGGGTGATTGCATCCAGCACCACGTTGGGCGCGCGATCTCCAGGCTGCAACGGTCGTTCCGAGTGGTTCTCCTGCATGATTATTTCCTCCCTATATGCATCTGAATCGATTTGCTTAATCGATCTCCAGCAATCCTCCGAACGAGGACGTTCAGTCGAGAAACGGCAAAACGACGAGTGTGCCGGGATCGAGGTTGTGGCGGATGCACACATCCTGTGCCAGCGTGAAATACCGTTCCGCCTCGTCCATATCGTCATGTTCGAGGCTCAGTGTCGCCAAGCCATCATAACACGGAAAGAGCAGCTGCGGCTCGTCAATTTCCTGTGCAACCTCAAGGGCTTCCTCGTAATACTTACGGGCTAGCTTTGGCTGCCCGTGGCATTGATGAATTTGCCCGAGGACGATCAGCGGTACGGAGAGATGGTCGCGCTGGTCGAGCGCCCGGTCGATTTCGACGGCCTTTTCCGCTGCCGGCACACCTTCGGCGGCGCAGCGATCGGTGAAGGTGCAGCAGGAAACCGCAAGATTGGCGAGAAGGCGCGCCTGAAAGCCGAGATCGCCGATACGGGTCGCGACCTCAAGCCCGCGCCGGCAGATCTTGATGGCATTGGCCGGATCGACGATCGTGTAGAGCACGCCGAGATTGGAATAGGCGCGACAGGCGGCACTTTGCAGATCGGCCTTTTCGGCCACCGAGAGGCTGTGCTCCACTTCCTGCACGGCATCGCGGCGGCGTCCAAGCCGCGCAAGAGCTGCCCCCTTGGTATTCAGCGCCTCCGCCATTGCGCGCGCCGCCTCCCGTCCGACCTCGGTCGTTCCGTCGATCGGCAAGGTTTGCAGGCATTGCAGCGCCTGCGTCGCCCACTCGGCGGCGGCAGCCTGATCGCCCATGCGGAAGGCCAGATGGCCGCGCTCCTGCAAGAGATGCGCATGTTCGACCGGCGCATCGATCGCCGCGATCATCACCTCGGCTGCGGCGCAATGTGTCTCCGCCTGGTCGCGCCGCCCTGCATCGAGATGCAGGCGCCCGATCTTCCGCAATATCCTCGCCGCGGCGATCCGGTCGTCTCTGGCGCGATGGATCGCAAGCGCCTGCTGATAGTGGTTCAAGGCATCGTCGCGGCGGCCGGCAGGAGCGCAGAGATCGGCAAGGCGCTCGAGCAGCGCCAATTGCTCCGTCGTCGCCTCCGGCTCGTTTGCGAAGGTCGCAAGGGCCTGGCGGTAGAGACGCATGGCATCGTCATTGGCGTAGGTCTTGCGCGCCAGATCGCCCGCCGCCATCAGATAGCTGGCGCCCTTGGCCTTTTCGGCGGTTAGGCTGAAGTGATGGCCGAGTTGGGCCAGATGCTCGGGCCGCTCGGGTGCCAGGCCATATTGGCGTTCCAGAACCCGGCCGATCCGAAGATGCAGCTCCATGCGCCGTTGCAGCAGAAGATTGTGGTAGACGACATCGTGCATCAGCGTCTGGCTGAAGCGGTAGCCCGGCGATGTCGCGGCATCGGGCCCGCGCAATTCCTCGGTGATATTGGCATCGCAGAGATAATCCAGCGCCGCATCGACGGCGGACGGGTCGGCAGCGATGGTGCGGAGCAGGGCGGTATCGAACTTCGGGCCGACCACCGCTGCCTCTTGGGCCAGGCGTCTGATCTCCTGCGGCAGACGATCGACACGGGCAAGCAACAGGGCTTGCAGGTTGACCGGTATATCGACGTCCGTGTCGTCGGCGGCGAGGTGCCAGCGATGCCCATCATTGTGCAATGTGCCCATATCGATCAGCGCCCGAAGGATTTCTTCGATGAAAAGCGGGTTGCCGCCGGCCCGGTCGAGAATGTGTTTGCGCATGGCGACCGGCAACTTGCCATGACCCTCGCCGAAAAAGGCGGCAAGCAGCCTCTGCCCATCGGCTGCGGCGAGGGCGCCGAGACGTTGGACAGTGACGTTGACGCGATTGGAATCCAGCGGGTCGGTCTGCGATGTCGGCCGGTAGACCGCAAGCAGCATCAGCCGGCTGCGTTCCAGCCGATCCATCATGAAGCGCAGCACCTCGAGCGAGGCAGCGTCCGCCCAGTGCAGATCCTCGATGACGAGCAGCAGCGGACTTTGCGCCAGCCGCCGCTCGAAGACGGTGCGGACCGCATAGAAGATCTGCCGCCGCAACTGCTCCGGCTCGATGTGGCGCAACGCGCCATCGGGATCACCGAGGCCGAGGACATGCTGAAACAGTGGCAACAGTCCCTCGACGTCCTCCTGGGTGAGATCGAGCGCACGGAACCCCGTTGTCAGCAGCTGCCGTGTCCGGTCGAGATCATCCCGCTCGCCGATGCCGTAAGCGCTGCGCACGACCGCAGCGAGCGTGCCATAGGATTGTTCGCCGAGCGGAGAGCAGGTCGCCTTGCGGATGGCTAGACCCGGGAAACGGGTCGCAGTGCCGGCGATCGCGATGAATTCGTTGGCGAGCCGCGACTTGCCGATACCGGCTTCACCGATCAGGCGGACGAGCTGTGCCGCACCGCTGCAGGCAAGGTCGAGGCATGTCAGGAGCCGCGACAGCTCCGCATCCCGTCCGATCATCGGCGCCTGAAGGCCGAAACTTTCCAGCCCGCGCGCCGTATGCGGTGCTTCCAGCAGCCCTGTCAGCCTGTGAACGAGGACGTTTCCGCTTTTGCCGCGCAAGGTCTGCGCGCCGAGACTGTCGAAGGCAAAGGCATGGCGGGTGAGGCGATAAGTCAGCGGCCCGACCAGGATATCGTTTTCACCGGCCATGGATTGCAGGCGTTGGGCGGTGTTCACCGTGTCGCCGGTGACCGAATAGGACTTTGCACTGACCGCGCCGAAACCGCCGGTGACCACCGGTCCGCTATTGATGCCGATATGCAGACGCAACGGCACGCCGGCGCGTGCGTGCCAGCGCTCGCCGACCTCGGTGGCCCGGCGGATCATATCGAGGGCGGCACTGAGCGCCCGGACCGGATCGTCCTCATGGGCGACCGGCGCGCCGAACAGCGCCAGCAGCGCATCGCCGACGAATTTGTCGACGAAGCCGCCATAGGCCTCGACCGCCTGCGTCATCTCTTCGAACAATTCGTTCTGCAGCACCCGCATGACTTCAGGATCGATCTGCTCGCTCAACGCCGTGAAGCCGCAGAGATCGGCAAACAGCACCGTCACCGGCCGCCGGTCGGCATCGCCCTCCGATTTGGATGGCACCGCCTCGATGCCGGGCTTCGATACGGATTTGACCTTACCGGATATCGATGCGCCGCATTGGGGGCAGAAGGCAAAGTTGGGCTGGCAAGGGTAGCCGCAGGCGGCACACGAGACAGGCTGCCTTGCGCCGCATTGCGGACAGAAAGCAAAACCGCTCTGAATATCCAAACCGCAGCCGGCGCACTCCATCGCACGCGTCTCACGAAGACCCGAGGTACAACGGCTATTCCAGCAGCCGGCGGGCTTCAACAGGGAACCAGCATGAACCTGCTGCGAGAGGCCCGCAAGCAGGATTTCAGTTGGTGTGAAGGATCGTCAACCCGACGGCGCTCATGCATGCCAGCGCCAGCATCGACAGCACCCCGTTCCGGAACACGTTCGGTGCTCGAGCAGTCGTTGCGCGAGCTTCACGTCGACCCTTCCACTCGCTGGTGCTCCCGTCAAACGAAGCCGTGCTTTCAGCCGGGCGAAGCTGCGGCTGCGCCACGGCGCTTTCCGAGGCGGTCGTCATGCCCTTCATCGAGAACGGGCAATTGCGAATGCTCGACATCGAGCTTCCGCCGCGACGGTTCACCCCACTCAGACACAAAGAGCGCCATCGGACCGCACCCGCGCGGGAATTCGAGGTATTCTGCCGCGCCTACGCCTGATACTCCTGTCCGCTTGCATACGATGGGAAATCCATTAGAGCTAATCAATGCAGCGAGAACCTTCCGGTGAAGGCGGTCATGTCAAATGCTATCTCAGGTAGCTGTAATCTGAGGGCAGTTGATGGCGCACAATATCGTTGCGGTCGGTGGATCGTCTTCCGCCGTGGCTATGATCGTCGAGGCAGGGAACTGCCTCGAAGCCACCGCACACGATGCATTTGCAGAAAGGTTAGCCGCCAAAACTTCGGATCAGCCGTTGAGGTCATACATGTACGCCACAAAGAGCATAGGGCAGGGCGACAAGCGCGCCTTTTATCGCGAACTCGCAGGTCAGCTTCAGGGGCTTCTCGAAGGCGAACGGGATGCCGTTGCCAATGCCGCAAACCTCTCGGCACTTGTCTTCGACCTTGTTCCCGATCTGAACTGGGCGGGATTCTATTTCCTGAGATCGGAAAACGAATTGGTTCTCGGTCCGTTCCAGGGCAGGGTCGCCTGCGTGCGCATTGCTGTCGGCAAGGGCGTCTGCGGGACAGCGGTTGCAGAAACACGCTCCGTGCTGGTTCCGGACGTCCACGAATTTCCCGGACATATCGCCTGTGACGCCGCCTCCCGATCGGAGTTGGTGATCCCATTGGTCAAGGATGGCGCAATTGTCGGTGTGCTCGATCTCGACAGCCCCACCGCCCATCGTTTCGATGCCGAGGATCAAGCCGGGTTCGAGGCGCTTGCCGCAATCTATGTTGCAGCAAGCGCGCTTTAGAGGATCAGTCGACCGCGACCATCACGTCGGAGGCCTTGACGACTGCATAGGCATTTCCGCCAACGGAGAGACCGAGTTCGTCCACGGCTTCGTTGGTGATAGAGGAAGTGACGATGACGCCATCGCCGATGTCGATGCGGACATGCGCGGTTGTCGCGCCCTTGGTGACTTCGACAATCCTGCCTTTCAGGCGATTGCGGGCGCTGATTTTCATGACGCTTCTCCGCGGGTTCATGCCATTCGGACGGCTGCCATACCATGGGATCTGAGGATAGGACAGGGCTCGACCCGATCCGCAACCTCCGACGTCATCAAACGCGGGGAGAGTGACATTCCAACTTTGCAGAAACAGGACATTCTAACTTTGCGGCTACAGACAATGTCAAAGCTGGTTAGAGGTGCGGCGGCGCCAGCCAGTTAGAAACGCGACACTGGCCCTGGCGATCAGCCCCCGACCGAACCGGCTGGTCCGGGTTGCAAGGGTAGGGAGGGGGCGGGTGAGATGCACCCCTCGGCTTTAGCTTTGAGACTATGCCGACACCATTCATTCCGCAGCCTCCATCCGCGCCAGCGCCTTCTGCCGTTTGGCAATGACTTCCGGATCGTTCATGAAGTCCGTCCGCCGGCCGGGCTTGCGACCACGCTTCTGATAACCATTGCCCTGGCTGCCATCCGGTATCCCAAACATATGATCCGTCTGACCGGTGCGGCGCGGGCCGCTCTTACTGCGCTGCAGTTCACGTCCAGCCTGCAGCTCAGCGACGATCGAAAGCATGTCGTCCAAACGCTTGTTCTCGACGACTTCGGGTCTATGTATCGATCGCAACTTATCGAAGGTTCTGTAGGGCAGGGCAAAACTCTCGTGCATGATCTCGAGGCGACCGTCCGGATAGTCGCAGACGACGACCTTCTTGCCCGCCAGCGCCTTGGCCTGTTCCGTCGGATCGAGGATGAACAGGACCTTGTCGTAGCGTAGCGTCAGGGACTGCGACAGCGTGCGGACCTCCTTCCGGCACATGGCGGCATCGAGGTTCTCATGTGCGGCCAGCGGCCGATGCATGTCCTTCGGATTGCGCGGCGGCTTGCCGAAACGAGCATTGAAATCCGCAATGAACGCCGGTGCATAGAGATTTGCCGCATCGATCGTGTCGATGCCGCGCAGCCGTAGTTCCTTGACCAATCGATCCTGCAGCGTCTGGTTGGCGCGTTCCACGCGACCTTTGGCCTGCGGGGTGTTGGCGCAGATGATGTCGATGTTGAGCTCGTAGAGCGCACGACCGAACTGCGTCAGGCCGCTCGTCCGGTCTTTCTCCGATGCATGGACCGGGCGGAAGACACCGTGCTTGTCGCTGTAGAATGCCAGAGGTTTGCCCCATTGCTGCAGATAGGCCTTCGTCGCATGCAGGTAGTCGAAGGTGTTCTCCGATCCGGCGAACCGCAGATGTAAGAGCTTGCCGGTCGCATCATCGATGTAGACGAGCAGGGCGCATTTGGGACCGCGGTTCTCAAACCACCAGTGATGCGAACCGTCGATCTGGACGAGCTCGCCGAGACAATCCCGCCGGCCGCGCGGCTGGAAAACCCGCTTCTTGCGTTCGCGTCGCGAGATCCAGATGCCGGCCTCGGTCATCCATTGGCGTAACGTCTCCTTGGCGACCGAAATCTGATGCAGTTCGATCAGTTTCTCGCGTGCTAACGTCGGACCGAAATCCGGATAGCGTTCGCGGATCAGATCCAGCGCCGCATTGCGAAACTCCTCGCTGTGGCGCCGATTGCTCGGCCGTGATCGCTTCTTCGAAACAAGACCGGCTTCACCGCAACGATCATAAGCCTGCAGCAGCCTATGAACCTGACTGCGGCTGAGATCGAGCACCTCAGCCGCCTGGACGACGCTCAGGCGTCGATCACGGATCTTCTGAACAACTTCGAGGCGATGCAATTCTTTCTGCGACATGGTGATCAAACAGGACATGACGACTCCGACCGCTCATGGTCTCGACCAGGCTGAAGGTCGTCATCCTTGCTCCCAACGTTGGCATTGACCAGCACGTCGAGAGGCGAGACTGTCGCATCTCTAACTGGCCCAACTGTCGCATTACTAAATAGCCGCTACAGACAAAAATCGCATAATACAGATTATGGAACGCATGAATGCCATTTGATTACAATGACATATCTTGGTGATGCATCAGATGGCCTCCCTCATTGAAATCGACCCATTGGAATTTGCGTCTTGACGACCTGGCACATCGAACCCTGTCGAATGCTTTGCGGTTCTCGCCGAAGCGCGCCTGTGGCTATTCCTGAAGTGTTGGGATGATTTTTGCTGGCCTCTGCAGCTCCGAGGCGGCTGCGGACGCCGCTGCATCGGCCGGTCCGCCGGAAACGTGAACCGTCGGAGTTGCAAACTGGATCCCTTTTTCCGCGAATGTCTTCTTGAGCATGGCGAGTGCCTTTCGGCGAACGCCGAATTGTTCGCCGGGTTTGGCCATGAACTTCAGGCGAATCTGCACGCCATAGTCCGCCATCTGCTCAATTCCCTGCATTTTCAGGGGCTCGATGATGTTTGGCCCGAGCTCGGCGTCCTCCATAAGCTCGACGCCGATGCGCTTGATGGTCTTGCGGACCTCCTCGAGATCGCTGTCGTAATTCAGGGTAAGCGTGATGATGTCGATCACCCAGTCGCGGCTGAGGTTTTGCACCGCGCCGAGTTCGCCGAACGGAACGATGGTGACCGGGCCGCGGTGGTGTCGCAGACGGATCGATCGCAGCGAGAACCCCTCCACCGTCCCTTTATATTTCGCCGCCTGAATATATTCGCCAATGCGAAAGGCGTCGTCGAACAGATAAAAGACGCCGGATATGATGTCCTTGACGAGTGTTTGTGCGCCGAAGCCGACGGCTATGCCGACGACGCCGGCGCCGGCCAGCAGCGGTCCGATCTGAATGCCGACGGCATCGAGGATCATCAGGAAGCCGACAGCCCCGATCGCCAGGAACAGGACATTGCGAAGGATGGGAAGCAGAGTATTCAAGCGCTGACGCCGGCGCGCTTCGGGGCCGTCGTGATGCCCTGCCTCAGCGCTTCTCGCCGCCGCCGCCATCTGACTGTCGATCAGCGTGCTGGCGAGCTTCCAGATGACGTCGGTCACCAGCAATACGATAACGATGCGGATTCCGGCGCGGACCAAACGCGTCGTCACCGTTTCGGCTGCGGCGAGGTCGCTGAGATTGACGTTCCACGAGCGGGCAATGAGCAGCGCGGCGACCACGATGAGGCCGTTGCGCAGGGTTTGCATGATGACGACAGACCATCCGACGATGGCCGGATTTTCCACGGCGTGCTCGCCGCCGGATTGTATGATGCGACGAATGATATCACGCGCCACGGAAACGGTAAGCGGCAGAAGCGCGATGACGACCACCGTCCAGAAAGCAGCGCGGAGCCCGGATACCCATAACAGCCACGATAGCACGATGCTCGCACTGAAGCCGACACAGACCAGCCGGTTCACCGGCGGGCCATCGGAGCGAAACTGCCGCAGCCAGATCATTGCGATCAGCGCGATCGAAACGACGGCAAGCCACGCCGCGGTAAAGAGGTCGACCAAGATGGGTGAAGCCCCGATCGTCTCTATCACTTCGATGGTGGCCCAGCCGGCCGCCAGCACCGAGACGATTCCGAGGAGCCAGTAATACCAGAACCAGGCAAGCGACGTGACAAGCGTCAGAAGTCGCATATGCGGCAGGCGGGCGCCCGGCGCGATGACGATGCGGCCGACAAGCACGCCGAGGCGCACCATCAGCGCTGCTGACAGCAGGATGAGTGCGACATCGCGAAACACGGCAGGCCATGGAAAGAGAATAAATGCGCCGAGGCTTCCGATCAGGTAACCGATCAAGGCGAGAACACCCATCGAAAGCCGGGCCGCATGCAGCTTGATCCGCTGCCGGACGGTCTCGGCAGGCGCGGTCATCACGAAATGGAGAAGCCCTCGCCCCGACCACCAGGCAAGCCGCTGCGCGATGAATCCGCCTGCGACGAAGAGTGCGACCGCCAAGATCAGGCCGACAGGGTCGATATGATTATCCGTCTGGAAGGTGCGAACCGCCGCCTGGATCTGCCCCGGGAGGGTCGGCACTGCATTGACGAGTGCGAGCAGCCTCTGGCGCAAATCCTGGAGTGAGGTGGCAATCGACGGCGGTGGCGCCTCTTGCGGGGCCGCTGCCGGCTGCGCCAGTTCCTGATTGCCGGGAACGATCCGGTTGACCAGCGCGCGTCCGGCATCGTCATTCGGCAATTCGATGATAACCCGGATCGGCGCCGAAGAATTGGTCGCTTCGGCCGCCGGCACGGGGTTTGCGCCGGCGAGCAGAAGCGTTGACAATACTATCGTCAGGAATGTGGACACTCTGCCGAAGAAATGACGGTCGTCGTTGATGCGCATATAGCCGTGATCCCCGCGAAGTTGTCGTCGCGTCTGCTTGGTTGTTGGCAGCTTCGGACTTTGTGAAGCGTTGCACAATCAACGTCAATCGACGAACTTATCGGGCGGAGGCAAAGCTGGCTGTTGCCCCTGCTTATGACCGCATTGTCTTGAACCCTGCCCTGATCTCCTGACTGAAGAGTTCCGGCTCTTCCCAGGCCGCGAAGTGGCCGCCCTTGGCGACGCGGTTGTAGTAGATGAGCTTCGGATAGGCCCTCGACAACCAGTGCTGTGGCGGCTTGTAGACCTCTCCGGGGAATATCGTCACGGCGACCGGCACTTTGACGGCGGTGAGCTTGGCGCCGGCCATGGCGTTTTCCCAATAGATGCGGCCGCTTGAGGGGCCGGTGTTCGTCAGCCAGTAGAGCGTGATGTTGTCGAGAATGGCATCCTTGCCAAGCGCCTGTTCGGGATCGCCTGGGGTGAACACCCAGTCGGCGATCTTGTCGTAAAGCCAGGCGGCGAGGCCGACCGGAGAATCCGCAATGCCGTAACCGACCGTCTCGGGGCGCGTGCTCATCATCGCGGCATAGCCGAAGCCATTGTTGAGAAAGTCCCGCGCCTCATCGAAGACGACCTTCTCATCCGCAGACAGGCCATCGGGAGCCGGCCCTCCGGTTTTAAGAGCCTGGGCTGCGTCCGGTGGGAACGTCGTGGCCCGCTCGATCCTGTTGACGTGGATCGCTAGCAGTCCATCGGGCGCCTGGCGGCCCAGGGCGTCGCTGATGATCGCGCCCCAGTCGCCGCCTTGCGCGACATAGCTGTTGTAGCCCAGCCGCTTCATCAGCACGTCCCAGGCAGCCGCTATCCGTTGCGGGCTCCAACCCGCCGCCGGCGGTTTCCCGGAGAAACCGAATCCCGGGATCGACGGGATCACCAGGTGGAAGGCATCGTCAGCCGTGCCGCCATGCGCCGTCGGGTCGGTGAGCGGCCCGACGACATCGAGCAGTTCGAACACCGAACCCGGCCAGCCATGGGTCATGATCAGCGGCAGCGCCTTTTGATGGCGGGAACGAACATGGATGAAATGGATGTCCAGTCCATCGATATTGGTGAGAAACTGCGGAAAACTGTTCAGCCTGCTCTCGGCCTTGCGCCAGTCGTAGGACGACTGCCAGTAGCCCACCAGTTCCTTCAGCCTCTCGGGCTGGACGCCCTGCGAACGATCCATGACGGTTTCGCCGTCGGGCCATCGGGTCTCGGCAAGACGCCGCCTGAGGTCAACAAGCGCAGCCTCGGAGACCGCAACCTTGAACGCTCGGATCTCCTCGGATGCGCCGCCGCCGATATCAGCGGCCTCTGCCGCGCGTGGAAGCAGCATGGCGGATAGGCCGGCTGCGGCAATCCCCGACATAAGCGTGCGTCGGGACATAGACGTGTGTTTCAAAGAGCTCAGCAATGCCATGACATGTGTCCTTTCATGACGCAGACGGGCAACAATGGCCCTGCCCCGCTTCAATGGCGAAAACCTCAGACCTCATCCGCGCCGGAACGAAAGATCAGGAGCTTGTTGCCTTCGGGGTCGCGAAAATATGCACAGTAAGGACCTGTGCCGTTCTCGCCGCGCGGACCGGGATCCCCTTCGTCCGAGCCACCCGCTGCCAATGCCGTTGCATGGGCTTCGTCGACCTTGGAACGGGATGGAGCTTCGAAAGCAATCATTCCGCCGTTGCCGACGGTGGCAGGGCGGCCGTCGAACGGCCTGGTGATACCGAATTCAAGCGTGCGATGACCGTAGTAGATAGCCCGGTTTGGCTGGACGAGGACGCGTCCGATCCCGAGTACGGCCAGAAGCTTGTCATAAAAGACCGAGGCGGCATCCAGGTCGTTGGTGCCGACGGTGGCGTGGCCTGTGAGGTTTCGGACCTTGTCGTGGGCTGCCGCAACCTGTCTGCTTGGGGTAATGTCAGTCATATCAGTTCTTCCTTATGTTGTCGCGGCCCAAGCTTTGCCGGCCGCAAATACCCGCAAATGAGCACTCTCGAATCGCGGCTGGAGAGTATTTGGGTGGAGCAATGGACGGCCGGCACCTCGGGAAAGTGAGAGGCTTCCTCTCACTTCCTGCGGCTACTCCGCGCCGACGCCCGAGTTCATCTATGTCAGGCGGCGGCGGCGTTTGAACCTTGCCGACCGCCGTTCAGAAAGGACAGCCCATGTCTAAGGACAAAATCGCCGATAGGCCCGCATCCATTGCGGCAACCCCACTCGCTCCCGCGCCTGCAGACGCTCCGCGCGAGGCGGTCGATTTCATCGAGATCGACGCGATCCTCACATTGAGGAGGATGATTGTCCTCGCCGCGGCGCCGAAAGGCACTGTGCTTTTCCTGCATGGATTTCCGGAGACGCTGACCGTCTGGAAGGGCATCGCGGCAACGCTTGCGCGCGACTACGACGTCCACGCCTTCGATTGGCCGGGTTACGGGCAATCGTCGCGCCCGGCTCTGGAACGGTTTTCTTATGCGCCGCGGGCGTATGCCCAGGTGTTGAAGGCCTATATCGAACGGGCAGCCGTCGACCGGGAAAACCTCCTGATCTACGCGACCGATATCGCCGCCCTCCCCGTTCTGCTGCTTGCTCTCGATGCGCCGGCGATCGCCAGGCAGATCATCGTTGGCGACTTCGCGCCATTCGACCGGCCGCAACATATGTGGGAAAACCTGCAGAACCTCAAAGCCGAGCCGACCGCCTCGCCGACCCGCGCTTACATGAACGAAACCAGCGACGAGATCCTTCGCAACGTGCACCGGCGCGGCCTCTCGCCCGCCGAGCAATTCGATCTGCCGATCGACGTCCAGCAAGACATGACCCGTTCGTGGAGCGTCGACAGCATCACCTCGGCGGACGCCTTTGCCCATTACTACGCGAATTTCACCCGCGATCAGAACCTCCTCGAGGCCGGCCTCAAGCGGTTGACGACGCCGATCAAGCTGATCTGGGGCGAAAAGGACCTGTATATCAAAAAGGAAATGGGCATTGAACTCGCCGCCAGGATCGGTGCGAAAATCGATATCCTGGCGGGTCTCGGCCACTTTCCGCATCTTCAGAATCCGGAATATATGGTTGAAGAGATCCGCGCATCATTCAGATAATGTTCGAATATTATTATTTGCATAATGAGGCGCGCAATCTTGGCAGAGCCCAGTCGACAAAAGCACGTGTCTTCAACGCCAGAAGCCCCTGGCGCGCGTAGACGATATGAATGGGCTGTGGCTGGCCGTCAAAATCGCGGAGAATGGGAACGAGCGCGCCAGACGCCAGTTCGTCTGGAATCTGGTAATCGAACAGCCGGGCGATCCCAGCCCCGGCGACGGCAGCCGCAACGCAGTTCGCCGCGGTATTCACTTCCAGCCGGGCGCGGGGAATTGCTTCCATCGGCGCGCCGGCCACATCGAAGGTCCAGAAGAATGCCCGCTTGTTGAAGAAGATCCCGTCGTAATCGACGAGATCGCCGGGATGCTGAGGTTCGCCATGCCGCTCGATATAGGCAGGGCTCGCGCAGGTCAGCAGGTGGAATTCTCCGGTCTTGGCGGCATGGAGAGAGCTGTCGGCGAGGTTGCCGAGGCGGATGGCGATATCCACCTGCTCGGAGACGAGATCGACTGTGTGGTCGAGCGATAGAAGGTTTAGCGACACCTCCGGATATTCTTCCATGAAGCTGAGCACAACGGGCAGGACGTAGCGGTTGCCGTATTCGATCGGCATCGTCACCGTCAGCAGGCCTCTCGGCGTTTGGTATTCGCCGGATGCTCTCCGCTCCGCCTCCTCGAGATCCGCCATGATCCTTCTGGCGGCATCGACATAGTCGCGCCCGGCATCGGTGAGCTGAAGATTGCGGCTGGTGCGGACGATGAGGTTTGCCCCGAGATGGCGTTCGAGGTCTGCCACCTTGCGGCTGACGCTGGGCAATGGCGCGTTCAGCCGCCTGCTGCCGGCTGAGATGCTCCCGGCATCGACGACGGCCAGCAATATGCGCATCGCTTCGAGACGATCCATCGGACACCGCCCATAAGATACCGCTTCTGTCTTGCCGTTCGGCCCGACTGAAGGCTCGATTCTAGTCGAGCAGCTTGCGTATGGCCATGATCCCTTTTGCAGCATCCGACCAGGATTGACGCCAGATCAACATGCCGATGCTGAGGACGGTCGCCACAGCAAAGGGGATCGGCCCGAGAAACCAGAAGGCGGCTGCGAAGGTGAAGTAGTAAGACCGGACACCGACGCTGAATGATCGAAGAGCAGGGTTCAAAACCAGGGTCAGCGCATTTGTCCAACTGACGATGTCCCTGTCTTCATCGCGCGAGGGGCTCGCCCCGATCGCTGCCAGGCAATAGTTGATCTGACGGACCGCCCATATGAAATCGGATAGGCCCCGCAGCAGCGTGGCCATGACCAGCAGCACCTTGCATTGGAAAAACCAGGCGGGATCCGCACCCGCAAACATCGCGATCAGCCCACCACCCGACCCATAGTTCGGTTCCATGAACAGCGCGCCGCTGAGCCCGACGATGACGATGAGGTTGGCCGATCCGAAGAAGGATGCCGAATTGATCGTGTGCCCGAGGATCGCGGCGTCGCCGATGAAATTATTGTCGCGCGTCAGCACCTCACGCATCCAGGCTGCGCGAATCCGCACCATGTCGACGGAAAGACTGTCGTTCCGCCGCGGCCATCCCATTGCCATCAAAGGCTCGAGCGCCACCCAGACGAAAAGGAAGAAAACGATTGCCGCGACGTTCAGAAAATCCATGGTGCCCCCGAACTGAATCTGGATTTTCTGAAACACTACTTCGAGGTGGCGGCGGCTCCAAGCGAGATCACCGTCTCGGCGCGGTTCCGAATGCGTTCAGTTGCGTCCGATGGAAACGGGGGTATGATTGGGGGGCGAAATGGTCGCCCCTCCTGTCCTTGATCGAGCGTTGCGGTCGCTCAAGAGCCGGGCTGGCGTGATCATCGGCGCGCAGACTGGGGGATGCGGAATGAACCTCGTCAAAGGAGCCTTTGGAACGCCCGAATTTCCTCTTTCCGAAGAGCCTGGCATCTTTACATGGGATTTGGCGACCGACACGGTTTATGCGGATTCGGCGCTGGCAATCCTGTTTGGGCTCGATCCGAAACAGACCATCTCGGGACTGCCGGTCATAAAATACCTCGACCGTATTCATCCCGACGACAAGCCATCCGTGGCCAAGGCGATTTCAGATGCGGTGATTACAGGCGATCCGTACCGCTGCGACTATCGGGTGTTTGATCGAAGCGGGAAAATAGTAACCGTGGCTGCCTTCGGTCGGTGCTTCAGGAATGAAACCGGCAACCCATCGCATTATGCGGGCATCGTCTTTCAGACGACGGATCACGCCCAGCCGGACGACTTGACTGCTCACTGCCGGGAGGCGCTGAAAATCGCGCAGTCGTCCGGCCTGCAAGCGACGGCCGATGCGCTTGAAGCAATTCTAAAAGAGCTTGCCAAGCCGACAGCTTCCGGCCCCATGGCGGTTCATTGATTTCACCACGCAGCAGTGCCGATGATCTGAACCCCGTTGCCCGCTTTCCGGGCCTTCCGTCACAGCCGTCTTGCCTCCGAGAGATGACCGGCAAATCCGGTGAGCATGACCGCGAACGGAATGCTTCGAACAACTCTGGCAGCAACGAAGGTTGCAGTGATCGCCGCAGCAAGTTTCAGCCAGGGATAGTCGCCGAGCTGAACGTGGGCGTCGGAATCGACCGATCTTGCCTTGGCTTTCAGCGCCGCCTCGGCGTCCTCGCGTAATACGCCAATCCGGGCCTTCAGCAGCCTTAACTCCTGCTGCAGGGCGGTCAGATCCTGATCGGCTTTTTCACGCGCGGTCGGCACGGCGGCATCGGCAAAAGGCGGCTCGCCTTCTGCGATCAGTTCGTCGGGATCAGGAAGGCGGCCGTCGCGGTTGACAGATGACTGCATGGACATATCCTCGAATAGAAATGCGCGTTGAGATGAGGCCCGGCATTCCAACCGAGCCTGAGCTTGCTTCGCTGCATCAGTGGTCGCGTCGGAACCCCTGGCTCTGGTGAGATCCGCCTTGCGACTGAGTTTGCGATTGGCCTTGAGATGGGCGATTGGCGTCGGTCGCTGATGCGGGATCACTGCTGAAGGTGTAGGCGCGCACCTTGGCGCTTCCATGCGTGCTGTCTCGCATCGCCATCGGACGCATGCCGCCGGACGCCACGCTGCCCGACGATGGCCGCTCGTCGAGCGCGTTCTCCGAGACGGCAAGATCATCCGACGCTTTGCCGCCAGAGATCTGGCCGGCAAAACTGCTGTTGGATCCGCTATCAGCGCCGTCTTCCATCGACCAGAGATCCGCCCGCTCATCCATGTCGATGCTGCCCTCATCGTCCAGAATATCGTGGACCGTCTCATAAAGCGCGTCATCGATATCGTTGACCTGGACGAGGAAGCCGCCTCGCCTCAGCCCTTCTGCATAGACCGCCCGATCCTCGTCGGGGAAGAAGAAGTCTGCCAGCGCGTCGAAAAAGCCGCTGCGGTCATCGCTCATGGTCCCGGCATTTTTTCCATCCGCCTCATATCCCGGCATCAGCCTTATTCTCGCAACCGGCACGCCGGCGTCCTCCAGACGGGAGACGGCGGATTCGGCTTCCGATCGGCTGTCGAAAAATGCGGTGAGGCTGCTGCCGCCTGCCGCGCCTGAGAAGGCCGGATGGGTATCGCTGTGAATGTTGCTCATGGGAATCTCCTCTCGATGCATAGAGCCAGGCCGTCGACCCGACGTCTGGTTCCCTGACCGGAAAACCGGCGGACAGGAGGAATGTTCCACGCGAATACGAGACAGAGACTCGGGCATCGGCGGCACTGCCCGCCCGCGCCTTCGGTAGCTCGTTGATATCGAATTGAGGAACGGTTTGGCCCCATGGATCGTTGTCCGGCGGCACCGCCGGCGGTTGACGTCAAACCGTCGAGACGTTAGCACGGCTCTTGACGCATTGGGGATATTTCATATGGACATCTTTACGGCAGCCGGCCTGACGGCTTTGCTGCAGGTCATTGCTATCGACCTCGTTCTCGCCGGCGACAACGCCGTGGTTATCGGTCTTGCAGCTGCCGGTCTCGAGGCCACGCAGCGCCGCAAGGCGATCATCGTCGGCATTGCGGCCGCGACCGTCCTGCGCATTCTCTTTGCCAGCGTTGCGGTCTATCTGCTGGCGATCGTCGGTCTGCTGCTGGCCGGCGGACTTCTGCTGCTGTGGGTCTGCTGGAAGATGTGGCGTGAGCTTCGTGCCGGCCACGGCGAAAGCCACGACGCGGCGGGCGCCGAACACGCGCCGAAGAAGACCTTCTTCCAGGCGGCGACCCAGATCGTCATCGCCGACGTCTCCATGTCGCTCGACAACGTGCTGGCCGTTGCCGGCGCCGCGCGCGAACATCCGAGCGTGCTGATGGTCGGTCTTGCCCTGTCGATCGCGCTGATGGGCATCGCCGCCAACCTGATCGCCCGCTTGCTCAACAACCATCGCTGGATCGCCTATGTCGGTCTGCTGATCATCCTCTACGTCTCACTCGACATGATCTATCGCGGCGCCGTCGAGGTTATGCCCTACGTAAAGTAACCGTGGGATCGGGGCTCAGGCCTCGATCCTGACCTCGGTTTCGAAGCTCATCTGGTCATAGGCCGGCACCACATGGTCCGGCGTCTCGGCCATCACCACGTCGTAATCGAGCGGCGTGTGCATATGGGTGAGGATCGCCCGTTTCGGCTTCAGCCGGCCGATCCAGTCGAGCGACTGTTCGAGCGACAGATGGCTCGGATGATAGCTATATTGCAGCGCGTCGATAATCAGCACATCGAGATTTTGAAGCTTGTCGACGGTCTGGGGCGGAAAATCGCTGATATCGCTGCAATAAGCCACATCGCCGATCCGAAAGCCGAGCGAGTGGATATCGCCGTGCTGCTGAATATGCGGATAAAACTGTATTTTCCCGCCGGGGCCGCGGATTTCGACCGGTTCGTCGAGGTTTTCGATGACGACAGGCAGCACGATCGGCGGATAATTGCTGCCCGGCGGCGTTTCCAGGCAATAGCCGAAGGCGTCACGCAGCCTGTCCATCGTAAATTGGTCGGCAAAGATCGGCACCCGGCGGCGCGTATTGTGAAAATAGCCGCGCAGATCGTCGATGCCATGGATATGGTCCGCATGCGGATGGCTGTAGAGCACGGCATCGACATGGTCGGCCCGTGCCCTGATCATCTGCTCGCGAAAATCTGGTCCGGTGTCGATGACGACGGTGGTAACACCGCCATCCGGCGCAAATTGCTGCACCATGAAGGCGGCGCGCGTGCGCCGGTTCTTCGGATTGTCGGGATTGCAGGCGCCCCAGTCGCCGGTAATGCGCGGTACGCCGGGTGACGACGAACAGCCGAGAATGGTGAAGCGCCGCCGGTAGAGCACGCTCTCAGACCCTCGGCATCTTCGTAAACAGCCGCAAAGCGTTCTCGGTCGTGATCCGGGCGATCTCCGCGTAGGAAAGGCCGATCGTCTCGGCAAGCACCTCGGCGGTGTTGACGACATAGGAGGGCTCGTTGCGCTTGCCGCGCCAGCGCTTCGGCGCGAGATACGGCGCGTCCGTTTCCACCAGCAGCCGATCCCGAGAGATCGTCTTGGCGATCTCGCGCAGCTCCTCCGACTTCGGAAAGGTCAGAATGCCCGAGAAAGAAACGTAACCGCCGAGCGCGACGCCGGTCTGCGCCAGTTCCGGGCCTGCCGAGAAGCAGTGCAGGATGAAGGGGAAGGCGCCCTTCCCCGTTTCCTCGGTCAGGATCGCCGCCATGTCCTCATCGGCGCTGCGGCTGTGGATGACGAGCGGCAGCCGGGTCTCGCGCGCCGCGGCGATATGGCGGCGGAAGCCGGTCTGCTGGTCCTCGGGCTTCTGCGTGTCGTAGAAATAGTCGAGGCCGGCCTCGCCGATGGCGACGACCTTCTCATGGGCGTTCGCCAAGCGGACCAGATCTTCCGTCTGGACGTCCAGTTCTTCGTCGGCATTGTTCGGATGCGTGCCGACCGAGCAGAACACCGAAGGATATTTCTCGGTGATCGCCAGAAGGGCATCGAGCTTGCGCACCCGCGTCGAGATCGTCACCATCTGCCTGACGCCGGCCTGATGGGCGCGCGCGACGATCTCGTCGCGCTCCGCCTCGAAATCGGCGAAATCCAGATGGCAATGCGTATCGATCAGCACGGCCTCAAGCCTCCGGAGCCACGTGGCGCGGGAAGACCGGCGTCGGCGCCTCGAGCGGCGTTCCGGCAACGAGACGGCCGGCTTGCCCGAGAGCGGCGAAGTCGCGTTTGTCTTTCGGTGCCGCGACCAGGTCGAGCAGCTTGCCGGATGATTCCGGCATGAAGGGCTGCAGCAGGATGGCGATCTGGCGCACGACTTCGGCAGTGACATAGAGCACCGTGCCCATCCGCTCCGGATCGGTCTTCTTCAGCGCCCACGGCGCCTGGCCGGCGAAATAACGGTCGGTCTCGGAAACCACCGCGATAATCGAGGCGAGCGCCCGGTGGATCTGCTGTTTGCCCATGTCCTCGCACGTCGAGGCATGCAGCGCGTCGGCCTGCGCCAGCATCGCCTTATCCTCGTCGCTGAGCGGCCCGCATTCCGGGATCTTGCCGTCGCAGTTCTTGACGATCATCGACAGCGAGCGGCTGGCGAGATTGCCGATGCCGTTGGCAAGGTCGGAGTTGATGCGGATGCCGATCGCCTCTTCGCTATAGCTGCCGTCCTGGCCGAAGGAGACTTCGCGCAGGAAGAAGTAGCGCACCTGGTCGAGGCCGAAATGGTTCACCAGATTGACCGGATCGACGACGTTGCCGAGCGACTTCGACATCTTCTCGCCCTTGTTGAGCAGAAAGCCATGGGCAAACACCCGCTTCGGCAGCGGCAGCTTTGCCGACATCAGGAAGGCCGGCCAATAGACGGCATGGAAGCGGATGATGTCCTTGCCGATGATATGCACGTCGGCCGGCCAATATTTCGCCCGCGGGCCGTTCTTGTCCTCGATATAGCCTGTCGCGGTAATGTAGTTGGTCAGCGCGTCGACCCAGACATACATTACATGGGCGGGATCGTTCGGCACCTTGATGCCCCAGTCGAAGGTCGTGCGCGAGACCGACAGATCCTTGAGGCCCGACTTGACGAAGGAGATCACCTCGTTGCGGCGCTCGGCCGGACCGATGAAATCGGGGTTCGCCTCGTAATGGGCAAGCAGCTTCTCCTGATATTCGGAGAGCTTGAAGAAATAGCTCGCCTCTTCCACCCACTCGACGGGCGTGCCTTGCGGCCCGTAGCGCACGCCGTCGGCGCGCAGCTCCGTCTCGCTTTCCTGATAATAGGCCTCATCGCGCACCGAGTACCAGCCGGCATAGCTGTCCTTGTAGATGTCGCCGTTGTCGGCCATCAGGTTCCAGATGTTGCGCGATGTCTCGTGATGACGCTCCTGCGTGGTGCGGATGAAGTCGTCATTCGAAGCGTTGAGCAGCTTGGCCATCGCCTGGAATTCGCCGGAGTTGCGATCGGCAAGCGCCTGCGCGGTGATCCCCTCGCCGCGCGCCGTCTGCTGCATCTTCTGGCCGTGTTCGTCGGTGCCGGTCA
The DNA here is from genome assembly GCF_000172795.2 of Rhizobium sp. CIAT894. Lineage (NCBI taxonomy): Bacteria > Pseudomonadati > Pseudomonadota > Alphaproteobacteria > Hyphomicrobiales > Rhizobiaceae > Rhizobium > Rhizobium sp. CIAT894. The sequence goes on from NZ_CP020947.1 coordinate 2,215,951, forward strand.
GGAAGAACACGTCCTTGCCGTCAAGGCGCTGGTAGCGCGCCATCGCATCCGTCGCAATCAGCTCATAGGCATGGCCGATATGCGGCTTGCCGTTGGGATAGGAAATCGCGGTGGTGATGTAGAAGGGTGTCTTGTCTGTCATGGCGGCCAATGTCCGGCTAACTCTATAAAAATGGTCAGCCGCTCTTAGCGCATGTCACCGTCAAGCGAAACATCAAGTTTTACCGTCGCCAATGATTTCCGGGAGGTTGGCATGGTGAACTTGACTCAGCTTGTGCCGCAATCTACCCCTCATGAAAAAGAGGGCGGAACAGAAGCAAGTGCCAGTTTTCATCTATCGGGATAGTCGTGGCCGCGCGCCGTCGGAGGCGCTTGCTTGACATTCGAGCCTCTCTATTCGCTTTCGGGCCTGTTCGTCGGCGCGCTCGTCGGCATCACCGGCGTTGGTGGTGGGTCGCTGATGACCCCGCTGCTGGTGCTGCTCTTCGGTGTCCATCCCGCCACCGCGGTCGGCACCGATCTTCTCTACGCGGCAATCACCAAGACCGCCGGCACCGCGGTTCACGGCGTGCATGGGCGCATCAACTGGAAGATCGTCGGCGGCCTCGCCGTCGGCAGCGTGCCCGCCGCCCTGCTGATGCTCTGGCTGCTGGCTGGCGTCGACCGCAAGAGCATCGGCGTGACCAACACGATCACGACAGCTCTCGGCTGGCTTCTCGTCATGACCGCAATCATGCTGGTCTTCCGGGGCCCGATCCTCGAATTGGCGCGCCGCGCCATCGGCGATCGCACCCCGCCGCGGCCGGCGGTCATCCTCACCCTCACCGTCGTACTCGGGTTCCTGCTCGGCGTCCTCGTCACCCTTACCTCGGTCGGCGCCGGCGCGCTGGGCGTGACGATCCTGCTCGTCCTTTATCCCAGGCTCGATGTGCGCGAGATCGTCGGTTCAGATATCGTCCACGCAGTGCCGCTGACACTGATCGGCGGCATGGGTTACTGGCTGATCGGCGAGATCGACTGGCCGATGCTGTTTGCCCTGCTTGTCGGCTCTATCCCCGGCATCATCATCGGCAGCCTTTTGGCGCCGAAACTGCACGAACGCACCATCCGCATCGTCCTTGCCGTTACCCTTGCCGTCGTCGCTTGGAAGTTGCTGGCCAGCTGACCTGAGCAACCAGATTACAGGCCCGGCTGTTTGATGTCGGCGAGAATGCCGATGATCGTCTGCTTGCGGTCGAGATTATAGGCATCGGAGATGGTCAGCCGCTCGGTGATCTCGGAATAGAGCCGCGCCAGCCGTTCCGCCGCGGTGATCCGCCCCTCTCCTGCCGCTGCGCGCGCCCGGTTCATGATGTCGTCGCCGACATGGTTGACGAAGAAATCGAAGATCGTGTCGCTTTCCCGGCCCGAAAGCGCGTCGGCCAGCCGATGCATCGCCTTGCGGGCCGTCGGCCCTTCGGCGGCAAGCATCTCGTCATAGGCGGCGATGATCTCACCGCCGCCGTAGTTCAACAGTTTCAGCGCCTCGCCGACGCTGCCCTTGGCAGCGGAAAGCACCGCACCGCCCTCGCCCGACAGGCCGAGATGGGCAAGGGCCGCCACCAGCGCGTCGTCGGCAAGCGGCGCCAGTTTCAGCGGCAGGCAGCGCGAACGGATGGTCGGCAGCAGCCGCCCGGGCGCATGCGACAGCACCAGAAACAGCGCCCGCTTCGGCGGTTCCTCGAGGATTTTCAGGATGGCGTTGGCCGCATTGCGGTTCATGTCATCAGCAGGGTCGATGATGACGATCCGCCAGTTGCCGGTGCCTGACGTCTGCGAGAAGAACTTGCCGGCCCGGCGCACCTCGTCGACTGTTATCGCCGATTTCACTTTGCCGGTCTTTTCGTCCACCGGCCGGGCGAGATGCAGCAGATTGTGCGAGGCGCCGGAGGCGATCTGCCGGCTGACTGATGAGGCCGGATCCGGGTCGCCGATGGTTTCCGGCGCGGTGGCGGGATCGGGATGCGAGAGCACGTGATTGGCGAAGCGGAAGGCGAGCGTCGCCTTGCCGATGCCTTCCGGCCCCTCGATCAGAATGGCGTGGTGACCCTTGCCGGAGCGGTAGGAGTGCGCAAGGAAGGCCTCCGCCTCCGCATGGCCGAACAGCCTGGTGTTTTCGCCCGGCCAGATGGCGCCCTCGAGCAGTCCGGGCCTCTCTTCACTCATAATGGGCATCACTCATGATGGGCGGCTTCCGGCATTCGGGCACGGTCTGAAGGCGACAGCAGCTGTTTGACGATCGCCAGGATTTCAGCGGCAATCGCCTCCTCGCTCTGCATGGCATTGACCACGTGGCAGCGCTCGGGCTCGCGAGCGGCGATATCGAGAAAGGCCTCGCGCCGTTTCTCATGCGTTTCGAGCCGCTCCTTCTCGAAGCGATCGGGCGCATCGGCGGCAGCACGCTTCTGCGCCCGCTCCAGCCCGATCTTGGCGGGAATGTCGAGGATCACCGTGCAATCCGGCGTGACGCCATTGATGGCGACGCGCTGCAGAGTCTCGATGAAATCCGGATCGAGACTTCCGGTGATGCCCTGGTAGACGCGCGAGGAATCCATGAAGCGGTCGCAAAGCACGATCTTGCCGGCGGTCAGCGCCGGCCGGATCACCTCTTCGACATGGTCGTTGCGCGCCGCAGCAAAGAGGATCGCTTCCATCCGCGTACCGTATGCTTCGGCAGCACCCGACAGCAGCACATGGCGCACGGCCTCCGCCCCCGGAGATCCGCCCGGTTCGCGCGTCATCAGCACGTCTTGGCCTTCGCCCTTCAGCGCTGCGGCGAGGCGGCGAATCTGCGTGGACTTGCCAGCGCCTTCCCCGCCTTCAAACGTAACGAACAATCCCGTACCGGATGACAATGCCAATTTCCCGCATTCCAGGCGCCGCACATGCGCCCCACCTCTTCTATCTATCCGAAGATGTCAGGGAGGAAAACCTTTCGCCGCGGCGACATATTCACCTTTCCCAGCAAAACGCATGGGAAGGCCTGCCGTTCAGCCGGGCGCGGACTTGTCCCAGAGCCAGGAGAAGAACAGCGATTCGCCGAGTTCGAGCATGGCGTCGACCGCCCGGCTGCTGAGCGAGCCCTCGCCGACCGCCTGCACGGTATAGAGCGGCACTTCCCTGAGCAGCCGCGACCCTGCGAAAATCCTCAGCGTGCCTGCCTGGGTATCCGCCTCTACCGGTGCCGTCAGCGGCCAGCGATAGACGATGCGCGCCGACAGCCGGTCGGGATTGCTGATCGGAATATAGACGCTGACCGGCGCCTTGGCGATCAGATCGACGGTACGCGCGGTGCCGCCATAGACGCTGGCTGCGCCGATCACTTCCTTTTCGGCAAAGATCTGCCGGCTCTCGAAGGCGGTCAGTCCCCATTCGAGCACGCGCTTGGCTTCCTCCGTCCGCTCCTTGTCGGAAGCAATGCCCGCCAGCGCCAGAAACAGCCGCCTGCCGTCGCGCTCAACCGACGCGACGATCGAATAGCCCTCGCCCTCGGTAAAACCGGTCGCCAGCCCGTCGGCGCCGAGATCGAGCCCGAGCAGCGGGTTGCGGTTGCGCTGGAAGATCTTGTTCCACTCGAAATCCGGCTGGGCGAAATAGGGATAGAGGTTGGGGTAGGACTGCTGCAGGGCCGTGGCCAGCGTCACCATCTCACGCGCCGTCACCTTGCTCTTTCCATCGGGCAGGCCGGTGGAATTGCCGAACTCGGCCTTCTCCATGCCGAGCTCGCGGGCCCGCCGCGTCATCGACTCGGCAAATTGCTGCTCGGTTCCGGCCATACCCTCGGCAAGGATGATGCAGCTGTCATTGGCGCCCTGGATGGCGACGCCCTTGATCAGGTCCTCGACGCGCACGCGCGATTTGAGGCTGGCAAACATCGTCGCCGCCCGCGACGGTGCGCCGCCGGTTCTCCAGGCATATTCGGAAACCGGATATTCGGTATCCAAGGTGATTTGGCCCTTCGTCACCGCCTCGAAGACGAGATCCATCGTCATCAGCTTGGCCAGCGAAGCCGGCGAAAAGCCCTGGTCCTCGTTCTTGGCGAGAAGCACCGTGCCGGTGGCGGCCTCGATCATATAAGCCTGCTCCGCCTTGGTGGCGAAACCGGCAGCACCGCTATCGGCCGCAAGCGCCGCGGCGGTGAACGGCATTAGCCATGCCAGAGCAATTCCAGACAGGAAGCCGAACTGGTCTAAAAGGCGAAGCGCAGGCTTCAGCATCAAGAGCTTCCATCGATCGAGCGGCGTGTCGTCAGGAGGTTAGAGCGAGAGGAAATCCGATGCAATTGCCGTGCTCAGCGCGCAGCAAATTTGGTCTGATGACGCTTGGCCGAGGCAAGGATCGACTCCTGCGTCAGTCCGTCATTACGCACCATCACCGCATCGAAGGCGAGATTGACGGTCACCGTCTTCACGTCCTCGTTCTGATAACCGAGCGCGAGGGAGCCCAGCGGCCGTTCATAGGGCATGGGGCCAATCTCCGGCAGCACGATCATCTGGTCGAAGGCCTGCTGGGTATTGTTGGCGGAGGGTGCTGATGGCGCCACCAGGACATGGGCGGGCGCTGCCAGGGCGGGTGCAGCGGCGGCGGCATTGTAGCGCGCGCTCGGCGTCGAGCCGGCATAGGAAGTCGCCGACATCGGCACCGGCACGTTGGCGGGCGTCTCGTAATCTTCCGAACTCTGCAGCTGGTCGCGGGTGATCTTGCGGCTGTTGGACGCGACCATCACGCCGGTTGCGATCTGGCCCTCCGGATTGACGCCCGGAATGCGGCTGCCCTTCGGCACATAGGAGGCCATCAGATAGGGCATGTCGTGGCCGTCCATCCGAGCGCGGCCGACATATTGCACGCGCACCTTGCCGGTGCCGCTGTGCTGCAGATCCAGCATATCGGCCGTCTTGTTGGACAGGTCGATGATGCGGCCTTCATGATAGGGGCCGCGATCGTTGACGCGCACGATGACGGAGGAGCCGCTTTCGAGGTTGGTGACGCGCGCATAGCTCGGCAGCGGGAAGGTCGGATGGGCGGCAGACAGATGCATCTGGTCGTAGACTTCGCCGTTCGCCGTCAGGCGGCCATGAAAAGCCGAGCCATACCAGGAAGCGACGCCGACCTTGTTATAGGAAAAGTCTTCCTTCGGGTAATACCACTTGCCCTTCACTTCGTAGGGGTTGCCGACCATGTAGCGGCCGCCGCCCTTGGGGATATTGTTGCCGGTGGCGACACGCGGGCTCGCCTTCACGCCATATTCGGATTCGGAGAAATATTCTTTGCCGTGGGCTTTCTTCTTCGGCACCGCCTGCGTCGTGCCGCACGACGCAACCGTCGCACACATCGCCGAGATCGCCAGCCACCGTGCTGTCGTTGCGAAAGACGCCGCCCCGTATCCCAATTTCATATGCCCCACGCCGCTCAAGGATCGTTATGGTTAAGGAACTTTGCCCCATCCTGGGCCAATACGCCTTATCCCCGCCCGCCTAACGAGACTTTAATCTTGTTAAGTTCGTGGCAAATTTACGAGGGATTTCGCTGCGATAGCGACAATTCTAATGATTATGGTTTATAAATTGCTAACGCGGGACTTCCCGCCCTGCCCTTGCACCGCTGCAAGGGAGCCTGAAATCGTCGTGCCAAAGCGGAGCATATGGTAAACGCCAGGGCGCTTTCGACGCCGGAAAAGCTCCGAATTGAGACAGATCGGAACATGCCTTGCGAGCGGTGGCGTCCTTCTTGCCCACCCCGCTGAAGTCAAGCTATCACCCGTTGAGCAATTCTATTTCGACCGCCCCGCTTCACGCGCAGAAACGGAATCCCGAAATGACGAAAATTACAGCTGCGAAGCCGGCGAGCTGCGATCCTGGGAACAAGGTCGTATCAGGTTGCAAAAAAATTCAAATAGCATGCTAATTTTCACGATGCATTGATCCGTCTTCTGTCGCGGGCAGGTCCATAGCCTTTCCCGGAACGTTTCGCTTCGACATCTGTTGAGTCGCAAATAAGCGACGGGTGAGGTGCTGAGGCAAGCCATGAGGATGTTGATGGTAATCGTCATCGGGGTGATGGTAGCGTCTATCCTCGGTATTCTGATCATCAAACCATTTGATCGAGGCGGCGGGAAGAACGACACGCCCCCAGCTGTTATCCAGCAGCCGGAGCCGAAGTGAGGCCGTCTCAGATCTCCTTGCCTGTCATGGGAAACGCTGCAGAACAAGTTGACGCTGCGATCAAAGCTGCTAAAAAGCCAGCGGTCGAATGATTGGGTAGGAAATCGGGAATAAATGCCGATTTTCGAAAATCAACCATGTGTTGATTGTTAAACCTTTTCAGATAGATGGAAGAGTGTCCGAGTGGTTTAAGGAACCGGTCTTGAAAACCGGCGTGCGGGAAACCGTACCGTGGGTTCGAATCCCACCTCTTCCGCCATGCTGCCTTGATTGCGTGCGGAATTCGCTCGCCACACAACTGTCGCGTATATTGGCGGCAATCGCATTCCCGGTGTCGGGTCTTGGTGCCGCCGGACTAAAAGCTTTTGCCATGCAACAATCGTGATCGGGATCGAAAGCGCGTCGCGCCCGATCACGACAGCGTCGAATATATCAGGATGCCGACAGAACCCCAGAAGAGCACCGGCGTAACTATCATTCCCACAACGAAAATCTTCGTCACCGCAAAACTCCGCAACTCGACTCATGCCGCGAAACCTATTGCAATGAGGTGAGTTTGCTATGGGCATAAAGTCCGGGATAGATCGGACCTTGGTCTCAGTTTCGGTTGCCGGAGACCATCGCGATCAGCCTGGATTCAAGCCCACCGGCGCGACACGGCATGAGAGCCCAAACGAAGCGTTCAGTCGCTCGATGAAGCGCCCCTTCTGAGCGTGACGTTCGCGGATCGAATGCAGGCGGCGAGTAAAATCGGCGGTATCGCCGTTTTCGTCGGCGATCGTTTTCATGTCGATGAGGAGGCCGGTGGCGGCGTTGTAGCCGGAGGCATTGCGGCGTTCGATCTCGGTCTCGATTTCGCGCCAGACATGATTGCCCCGCTCGATGATCGCGTTCAGCCGCGCACGGCGAGCACGGGCCTCTTCCGCCTCTTTGCGTTTTCGTTCCGCCGCCAGCCGTTCGTCTTCCCTGCGCTTGCGCATGTCGCGGATCGCGCCGGCACGCGCTTGCAACTCGGCGACCGTTGGCGCTGGGTTGGCTGCGGAAATCGTGGCCGCGGAGAGGTTGCGGACGCGTTGCCGCAACTCGCTTGCCATATGCTGATCGCCCTCGATCAGACGGGTAAGAAGCGTCGTCTTCTCGCTGTCGGGCAAGGCGGCTGCGAAACGTCGCACGGCATCCGATGCCATAGAGGGGTCCGATGCCGCCTCGGCCGGGCGTTCGGCGGCCGCGACAACCAGGTCGGCATCGAGACAGAAGAACCGCGCAGGCTTCAAGTGCATCGTTCATCGGGCCGATCCCGGGCAAGGGCGACACCTCCCCCGGTCCGAACGCCCCGGCCTCGACGGCCATCAGCCACAGCAGATAAAAGATCCTGAGATCGCCGCCGAGCACATCGGCGCGCAGTGGCGTCAGAGACTCGAGCCAGCCCGATCCGTCTTCATCGTTATCGTATTCGGGTTCTTGCTCGCAGATTATATCGAGGATCAGATTTTCGCCTGAACTCGTCAGTCCGGCGCAATCGACCTCGCCGATAAATCCCTCGAGGCGTTGCCGATCGATCAGCCGCTCCGGGAAACGGATCATCAGCCGCCGCGTTCCCCAGTTCGCGAGATAGAGGTGCATATCGAACCAGCGTTCCATGAGTTCGGCCGGGTCACCCTTGAAGTCGCCCCACTCGTAGGAATTGGTGAAGCTTGTGGAGGTGATCCGCGCCCGCGTCGATAAACTCCGAAGAGCTTGGCGATCTGCGTCACCGAGGGGGCGGTCGATCGCTTGGAACTCGTAATATTGATATTCGCTCATGGCCGTGGTGCTTGAGATTGCATCGGGGACGAAGTGCCGGTCTGCGACCCCGTCTTGATCCGACGGGATGCAGCACGCCGGCAGTTTCGAGGATTCGCAGCGCCTCGGCAAGCGTCGTCCCATGCCGTCGATACGGGGCGTAATGGTTGACTATGCCGTGTCCCCATGATTTTCCGTCCGGGATCATCAAATGAGGACATCATGGCCGACGACATCATCGTAAAAGACAGCAACGGAAGCCAGCTTCACGACGGCGATTCCGTAACCCTGATCAAGGACCTCAAGGTCAAGGGGACTTCGGAGACGCTGAAGCGTGGAACGCTGGTGAAGGGCATTCGCCTGACCGACAATCCCGGTGAGATCGAGTGCAATACCAAGCAGGTCAAAGGCCTGGTGCTGAAAACCGAGTTTTTGAAGAAGGCGTAAGGCCGCATCGCCCGTCAATCGCCCTCCTGCGGCATCTCCTCGGTGATTACCTCGAAGCGGGCGAGCGTTGCCGGGCCGAAAGCCGTCGACATTGCCACATCGGTGGCGTCGCGGCCGGTTGCCATCAATATTCTGCCGATGCGCGGCGTGTTGTGGCGGGCATCGACCGTATGCCAATGGCCGCCGAGAAAGACCTCGAACCAGGCGCTGAAATCCATCGGATTGGGATCGATCGGAACGCCGATATCGCCGAGATAACCGGTGCAATATCGCGCCGGGATATTCATGCATCGGCAAAGCGCGATGGCGAGATGGGCAAAGTCGCGGCAGACGCCTGCCTTGTCGATGAAGCCGCCATGCGCGGTCCGCAGCAGGTCGGCCTTCAGGTAGTCGAAGGTGATGTGGTCATGGACGAAATCGCAGATCGCCTGGACGCGCGCCCAGCCGAGCGGCGTCGACGAGAAGGTTGCCCAGGCGAAATCGGCAAGCCTGTCGGTGTCGCAATATCGGCTGCCGAGCATGAAGACGAGCACCTCGTCCGGCAGGTCGTTGATCGCGTGCTGGACGGCATCTTCGGGAACGATGTCGGGTTGGCCGCTGTCGTAGATCTCGAACTCCGTGGAGATCGTCGTTACTCCCGCCGGGGCGACGATCCGGCTGCAGGCATTGCCGAAACCATCGGTATATTCCCAGGCCTCGATCGCCCGGTCGAAGGTCAGGACCTGCTCGCTGAGAAGATCCGCGCGGCGGGAAGGATGGATGTTGAGAACGAGCAGCATCGGTGTCGGCTGTATGCATTCATAGCCCAGATGAAACCCGGCGCGTATCTTCATGATGGCGTCCTCGCGTCCCGCATAGCTGCGTGACTATGCAACGTCAATCGCACGACCCGGTTCCCGCGGCTGCCGCCGCGTCCAAGCTCCGAAAAATCCAGGCTCACCTGGTGGTGACGTTAACCTGCACTGTCATGCTGTCGAAATCCGTACCATGCCCGTCATAGCTGCCGCTCAGCGGCACGGCCTGGCGCGGATCGCGGGCGACGGCGACACGGATGAGATCGCGGTTGCCGACGATCCCGTTGGTCGGATCGAACTCCGCCCAGCCGGCGCCGGGAAGATAAATCTGGCACCATGCATGGGTGGAGCCGCCGCCGAGCACGGTCGAGCCGTCTCGATCGGGAACATAGACATAGCCCGTGACAAAGCGCGCCGCGAGGCCGAGCACGCGTGCCGCCTCCATCATCAGAAGCGCGAAATCCCGGCAGGTGCCGGAGCGAAGCTGCAAGGTCTGCAGCGGCGTCTGCGTTCCGTGCTCCATCCGGCGCCGATAGACGAAGCTTTCCCGAATGGCGTAACACAGCGTCATCAGCAGATGCCCGGTCTCCGTCGGACGTCCCTGGCGCAGGAACTGCCGCGCCCAGCGTCCGACCTCGTCGTTGGGGTCGGGATAATGGCGCTGCATCGCCGGCGTCAGATCGGCAATCTCGTCCTTGTCGTAGGAGAAGGGATAGGTCAGGGCCTGGTCGTCCACCTTGAGATCCAGGGCAACCTGCGGCGTATGGTCGAGCGTGATCCAGGTTTCGAAACGAAGCTCGGATGCCGGCCGCGAAATATCGATGAGCGCCACGCAATTGCCGAAAACATCGTGGATCCAGCGCACATGACTTTCCTCGGGATAGGTCGTCAACGACGCTTCGATCAGCCGCTGGTCGAAACTGTCGCGCGGCCGGAACATCAGCCGATGCTCACCGAAATCGACCTCCCTGACGTAGCGATAGGACGTGATGTGGCGGACGGAGAAAATTGTCATCGGCCGCCGTCCGATAATCTGTTCACCGTGCTTCTCCAAGGCGGCGGCGCCGCCTCTCCTCTGCGAAAGCGCCCTGCCCGCTTCCCCGCTCATCCCGATTTCTTGTCATATAAGCACATCCGAAAGATTGCTATTGTACATCGACCGATCGACGGCAGAGCCGTCCAACCTAAGAGGATAACATGCATATCATCTGGGACGTTCTGACACTTCTGCTGACAATCGGCTCGCTCTATGGCGGTCGCGAATACCGGATTATTCGCGCCCGTGCCCGCGCTCAGAACTGGGGCAATTTCTGATTCGATTCCGATCGCATCCTCGCCGCCGGACCGGCGGCGATCGCGGATACGTCGAATGACGTAACGCCATGCGCTTCAGCAAGTGCTTTATTAGACGAGACGGCGTCGATCCGTCCATTCTCCCTGTTACTTCAAGCCCGCCTCACCCCAGGCGGGCTTTTTTCGTGGTGATTCTTCTGTCGCGCCTATTTTCCGGGCGCCCGACTCACTTCTTGGCGCCGGCGGAAAGAACCCGATGCGTGGCATTGTCCATTGCGTGGCTTGCCTCCTGTCCGTCCTTCTTTAGCCCATATGCGGTGTTGCCGCAGCCGGACAGGGCGAGCAGGCAGAGGCAGGCGATGGCGATTGCAGCTTTTGACATCAAATGTTCCCCTCGGATCGAATGGCTTCTGAATAAAATGATGCGCTTCGCAGCAAAATCAATCCGTCGTGGCCGCATGACCACGAAGTTATATGTGCGCCCATATAGCGCATTTCCAAGGTGTTGCTTGGTGTCGCGCTTTCGATCGCAACCTTCTCAAGATAAGAAGCATTCTCAAGTCATCTATCACAGACATTCACCCGTTATTCGAGTGTTTATTCTTCCGTCTCGTAAAAGAACAGGTGTGCCATTTCGGTATTTTAAGTTTTACTCAAATGCTGTACTTAACTATTTATTAGTAATAATCTTGCGCGGCGGCCGCTTCAGCTTATGCTTTCCTCAAAGGGGAGAGAAAAGAATGTTTAGCAAAAGCCTGATCATGCCTTTCGGCTTCGCACTGCTCGCCATATCAGGCCTCCTGTTCCAGTTGGCCGTTCACGCGCTGGAGACGCCGGTCACCCAACTGCAGCCGTAAGTGCTTTAAATTCTGCCAGGAGTGGAATTTCTTTCCGTTTCATGCATTGTTTGGAGTCGCTTTTACCAGGAGGGAGCTAACCATGGAAAACGCAGGTGTAGGTTGGATTGCAGCCATCATTATCGGTGGCATCGCCGGATGGCTGGCGGAAAAGGTCATGAGCAGCAACATGGGCTTGCTCATGAACATATTGCTCGGCATTGTCGGCGCCATTGTCGCCAACTGGATCCTGGGTCTGTTGCACATCCAGCCGCTTGCCGGTTGGCTGGGTTATCTGATCACCGGTTTCGTCGGCGCCTGTATCCTGATTTTCGTCGGCCGCCTCATCCGCCGCTGATCCCGGTCGCGCCAGCTGGCCAGTCGCGCCAGCTGACCCTGGACGCGTCAGCGGGCCGGTCGCGTTGCTGATTATCCAAACACCAAAAGCCGGGCAATCATGGCGCCCGGCTTTTCATTGTCCTGAAGTTTTTTCAGCGACGGCTCAGCAGGCCGAAGACATAGGCGATGCCTGCGGTCACGGCCAGGGCGACGAGCGGTTCTTCACGAACCTTGTCGCGCAGCTGTTCCGTCATCAGCGACGCCTCGTCTGTTACCGCCGACTTTGCCCCCTGCCCGAGCGCGACCACGCTTTCCGTCAGCCGGGAGAGATCGTTGCGAAGGGCTGCGACCTGCGCCGACAGGTCGTCTGCCGCCATATCGGCCTTGACGCGCGCAGCGGTGGATTCGGCGGAAGCGGATTTCAATTCTGCCATGGTCTGCTCCTGTTTCATCGGATGCCGCTTCAACGAAATGACGGCCCGAAAGGTTCCGCCGCAACCGATCTTTTGTTCGCCGCAAAGCCGCTTCGGCCGGGCGGCAGCCTTGTGCAGCTTTTCGCGTGACAAACCCTTCATTTCCTGTCGGGTTTGTTTTAAGGAACGTCGAATGTCCGCCCGCGCGCGGCTCAATGATACTGCGAGGTTTGCGTTTCTATGTTCCATATCCTGAGAAGAGCCGCTCAGACCTGGGTCGCCAAGCTGCTGATGCTTCTGCTGGTCGCGTCCTTCGGCATCTGGGGCGTCTCCCGGTCGCTGATAACGGGCGGCAACAGCACTACGGTCGTGACCGTCGGCGATCAGCATGTGGACGTCAACGAATTCCACCTCGCCTATCAGCGCCAGGTCGCAAGCCTCAGCCAGCAGTTCGGCATGCGCCTCACGCCGGAACAGGCCCGCGCCTTCGGCGTCGAACAGCAGGTGCTCGCCCAGCTCGTCGCCGGCGCCTCGCTCGACCAGCTCGCCGAAGACATGAACCTCGGCCTCTCCGAGGATCGCCTCGCCCAGCTGATCGCCGACGATCCGGCCTTCAAGGCTGTCAACGGCAAGTTCGACCGTGAACTCTTCATCTCGCGCCTGCGCAATGCCAATATCCGCCAGGACGACTACATCAAGGAGCGCAGCAAGGTCGCTGTCCGCAGCCAGGTCGTCGATGCCATTTCGAATGGTTTCACCGCCCCGAAGACGCTGGTCGACGCCCTGAAGCTCTATGGCGATGAAAGCCGCAGCATCGACTATCTGCTGCTCACCAACGCCAATATCGAGCCGATCAAGGCGCCTGCCGACGACGTGCTGGCGACCTGGTTCGAGGGCGTCAAGCAGCGCTACCAGGCGCCCGAATACCGCAAGCTCGTCTATCTCAAGCTGCAGCCCGCCGATATCGCCGATGCTGCGACCGTCACCGACGACCAGATTCACGAAGCTTTCGACAAGAGCAAAGATACTTACCGCACGCCGGAAAGCCGCACCATCGAACAGCTGACCTTTGCCAGCAAGGATCTTGCCGCCGCCGCCGAAACGGCGCTGAAGGGCGGCACCAGTTTCGACCAGCTGGTCTCCGACCAGGGCAAGACGGCAAGCGACGTGCTGCTTGGCGAATTCACCAAGGACAAGGTTCCCGACCAGGCCGTTGCCGATGCGGCCTTCGCAGTTTCGAAGGATGGCGGCACGACGCCTGTCGTCGAAGGCTCCTTCGGCTCCGTCATCCTGCGCATCACCAACATCAAGCCGGAAACGGTGAAGAATTTCGACGAGGTGAAGGAAGACATCCGCAAGCAGCTGGCGCTGTCCAATGCCTCTCAGGAAGTGATCAACGTTCACGACCGCATCGAGGATCTGCGCGCCGGCGGCGCCACGCTCGAGGATATCGCCGGCCAGCTGAAGCTCACCGCCGTAGCCGTCGATGCCGTCGATATGACCGGCGCCGACAAGGACGGCAAAGAGGTCAAGGATATCCCGGTCAAGCAGCAGCTGCTCGGCGAAGCCTTCAAGACCGAAGTTGGTGTCGATGCGCCGCCGCTGCCGATCGGCAATGACGGTTATGTCTGGTTCAATGTCCGCGAGATCACGCCGACCCGCGAGCGCCCGGTCACCGAGGTGCACGAAAAGGCGGTCGAGGACTGGACGGCGGAACAGCAGAAAGCCGAACTCGCCAAGAAGACCGACGAATTGAAGGCTGAGGCAGCCAAGGGCAAGGCGCTTGCCGATATCGCGACGCCGCTCGGCATCGCCGTCGAAAGCAAGAGCGGCGTCACCCGCTCCACCGATGATCCGGTGCTTGGCCGCGCCGGCGTCACCGCCGCCTTCTCCGGGCCGATCGATACGGTCGCGAGCGCTGTCGGCGCCGATCCCTCGACGCAGATCCTGATGAAGGTCACCGAGGTCAACAGCCAGCCGACCAGCGACGCGCTGAACAACCGCGACGCCCAGATCACCACCATGGCCAACGCCGCCGGCGACGACATTCTCGATCAGATGGTCAACCTGCTGCAGACGCAGTACGGCGCTCAGATCAACCAGAAGCTCGCCGAACAGGCAACGACCCGCTAGGAGGCTTTATGACCGATCTGAAGCCGTTCCTGGCCAAGGCCGCAAGCCGCGAGCCGCTGACGCGTGAGGAGGCTCGCGCCGCCTTCGACATCCTGATGTCGGGCCAGGCGACACCCTCGCAGATCGGCGGCTTCCTGATGGCGCTGCGCGTGCGCGGCGAAACCGTCGACGAGATCGTCGGCGCCGTCACCGCGATGCGCGCGAAGATGCTGACCGTCGAGGCGCCTGCCGATGCGATCGACATCGTCGGCACCGGCGGCGATGCCAGCGGCACCTACAATATCTCGACGCTGGCGGCGCTGATCGTCGCCGGCGCCGGCGTCCCCGTCGCCAAGCACGGCAACCGGGCGCTGAGTTCGAAATCGGGCGCGGCCGACAATCTGGCCGCCCTCGGGGTCAAGCTCGATGTCGGTCCCGAAATCATCTCCCGCTGCATCGCTGACGCCGGCGTCGGCTTCATGTTCGCGCAGATGCATCATTCCGCCATGCGCCACGTCAACCCGTCCCGGGTTGAGCTCGGCACGCGCACCATCTTCAATCTGCTGGGCCCCCTTTCCAATCCGGCCGGCGTTCGCCGCCAGCTGCTCGGCGTCTTCTCGCCGCAATGGCTGGTGCCGCTTGCCGAGGTCATGCGCGACCTCGGTTCCGAATGCGTCTGGGTGGTCCATGGCGACGGCCTCGACGAAATCACCACCACCGGCATCACCAAGGTCGCAGCCCTCGAAGACGGCAAGATCCGCACTTTCGAATTGTCGCCCGCCGATTTCGGCGTCAGCCCCTGCGTGCTCGCCGATATCAAGGGCGGTGATGGCGTCGCCAATGCCGCAGCGCTTCGCGAGGTGCTCAGCGGCGCGAAGAATGCCTATCGCGATGTCTCGCTCGCCAATGCCGCCGCCTCGCTTGTCATCGCAGGCAAGGCGGAGACGATCCGCGACGGCATGACGCTTGCCGCGCATTCGCTGGACAGCGGCGCCACCGCGCTCGCCCTCGACAAACTCATCGCCGTTTCCAACGATATCGACTAGGATTGGCCGATGACCGATATCCTGAAGAAGATCGAACTCTATAAGCGCGAGGAGATCGCCGCCGCCAAGGCTGCCGTGTCGCTTGCCGACCTCAAGGCGATGCAGGCCGGCCAGTCCGCCCCGCGCGGCTTTTACACGGCGCTCGTGTCCAAGCGGGAAGCCGGCCGTTTCGGTCTGATCGCCGAGATCAAGAAAGCAAGCCCGTCCAAGGGGCTGATCCGTCCGGATTTCGATCCGCCGGCGCTGGCAAAGGCCTATGAATCCGGTGGCGCGGCATGCCTTTCCGTGCTGACCGACACGCCGAGTTTCCAGGGCGCACCGGAATTTCTGACGGCGGCGCGGGCCGCCTGCGCCCTGCCCGCTTTGCGCAAGGATTTCATGTTCGAGACCTATCAGGTCCACGAGGCGCGCGCCTGGGGTGCCGACTGCATTCTGCTGATCATGGCGTCGCTGAGCGATGACGATGCGGAGCGTCTGCAGGACGAAGCTTTCTCGCTCGGCATGGATGTGCTGGTCGAGGTTCATGACGCGCCGGAAATGGAACGGGCGCTGAAGCTCTCCTCGCCGCTTATCGGCATCAACAACCGCAATCTGCGCACGTTCGACGTCAGCCTGACGGTCAGCGAGACGCTTGCCTCCATGGTGCCGGCAGAGCGGCTGCTCGTCGGCGAAAGCGGCATCTTCACCCATGCCGATTGCCAGCGCCTGCAGGTCGTCGACATCAACACCTTCCTTGTCGGCGAAAGCCTGATGCGCAAGGACGACGTGGCGGCCGCCACCCGCGCGCTGCTCTTTGGCGAAGCCGCCATCGCGGCCGAATGATATGAGCGGCGGAAAGCCCGGCCTCACCCATATCGATGCCTCCGGCGAGGCGCATATGGTCGACGTCTCAGACAAGGCCGAGACGGTGCGCATCGCCACGGCCGAGGGCCATGTGAAGATGGCGGCGGAAACGCTGGCGCTGATCCGCCAGGGCAATGCCAAGAAGGGCGATGTGATCGGCACGGCACGCCTTGCCGGGATCATGGCGGCCAAACGCACCGCCGATCTCATCCCGCTCTGCCATCCGCTGATGCTGACCAAGGTCACCGTCGAGATCGAGGAAGACGCCGCCCTGCCCGGCCTGCGCGTCATGGCAACCGCCAAGTTGACCGGCAAGACCGGTGTGGAGATGGAGGCGCTGACCGCGGTCTCGATCGCTTGTCTGACGATCTACGACATGGCCAAGGCAGCCGACAAGGCAATGGAGATCGGCGGCGTCAGGCTGCTCGAAAAATCCGGCGGCAAATCCGGCGATTTCCGTCATCCGGAGGCGAAATGAACCTTCTGCCGGTCGCCGAGGCCATGAACCGCTTGCTTTCCCGCGCAAAGCCCGTTGCTGCGTCCGAGACGCTGCCGCTCGCAGAAGCGGAAGGCCGCATTCTCGCCGTCGATCTCACTGCCGGCCTCACCCAGCCGCCCTTCAATGCGTCGGCCATGGATGGCTATGCGCTGCGCCGTGACGATGCGCCGGAGCCGGGCGCCGTGCTGAAGGTCATCGGCACGTCTTCCGCCGGCCATGCCTTTGAAGGAAGCGTCGGTCAAGGCGAGGCGGTCCGCATCTTCACCGGCGCACCCGTTCCGTTAGGCGCCGATAGCGTCCTGCTGCAGGAGGATGCCGAGAAGATCGAAGGCGGCATCCGAACCAATTTCCCGGTCCGGCAGGGCCAGCATGTGCGTCCCCGCGGCCAGGATTTTGCCGAAGGCGAAGCCGTGCTGTCCGCCGGCGCCGTGCTTGATTTCTCGCGGCTGACGGTCGCCGCCGGCATGAACCGGCCTGAGGTCGCGATTCTCAAGCGTCCGCTGATCGCCATCCTCGCAACCGGCGACGAACTGCTGCCGCCCGGAAGCACGCCCGGTCCTTCGCAGATCATCGCCTCCAATACGTTCGGTATTGCAGCCCTTGCCCGCAAAGCCGGCGCCGATGTGCTCGATCTCGGCATCGTGCCTGACGACAAGGCGAGGATCACCGCGGCGATCGATGCGGCGCGGGACGCCCAGGCCGATGTCATCGTCACGCTCGGCGGCGCGTCGGTCGGCGATCATGATCTGGTGCAGGCGACGCTGATCGAGGCCGGCATGCAGCTGGATTTCTGGCGCATCGCCATGCGCCCCGGCAAACCGCTGATGGTCGGCAGCTTCGGCGAGACCCATGTGCTCGGTCTGCCCGGCAATCCGGTCTCGAGTTTGGTCTGCTCGCTGCTCTTCCTCGAGCCGCTGATCCGCAAACTCGCCTCCCTGCCGCCGGTGCAACGCGAGGCAATGGTGGAGGCGGCCGTCACATTGCGCGCCAATGATCACCGGCAGGACTATATCAGGGCGAGGCTTTCGAAATCCACGACCGGAAACTGGCTGGCCGAACCGTTCGGCAAGCAGGATTCCTCGATGATGAAGGTCTTCGCGCAGGCCGACTGCCTCATCATCCGCCCGCCGCATGCGCCGGAGCTACCGGCCGGAGCGCCCTGCCCGGTCATGCTGTTGCGGCCGGATCTTCTGGTATAGTTTCGACTTTCAGCTGCTTCAGGAAAGGGAAAAAACGCCCGCCTGCACTGCCCCGTCGCTGGACCCCGCGCCGAAATCCGCAACCGCATGCGTCGCGATTCGCTGAAGTGCGCCCTGGGGCAGGTAGGCGCGATGGGGATCGCCGATCAGCACCTCGATGCCGGAGGCCTGGCAACGCTTGAGGAAAGCCATCACCCGCAAGGCAAGCGCGGAATCGTAAAACAGGTCGCCGACAACGAGGAGATCAGTCTCCTCTGGCGGCAGCGCCTCGATGATATCGGCGGCGACGGCGACGATGTTCACGCCGTTCACCGCCGCGTTGAGACCGATTGCGGCAATGGCGTTGGCATCGACATCGACCGCCGTCACCGCGGCAGCTCCGGCCTTGGCCGCCGCAATGGCGACGAGCCCGGAGCCGGCGCCGAGATCGACGACGCGGCGGCCGGCGACCACTCCCGGCCGATCGAGCAGATGGCGGGCAAGCACGGCGCCGCCGGCCCAAGGATAGGCCCAGTAAGGCGCCGGATCGGCTTCTCCGCGGCCGGCAAGCCGCCAGAGCCCGCTCGCAGGGCCCGCGGTATGGAGGAGGATTTCGGGAATGGCGGGAACGGGTGAAATCGGCAGATAGGCCTGGATGAAGGCGGCCGGATCGGGACGCGGCGGGCCGGAGCGTTTCATCGTCGTCATGCTCCCCATCCCGCTATAAAATCCAACGATTCAAGAGTTCTTCATGGCGAGATGCGGCATGCCGGTGTCGAGACATTCCGCTTGTCGGCCAATCGTCAGATGAAGCCCTCCGCCCGAACCGGCGAAGGGCTGCGGCGAAATCAGCCGGGTTTCTTCTTCGAGAACTTGTTCTTTGGCCCGGCGCCGCCCTTGCCCTCGTATTTCGAGCCTTCGGATTTCCCGCCTTCGAATTTTGGCTTGTCGTATTTAGGCTTGTCGAACTTCGGCTTATCTGATTTCGGACCATCGAATCCGGGCTTGCCGGGTTTCTTGCTCCAGGGCTTGCTATCCTGCCTTTGCTGGCCGCTATTGTCGGCTGCAGCATATCCGCCGCCCGAACCTTTGCCGAACTTGTTCTTCGGACGTTCGCCACGGGAGGCGTCGTCCGGCCGCTCGTCACGCGACGACTTGCCGGCATAAGATTTCGGCGACGGGGCGCGGCTGAAATCCGGCGTGCCGGAGAGCTTGGTCACGCGAATGCCGCGTTCGAGCGCCTTGTTCGGCCCGATCGCCGCCAGGAAGCTTTCGGCACTCGCCGCCGCGATCTCCACAAAGGTTTCCTCGGGCTGCATCTTGATCGCGCCGATCTCACGCTTGGTGACATTGCCGTTGCGGCAGAGCATCGGGATCAGCCAGCGCGGCTCGGCATTCTGCTTGCGACCGACCGAGACGGAGAACCAGACGCTGGCGCCGAAATCCTCGCGCGGTCCCTTCTGCGCCGGCTCGTAAGGCTCGGCATTGTCGCGGCGCTTGCGGCTGCCCCCGTCCTGCACGGTGACCTCGATCAGATCCTCCGGCGCCGAATGGTTGGTACGGTAAAGGCGCAGGAAGGCGGCGGCGAGCTTTTCGGCGCCGTGGCTGGAAAGCAGCTGCTGCACCAGCCCCTGTTCTTCCTCTTGCGGCGCTTCGCTGAAGATCGGATCGGCGAGCAGCCGTTCGTCGTCGCGCTCGTTCACTTCCTCGGCCGACGGCGGCCGCGCCCAGGCTGCCGAAATACCGGCATTGTCGAGCAGACGCTCTGCCTTGCGCCGCGCGTTCAGCGGCACGATCATGGCGCTGATGCCCTTGCGCCCGGCCCGGCCGGTGCGGCCGCTGCGGTGCAGCAGCGTTTCCGGATTGGTCGGCAAGTCGGCGTGGATGACGAGATCGAGGCCCGGCAGGTCGATGCCGCGGGCGGCGACGTCTGTCGCGATGCAGACGCGGGCGCGCCCGTCGCGCATGGCTTGCAGCGCATGGCTGCGTTCGTTCTGCGTCAGTTCGCCGGAGAGCGCCACGACGGAGAAATTGCGGTTGTTGAACCGCGACGTGAGATGATTGACGGCGGCGCGCGTCGAACAGAAGACGATGGCGTTGGTCGCCTCGTAATAGCGCAGCACGTTGATGATCGCGTTCTCGCGGTCGCTCGGAGCCACGACAAGCGCGCGATATTCGATATCGACATGCTGCTTTTCCTCGGCCGCGGTGCTGATGCGCACGGCATCGCGCTGGTAGCTCTTGGCAAGCTTGGCGATCGCCGCCGGGACGGTGGCCGAAAACATCAGCGTCCGACGCTCATCCGGCGCCGAATCGAGAATGAATTCGAGATCCTCGCGGAAACCGAGGTCGAGCATTTCGTCGGCCTCGTCGAGCACGGCCGCCTTCAGTTCCGACATGTCGAGCGCCCTGCGGCGGATATGGTCGCAGAGCCGGCCGGGCGTGCCGACGACGATATGGGCGCCGCGTTCGAGCGAACGGCGCTCGCTGCGGATATCCATGCCGCCGACGCAACTGGCGATCACCGCCCCCGTCATCTCATAGAGCCATTCGAGTTCACGTTTCACCTGCAGGGCAAGTTCGCGGGTCGGAGCGATGACGAGGGCGAGCGGGGCGCCTGCATTGCCGAAGCGTTCGCGGCCCTCAAGTAGCGTCGGCGCCAGCGCCAGGCCGAAGGCGACGGTCTTGCCGGAGCCGGTCTGGGCCGAGACCAGCGCGTCGGAAGCGGCAAGCGCCGGATCGAGCATCGATTTCTGCACCGGGGTGAGTTCGGCGTAACCGCGCTTCTGCAACGCCTTGGCGATCGCCGGAACGACGCCGTTGAATTCTGTCATGAGTTCGATCTTTCGGAGCTGTCAGGCGCGAAATGCGCCATGGCCGGAGCCAGCCGGCGGGGTATTTGCGCCGTTCCTAGCCGCTCCCGCGGCGATTGTCAAAGCGTGCGGCTGCGCCACAGCCAGGCGTCGATATGGCTTGCGCGGCCGCGCAGCGTGGTTTCCAGCGGACCCTCCATCCGGCCGGACTGCGCAAGCACGCCGTCAGGGCCTGCGGCGCGGACGATTTCGGCGCTCAGCGCCAGCTCGACGCCGTGGCGGGCGGCGACCTCCATCAGCCGGCTGCCGACATTGATGGTGTCGCCCGCGGCGGTGATCTGCTGCCGGTCGCCGGTGCCGAGACGCGAGGCGACGATCGGCCCGCAATGGGCGCCGACCTTGAAGCCGATCTTCTTTTGGGCAAAGCCGGCATGGGCGCCAAGCCAGGCCCGGGTGCGCTCGCAAAGGCTGACCGCGCAGGCGGCGGCCCGGGCGGCATCGTCCTCGGCGGGCTCCGGCAGGCCGAACAGGATCATCGCCCCGTCGCCCATGAAGCTGGTGATGGCGCCGCCATGGGTACGCGCCTCCTCGTCGATTATTTCGAAGAAGCCGCTCAGCACTTCGCTCACCCTGACCGGCCCAAGCGTTTCGCTGAGGCCTGTGAAGCCCGAGAGATCGATGAAGATGACGGCGGCGTTCTGGCGCACGGGCTCGGCCAGGAAATTCGGATCGCGCGCCAGCCACTCGCCAAGGCCGGGCGCCTCGATGCGCTGCAGCAGCGCGCTCTGCTCGGCGAAATGGCGGGCGCGGCCACGGTCGAGCCAGAGTTCGGCCGCGCCGAGGATCAGCACCGGCGGCAGCGCGGCGGCGATCGGCAGCGCCGCACTCAGCCAGTAGCCATGCGCGAAGGCCGACAGATTGAGCATCGCCCAAACGACCAGCGTCAGCACGATGATGACATAGCCTGCCGCACTCCGGCGCCAGGCGATCAGGCAAACCAGCACAAGCGTCAGACCGATGGCAATACCGGCATCGATCAGCCTGGTTCCGTGGTCGCGCACCATGCCGTCGCCGGCGACCAGATGGGTGATCGCCGTCGACATCACCTCGACACCGGGCATGACGGGGTCGAACGGCGTCGGGAAAACGTCGCCGCCGCCGGTGACCGTCGAACCGATGACGACGATGCGGTCGGCGACCGCATCAGCCGCCAGCTTGCCGTCAAGCGCATCGGCAGCGCTTGACGTGGCGATGCTGCCGTGCCCGCCATAGAAGGTCACCGGCAGCCGCTGGCCGATATCGGTGGGAATGCGCAGCTTGCCTAGCATGATGGCGCCGGGTTCGATTGTCGGGTCGATACCGAGCGCCACCGAAGCAGCCCGCAGCGGAAAAGCCGGATCCAGCCGGTCTGCCGCCCGCGAAATCAGCGGAATGAAGCGTGGTGTGCCGGTCTCATCGGTCGCGACATTGACGATGCCGACCGCAGCCGCCTTGGCAAAGCGGGGAAGCGGCAGGAGAAGCTGGCTCGCCTCGGGAATGGCGGCAAGCGGATCGTCCGCCGCATCGGTGACCTGCTGACGGCTTTGCGCGAAGGTGGCGGCCGCGGCAATCACGCTCGGCCCCTGGGCAAGGGCGGTTGCCAGCGCCGCATCGCCCTGCTCCGGCCCCGGATCGACCAGCAGAATATCGAGCGCCAGGGCCTTCGGCTTCAACGCGGTGATCGCGCCGACCAGCCGCGCAAGGGTTGCCCGATCCAGCGGATAGCCGTGGGCGGCCGCGGTGCGGTCGTCGATGGCGACGATCGACACGACCGGCGGCGGTGTCTTTGCTCCGATGACGGCGCTGCGAATATCGGCAAGCGAAGCCTCCATCCGATCGAGTAGGCCGCTTCCGCCATTGAGGTTGACGTAGCCGAGTGCTGTCGCCCAAAGACCGGCGAGCAGCAGCGCGATCACGGTCTGCAGGCGATGGTTCATGGATTATTGGCCGAGACGGGCAAGAAGAGCGGCAACGCGCGGCGCCGGCCAGCGACGCACGACAAGCGGCTCCGTTCCGCCCGAGATGTCGACGCCCTCGCCCGGCGACAGCACCACTTGGTCGCCGGCCGGCCGGCGCACCGCGACGCTGCCTCTGACGACCAGTACCGAGGTTTTGCCGCCGGCGACGTCGACCGCCCATTGCGTGCCGCGCACAGCGGCGATCGCCTGCGGCGTCACCACCTGGAAGCCGCCCGCATGCTGGCTGCTGTCGACATCGACGAGGATGGCCTTGCGCCGCAGCGATGCCGAATCGGGGCTGCCGTCACCATTGCGGTCGGCAAGGCGGAAGGAGGCACCGGCCTCCGCCGTCACCTTGACGCCGCCCGGACAAGTGAACACCTGGCGGCCGCCGGCCTCGCGCGACATCGTGCAGCCGGCAGACTGCGCAAAGGCCGCCCCTTCCGGAAACATGCCGACCGCGAGTATGCCGGCAAACAGGCAGCGAAGCGTGATATTCATGGAAAGCCCCCATGACCGTGCGGAGCGGCTCATGTCGAAAGCGCCCGCCAACCGTCTTCTTCCATGTCAGGCATGATAGCTGAATTCGGATATTTCCCTATGCGAAAAAGCAGACCGGCGTAATCGCAGGCGGATTCCTAAGGGGCGCTCCTTCTTTCGGGCGCCGGCCCGAGATAACGCGCCCGCGGCCGGATCAACTCTCCGCTCCCGATCTGCTCCATCGCATGTGCCAGCCAGCCGGCGGAACGGGCTAGCGAAAAAACAATGATCGGCGCCTCCCGCGGCAGATCGAAGGCGACCGCCATTGCGGCAAGCGCGAAATCCACGTTGACCTTTTCGCCGACCATCTCTTCGCCCGCCTCCCGGAGTTCGGCAAATTGCAGCGGCAGGCGAAAGTGCGAAAGCAGCGCCTGAGCCCTGATATCGCCATCGGGATAGAGCGGATGGCCGAAGGCTGAGAGGTGATTGCCCTGGACGAGCGAGCGGCGGATCGCCTGCTCGGCCCCGAGCGCTGAAGCCCTCTCGATCAGCGCATCGACGCCCTGCCAGGCAGCGCCATGCAGCGGCCCTGTCAGCGTTGCCAGACCGGACAGCACGGCGGCCGAAAGGGCAGCACCCGCCGATGCCGTCACCCGCGCCGCAAAGGCCGAGGCGTTGAGTTCGTGATCGGCAAGCAGCACCAGCGCCCGGCGCAGGCAATCGGCGGCATCCGGCCGCTGCCAGCTTGCGGCAAGCCTGAGATGCAGCGGCTGTTCCGAAGGCCCAGGCGCCAGCGCGTCGCCGACAGTGGAAAGGACCGCTTGCGCCTCGCGGCGAAGGGCCGCCTGCGAGCGGCCGAGCGACGGCAGATCCGATGTCACCCGCCCGGCAAGCGCAACGAACGCCGCCTGAAGCGACGGAGCGGCATGCCCGGCCTCAGCCTTGAAGGACAGTGCTTCGGCACCATTCCAGAGCAGTGCCGCCGTCTGCTCCAGCGTCGCCGCCTCGGCGAAATCGGCGGCGTCTCGTCCGCGATAGAAAAGCCGTCCATCAATGATGGTGGAGACTGCCGAAGAGAGAACCGGATCGCCCCAGCGGATGGCCTCGGCGGCAACGGTTTCCGTCTTGCGCCGGCCGGCATGGCGTTCGGCCAGCCGCTGCACGTCGGCAGACTGGTAGAGGCTGCGGCGCGGGTCGGCGGGGTCCGGCTTGGCGCGGATGCGTCCGCGGCTGACATTGGCGTAGAGCGTCTGCGGCTTGGTCTTCAGCGCCTGCAGCGCTTCCTCGGCAGTCAGCCACGGCATCGGAGCCTCATATTGATCAATTACATCAAGATTGACGTCAATGAGACTAGGTCGGATCATCGCCGCGGTAAAGGAGAAACAACATGAAAAATGGCTTGGAAGACGTCATTGCCGCCGAAACGCAGCTCTCGGATGTCGATGGCGAAGCGGGACGATTGATCATCCGCGGCGTATCGCTCGATCATCTCGTCGCAGACTGCAGCTATGAAGGTGTCGCAGCATTGCTGCTCGACGGGCTGATGGAACGAAGCTTCGGCGAAGCGGAGTTGCGCGACTGGCTGGCGAAAGTCCGAACGCAGGTGTTCGACCATATCGAGGCTGCCGACACCGCCCTGCTGGCCCTGCCTCCCGTCGATGCGCTGCGGGCGCTGATTGCCCGGCTGCCCGACGGCGACGATTTCGACACCGCGCTCAACCTGCTGGCCGCGCCCGCAGTGTTCCTGCCGGCGATTCTCAGGCTGCAGCGCGGTGAAGGGCCGATCGCGCCCGACGCCTCGCTGCCGCAAGCCGCCGACATCCTGCGCATGCTCACAGGAAAATTGCCGACCCGGGAGCAGGCGGCCGCACTCGACGCCTATCTCGTGACGATCTCCGATCACGGCCTCAACGCCTCGACCTTCGCATCGCGCGTCATCGCCTCGACGCAGGCCGGCCTCACCTCCTCGGTCCTGGCGGCGATCAGCGCACTGAAGGGACCGCTGCATGGCGGTGCGCCCGGTCCGGTGCTCGACATGCTGGATGCGATCGGAACCGCGGAGAATGCCGGGCCGTGGCTCGGCGAAGCGCTCGATCGCGGCGAAAGGCTGATGGGTTTCGGCCACCGTATCTACCGGGTCCGTGATCCCCGCGCCGATGCGCTGAAAGGCGCACTGAAGCCGCTAATCGCGTCAGGACAGGTGGACGGCGCCCGCGGCGCACTCGCCGAAGCCGTGGAGGCCGCCGCCCTGGCGATCCTCAAGCTGCGCAAGCCGGACCGGCCGCTCGACGTCAATGTCGAATTTTATACGGCGCTGCTGCTGGAAACGCTCGGCTTCCCACGCCAGGCCTTCACCGGCGTCTTTGCGATCGGCCGCACCGTCGGATGGCTGGCGCATGCCCGCGAACAGGCGCTCGACGGCCGGCTGATTCGCCCGCGCTCGGTCTATATCGGCCCGCTGCCGGCCGCGGCCTGAAGGCTGAAATGGGCGGTGGGCATGTCCTGCCGCCCGGACGTTGCTGCATGTCATCAGTGCCGATGCCGACCAGCAGCCGGCACCTCTTTGAATTCTGAATGCCGCTTGCACGGCGATCACTCTCGGCTCTCCGGCCGCACGATGCAGCGAAATCCAAGATGCGAGATAGAGGTATCGATGGCTTGCGCCATCCGTGCCGCGGGCCGGTAACGTCGGCAGTAGTTGGGCGCGCAAAGATGCGAACCGCCCTTGGTGACCTTGCGCGGAATCCTTACGTTCGGTTGGAGCTGGTCGTAGCTCCCCTCGCGCTCGCCACCGCGCGGATTGGCTGCGGTGCAGCAGGGGCTCTCGATCCGGCCGTGATCCTGGTACCAGTCGGTCGTCCATTGCCAGACATTGCCTGCCATGTCGTACAGTCCATAGCCGTTGGCCGGGAACGAGCCGACCGGCGCGGTATATTCGAAACCGTCTGCCAAGCTGTTCCGGTACGGGAAGTCTCCTTGCCAGGTATTGGCCATGTGCTTGCCTCCTGGATTGAACTCGTCGCCCCAGACGTATTCGGCGCCGTCAAGGCCGCCCCGAGCGGCAAACTCCCATTCCGCTTCGCTCGGCAGCTGCTTGCCTGCCCATTTGGCATAAGCTGCGACATCGTCATAGGCCACGTGCACGACGGGGTGGTCGCCAAGCTTCCTGATGGAACTCGCCGAACCACGTGGATGGCGCCAGTTGGCGCCGCGGACATAGACCCACCAGTTGTAGTGGTCGCGCATATCGACGGGCGCCGAAGGCTTCTTGAACATGATCGAAGAAGGCGCCAGCATCTCCGGCTTGGCGCCCGGATAGTTCGCTGGGTCGGCCGGTTTCTCGGCGAGCGTCACGTAGCCTGTCGCCGAAACGAAGCGCCCGAAGTCAAGGTTCGTGACGGTGAAGCGATCCATCCAGAAGCCGTCGACTCGCACCCGGTGCGCCGGCGCCTCCTCCGGATAGGCCCTGTCCGAGCCCATCAGAAACTCTCCGCCAGGAATCCATACCATGCCGGGAAACGGCGGTGTGCCGAGCGGCCGAGGAGCTGCCGTTGGGTTCGAGACCAACGTTTCGGTTCTCGTTACGCTACGCATCGCTCAGCTCTTGCGGCCTGCCGGCAGCGGACAAGATTCGCGTGTTTTCGAAGAAGCAACGCGTTGGATTGATCACCGCTTCATTTTTCAAAACCGAATACCTTTTTCCAATCCTTCTTCATATCGACGACCGTCCAGCCATTGGCGGCGGCCTGGTCCAGCCCTTCGTCAAGCCGACCAATGCTTGACTGGCGATCATAGGCCCATTCACGCTCGCCGTCGGTGTGGTGAACATAAAGACAGAAGCGGAGGCCGGCCCCTGTGCAGGTCCATTGCAGCATCTGGAGGTCGCCGTCCGAGTTGCCGAAGGCAGCGATCGGTCGGCGGCCGATATGGCTCTGGATGCCGACGGGCTTGCCGGCCTTGTCGCCGATAAAATCGACCCCCGGCTCCTTCATCAGCACCGGTCTGCCGTCACGGGTCTCGAATTTGGTCTTGCCGGCGCTGCCGACAACTTGCTCAGGCGGGACTCCATACGTGTCCTCCGCAAAGGCGCGGACAAATTCGATCCCGCCGCCCGTGACGATGAAGGTCTTGAAGCCACTCGATCGCAGGAACGCGAGCAGTTCCAGCATCGGCTGATAGGTCATTTCGGTATATTGACGCTGGGCTTTCGGGTGCCGCGCTCTAGCAAGCCAATCCTTCACGA
Organism: Rhizobium sp. CIAT894; assembly: GCF_000172795.2. Classification (NCBI taxonomy): domain Bacteria; kingdom Pseudomonadati; phylum Pseudomonadota; class Alphaproteobacteria; order Hyphomicrobiales; family Rhizobiaceae; genus Rhizobium; species Rhizobium sp. CIAT894. The sequence goes on from NZ_CP020947.1 coordinate 2,243,266, forward strand.
TGCTGTTGAACTCTTCCGTGGTCATATCTGAATGCGTTGCCGCAACCAATTCGACAATCGCATGCTCACCACCTGCGAGGGCACTCTTGACATCCCCCTTCAGAAGCGAGGCAAAGGGCTCCTTGTCTTTCCACTCCGGATGCTGCGGTGCGAGCGCCTTCGCGCGGTCAATGGCGAACAAAACCTGGAAATAGAACGGCTGTTCAGCCCAAAGGGTGCCGTCATTGTCGAACACCGCGATGCGCTCTGCGGGCACGACATAGTCTGGCCCACCTTCTGCCGTTACCCCTGCAACGAAATCGAGGATCGCCTGCTTCGATGCGCCGTCGTTCCATGATGGCAGCGGATCGGTCTGCGCCGCTGCCGGAGACGCCAAGGCCGCAATGCTGACCCAGATTGGCACCAGAAGCGCAAAAATATGGGGAGACGATTTCGTTGGACCTCTCCATCTTAAGAAAAAGAGACGACCGGCCCTGCCGGCTGGGCTATGGGCCGGCCGCCCCCTATGACGCAGGGTGCAGTGCTAAGATCGCGACGCGCTTTAGTTGCCGCCCCCCGCCGCTGCGCTCTGCATATGTTCCATCACCTGGTCGATCGAGAAACTTCCCGGCTTCTGTCTGGGGGGGTACTCCTTGAACGTTTCCAAGAACTTGGCGACATAGGCCTGCGCCGGCACCACGACAAACAGGTGCTCCACACGCCAGCGTTCATAATCCATGCCCTCATGGTCGGCCGTCTCGAATGGATCGGAGCGAAGATTGAAGAGCTTGGGAAGGCGCAGCGGCACAAAAGGCTCTTGCCAGACATTGAGGCCCTCTTCGCGTTGTTCGGCGAAAACGATCTTCCACTGCTGATAACGAAGGCCAACAAGCGAACCATCGTCAACGAAATAGATGAATTCCTTGCGCAGGTCCTCTCCTTTCCCGGAGAGGTAGTCGGTAATGTTGTAGCCGTCGAGGTGCACTTTGAAGGTCTTGGCGCCGGCCGTGTAACCCTTGAGGAGCTTCTCCTTGATCTCCGGTTCGCCGGCCGCGGCCAGAAGAGTGGGTATCCAATCTTCATGCGCCACGATGTCATTATAGACAGTCCCGGGCTGGATCACCCCCGGCCAGCGCACCATGGCTGGAACGCGGTAGCCGCCTTCCCAATTGGTGTTCTTTTCCCCGCGGAACGGTGATTGGCCACCATCCGGCCATGTGAACTTCTCGGCGCCGTTGTCGGTCGAGTACATGACGATCGTGTTTTCCGACAGGCCGAGATCATCAAGCGCCTTGAGCATCTCACCAACCAGGGCGTCGTGCTCGACCATCCCGTCTGGATATATCCCAAGGCCGGTCTTGCCCTGGCTCTCGGCCTTGAGCCGCGTCCAGATATGCATCCGGGTCGAGTTCCACCACAGGAAGAACGGCTTGTCCTGTTCCTTGGCGCGCTTCAGGAAACCAATCGCGGCATCGGTGACCTCCTGGTCGATCGTCTCCATGCGCTTTCTGGTGAGCGGGCCGGTATTCTCGATGCGGCCATCCGCATAGGAGTGGAGAACTCCCCGTGGGCCGAATTTTTCCCGGAAGGCCGGGTCTTTGGGATAGTCCGGATTCTCAGGTTCGTCCTCCGCATTGAGGTGGTAGAGGGAGCCGAAGAACTCGTCAAAGCCGTGGGCGGTCGGGAGATGTTCATCGAGGTCGCCGAGATGGTTCTTGCCGAACTGTCCGGTCATGTAGCCGAGCGGCTTGAGCAGATCGGCGAGTGACGGATCTTCCGCCTGCATTCCCTCCTTGGCCCCCGGCAGGCCGACCTTCAACAATCCCGTGCGGTATGGCGACTGACCGGTGATGAACGCCGCCCTTCCCGCGGTGCAGCTCTGTTGACCATAATAATCGGTGAAGAGCCCACCCTCGTTCGCGACCCTGTCGATATTCGGCGTCTTGTAGCCCATCATACCCTGGTTGTAGGCGCTGATGTTCCAATAGCCGATGTCGTCACCCCACAGGATCAGGATGTTCGGCGGTCTGGTTGCGGTCTGGGCCTTTGCCGGCGTACTCAGACTGCACAGCACACTCGAAGATAGTGCTGAAGCGCCAAGCAGCGAGACACCGCTCAGCAACAGATCGCGACGCCTCAACCCCGGTTGAGTTTGATGTTTCCGTCCTGTGATACCTGCTGGAACTTCCTTGCTCATGGCGCGCTCCTCCTTCGACGCGTTGAAATTCGTCGACGTGCGCCGGACGCGTCCAACGCAGCTACGTTCGATGCACACCTTGCCCGCCGCTTACCCGCCGGAGCTACTCAGGGAGTGCAATGCTCGGCCCTAAAACGCAAAAATTGCGTGAATTAATTGCCTGGCAATTGGGAACTCGGTCATAGAGGCAAGCGCACAGGTCTAGGATACATCTGTATGAAGCCAGGCTGCTGGGCGATTCAGACGAGGATTGTGAGCACTGCGCCAAGCGATCGATGCATCGCCTCCGGGAGCGGAAAACGCCCTATCTTCGAGACCGACCCAGTCCAACAAAAGCACTAGGTCGCCACGTCTGGGGAGGTCGACAACCATTCGCGCGCGAAGCATTGTTCCCGAAGCCGCAATGTTGCGCTACTCTGCCGGTGCAGAATTTAGCCCAAAACTGCAGGGCCGAAATTTGCTGTTGTGAGAGGCTGTGCTATGCCCCACGCTCGGAAAGATCCGTTGCGCCGATTTTCGGCTGTCCGAACCCGCGACGTTGGTGAGCTTCGCCAGCGTCTGTCGGGTATGTTCTCGGTCCGGTCACTCGATATAGGCCGCGCAGCGCAGCAGGATTTCGAGGGACACCTCAATCACTGCGAGCTGCACGATGTCGGGCTGAGCTTTGCTCGTTACGGTTCTTCGATTGAGGCATCCCTTTCGCATGGGGATTTTTATCTTCAAGGCTTTCCACTTCGAGGGGATGGCAGTTTTGTCGTCGACGGCTCAGAGACGACCGTCTCCCGCCGTCGTGGTTTGGTAACAGGGGTGGGCGCCGAGGTGCGACTTAGGTACTCACCGGACTTCGAGCATTTGATCGTGAGGATCAAGCCGCAAGCATTGATCAGGAAACTCAGCGCGTTAATCGGCCGCCCTGTCGATCCACCGTTGACGATGGTGACCGACATCGCACCGGATTCCCAGGCTTCTGCCGCCCAGTTCCGCCTGCTGGAGTTTGTGATCGGAGAGCTCGACCGCGAAGACGCTTCGCTTCCGCCGCTCGTCCTGGCCGAACTTGAGCAAGCGCTCCTCGTCGCCTTCCTTTGCAGCAACCACCATAATTATAGCCACCTGCTCAACAAGCAGCCCCTCGCATCGGCGCCGTGGCAAGTGCGCAGGGTGGAGGAATATATCCGGCAGAACTGGGATCAGCCGCTGACCATCGAGGCTCTGGCTCTGGTTGCAAACGCAAGCGTTCGCAGTCTCTTTTATGCTTTCAAGAAGGGTCGCGGTGTCTCTCCGATGACTTTCGTCAAGCAGGTTCGCATGCGCAACGCCAAGGCAATGCTGGCGAGCCCGAGTTCAGCAACGAGTGTAACTTCGGTCGCCTACGCCTGCGGGTTTAGCAATCTCGGGCACTTCGCCAGATACTATTACAGCACTTTCGGCGAGCACCCATCCGATACGCTCAGGAAGGCGTTCCGCGACTCAGGCTCCCATTAGGCGCGACCAGCTTTGGTGGCTTGGAACGACACTGTCGCACAGATGACCACACTCACCGGGAAAGTTTCGGGGATCCGTTTGCAGGGAGGCAGTGGATCAATGCACCGTCATTTCGCCGGAAAAACTCTCGTCTTCGGCATCGCAGACAGTGACCCAGACGATCCGTGGAGCCATGCCGGCAAAATAGAGCACCACAGGTGCTGGCCCAGATCGCGCGTGACATCGCGCGATCTGGATCGTCATTGCGGTTAGACGAGGCGGCTCTGTTCCGTTGCCGCTTCGATGAAGCTGGCAAACAGCGGATGGGGGTCGAGCGGCCGGCTCTTCAGTTCGGGGTGATACTGCACGCCGATGAACCAGGGATGATCGGGATATTCGATCGTCTCCGGCAGAACGCCGTCCGGCGACATGCCGGAGAAAACGAGGCCGCAGCTCTCGAGCCGGTCCTTGTAGTCGACATTGACCTCGTAGCGGTGGCGATGACGCTCGGAAATATCGGTCGAACCGTAGATTTCCGAGATCTTCGTGCCCTTCTTCAGCGCCGCCTTGTAGGCGCCGAGACGCATCGTGCCGCCGAGATCGCCGGCTGCCGTGCGCTTCTGCAGCTCGTTGCCCTTGACCCATTCGGTCATCAGGCCGACCACCGGTTCTTTCGTCGGGCCGAATTCGGTCGACGAAGCGGCCTGCACGTCGGCGAGATTGCGCGCCGCCTCGATGACAGCCATCTGCATGCCGAAGCAGATCCCGAAATACGGCACCTTGCGTTCGCGGGCGAAGCGGGCTGCATGGATCTTGCCCTCGGAGCCACGTTCGCCGAAGCCGCCAGGCACGAGAATGCCGTGCACCTTTTCGAGGTAGGGCGCCGGATCTTCCTTTTCGAAGACCTCGGACTCGATCCATTCGAGCTTGACCTTGACGCGATTGGCGATGCCGCCGTGATGCAGCGCCTCGATCAGCGATTTATAGGCATCCTTGAGGCCGGTATATTTGCCGACGATCGCAATCGTCACCTCGCCTTCCGGCGTGCGGATGCGGTTGCAGACTTCTTCCCAAGGGTCGAGACGCGGCTTCGGCGCCGGCTCTATGCCGAAGGCGGCCAGCACTTCGTCATCAAGCCCTTCCTTATGGTAGGCGATCGGCACATCGTAGATGTTGGCGACGTCGAGCGCCTGGATGACGGCGGACGGGCGCACGTTGCAGAACAGCGACAGCTTGCGGCGCTCGGCTTCCGGAATTTCGCGGTCGGCGCGTACCAGCAGGATATCCGGATGAATGCCGAGCGCCTGCAGTTCCTTGACCGAATGCTGCGTCGGCTTGGTCTTCAATTCGCCGGCCGCCGGAATGTAGGGCATCAGCGTCAGGTGGACGTAGACGGCGGTGCCGCGCGGCAGATCGTTGCCGAGCTGGCGAATCGCCTCCATGAACGGCATTGCCTCGATATCGCCGACCGTGCCGCCGATCTCGCAGATGACGAAGTCGTAGTCGTCATTGCCCTCGATAACGAAATCCTTGATCTCGTTGGTGACGTGCGGAATGACCTGCACCGTCGCGCCGAGATAGTCGCCGCGCCGTTCCTTGTCGATGATGTTTTTGTAGATGCGGCCGGTGGTGATGTTGTCGGTCTTGGTTGCCGAACGCCCCGTGAAGCGTTCGTAGTGACCGAGATCGAGATCGGTTTCCGCGCCGTCGTCGGTCACGAAGACCTCGCCGTGCTGGGTCGGGCTCATCGTGCCCGGGTCCACGTTCAGGTAGGGATCGAGCTTGCGAAGCCGGACCCGATATCCACGGGCCTGCAGCAACGCTCCGAGAGCCGCGGCCGCAATTCCTTTTCCAAGAGAGGAAACCACGCCGCCAGTGATGAATACGTATCGCGCCATGGGATTCACCGGATACCTTTTCAAAAACGATTCCACCAGCCCCAAAAATTCTTTTCCGGAATTTTCGGAGCGTGGCGCAGGAATCTGAACAAAAGAAAACCGGCAGACCCTGGGGCCTGCCGGCGGTTTATGTCAAAGCCCGGTTTATTGTGCCGTCGGGACGCCGGAAGGTTGAGCCGGCGCCGGCGTCGCGGCCGGAGCTGCAGGCGCAGTCGCCGCCGGAGCGGTGGTCGTCGCCGGTGCAGTGGCAGCCGGAGCCTGAGTTGCCGGAGCCGTCGTTGCAGGAGCTTGGGCGGCGGGAGCCTGCGGCGCGGGCGTTGCCGCCCCGCTGCTCGGAACGCCGTTGCCGGCCGGCGGATTTGCCGGGGCCTGAGCGCCGCCGCCGAGCGAATCAAGAATGCCGTTGCCCTGGCCGCCTGTTGCCGGAATGCGGTCGAGAATGTCGCTCGGGCGGCCTTCGTAACGCGTCAGAATGCCGAGGCCGAGCGAGGTCAGGAAGAACAGGGTCGCAAGGATCGCGGTCGTACGCGTCAGCGCATTGGCCGTGCCGCGGGCCGACATGAAGCCCGAACCACCGCCGATGCCGAGGCCGCCGCCTTCCGAACGCTGGATGAGCACGACGCCGACGAGGGCGAGCACGATCATGAGATGAATGACAATCAATACGGTCTGCATGGGTCCAGTCCTGCCCGCCTGGAGACGGACAAAGTTAAGAATTCTGGCGGCTCTTTACATGAGGCTTTCGTCTATTCCAAGCCCTTCGGCCCAGAATACGCCTTGGAACAAACGAATAAACTGCGAATGAACAATGCCTCAGGCGAGCAGCGCCTCATAAGCCCGGTAAATGGCGAGGAAGTCGGAGGCTTTCAAGCTCGCCCCGCCGATCAGCGCGCCGTCGACATTGGCAATGCCCATCAGTTCGGCGGCATTGGCCGGCTTGACCGAGCCACCATAGAGCAGACGCATCTTGCGGCCTTCATCGCCGAAGCGGGCCACAAGCTCGGCGCGCATGAAGGCATGCGCCTTTTCCACGTCGCCTGATGTCGGCGTCACACCGGTGCCGATCGCCCAGATCGGCTCGTAGGCGATGACGGTGTTCTCGGCGGTGGCGCCGTCCGGAACCGAAGCGGAAAGCTGGCGCTTGATGATGTCGAGGGCCTGCCCGGCGCGGCGTTCGTCCGCCGTCTCGCCGATGCAGATGATCGCCGTCAGGTCGGCGGCAAAGGCTGCTTCCGCCTTGGCGCGCACCAGATGATCCGTTTCGGCGTGGTCCGTGCGCCGCTCGGAATGGCCGACGATGACATAGGTGCCGAAAGCATCGGCGATCATTTCGGCAGAGATGTCGCCGGTATGCGCGCCGGAGGCCTTCTGATGGCAATCCTGCGCGCCGATCGAAAGCGGGCTGTCGGTGCAGAGCGCCGTCGCTACGTAGAGCAGCGTCGTCGGCGGGCAGATCAGCGCCTCGACCTTATCGGCGAGCGGCGGGCGCACGCCCTCGGCGATCGCCTTGATCTGATCGAGGGAGGCACGCGTGCCGTTCATTTTCCAATTTCCCGCCACGAGCGGTCGCACGTCAGGTGTCATGCCGGCCTTCCCAAAATCTGTCTATGCCTGCGGCAATATCAAAAGCTTGCGGCAAAGAAAAGCATTATGCCCCTGACGTAACGGGAATAGCTGCGATCGCGTGCAGATTTCTGCCAAAAAACGATGGGCAGCACGCTTTAGCCGGCGAGAATCCAGTTCAACACCCTGCGCCAGTCGATCATCCGGATCGGCGTTCCGTGGTTTCCGGTCTGAAACAGCGTGAAGCGCGCCGGGTATTTTGCCTTGTGCAGGCTTTCGAACAGCGCCTGCTGATCGCTCGCCGCATAGACCGGGTCACGGCTGCCATGGGCGAACCACAGCGGCAGCTTCGCCTTGTAGAAGGCGCTCCTGGTAAAATCGGGATCGGTGACACCGCTCATGATAAGCATGCCCTTCAGCCGCTTGACGCTCTCGCCGTCACGCGCAACGCCCCAGCAGACCTGGCTGCCCATCGAGGCGCAGGAAAGGATGATCGGCCGGCCCGGCGATTGGGCGCTGGCATAACGGATGAGGCCGGTGATCGCGGCAACGCCGTTGCTGTCGAAGCTCCTGACCGTCGGCGAATAATAGACGCCGCCATTGCCGGCGACGAGATTTTTCAGCCGGTTGAAATTGCCGCCGAAACTGTAGTCGTTGGCGCCCAGCCGGCGGTCGCCGTCGCGACCATGGATGAAAATCACCGTGAAGGCGGCATTCTGAGCCGGTCCCACCCTGGTGACATCGAGCTTGATGCCGTCGAGCGACAGCGTCTCGTCGGCCTGGCTTTTACGGATGCCGAGCGCCACATATTTCTGCTGCACCCGCTTTTGCGGGATCTGGTCGCGGCCGTTGATGTCGCGCATCTCGTCATAGTCGATGACCTCGAAATCGCCGTCGTCGCTTGTCTGCAGCACAGTCTGTTTCGAGAACAGATCGTCCTTGAAAGCTGGCAGCGCATCGCCCGCCTGCGCCGGTCCGCCGGCGGAAAACGCGGCTACGGACAGCAAAAAGGCCGCAATTGCTGATATAACGGTGCAATGACTTGTGGACATTCGCATGCGGATGGTTTCCTGAAGCCTGCCGCCGCTTGCCATTCCGCGCCCGGCAACGCAAATCATGTATGAAAAGCCCCGCCAAAACGGGCGGTGTCGCGTATAGAGGTGCTTTCTGGCAAAATCTGCCTGATTCGCAAACGTGACATGAAATGCGGTGATTTTGGGTCGGCGGAGGATGCAAGCCCCAAGCCTGACCCAAGACAGGATGAAGATCTGAACGGCTCCATGGACGATAGCAACGACCTCTTTTCCGCAGTGCCCCTCTCTGACAAACGCGAGGAGGCACAAAAGCCTGCCGTGCCGAATGAACGGCCGCCCGTCGCTGTCGCGCCGGCCCCTGCCCCCTCGGCGCCTGCGCGTCCCGCCCCCGCCGCGTCGAACGCGGATGAATACGGCGCCTCGTCGATCCGCGTTCTTGAAGGCCTCGAGCCGGTGCGCATGCGCCCGGGCATGTATATCGGCGGCACCGATGAGAAGGCGCTGCATCACCTCTTTGCCGAAGTCATCGACAACGCGATGGACGAGGCGGTCGCCGGACACGCCAATTTCATCGAGGTCTATCTCGACCTCGCCGGTTACCTTACCGTCTCCGACAACGGCCGCGGCATCCCGGTCGAAAACCATCCGCAGGTCCCGGGCAAATCGACGCTCGAAGTCATCATGACCAAGCTGCATGCCGGCGGCAAGTTTGACGGCAAGGCCTACGAGACCTCGGGCGGCCTGCATGGCGTCGGCGTCTCGGTCGTCAACGCGCTCTCCGACGACCTCGAGGTCGAGGTGGCGCGCAACCGCAAGCTCTACCGCCAGCGCTTCTCCCGCGGCCTGCCGCAGGGCGGGCTGGAAGAGCTGGGCGACGTCCACAATCGCCGCGGCACCCGCGTGCGTTTCCATCCCGATCCGCAGATCTTTGGGGATCACATGAAGTTTGACGCCGCCCGGGTGTTCCGGATGGCGCGCTCGAAGGCCTATCTGTTCGGCGGCGTCGAGATCCGCTGGAGCTGTGAGCCGGGTGTTTTGCCCGAAGGCTCCGAGGTGCCCGACAAGGCCGTCTTCCATTTCCCCGGCGGTCTGAAGGATTATCTTCAGGCGACGATGGGCAAGGAATTCACCGTCACCCGCGAAATCTTCGCCGGCAAGACCGAGAAGGTGAGCGGCCACGGCTCGATGGAATGGGCGATCACCTGGTATGGCGGCGATCCGCAGGTCCATTCCTACTGCAACACCATCCCGACCCCTGAAGGAGGCACGCATGAGGCGGGCCTCCGCATCGCGCTGACCAAGGGCCTGAAGGCCTATGCCGAGCTGACGCAGAACAAGCGCGCCGCCCAGATCACCACCGATGACGTGATGATCTCGGCCGTCGGCATGCTGTCGGTCTTCATCCGCGAGCCCGAATTCGTCGGCCAGACCAAGGACAAGCTCGCGACCGTCGAGGCCCAGCGCATCGTCGAAAACGCGCTGCGCGACCCCTTCGACCACTACCTTGCCGACAATCCGAACGAGTCGGCCAAGCTGCTAGACTGGGTGATCGAGCGCGCCGAGGAGCGCCTGCGCCGCCGCAAGGAAAAGGAAGTCAACCGCAAGACCGCCGTGCGTAAGCTGCGCCTGCCCGGCAAGCTCGCCGATTGTTCGCAGAACACCGCCGAAGGCGCCGAACTCTTCATCGTCGAAGGTGACTCGGCAGGCGGTTCGGCCAAGCAGGCGCGCAACCGCGCCAACCAGGCCATTCTGCCGCTGCGCGGCAAGATCCTGAACGTTGCCAGCGCCGGCCGCGAAAAGCTTGGCGCCAACCAGCAGCTTGCCGATCTCATCCAGGCGCTCGGCTGCGGCACACGCTCGAAATACCGGCAGGAAGACCTGCGCTACGAGCGCATCATCGTCATGACCGATGCCGACGTCGACGGCGCCCACATCGCCTCGCTGCTCATCACCTTCTTCTATCAGGAGATGCCGGAGCTGGTGCGCGGAGGCCACCTCTTCCTCGCCGTGCCACCGCTCTACAAGATCACCCAAGGGGCGAAATCCGCCTATGCCCGCGACGACAATCATCGCGCCGAGCTTATGCAGACGGACTTCAAGGGCAAGGCCAAGGTCGAGATCAGCCGCTTCAAAGGTCTCGGCGAGATGATGCCCGCCCAGCTCAAGGAAACCACCATGGATCCGTCCAAGCGCACCCTGCTCAAGGTGCTGATCGACGAGGTGGATTTCGAAGGCACCCGCAGCGCCGTCGACGATCTGATGGGCACCAAGCCGGAAGCCCGCTTCCGCTTCATCCAGGAACGCGCGGCCTTCGCCGAAAACCTCGATATCTAAAACATGCTGATAGCGCGCCGAACTGTGAGATAGACAGGTTCGGCGCGGCCCGAATTTTAGCATCGATGATTTCACGGAACTGACGAAGAACCGTAACAACTCCGTTAAACAACCGGCGCATGAAGCGGTCGGCGTGCGGCCTCCTCCGGGAGAAGCGCCCGCGCCGGTTCGACCGTTTTCAACCCTTTGCCGGATTTTGTCATGACCAAGCGTTTTCTCACGACTGCCGCTTTCGTTCTCCTGTCCAGCACCGTCGCCGCCAGCGCCACCGACATCGGCGCCACCTTCGAGACCGCCTGCCCCTTCGGCGATTGCGCCGCCGGCATTTCGCTCTGCTATCTCGGTGAATTCGTCATCCCGAGCGGCCACATGGAAAACGGCGTCGAATTCGGCGGCATATCAGGCCTCGATTTCGATGCCGCCACCGGCCACTATATCGCCATCAGCGACGACCGCTCGGAAAGAGCCCCGGCCCGCTTCTATGAACTCGACGTCGATGTCGATGCGGCGGGTCTCAAGGGTGTTTCGGTCGTCAAACAGGTCACGCTGAAGGATAAGAACGGCGAGCCCTTCGCCGCCAGGACCGTCGATCCGGAATCGATCCGCCTCGGCAAGGACGGCATCTATTGGGGCAGCGAAGGCGATGGCAAAGCGCTGCTGCCGCCCTTCATCCGGGTCGCTGCACCGGATGGTTCGTTCGTGCGCGAATTCAAGCTGCCGGAAGGCTTTGCGCCGACCGCCGATAGGTCGACCGGCATCCGCGACAACCTCGCCTTCGAGGATCTCGCTGTCGCGCCCTCCGGCGATGTTTTCGTCGGGGTCGAGGCTGCACTCTTTCAGGACGGCCCCAACCCCTCGCTGACCACGGGCAGCCTGTCGCGCATCATCCGCTACGACGGCGCCACCGGCGAGCCGAAGGCTCAATATGTCTATCCGGTGTCGCCGATCCCGCAGCCCGCCACCAAACCCGACGGCGGCAATGACAACGGCATGTCTGAAATGCTTGCGCTTGACGATCACCGCCTGCTCGCTGTCGAGCGTAGCTATGCGCAAGGCTTCGGCAACACCATCAAGATCATGATGATGGATCTGACCGATGCCACCGATGTCTCGGCGATCGCTTCCCTTGCCAAAAACGACCAGCACGTCGTCCCCGCCCGCAAGAGCCAGATCCTCGATCTGAGGGCGATCGGCCTGGTCCCCGACAATATCGAGGCGATGTCCTTGGGCAGGGCCAAGGATGGCAGCGACGTTCTCATTCTTGGTTCGGACAACAATTTCTCGGCCGCTCAGAAGACGCAATTCTACGCCTTCAAGCTTCTCAGGCGTCCGCAGCAGTAAGACATTGTCTCTGACGGCCGAATAGCGACGCTTTGTATACGCTTTCACGGTGCGCACCTTGAAACCGCGGGGGTGATGGCCCATAACCAGAGTACAAGAAAAAGAAGAGGCGCGCGTGGGTGTATTCGACCGTCAGAAAAGCAATCATGAACCGCGATGGCTCGGATCGTCGGCGCCGACACGCACGCCGCTGATACCCTCCATCTCGGCGGCACGCTGGCTGCTGGTTCTGATCGTCGCGGCCGGCGTCTACTTCTTCTACGGTTTCCTCGTACCGGTGCTTGCGGCTCTCGTCATCGGCTTCGCCAGCTGGCCGCTCTACCGCAAGCTTCTTGCCCGCGTCGGCGGCAATACGACGATCGCCGCGACTATCGCCATCATCATGATCATCACCTTCCTGGTCATCCCGATCGGGCTGGCGGTCACCTATACGACGGGTGAAGTGCGCAACTGGGTTGCCTGGACAATCCATGCCAACCGCGCCGGCGCCCCGACACCCGACTGGATCGTCGCGCTGCCCTGGGCGGGCGCCTATCTCGATGAGGTCTGGACCAAATATATCGGCAGCCCCGGCGCTCTCGGCGAGGTCATCCAGGCCGTCAGCGGCGCCAATATCGGCAACATCTACCGTGCCGTGCTTGCCGCCGGCGGTGGCGCCTTCCATCTCCTGCTGACGCTGCTCTTCATGCTGATCGCGCTGTTCTTCGTCTATCGCGATGGTCTTTCCTTCTCCAAGCAGATCGATATGCTGGGCGAGCGCATTCTGCCGAACCGCTGGGAGCGCATTTCCCGCGTCGTGCCGGCAACGATCAGCTCCACCGTCATGGGCATGACGCTGATTGCGATCGGCGAAGGCATCGTGCTCGGCCTCGCATACTGGATCGCCGGCGTGCCGTCGCCGGTGACGCTCGGCGTGCTCACAGGCGTGATGGCGCTGATCCCGGGCGGCGCACCGCTCTCCTTCACGCTGGTCTCGGTCTATCTGCTGGCGAGCGGCTCACATGTCGCCGGCATCGGTCTCTTCGTCTGGGGTACGGTCGAACTCTTCATCGTCGACAAGACGCTGCGGCCGAAGCTCGTCGGCGGGCCGATCAAGCTGCCCTTCCTGCCGACTTTTTTCGGCCTCGTCGGCGGCGTCAAGACGATGGGTTTCCTCGGTCTCTTCATCGGCCCGGTGCTGATGGCGCTGATCGTCGCCATCTGGCGCGAATGGATCCACGAGGCCCGCAATGCCGACAAGAGCGAGGCGGGACCGCAGATCCTTATCGACGAACAGGCGCAGCCGCCGTCGCCCGGAACGCCGAAAACGCTTCCCCGTATCGCTGAAGGCTGAACCGGCCTTCGTAAACCGTCATCCCAGCCGTTTTTCCATGAACAGGCTGAGCGGATCCGGCAGATAAGCGCCGAAGGCTTCGATGTCCTGGTAACCGTATTTGCGGTAGAGAGCGATAGCCTCGGGCTGGTAGATCCCGGTTTCGAGCCGGATCGCCGTCAGCCGCTTTTCCCCAGCGATCGTTTCAAGCGCATTCATCAGGCCGCTGGCGATCTTGAGCCCCCTCGCCTCGGGATCGACGAACATCCGCTTGATCTCCGCCGTGCCGTCGCCGGCCTCGACCAGCGCGCAGCAGCCGACGATCGCATCGCCGTTGCGCGCGACCAGGAAGCTGACCGAAGGCTTCTCGAGCAAGGAGAGGTCGACCAGATGGTTGCTCTCGGCGGGATAGAGCGACCCTGCATAGGCATCGGAAAGATCGAGAAGGCGGACGACGCCGTCCTGACGAGGCGGCTCCAGGGCGATGGTCACGGACATGCGGGCTCCCAATGCTTGCGAGACTCAATTTTTGCCTGACATGACGAAGAGTTAATGCTCTTGCCTTCATTCGGTTGGAATTGCGCCGTCTAAGGCGATGACATGCTCAATAGCCAAGGAGGCAAAATATGCAAGCGGTGCTGATCGCGATGACCATTCTCGGTTGCGACGATTCCGTCAGCCAATGCAATTATGTCGCGACGGTCGACAAGCACTGGGAAACGGTTGCCGCCTGCGATGCCGAGGCCGAACGCCGTCTGAAGGCCTATGCCAACGTCAATTACCCCTCGGTGATCGCCGTGTGCGAAGCGCCGAAAGCCCTCGCTGCCGCCGAACCGCCGAAGCCTGCGCCCTTGCCCACGTCCGCGCCCGAAATCGCCACCGCCGCACCCGAGGCTGCCGAAGAGCCGGTTGGAACGTTTGCCAGCTTTGCTGAAAATATTGCCGGCCAGGTCCGCGCGCATATTCCGTCGGGCAAAAGCGTCAAGGAGACGCTCTCCAAACCGGTACACTTCGTATCCGCCAGCTATTCCTGGGTGGTGACGCGGCTGAACGACTGACCTCCCTGGTCTTTCCACTTTCGCGCCGTGGCGCTCTATTCGGTAGAAATGTCCTCAGGCCAGATTTGAGCGCCATGGAGGACACGAAGGATGCGTATCCTGTCTTCGAGCACAATGTAGGCGGCTATGTAAGGCGTGTTTGGGATTACCAGTTCACGTATGCCTGCGATTCGTCCCTGCCTTCCGCTCTCTGGGAAATCGACGAGCCGCCGGACAGTAAGAGCGATTTTCTGATCGACGTGAACGGCAGCGCTTGGATTTTCGGCTTCAATGTAAGCGAAAATATTGTCTCGGTCGGATAGGGCATGTCTTGCCCAGACAAGCCTCACGATCCGGTCACCTGACTCTTTCGAAGAGCCGTTGCCCGTCGCTTCTCAAAGCTAGCCTCGACCTCGTCATCATCAATATCCGGTCGCGTATCGTTAAGAGCCTCGAGCACCTTGCTTCGAAACCATACATCGTAGGCTTCGCTGTTGGAGATGAGCTCCAGCGGAAGAGCTCCTTCATTGGCGGTGCGGGTGAGCAGAATGCGCACGACGTCCGATACAGTCAGCCCCATATTTTCCAGAACAGCCGTGGCGCGGTCCTTGACCGCCGCATCTATGCGCGTTTGGACAAGTGCGTTTGATACCATGACAGCCTCCATGAACGCCGGTTATTGTAATGCAATTGAATGACAAGCGCCAGTGAAAATGGCATCAGCTCAAGTTAGGCCGCCGCAAGCGCCGCATAGACGCGGGCCGATTGCCGTTGTTCGGCGACACCAAGCTTTTCCACCATGTCGAGCAGTTCGCCGACGGCGCCATGCGCCTCGTAATGGCGGAATTTTTCGAGAAGACGGCCGCAGATCGTGCCGGTCACGCTGCCCGGGGCTTTTCTGGCGGCGTCGCGCCACAGCATCGTCGCGTCGACGAAGATGATGCTGATGTCTCTCGGCAAGCCGGCCGATTCGTAGAGGGCGCGCACCGCATGCATGCGGCCTGTTGCCAGGATCGAACGCGCCCGGCGCTCGCCGCAGCCTGTGAGATCGACGATCGCCCCGGCAAAGAAATCCACTTTGCCGGCGCAGAGCGCATGCATCAGGAAGGACGGTGTCAGCCGGCCGTTGACGCGCAGATGCTGGACGAGGTCGGGTATCTCGCGCGGCGCGATGTCGCCGGCAATCGAAACGATGGCTGCCTCGGTCGCCTCGCGGCTGATGCGCTGAAGCCGCTGCAAGCCGATCGCCGCCTGCGCGAGCGGCAGCCCGACCAGCGCATTGCTGACATGCTGGGTGAGCAGTTGCCGGGCATCGGCGGGAAGATCGCTGCGGTCGAGAAGCAGGTTGCGGATGTCGCAGCAATCGCCGAGCCGCTCGGCGATCCGTTTCAGGGACTGGCTGGGGATCACGGCGCCGTCATTCTCGAGCAGGCAGAGCAGTTCTTCCTCGTCACCGACCTCGGCAAGTGCGGCCGAAACCGGGCGCGTCACATGCGCCCTCGCCGCGATCAGCATACGGGTGGCGCCGTTGCCGCGCGCGGCAAGATCGACCAGATCGGCATCGTTCAGAAGCGGTGAACAGGTGACGGCGTGGCAGGCGACTTCAGGCTGATCCTCGGCGAGCGAAAGAACCAGGCTACGCGGTGCATCCGGCGACCAGGCGATCGCCTCGGCGAGCGCCAGCCGCACGCGCGGTGACGGATCGTCGAGCAGAAAGGTCATCGCCATCTCGGCCGCCGCCCGCTCATCCCCTGTCATCTCGGACTGCAGATAGGCCCGCCCGAGCGCGTTTGCGGCCCGGGCCCGGTCGCCGGTCTTGGCAGTTTCGATCCAACGAAGGAAAGCTTCTACGATCACGCGACGCCCCAGCACTTGAACGCGATTCCCTCGCGCTTCATTCAATGCTGCGACCTTAGCGGCAAAAGGTTTAAGATTGGTTCACCATGTTTCTTAAGCCTTTGTACGCCTTGCCCGTTCGGCTCAACCTTGCTGCGACCTCGGCCGAAACATTTCGAAGACCTCGCTGGTTTCGCTGTAATCCATATAGCCGAGACGCGCGACGGGCCGGGCAAGCGACATGTCGATGCGTCCGTCCCGGACAATCGCCTCGTCGAGGTGAATGCCGACCACTTCACCGAAGACGAAGACATTTTCGGACGGTTGGCCCGACAATGTCTTCGGTTCGATGATCTCGGTCACTTTGCATTCGAGCACCGCGAAGGCTTCGCCGACATAGGGCGCGTCCACGAGTTCGGCCTGCTTCGGCGTCAGGCCGGCGAAGTCGAATTCACTGTCGCCATAGGGCAGCGCCGCCGAGGAAAGGTTCATCTTCTCGGCGAGATTGCGGCTGACGAAACTGCAGGTGAAAGCGCCGGTTTCGGCCGCATTGCGCTGGCTGTCCTTACGGCCGCTGGAGGAAAACATCACCAGCTTCGGCCGGTCGGAAACGGCATTGAAGAAGGAATAGGGCGCCAGATTGATCGAGCCGTCCCCTCCTTTGCTGCCGATCCAGCCGATCGGGCGCGGCGACACGATCGCCTTGAACGGATCATGCGCCAGCCCATGCCGGTTGCTGTCGGTGGAATAGAACATCAATCCTCTCCGCCGACCCAGGTCACGGTATCGGCAAGCTCCGGCCTCGGCCGTTCGATTGCCGGAAATGTCGTCGAGCCGATATGGATGAAGCCCGCCACTTTTTCATCCGTCCCGACGCCGAGCAGCGGATAGGCGCGCTCGTCATAGGCAAACCACTCCGTCAGCCAGTTGGCGACATAACCGCTGGCATTGGCAGCCAGGATGACGTTGAGGCAAAGCGCGCCGGCCGACATCATCTGCTCCCATTCCGGGATCTTGATATGCGGCCCCGCCTTGCTGACGACGGCGACGACGACAGGCGCGCGGGTGAAACGGGCGCGCTCGACCTGGATCATCTCCTCGGAAAGCTCGGGCTTTGTCTCGAGCGCCAGCTTCAGAAGCTCCTCGCCAATGTGGGCGCGCTGCTGTCCGCGATAGACGATGAAGCGCCAGGGCGCGATCTTGCCGTGATCGGGAACACGCGAGGCAAGCCTCAGGATTTCCTCGATCTCGGCTCTCTCCGGGCCAGGTTCGCACATCTGGAAAGCCGGGATGGAACGGCGCACGGCGAGATAGTCGATCAGCTTGATATCGGATTTCATGCGGGAGAAACTCTCATTTTTCTGCTGCTGCAAAGGGCGGGTCTTGAATTTGCCATCGCGTTGGTCTTGAAGTGGCCTTTGCGATTTCAGAAGTCAATCGGTTGACGAAACAGATGTTTGGCATTTCGCCTCTTGCACGCACCGGCCTCGCCATCGCCTTGATGGTCTTGATGCCCCTCGGCGCCGGCGCGCAGGATGCCTTCAAGGATTTCAAACAGCTCGATTCGAGCTCGAAGATGCCGAAGCTGAACGCCTTCATCGCACCCGGCACGGCACCCGAAGGGGCCAAGCTGCGCGACGTCGCAATGGAAGCCAAGCTGACGGCCGACAGCGCGCCTGTCGAGGATGGCCTTTCCTGGTATGTCTTCAGCCCGATCGCCGGCACCGACGGCAAGCTGCCGTTGATCGCCAGCGCCAAAGGCGGCCCCGCCGCCTTCCAGCTCGCCCCGGGCGATTATTTCGTCAATGTCTCCTTCGGCCGCGCCGGCGTCACCAAGAAACTGACCGTGCCCGCCGACGGCGAGGTCGGCAAGCAGGTGATGGTGCTCGATGCCGGCGGCCTGCTGCTCAATGCCGTCTCCGGCACCGATGCCCGCATCCGCCCAGACCAGTTGAGCTTCTCGATCTATTCCTCCGAGGTGCGCGAGGATGGCGAGCGCGGCCTCGTCATGGCCGATGTCTCGCCGAACACTGTCGTCCGGCTCAATGCCGGCACCTATCACATCGTTTCCGAATATGGCAGCGTCAACGCCGTCATCCGCGCCGACATCCAGGTCGAAGCCGGCAAGCTGACAGAGGCGACGATCCAGCATCGCGCCGCACAGGTCACCTTCAAGCTGGTCTCCGATGCCGGCGGCGAGGCGATTGCCGATACGGCATGGTCGATCCTGACGGCGGCCGGCGACAGCGTCGGCGAAAGCGTCAGCGCCTTCCCGACCATGGTCCTGGCTGAAGGCGGTTATTCCGCCGTGGCCCGCAACAAGGACAAGATCTATCAGCGCGACTTCACCGTCGTTGCCGGCAGGAATACCGATGTCGAGGTTCTGATGAAGGACCAGCAGCCGCAGCCGCCGGTGAACGACGCGGCCCGCACTGTGCAGCAGGTGCCTGTGGGAACACCGCCGCCGCCAGGCGTGCAGCCGGCGCCGGTGGCACCGCTGCCCTCCTACGAACAACTCGCGCCGCAGGGCGGCGAGGACACCAGCCTCGATTGATTTAGCCTAAGCGGTTTCGGTCTATTTGGAGAAGTGCGCTTCGCCGCCGCTGGGGATGACCAATTTCGTCTTCTCAACGACATTACGATTGTCGATTGGATTTCCGACAGCGCCGAGCCGGCGCTGTCGGAGCCCGGCGGTTTTCAGGCCACCTTGGCTTTCTTTGCTTCGGCCCTGCGGCGGAGGTCTGGCGGTGTCGCCTCGATGGTCAGGCTCTCGACGGCGGCGTCGAGCCCCATCGAAACCTGCTCCTGGCTGCCGAGACGGCGGATGTTGACCGTGCGCTCCTCGGCCTCCTTCCTGCCGCAGACGATGATGACCGGAACCTTGGTGACCGAGTGTTCGCGGACCTTGTAGTTGATCTTCTCGTTGCGGAAATCGGTCTCGACGTTGAGGCCGGCATCGCGCAGCGCCTCGGCCACCTCAAGCCCGTAGGCGTCGGCTTCCGAGGTGATCGTCGCGACCACCACCTGCAGCGGCGAGACCCAGAGCGGCATATGGCCGGCGAAGTTCTCGATCAGGATCCCGAGGAAACGCTCCATCGAGCCGCAGATGGCGCGATGGATCATCACCGGCTGCGTCTTTTCGGAGTTGCTGTCGATGTAGAAGGCGCCGAAGCGTTCCGGCAGGTTGAAATCGACCTGCGTCGTGCCGCACTGCCATTCGCGACCGATCGCATCCTTGAGCGTATACTCGAACTTCGGCCCGTAGAAGGCACCTTCGCCCGGCAGAATGCCGGTCTTGATGCGGCCTTCGGACTGCGCCTCGATCGTCTTCAGCACATCGGTCATGACGGCTTCCGCACGGTCCCAGAGCGCGTCGGAGCCGACACGCTTTTCCGGACGGGTCGAAAGCTTGACGACGATTTCCTTGAATCCGAAGTCTTCATAGACCGACAGGATCAGGTCGTTGATCTTCAGGCATTCGGCCGCCATCTGCTCGTCCGTGCAGAAGATGTGCGCGTCGTCCTGCGTGAAGCCGCGCACGCGCATCAGGCCATGCAACGCACCCGAAGGCTCGTAGCGATGCACCAGACCGAATTCCGCCAGCCGGATCGGCAGTTCGCGATAGGACTTCAGGCCATGCTTGAAGATCTGCACGTGGCCGGGGCAGTTCATCGGCTTCAGCGCGAAGACGCGATTATCAGCTTCCTTGTCTTCCGAATGCGTCATCGCATGCGCCGATTTCACGGCGAACATGTTTTCCTGATACCAGCCCCAGTGACCCGAGGTTTCCCAGAGCGAGGTGTCGAGCACCTGCGGCGCGTTGACTTCTTCATAATCGACGGCGAGCCGACGGCGCATATAGGCAACGAGCGTCTGGAAGATGCGCCAGCCCTTGCCATGCCAGAAGACCACACCTGGGCCCTCCTCCTGGAAATGGAACAGGTCCATTTCGCGGCCGAGCTTGCGGTGGTCACGTTTTTCGGCCTCTGCCAGCATATGCAGATAATTGTCGAGATCGGCCTGGTCGGCCCATGCAGTGCCGTAGATGCGCGACAGCATGGCGTTGTTGCTGTCGCCGCGCCAGTAGGCGCCGGCCACCTTCATCAGCTTGAAGGCGGTGCCGACCTGGCCGGTCGAAGCCATGTGCGGGCCGCGGCAAAGGTCGAACCATTCGCCCTGATTGTAGATCTTCAGATCCTGCCCTTCGGGAATAGCATCGACGAGTTCGACCTTGTACTGTTCCCCCTTGGCGGCAAACACGTCCTTGGCCTTTTCGCGCGACCAGATCTGCTTGGTGAAGGGCGCATTGCGGGCAATGATCTCCTTCATCTTCTTTTCGATCTTGGGCAGATCGTCGGGGGTGAAAGGCTCGTTCTTGGCAAAATCGTAATAGAAGCCGTTCTCGATCACGGGACCGATCGTCACCTGCGTGCCGGGCCAAAGCTCCTGCACGGCTTCGGCCATCACGTGTGCGGCGTCATGGCGGATGAGTTCCAGCGCACGGCCGTCCTTACGGGTAATGATCTCGATCTTGCCATCGGTGACGGCATCGGAAAGGTCTTGCACGGTACCATCGATCGCAATGGCAACCGCGCTCTTGGCGAGCGACTTGGAAATGGATTCGGCGACATCCCTGCCGGTCGCGCCAGCCGGAAAGCTGCGTACGGAACCATCGGGAAATGTCAGGGAAATGGCGTCAGACATCGAAATTTCTCCTTGTCCAGTCCCGCCAACGAATGCGGGTGGTTGAAATGGAAGCGCCTCCATTCTTTGGATGCACCGCCGCCTGATACTCAGATTTGCGGCGCTAGTAAAGGAGAAGCGAGGCGAAACGAAACACCGCACCTATCCGCCATAGCTTCCCGCATAGCTCTTGAGAGCCGATTTCAAGGGTTGATCGATTTCATCGTCGATAGACCCATCGTAAAGGCCGCGCCGTGACAGGCTCCTCTTTAGCGCCGTGCGGGTGAAAGGCGAAAACACCTTCAACTCATCGGTAATCTGCCTGTCGCCCTGCTGGATCGCGAGAAGGATGTTCTCGGCCGCATTATCGGAGCTGAAGGTCGCATCGTAAGCATAGGCAAGTCGATAGGCGGCTCTTCGGTACCCCGCGTCAGCGGCTCGGAGATACCATTTGATGGCTTCTTGCCGGTTGACAGCAATTCCGAGGCCATCGTCGTAGAAACGCCCGAGCGCGAACATGCCGCCGGCCGAATTCAGCTCGGCGGATTTCTTGTAATATTGGAATGCGATAGCTTGATCTTGATCCTTGCCGTTCTCGTAATACCACGCAAGATTAAGAGCGCCTGCCGCAGATCCCGCATCGGCCGCCTTCTGAAACCAGTTGCGGGCGATGGTCTGGTCCTCTTTGGTGCCAATGCCATTCTGGTAATAATAGCCGACGGCGTTCATCGCTTCAGGATATTGCTTGAAGGCCGCCATCATGAACCAGCTGAGCGCCTTGGAGCGATCAATGGGCACGCCTTGCCCATATTCGTACATATCGCCCAGGGAGTATTGGGCTTTTGCATTTCCATAGGCTCCGGCCTTCGTCAGCCATTCCAGAGCCTTGCCGAAATCCTTCAGGTTTCCATCCGCTCCTCGATAGAGAGTCCCGAGCCTGTACATCGCGTCGGCAGATTTCTTGTTCGCCGCGGCTTCGTACCACTCGATCGCTTTCGCATAGTCGCGAACGACCCCATCGCCATCCTCATATTTGATGCCGAGCAGGATCATCGCCGTGGCGTTATCAGCGGCCGCGCCTTTTTCCAGATAGTCGATCGACTTGCCGTCGTTCCGTGGCAGATTGGCATCATTGGCGTACATTTCGCCAAGCTCGGCGAAGGCCTCGATATATCCGTTCTCCGCAGCGGCCTTTAACCAGTGCACGGCTTCTCTCGAATCCTGAGCAGTACCTTCGCCTCTTTCATACATAAGCCCGACACAATACTGGGCCTTGGCCGAACCACTTTCGGCGGCCTTGAAATACCAGGCAAAGGATTTTTTGGCGTCGGCAGTCGTACCCGTACCGTCATAGGAGCGGTCCGCGACTTCAAGATATGCGTCCTCATCTCCTTCGTCGGCCGCCTTCTGGAACCATTCGAAAGCTTTCACCGCATCCTTTGGAAGACCGCTGCCGTTTTCATAACCGTAGGCAAGGACCCGCATGGCATAGGTGTCGCCCGAAGCAGCCGACTTCTCGAGCCACTTAACGCCGTTTTCGACGTCGCGAGGACCACCCGTTCCCATATAGAGCGATTGGCCGAAATGTCGGGCGCCGCTTGAATCTCCGAGTTCGGCAGATTTTTCATACCAGATGCGGGCTTCGCCCTCGTCTGCCGGCACACCTTTACCCTGCTCATATATGCTGCCCACATCCGCCATGGCACGGGCATCTCCGCGAGAGGCGGCTTCTTTCATCCAGTACATGGCTTGGTCATAGCGCGGATCGGGCATATTCAAGAAAAGCCAAGCCTTGCCGCGATAGGCAGCGACTATCCCTTGCGTAATTGCCTGATCCAGCAGGGCCTCTGCCTTGGCGAAGTCTCGCTCCGTTTCCTTGCCCGCGATGTAAACGTCTGCCAGCGTCCTCATCGCGCTGCCGTCGCCAAGCGCCACGGCTTTCTCGAGGAGATCGAGGGCCGTCCTTTTCTGCCCCTTGTCCCCATCTTTCAGATAAAATCGAGCGAGGGTCGTCATCCCATCGGCGGAGCCTTTCCGCACCAGATCGTCCAGCATGGTAACAGCGCGTTCGGTGTTATTTTCCGTTCCAATACCTCTTGTGTAAAGAAATGCGATGTCCGTTGTCGCCCTCTCATCACCCTTTTGTGCTGCAGCTGAAAGCAATTCAAAAGCCCGCTCGGCGTCGACCGAAACCCCGATCCCATCCAGATACATCCAGGAAAGCGATCTCTTGCCGGAATATAGCCCAGTCGTTCTGCAAGTTCGAAATAGGAGCGCGCCATGACGAAGTCCTGCGAAACGCCCCATCCCAGCTTATACATTTCTCCGAGATAATCGGCCGAGCGCGGATCGTTTGCTTCTCTTGCCTTTCGCAGCCAGGACAGCGCGGTATTGAAATCGCGCTCACGTCCGAAACCGTAAGCAGATGCCGCCGCCAGATAATCCATGGAGGGGGCGTGCCCCTGGGCAGCCAATTCCTCGAATCCGGCAAGTGCCGGCTCATATTGCTGAAGATTGAACTTGCTGGCGAGCCAGAAGTAACGGGCGTCGATGGAGCTTGGTTCTGCCTCCAAATAGGCTTCGCAAGCGGCAAGCGCATCCCGCCAGTAAGCGAGATTGTTGATATCTACGTCATCACGCGCCAGATGGCGGCAGTTGGCCTCCGATGCGGAGGTAGCTGCGTTTGCGGCAGTTGCGGGAGAATTGACAATGGAGACAGTCAGAAAAAGTGACGCGATCGCGAGAGAGTTAAATAGCTTCATCTGGGAGAATGTTTCAAAACCATAGCAGGAAATACAGTGATATCCGTCAATTATTCAACTGCAAGTACATTTTTCTTCGATGATGAAAGGTTTTGAAGACGTGTTTTCCCTGCATCTATCGGGCATCATTTCCCGCCGTTGTAGGGAATAAGCCGACTATATGACCATTTCGGCAAGGCCGCACACCGTGTTCCAGTTGCGCATCGTGCCGACGCCGAGGCGCTTGGTCGTCAGCGCGGAAAGCAGCTTGGACTGGCTCGGCTTGCCGGCGAAATCGATCCAGAGGTCGCCGCCGACGACGGCGATGCGCTGTCCTTCGGTCATCAGCGGCTTCAGCGCTTCTACCTTTTCCGGATCGACCGGCAGGCGCATAACCCGGACGATGACCTGATCGCCGCTGCCGTCCTTGAAAGGATTGGTGCTGCAAAGTGCCATCCAGGTGCAATCGCTGCGCACGATGATATCGACATGTTTGCCGAATTTTTCTTCGAATCCCTCTTCCAGCGCGACCTCGAGTTCGTGCGGTCGCATTTCATCGGCTTCGAACACGAGATTGCCTGTTGAAACCAACGTGCGCGGTTCGCGATAACCGAGTTCTTCGGCAAGCGCGCGCAGATCCTCCATAATGACGCGGCGGTCGCGCGTCAGGACAATGCTGTGCAGAAGGGCGACGAACAGGCTCATGGTGCTTCCCCTCTCTCGCGTCCGAGGGCGAGATAACGCCACGGCGTCCACCAGTGGAAGTCTTCGCCGAGCATTTCCGGCACCTGATCGAGGCCGCTGGTGCCGCCCGGGCCGCAGCGGCCGACGCGAAACAGCGTCATCCAGCCGCCGGCCCACAGGCCGTGGCGGGCGATCGACTCGTAGCCATATTCGGAGCAGGTCGGGATATGGCGGCAGGAATTGCCGACAAATCCGGAAAGCGTCAGCTGATAGAGGCGAATGAACCCCATGCCGAGCAGTCGGTCGGGGGACTTACGGAAGGGACCGGTATAATTGCGGGAGGCGCGTGCGGGTTTTTTACGCGACTTTTCCGGTCCGGCGGCACCGCCGTCGTCCTCATCGCCTGCCTGCAGAGCGCAGAACTCGCACATCTCAGTTACGCCTCGACAACTTCCGCCCGTTTCGCCTCGATCTGCCCGATCGCATCGACGACGGCATCGAAGGTCAGCATCGTCGAGGCATGGCGGGCCTTGTAGTCCCGCACCGGCAGCAGATAACGCATGTCTTCGAACCGTCCCTCCGGCCCTGCCCCATCCGCTTTCAGCATGGCAAGCATGTCCTCGCGTGCCCGGCGCAATTCGCCCGATGTGGCGCCGACGACATGGCGCGCCATGATCGAGGACGAGGCCTGGCCGAGCGCGCAGGCCTTCACCTCATGGGCAAAGCCGGTCACGATATCGCCGTCCATTTTCAGCCAGATCCTGACCTTCGAGCCGCAAAGTTTCGAATAGGCCTGGGCGCTCGCATCGGCCTCATCAAGCGTGCCGGTCAACGGAATATTGCCGGCGAATTCGAGGATCTTGCTGTTATAGATGTCGTCCATGTTGGATTTCCGCTCCAAAATCGCTGCGGATCGGCCTCAATAAGGCTGTTATTGTTATTGAAACAAAAAACACACCGTGTCATCTGAGGATACTTACATACGATGGCCGTATTCCTATATGTATGTCGTTCGAAGGCCATGAAAATGCAATGGCCTCGTGTAAGTTTGATTGGGAAACCGTGCCGGACGGGTGTTGAATACGCCCTGAAAGCCCCGGAGCCTGCCAAAGGTGCATGAATTCCCGCATGGGATTGACCAGTGGCGATTCCGACAGATCGGTCCGCGGTGCGGACCAGGAGACCATTGTTCATGGACGCCATCGTAAAAAACTTTCCGCAGACGAACCGCGACTCCGACCGCCCCTCCCAGCAGGAGGCCGAAGAAGCCGTTCGCGTCCTGCTGCGCTGGGCCGGTGACAACCCGGCGCGCGAAGGCCTCATCGAAACGCCGGCCCGTGTCGTCAAATCGTACCGCGAGCTGTTTTCCGGCTACGACATGGCGCCCGAAGACGTGCTTGGCCGCACCTTCGAAGAGGTCGCCGGCTACGATGACATGGTCCTCGTCAGGGATATTCCGTTCTTCTCGCATTGCGAACACCACATGGTGCCGATCATCGGCAAGGCCCACGTTGCCTATATGCCGGACGGGCGTGTGCTCGGCCTGTCGAAGATAGCCCGTGTCGTCGAGATCTACGGCCGCCGCCTGCAGACGCAGGAAACGATGACCGCGCAAATCGCCCGGGCCATCGACGATACGCTGAATCCGCGCGGTGTCGCAGTGATGATCGAGGCCGAACACATGTGCATGGCGATGCGCGGCGTTCAGAAGCAGGGCTCGACCACGCTGACGACGACGTTTACGGGTACGTTCAAGACCGAGCCGGCCGATCAGGCCCGTTTCATGACCATGGTGCGGAGCCGCTGATACCGGCTCCCTCAGGAGGGCCGCGATGAACCAACTGATCTTCAATCAACCATCCGAGGACAAGTCGGCGTTGGAAGACGCCGGCGATTTCACGCCGCGTTTCGATGACCGCGGCCTGATCACCGCCATCGTCACCGACGCGGGCGACGGCGAGCTTCTGATGGTGGCGCATATGAACGCGCAGGCCTTGGCGCTGACTATCCAGACCGGCACGGCCCATTATTTCAGCCGTTCGCGCGGCAAGATCTGGAAGAAGGGGGAGACCTCGGGCAATCTCCAGACTGTCAAGGAAATTCGCACCGATTGCGATCAGGACGCCATCTGGCTGAAGGTCGAAGTCGCCGGTCACGATGCCACCTGTCACACCGGCCGCCGCTCCTGCTTCTATCGGACGATCACGCTTCGGGACGGAAAGCCGATGCTCGATATCGTTGACGACGAGCTTCATTTCGATCCGCAGGATATCTACGGAAAATAAGGCCGAATTCTCCGGCATTTGCTCCTTATTGCGCCAGAAATCGCTTCTATATACCATTTGGAAACTGATCGGGCACACTATCGGAACAATGTGTTCTGCTGGGAGGAGAGCGCGCCATGCTGAGCTGGAGTCTGCATCGTCAAAGCTCTGAAGGCGAGGGTTCAGGTTCCGGCATGTCGACCACGCTGGAGACGGTCCCGCCTCCGGCACCCGTCAGGAAAATCAAGATTGCACTGGCGCTCGGCGGTGGCGCGGCCCGCGGCTGGGCCCATATCGGCGTGCTGCGCGCCCTCGACGAGGCAAAAGTCGAGATCGGCATGATTGCCGGCACCTCGATCGGCGCGCTGGTCGGAGGCTGCTATCTCGCCGGCAAACTTGATGAACTCGAAAATTTCGCTCGCTCGCTGACCATGCGTCGCATCGCCAGCCTCCTCGATCTCACCATCGGCGGCAGCGGCCTGTTCGGCGGCATGCGGCTGACCAAGCGCATGCAAGAGCATCTCGAAGGCCTGAACGTCGAGGATCTCGACCGGCCCTTCGTCGCCGTCGCCGCCGAGGTCAATACCGGCCACGAGGTGTGGATCGCCAATGGTTCGCTGATCACGGCGCTGCGCGCCTCCTATGCCCTGCCCGGCATTTTCGAGCCGGTGCGCAGCAATCACCGCACGCTGGTCGACGGCGCCCTGGTCAATCCCGTCCCCGTCTCCGTCTGCCGCGCCTACGAGCAGCCGCTCGTCGTCGCCGTCAATCTCAACTACGATCTCTATGGCCGCTCGGCCGTCGTCCGGCACAATGCCAGCCTCTCGCCGCAGGAAGTGCAGAAGCAGGAAGAGGCGCCCTATGCCCGTCTCGGCATGACGGGCGTCATGGTCCAGGCTTTCAATATCATTCAGGACAGGATCGCCCGCGCCCGCCTTGCCGGCGACCCGCCGGATATTTCGCTGCAGCCGCGTCTGAGTTATATCGGCCTTTCCGAGTTCCATCGGGCCGGCGAAGCGATCGAACGCGGCTACGAGGAAGCCAGAGC
Organism: Rhizobium sp. CIAT894; assembly: GCF_000172795.2. Taxonomy (NCBI): domain Bacteria; kingdom Pseudomonadati; phylum Pseudomonadota; class Alphaproteobacteria; order Hyphomicrobiales; family Rhizobiaceae; genus Rhizobium; species Rhizobium sp. CIAT894. The sequence goes on from NZ_CP020947.1 coordinate 2,270,678, forward strand.
CAGGCTCCCCGAAATCAAGCGCATGCAGGAAGTCTACGCCAGCTCCCCCTGATCGACATCATCCGCAAGCCCGTAGCCGTTTCGCGGCAACGGCATCACTCGAGCGAGGACGAAAACCTCAGCCGGCGATATAGGCCTTGATCTCCTCGGTCTCGCGCTCGACTTCGGCGATACGCGATTTTACCACGTCGCCGATCGAGATGATGCCGACAAGCCTGCCGTTGTTTTCCACCGGCACGTGGCGGAAACGGCGGCTGGTCATCAGTTCCATCAGCTCGTTGACGGTCGTCTCTTCGTGGCAGCGGTAGACCTTCGCGGTCATCACCTGGGCCAGCGACTGGTCGAGGCCGTCCTTGCCATGTTTGGCGATGGCATGCACGAGATCGCGCTCGGTGAACATTCCGGAAATCCGGTTCTCCATGCCGACGACGACGATAGCGCCGATCTTCTTCTTGCTGAGGATGACCGCCGCTTCGGCGACGGTGGTGTTCGGCCCGGCGGTGAAAACGTCCCTGCCCTTCAGGTCGAGAATTGCTTTGACTGAACTGGTCATTCGAACCTCCTATGTCCGTGAACCACTTGTCACAGGCATCCGCGACGGTTTTCTCCCCCCAACGCGGATAGGTCGATGGTGCACTGCCCGGCTCAGGATTGCAACATATCCTTCTGCGTATCGGGGGCTTCCGTCACAGGTGGGCGCGGCGCCCTGTCGAACAGCGAAAACAAGAGGAAGCCGAAGACGAAACCGCCGATATGGGCGTCCCAGGCAATGGGCTGGTCGCTATCGCCGACGAGCGGGATGCCGACGGCGATCAGGGCGTTGCCGACCAGCCACAGCAGCATGAAGATGACGACGGTTCGGCTCTTCAGTGCCTCGACGATGGAAAGCCTTGCATTGAGATGGGCCGGCAGCATCGGACGGCGTTCGGCCGGAAAAGCGAATCGGCAGGCAGCCCCCATCAGCCCGGAGATAACGCCAGACGCGCCGATCAGCAGCGTCACATCCCCCCAATTCAGGACCGCATGCAGGGCGGCGGACGCGACGGCGGAAAAAAGCCAGAAGAGCACGAAACGCAGCGTCCCGATGCGGCGCACGACCGGCGCGCCAAAGGCCATCAGCCAGAAGGCGTTGAAGACGATATGCTGGATACTGCCGTGCAGCAGTGAATAGGTGACGGGTGTCCAGAACAGCTCCGGCCCCTGCTGTGAAAGGGGAATCACATAGCGGGCGGGAACGAAGCCGAAGGTAAAGAGCAGCCAACTCATCGCATCGTCGGAGAGCAAGAGCTCCTGCACCGCAAAGATGACGACGAGCAGGCACAGGCTGAAGAACAGCGCCGGCGGAAGGTTGAAGACCGGTACGCGCGGCGGCTTTGCCGGCGGCTGGACCTCGGGAGGTTCGGGCGCCTTATGCGGCTCGGCCGTCTGCTCGTTCATTTTCAATATCGCCTCGTTGAGGCCACAGCCATACAGGAGCACCTGTCAAAAAAAAAGCCGTCCGAAGTGCCGGACGGCGTGACCGGAGTTCCTGGAAAGACCTGGACCCCGCAGGTTGTGCTGAACTTCGAAAGTCGAAGCGATGAAAGGACAGTGTCACGACAGGCATCGCACCTCAACCGAAACCGTTTCTTAACCTTAACCGCCGCGGTTTGGCATGAAATCCGCAAGGTAGAGCCTGTACGGGCAATGACTGCCCGAAAATGATCCGGAATGGGACAGGTTGGTGTAAGATGCGTGTACAAACGACCATCGAGATTTTTGACTATTGGAACCGTATCCGCGGCGCAGCCGATGCGCCGCTGAAATCGCAGGTCGAACCCTCCGCCGTCCCCCATCTGCTGCAAAGCCTGTTCATCCTCGAGACGCGAGAGGCAGGAGACATCGGCTTCCGGCTTGCCGGCACCCGCATCTGCGATCTGTTCGGGCGGGATCTGCGCGGCGAACGTTTCTCCTCCCTCTGGGCAAACGGCCAGGACGCGGATATCGAGCGTACCGCGATGGGCGTGATGGACCATGCCATGCCGGCTCTGTTCAATGCGACCGGCTACAGCACCGTCGGTCATCAAGCCTCCTTCGAGATCATCATGATGCCGTTGCGCTCGCCGCACGGCACCTGCGACCGGCTGCTCGGCGCGATCGCACCGACGGCGTCAGCGAGCTGGCTGGAGATTGTACCGCTTGAATTCCTGGCGCTCGACCGCAGCCGCCTGCTGCCCGGAAAATTCGGCACGGGCACGCCGGCCGACCTGCGCCCCATCAACGAAATCGTCGCCGGCAAAAGCGTCGGTTTCGGCCAGGTCATGCGTCGCATGGTGTCTCATCTGCTGAGCGCGGAGGCGCACTGACCGTTTCGTTTCAGGACATAGCACGCACTCGTTTTCGGCTATGTCCAAATGAGGCAAAACAACCTTCTGTTAATGGATTGGGGGTAAAGATCGGTCTCTGCGATTTTGATGAAGAAGCCTTTTGATGCACTCGTTCCAGCCAGCTCAGACGCAACGACCTGCGCCGCGCCCTGAACAGGGCGTTTTCCAGCGCGTGCCGATCAATATGCAAGGCCGGCTGATGCTTGCGAATTACGAGGAATTCGAATGCATGGTGATCGACATGTCGCCTGGCGACATGTACGTCACCTGCTCCGGCCGGCCACGTGCCAACGAACGCGTCGTCGCCTATATCGATCACCTCGGCCGCGTCGAAGGTTATGTCCAGACGCTCGATGGCCGCGGCTTCGCCATGTCGATCAATGCCACCGAGCGCAAGCGCGAGAAGCTCGCCGCCCAGCTCACCTGGCTAGCCAACAAGCACGAACTCGGCCTACCGGAAGATCGTCGCCATGACCGCCTGACGCCGCGCGACACCAATACCGAGCTGACGCTGGAGGACGGCACGCGTTATAGCTGCCGCATCATGGACCTTTCGCTGTCGGGCGCCGCTGTCGATGTCGAGATGCGCCCCTCGATCGGAACGGCAGTGCGCCTCGGCAACATGCGCGGCCGCGTCGTGCGCCATTTCGTCGAAGGCGTCGCGATCGAATTCCTGTCGATCCAGTCCCGCGAGACGCTGCGCGAATTCCTCTGACAGGCTGTCGATCGCGCTGCGTTTGCCAGGTCCGGCACACACCCGGTCAGGTCACGTTGAAACCGCTGAGCGTCACGGCAAGAGATCAGCAAGCGGCGACCGACCGGGCTTCGGACAGAAGGCTCAAATTCTGTCGCAAGTCGTTCCAGCCAGTCGATAGGAATATTGTGAGTGGAACAACCTGCGACACAGGTCGGCATGCCCGCCCGTCTTCCATTCGTCATGGACATGATGGATAAAGCCCGCCTCGACCGCAGGCGCACCGATGTCAGCTCTCTATCCGGAAATCGAACCCTATGATCATGGCCTGCTCGATACGGGCGATGGCAATCTGATCTATTGGGAGACCTGCGGCAATCCGGCGGGCCGGCCGGCGCTGGTGCTGCATGGCGGGCCAGGCTCCGGCTGTTCGACGACGGCGCGGCGCTATTTCGATCCCGATATCTACCGAATCATTCTGTTCGATCAGCGCAATTGCGGACGCAGTCTGCCGAGTGCTGCCGATCCGCAAACCGATCTCTCCCTCAACACCACCTGGCATCTCGTTGCCGATATCGAGCGACTGCGGCTCTTCTTCAGCATCGACACCTGGCTCGTTTTCGGCAATTCCTGGGGCTCGACGCTGGCGCTCGCTTATGCCGAAACCCATCCCGAGCGCGTCGCCGCAATCGTCATCGCAGGCGTGACCACCACAAGGCGGTCGGAAGTCGACTGGCTCTATCGCGGCATGGCGCCGCTCTTTCCGGAAGAATGGCACCGTTTCCAGCAGGGAGCTCGCGTAGGCAGCCAGCAGCCAGATCAGGACATGGTGGCCGCCTATCATCGCCTGCTCAACGACCCCAGCCCGCAGACGCGGCTGAAGGCGGCGCGCGACTGGCATGACTGGGAGGCGGCCTCGATCCTGCTCGCCGATCCTGAAGGCCTGCCCAGCCGCTGGGCCGATCCGGCCTATCTGCTGACCCGCGCCCGCATCATTACCCACTATTTCACCCATGGCGCCTGGCTGGAAGATGGCCAGCTTTTGAAGAACGTCGCGCGACTGGCCGGCATTCCTGCCATCCTGCTGCAGGGAAGGCTCGACGTCGAGGCGCCGCTTGTCACCGCCTGGGAACTTGCCCGCGCCTGGCCGCAAAGCGAACTCCAAATCCTTCCGCATGCCGCCCATTCCACTGCAAATCCCGATATGAGTGCGGCGATCGTCGCCGCCACCGATCGATTTCGCAATTTTCTTCAAAAATAATTTGCCGGCGAAAACGCGGATCTGAGCGCTATTCCGCTTTTAAAGTGGCCGAATCGGCCGAATCCGACTTGCATCGCCGGCTTTCAGCGCGCCGCCCGAGCACATCTGATTTTACCCGGCTCACCGAAAAACCCTTAACGCCGGGACAGCAACGCAACCTTTCTGCGGCCGAAAGTCTTGTTGCGCAAATTACATTTTTAATCGATTTCGAGACAAATCCGCATCAAGTTTTAGTCGCATTCGACTTGGTTTTTAGTCAGGTTTTATCCGTATTTGAATCAACTAAACCTTTAATTCTATTACGTAATTTTGCGTGAGATAAAAACGTCTGTGCGATTGTCGCCTCAACTTACGGGGAGACGGCAATGACAAGTGCGAATATCCTGAAAGGCGGCCTGCTGGCCGGTATCATCACTATGGCAATGGCGGGTTCGGGACAGGCGACGCCCGCCAGCATGGCGCTCGCTGGCAATGCCAGCCCGCCGATCGGACACTATGAATTCTGCAAGGCGAATCCGAAGGAATGTGTCGAAGTCGGCGGTGATGCCGGACCGGCTATCCTGACCGAGGAGCGCTGGAAGGAAATTCTCAAGGTCAACTACACTGTCAATTCGACGATTCAGCCGGAGACGGATGAACAGATCTACGGCGTCGAAGAACACTGGGCCTATCCCACAACCGTCGGCGACTGCGAGGACTATGCCCTGCTGAAGCGCAAGATGCTGATCGAGGACGGCTTCTCGCCCTCAGACACGCTGATGACAGTCGTGTTGCAGCCGAATGGCGAAGGCCATGCCGTGCTGACGGTCCGCACCGATCATGGCGACTTCATTCTCGACAACATGCGCAACAAGGTGCTGCTGTGGTCGGATACCGAATACACCTATCTGAAGCGCCAGTCCGCCGACGATCCGGCCCGCTGGTCGAAGCTTCAGGATGGCCGCGCTGTCGCGGTTGGTAGCGTCAAGTAAGAACAGCCTGCCGGCCGACGCCGGCAGCCTGCGGCCCGGTCAGTCCCCGCATTCCGTCCCCGACCGGCGCCCAAGAGCCGTTCCCGCTGTCCCGGGAACGGCTCGCTTTCTTTTGGGACAGGCCTTCGTTTTCTCCCTCGCCACGCCTTCCAAATCGCAATGCATGTCGCCCGGAATGTGCAAAGGTTCCGAAGGACGACAGGCATGAAAACAAGGCGCCAAAACACCTCGGATGAATCACGTTCGACGCGATGCGCCTTAGCGAATTGTTAACCATGCCGGTCTGATCATGCCGATCAGATTCACCATCGGCATCGGCGGTCCATGTTTCCCGCGGCCGAAACGCGAAGAACCGCCATGAGCCATGCCGTGCACAGCGCATCCTACGAGCAGCCGCTTTTTTCCATGGGGTTTCTCCTGCGCACCATGGCCGTGATCGCGGTCCTTGCCGTGCTGACCGTCGCCATCAGCATTGGTGGGCGTTGGTTCGGGCGGCATATCTCGCTTGCCGGCAACACCGACAGCACCGCTGAAATTTCACTGACGATCGGCCGCGACAGCGTGAAATTCCCCGAGAATGCCATCCGCTTCCCGAGCCAGAGGCATGAAGGCGCGGCCGAGCGCGTCGATCTTTACCTCGCCTGGCCTGAAATGCAGGGTTATGGCAGGGAAAACCATCTTCGATTCGACGATGTCTCCCAATCCTCCGGCCTGATCTTCCTGCAACTCACCCAGAGCACCATGTCGCGCGACATGTCCGGCCGGCTGGAGCCGATATATTCGCATCTGCTCGAAGGAGCGGCCGAGACTTTCGGCAACGGTCTGACGCTGCATCGTCTGCGCGCCGACGCCGGTTATGGCGACGAGGTGCTGCTGACGGCGCCCGTCAAAGGTGGCCCGGATTACGTCGTGCGCTGCATATTGCCTTCAGCCCCGGACGAGGCGGCGAGCGGAGATTGCCAGCGCGATATCAAAGTCGGCAACGATCTCAGCGTTCTCTACCGCTTCTCCAGCAGCCATCTCGACGACTGGGAACATATTGATGCCGCTATCCGCACCTTTGTGGAAGCGCGTCTTATGAACCGTTCTGCGACAAGTCCCTAAAATGCTCCCCGGACAGCGAAATAAACGATTCATCATAAACGGATTGGTAACGCCCAATCGGTAGGTTTGAAAGACGAGCTGTGCGGCGGGAGGTGTGCGGTTCCGGCCGAATATCTGAAGCGCCAAATATCTGAAATGCAAAGCGAAGAGTGGAATAGTGTCAAGGTCAGTCTCCTCCGTATCATCGTCCCGATCCGGCAGTTTTTTCGCAAAGCTGCTGGCGATCCTTTCGGTGGCCGTCACGATCGTCCTGGTCGATTCGGTAAGTGCCGAAGCGGAAGCGGCGAATTCGAAATATGCAGGCATCGTCGTCGACGCCAAGACCGGCAATGTTCTCTACAGTGAGAATGCCGACCGGCTGCAATATCCCGCCTCGCTGACCAAGATGATGACCCTCTACATGACCTTCGAGGCGCTGGAGCAGGGTCGCATCCGCCTGGATACGCCGGTTCCCTTCTCCGCCCATGCAGCAGCTCAGGCGCCGACCAAACTCGGCGTTCGCGCCGGCGGCACGATCACCGTCGAACAAGGCATTCTCGGCCTCGTCACCCTGTCGGCCAATGATGCCGCAACCGCGCTCGGCGAAATGCTCGGCGGCGGCAGCGAGGATCGCTTTGGCCAGTTGATGACCGCCAAGGCGCATGCGCTCGGCATGACGCGCACCACCTATCGCAATGCCAACGGCCTGCCGAATACGGCGCAGATGACGACGGCGCGCGATCAAGCCCGCCTCGGCATCGCTCTTCGCCAGCATTTCCCGCAATATTACGGCTACTTCTCCACCCGCGCCTTCAAGTTCGGCACACGCACGATTCGCAGCCATAACCGCCTGGTCGGTTCGGTGGCCGGCGTCGACGGTATCAAGACCGGTTATACCAGGGCTGCCGGTTTCAATCTGGTAAGCTCGGTGCAACTGGACGGCAAGTCGATCGTCGGCGTCGTGCTCGGCGGCGTTTCGGGGCCGGCTCGTGATGCGCAGATGCGCAATCTGATCGCCGCCTATCTGCCGAAGGCCTCGAGCCGCGGCGGATCGTCGGCACTGATCGCCCAGGCGGCCCCTGCCCCTGCAATGATCGAGACACCTGAACCGGTCCAGCCGCAGAAGGTTCAGCAGAAGACCCAGCCGCAAATGGCAAAGACGATCACCGCTGCGCAGCAACCGGTTTCGGCAACCGTCGCCGATCTCAGCCTGCCGCACAAAGGCCCGCTGCCGGATGCGCGCGAGGTCGCCGGGACCGAGGTCGCCTATGCCGAGACCACGCAGTCGAAGTCCGACAATCCGCTGGTCGCACAGCCGATGCCGGCGCCAACCAAGGTCAAGACCACGACCTTCAAGCAGCAGGCATCGGTGCCCGCACCGAAGCCGTCCGAACAAGACGATGCCGGCGTCGATAACGTCACAACGGCCTCGACCAGCCCTACTTCTGCTGGCGCCGCTTCCAGTGGCAATGGCCCGGCCGGCTGGGTCGTGCAGGTCGGCGTCTCGCCGAGCCGGCAGATGGCCATGGACCTTCTGGATAGCGCCAAGACCAAGGGCGGCAAGGCATTGGCCTCGGCAAAGCCTTTCGCCGTCGCTTACGGTGCCGGTGGTGATCAGCTCTACCGCGCCCGCTTCGGCGGTTTCGATGACCAGCGCGATGCGGTCAACGCCTGCAAGGCCTTGAAGAAGGCTGGCGTCAAGTGCTGGGCGGCTGCCCAATGAGCTATTCGATGCTGCCTGCAAGATGGCCGGCGGCGTCGATAACGGCCGGAATCGGTGTTTGCGTTTCCGGCCACCGTTCTTGAACTCGATCAGTATTGCGTACGGGGAAAACAATGGCGATCAATGAGAATGTTCCAGGAATGCCTTCAGACCGCCGCATGACGGCCAAGGGCCGCTCTTCTCTGCATCCGTTGCACGAGGCGGCAATGCGCCTGGCCGAGATCGGCCTGCAGCGGCCGAAGCCGAAGTCTCCGAAAACAAGGGATCTCATCAATCTGCTGCTTTGCCACGGTGCCCGCGCCTGGCGCTATTCCCAGCCCGAAGCCCGCATCCATCTGCACGTGATCTCGCAGGACGGCAGCGTGCCGGTGCATCTGCGCCTGCGCTGAGAGGGTCAGAGCATGTCGTGCAAAGGTGTGCAGCGGTTTTCCCAGGCAAAGCGCGAAGCGCTTTTGCCGCAACGGCATGCGTAAAAACAAGGAGTTAAAGCGCGAAGAGCGAATCTGAAAGATCGCGACGCGCTTTAGACGTCCACCTGCAGAAAAGAACTAAAGCAGGCCAAGTTCCGTCAGCTCGCGGCGAAGGTCTGCGGGCATTTCGACAATACCGGCACCTAGGCTTGTCAGGTCGCGCGGCACGTCGTCCTCCGTGTAATAACGCCAGCCCTGGAAGGGACGCTTCGGCTGCACGGCCGTCTCGATGACTTCAGGGCCGAGCATCAGGCGGCACCGCGAAATGCCCTCGCCGTCGGTGAAGGTCTCGATGCCGAGCAGCTTTTGGCGCGCCTGCACCTGCCCCTTGATCACCCAATAGAGCGAGCCGCCGTCCAGCAGCTCCTCCATGCGTTTCGGCACCATGCGCGTCGTGTGCACGGAGTGCGGCTCAAGTCCGGCTGCGATGGCGCTGAGCGAACGTTCCGCCACCCATTCGCGCAGATCGTCTATCGAGTCGGCGCCGACACAGAGTTTGATGAGATGCAATGCCATGCCGCCGTTGAAATCCTTTTGGCAGCGGCCGTCAAGCGGCAACCACCGGGAGTCCACAAACTCAGCATTCGACCACGTTGACGGCCAGGCCGCCGGTCGAGGTTTCCTTGTACTTCTCGCTCATGTCGTGGCCGGTCTGGCGCATCGTCTCGATGCAGGCGTCGAGCGGCACGAAATGCTGGCCATCGCCCTTGACGGCGAGCGAAGCCGCGGTAACCGCCTTGACGGCGCCGAGCGCGTTGCGCTCGATGCAGGGAACCTGCACGAGGCCCGCCACCGGATCGCAGGTCATGCCGAGATGGTGTTCGAGCGCGATCTCGGCGGCGTTTTCGATCTGCTCCGGCGTACCGCCCATGACGGCTGCAAGGCCCGCGGCCGCCATCGCTGCCGCCGAGCCGACCTCGCCCTGACAGCCGACTTCGGCTCCCGAGATCGAGGCATTGTGCTTGATGATGCCGCCGATGGCCGCGGCCGTCAGCAGATAATCGCGGATGCCGTTCTGATCCCAGTCCTCGTGGAAATGCTCGTAATAGCGGATCGTCGCCGGAATGACGCCGGCCGCGCCGTTGGTCGGCGCCGTGACGACGCGCCCGCCGGCGGCATTCTCTTCGTTGACGGCCATCGCATAGACCGAGAGCCAGTCGTTGGCGAGCAGCGGATTGACGCGGTTGCTGCGCCACTCCTCCTCCAGCTTGTCGTGAATCCTGCGGGCGCGGCGCTTGACGTTGAGGCCGCCCGGCATGATGCCCTCGACCTTGAGGCCACGCTCGATGCAGGAGCGCATCGCTTCCCAGATGCGGTCGAGTCCCTGGTCGAGTTCCTCCGGGCTGCGCTGGCTCTCCTCGTTCGCCCGTTTCATCTGCGCGATCGACAGCCCCGAGCGCTCCGCCATGTCGAGCATTTGCTTGGCGGTCGAGAAAGGATAGGGCACGCGCGTGCTGCCGGCCGCGTTCTTCTTCGCCCGCATCTGCTCCAGCTCGGTGTCGGTGACGACGAAGCCGCCGCCGACCGAATAATAGATGCGCTTGAGGAGCAGCCGGCCATCCCTGTCGAAGGCGGAAAAGGACATGCCGTTGGCATGGCCGGGCAGCGGCTGTTTCTTGTCGAAAATCAGATCGGTCTTCGGCTGGAACTGATAGCCGGGATGCCCCTGCGGCGTGATGCGGCCGGTGCGCTCGACCGTATCGACGATGCCGTCCATCTTGTCGGGATCGACGCTGTCGGGCGCCTCGCCCATCAGGCCGAGAATGACCGCCCTGCCCGTGCCGTGGCCGATGCCTGTATGGGCAAGCGAGCCGTGCAGGCTGACCTTGATCGCGACGACCTCGGCGCCAGACGATGGGCGCGGCCAGTCGTCCGACAGGATCAGTTCGAGAAACCGATTGGCGGCCGACATCGGACCCATCGTGTGCGAACTCGACGGCCCGACACCGATCTTGAAGACATCGAATACCGAGAGAAACATGGATGCGCCTTCTGATGACAAGGATACAAATTTAAGCGACGCCGGTTTTCCATCCGTGCGGGCCACCGACATCGCATGCAGCCGGTGCGACATTCCGCTTGAACACCAGAACGACACAGACACCACCAAGCCAAGCAGCGATGCGGCAATCCGGTTTGGTGGCGGATTGTCCGACGACACATCCGTAAGAACGCCCAAGCCGCGTCTAACACTCTTCCACCGAACCAGCAGCTATGCAAGGCGTGGTGCCAATTCGACTCCACTGCCCCCAGGCAACTTCAATTGCGCCTATGTCATCGCCGTGTCAGTGCGCTGCTCAGGCTGTAGGACTAGTCTTGGTAGTGCAATATCGCGCAATCTGCCACGCTCCATCAGCCGATTTGCGGAGTATGAACAGCTCCTCGTATGTCGCGGGCGTGACATTGCCGGTCGCCTTGATGGTCTCGGTGCCCTTGGTAGCGCTCCGGACGAAGGCCCAATCGGCGCTGGTTTGCGCGACCTCCTTGATTTCATAGGTCATGTCGAATCCGACTTTCTCGAAGACGCCGGGATAGACCATGGCGAGCCTGTCCTTGCCCACTGCCGCCGGCCTGCCGGGAGCCATCAATACGCCGTCATCGGCGTATGTCGCTGTCACGGCGGCGACGTCGGCGCGATTGAACGCGGTCAAGTAGGAAACTGCGGTCGCTTCAATAGCGGCCAGTTCTTCATCAAATGCTTCGCTCATCACCATTCCCTCACATGCCACGCTCCAAAGCATGGCGCATCACTGTTCATCTTAAATTCGGCAAGCAGTTGCTTTAAGGATCGAACCTCGTTTGCAAGACCACGGCTTATCGCGGTTGTCTCTTCAACCACTACCTCCGGAGAGAGTGATCGCCACGTCAATTCCGTTGGCGGCGAAACGCCGCGCTAGAACCGACCCGATGATAGAGATAGCCATAGTTATTTCCTTTCAAAAATGTGTGTCATCAACACAATTACAGTTTGCGCACGAATAAATTAACTAGGGATTCTGAAATCACCTCGTTGCGCAATTTCCGCAGCTATGTCCGCCACTGTCACGCATGCCAACTCTGCTTCGAGAGCGGCTTGCGCCTTATCCAAGGTTGGACGCAGCACGTTTTGAATGTTTCGCCCAACCACGCAGACGCTGTTTGGTGGCGAGCGATGCATGGAAAACAATTCGCTGTCCTCGACGGCGCGATAAACATCCAGCAACGCAATGTGGGACGGCTTCTTAGCAAGCAACGCCCCACCGCCAGCGCCGAGTTGCGCCGTTGTGAAACCTGCATCAGCCAGACCCGACAACAATGACCTAATAACCGTCGGGTTTGTGTTCGCGCTGAAAGCCAGATCCTCCGACCGCACTGGTCGCCCCTCGTTGATCGCCAAGATCGCGAGAGTATGGACGGCCACGACGAAGCGAGTACTGGTAGGCAAGACCGGCCCTTTCGTTAGTGTGTGCGTTACGTACATACATACTCACCTATATGTCAAGGTGCTCATTGGAGTCATTGCAGCATTTCGATGCATATGTAAGGTGGCCGCACTTCATGCGGAGACTGAATCACTGATGACGACGGCGGACTATATCGCTCTGGCCTTCTTTGCCTGTGTCTGGATGGGCTATTCTTGGCTACTGCATGGCCGCACCTTCTTCGGACGCACCAGCCTCACCCATGCGATGATCGAACGCCGGCGGGAATGGATCTACAATTCGCTGCGCCGCGACCTGAAGATGATCGACACCCAGATCATGGCCGGCCTGCAGAACGGCACCGCTTTTTTCGCTTCGACTTCGATCTTCGCGATCGGCAGTTGCTTTGCGCTGCTCGGGGCGACTGAGAAGGTCGACGCCGTCTTCGCCGACCTGCCCTTCGTCTTCCACAGCGGCCATGCCGTCTTCGAAATGAAGGTCGGCGGGCTGGCAGCACTTTTCGGCTATGCCTTCTTCAAATTCGGTTGGTCCTACCGGTTGTTCAACTACTGCACCATCCTGTTCGGCTCGATCCCGATGCTGCGCGATGCCGAGAGCGACGTCATCGCCGCCGAGCGGGCCGCCGAACGCGTCATCCGCATGAATGTCATTGCCGGCAGCAATTTCAACGAGGGCCTCAGGGCGATCTTCCTGTCGATCGGCTATCTCGGCTGGTTCATCAACCCCTATGTCTTCATGCTGACGACGGCGACCGTCATCTTCGTGCTGACGCGTCGGCAATTCTTCTCGCAGGCGCGACTGGCGATCATGGACGCCGGCCCGCCATCAAATCTCCACCTTTCTGCTATTCGCCGCGACATGCCGTCGAGCGACGGACCTGATTTGCCTGAGGGATTGTGATGAGATTGCCGGCAATCGAAGCCGATGCGGCGGCAAAACCGCCGCGTATCGGCCTGTTGGACACGGCGCGCGGTGTCGCGCTGATCGCCATGGCGACCTACCATTTCAGCTGGGATATGGAGTTCATGGGCTATCTCACAGCCGGCGCGGCCGAGACCGGCTGGCTGAAGATCTACGCCCGGGCGATCGCCACGACCTTTCTGTTCATCGTCGGTATCAGCCTCGTGCTGTCGAGCACACCCGAGATCCGCTGGCCCTCCTTCTGGAAACGTTTCGGCATGATTGCCGCGGCAGCCGCCGTCATCTCGATCGCCACGCGGATCGCGATGCCGAACGAATGGATCTATTTCGGCATCCTGCATTGCATCGCGGTGTTGACGCTGATCGGCGTCGTTTTCTTGAGATTGCCGCTCGCCGTCACGCTGATCACAACGCTTGCGCTCCTTGCCGCCTGGCTGACCGATAATTTCGGTCCACCCGGCCTCCTTCGGTCATCCTTCTTCGATCCGAGATATCTCGCCTGGATCGGCCTTGCCGCGATGCCGGAACGGTCCAACGATTATGTGCCGCTGTTTCCCTGGGCAACGCCATTTTTTGCCGGATTAAGCTTCGCCTTGATCGCAATCAGAACCAAATTGCCGGATCGGCTTGCCGCCATCGGTACCGGTTCCTGGTGGCCGGCAAGGCTCGGCCGCCACAGCCTTGCTTTCTACCTCATTCACCAGCCGGTGTTGATCGGCATCGCCTACGGGCTTTCCCTGGTCATCCCGCCGCAGGCACCGGACCCGGTCGCGACTTACCTAAGGCAATGCAACTCCGCCTGCGTCATGCAGCAAGGCGAAGCGCTCTGCCGCAGCTTCTGCCAGTGCACGCTGGAGAAATTGCAGGCGCAGGCCCTGTTTACGCCGCTGCAGGCGGGGGCGATCAATATAGAGACGGACGAGCGGGTCCAGACGATCGCTGCCGAATGCAGCGCCGAGGCGCAGTAAGCCGATGCCTAAAGCATGTCGCGATCTTTCAGATTCGCTGCTGGCGCTTTAGCTCTTTGTTTTACGCATGTCGTTGCGGCAAAAGCGCTTCGCGCTTTGCCTGGGAAAACCGCTGCACGCTTTTGCGCGACATGCTCTAGGTGGTGACGCCGATCTCGGCGAGGCGGCCAAGGCAGGCCTCTTCGATATTGTCGAGTTCCGTCAGCGTATCGTCGATATCCTTGCGCTTCTGCCGCAGGTCCTCGCGCTTCTCGTCGACGCGTTTCATCAGGAGCTTCAGCTGCCCGAGTTCGCCTGGGGGTTCCTTGTAGACCTGAATGATCTCACGAATCTCGGCTATGGTGAAGCCGATGCGTCGGCCACGGAGAATTTCGCCGATCAGCCGTCGGTCGGCCTGGCGGAAGAGACGAGTCCGCCCCCGCCGCTCCGGATGGATCAGTCCCTCGTCCTCGTAGAAGCGCAGCGTGCGGGTGGAGACACCGAATTCGCGCGTCAGCTCCGTTATGCTATAAAATTTGTTCACCGGCATGTGTTCCCCGTCTTGAACGGGCAATAATATTGACTTTTACGTAATAGTCAATTTCGTCACCCGGTCAGATCCCGAACCACCATGTGGCGATGCCGAGAAAGGCGAAGAAGCCGGTACAGTCCGTCACTGTCGTCACGAAAACGGACGAGGCGATCGCCGGGTCGGCCCCGACCTTGTCGAGCAGCAGCGGCAGCAGGATGCCGGCAAGGGCTGCTGCCATCAGATTGATGATCATCGCCGCCGCGATCACCCCGCCGAGCTGGTAGTCGTGGAACCACGTGCCGGCGATCGCGCCCATGATCGTTGCGAAGACGATGCCGTTGAGGATGCCGACGCCCGCCTCTCTGCGGATGATGCGGCCGGCATTGTAAATGTCGAGATCACGGGTGGCGAGCGCGCGCACCGTCACCGTCATCGTCTGCGTACCGGCATTGCCGCCCATCGAGGCGACGATCGGCATCAGCACCGCAAGCGCGATCATCTTCTCGATCGAGGCGTCGAACAGGCCGATGACGCTTGCCGAGAGCATCGCCGTGCCGAGATTGATCAAAAGCCAGAGGAAACGCGAACGCGCCGTCGAGAGCACATTGTCGGACAGTTCTTCGTCGCCGACGCCGCCGAGACGCTTGATGTCCTCGTCCGCTTCCTCATGGATGACGTCGACGACGTCGTCGATGGTCAGCACGCCGACAAGCCGGCCGTTCTCGTCGACGACGGCGGCCGAGAGAAGGTCATATTGCTCGAAGAGCTGGGCCGCCTCTTCCTGGTCCATCTCGGCGGGAACCGGATGGTTGGTCTCGCGCATGATCTGTTCGATCTTCGTCTGCCGCTTGGTGCGCAGGATCTGATCGAGATCGACGGCGCCGAGCAGCTTGAAGGTCGGATCGATGACGAAGATCTGCGAGAAGGAATAGGGCAGATCCTCCTCGTCGCGCATGTAGTCGATCGTCTGCCCCACCGTCCAGAACGGCGGCACGGCGACGAACTCGGTCTGCATGCGCCGGCCGGCCGAGCTTTCGGGATAGTCGAGGGCCCGGCGCAGCCTGACCCGCTCGGTGAACGGCAGTTGTGCGAGAATCTCTTCCCGGTCTTCCTTGTCGAGATCTTCGAGAATGTAGACGGCGTCGTCCGAATCGAGCTCGCCGATCGCTGCGGCGATCTGCTCGTTCGGCATCTGGTCGACGATCTCGCGGCGGATCGCTTCGTCGACCTCCGTCAGCGCCGTCATGTCGAAGTCTTCGCCGAGCAGGCGCACCAGCGCCAGGCGCTGATCCGGCTGGATCGCTTCCAGCAGGTCGCCTATTTCGGATTCATGCAGGCGGGCCACGTTCTGGCGCAGGAACAGCGTGTCGCGGTCGGCGATCGCGGCGCCGACGAGCGCCAGGAAATCGCTGCGGACATTGCCGTCCTCGTCGTAAATATCGGCTTCTTCGTCGTCCGGACGCCTGCGGATGCGGTCTTCCCCGTCGGTCGTCGTCATCTGCCGCCCTCGCATCTGGTTCGAATTTCAACGACTACAGCGCCGCACTCGCAAATGTCGGCGAAAACATATTGTCAACAAGCAGATAAGCAAATCCCGCAATGGGAATTCATGCTTCTGCTAGCCCAAAGAATCCTTGCCGTAAAGGCGCAAACCTGCCTCTTGATGACAATGCCTGCGGCCGGCGATAGTTTCGCCACCCGTCCAGCCAGCGGCCGTTCAAGCAGAGAAAGCTGCCCCATGCCCATCCGTCCGATCCTGCATTATCCGCATCCTGCTCTGAAGACCGTCTGCGCGCCGGTGTCAGACTTCGGCCCGTCGCTTGCAGAGCTTGCCGACGATCTGCTGGCGACGATGCGCGCCGCCCCCGGTGTCGGCATCACCGCCGCCCATATCGGCGTCCTCAGCCGAGTCACGGTGCTGGAGCTCGACAAGGCCTTCGGCGTGCGCCTCTACGTCAACCCGGAGATCACCTGGTTCTCGAAAGAGACGATGAACCACGCCGAAGGCAGCGTCTCCATGCCCGGCGCCACCGACGAGGTCATACGCCCGCGCGCGATTCGTTTCCGTTATCAAGATGGCGCGGGCACGGTGCACGAGGAGGCAGCCGAAGGTTTCCACGCCATCTGCATCCAGCACGAGGTCGACCAGCTCGACGGCATTTTCTGGCTGCAGCGCCTCTCCCGGCTGAGACGCGACCGTCTCGTGAAAAAATGGGAGAAGGCCCAGAACTGACAATCGGAAGTGATAATCAGGGCTGGAAAATCACCGCCCGAGCCGAACCATTCGCCGCTGCTCACGTTCTCGCAAAGAACCCCAGCGTTTTTCCGCAAAGAGACGAGGAGCGAGCCAAATGGCACGGATCGGTGACAAGACCCAATTTAGCCGGGAAAAGCCTGAGCTTTCCCGGGAGGAAGACTATCGTGACCTGGAGGAGCGCAATCTTGACGACGGCTGGCCCTATGCCGACGGCACCGGCGCCGACCCGGCCAACCGCCCCTATGGCGAGACAGCGGCAAATTTCGACAGCGATCCCAACAAGGGCTTTCGCATCGACGGCACGGATGAGGACGGCAACGAGAACCGCCTGAAGGATTCGCTGCGCCCCGATACAATCGACCGGGATGAAAGCGACGACCTCGAAGCACGGGTGAACGATCGTCTCGAAAACATCCCCGAGGTCGACATCGACAGTATCGAGGTCCACGCAGACGGGCACGTCATAACCCTGGAAGGTTCGGTGGAGACGATTGGCATTGCCCGCAAGGTCGAACTCAGTGCGCTTTCGGTCGACGGCGTTCGCCATGTTCGCAACAAACTACAGCTGACCGGCGTCGACGCGCATATCCCGAACGAGGACTGATTGGTTCACAAGAGGCGCGGGAGGCGCGACGCCTCCCGGTCTCCGTCGATTTTCCCGCTCGCCAACATTACCAAAAGTTAACAATTCCAGATTGCAACATGATATGCTTATGCGGATGCCGCATTCGGCCATTTTGCTTAGGCGGCTTCTGTAACGTAAACGTCAATTTTGTTGACAACACTGTGATTTCATTTGGACAAAAGGTCGCGGCGACGTCGCCGTTTTTTCACAAAATTGCCTGAATTGGGGCGCGAACTCGGAAGTGCCGAGGGTTAGTTTATGTTGTCAAATTCAACAACAGATTGAGGAGATAGACCCATGCGCATCAAATTTGCCCTTGCCGCGTCCCTGTTCGCCGTCAGCCTTGCAGGTGCTGCCTTCGCCCAGCCGGGCTATTCCGACGACTATACCAACGATAGCGACGGTTTCTCCCCGAGCCCGGTGGCGAAGCCGGCTCCGGTCCATTACAGCAACCGCAAGGCCCCGGCCTATTCCAGCGACTACACCAACGACAGCGACGGCTTCGCGCCTAGCGCCATGGCGGCCCCTGCCGTCGACAAGACCGCAACGGCGAGCATCGCACCCCTGCCCCCATGCCACAGCATGATTGGCCCGAAGGGCTCCCACACAAAGGGTGCCGACAGCGGAGCCTCGCGCACCGAAGCCTGCCGCGCTACGCATTGATCCAACAAAAGAAAGGGCCGGTAACCGGCCCTTTCTTTTCAATCTGCTTCCTTTTCGCCTTAGAACACGAACGGAATAAGCCGGTAGCGGGTCGTAGTCATGAAGGCCGCGTAAGCAGGATCCTCCTTGAGCAGACGCTCCTCCGCCAGGAGGCGGAAACATTGGGCGGCAAGAGCCGCCGCATAAATGGCGAAATTCAAGAGCGACGGGTTGGCCAAGAAAAAGCTGACATGCGTCATCAAATAACCCGCATACATCGGGTGGCGGACAAACCTGTAGGGGCCGCCGATCTTGACGCCACGATTGGCCGGCACCAGACCGAAGCTCCGCCGCAATACCAGCTTTGCAGATATCTGCAGGATGAAACCGAGGCACATCACCATTCCACAGAGCCAAAGCGGCGCAAGCGGCTCCGTCGTCGTTGGCGATACGAGCAGCGGGAAGAGCGTGCCGATGGCGGTGACAGTCCAATCATAGACCCGTAGGGACGCATTCCTCGTCGCTCGGCGGGTGAGGATCAGAAAGGCCGCAGCGCCTTCCGAAACAAGCAGCAGGCCATCGATGATCGCCCTGTTGTCCTGCATCTGGGGCACGATACGCATGACGATCGCAACGAATAAATAGCAGATCAGAACCTTTTCGACGATATCGAGAACGAAATAGACATCGAGGAATGACCAGCTTGCCGCTGCCTGTTTTTTCATAGTTTGCAAGACTTCCACATCATAAGATCGCGGTAATCTATATCTGCGTGGCGCTAAATATAGGTTAAGGCATTCGCTCAGATCTGAAGGAGCGGCGATTCTTGCTTTGCCGATCCTGACTCAGAGTGCCGCAGCTTGAGGTCCGATCACCGTCAGCTTTCGCGTGTCGTTTCGCCGAAAACCGCCTCGAAGGCGGTGCGCAGCCGGATATCGACATCGGCCATCATCACGGGCAGGCCGAGATCGACGAGGCTGGTCACGCCATAGGCTGATATCCCGCAGGGCACGATGCCGCCGAAATGATCGAGATCCGGATCGACGTTGAGCGACAGTCCGTGGAAAGTCACCCATTTCCGCAGCCTGATGCCGAGGGCGGCGATCTTGTCCTCGGCCATCGTTCCATCGGCAAGCAATGGTTTTTCCGGCCGGCGCACCCAGACGCCGACGCGGTCCTCACGTCGCTCGCCGCGCACATTCATCATATCGAGCGTACGGATGACGACATCCTCGAGGGCGGCGACGAAGGCGCGCACATCCTGGCGCCTGCGCTTCAGGTCGAGCATCACATAGGCGACGCGCTGGCCGGGTCCATGATAGGTGTATTCACCGCCGCGCCCCGTCGCAAAGACCGGAAAACGGTCCGGCTGGACGAGATCGCTCGCATTGGCGCTAGTGCCGGCAGTATAGAGCGGCGGATGTTCGACGAGCCAGACCAGCTCATCCCCGCCGTCCGATATCGCCGCCACTTCACGCTCCATCGTCTCCACCGCCTCCTCATAGGCAACGAGGCCGTCGGAGATGCGCCAGCGCACCGGCCGGGTGCCGGCTTGGGGAAGCATGGAGAATTCGAGATCGGTGCGAAGCATGGCCATTCCTTGCCGCCCTCCCCGAAATGCCTGCGAAATTAGGGGGCGACAAGATAGCTATATGGACCCGTTTCGGGGGCAATTCAAATGCGATGACCGGTTTTTAAAAAAACTGTCATACCGCCCTTGTGCACCCCAAATCCTTTTGCTACATGCTGCCCCGCCGACGCAAATCGGCACCTACCACGATGCGGTCGTGGCGGAATTGGTAGACGCGCAGCGTTGAGGTCGCTGTGGGGCAACCCGTGGAAGTTCGAGTCTTCTCGACCGCACCATTCCCTTTCTGGGAAACGCTTTCTAAGCGACGATTTCGATTTTACCTCGAAATTATCTACGGCTCCTCGGCTTGATCGCCCGGCCATCTCATGGTTGATGGCATCATCCCCGCAAGAATCGGCCGCCATGTCAGATCCGCATCAAAATTCCCTGCAGGGCATGGCCATCATGTCCGGCGCCATGCTGATCCTGCCGACCATGGATGCCATCGCCAAGTACATGGCGACCTTCGAGGCGATGTCGCCGGGTCAGGTGACCTTTTACCGATTCTTTTTCCAGATCGCCTGCACCCTCCCGATTCTCTTCGCGCTGTTCGGGCTGAAGGCGCTTTCGGCCAAACGGCCATGGATGAACCTGCTGCGCGGCGTGCTGCATGGTGGTGCGAGCCTGCTTTTCTTCGTCGCGGTCAAATACATGCCGCTTGCCGATGTCTTCGCCATCTATTTCGTCGAGCCCTTCATGCTGGCCGCCCTGTCGGCGTTGTTCCTCGGGGAGAGGGTCGGCTGGCGCCGCTGGATAGCGATCGTGGTCGGTTTCGGCGGCGCGATGATCGTCATTCAGCCGAGTTACGAGATTTTCGGCCTGAAGGCGCTGCTGCCGGTCGCCTGCGCCTTTCTGTTCTCGCTCTACCTGTTCCTCAACCGCGCCATCGGCGAGGCCGATTCGCCGCTGACGATGCAGACCATGGCCGGCATCGGCGGAACGGTCTTCATGGCCGCCGCCCTTTTCGTCGGCAATGGTTCCGGCAATGCCGATTTCGCCGTCTCTCTGCCCTCCTCCGGTCTTGCTCTTGTGCTGCTCCTCGCCCTCGGCCTGATCTCGGGATATGCGCATATGCTTGTGGTCCGGGCGTTCCGGCTCGCGCCGCTGTCGCTGCTTGCGCCGTTCCAGTACTTCGAGATCATCTCGGCAACGGTGCTCGGCTATGCGCTGTTCAATGATTTCCCAAGCTTCTCCAAATGGATCGGCATTTTGATCATCGTCGCATCCGGGCTCTTCATCATCTGGCGCGAGCGGCTGCAGGCGCAATCGTTAAAATCTTCCTGACCCCGGGAATGTCGGATTAACTCCTCTTCTTGAGGGATCGTCAATTCGCAGGCGATAAAACTGTCTCCGGCTTCATGATGAAGCCTGGAGCTAAAACATGAGCGAATTTCGTCTCGCTTTTCCGGCCTGTGTCGTGGCCGGCAAGCATCGGCTGACGGCCGAAGATATAATACTATTGCGCAAACATGCTTTCCCGGAAGGCATCCGGACATCCGATGATGTCGTGGCGATGTTGGCGCTCAATAATTCCTGCCCTGAAAAATGTGCCGCCTGGAACACCTTCTTCGTGGAGCAGCTCGCCGGTTTCATTGTTCATTATACCTACCCGCAGGGCTCGCTCGATGAAATCAACGTCGCCTGGATCATGCGCATGTTCACGACCGACGGTGTCGTCAACTCGGCGCTGGAACTCGAGCTCATTCTCCACATCATGGAGATTTCGGCCGACGTCCCGGGTGAATTGAGGGCGCTCGCCCTCGATCAACTCCGTCTGGCGATCACCGACAATATCGGTGGCTACAAGCTGTCGCGCGCCGTCGATCGTCGGGGCATTACCCGCCAGGACGTCGATTTTGCCATGCGCATCTTCAGAAGCGTTGCCGAAAGCGGCATCATCCCCGTTTCCGCGGCCGAATACGGCGTGCTCAAGCACATCGAGCAGGTGACGCTGCCCGGTGCCAATCATCCGCATTGGACGGGAATCATGGCCGCCGTCGAGCTGCGTGACTATGCCGAGCCGCGGCGCAGCCGCTGGCTGCGTATCGTCGACGAGGAACCCGTCTGCGAAGCAGCTGTGGCCTGATCCGCATCAAGCCTGTCTGATGCTCCTCAAGTCTGCCTGATGCTCTTCAAGCCTGATTGTGCGTTCCGGTGTTTTGTGCGTAAAACTCCGGAACGCATTTCTGGGTGGAGTCTCGATGTTCAAGAAAATCCTGATCGCGAACCGCGGCGAAATCGCCTGCCGCGTGATCAAGACCGCGCGCCGCATGGGCATTCTCACCGTTGCG
Source organism: Rhizobium sp. CIAT894 (assembly GCF_000172795.2). Taxonomy (NCBI): domain Bacteria; kingdom Pseudomonadati; phylum Pseudomonadota; class Alphaproteobacteria; order Hyphomicrobiales; family Rhizobiaceae; genus Rhizobium; species Rhizobium sp. CIAT894. Next base: position 2,292,513 of record NZ_CP020947.1, read on the forward strand.
GTCTATTCGGATGCGGATCGGGATGCACTGCATGTCGAAATGGCCGACGAGGCCGTGCATATCGGCCCTGCCGCGGCCTCCGAAAGCTATCTGGTTGCCGAAAAGATCATCGCCGCCTGCAGGGCGACCGGCGCCGAGGCGGTACATCCCGGTTACGGCTTCCTGTCCGAACGCGCTGCATTCTGCGCTGAACTGGAAAAGCAGGGAATCGTCTTCATCGGCCCGAAGCCGAGGGCCATCATGGCGATGGGCGACAAGATTGAATCGAAGAAATTCGCCAACGCCGCCGGCGTGTCGACCGTGCCCGGCCATCTCGGCGTCATCGAGGATGCCGCCCATGCGGAAGTGATATCGGGCGGGATCGGTTATCCCGTCATGATCAAGGCATCGGCCGGCGGCGGCGGCAAGGGCATGCGGATCGCCTGGAACGAGGCCGAGGTGCGCGACGGTTTCGAGCGCGCCCGCTCCGAGGCGAAGAGCTCGTTCGGCGACGACCGCGTCTTCATCGAGAAATTCATCGTCGAGCCGCGCCACATCGAGATCCAGGTGCTGGCCGATGCGCATGGCAACGTCGTCTATCTCGGCGAACGCGAATGCTCGATCCAGCGGCGGAACCAGAAGGTGGCGGAAGAGGCGCCCTCGCCTTTCCTCGACGAAAAAACCCGCAAGGCGATGGGCGAACAATCGGTGGCGTTGGCCAAAGCCGTCGATTATCAGAGCGCGGGCACCGTCGAATTCATCGTCGACCGTGATCGCAATTTCTATTTCCTGGAAATGAACACCCGCCTGCAGGTCGAACATCCCGTCACCGAACTCGTCACCGGCATCGATCTCGTAGAGCAGATGATCCGCGTCGCAGCCGGTGAGCCCCTTCCCCTGGTCCAGGACGATATCAGGCTCGACGGCTGGGCAATCGAAAGCCGGCTTTATGCCGAAGACCCCTACCGCAATTTCCTGCCCTCGATCGGCCGCCTGACGCGCTACCGCCCGCCGGCCGAGGGCCGGACCGGCAATGTCGTCGTCCGCAACGATACCGGCGTCTTCGAAGGTGCCGAGATTTCTATGTATTACGATCCGATGATCGCCAAGCTTTGCACCTGGGCGCCGACCCGCAGCGAGGCGATCGAGGCCATGGGCCGGGCGCTCGACGGCTTCGTCGTCGATGGCATCGAGCACAATGTTCCGTTCCTGGCGGCGCTGATGAAACATCCGCGCTGGCGCGAGGGCCGGCTTTCCACGGGCTTTATTTCAGAGGAATATCCCGACGGCTTCGCGCCGATGAAACCGGACAGGATGGAAGAGGCTGTGCTGGCCGCCATTGCGCTGTCCGCCTCGCTGATCGAGGCAAACCGCCGCGAGCGTTTCGCCGACCGCCTGCGCGCCGCATCGGGCGTGCTGCGCGAGCACTGGGTGGTCAAAACAGGCGACAACCCTGTCGCAGTCAGATTGCTCGATGGCCTCGTCACCATCCCTTTCGACATGGAAGTGGCGATAGAAGGCGAGAGCATGAGCGTTGTCACCGACTGGAGACCGGGAGATCCGGTCTGGAGCGGCAAGGTCGGCGGCCGAGATATCACCGCCCAGATCCGCCCCGTTCTCAATGGGTTGCGCATCGATTGGCAGGGGCTGTCGGTGACAGCCAAAGTCTTTTCGCCGCGCCATGCCGAACTCGACAGGCTGATGCCGGTCAAGGTGCCCCCAGATACGTCCAAGCTCCTGCTCTGCCCGATGCCCGGCCTCGTCGTTGCCATCGCGGTTGCCGAGGGCCAGGAGGTCAAGGCCGGCGAGACGCTGGCGATCGTCGAAGCGATGAAGATGGAAAATGTGCTGCGCGCCGATCGCGATCTCGTCGTTTCGAAGATCAATGCCGCGGCCGGCGAAAGCCTGGCCGTCGACGCGGTGATCATGGAATTCGCCTGAGAGGAAAAGACTGGGGCGGCGGGTGTTTGCGCTTGAGCCCGGCTCGCCGACCATGGCAAGCTCAGCCCGATAAATCAGCAGGGAGACAGGAAGATGGACGTTCGCGCCGCTGTTGCCGTTCAGGCCGGCAAACCGCTTGAAGTGATGACCGTGCAGTTGCAAGGGCCGAAGGCCGGCGAGGTGCTGGTCGAGGTCAAGGCGACCGGCATTTGCCACACCGACGACTTCACCCTGTCGGGCGCCGATCCGGAAGGCCTGTTTCCGGCCATTCTCGGCCATGAGGGTGCCGGCATCGTCGTCGATGTCGGTCCCGGCGTCACCTCGGTGAAGAAGGGCGATCACGTCATCCCGCTCTACACGCCGGAATGCCGCGAGTGCTACTCCTGCACCTCCCGCAAGACCAATCTCTGCACCTCGATCCGCGCTACCCAGGGTCAGGGCGTGATGCCGGACGGCACGAGCCGCTTCTCGATCGGCAAGGACAAGATCCATCACTATATGGGCTGCTCGACCTTCGCCAATTACACCGTGCTGCCGGAGATCGCGCTCGCCAAGATCAATCCCGACGCGCCCTTCGACAAGGTCTGCTACATCGGCTGCGGCGTCACCACAGGCATCGGCGCGGTGATCAACACCGCCAAGGTGGAGATCGGATCGACCGCCATCGTCTTCGGTCTCGGCGGCATCGGCCTCAACGTGCTGCAGGGCCTGCGCCTTGCCGGCGCCGACATGATCATCGGCGTCGACATCAACCCGGATCGCAAGGAATGGGGCGAGAAGTTCGGCATGACGCATTTCGTCAATCCGAAGGAGGTCGGCGACGACATCGTTCCCTATCTGGTCAACATGACCAAGCGCAACGGCGACCTGATCGGCGGCGCCGACTACACCTTCGACTGCACCGGCAACACCAAGGTGATGCGCCAGGCGCTGGAAGCCAGCCACCGCGGCTGGGGCAAATCGGTCATCATCGGGGTGGCCGGCGCCGGCCAGGAGATCTCGACGCGGCCGTTCCAGCTGGTCACCGGCCGCAACTGGATGGGCACCGCCTTCGGCGGCGCGCGTGGCCGCACCGACGTTCCGAAGATCGTCGACTGGTACATGCAGGGCAAGATCCAGATCGATCCGATGATCACCCATACGATGCCGCTCGACGACATCAACAAGGGCTTCGAGCTGATGCACAAGGGCGAAAGCATCCGCGGCGTGGTGGTATACTGATGGCTGCAGCCAGCTACGAGGTCGATCTCAGGACGCTCGATGAGTTCCCCGCGCGAGAGCTCTACGACCTCCTGAGAATACGTGTCGATGTCTTTGTCGTCGAACAGAACTGCCCGTATCCGGAACTCGACGGCAAGGATGTCGACGCCCTGCATCTGCGGCTGCTGGAGGGGGCCGAGCTTATGGGCGCGGCGCGAATCCTGAAACCGCATGAGCCGCAGGATCCGTCAAAGATCGGCCGCGTCGTCGTCTCGCCTGCCTATCGCGGCAAGCGACTGGGAGATGCATTGATGCGCGAAGCGATCACCGCCTGTGAGCGGCTTTATCCGGAACATCCAATCGCCTTGTCGGCGCAGGCCCATCTGCGCCGCTTCTACGAATCCTTCGGCTTTGTCGGCACGTCGCAGGAATATCTGGAAGACGGCATTCCCCATATCGATATGATCAGACAGCCGGCCACTCAGCCGGCATGAGGACAGTGCCATGATCTATGTCGACGCCGATGCCTGCCCGGTGAAGCCGGAAATCCTCAAGGTTGCCGAACGCCACGGCCTCGAAGTCACCTTCGTCGCCAATTCCGGCCTGCGCCCTTCCCGCGATCCGATGATCCACAACGTCATCGTCTCCAACGCCTTCGATGCCGCCGACAATTGGATTGCCGAGCGTGCCGTTGCCGGCGATGTCGTCGTCACTGCCGATGTGCCGCTCGCCGTTCGCTGCGTCGCAACCGGCGCCTTCGTGAGCGGTCCAACGGGCCGCGTCTTCGACGAGACCAATATCGGCATGGCAAGCGCCATGCGCGATCTCGGCGCGCATCTGCGCGAAACCGGCGAGAGCAAGGGTTATAACGCCGCCTTCAGCCCGAAAGACCGCTCACGTTTCCTCGAAACCTTCGATCGGCTCTGCCGCCGCGCCAAGAACCTTTCCGGGGATGCCGGCAGGCAGGCATGAAACGGGTGGCATGGCAGCCATGCCGTTTCCTACCTTGAACCGAGCCGTTTCCTCGCGCATATAGACCTTAACGCAGACGACTGCGGCATCCTCGGATGCAACGTCGCGGGGACGGCCTCGCTCTTGAACAAGGAGAGTCGCATGGCCTGGTTTCTGCTTTTTCTCGCCGGTCTTTTCGAATGTGGCTGGGCAATCGGTCTTAAATACACCGAGGGTTTTACCCGGCCGCTGCCGACCGCGTTGACCGTCATTTCAATGGTGGTCAGCGTCGTGCTGCTCGGCCTTGCCGTAAAGCACCTGCCGATCGGCACCGCCTATGCGGTCTGGACCGGCATCGGCACGGTTGGCACCGTGCTGCTCGGCGTCTGGCTGCTGGGCGATGAGGCAAGTGTCTCCCGTCTTGCCTGCATCATGCTGATCGTCGGCGGCATCGCCGGTCTCAAGCTGACCGCTTGATGGGACCGAGGGGCGTCAGCGACGCCCCTCGGCCTGTCGTTCAGGCTGCCTTGCGGTTGTCGACGGCAAAAGCGCCGGGACCGGAGAGGAACAGGTAGAGGAAGACGAAGCAGAACAGGATCGCGGCGTCGCCCTGATTGACGGCCGGGAAGAAGCTGTTCGGGGCATGCGCCATGAAATAGGCGACCGCCATTTCACCGGCGAGCAGGAAGGCGACGGGACGCGTCAGCAGGCCGACGAGAATCAGGATGCCGCCGATCAGCTCCAGAAGGGCGGCAAACAGCATCAGCGGTGGCAGCGAGCCGGACATCTGCGACGCCGGGAAACCGAAAAGCTTCATCGTCCCGTGTTCGATGAACAACAGCGCGGTGATGATTCTGAGAGCGGCCAACCCGTAGGGGCGATAGGCAGAAAGACGCTCGAAACTTGACATAAAACCTCTCCATTTAAAACAATGCAGCCGAGCGTTAGCCGGTCCCCGACAGGGATTGAACACACGGATCGCTGACGCCCGTTCACTTTTTCGACAGCAGGTAAACAGCTGAGCGGATGATTTTATTCATCTGCCAAATCTCAGAGCGGAATGTTGTCGTGTTTCTTCCACGGATTGGCGAGATCCTTGTTGCGCAGCATCTTCAGTCCCCGCGCCAGCCGCCGCCGGGTCGAATGCGGCATGATCACCTCGTCGACATAACCGCGCTCGGCGGCGACGAAGGGTGACAGGAACCGGTCCTCGTACATTTTCGTATGCGCGGCAATCTTTTCCGGATCGGCAATATCCTTGCGGAAGATGATCTCGACCGCACCCTTGGCGCCCATCACGGCGATCTGCGCCGTCGGCCAGGCATAGTTGAGGTCGCCGCGCAGATGTTTCGACGCCATCACGTCATAGGCACCGCCGAAGGCCTTGCGGGTGATGACGGTGAGCTTCGGCACCGTCGCTTCGGCATAGGCAAAGAGCAGCTTGGCGCCGTGCTTGATGAGGCCGCCATATTCCTGCGCCGTCCCCGGCAGGAAGCCCGGCACATCGACGAAGGTGACGATCGGAATATTGAAGCAGTCGCAGAAGCGCACGAAGCGCGCCGCCTTGCGCGAGGCGTCGCTGTCCAGCACGCCGGCCAGCACCATCGGCTGGTTGGCGACGAAGCCGACGGTGGAGCCTTCGACGCGGCCGAAGCCGCAGACGATATTGCCGGCAAAGCTCACCTGGATCTCGAAGAAATCCCCCTCGTCCGCCACCTTCCGGATCAGTTCCTTGATATCGTAAGGCTTGTTGGCGCTGGCCGGCACCAGCGTATCGAGCGACATATCGACCTCTGTCACCGACTGGTAACATTCGATCTCGGGCAGCGGTGCGGTATTCGAAAGCGGCAGGAAGTCGATCAGCCGGCGCACCTGCAGTAGCGTTTCGACATCATTCTCGTAGGCACCGTCGGCAATCGAAGAGCGCGTCGTATGTACAGTGGCCCCGCCAAGCTCTTCCGATGTCACCGTCTCGTTGGTCACCGTTTTCACCACGTCGGGGCCGGTGACGAACATGTAGGAGGTGTCCCGCACCATGAAGATGAAATCGGTCATGGCCGGCGAATAGACGTCGCCGCCGGCGCAGGGACCCATGATCACCGAGATCTGTGGGATCACGCCGGAGGCGAGCACATTGCGCTGGAACACCTCCGCATAACCGCCGAGCGCTGCCACGCCCTCCTGGATGCGGGCGCCGCCGGCATCGTAGATGCCGACGATCGGCGCGCGGTTCTTCAGCGCCATGTCCTGCACTTTCATGATCTTCTCGGCATGCGCTTCCGACAGCGAGCCGCCGAAAACGGTGAAGTCCTTGGCGAAGACGAACACCGTGCGGCCGTTGACGGTGCCCCAGCCGGTGACGACGCCGTCGCCGGCAACACGGCTCTTGTCCATGCCGAAATCGGTGGAGCGATGTTCGACGAACATGTCGAACTCCTCGAAGGAGCCTTCGTCGAGGAAGAGGTCGATGCGCTCGCGCGCCGTCAGCTTGCCACGTTTGTGCTGTGCATCGATACGTGCTTCACCGCCGCCGAGGCGAGCGATGCCGCGGCGCCGTTCCAGTTCCTCGAGAATTTCCTTCATACGATCTCCTCGCCGCTGCAGGCGGCAATCCGGCGGTCAATGCTAAAGCATGTCGCGCAAAACTGTGCAGCGGTTTTGCGGCAACGACAATGCGTACAAACAAAGAGCGAAAGCGCAAAGAGCGAATCTGAAAGATCGCGACGCGCTTTAGCGCCCGCGCCCGCTGAGCGAGAATACCGAGCGTATTCTTGCTGCAACGTCGTCGGCCAATATCGCGTCGGCAAGCTTGGGGTCGGCGGCGATGCTGGTCACGTCGAAGGCGCTGACGGCGATGACCGAGCCGTCCTCGACCGAGGCAGCGTCGATGCTGATCTTGGCGACATTGCGGTCCTTCTGGAAGCCGAGGCCTTTCTCGATGGACACCACGCGGATCGTCAGCACCACCCGCGGCAGCACGGTATCGCGAGTGGTGACGTTGATCGCGGCGTTGACGCGGTCGTTGATCCCGGAAAGCAGCGCGGCCGGCATATTCGGGCCGGAGAGGACGACGGCGCTGCGCACGTCGTACATCGGTGCCTCCGGCTTTTTGGCCGAGAGGCCAGCGCAGGCCGTGAGCGCCACACAAAAGAGTGTGGCCCGGCAAAAACACGACCTCAGCCAATTCATTACAAAATCCCGCACGCCCCATTGGAGTCGCAGATTTCGTCATAATGTCCGGGAAGGCAATATGTTTCAGGCGCTTAGGGCGAAAAAAACATCCGTCGCCGCCGTGAACTCGGCAAAGCGCTTGGCGCGGCGCTCCTCGGCCTCCTCGTCATTGCCCCAATGCTCAATCGTCCAGTCTTCATCGAGATGGGCAAGCGACCAGGCCTCCTCCATCGTCACCCGGCCACAGGCGAAAGCGAGCGCCAGGATCGCCGAACCTGTGAGCGTAGTGACGGTGTGGAGTGCAGCAAGCGCCATGGGGCTGTCAAATCTGGCGAGCGTCACGGCGAAGGCGGCCGTCGCCTCGCGCGGCTGCTCTTGAGGCATCACGCCTTCGATGAGGATGAAGCGGGCGCCGAGATCATTCGCCGCCCAGTCGATCACGGGATCCCAGCGCTCGGTCTGGCGCTCGACCAGCAGTTCCGGCCCATCGGCGCGGTAACAGATGAGGTCGCTGGAGGAAAACCGCAGGATATCCTCGAAGATCGCCTGCTTATTGGCGGTCACGCCGTCGAGGGCCGTATTGACGAGCCGCGTCACCGGCATGGTCATGGGATTGATCTCTTCGCCCTGCGCCTGCCATTCGGCGGCGACAAGCCGCGCCAGCGCCTCCGTGGGAACGGCGAGAACCTGCCGTGCCGGCGTGCGCACCGTCTTGCCGTCGAGCGTAACCGCAAAACTGCCCTCGTGCTCGGTAACGGCGACATCGGTATAGAAGCGCTTCGGCAGCGGCTTGTTCATCTGGATCTGCGCCCGGCGGATGGGATCGGGATGGCTCAGGCCTTCGGAAAGATCGTTCAGCAGATCACGCATGGGCTCACCTCAGGAAAAATGGCGCAATATCTCGTTTGGATGATAGGCGATCGCGTCGGCGCCGTTGGCGATCAGCTCATCCACGCTGGCATAACCCCAGGCAACGCCGATCGCCTTGGCGCCTGCGGCCTTTGCCATCTGCATATCGTAAATCGCATCGCCGATGACAATGGCATCGGCGGCATTGATGCCGGTTTCGTCGCAACATTCCGTCACCATGGCCGGATGCGGCTTGGACGGGCAATCGTCGGCGGTGCGCGCAACGATGAAAGATCGGTCAAAGCCGTGTGTTTCCATCACGAGGTTCAGCCCGCGCCTGGATTTGCCTGTCACCGCGCCGATCAGCAGATCTTCGCGCCCGCTGATCGCGTCGATCATTTCACGAATGCCGGGAAACAGCGGCTCCCGGTAGTCGAGATCCTGACGCACGACCGAGAACAGCGATTTGTAATGCGCCGTCATGTCGATATCTTCCGGCTCGACATGCGGCTTGCCCTGCATGCGGGCGATCGCGATATCGAGCGACAGGCCGATAATGGCCTTGGTGTCCTCGAATCGCGGTTCCGGCTTGCCGAATTTATCGAAGGTGCGGCGCATGGTTTCGTGGATCAGGCCGGCGCTGTCGACCAGCGTGCCGTCGCAATCGAAAAGCGCGAGTTTCATTCGCTGTCCCTTTCAGCGCCGGCAAGGTCGAGACCGAGAAGATTCCAGGTCTGCACCATATGCGGCGGCAGCGGCGCGCTGACGCGCAGCCGGCCGCCGGAGGGGTGCGGGATGTCGATGTGGCGTGCGTGCAGATGCAGCTTCTTCTGGACGCCGCCCGGAAAATCCCAATTCGGATCATCGTCGAAATATTTCGGATCGCCGATGATGGGATGGCCGATATGCAGGGCATGGACGCGCAACTGGTGGGTACGGCCGGTATAAGGCTCCATCTCCAGCCATGCGAGGTTCTGCGCCGCCGTCTCCACCACGCGGTAGAAGGAAATCGCATGGTCGGCGCCGTCCTCGCCGTGTTTGGCGATGCGCATGCGGTCGCCGTCGGCGGTCGGTTCCTTGACGAGCCAGGTCGAGATCTTGTCCTCGTGCTTGCGCGGCACGCCCTTGACCAGCGCCCAGTAGGTCTTCTTGGTATCGCGCTCGCGGAAGGCGGCCGTCAGCTTCTGTGCGGCGCCACGGGTGCGGGCGATCACGAGAACGCCTGACGTATCGCGGTCGAGCCGGTGAACAAGCCGTGGCTTCTCGCCCTTCGGGCTGGTCCAGGCTTCGAGCATCTGGTCGATATGCCGGGCAACGCCGGAGCCGCCCTGCACGGCAATACCCGGCGGCTTGTTGAGCACGATGACCTTGTCGTCCTCATGCAGCACCATGCGCGACAGCAGCTCGAAATCGGACGAATGTTTGAGATCCCGGCCGGCGATCGGTCCGGATTTGACCTTGGCATCGACATCCAGCGGCGGCACCCGCACCGTCTGCCCGGGCTGCACGCGCGCATCCGATTTGACACGTCCGCCGTCGACGCGCACCTGGCCGGAGCGCAACAGCTTCTGCAGCGGGCCGAAACCGAGCCCGGGAAAATGCACCTTGAACCAGCGATCGAGCCGCATGCCGGCTTCGTCGGGTTCAACCTTGATATGTTCTATGCCAGCCATAAAAAATCTTTCGGAAATTGCAGCGCGGGCCGAGCCGGCGTTCTTGCCGCAGCCTTTAGAGCATTTTCACGCAAAACGGAAACCGGAATCAGGCAAAAGCGCGAATGACGGCAAGCCCGGCAATGACGGCCGCCATCGAAAGCCCGACGCTGGCAACGATATAGACGCCGCCGGCCACGGCCTCGCCGCGTTCGAACAGCGAGATCGCATCCAGCGAGAAAGCCGAGAAGGTGGTGAAACCGCCAAGGAAGCCGGTGATCAGCAACAGGCGCAGTTCCACCGAAGCGTTGAATTTGCGTGCGATCAGCTCGGCGAAAACACCGATGACGAAGCAGCCGACGACGTTGACGGCAAGCGTGCCCCAGGGAAAGGCCGGGCCCATGAGCCTCAACGACCACTGGCCGACATAATATCTGAGAAGGGAACCGATAGCGCCGCCGACGGCAACGAGAAGAGCCTGGATCATCAGCCGGATTTATCGCAACTCCGCCGAGATTCCAATCGGGACGGAACGAATTCTTACCATCCGGTAAAATGCCGATGATTTTATTATGAGGGCACCAAGATCATGCCGATACGCTGGCGGCATGACCCAACTCCTGTCCGTATCAGCCAACACCGCTGCCATTGCCTTCGAATCGCTGAGGATTCCTCAGCGTGTGGCGACCAGCACCGCCGCCCGTGATGCGCGCCGCATTGCCGACCGGCAATTGAAGGCCGACAGCGCCGATCAGGCCGAGGAGCCCTCCAGCATCATCCAGTCGACGGAAGTGGCGCTCGACCTGATGGCCAAAGGCAATCGCCAGCCGCAGGCCGGCCTCAAGCAAGCCTTGCAATCCTACGAAGAGGTCTGAGACACCGCCTCAACGGCAAGCCCGCAAGCCCGGTTGCGACACCGCAACCACCTGCGGGCTCTTCGTCATACGACGGCGTCGTTCACTTGCCCTGCGCTGACCGCACTTGCAGCACCACGTCGACTTTGCCGGCCTTTTCGAAGGTCAGCGTCACCGGCACCGTATCGCCCTGCTTGAACGGCGTCTTCACCTTCTGGAACATCAGATGCAGGTTGCCGGGTTCGAGCTTGACCGTCTCGCCGGCGGCAATCGCGACGCCGTCCTTCAACTGCCGCATCCGCATGACATTGTCCTTCGTCGCCATTTCGTGGATCTGAACCTCGCCTGCTGCAGCCGACGTCACGGACACCAGCCGATCATCCGTCTGACCGTTGTTCTTCACCGTGAAGAAGCCGCCGCCGACCGGCTGGCCGGGCAGCATCGCCTTGGCGAAACCGCCGGAGATTTCGATATCGCCGACCTTGACCGTGTCGCTGGCCGGCGCCGCTGCCGTCCCGGACATGTCCATTTCGGTCTTGCCGGACATGTCCATGCCGGCCATGTCGTCATGCTCGTGACCGTGGTCTTCGCCGGCAACGACCTTCAACAGCGGCGCCGGGCTTTTCAGGCCATGCGCGTCGCCGCCGTCCGCAGCCACCTGATCCCAGGCCTGCACCGTATCGCCGCATATCTGCGTCACCGGAAAGGCGAGCGAAGTGCCGGCCTCGACGCCCGAAACCTTGCCCTGAATGACGAAGGTGTCGTAGAAATCGTCGGAGAGATTGCCGTTCTTCCAGCGGATCTCGATGGCGCCTGTCTTCACCTTGTCGCCGTGATTGTCATAGCTCTTCTGGTAATCACCCTTGATCACCTCGAGCTCCCAGCCGGCCTTCGGCTGCGGTTTGGCGAAGACGAAGCCTTCCGGCAGCTTGACCCGCACTTCGGTGGTCGCCTTGCCGTCGCAGCCATGCGGCAGCTGCAGCGTCGCGAGAATGGTGCTCTCCTGCGTCGTCTCCCTGTCGAGGAAAGTCACATGTGCCTCGGCGCCGGCAATGGCGGTCGCGGAAAAAAGGGCGGCAAGCGTGCATGTCTTGCCGAATGTCGTGCTGATCTTCATCGGATATCTCCTCGCCGGCCGCAAACTTCTCTCTGGCGGACCGGCATGCTGCATCATAAGTGCGAAGGCAGATCAGCCGAGGGTGGGCGGCGCGCGGGAGTTCGGCCGGCTGACGGCAGAGGCGCCGGCAACGGCCGACGTTTCGACCGGCGAATTGAGCAGCGAGGCGAACTTGCCTTCGAGCCAGGCGCCCGCATCGGGCGTTGGCAGAATGATAGAGGCCGACAGCCGGCAGGCTTCGCAATTCGGCTTGAAGACGACGCTCTTGCCGTCGGCGCCCTTCACCGTGACGCAAAGCGAGGCGAAGGTGCCGTCGGGCAGCACATAGGCGCTCGCATCGTAACCTTCGGAGGCGACAGCCTGCGGCGCCTGATGGGCAAGGCCGAGCAAAGCCAAGCTCAAGGCGCAAAGCATGCGCAGGAAGAGCGTCGCTTTCAATCCGGTCCGCCGCATGAGATCCCCTTCAACAGCAAGCCGCGATAGCCGGTTTCGCCCCCGAATGCAAAAGCAGATTTGCCGCAGTTTAAGCCCTGCTTGGAATAAGACGACAAAAATTTGCTCGGTGACGACATTTGCCGCTTGCCAAGTGCCACAGCCGCCGGATAATTGCGCCAACCTTGTTGGGAGAATCCGGTGTTTGTCACCACCGGTGCCGAAGGAGCAACCGCCCCGGAAACTCTCAGGCCAAAGGACCAGCAAGGGGCAGACGGAACTCTGGAGAGAAGCGTTCTCGAAACGCTCGCCGAAGGGATAACAATCTCAGGCAAAGGGACAGAGGGGGCTCAGGAGAGAAGTGCGCAGCCGCGCCTTCAGATTTGAGCCCGCGCCTTCGTGAGAAAGCGCAAACCCCGGAGGCGTCTTTTGGACGATACTGCTGCCCTGAAGAAAACCCCGCTGCATGGCCTGCATCTTTCGCTCGGCGCCCGCATGGTGCCGTTCGCAGGCTACGACATGCCGGTGCAATATCCCGCCGGGGTGATGAAGGAACATCTTCATACCCGCACCGAGGCCGGCCTCTTCGATGTCTCCCATATGGGCCAGGTCATCGTGAGGGCAAAATCGGGCCGCTACGAGGATGCGGCGCTGGCGCTCGAAAGCCTGGTGCCGGTCGACATTCTCGGCCTTGCCGAAGGCCGCCAGCGCTACGGCTTCTTCACCGACGACAGCGGCTGCATTCTCGACGACCTGATGATCACGCATCTCGACGACCATCTTTTCGTCGTCGTCAACGCGTCCTGCAAGGAGGCCGATCTCGCCCATCTACAAGCCCATATCGGCGACCGGTGCGACATCACCCTTCTTGATCGCGCCCTGATCGCGCTGCAGGGTCCGCGCGCCGTCGAGGTGCTCGCCGAACTCTGGGCCGACGTCGCGGCGATGAAATTCATGGATGTGCGACACTGCCGCCTGCACGACGTTTCCTGCCTGGTCTCGCGCTCCGGCTACAGCGGCGAGGACGGCTTCGAAATCTCGATCCCGGCAGACAAGGCCGTCGATGTCACCATGCGGCTGCTCGAGCATCCCGACGTCCAGGCGATCGGCCTCGGCGCCCGCGACTCGCTACGCCTCGAAGCCGGCCTCTGCCTCTATGGTAACGATATCGACACCACCACTTCGCCCGTCGAAGCGGCGCTTGAATGGGCCATGCAGAAGGCGCGGCGCTCGGGTGGCGCCCGCGCCGGCGGTTTTCCGGGCTCCGGCCGTATTCTCTCCGAACTCGACAACGGCGCGGCCCGCCGCCGCGTCGGCCTGAAGCCTGAAGGAAAGGCGCCGGTGCGCGGCCATGCCAAGCTCTACGCCGATGCCGAGGGCAAGGTCGAAATCGGCGAAGTCACCTCGGGCGGCTTCGGCCCCAGCGTTGAGGGCCCCGTCGCCATGGGCTATGTGCCTGTCTCCCATGCTGCGGCCGGCACGCTCGTCTACGCCGAGGTGCGCGGCAAATATCTGCCGACCACCGTCAGCGCCCTGCCCTTCGTTACACCGACCTACAAACGCTAAAACTTTTCCAGAGAGGACGAACAATGCTGAAATTCACCGAAGAACATGAATGGCTGCAGATCGAAGGCGGCGTTGCGACGGTCGGCATCACCACCTATGCCGTCGAGCAACTCGGCGACCTGGTTTTCGTCGAACTGCCGGAAGTCGGCGCGACCTTCTCCAAGAACGGCAATGCCGCGACCGTCGAATCCGTCAAGGCCGCTTCCGACGTCTATTGTCCGCTCGACGGCGAGATCACCGAGGTCAATCCGGCCATCGTCGCGGATCCGTCGCTGGTCAATTCCGATCCTCAAGGGGCGGGCTGGTTCTTCAAGCTGAAGCTTGCAAATGCCGCCGACGCCGACGGCCTGCTCGACGAGGCGGCCTATAAGGAGCTCACCGCGTAATGACGACGCCGACCGAATTCCAGTTCACCGACTATCAGCCCTACGATTTTGCCAATCGCCGTCATATCGGCCCTTCGCCGGCCGAGATGACCGACATGCTGGAGGTGATCGGCTATAACAGCCTCGACGGGCTGATCGACGCGACGCTGCCGCCCACCATTCGCCAGAAGGAGCCGCTCGTCTGGGGCGCGCCGATGACCGAGCGCGAGGCGCTCGACAAGCTGCGCGAGACAGCCAACAAGAACAAGGTGCTGGTCTCGCTGATCGGCCAGGGTTATTACGGCACGATCACGCCCCCGGTCATTCAGCGCAATATCCTGGAAAACCCCGCCTGGTACACGGCCTATACGCCCTACCAGCCGGAGATCAGCCAGGGTCGTCTGGAAGCGCTGTTGAACTACCAGACGATGATCTCGGACCTCACCGGCCTCGACGTCGCCAATGCCTCGCTGCTCGATGAGGCGACCGCCGCCGCCGAAGCCATGGCGATGGCCGAGCGCGTCTCTAAGTCGAAGGCCAAGGCCTTCTTCGTCGATGCCGACTGCCATCCGCAGACCATCGCCCTGATTCGCACCCGCGCCGAGCCACTCGGCTGGCAGGTCATCGTCGGCAATCCATTCACCGATCTCGATCCGGTCGACGTCTTCGGGGCGATCTTCCAGTATCCCGGCACGCATGGTCACATCAATGATTTCACCGGCCTGATCGCCCGCCTGCACCAGACCGGCGCCATAGCAGTCGTCGCCGCCGATATCCTGGCGCTGACGCTGCTCAAATCGCCCGGCGAAATGGGCGCCGACATCGCCGTCGGCTCCTCGCAGCGCTTCGGCGTTCCCGTCGGTTACGGCGGCCCGCATGCGGCCTATATGGCTGTGAAAGACGCCGTCAAGCGCTCCATGCCCGGCCGCCTCGTCGGCGTTTCCGTCGATGCCCGCGGCAACCGCGCCTATCGCCTGTCGCTGCAGACCCGCGAGCAGCATATCCGCCGCGAGAAAGCGACGTCGAACATCTGCACCGCCCAGGTGCTGCTCGCTGTCATGGCCTCGATGTATGCGGTCTTCCACGGTCCTGAGGGCATCAAGGCGATCGCCCAGCAGGTGCACCTGAAAGCCGTGCTGATGGCCAAGGGCCTGGAAAAGCTCGGCTACAGGATAGAACCTGAAAGCTTCTTCGACACGATCACCGTTGATGTCGGCCACATGCAGGGCCTCATCCTGCGCGCCGCCGTCGCCGAAGGCGTCAATCTGCGCAAGGTCGGCGAAACCCAGATCGGCATGAGCCTCGACGAGCGCACGCGGCCGGCAACGCTTGAAGCCGTCTGGCGCGCCTTCGGCGGCAATTTCACCATCGCCGATTTCGAGCCTTCCTACCGGCTGCCCAAGGGCCTGCTGAGGACCAGCGATTACCTCGCCCATCCGATCTTCCACATGAACCGCGCCGAAAGCGAGATGACGCGTTACATCCGCCGGCTCTCCGACAGGGATCTGGCGCTCGACCGCTCGATGATCCCGCTCGGCTCCTGCACGATGAAGCTGAATGCGACGGCGGAAATGCTGCCGATCACCTGGCCGGAATTTTCCGACATCCATCCCTTCGTGCCATCAGACCAGGCGCTCGGCTATCGCGAGATGCTCGACGACCTCACAGAAAAGCTCTGCGCCGTCACCGGCTACGACGCCTTCTCGATGCAGCCGAATTCCGGCGCGCAAGGCGAATATGCCGGGCTGCTGACGATCCGCAACTACCACATCGCCAATGGCGAGGGCCATCGTGACGTCTGCCTGATCCCGACCTCGGCGCATGGCACCAACCCGGCCTCGGCCCAGATGGTCGGCATGAAGGTTGTGGTCGTCAAGGTGCGCGAGAACGGCGACATCGATCTCGACGATTTCCGCGCCAAGGCCGAGGAGCATGCGGCAAACCTCTCCTGCTGCATGATCACCTACCCCTCGACGCACGGCGTCTTCGAGGAGACGGTCAAGGAGATCTGCGATCTGGTGCATGCCCATGGCGGCCAGGTCTATCTGGACGGCGCCAACATGAACGCCATGGTCGGCCTGTCCCGCCCCGGCGACATCGGCTCCGACGTGTCCCATCTCAACCTGCACAAGACCTTCTGCATCCCGCATGGCGGCGGTGGCCCCGGCATGGGCCCGATCGGCGTCAAGGCGCACCTGGCGCCGCACCTGCCCGGCCATCCCGAAACCGACGGCCGTCCCGGCGCGGTCTCGGCCGCAGCCTTTGGCTCGGCCTCGATCCTGCCGATCTCCTGGAGCTACTGCCTGATGATGGGCGGCGAAGGCCTGACGCAGGCGACCAAGGTGGCGATCCTCAACGCCAACTACATCGCCACCCGGCTGAAGGGCGCCTATGACGTGCTCTACAAGTCGAAGACCGGCCGTGTGGCGCATGAATGCATCATCGATACCCGCCCGCTGGTCGACAGCGCGGGCGTCACCGTCGACGACGTCGCCAAACGGCTGATCGACTGCGGTTTCCATGCTCCCACAATGAGCTGGCCGGTCGCCGGCACGCTGATGATCGAGCCGACGGAAAGCGAGACCAAGGCCGAGCTCGACCGTTTCTGCGAGGCGATGCTGGCGATCCGCGAGGAAGCCCGCGCCATCGAGGACGGCCGCATGGACAAGGCCAACAATCCGCTGAAGAACGCGCCCCACACGGTGGAAGACCTCGTCGGCGAATGGGATCGTCCCTACAGCCGGGAACAGGCCTGCTTCCCACCCGGCGCCTTCCGCGTCGACAAATACTGGTCCCCGGTCAACCGCGTCGACAATGTCTATGGCGACCGCAACCTCATCTGCACCTGCCCGCCGGTGGAGAGTTATGCGGAGGCCGCGGAGTAGTATGCATTCGGCGAGCCCCTTCCACGAATTGGGAGGGGCTCATCTTGTGACAAACCTCGTCTTTAATCCCGCGTCACTCTCGCCCTTGAGCCTGGGCTGCCCGGTTCGCGCTGACAGTGCCCGGCAAGAGTTAGCGAGGAACGGAGACGACGCGGCATATTCTCTTCTCCCCAGCGGGGAAAGGTGCCGGCAGGCGGATGAGGGGGCCACGCGGCACGCCCGTCCCGCGATTATCTGCTCATCGCGAAGTGTCCGAAACAGGGTCAAGACCATACTAGTGCGGTCGAAGCCTGGTGAATATTGTGAGGAAGACCGGCATTGCCGGCCCCCTCATCCGCCCTACGGGCACCTTCTCCCCGATGGGGAGAAGAGGGAATCGCGACGCTGCGGCATATATCCCCGGGCCCGCAAGCGGGGTCTGAAGGACAGGGCAATCCCCGCTTTCGAGGCAATAGGCTCAAATTTAACCTTTCTTAGCAAGTCTCTGTTAGCAATTGAAAATGGACGGTTTTTCTCCAGCGGGAATATAATCGTCGACCTTTTGTTTTGCGTGCAGGTTCTCATGCGTCCATCGGCTTTGCCAGCAATCCTCCTTGCCGCCCTGGTTCTGTCGGGCTGCGCCGCCAGTTCCGGCGCCGAAGATGTGCTCACGCCTGTGCCTTCGGCGGAAACGACCAATGCGATCACTAAGCCGAACGGCCCGATACCGGCCGCCGCCGTCGGCGACACGGCACAGGCAAGCGCCCCGCAGGAAGCGTTGAGCTGGACCGGGCCGGTTCCCGAACCACAGGCGCTCGTGCCCGCGGACAGGCCGGTCGGCATGCCGATGCCGACGGAACGGCCGGTGGCGATGCTGATGCCCGCCAACCCGGAAGCCGATCCCGATACCGGCAGGAAATCGCCGTCCCGCGGACAGATCTACAGCCACCGCTTCCGCGATGCCAAACCGATCAACTTCGGCAAGACTTCGCCGAGAAAGCTTGCTGTGCACGGTGTCGACGTGTCGCGCTGGCAGGGCGAAATTGACTGGGAAACTTTGCGCAATCAAGGCGCGAACTTCGTCTACATCAAGGCAACGGATGGCGGCGATCACCTCGATCCGATGTTCAAGAAGAACTGGCGCCGGGCCAAGGAAGCCGGCCTGAAACACGGCGCCTATCACTTCTTCTACTGGTGCCGGACAGCCGGCGAGCAGGCCGACTGGTTCATCCGCAACGTACCGCGGGAAGCCAATGCGCTTCCGCCCGTGATCGACGTCGAATGGAACGGCGAATCGAGCTGCAAGCGGCGTATCTCCCCGGCCCGTGTCCGGGAAAAGATGCAGGTCTTCATGGACAAGCTGGAGCGTTATTACGGCCAGCGCCCGATCATCTACACGGCGCCGGATTTCTATCGCGACAATCTGAAGGGTGAGATGCTCGACTATCCCTTCTGGCTGCGCTCGGTGGCTGCCCATCCCTCCAAGGTCTATCCCGGTCGCAAGTGGCTCTTTTGGCAATATTCCGGTTCCGGCCTCTCCGACGGCGTCGACGGCAAGATCGATCTCAACGTCTTCAACGGCAACGAGAGCGACTGGCACGACTGGGTGGCGTCGCGGTAGCGAGGCTGGTTCCGTGCCAATCCGGAACAGATGGAATAGCAGGGCGCACATCCGGTAGGTCTTTGCTAAGGCAACGCCTTCAGCATTCTCTAAATCCTTGCGGGTAAAAGACGATCATCCAGTTCTGGGGAAACGGCTGATGAGCATATCCGGCATTACCAACACTGCTCTTTCGGGAATGCGGGCGCAGACGACCCGGATCGGCGCGATCGCCAACAACGTCGCAAACAGCAGCACATCAGGTTACGCCAGGCTGAACACCAGCCTCACTTCAGTTGCATCAGGCGGCGTCCAGGCGACCGTCAGCCCGACGGCGTCGGATGTCGATCCCGCCACCGAACTGACCGACTTGCTCGAAGCCGAACAGAGCTACAAGGCGAACGCCGTGGTTTTCGAGACCGGTGCCGACATGTGGGAAATGCTGATGAGCATCAAGCGCGACTGAGCGCGCTTTCGTAACGTGACGCGCCGCCACTGATGCAGCTCCGGTGGCCAATTTAACGGCTTACGAATGCGCCGGCTCGCTCTGCCTTTGCGCTGCAAGGGCAGCGAGATCGGCGGGTTTCAACTCGACCGATTCGCCGCAGCCGCAAGCCGATGTCTGGTTCGGATTGGTGAAGGTGAAGCCGGAGCGCAGCGTCGTCTGCTCGAAGCCCATTTCGGTGCCGAGCAGATAGAGTACGGCCGAGGGTTCGATCCAGACCCTGGCGCCGTCGCGCTCGATCAGATCGTCCTTGGCATTCGGCTCGGTCACCAGGTCGATGGTATATTCCATCCCGGCGCAGCCGCCCTTCTTGATGCCGACGCGAACGCCTTTGGCCTCCGGGCCGGAATTTTCGACGATCGCCTTGACGCGGGCCGCAGCCCCGTCCGTCATGCTCATCACTGCAAAGCCCATCGGCTTCATCTCCTTCCGCAACCGGGGTCAAGATCCGGTGCTTCGTGATTCAAATGTAGTCGTCGCACGTAAACGGATCAATACCGCGGGATGTCAGTACCAGCCGACGGCGACCTGCGCCTCTTCGGACATGCGATCCGGCGTCCACGGCGGATCGAAGGTCATTTCGACCTCGACGCCGGACACGCCTTCGACGGCGCCGACGGCATTTTCAACCCAGCCCGGCATCTCGCCGGCGACCGGGCAGCCGGGCGCGGTCAGCGTCATCATGATCTTCACCATCCGGTCGTCCTCGATGTCGATCTTGTAGATCAGGCCGAGTTCGAAGATGTCGGCGGGAATTTCCGGGTCGTAGACGGTTTTCAACGCGCTGATGACATCGTCACTGAGCCGCGCCAGTTCCTCGGCCGGGATGCTGGAATGCACGATGCCTTCGCGCACGTCGATTTTTTGTTCGGTTTCGTCCAGGCTCATCACGGACACTCCTCAGGCAAAGAACTTGCGCGCATATTCCAGCGCATCGGCCAGCGCATCGACCTCGGCGCGGGTATTGTACATGCCGAAGGATGCACGGCATGTGGAGGTGACGCCGAAGCGTTTCAAGAGCGGCATGGCGCAATGCGTGCCGGCCCGCACCGCAATGCCCTGCCGGTCGATCACCATCGAGACGTCATGGGCATGGATTCCGGCAAGCTCGAAGGAAAAGATGCTGCCCTTGTCGGGCGCCGTCCCGAAGACGCGCAGCGAATTGACCGATTTCAGCCGCTCGACCGCGTAAGCGGCGAGATCGGCCTCATGGCGGGCAATCGCCTCGCGGCCGACCTTCTCCATATAGTCGAGTGCATAACCGAGCCCGATCGCCTGGACGATCGGCGGTGTACCGGCCTCGAAGCGGTGCGGCGGATCGTTGTAGGTGACAGTGTCCTCGGCGACTTCGAAGATCATCTCGCCGCCGCCCTGGAAGGGGCGCATCTGGGAAAGCCGCTCCTTCTTGCCGTAGAGCACGCCGATGCCCGACGGGCCGTAGAGCTTGTGGCCGGTCATGACATACCAGTCGCAATCGATGTCCTGCACGTCGACCGGCAGATGCACGGCGCCCTGGCTGCCGTCGATCAAGACCGGGATGCCGCGCTCATGCGCGATGCGGCAGACCTCTTTGACCGGAACGATGGTGCCGAGCGCATTCGACATATGGGTGATGGCGACGAGCTTGGTGCGCTCCGTCAGGCTCTTCTCGAAATCCTCGATATGGAAGGCGCCCTCGTCGTCGACAGGCACCCAGACGAGCTTGGCGCCCTGCCGCTCGCGGATGAAGTGCCAGGGCACGATGTTGGAATGGTGCTCCATGATCGTCAGGACGATCTCGTCGCCCTCGCCGATCTCAGGCATGCCCCAGCCATAGGCGACCGTATTGATCGCTTCCGTCGAATTCTTGGTGAAGACGATGTCGTTGACCGAAGGGGCGTTGAGGAAACGGCGCACCTTCTCGCGCGCCGCCTCATAGGCGTCCGTCGCCGCATTGGAAAGATAATGCAGGCCGCGATGCACATTGGCGTATTCGTGGGCGTAGGCATGCGAGATGGCGTCGATCACCACCTGCGGCTTCTGGGCCGAGGCGCCGTTATCGAGATAGACCAGCGGCTTGCCGTGCACCTTCTCCGCCAGGATCGGAAAATCCCGGCGGATGGCTTCGACATCGTATGGCGTGGCCGGCACGATCTTGTCCATTGCTATATCCGATCAGGCGTGCTTTTCGAGCCAGGCCGAAATCACGCCTTCCAGCGCCTCGACCAGGGCCTCGTCTTCCAGTTCCTCGACGATTTCGGCGACGAAAGCGTTGACCAGCATCGCCCGCGCCTTGTTCTCCGGAATGCCGCGCGCCATCAGGTAATAAAGGTGGTTGGCGTCGATATCGGTCACCGTCGCCCCGTGGCCGCATTGCACGTCGTCGGCGAAGATCTCAAGCTCGGGCTTGACCGAGAACTCGGCGTCGTCGGACATCAGCAGCGTGTTGCAGGCCATCTTGGCATCGGTCTTCTGCGCGTCGGGCGCAACCCTGATCATGCCTTGGAAGACACCCTTGGCGCGGTCGAAGACGACGTTGCGGATCACTTCGGTCGAGCCGGTATGCGGCACGTCGTGGCCGAGCACCATCGTCACGTCGGTATGGCTTTCGGCGCCGAGCAGGTTGATGCCGCGCAGCGTCAGATCGGCGCCCTCGCCCGTTACCTTGATATGCAGTTCCTGGCGCACCAACTTGCCGCCGGCGTTGATGACGAACAGGCGAAGCTTGGCGTCGGCACCGAGATCGATGCGGATCTGGCCGAGATGCGTATCCTCTGCCCCCTGCTGCTGCAGGATGATCCAGGTCAGCTCCGCGCCTTTGCCGATCGAGATGTCACTGATGTGGGACACCAGCGCCGCATCACCGGTCACCGCATGGTGACGCTCGATGACGGTCGCCTTGACGCCTGCCCCGAAGGAAACCGGAAGGCGTGTATGCGTCTGGCCGCCGGCGTGAACGAATTGAATTTCCAGCGGGTTTTCAAGTTCGGTATCGGCTGGCACATCGACGACATAGCCGTCGCGCACGAAGCTGCCGTTGATGCGGCCGATCGCATCGTCGCTGCCGAGCGCGTCGAGACTTTCCGCGGCAGAGCCGTCGACCAGACGTTCGGAATATGTGGAAATGCCGAGGTCGGCGGCAGCGGCCTTCTGGTTGGAATGGCCCTGGATCACCGCCAGCACCGCGGAATCGGCAACAAGCGGCTCCAAAGCCTCGGAGCCGGCGTCACCAACCTGCTGCGGGACATTGCGCAGAAGATTCTTGAGGTCGGTATAATGCCAGGCTTCGACGCGCCGCGTCGGCAGGCCGGCCTTCTTCAGGTCGTCGAGAAGCCGGTCGCGCAGGACCGTCACCGCGCCATTGCCCGGCAGATCGCCGATCTGCTGGTTGAAGGCTTCGATCAGCGCCGCTTCGGCCGCGGTCAGGCGGCTCGTCGTCTGCATGTTCATGGACGTCGTCCTTTCCACCCGAAATCAGGCCGCCGCGCCGATGATGTCGGCGTAACCGTTGGCTTCCAGCTCATGCGCCAGCGTCTTGTCGCCCGACTTGATCACCTGGCCCTTGTAGAGCACGTGGACGGTATCCGGCACGATATAGTCGAGCAGGCGCTGGTAATGGGTGATGACGACGACGGCGCGATCCGGCGAACGCAGCGCGTTGACGCCGTCGGCAACGATCTTCAGCGCGTCGATATCGAGGCCTGAATCGGTTTCATCAAGCACGCAAAGCTTCGGCTCCAGCAGCGCCATCTGCAGGATTTCGGCGCGCTTCTTCTCACCGCCGGAGAAACCGACGTTGAGCGGGCGCTTCAGCATCTCGGTGTTGATCTGCAGCTTGGCCGCAGCTTCCTTGACGCGGCGCATGAAATCCGGCGTCGTCAGCTCGTCTTCGCCGCGCGCCTTGCGCTGCTCGTTCATCGCCACCTTCAGGAACTGCATGGTGGCGACACCCGGAATTTCCACAGGATACTGGAAGGCGAGGAAGATGCCCTTGGCGGCACGTTCGGCCGGATCGAGCTCGAGAATGCTCTCGCCGTTATAGAGGATGTCGCCTTCGGTCACTTCATAATCTTCGCGGCCGGACAGCACATAGGAGAGCGTCGACTTGCCGGAGCCGTTCGGCCCCATGATCGCGGCCACTTCGCCGGCCTTCACCGTCAGGTTCAGGCCACGGATGATCTCGGTGCCGTCTTCGGCAATGCGGGCATGGAGGTTTCTGATTTCAAGCATCTTTGTCTTTCCTGTTATCCGGCGGATTTCAAGGAGCCGCCCAATTGACCGTTCGCACCGGTCTCAATCCGTCATCCTCGGGCTTGTCCCGAGGATCTAAGCCCTCAATTGTAATCGCTCCACTCCCGCGTATTCGGATGCGGCCGATAGACATTCTCAATTTCATCGATCCGCTCGTAGAGGTCTATCCAGGTTGGATTGAGCTCCTCTATGAGCTTGATTTTCCATTCACGCAGGTAGCGCTTCAGAGACTTCTCTCGCTGGATCGCCAACACGATATTGGGATGGTACTCAAACCAGACGAGATTTTTTGCTTTGTACCTCTGCGTGAAACCCTTCTGGATTTCGTTGCGGTGCTCCCATATGCGACCGTGCAAATCACTGGTGACGCCGGTGTAGATCACGCCCCGAGGCTTGTCGGACATCATATAGACGAAACCAGTCATCCTTGTCCTCTGGCCACAGCAGATCCTCGGGACAAGCCCGAGGATGACGGAGGTTGCGTTAGCCGACACTCCCCTCCAGCGAAATGCTGATCAGCTTCTGCGCCTCGACCGCAAATTCCATCGGCAGTTCCTGCAGCACTTCCTTGACGAAGCCGTTGACGATCAGCGCGATCGCCGCTTCCGTGGGGATGCCGCGCTGCAGGCAGTAGAACAGCTGGTCCTCGGAAATCTTCGAGGTCGTCGCTTCGTGCTCGAACTGGGCCGTCGAGTTTTTCGCCTCGATGTAGGGCACGGTATGGGCGCCGCATTTGTCGCCGATCAGCAGCGAATCGCACTGGGTGAAGTTGCGCGCGTTCGAGGCCTTGCGGTGGGCCGAGACCTGGCCGCGATAGGTGTTGTTGGAAACGCCGGCGGCGATGCCCTTGGAGACGATGCGGCTCGACGTGTTCTTGCCGAGATGGATCATCTTGGTGCCGCTGTCGATCTGCTGGTGACCGTTGGAGACGGCGATCGAATAGAACTCGCCTCTGGAGTCGTCGCCGCGCAGGATGCAGGACGGATACTTCCAGGTGATCGCCGAGCCGGTTTCGACCTGCGTCCACGAGATCTTCGACCGGTCGCCGCGGCAATCGCCGCGCTTGGTGACGAAGTTGTAAATGCCGCCCTTGCCTTCCTTATCGCCCGGATACCAGTTCTGAACGGTGGAATATTTGATCTCGGCATCGTCGAGCGCAACGAGCTCGACCACCGCGGCATGCAGTTGGTTCTCATCGCGCTGCGGCGCCGTGCAGCCTTCGAGATAGGAGACGTAGGCACCCTCTTCCGCGATGATCAGCGTGCGCTCGAACTGGCCGGTGCCCTTCTCGTTGATGCGGAAATAGGTGGACAGCTCCATCGGGCAGCGAACGCCCTTCGGAATGAACACGAAGGAGCCGTCGGTGAAAACAGCCGAATTCAGCGTCGCGTAATAATTGTCCGAGGTCGGCACGACCGAGCCGAGATATTTCCGGACGAGATCGGGATATTCGCGGATCGCTTCCGAGATCGACATGAAGATCACGCCGGCCTTCTTCAGCTCCGCTTTGAAGGTGGTGACGACCGAGACGCTGTCGAAAACCGCGTCGACGGCAATCTTCGGCTTCTCGACGCCGGCCAGGATCTCCTGCTCACGCAGCGGAATGCCGAGCTTTTCATAGACCTTCAACAGCTCCGGATCGACCTCGTCGAGCGACTTCGGACCCGGCGTGCTCTTCGGCGCCGCGTAATAATAGATGTCGTTGAAATCGATCTTCGGATAGTCGACGCGCGCCCAGGTCGGCTCCTCCAGCGTCAGCCAGCGGCGATAGGCCTCGAGACGCCATTCCAACATCCATTCCGGCTCCTGCTTCTTGGCCGAAATGAAGCGGATGATGTCCTCGGACAGGCCTTTCGGCGCCTTGTCCATTTCGATGACGGTCTCGAAACCGTATTTGTACTGGTCGACATCGATCAGGCGGACCTGGTCGATCGTTTCCTGCACGGCAGCCATTTCGTTCTCCAATCTCGCCGGATACAAGGTCCGGCAGCTTGTAGCGTATGGGCAATTCTCTTGCCCCTGATGTCGGGCAAATTCTTGCCCTTGATGTAAGAGGCCAAAAGGGACTTTTCAGCCCGGTTGGCAAGCAGAAATTTGCGTTTCCGCAAGTTTATGAGGCGGTCAGGCCGCCTCGCCCGCCGACCTGCGCCGGCAGGCGATCTTCGCAAAAGCGGCAATCGCCCGGTCGATATCCTCTTCCGTCGTCGAAAAGCCGAGCGAAATGCGCAAGCCCCCGAGCTTGGCGTCGCGGCCCATCGCCGTCAGCACATGGCTTTCACCGAGCCGGCCGGAGGAGCAGGCCGAACCCGCCGAAAGCGCCACGCCTTCCAGATCGAAGGCGATCTGTCCGGTCTCGGCCTTCAGTCCCGGCAGGGTGAAGAAGATCGTATTGGCGACCCGCTCGCCGCCCTCGCCATGGATCACGACATCGGCTGCCGCCCGGCGCATGCCGGCTTCCAGCCGCTCGCGCAACGCGCCGATCGCCGCATTGCGTGCCTCGAGTTCGTCGGCAGCCGCCTCCGCCGCAGCGCCGAAGCCGATCAGCGCCAGTGAATTCTGTGTCCCCGAGCGGTGACCCCGCTCCTGCCCGCCGCCCTGGATCAGCGGCCGCGGCATCAGCGCTTCGCCGCGGGCAATCAGCGCCCCGGCGCCCTTCGGCCCGCCGATCTTGTGCGACGAGACGATCATGAAATCGGCACCGATCCTGCCGATGTCGAGCGGGATACGCCCCGCCGCCTGCACGGCATCGACCACGAAAAGTCCGCCATGGGCGTGAACGATTTTTGCCGCTGCCTCCACAGGCTGGACGATGCCGGTCTCATTGTTGACGAGCATGATGGCGACCATCGGCAGGCCGGCGGCCTTGTCATGGGCATTGAGCATGGCAGCGAGCGCGTCGAGATCGACAGTGCCGGCTTCCGTGACCGGGATCTCCGTCATCTTCTCCCTGGCAAAACGGCCGCCTTCGCGCACAGCCGGATGCTCGATCGCCGAAAAATAAAGCTGGCCGAGCCGGAGCGGCGTGCGGCCCATGCGGAAATCCGGCGTCAGCACCAGATTGGCGGCCTCGGTCGCGCCGCTGGTAAAGACCACATTGCCGGCGTCGGTGCCCACCAGCGCCGCCACCTTGCGCCGCGCACATTCGATCGCAGCGCGAGCGGCACGGCCTTCGCCGTGAACGGAATTTGGATTGCCGAAAATGTCGATGGCGCGCATGATCGCCTCGCGGGCTGCGGGGTGCAGCGGCGCTGTGGCATTCCAGTCGAGATAAAGGCGTGGCGGCGCCATGATCTTCAGTCCTGCGCTTGACGAGCTTGCTTCAGCACCCACGGCTCATTTTTCTTGAAATTTCCGCCGGGCTTGCCTTATGACACATTCACGATGCGTGGATCGCCATGCAAGTTTCGAATTGTTCTAAACTGCGTTTTAGAAAAGCTGACAACCCGAGTCAAGTCATGTTGTCGTCCGACGCAGCGCGAACGCGAAATAAAACCCGGAGTACCAATGCCCGAAGTTATTTTCAACGGCCCAGCCGGCCGTCTTGAAGGCCGCTATCAGCCCTCCAAGGAAAAAAGCGCGCCCATCGCCCTGATTCTGCACCCGCATCCGCAGTTCGGCGGCACGATGAACAATCAGATCGTCTACCAGCTCTTCTACATGTTCCAGAAGCGCGGGTTCACGACGCTGCGCTTCAATTTCCGGGGCATCGGCCGCAGCCAGGGCGAATTCGACCACGGCGCCGGCGAACTTTCGGATGCCGCCTCGGCGCTCGACTGGGTGCAGAGCCTGCATCCTGATTCGAAGACCTGTTGGGTCGCCGGTTATTCCTTCGGCTCCTGGATCGGCATGCAGCTTCTGATGCGCCGGCCGGAGATCGAGGGCTTCATGTCGATCGCCCCGCAGCCGAATACCTACGACTTCTCCTTCCTGGCGCCCTGCCCCTCATCCGGCCTGATCATCAACGGCGAAGCCGACAAGGTGGCGCCGGAAAAGGACGTCAACGGCCTTGTGGAGAAACTGAAGACCCAGAAGGGCATCCTCATCACCCATCGCACGGTCTCCAACGCCAATCACTTCTTCAACGGCCAGGTGGAAACGCTGATGGGCGAATGCGAGGACTATCTCGACCGCCGCCTGAATGGCGAACTCGTGCCGGAGCCGGCCGCCAAGCGGATTCGCTGACGCCATAGCGCTCGGATCTATCTCATGCGGCACGATCCTGGCCGCATGGGTCGATTGTCCCGAAACAGATCATCTACCGTGTTGCAATACATATTGCAGTGCGGTAGGTTCCTCGCGATCCTAACTAAAGCGAGGTCCGCAATGACCAAGTCGTTCGGGGAAGTCCTGGATAAGTATAGGGGTATTGGTCCGGGGTTCGACTTTCTTCGAATTGGGCTCGCCTTTTCTATCGTATTGACCCATTCCTTTCTGCTGACAAGGAATGATGCCTTCATCAGAGGCTCGGTATTCTGGTTCACTGAATACGCTCTTGTTCCGATGTTTTTCGCATTGAGCGGATTTCTGATCGCCGGCAGCGCCCAGCGCCTGAGCCTGCGGAATTTCCTGATCAATCGTGGCTTGCGCATCGTGCCGGCACTGGCCGTCGATATCGTCGTTTGTTCGCTGATCATCGGGCCGATCGTCACGATCGTCTATCACGCGGACTATTTTACCGATCCGCGATTTTTCAAATACTTCCTGAATATCGTCGGCTGGATCCATTACGAGCTGCCGGGTGTTTTCCAGGACAATCCCAGCCAGCGTGTCAACGGCGCTCTGTGGACGGTTCCCTGGGAGATCTTCTGCTACATCATCATGTCTTTGCTGATGATCACCGCCATCGTGAAGACCCGCTATAAGCTGCTTGGCGTGACGATCGCCTATATCGTCATCGGCCTCATCGTGCAGAAGATGCCCTATCTGTTCCCTGATACAATCAAGCCGATCGCGCGTTTCCTGTTCATGAGCCGGGGCTCGCAGCTGATAACGGCGTTCATGATGGGCATCGTCGCCTTTCAGTTCAGAGCCGTCATTCCGCATTCCCGCTGGCTGTTCGCCGCCGCCTGCCTGGTCTGCATCGCCGCCATCTTCACGCTCGACAGCCGCGCTGTGGAGTCGGTGATCAACCGGCCGATCGTCATCACCTCACTGGTTTACATCACAGTCTTCATCGGCCTGTCGGAGGTTCCGATCCCGGCCTTCTTCAGAAAAGGCGATTATTCCTACGGCGTCTATCTCTACCACGATCCCTTCCTGCAGATCTGGATCAGCGCGTTCCCCTCGGTCTTTCTCTACCCGAAATATGGGGCGCTGGCGCTCTATGCCGTCGGCCTGCCATCGGCCCTCGCCGTCGCGGTGCTGTCCTGGCATTTCATCGAGAAGCCGATCCTCGGCCTTCGCAAGAAGTTCTCGTTCATCGCCCAGGTCAGAGGTGTCGAGGATGGCAGCCAGGCTGGGCGCGGATCCAATGTCCGGCCGATGGCCGCAAAGAGTTAGGGCTTTGCCGGCCGTATATCGGCGGTGAGCCGCGGTGTCTTCAAGATGTTCGTTGCGCTCATGCGCTTGCGAGCACACCGCCGCTGACGGGAGCGCCGACCCCCGTCGTGCCTGGAAATGTCAATGGCAGCCCATCCAGCGAGCGGACGGCGAGATAGGCCCAGGCCTCGGCCTCCATCGCGTCGCCGTCGAAGCCGGCCTGCTCGGCAGTCAATACCTTCGATCCCAGCGCTTCGGCCATGGCCGAAAACTCCGCCATCAGCGTGGCGTTCAGCCGCCCGCCGCCGCAGACGATATAGGTCGACGGGCTCTCCGGCAGAAAACCGGCGCATTTGACGATCGAGGCGGCGGCGACATAAGCCAGCGTCCGGGCGCCGTCTTCGAGGCTCGCCTCGCCCTGATGAAGCGGCGCAAAATCGCCGCGATCGAGTGAGCGGCGGACATTGCCGCGGAAGAATGGGCTTTCCAGATACCGTTGCGCCAGGGCGGCCACGACCTTGCCGCGTCCGGCGATCTCGCCGCCGGGGTCATAGGTTCTGCCGGTCTGCATCTCCACCCACTGGTCGATCAGCGTATTGCCCGGCCCGCTGTCGAAGGCCGAGATCCGCCCGTCCGTGCCGATGAAGGTCAGATTGGAGATGCCGCCGATATTGACGAAACAGACCGCCTGCTCGGCCTGCTGAAGTTTTCCCGCAAGTGCGGCGTGATAGGCCGGCACCAGCGGCGCGCCCTGGCCGCCGTGAACCATATCGTTGGCGCGCATGTCATAGACGACCGATATGCCGGTTCGGCGCGCCAATTCTTGGCCGTCGCCGATCTGGATCGTCAGCCCCTCATCGGGTCGATGCAGCACTGTCTGGCCATGGAAGCCGAGAACATCGACGGCATTGGCAGCAAGCCCGAAACGCTCCAGGAATGCCGTAACGGCAATTGCATGCCGTTGGGTCAACTCAAGCTCGATGTCGCGAAGTTCAGCGGGGCGGCCGCTCCTGTCGGTCAGCGGCCGCGCCAGTTCCAGCGCCCGTTTCAGCCGCCCACGAAAATCGGCGTCATAGGGCACACCCATGAACGGCCCGCGTTCGATGAAGCCGCGGCCGTCGGTCCTGATCAGCGCGACGTCGATTCCGTCCATCGACGTGCCGCTCATCAGGCCGATCGCAGTCCTGATGACGTCCATGCGGCTTGCCTCCCTGCGATTCCCGGATGCACTTTTATAAAAACAGTGCTAAACGCGCCGCGACAGATCAACAACAACGAACTTGCGCGAGCCCCCGGGTCGTGCGCAGACACCAAGAGACGAACGCCCATGTCCGAGTTCAAGTCCGATTTCCTCCGCACGCTGAAAGAGCGCGGCTTCATTCATCAGGTCTCCGATGAACGTGGCCTCGACGATATGTTCGCCAAGGAAACCGTGACGGCCTATATCGGCTACGACCCGACGGCATCGAGCCTCCATGTCGGTCATCTCACCCAGATCATGATGCTGCACTGGCTGCAGGCGACGGGCCACCGCCCGATTTCGCTGATGGGCGGCGGCACCGGCATGGTCGGCGACCCCTCCTTCAAGGAGGAGGCCCGCCAACTGATGACGATCGACACGATCGAGCAGAATATCGCCTCGATCAAGAACTGCTTCTCGAACTATCTCGATTACGACAAATCAGGCAACGCCGCGCTGATGATCAACAATGCCGAATGGCTGCGCTCGTTGAATTACCTCGAATTCCTGCGCGATGTCGGCCGTCATTTCTCGGTCAACCGCATGCTGTCCTTCGACAGCGTGAAGACACGGCTTGACCGCGAACAGTCGCTGTCCTTCCTGGAATTCAACTACATGATCCTCCAGGCCTACGACTTCGTCGAGCTTGCCAAGCGCTACGACTGCCGTCTGCAGATGGGCGGTTCGGATCAGTGGGGCAATATCGTCAACGGCATCGATCTCGGTCACCGCATGGGGACACGGCAGCTCTACGCGCTGACCTCGCCGCTGCTGACGACGTCATCAGGCGCCAAGATGGGCAAGTCGGCATCCGGCGCAGTCTGGCTGAATGCCGACCTGCTCCCGGTCTATGACTTCTGGCAATATTGGCGCAACACCGAGGATGCCGACGTGCCGCGCTTCCTCAAGCTCTTCACCACGTTGCCGATGGATGAAATCGCTCGCCTTTCGGCACTGGGCGGTTCGGAGCTGAACGAGGTCAAGAAGATCCTCGCGACCGAAGTTACCGCGATCCTGCATGGCCGTCCGGCCGCCGAACTGGCCGCCGAAACGGCGCGCAAGACCTTCGAGGAAGGCGGGCTCTCCGAAAACCTGCCTTCGGTCGACATCCCAGCCACCGAACTCGACGGCGGCATCGGCCTGCTCTCGCTGATGGTCCGCGCCGGCCTTGCCGGCTCGAACGGCGAGGCTCGCCGCCACATCCAGGGCGGCGCGGTCCGCATCAACGACGAGGCGGTCAGCGACGAACGCCGCCTGATCGGCAGCAACGAAATCACCGCCGACGGCGTCATCAAGCTCTCGCTCGGCAAGAAGAAGCACATCCTCATCCGCCGCGCGGCGTAAACGGATTCAATTCCGAACGAGTATTGGAGCCGGCGTCCACGCCGGCTTTTCCTTGCATAATTCCTGAATTGGTGTGCAACCTTCACTCAACTCCGGGCCGAGATGTCGGGTCCCTTCGTTCTGCCTCCCGAAAAACATAGGGTGGTGGATTGACGCCGGGTGCGCGTGACCACCAACTGATCGAGAAAGTCGGCGCTGTCACCGTCGCATCGAGAGGCACCGTTAGCACATGAGCGGAACGGACGAGTTCCGGTGGCCGCAGCCGGTCGCTCTTATCTGCAGAATGCGAAGCCTCGCCAGCTGCGGCGGCGATCGCTGCGACCGATAGGAAAGTGACTGTCCGAGCGCACTGCATGGCATCCTCTGACATTGTCCCGGTGGTTTGCCCGACGGGATCCATATTACATCAGAAATACCTAAAATAGGCAAAGCATCGTTGTCCGCCTCGTCTTTTTCGGTCGGGAGCGAGCCAGCAAGCCGAACGACAACCGCGGCTTTATCGGAACCTTTTCCGCCCGCCAGGATTTGCGACCAATTGGATTGGAGCGCCGGTATGATCAACGACCTCTGGTATAAGAACGCCGTCATCTACTGCCTCTCCGTCGAGACCTTCATGGATGCGAATGGTGACGGCGTGGGCGATTTTCAGGGGCTGATGCGACGCCTCGACTATCTCTCCGGCCTTGGCGTCACGGCGATCTGGCTGATGCCCTTCCAGACCTCGCCCGGCCGCGACGACGGCTATGACGTTTCCGACTATTACAATGTCGACCCGCGTTACGGTTCGCTCGGCGATTTCGTCGAATTCACCCACGGCGCCAAGCAACGCGGCATCCGGGTGCTGATCGATCTGGTGATCAACCATACATCCAAGGATCATCCCTGGTTTCAGGATGCCAGGAGCGACCCCCAGTCACGCTATCGCGACTGGTACGTCTGGGCCGACAAGAAGCCTGCGAATGCCGATCAGGGAATGGTCTTCCCCGGCGTCCAGAAGACCACCTGGACCCATGACGAAAAGGCCAAGGCCTATTATTTTCACCGCTTCTACGATCACCAGCCCGATCTCAACACCTCGAACCCTCAGGTACAGGCCGAAATACTCAAGATCATGGGCTTCTGGATCCAGCTCGGCGTCTCCGGCTTCCGGATGGATGCCGCTCCCTTCATCATCGCGACGAAAGGCGCCGACGTTGCCAAGCCGGTCGAACAGTTCGACATGCTGCGGAAATTTCGCGAATTCCTGCAATGGCGCCTGGGCGATTCCATCATTCTCGCCGAGGCCAATATCCTGCCGAAGGACAATTTCGAATATTTCGGCGACGACGGCGACCGCATGCAGATGATGTTCAATTTCCAGGTCAATCAGGCGCTGTTTTATGCGCTTGCCAGCGCCGATACGCGGCCGCTGAAGACGGCGATGGAGACGACGAAACCACGCCCGGCGACCGCCCAATGGGGCCTGTTTCTGCGCAACCATGATGAACTGGATCTCGGCAGGCTGTCGGAAAAGCAGCGCGACGCGGTCTTTGCCGCCTTCGGACCCGAAAAGGACATGCAGCTCTATGACCGGGGCATTCGCCGTCGCCTGGCGCCGATGCTCGGCGGCGACCGGCGCAGGATCGAGATGGCCTACAGCCTGCTGTTCTCGCTGCCGGGAACGCCGGTGATCCGCTACGGCGACGAGATCGGCATGGGCGACGATCTGGCCTTGCCGGAGCGCAATTGCGCCCGCACGCCGATGCAGTGGTCGACGGAACCGGAAGGCGGTTTCACCAAAAGCAGAAAGCCTGTCGCACCCGTCATCACGGACGGCCCCTATGGCTTTGAGCACGTCAATGTCGCGGCGCAACGGCGCGATCCCAATTCACTGCTGAACTGGACCGAGCGGATGATCCGGATGCGCAAGGAAGCCCCGGAGATCGGCTGGGGCGATTACTCCGTGGTCGACACCGGTGACGACGGCGTGCTGGCGCTTCGTTACGACTGGCGCGGCAATTCCGTGTTGATCCTGCACAATCTGCATGCGCAGCCGGCGGAAGTGACTTTCGATCCGGACAGAGGCGAAGACGGCCGACAGCTGATCGACATCGCCGATGGCGCTAGCAGCGAGGCCGACGAGAAAGGCTGCCACACCGTCGTGCTCGATGCCTATGGCTATCGCTGGTACCGCGTCGGCGGCCTCGACTATCTCCTCAAGCGCAAGGAGATTTAGGTTCTGCCTACTGGAATTCAAAAATCTGCCGGAAGACACCCGGCGCGATGATCGACAGCGGGTTGATCTGCAGGTTCGGCTGGTCGAACTTGCCGGTGAGTTTGAAGGTAATGCCGATCAGGCCGCGGTCGCTGCCATTGCCGAGGATGACGCCGATCAGCGGCAGTTCGGCAAAGAGCCGGTTGAGGCCGTAGGCCGGCATGAAAGTGCCGGTCATGTCCATATTGCCCTTGCGGTCGCGCACCACGCCCTGGAAAGTCGCACCGATCTGGTCGCCGCGCAGCACGCCGTTCTCGATGCCGACCATTCCATCGCGCGACACGACGCGGGCAAAGCCGCGCTGGAAGCGCTGCGATGAGGTATCGATGTCGCGCTTGACGGCTTCGTTGAGGCTGCGCTGCTCGCTTCCGACGGGCGTCGAGACGATCGAGCGCAGCCGTTGTTCGTTGACGATCGCAAAACGGCGCACGTCGAGCGAACCGTCCCAGCCGCCCTGAGGAGAAAGCCGGATCGCCAGATTGAGCAGGCCGCCCTGCATATGCTGATAGAGGTCAGCGAAACGCGAGACGGCGCCGGCATCGCCGCTGGTGATGTTGATGACGCCGCCATCCTTCATCTGGCTGACCACCGCCTCGCCGCTGTCGGTAACAGCGGAAAAGTTCAGCGTCTGCAGCTTGTCGCCGCGCAGCGACACCTGCGCCTGGAAGTTGCCGATCTTCTCATCGTTGAAACCGATAACGTTTTTCAGCCGGGCGCGCACCGATACGCCGGTGTCGCCACCATCCCCATTATCATCGCCATCGCCCGAGCCCGATTTCAACCGCGCGATCACAGGCCGCGCATCGGCGCTGTCGCCGGAGACCGAGACATCAAAATTCCCCTTGCTGCGTTTCACCGACAGGGCGAAATCGTCAAGCGAGGAGAGTTTGACACTGTCGAAATCGGCCGAGATCAGCCCGGCCTTGCCGACGTTCAGCGATCCTGTAGCGCCGAAACCGTCGCCCTTCAGCCGGAAGTTCTTGATCTGGGTATTGTCGGCCGGGCCGGATGTTTCGAATTCGGCCGACGCTGCAATGCCGCTGCCCTTCGACCAGCCGATCCACGGCAGGTCGAGTTGCGACCGGGTAAGGTCGAGCTGCACGTCCTGGCGGTCGTCGTCGATCCGCGTCAGCACCATCTTGACGCTGCCGCCGACGATACCGGAAAGGCCGGGTATCAGCTTGTTGCGCTGCTCCTCGGAAAGCGTCGCGGTGATCACCCGCTGCCGCTTTGCGCTGTCGGATGCCTCGACCGGTTCGGCAAGATCGATATCGGCGGGGACGCCGTCGATCTGGGCCTTGGCGTCCAGCGTGATCTGTTTCGGGTTGCCGTTCAGCGTGCCGTCGAGATTGCTGATCGTGCGGCCGGAAAACGGCTTGGCAAGATCGATATCTGTGAGCTTCATGGCCGCCGTCCATTCGGCCGGCGGCGGGTTCTGCGAGGAGAGCAGGCCGAAATGCGCCTTCACATTCGCCTCGATCCGCCCCTTGAAATCCTCGGGCGTAAAGCCGGCGCGCTGCAGCACGCGGATCGGCCGGTAGGTCAGAAGCTCGCCGACGGCGTCCGCTGTCCCTGAGATCGCCAGATCGATATCGGCCATCAGCGGCTTATCGTAGGTTGCGGGTATGGCGAAGGTTCCCTGCCCGAGACCGACAGACCGGCCGGAGGGGAAAAACGACGTGCCGCTCTTGATCGCGATCGTCGCAGTGGGGCCGGTCAGGTCGAAATGGGCCGCCATGTCGCGAACCGGCGGAATGTCGCCGGCGACATTCATCCGCGCTCCCGCGATGTCGAAGCCGATGCGGATCTGGTTGGCGTCGAGCTTCAACCCCTTGCCGCCGGCCGCCTCGTCCAGCCTGCCGAAGGGAATGAAGACGGAGATGGAGGCATTGGTGACGGTGCCGCCGAAGAGGTTGCCGTGCACCCAGGTGCGCACCTTGGGCGCCATCCAGAACGGCCACAGCTGCTTGATCGCCGTCGTCTGCATCTGTGCCGACTGGCCGGCAAAACTGATCTCCGGCGATTTGCCGCCGAGCCTGACGTGCAGTGCTCCGTAAAGCGCGCCGAGCGGGCTGGAGACGGTCATGTTGGGAAACAGGAATTCCCGCCCGGCAACTAGGTAGCGCCCGGTCGCCTGGATGTCGAAGGCGATCGGCTGCTCGCCGGAGCCGCCGGGGGCTGCCGTGCCGCCACTGACCAGAAGGTCGATGCCGAAGCCCTTTCCGGCCTGCGGATCGAGCTTGTCGAGATCGATCAGCGCGCCGTTGATCGGCACGGTGGTCGCGCCGAACCGGGCGTTCGACCGGGCAATTTCGAGCGTCTGCTTGTCGAAATCGTAGACGAGGTTGATCTGCCCGCCGGACAGCTCCTGCGCATCGCCATCCGCATAGATCAGGCCGGAACCGATATCGAGCGTCGCTGCCAGCGCCGGCTGCACGCTATCGCGCGCCCTGGTGGCCGACACCGTCAGGTCGGCAAAGGCGTTGAGCCCCTGGCGTATCACGCCCTGATCGTTGCGTTTCAACGCAAAGGGCGTGAGATCGGCATGCTTCAGCGTCGCCACGACCTTCGACACGTGGCCGTCTTCCTTCTCGGCGAGCACATCGAGTTCGGCCACCTCACCGTTGAGCGCGACTTCGCCGCTCAATTGCAGCGAGGATGGGCCGGCATGGGCAAAGACGAGATTGTCGACGACAAGCGACAGCGGACCATTGGCGGTATCGGCAAGCTTGATGTTTATGCCGGAGATGCGCACCGAATTCGTCGAGCCGCGCGTCACGATGCTGTCGAACATATCGAACTGCGAAAAGATCCTTTCCATCGCCGCCGGCATGGCGTCGATGCGCAGATCGTCGAGTTTGATGGGATTGCCCGAGGGAAGAAGCGCCGTATCGAGGGCGATATCCTCCGCTTCGATGTCCGAAACGGCGATGCGGCCGCGGAAAAGCTGCAGCGGATCGAGCCCGAGGCGCACCGAACCCGTCGTCGACAGGTGCTGACCGCTCTCCTGGTCGATCATGTTGACGTTGCGCGCTTCCAGCGCCAGCCGGAAGTCCGAGGTGAAGCGGATGACGGTGGAGCCGACCTCGGCGCGATAGCGCGGTCCGGCGACGCCGTTCAACGCTGCCTGCGCCTGCTGCGAGAGCGGCTTGTCGAACATGCCGCTCTCGACGGTGAAGACGATGGCAGCAAGGATAAGCAGAATCAGTCCCAGAAATCCCAAGGTCAGCTTCGCCGTGCGCCGCATGGGCGAACGCGGCGGTGGGCAATGGACGATGATCGGATCCTCGGCCTGGGCGGACGGCAAGCGGTCCAGCGCAACGATATCCTTCTTGCGAAACGTGACCTTTTCGCCGCGGATGGCTGACATGCGCCTTCGGGCTCTCCCTTAAGTGAAGAATTGAACCCGGCAATGCTGGACGGGTTTCCATCCACTATATAATTCGGGGAGTGACAGTGTCATCCACAAACCCGGCAAAAGAAAGGTTTTCCCAAATGGCGGTTCCCGGCATCGGCGCCACGGCTCCTGATTTCAATCTTCCCCGCGATGGCGGCGGCCGCGTCTCGCTGGCCGAATTCCAGGGCAGGCCGCTCGTCCTGTTCTTCTACCCCAAGGACGACACGACAGGCTGCACCGCAGAATCACTGGCTTTCACCGCATTGGCAAGCGAGTTCGAGGCGGCTGGTGCCGCCGTCATCGGCATGTCGCCCGATTCGGCCGCCTGCCACGACAAGTTCATCAGGAAGCACCGCCTTTCGATGGCGCTGGCCTCGGACGAGGAAAAGACCACGCTGCAGGCCTATGGCGTCTGGAAGGAAAAGAGCATGTACGGCCGCAACTTCATGGGCGTCGAGCGTACCACCTTCCTGATCCGCCAGGACGGCACGATCGCCACCATCTGGCAGAAGGTGAAGGTGCAGGGCCATGCCGAAACCGTGCTCGAGGCCGTGCGGAATCTGGCGGCGTGACCGGCAACCTGACAATAACGTCGCTGCGTGGCGGCGCCATCGATGCCATCCGCTCCGCCGATCTCGACCGCAAGACGGCGCTTGCGCAGGAAAGCGCCA
Source organism: Rhizobium sp. CIAT894 (assembly GCF_000172795.2). Lineage (NCBI taxonomy): Bacteria > Pseudomonadati > Pseudomonadota > Alphaproteobacteria > Hyphomicrobiales > Rhizobiaceae > Rhizobium > Rhizobium sp. CIAT894. The sequence continues at coordinate 2,330,173 of NZ_CP020947.1, forward strand.
CCCGCTGGTTCGAACGCCGGGTGTCGTTGCGCTCGCCGCTCGATGCCGCTTTGCCGGACAGGCCCGGCCGCCCTGAAAAGCCGGTTCTGACGCCGCCGACCCGGGTGGAGAAACGTTCGCTGCATACGCTGAAAGGCCGGATCGCCCTGCTCCATGCCATCGCCCACATCGAGCTCAATGCGGTCGATCTGGCGCTCGATATCGTCGCGCGTTTCGCAACGGAACAGGTGCCGAATTCCTTCTTCGACGGCTGGATGCAGGTTGCCTTCGAGGAGGCGAAACATTTCCGCATGGTGCGCACCCGCCTCAACGATCTCGGCGCCGATTACGGCGATCTTCCCGCCCATGACGGGCTGTGGCAGGCCGCTCATTCGACGCGCAAAGACCTCACCGCAAGGCTCGCCGTCGTGCCGCTGATTCTCGAAGCCCGCGGCCTCGACGTCACGCCGTCGCTGCAGGCAAAGATGCGCCAGACCGGCGATCTCGAAAGTGCTGCGGTCCTCGACGTCATCTACAACGACGAGAAAGGCCATGTCGCCGTCGGCGCCAAATGGTTTCGCTTCCTTTGCGCGCGGGAGAAGCGCGACCCGGCAAAAGCCTTCCAGGAGCTGGTGCGCGCCAATTTCCGCGGGCCGCTGAAGCCGCCCTTCAATGACCTCGCCCGCGCCGAGGCGGGGCTGACCCCGTCTTTCTACCGCTCGCTCGCATCGATCAGCCACGCTTGAAATCGCTGGTATTTTCTACACGGACAGCGACAAAGAAAGCATTTGTTAACCATAAGAGTGTCTAATTTTCCGAAAGAGGCGTAGCGCATCAATCGGGAGAGCCTGCGTGAACAGCGGACATCAGCACCGGGTATTCGGCAGGCGAGCGCAGGAACACATCCTGATCCTGGCAAGCGGCGACAAGGTCCGCCACATGACGGTGCGGCCGTGGATGGCAGCGGTGGCCTTCTGCTTCGTCGGCGTCTTTTCGATCGGCTACCTCCTCGCCACCTCCTATCTCGTGCTGCGCGACGATCTGATCGGCGCCACCATGGCGCGGCAAGCCCGCATGCAGCACGACTATGAAGACCGCATCGCCGCGCTGCGTGCTCAGGTCGACCGCATCACCTCCCGCCAGCTTCTCGACCAGCAGGTGGTCGAAGACAAGGTCGACAAGCTGATGGAGCAGCAAATGGCGCTGACCTCGCGCCACGGCAAGCTCGACAATCTGCTCGACCGGGCCGAAAGCTCCGGCCTGACGGAAAAGGACGGCGCTGCGCCTGCCCCGTCTTCCCCCATTCAGTCTTATGCTCCCGATATCAAGGACAAGCGCGCCTCGCTTGGTGGTGGCGGCATCGAGGCAATCGAAAAACAGCTGGCGAGCGGCGCGCCCGCCGATGCGACGCCCGACAACTCGACGCTTGCCTATGTGCCGTCCGCTGAAACCGTCGGCGATCGCGCCGACCGCATCTTCTCCAACGTCACGCTGTCGTTGAAGGGTGTCGAACAGGACCAGCGCAACCGCGTCGAGCAGTTGACGAGCGATGCCGGCAATGCCGCCAACGCCATTGCGACAGTGCTGACCCGCTTCAAAATCCCGACGCCGGCAGAGACCGCTGCTGAGAAGGACGACGACGCCGTCGGCGGCCCATATGTCGAGCCGGAAAGCAACGACGACTTCAACAATTCGCTGGTGGCGCTCGACAGCGCGCTGACGCGGCTCGAAGCGGTGCGCAGCACCGCCGAATCCCTGCCCTTCCGCAATCCCGCCATCGGCAAGGAAGTGACCAGCCCGTTCGGCAATCGCCGTGACCCTTTCCTCGGCCGCCTGGCGCTCCATTCCGGCATCGACTTCCGCTTTGCTCCAGGCGAGAGGATACGCCCGACGGCGCCCGGTAAGGTCATTGCGGCCGGCTGGACCGGCGGCTACGGCAACATGGTCGAAGTCGATCACGGCAACGGTATCTCGACGCGCTACGGGCATATGTCGGAAGTGCTGGTCAAGGTCGGCGACACGGTCGACCGCAATGACGTCATCGGCCTTGCAGGCAGCACCGGCCGCTCGACGGGGACGCATCTGCACTATGAAGTGCGCCAGGACGGCCACGCCGTCGATCCAGTATATTTCATGAATGCCGGCCTTAAACTCGCCACCTATATCAAGTAACAGCCATCAGGTAACCATCGCATCACTCTGCACGGGGTGCGGCCTCTCTATTTCTTGACTTGCCGGCCATTCGGGGTTATGTCGCGCTGCATTGCGGCATGCAATCCCGCCGACTCGTTCAGAGCTCGGCCGAACCGGAACGGAAACAGTTTTCCCTTTGACGACATTCGCTGACCTTGGCTTGAGCCAAAAAGTGCTATCCGCTGTTACCGATGCGGGCTACACGATACCCACGCCTATTCAGGCGGGAGCCATTCCCTTTGCGCTCGAGCGCCGCGATATTTGCGGCATCGCGCAGACGGGCACCGGCAAGACGGCATCCTTCGTTCTGCCGATGCTGTCGCTTCTGGAAAAGGGCCGCGCCCGCGCCCGCATGCCCCGCACGCTGATTCTCGAGCCGACGCGCGAACTCGCCGCCCAGGTCGCCGAGAATTTCGAAAAATACGGCAAGAACCACCGCCTCAACGTTGCCCTTCTGATCGGCGGCGTTTCCTTCGAGGACCAGGACCGCAAGCTCGAGCGCGGCGCCGACGTGCTGATCTGCACACCCGGCCGCCTGCTCGACCATTTCGAGCGCGGCAAGCTGCTGATGAGCGGCGTCGAGATCCTCGTCATCGACGAGGCCGACCGCATGCTCGACATGGGCTTCATTCCCGATATCGAGCGCATCGCCAAGATGATCCCGTTCACCCGCCAGACGCTGTTTTTCTCGGCAACCATGCCGCCGGAGATCCAGAAGCTCGCCGACCGCTTCCTGCAGAATCCCGAGCGCATCGAGGTGGCAAAGCCCGCGTCGGCCGCAAAGACTGTGACCCAGCGCTTCGTCGCCTCGCACGGCAAGGATTACGAGAAGCGCGCCGTTCTGCGTGAACTCGTCCGCGCCCAGGGCGAACTCAAGAACGCCATCGTCTTCTGCAACCGCAAGAAGGATGTCGCCGACCTCTTCCGGTCGCTGGAACGCCACGGCTTCTCCGTCGGCGCCCTGCATGGCGACATGGATCAGCGTTCCCGCACGACGACGCTGCAGAGCTTCCGTGACGGCAACCTTCAGCTCTTGGTTGCCTCCGACGTCGCAGCCCGAGGCCTCGACATTCCCGATGTCAGCCACGTCTTCAATTTCGACGTGCCGATCCATTCCGAGGATTATGTCCATCGCATTGGCCGCACCGGCCGTGCCGGCCGCTCTGGCGCCGCCTTCACGCTCGTCACCAAGCGCGACACCAAATTCGTCGATGCGATCGAAAAGCTGATTGGCGAAAAGATCGAATGGCTGAGCGGCGATGTCAATTCCCTGCCGCCGGCAGAAGAAAGCGCCGACAGCGAGCGCCCGCGGCGCAACAGCCGCGAGCGTGGCGCAAAGGGTGAACGAGGCGACAGGGATCGCGGACGCGGGCGCGGCAATCGCAGCGCTGCGGGTCATAAATCTGATAACGACATACAGGATAATGACGTCCAAGTGATTCAGGCAGCACCAGTAAAGGCCGACATCGTGAAGCACGAGCGCAAAGCAGAGCAGAAGCCGCAAAACAATGCGCGCAACAGCCGGCCTTATCCGGCAAACGACGACAGCCGCGACCGCCGCCGCCATCGCGACCATGATGACGGCCCGACCCCGGTCGGCTTCGGCGACGATATCCCCGCCTTCATGCTGATCGCCGGCAGCGCCAAGATTTGAGCGTTGCCATGGCCAGGCCCGGTCTCGATTTTCCGGGCTTCGGCGTCGGCCTGGTCATTCTGCGCGACGCCAGGATCCTTCTCTACAAGCGCATGCGCGCGCCTGAAGCCGGCTACTGGAATATCGTCGGCGGCAAGGTCGATCATATGGAGCCGGCCGAGCAAGCCGCGCGCCGAGAGGCCGAAGAAGAAACCGGCCTCAAGATCGGCCGTATCGAGCGCATCGGCATGACCGAGCAGATCATCGATACCGACCGCCAGCACTGGATTTCGCTTCTCTATCTCGCCCGCGATGTCGAGGGCGAGCCGCAATTGACCGAACCGGACAAGCTTTCGGATTTCGGCTGGTTTCCCCTGACGGATTTGCCGGAACCGCTGTCGGCCTTCACCAGGGCGGCGATCGCAGCCTTGCCGTCCGCTGAACGAAACGAATAATCATTCGGCGCGAAGCGACGCTTCATAGGCAAGCCGCACCCATTTCGCCATCAGATCGGGATCGTCATAGGCCTCGTCGGGGATCGACCAGTAGGGCATTTTCACCGGCTTGCCCTTCTTGCCCTCATAGCTCCACTGCGTGGCGCCGGCGGCGGCAAATTCCGGGGCGCTCGTCTCGTCCGCCTTCAGCAGCATCTCGTCCCGCACTTCGAGCGCGATGATGCGCCCGAGATGATAGATGCCCTTGCCGCCGAACATGCGCTTGACCGTGACGGGGCCGAGCCCCTGAAACATTTCCTCGATCCCGGCATTGTCCATGCTCTATTCCCTTGAAATCCTGTCGCCGCTCAAATCACAGCGCGTGATAATCCCGGTTCATATAGAGGAGCGCCGGGTGCTTCTCGCTGAAGCGGACGGCTGCGACCTCGCCGAAGATGACATTGTGCGTCGGCATTTCCTTGATATCGGTCACCCGGCAATCGAAGGCGGCGAGCGCATCGGCGAGCACCGGCGCGCCGGTAACCAGCGTCTCGAAACGGGCGCTGCCGAAACGGGCATCATCGGCAAGCGCCGTGCGCCCGAGCGTGTTGAGTACGAAGATGCCGCTGCGGAAAAAGATCTCGTTCTTCGGATTGGTGTTGTTGAGGCAGATCAGCACAGAGGCGGGATTGTCGGAGACCGAGCAGGCGGCGGTGATGGTGACACCGCGGCGCATGCCTTCCATCGCCGTCGTCACGAGCTGCACATGGCCGGCATAACGGCTCATGGCATCGCGATAAAGGCCAGGGTCGATATGCTGCCTGTTCAACACCTGCTTCTCCCTTGCGCTCTTCTGTCTACTGCATAGCTCCCTAAATCGGCATCGTTTAAACGACGAAAACTATGCAGCAATCGAAAGTGCTACAGCCTTTTCCGCACATCCGAAAAGACGCACGTCGCTGCCGTTCGACTTGCTATCGCGCCAATATGGCGAGCATCGGTTACCTTTTCTACAATAGGACCGGTGAAAAGCGCCGCGTTCCGCTTGTTTTTCTTTGACGATCGCGGCCTTGCGGATAAAAGGGCATGGACGATGGCTAGGGATCTCCGCCTTTCATGATCAACCTGCGAGGGATAGCAGCCTTTCTGGTGCTGCTGGGAGCGGCGGCGCAAGCCCATGCGGCCGGCGTGACGATCGGCATCGTTGCCCCTCAGAACGGCCCGCTCGCTTTGCTCGGCACCCAGATTGCCACTGGGACCGGTTTCGAGATCCAGCAATCCGGAAATACGCTCGTCGCCGTCAACGAGAGCTGTGAGGACAATAGCGGTGCGGCGGTTGCCGATGCGCTCGTCAATGCCAACGTGCAGATCGCAATCGGCTTTCTCTGCAGCGAGACGCTGGAAGGCGCGCTGCCGAAGCTGAAGGACGCCGGCATCCCCGCCATCACCGTCTCGGTGCGCTCCCGCATCCTGATGGAAGATGCCCTGAAAAACGGCTGGCCGCTTTTCCGCCTGGCGCCCGCCGACGGCACCGAGGCGGCAAAGATCATCGAAGTGATCCTCAAGGACTGGGCGGCCGATCCGATCGCGCTGATCGAGGACGGCACCATTCATGGCCGCGAACTGACGGAAGCGGTGCGCAATGCGCTGGAGCAGAACGGCCTGAAGCCGGTCTTTACCGACACCTACCGGCCGGGACAGGAGCAGCAGATCGCCCTTGTCCGCCGCCTGAAACGGGCTGGCGCCACACGGGTCTTCATCGGCGGCGACCGCAACGATGTCGCCGTCATCGCCCGCGACGCCAAGGCGGAAAACATCCCGCTGTCCATTCTCGGCGGTGACGCCATGCGCGCCGCCGACCAGCCGCTGCCGCTGAATACGGGCGTACGCGCCGTCGCTCTGCCGGAATATGCCCTGCTTCAGGAGGGCGCAGCGGCGGCCGAGACGCTGCGCGCCAAAGGCATCGAGCCGGAAGGTTATGTCCTGCCGTCGCTGGCTGCGGCACGCATTGCCGGCCAGGCGGTGGAAGCCGCCGCTCAAGCGGGCAAGCCCTTGCAGGAGACGCTTCTCGGCACGACATTCCAGACACCTGTCGGCGCTGTGACCTTCAACGGAACGCATGAGCTTTCGCAAAATCCCTACCGCCTGCTCGAATGGCGCGGAAACGGCTTTTTCCCACCCGGCGCGCCGACGCAATAAAGGGCGCGCCAGCCTTGAATCCGGCCGCCGCGGTCCAATGGCGGCCCATACGGAGTAAGACCTGATGACGCTGCCCATTCGTATTGCCCCCTCGATCCTCGCGGCGGATTTCGCCAGGCTCGGCGAGGAGGTGCGCGACGTGACGGCCGCCGGCGCCGACTGGATCCATCTCGACGTGATGGACGGCCATTTCGTGCCGAACATCTCCTTCGGCCCTGACGTCATCAAGTCGCTGCGCTCCTATACCTCTGCCACTTTCGACTGCCACCTGATGATCTCGCCGGTCGACGACTATCTCGAAGCCTTCGCCAAGGCCGGCTGCGACCGCATCACCGTGCATGCCGAAGCCGGGCCGCATCTGCACCGCTCGCTGCAGACCATTCGCAATCTCGGCAAGAAGGTCGGGGTCACGATCAATCCGGCCACCCCGCTCACCGCCATCGAGAACGTGCTCGACGATGTCGATCTCATCCTGATCATGTCGGTCAATCCCGGCTTCGGCGGGCAGAAATTCATTCCGGCGATGGCCGCCAAGATCGCCGCCGCGAAATCACTGATCGGTGACAGGCCGATCGAACTTCAGGTGGACGGCGGCGTCACGGTCGAAACGGCCCCGGCGATCGCGCGCGCGGGCGGCAACGTCCTCGTCGCCGGCTCGGCGATTTTCAAGGGCGATACGGTCGAGGATTATCGCAAGACCGTCGCCGATCTGCGTCAGGCAGCCGAAGGGGCACGAAAATGATGAAGCGTCTTGTCATTGGCGGCATGCTTGCCGTCGCTTTTGCCGGCCTGCCGGCAATGTCACTTGCCGGCGATATCGCCAGCGTCCAGCCGATCGGCTTTTCGGCCGATGGCAAGGTCTTCGCCTTTCAGGAGTTCGGTATCGAGGAGGGCGGGAATGTCCCCTATTCCGAAACCTATTTCATCGATACCGAAAACGGCCAGTATCTCGAGGGTACGCCGTTCCGCACAGAGTTGACCGAGAAGGACGCCAATCTTTCCAAGGCGCGGCGGCAGAACCTGACGGCGGCGCGCAGCCAGATGGACAAATACGATCTCTTGACCAATCCCGGCCTGATCGCCGCCTTCAATCCGCCGACCGAACTCGGTTCTCCCGCAAAGACGATCCGCTACACCACGCTTGCGACCGACGGTCCGCCGAAGGCGCCCTATACGCTTTCGCTCGGCGAGTTGCCGATAGCGGCGCCGAAGGACTGCGCGGCGGTCGCCAAGCGGGTCCTCGGCTTCAGCCTGCAGATGATCGAGAAGGAAGGCGCTCCGAACCGGCAGGCGGGGCGCCAAGTGCAAACGGTCCCGGCCGAGCGCGCGTGCTCGGTCGAATATCGGATCGGCGGCGCCGTGGTCTATCAGCCGGAGGGCGCAAACCCGGTTCACATCGCCCTCGTGCTGGCCTTTGATGCCTCAAGGAACGGCCGCTGGATCGCCGTTCCGGTTCATCCCTGAGCGCCTCAGGATGGACCGTCTAAGGGCGGCAAAGCCGCCCTATCCCGATCTGGTTGCCGGCGCATTGCTTTGGGGCACGCAGATGCTGGCCGCCGCCATGCTCGGCCTTTACCTGCGCAACGGCCTGCAGACGAGCCGGCTTGGCGAAATCGCCGCCCTCTATTTTCTCGGCGGCCTGCTCTCGTGGCCCTTCGCCCTGCCGGTCGCCCGCTTCCTTGCCTATAACAGGCCGGCGGAGGCGCGGTTCGCCGCTTTTTTCGTGACGTTGACAGCGGCGACGATCGCCATGACCGCCTTTCTCTTCGCCATGGAATACCGGATCTTCTATTCGCGCTGGCATGCCCCCTTCGGCAGCGTCGTCTGGGCCTTCCAGTTCGTCTTCACCAGTATCAGCGCCGTCTACCAGTTCCTGGTGATCGGCCTGCGCCTTTTCCTGCCGCTCGGCCTCGTCTGCCTTGTCGTCAGCAGTTATCATCTTGCCAAACGCATGCGTTGAGATTGCCGCCCGTCTTTGCTACAGGGGCGCTAAAGCAATTTCAGCAAAAGTGCCCAGCGGTTTTGTCAGGCAAAGCGCGAAGCGATTTTGCCGGGAATTGCGTAAAGACAAATCTTCGACGAACAAACCTCTCGAAATGAAGGCAGCCGCCCATGATCCCGCGTTATTCCCGGCCCGAAATGGTCGCCATCTGGTCTCCTGAAACCAAGTTCCGCATCTGGTTCGAGATCGAGGCGCATGCCTGCGACGCGCTGGCCGAGCTCGGGGTCATCCCGAAATCGGCAGCAAAGACGATCTGGGAAAAGGGTGGGGCCGCCACCTTCGACGTCGCCCGCATCGACGAGATCGAGGCCGTCACCAAGCATGACGTCATCGCCTTCCTGACCCATCTCGCCGAGATCGTCGGCCCGGATGCCCGCTTCGTCCACCAGGGCATGACCTCGTCTGATGTGCTCGACACCTGCTTCAACGTCCAGCTGGTGCGCGCCACCGATATTCTGATTGCCGATATCGACCGCCTGCTTGCAGCGCTCAAAACCCGCGCCTTCGAACATAAGGACACCGTCACCATCGGCCGTTCGCACGGCATTCATGCCGAGCCCACCACCTTCGGCGTCAAGCTGGCGCTTGCCTATGCCGAATTCGAGCGCTGCCGCCAGCGCTTGGTTGCCGCCCGCGAGGAAGTCGCGACCTGCGCCATCTCGGGCGCCGTCGGCACCTTCGCCAATATCGACCCGCGCGTCGAGGAACATGTGGCCGAGGCGCTTGGCCTGAAGGCCGAGCCGGTCTCGACCCAGGTCATCCCGCGCGACCGCCACGCCATGTACTTCGCCACCCTCGGCGTCGTCGCCTCGTCGATCGAGCGCCTCGCGACCGAAATCCGCCACCTGCAGCGCACCGAGGTGCTGGAGGCCGAAGAATACTTCTCGCCCGGCCAGAAGGGCTCCTCGGCCATGCCCCACAAGCGCAACCCGGTGCTGACCGAGAACCTCACCGGCCTTGCCCGCATGGTCCGCTCCTACGCCCTGCCGGCCATGGAAAACGTCGCCCTCTGGCACGAGCGCGATATCTCCCACTCCTCGGTCGAACGCATGATCGGCCCCGACGCCACCGTCACCCTCGACTTCGCCCTCTCGCGCTTGGCCGGCGTCATCGAAAAGCTGCTGGTCTATCCTGAGAACATGGAGAAGAACCTCAACAAATTCCGCGGCCTCGTCCACTCCCAGCGCGTCCTCCTGGCACTGACCCAGGCAGGCACCTCCCGCGAAGACGCCTACCGCCTGGTGCAGCGCAACGCCATGAAGGTCTGGGAACAGGGCAAGGATTTCTTGGAAGAACTGCTGGCGGATGCTGAGGTGCGCGCTGCGCTTTCCGAGGAGGATATTCGGGAGAAGTTCGATCTTGGGTATCACACCAAACATGTCGATACGATTTTCCGGCGGGTGTTTGGCTAGGCGTGAGCGGAGTCGCGATCGGCATTTAGGAATAGAAGCAGAGCAGGATCGATGTTTGCTTCAGAAGGGCGCGTGAAATCGCGCCAAGACAATCAGCACGGCGACGATCGTGATCGGAAACGGCCACCATATCGGCCGTCTCGTCGCCTATATGACACTTGCAACCGACCGCAGCTATATGGTCAGCGTCATAAGCTCCAGCCCCTCCCGAGCGCAGGCATGGCATCGAATCCTTCCCGCAAGGCTTGCCATCCTCGGCCGGGACGGACAGCCCGAAGGTCACTAACGCTGCCGTCACCGTCCAGGTCTTCGACCCCGCCGCCTTCGGTGGCCGCGCATAGAGGCTACAGAGAACGTTAATGCCCGTGGTCAATGTCGAAGATCGCTCGATCTTAACGATTCGGTCAGTGCGTGAAGGGGATCGTGCTCTCCGGGCATGATCCACAATCAGGGACTTAACAATGCGATGGTATTTCTTAATTTCATTAAAAATATTAATGGAAACAGAGAAAAAATACGGTCTGTACGCGATAGTTTGCGGCCTTTTGATTTCTGTACTCGCGTGGATTCCGTTGACGGTTGTTGTAACAGCCCTGTCTTCGGAGTTCGCAATTGGAGTGCTCCCGAAGTTGTGCGTTATACTGATATTTTCACCAGCAATTATTCTGTTTTATGCTTCGTTTTCCTTGTTGGCGGATGAAGTTTTTGGGTACTTAACGGGACGAGCCGCGTTTGGAACACAACCTGGTTCTCTCAAGCGCAAAATTCGACAGATGGTGGGATCTTAAAAAAATGGGTAGTGGAACTGAAGGGGCAGGCGAAGTCAGCGGAGCATCGCCATCTTTGTATTCGACGCCATTCCGGAACCGGATGCGCAGCAACTCAAAGGCCAGCCGGCAAAGGAGCTGCAAAGCGTCATTCCGATCGGCAACGCGCAGCGCGTCCAGCAGGATAGGTAAGGACTCCCGACAATGATCGGCCTATCTCTGCTTCGCCGGCTTGGCTGAAACTCGTCGCTTCCGCGCCTCCGCCTTTTTCGACGGCACCGCCTGCACTGCCTCTGTCTCCATTGTCCTGCAAGCCTCCGTCTCGCCCCTGCCCTTGGCAGCCTTGGCGACCAGTTCGTCCAAACGCTTCAACTCCTCCTCGTCTAGATTTTCGATGCCGATGAAGCGGTTTTCGGCATGGCTCGTCAGGATGATTTCGTTGAGTTTGGCCTGGATCGCCCTGGTGTCGCGCGTCTGGGCGTTCTGCAGCACGAAGACCATCAGGAAAGTGATGATCGTCGTGCCCGTGTTGATGACCAACTGCCAGGTTTCCGAATAGTCGAAGACGGGGCCAAGTGCCGCCCAGATGATGACGGCGATGAGCGCCAGGATGAAGATGACGGGTTTGCCTGCCCATTCCGATATCTTGCTCGCGAAGCGGGCAAACAGATGCTTCATCGTCACCTCCGAAATCCTCCCACAAGCCGGTCACACATAACGCGGCGAGAGGTCTTGAGGTTCCGGGAATGGCGAAGGCGTTTCGGGGATCGCGAGAGTTCGCGATCCCCGGAAACCTCTGATTACGCTGCTTCCCGCGCAATCAGCTTGCGATAGAGATGCCAGGTCGCGTGGCCGAGGATCGGGATGACGAGCGCAAGCCCGGCAAAGACCGGGATCGTGCCGATGACGAGCAGCGCTGCGACGATCAGGCCCCAGAGCAGCACCGGCACCGGATTGGCGACCGTCGCCCGGATCGAGGCGATGACGGCGGCCACTGCGCCGACATCGCGGTCGAGTAGCAGCGGAAAGGTGATCACGGATATCGAAAGCACGACGAGCGCGAAGACGAAGCCGATCAGATTGCCCCAGATGATCAGCTGCATGCCCTCGGGCGTGCCGAAGACCTGGCGGAAGAAATCCGCCATGCTGCGCGGAAACACTTCGCCGAGCAGATTGCTGTAGAGCGTCTGCGCCGTCACCAGCCAGACGACGAAAATGGCACAAAGCATCAGCCCGACCGCGACGATCGACGGCAGCGCCGGCGAGTGGCGCACGTCGAGTGCATGCGTCCATGAGGTGTCGAGACCGGCCTCGCGCCGGCGGCTGATCTCGTAGAGGCCGATCGCCGCGATTGGGCCGAGCAGCACGAAGCCCGCCATCAGCGGGAAGACCATCGGCAAAAGATTGGCCCCCGAAGTCCACAGCGTCAGGAAGACGCCGGCGATCGGGTACATCAGGCATAGGAACACGTAGTGGGACGGTTTCTCCATGAAATCGTCGAACCCGCGCTTCAGCGCGTCGAAGACGTCGGCGATACCGATGCGATTGACCACGGGCCGCGCGAAGCTTTCGCCTGCACCCGTCATGACATGAAATGCCGCCATGGCTTTCTCCTCCTCAGCCGAGACCTGGTCGGCGGCGGGCGCGCATCGGCGGGCAAGCCGACACGAAATCCGCAACCGGCACTGGAGCAATATAGCAAAGCTCAGCGCCCGTGTCGCTCTTTCCCTTCACATCGCCTCTTGACATCTTGGACAAGCTTTCTCACATCGGCGACACTATGAAAGCCTCAGACGCAGATATCCTCATCATCCCCGGCTACACCAATTCCGGCCCGAGCCACTGGCAGAGCCGCTGGGAGGCGAAGCTCAGCACGGCGCGGCGCGTCGAGCAGGCGGAATGGACAAAGCCGGTTCGCGAGGACTGGATCGCCCGGATCGCCGAGGAGGTGAACGCCTCGACCCGCCCGGTCGTGCTCGTCGCCCATTCGCTTGGTGTCGCCTCGGCCATCCACGCCATCCCGCTTTTCCGCAAGCCGGTGGCCGGCGCCTTCCTCGTTGCCCCGCCCGATGTCGCCAATCCCGACATCCGCCCGAAGCACCTGATGACCTTCGGCCCCTACCCGCGCGATCCGCTGCCCTTCCCGTCGATCACGGTGGCCAGCCGCAACGATCCGTTCGGCAGCTATGAACATGCCGACGATATTGCCAGTAGCTGGGGCTCCTTCCTCGTCGATGCCGGCGAATCCGGTCATATCAATGCCGATTCCGGTCACGGCCCCTGGCCGGAGGGCACGATGGTCTTCGCCCAGTTCCTCAGCAGACTCTCCAGCTGATGGAGGAAAACTCGCCTTCTCGCTAGTTAAGCAAGTGCTTTCTAAGTCTTTCTTAATGGAATGACAGCAAACTGCACCGAGATTGAAATAAGCGAGAATGCCCGTGAAGAAAGCCCATCCAGAGGCCGACAATCCCCATGTCGAGGCTGCAGTGGCCGAGACAGGTGCAGGCAATGGAGCGACCGACGATTCCGACCTGGCCGATCGGGAAAGCCGATGGAACCATGCGCTCGTCGGCTCGGGCCTCGGCGTATGGGATCACAACTTCCGTCTCGGCCGGAAATTTTATTCGCGGACGTGGAAGACCATGCGCGGCATGGCGCCAGACGAGGAGGCCGCCGGCGATTACGACGCCTGGCTGCAGCTCGTCCACCCCGATGATCGCGATTTCGTCGTCCATGCCATCGAGCGGCAAAATGTCGGCGATCCGGATTTCCAGATCTTCCAGTATCGAGAGCGCCACCGGGACGGCCACTGGATCTGGATCGACTGCCGCGGCGCCTGCGTGGAATGGGACGAGAGCGGCATGCCGACGCGCATCGTCGGCACGGATACCGATATCACCGCCCGCAAGGAGGCCGAGGAGACGCTGGCGCGTCTGTCGCGCCGGCTCGATCTGGCGCTGGAGATTTCCCGCATCGGCGTTTTCGAGGCGGATATCGACAATGACACGGTGGAATGGGACGATCGCCTCATCGCCATTTACGGACTGAAAGGCGCCGCACACCAGATCGCCAGTGACGCCTGGGCGAAAAGCCTGCATCCCGAGGACCGCGAGCGCGTGCTGGGCCTGTCCGACCGCAGCGTCGAAAGCGGCAGTGATTTCCAGCAGGAATACCGCATCATCCGCGGCGACGGCGCCGAACGCGTCATCCGCGCCCGCTCAGCCTTCTTCGTCGACGGCAACGGCCACCGCAAGCTGATCGGCGCCAATTGGGATGTCACCGCCGAAGTCGCGCTCCGCAACGAGCTGCAGCGCGCCAGAGATCTGGCCGAGGCCCGCAATCGCGAACTCGAGGCCGCCAAGGAGAGCATCGAGCGCCTGGCACTGCACGATTACCTCACCGACCTGCCGAACCGCCGCTATCTCGACAAGATGCTGGACGATCGCTCGTCCGAGTGCCGGGCCAAAGGCCTTGGGCTGGCGGTCCTGCATATCGATCTCGACCGTTTCAAGCAGATCAACGACACGCTCGGCCACCGGGCCGGCGATGCCATGCTCAAACATGCCGCAAGCGTGCTCAGAAACTCCGTCCGCGCCGCCGATTTCGTCGCCCGCATCGGCGGCGACGAATTCGTCATTCTCTGCACCGTCGATCCCGGGTCGAAGAAGATCGCCGGCCTTGCTCAACGCATCATTCGCGAATTGCGCAAACCCGTCAGATATGAGGGGCACGACTGCCGTTTCGGCGCCAGCATCGGCATCGCCATCGATAGCGGGCCGAAGCTCGACGCCAAGCAGGCGCTGCTCGATGCCGATATCGCGCTCTATCGCGCCAAGGGCCTCGGCCGCAACCGCTTCGAATTTTTCTCGGCCTCCGCCCGCCGCGACATCATCTCCGCCAAGCACCTCGCCGACGAGATCCTGATCGGTCTCGAGCGCAATGAATTCGTGCCCTTCTATCAGTTGCAGTTCGACGCCCGCACGCTCGATGTCACAGGCGTCGAAACGCTTGCCCGCTGGCAGCACCCGGTGCACGGGCTGCTGACACCTGATCGCTTCCTCGATATCGCCGAGGATCTCGACGTCGTCTCGACCATCGATGCCCTGATCCTGGAGCGCGCCCTTGCCGACCGCCGCGCCTGGATCAAGGACGGGCTCTCGGTTCCGAAAATATCGGTCAACGTTTCCGCCAGGCGGCTTGCCGATCCCGATCTCGGCAAGAAGCTCCGCGCCCTCAAGATTACGCCCGGCACCATCTCCTTCGAATTGCTGGAATCGATCTCGCTCGACGATTGCGACGAGGCGGTGGCCGCCAATCTGAAAAAGCTGCGCAAACTCGGCATCGACATCCAGATCGATGATTTCGGCACCGGCCACGCCTCGATCGTCAGCCTGCTGCGTTTGAGCCCGAAGACGCTGAAGATCGACCGCGAGCTGATCCGCATGCTGCCGCAATCGGCCGAGCAGCGCAAACTGGTCGGGTCGATCATCGATATCGGCCGCTCGCTTGACATTCTCGTCATCGCCGAGGGGGTCGAGACTTCAGATCATATCCGCATTCTCGAAGAACTGGACTGCGACACGCTGCAGGGCTACGCGCTCGCGCGGCCGATGCCGGCCATGCAAATCCCCTCCTTCATCCGCGCCGGAAGCTGGCGCCACGGGCAAATCGCCGCCCGCGCCCTGCAGACGCACCTTCGCCGCGCGCTGCGAAGCAGAGCCGCCAAATAAAACCTGCTGCAAGCAGCCCGTCATTTCGCCGTCATTTCACCGTACAGGAAATGGCGCTAGACTTGTCTGGCGAATTCAATCGATTCTCTTGGCGGTATTCCGTAAAATCAGAAACCGGGGCCAGAATACGGAAACCGGTGCCAGAATACGGAAACGGGGGCCAGGATACGGAAAAAAGGGAAGGAGCGACAGGCGGATTGTGAAACCCACTCTTTTCCTTTAAGGGGACGCCACGAGATCGATCCACTCGCGCTATCCCAAGAGCGCCAACAACAGAGAATGACCACGATGAACCGTCGCCGCCGTATTTACGAGGGCAAGGCAAAGATTCTGTATGAAGGTCCGGAACCGGGCACTTTGATCCAGTTCTTCAAGGACGATGCCACTGCCTTCAACAAGAAGAAGCACGAAGTCATCGATGGCAAGGGCGTCCTCAACAACCGCATTTCCGAATATATCTTCAGCCATCTGAACAAGATCGGCATCCCCACCCATTTCATCCGCCGGCTCAATATGCGCGAGCAGCTGATCAAGGAAGTGGAGATGATCCCGCTGGAGATCGTCGTGCGCAACGTCGCCGCCGGTTCGCTCGCCAAGCGTCTCGGGATCGATGAAGGCGTAGTCCTGCCGCGCTCGATCATTGAATTCTACTACAAGTCCGACGCGCTTGACGATCCGATGGTCTCCGAAGAGCACATCACCGCCTTCGGCTGGGCCAATCCCGCCGAGCTCGACGACATCATGGCGCTTGCCATCCGCGTCAACGACTTCATGACCGGCCTCTTTCTGGGCGTCGGCATCCAACTCGTCGACTTCAAGATCGAATGCGGCCGCCTCTTCGAAGGCGATCTGATGCGCATCATCCTCGCCGACGAGATCTCGCCGGACAGCTGCCGGCTGTGGGATATCGAGACCCACGAGAAGATGGACAAGGACCGTTTCCGCCGCGATCTCGGCGGGTTGCTCGAAGCCTATTCCGAAGTGGCGCGCCGTCTCGGCATCATCAATGAAAACGAGCCTGTGCGCGGCACCGGGCCAGTTCTCGTCAAGTAAGGCAGGAAAGACAAAGTGATCAAGGCTCGTGTCACCGTCACGCTGAAAAACGGCGTTCTCGATCCCCAAGGCAAGGCCATCGAAGGCGCGCTCGGCGCCCTCGGCTTCTCGGGCGTCGGCCATATAAGACAAGGCAAGGTCTTCGACTTGGAGCTTGAAGGCGCCGACAAGTCGAAGACCGAAGCCGACCTCAAGGCCATGTGCGAAAAACTCCTCGCCAACACGGTGATCGAGAATTACGCGATCGCGATCGACTGACGATCACGGCCCCGTCATCCGGCGGACTTTGAGGATTTGGCGTCATGATGAAAGCAAAGCTGGAGACGGAAGTCTCGAAATACATGAGCTATGTTTTGCGTCATGCGCCGGAGGCCGCGGGTTTGACGCTTGATGCCGAGGGCTGGGTATCGTTCGATGCGCTCGAAAAAGCGGTGGCGACGAAATATGACGTTTCCCGCGCCGATATTATCGAGATTGTCGAAAACAATCCGAAGAAGCGCTTCACCCTCGCTGATAACAGAATTCGCGCCAATCAGGGTCACACCGTCGATGTCGATCTCGCCTTGAACCCGGTCGAGCCGCCTGCCGCTCTGTTTCACGGCACGTCTCAGACGAACTGGCCGTCGATCGAGCGCGAAGGCTTGCAGAAGATGCAGCGGCACCATGTTCATCTCTCGGCGAATGTCGAAACCGCGAAAATCGTCGCAATGCGCCGCAAGGGTAAACATATCATCCTGCGTGTGGATGCGGCCCGCATGTTTTCGGAAGGTCATTCTTTCTTTGTCTCCGACAATGGAGTATGGCTCGCCGAAAGCGTTCCAGTTCAATATCTTTCGCTAGACGCAGGGACCCCATGAAATCAGCCGTCGTTCAACTTCCGGGCCTCAACCGCGACCGCGACATGATCGCCGCCTTGACCAAGATCTCCGGCAAGGCCCCCGTGACGATCTGGCAGACGGAGACCGAGATCCCCGATGTCGACCTGATCGTCATCCCCGGCGGCTTCTCCTACGGCGATTACCTGCGCTGCGGCGCCATCGCCGCCCGCATGCCGGTCATGCAGGCGATCATCGACAAGGCGGCAAAGGGCGTGAAGGTGCTCGGCGTCTGCAACGGCTTCCAGATCCTCGTCGAGGCCGGCCTGCTGCCGGGCGCACTGATGCGCAATGCCTCGCTGAAATTCGTCTGCCGCGAAGTCAAGCTCGAGGTCGTCAATGCCGAGACGGACTTCACCCGCGCCTATGCGCGGGGGCAGGTCATCCGCAGCCCGGTCGCTCATCATGACGGCAATTATTTCGCCGATGCAGCCACGCTGGCGGCGATCGAAGGCAAGGGCCAGGTGGTGTTCCGTTATGCCGAAGGCACCAATCCGAACGGCTCGATCAACGATATCGCCGGCGTGATGAACGAAAAGGGCAATGTGCTCGGCATGATGCCGCATCCGGAGAACCTGATCGAGGCCGCCCATGGCGGCTCGGACGGCCGTGGCCTCTTTGCCTCGGCGCTCGATGTCATCGCTGCCTGAAATCCTTTCATCCGGATCTGGAGCAAGATCGATGCGCCCTCGCCTTTCCGCAAACGCCGCCCTGCTCGCCGCTCTCGCAGCGATCGTCGCCGCCTGCCAGTCGTCGCCGGCCCCCACAGGTCCGGACCGCGCAGCACTGCCGACGATGGAACGCGTGGCGCTCGGCGCCAATGCCTGCTGGTTCAAATCGGGCGATCCAGCCTTTGCAGCCTATAAACTCGCGCCGGAACTCAATTCCTTCTCCGGCCGGCCACGTATCCTGCTCGTCCACAAGGGCAGCCCTGAAGCCCGGCCGCTGCTCGTCGTCCAGGCCGAGGGAAGCCCGTCGCGACTCCAGGCCTTCGGTCCGATGATGTCGGAGCCGGCCGCCGGCCGCATCGCCGCCGACGTCAACCGCTGGTCTGGCGGCAACAAGGCCTGCAGCTGATCATCCCAGCTGCAGGAAGCCCGCTCAGTCCCAGAAAAACGACTTGCCGATTTCGCGGGCCGCGTCGGACTGCGACACCCCGATATCCTTCAGTCCGGCTGCCGTAAGCTCCCTCAACGCACGCCGTCCTTCCCGCTTCTGATGCCCGAGACGAATGGCCGCCCAGATCCGCCCCAAACGCGTCGTCGCCTCAACTGGCACGTCGGGGAGGATAATTTGCCTCCTATCGTCGTAAGAGACAATTGGTACAATTGGCATTTTTATCTCAGGCAAGGCAGACATTCCAGGATTCCTTTTGGACAACCGTTGGAATTGACTCATACGCTTGACTGACACAATGCGCCAATATATACAATTGTCACCATGACAAATTGGCTTCCCGATATTTCCCGCGGTTCCGGACCAGTCTACCTCCGGCTTGCCGACAGCATCGAATCCGCCATATCGACCGGCGCCCTGCCGGCCGGCAGCAAATTGCCGCCGCAACGGAACCTCGCCTATGATATCGGCGTGACGATCGGCACGATCGGCCGCGCCTATGCGCTGGTTCACGAGCGCGGTCTCGTCGCCGGCGAAGTCGGGCGCGGCACTTATGTGCTCAACCGCTCCGAGACGCCGCCGAGTGAACAGATCGATCCGTTGACCATCTCGCTCGGCGGCACCCGCTTCCAGGATGCCCCCGCCAACAAGATCCGTTTCGATACGACAGCCGCTCCCGATCTCGGCCAGGGCAAGATCATAGCAGGTATCCTTTCCGAGATCGGCGAACAGCATCTCGCGGAAATCTCATCTTATTCCCGGAGTTTTCCGCCGAACTGGTTCGAAGCCGGCCGCCGCTGGCTTGCCCGCAGCGGCTGGACACCGGAGGCCGAAAACATCGTGCCGACGCTCGGCGCTCATGCGGCGGCAATTGCCGTCATCGCCGCCGTCTCCGCACCGGGCGACAAGATCGTCTTCGAGAACCTCACCTATACGCAGGTCAGCCGCAGCGCTCGCCTTCTCGGCCGCCGCACGCTGACGGTCGAATCCGATGAGATCGGCGTGATCCCCGAGGATTTCGAGCGGGTTTGCCAGCAGCAGCATCCCAAAGTCGCCTTCCTGATGCCTACCGTTCACAATCCGACGGTGGCGATCATGCCCTATGAACGGCGTGCGGCAATTGCCGGCATTGCCAGGAAGCACGGCGTCTGGCTGATCGAGGACGATCTCTACGGCGGCATGGCCGACGACGATACGCCGCTCATCGCCTCGCTGGCGCCCGACCGCACCTTCCTCGTCAATGGCCTGTCGAAATCGGTCGCCGCCGGCGTGCGCGGCGGCTGGGTCGCCTGCCCGCCGCATTTTGCCCAGCGCATCAGGGTGACGCACAGAATGATCACCGGCGGCCTGCCCTTCATCCTGGCAGAAACCTGTGCGCGCCTCGTCGAAAGCGGCATGGCGCATGAGATCCGCAAGCAGAGTGTCGAGGAACTCTCCCGGCGCGTTCGCCTTGTCCGCGAGCAGCTGCAGGGCTTCGATTTCGCATCGCACCCGCATGCGCCCTTCCTCTGGCTGAAACTGCCGGAGCCCTGGATGTCGGGCACCTTCAAGAATGCCGCTTTGCGCGACGGCGTGCTCGTCGACGACGAGGACGAATTCAAGGCGGCCCGCGGCGAGAAATCCTATCATCGCGTTCGCGTCGGCTTCTCTTCGCCGAAGACCAGTCAAGAACTGATCTCCGGCTTGATGATCCTGCGCCGGCTGCTGGAAAATGGCGGTTCTGCCTATGATGGTGAGATATGACCTGTTGCAAATACACGTCATAAATTAGAAAAAGCGCAGGCGTCCACGTCGAGCGCCTTCCCGACTCAACCTTCGTGCTACGTCTTTGTATTCCCGCCTGACGCGAATCAAAGGACAGCCAATGAGAGTCGATGTCGGAAGAATCGCATTGTGTTTTTTGAGTACGGCGTCACTGGCAGCGGTCGCCGGCATCTCGGCTGCAGGCTCTGCAAGTGCCGGCGAGCAAATATTCGACGAACTGCGCTTCGGGGTCTCGACCTCGGTACAATCGGGACATTCCAGGGAAGACGGCGTCTTTCCCGAAATGACCGTCCTCTTCGATCCTTTCGGATATGAGACCGCCGTCGGCTGGCAGCAGCAGCTGTTGCATCCCCGCGTCCATCTCGGCACCTCGATCGGCACATCGGGCCAAGCCACCCAATTCTTCACCGGCTTCACCTGGACGGTAGATTTCAACGAGAAGCTTTTTGCCGAAGCCGGCTTCGGCGGCGTCATCCATACCGGCGATCTCGACGGCGATGGTGACGGCCCGGAACTCGGCTGCCGCCTCCTCTTCCACGAATATGTCGGCACCGGTTACCGTTTTACCCGCAATTGGAACGTGATGGCCCAGATCGCCCACTCCTCCCATGCCAATCTTTGCGACGGTCCGAACGACGGCATGACGCGCGCCGGCCTGCAGATCGGCTACAAGTTCTGATCGATTGTCCTTTTTGCTGGAAAAGTCTGCCCGCCCCCGTGAACTGCCCCCGAAGTTGGGTGTCCAGCTTCGGGAGTCAGTTCACTGTGTTGACGGCGGGCATTTTCCTGTCGCGCGCCGCCGCTACATAAGCTAAAGACAGCGCAAAACGCGCCAGGGACCTTCCGCTCATGACCATTCCAAACACCATCCCGATCACTCCGGAACTCATCGCGGGCCATGGCCTGAAGCCGGACGAGTACCAGCGCATCCTGGATCTGATCGGCCGCGAACCGACTTTCACCGAGCTTGGCATCTTCTCGGCCATGTGGAACGAGCACTGCTCCTACAAATCCTCGAAGAAATGGCTGCGCACGCTGCCGACCAAGGGGTCGCGCGTCATCCAGGGCCCGGGCGAAAATGCCGGCGTGGTCGATATCGATGACGGCGATTGCGTCGTCTTCAAGATGGAGAGCCACAACCACCCCTCCTATATCGAGCCTTACCAGGGGGCCGCGACCGGCGTCGGCGGCATTCTGCGCGACGTCTTCACGATGGGCGCGCGCCCGATCGCCGCGATGAACGCGCTGCGCTTCGGCGAGCCTGATCATCCCAAGACCCGTCATCTCGTTTCCGGCGTCGTCTCCGGCGTCGGCGGTTACGGCAATTCCTTCGGCGTGCCGACGGTCGGCGGCGAAGTCGAGTTCGATGCCCGTTATAACGGCAACATCCTCGTCAATGCCTTTGCCGCCGGTATCGCAAAATCCAACGCCATTTTCCTGTCCGAAGCCAAGGGCGTCGGCCTTCCGGTCGTCTATCTCGGCGCCAAGACCGGCCGCGACGGCGTCGGCGGCGCGACGATGGCCTCGGCCGAATTCGACGAATCGATCGAAGAAAAGCGCCCGACGGTTCAGGTCGGCGACCCCTTCACCGAAAAGTGCCTGCTCGAGGCCTGCCTCGAGCTGATGCAGACCGGCGCCGTCATCGCCATCCAGGACATGGGTGCCGCCGGCCTCACCTGCTCGGCCGTCGAAATGGGCGCCAAGGGCGATCTCGGCATCCTGCTCGAACTCGACAAGGTGCCGGTCCGCGAAGAGCGCATGACCGCCTACGAGATGATGCTGTCGGAAAGCCAGGAGCGCATGCTCATGGTGCTGCAGCCTGAGAAGGAAGAGGAAGCCAAGGCGATCTTCGTCAAATGGGGCCTCGATTTCGCCATCGTCGGCAAGACGACCGACGACCTGCGCTTCCGCGTCATGCATCAGGGTGAAGAAGTCGCCAACCTGCCGATCAAGGATCTCGGCGACCAGGCGCCGGAATATGACCGGCCCTGGCGCGAATCCGGCAAGCAGGCTCCCCTGCCCGCCAATCTCGTCGCCGCACCGCAGGATTACGGCCAGGCGCTGCTGCAACTTGTCGGCTCCGCCAACCAGTCGAGCCGCCGCTGGGTCTACGAGCAGTACGATACGCTGATCCAGGGCAATTCGCTGCAGCTCCCGGGCGGCGATGCCGGCGTCGTGCGCGTCGACGGCCATCCGAGCAAGGCGCTCGCCTTCTCCTCCGACGTCACCCCGCGTTACGTCGAGGCCGATCCCTTCGAGGGCGGCAAACAGGCTGTCGCCGAATGCTGGCGCAACATCACCGCGACCGGCGCCGAGCCGCTCGCCGCCACCGACAATCTCAACTTCGGCAACCCCGAAAAGCCCGAGATCATGGGCCAGTTCGTTCAGGCGGTGAAGGGCATCGGCGAAGCCTGCCGCGCGCTCGACTTCCCGATCGTCTCGGGCAATGTGTCGCTCTACAACGAGACCAACGGCGTCGCCATCCTGCCGACCCCGACGATCGCAGGTGTCGGCCTGCTGCCGGACTGGCGCAAGATGGTGCGCATCGGCAGCGCCAATGACGGCGACAAGGTGATCATGATCGGCGTCGACGGCAGCCACCTCGGCCAGTCCGTCTATCTGAGAGACGTGCTCTCCAGCCGCGAAGGTCCCGCACCCGAGGTCGATCTCTTTGCCGAGCGCCGCAACGGCGATTTCGTCCGCTCCGTCATCCGCAACGGCCAGGCGACCGCCTGCCACGACATTTCCTCGGGCGGGCTTGCCGTTGCCCTTGCCGAAATGGCCATGGCGTCGGACAAGGGTTTGGCAATCGATCTTAGCGAAGGCAAAGGTGCGCCGCATGCGCTGCTCTTCGGCGAGGATCAGGCGCGATACGTGTTGACGATCCCGGCTGATGTCGCCGATTTCGTCTGCGCCAATGCCGAAGGGGCCGGCGTTCCTTTCCGCCGCCTCGGCACTGTCGCGGGAACGACGCTTACCGTCGGCGATCTCATTTCGCTGCCGATTCAGCAATTGCGCGATGCCCATGAATCGTGGTTCCCTGACTTCATGGAAGGCCGCGGCGAACTGGCCGCGGAATAATGCGCAAGGAGTAACGATCATGGCCATGAACCCCGGTGATATCGAAGACATGATCAAGGCCGGGATTCCCGGAGCCAAGGTGACGATCCGCGATCTGGCCGGCGACGGCGACCACTACGCCGCCGAAGTCGTTGCCGAAGCCTTCCGCGGCAAGAGCCGCGTGCAGCAGCACCAGATGGTCTACGAAGCGCTGAAGGGCAATATGGGCGGCGTGTTGCACGCGCTGGCGCTGCAGACCTCAGCGCCGGAGTGACATGCCGGCTTCAGCCGGTTGTAGGGGTGAGATACACGGACCTGCACCCCAATCTCCCTCATTCCTGTGCTCGGCACAGTGGAGGCAGGCGGCATAACCTACATCAAACACCTGCGAAGGGCTCTTTCTCCCGCCGACTGGATCGGCATAAATGCAAATACGTCTCGTCACCCTACCGTTACCGAGCACCACACCCCTCAAGCCGGCAGCTTGTCCTGCTCCGCATAGGCAAACACCGAGGCCGGCATCGGACCCGATGTCATCAGCGTGAAATCGAAGGCCCCCTTCATATCAGGCCCCAGCACATATTGCCGGTGGACGCGCAACTGATCCTTGCGGATCTTGCGGTAGTGCTCGCGCGTCAGCATCTGCTTGACGCGGATCAGGATCATCTTTGCCGGGGGGGCATCCGCATGGCCGCAGACAGCGACGACCGGCACCTTGTAGAAATTGATCGAATCCGTCAGGCACTGCACGTCGAGCCAGGAAATCGCCGGACACCGGGCGATCAGTCCGACACGTGCGCGCAGCAGCGTCGCCGATGACAGCAGCGCGCATTGCAGGATGGCGCTGCCGAGTGTGGCAAACACCACGCGCTTGCCGTTGAAGATCTCCGGCTCCCTCTCCAGCAATATGCCGATGACATGCGCGGCAACGCTCGACCCCATGCTGTGCGAGGAGATCACATATTCGTCCGCCTCTTCGTCAAACGCTTTGCGCACGGCCGTGGCGCGGTCTTCCAGCCAATGGTTGAAATCACCGGCGCGGTCCATGCGGCCGAGCGCCACCGCCATTTTCCAATCGGCAAAGAGATGCAGCGTATGAAACCGTTCGGCAAACGGCAGGAAGGCGAAGACGAAGAAGCAGCACGCCAGCGGTCCGCTCCACAGCATATGCCACGGCGAAAATCCGAGGGCATAGGGCAGCACGGCGATCTGCGCCGTCAGCGCGATCGCCAGCGCCGTCAGCAGGAACGGAAAGAGGAAGAACAGACCAAAGCGCCAGGCATGCCGGAAATATCCCCGCATGCCGCCTTCCCGCACGATCTG
Source organism: Rhizobium sp. CIAT894 (assembly GCF_000172795.2). NCBI lineage: Bacteria > Pseudomonadati > Pseudomonadota > Alphaproteobacteria > Hyphomicrobiales > Rhizobiaceae > Rhizobium > Rhizobium sp. CIAT894. Next base: position 2,354,713 of record NZ_CP020947.1, read on the forward strand.
GGCGAAGCTTCGAAAACCCGCAATGATCTGGCTCGGCGTGCTGCCGCTGCGCAGCCTGCGTACGAGCGTATCGTGATCGGCCATGTGCACCCGGCTCTTCGTCCGCCAGCCGGGGGAGCCCTCCGCCCCGCTATTCGTCGTCACCTCGAAACTGAGGGGATCGCTTCCTGTCTCAGACGTCCCGGTCTCAACCGAATAGCCCCAGACGGCAGCACTCTGCCTGGCAGAGCGTTCGTAGCGCGCCCTGTGGGCAACGCCGTCAAGCGGCTCGAAGCCCGGAAAATGCAGGACGACCCGCTTCTCGATCAGTTTCATTCCACCTTCCAGCCGGCCAAATAGCCGGCATGTTGCGTGCGATCCGGCTGCCGCGCCGCGAATATCGGCGAAAAAGCAGCTATGGTCTCGAAGCCGTCTTGCTAACCGAACCCTTCCGGAATTCAATAGCGCCCATGTCGTTTCCACCATGAACGGAGGGTTTTTGTGGCCGATCTTGTCAAAGAATTGATATCAGGCGTCGTCGACAGCGTCCTTAAGGAAATCCTGAAGAAAACCACCGGTCGCGCCACAACGAAGCGCAAGAAGCGTAAAACGCGCAGTTCGTCAACAACCGCTGCAGCGCGCAAGCCCGCCTCGACCGCCCGCAAGACCGCCGCGACGACACGCAAGCCCGCCCGCAAACAGCTCAGCAAGCGCCGAACCGCCGCCGGCCGCAGCCGTCAGCGGCGCAACTGAAATCGAACAGATCCCGGCCTGTCTCGCCCTGCCACCGTCACGCGACGGCAACAATGCCGGAGTGGTCTGACCAGATTGGTCTTTTTTTGGTTCGGGCGGCTGGAATTCCTGCCGCCGCATGCTATCTAAAGGCAACGATTGAAACGGCGGGCCTTTAACCCGCCTGTTGAAAGGATCAGGTCCTATGAGCGGCATTCACGAATTCATCGACAACGAAATCAAGAGCAACGACGTCGTCCTCTTCATGAAGGGCACGCCGCAGTTTCCGCAGTGCGGTTTCTCCGGGCAGGTCGTACAGATCCTCGATTACATCGGTGTCGACTACAAGGGCATCAACGTGCTCGCCGATTCGGAAATCCGCCAGGGCATCAAGGATTATTCCAACTGGCCGACGATTCCTCAGCTTTACATCAAGGGCGAGTTCGTCGGCGGCTGTGACATCGTCAGGGAAATGTTCCAGGCCGGTGAACTGCAGCAGCATCTCCAGGAAAACGGCGTCACCGTGCGCGGCGCCGCCTGATCGGTCACCGGGCGCGTCCGCCCGGTTTCCAATTCTGTAATCTTGCGTCCGAGGCGCTGCGACCAGCAGCGCCTTAGCCTGTTTATGGGAATTTCATTGTGACAGATTCATCACAAGCCGTGTCCGCGGGCCGCCTGCCCATGGGCAAACGAGAATTCATCGCGCTCGCTGCTTTCCTGATGGCCGTCAACTCGCTGGCGATCGATATCATGCTGCCGGCCTTGCAGCAGATCGGCGCGAGCCTCGGCGTCGAGAGCGAAAATCATCGTCAGTTCGTCGTGTCCACCTATCTGCTCGGTTTCGGCTGCGCCCAGCTGTTCTATGGTCCGCTGTCCGATCGCTTCGGCCGCCGCACGCCGCTTCTGATCGGTCTCGTCGTCTATATCGCTTCCGCCGTCAGCATCGTCTTCGTCCCCTCCTTCGCAGGCCTTCTGGTGCTGCGCTTCATCCAGGGCATCGGCTCGGCGGCAACCCGCGTCATTACCGTGTCCATCGTACGCGATATCTATGGCGGCCGGCAGATGGCCGAGGTCATGTCGCTGATCATGATGGTCTTCATGATCGTCCCGGTCATCGCCCCCGGCACCGGCCAGATCGTCATGGTCTTCGGCAACTGGCACCTGATCTTCCTCTTCATCGCCGCAATGGCGACGGCTATCGCCGTCTGGGCCTACCTTCGCCTGCCGGAAACCCTGCATCCCGCCAATGTCCGCCCCTTTACCGCCCGCTCGATCTTCGGCGCCTTCAAGCTGGTTCTGACCAATCGCATCGCCCTCTGCTACACCATCGCCAGCACCTTCATCTTCGGCGCGCTGTTCGGCTTCATCAACTCCGCCCAGCAGGTCTATGTCGGCATTTATGATCTCGGCGTCTATTTCCCCTTCGCCTTCGCCGGCGTGGCGATCTTCATGTCGCTGTCGTCCTTCTTCAATTCGCGCTTTGTCGGCAAGCTCGGCATGCGCCGCCTGTCGCACGGCTCGCTCCTTGGCTTTATCGCCATCAACACCATTTGGCTGATCGTCCAGATGGCGAGTTCCGGGCCGATGCCTTTCGCTCTCTTCATCTCTTTCTTCGGCCTTGCCATGTTCCAGTTCGGCTGGATCGGCTCGAACTTCAACTCGCTCGCCATGGAGCCGCTCGGCCATGTCGCCGGCACCGCCTCCTCCGTTCTCGGCTTCATGAGCACGGTCGGTGGCGCCCTCATCGGCGCCGGCATCGGCCAGGCCTTCGACGGCACCGCGCTGCCGATGGTCGCCGGCTATTTCACCGTGTCGATCATCGGGCTGGTCTTCGTACTGATCGCCGAGAAAGGCCGCCTCTTCCAACAGCAGAACCCGGCCGCCTGAACGGCCGACTCCTCCGCATCCGGGATATCACCACATGACGCCGCCGCATAAACCGCACCAGGAAAACCAGGGCTCCCGCCGCATCGGCATGGGTTTCGGCGAATTCGTCGTCACCATCGCCATCATGACCGCCAGCATCGCCATGGCCATCGACAGCATGCTGCCGGCGCTGCCCAATATCGGCCATTCCCTTGGCGTCACCAATACCAACGACGCGCAGCTGATCATTGGCGTCTTCTTCTTAGGCTTCGGCGTCTCGCAGATATTCTTCGGCAGCCTTTCGGATACGTTCGGCCGCCGCAACATCCTGCTCGGCGGCCTGGCTTGCTACGTGATCGGGATGTTTGCCGCCGCAGCAACCGGCAGCTTCGAAATGCTGCTCCTCATGCGCTTCATTCAGGGCGTGGGCGGTGCGGCGGTGCGCATCACCACCATGGCTGTTGTGCGCGACTGCTTCGGCGGCCGCGAAATGGCCCGCGTCATGTCCTATGTCATGATCGTCTTCATGATCGTGCCGATCGTCGCCCCCTCCGTCGGTCAGTTGATCATCCTCTACGCCAACTGGCACTGGATCTTCATCCTGCTCGGCATCGTCGCCTCCATCCTGTTCGTCTGGGCGCTCCTGCGGCTGAAGGAATCGCTGCCGCCGGAAGAGCGCCTGCCGCTGTCGGTCGGCTCCGTCGCGGACGGCTTCAAGACCGTGCTCACCAACCGCATCACCTGCGGGTACATGATCGGTCTCACCATGTTCACCGGCGTCATCAGCGCCTATGTGATCTCGGTGCAGCAGGTCTTCGGCGAGGTCTATGGCCTTGGTGATTGGCTGCCGATCGCCTTTGCCGCCACCGCCGGCGGCATTGCGGTCGCCAATTTCGCCAACGGCTTCTTCGTGCGCAAATTCGGCATGCGCCGCATCTCGCATGCCGCTTTGCTGATCTTCACGGCACTGTCGGCTGTCGGCTTCTTCATTTCGCTGGCCGCCAAACCGGACTTCGCCGTCGCCTACGGCATCTTCACCATCGTGCTGATGATGTTTGCCGTCATCGCCACCAATTTTACCGCCATCAGCCTCGAGCCGATGGGCAATCTCGCCGGCACGGCGACCGCCATCACCGGCTTCGTCTCGACAACGGCAGGCGCCATTCTCGGCGGCCTGGTCGGCCAGATGTTCAACGGCACGGTGCAGCCGCTTTTCGGCGGCTTTGCGATTTTCGGTCTGCTGACCATCGCCGCCACGCTTTGGGCAGAGAACGGCAAGCTCTTCACCCATCCCGGCGACAGCCCGCAGCTTGATCCGGGTGGAGCCCACTTCTGACGCGAGCCCGCCGGCCGCAGAGATTCGGCCGGTGCCAAGTTACTTTGGAACCAAGAGCAAGACATCCGGGATGGACGACCGAATTTTGATCAGGCCGTACACGCCGGCTGACGCGGACGCGACGATTGACATCTTTCTGCGCGCCATCCGGGAAGTCTCGTTCAAAGACTATTCGCCCCCTCAGATAGAGGCCTGGGCAAAGGTGGAAGATCACGGCCTGTGGGCCGAGCGCCGGATCAGCAGGCCTGCGTGGATTGCGGAAATCGACGGAAAGCCGGCGGGGTTTTCCGATCTGACCGCTGAAGGATGTGTGGATATGATGTTCGTCCACCCGCGATATCAGGGGCTCGGTATCGCAAGCCGGCTCTTGAACACAATCGAGGCGGAAGCTCTGAGGCTGGGATTCACCAGAATTTATACCGAAGCCAGTAGAACCGCCCGGCCGTTTTTCGAGCGTAGGGGTTTCCGCGTGATATCAAGGCAAACCGTCGAGAAACGCGGGCAAAGCCTGGAAAACTTCCTCATGGAAAAACTCTACGCGTAACAGGTACGCACCCCAATGACTGTCCGGATGAAACCGGCATTCCCCGTCGCAGGGCACGGCCGCAAAATCAGCGTTCTGCGGCCGGGTCTCATCCGTTCAGACCGTGAAGACCTCGCGCCGCAGCAGGTCCCAGGAAGCCTTGTCGGGAGCCACCAGCAGCCCACCTTCGAGATGGTGCGGCAGATAGGGCGAGCCGTCGAAACGGGCGGCATACCCGCCGGCCTCCTGCGAGATCAGCGCGCCCGCGAGGTGATCCCAGGGCATCATTTTGTTATACATCAGATAATGGACATGCCCGCCGGCGAAGGTGCGGTATTCGTGCGCCGCACAGCGGTAGTTGGTGAGAAAACGCACCTTGGCGAGATTGCCGAGAATCTCCGCCCGCTTCTCCTGCCGCAGATAGCCGGTGGAGGCCATGCCGACCATCTGACCGAGTGAGACAGGCTCGGCAGCGCGCAACCGCCGCACCTCGCCGTCCGGCCGCCGCAGCCAGGCGCCGCCACCCTTTTCCGCCATCACCCAATCATCGCCCATCGGATCGTAGATGATGCCGGCAATGGTCTCGCCGCCCGATATGACCGAGGCCATGACGCCGAAGGCGGGGATGCCGGCGGCGAAGTTGAACGTGCCGTCGACCGGATCGACGACAATGGCAAGATCGGCATCTGCGAGCCTGCCAAGCAAATCAGGTTCGGCCGCGACCGATTCTTCGCCGAGGAACAGCGCGCTCGGCCAGAGCCGCTCTGCTTCCGCCTTGATCATCCGTTCGGCCCGTTCGTCGGCCTCTGTGACGAGATCGGTCGCCTCGCTCTTGGCACGCACATCATCCTCGCCAAGCCGGCGGAAGCGCGGCAGGATCTCCGTCTTCGCCGCACGGCGCAAGAGATCGGCAAGAACGGTCACGTCGACAGTCGCAGTCATGTCAAATCCTTCGGCTCGGCCTCCGGGTAAAGGGTCTCAAATCAGATGCCGACGATCTCACGCCGGATCATCTGCCAGCTTTCCCTGTCGGGCGCGGAGATGATGCCGCCTGTCGTCTCACCGGGACGATAAGGCGTACCGTCGAATTTCGCCGTATGGCCGCCGGCCTCCTGATGTGCGAGCACGCCGGCCAGGTGATCCCAGGGCATCAGCTTCGCATGGCCGATGAAATGCAGCTTGCCGGAGGCGGCTAGCCAATACTCATAGGCCGAGCAGTTGAAGGCGAAGGTCATCCTGATCTTTGCCATGTTGGCTGAGATGCGTGAGCGGTCCGGGTCATCCATGTGGCCCCACGAGATGCCGCCGACCATCTGGTTCAAGGCGGCGGGCTCCGCCACAGCAAGCCTGCTCGATTGCCCGTCCTGCCGCGTCAGGAAGGCGCCCGCTCCTTTGATCGCCGTCACCGTATCGCCGAGAACGGGATCATGAATGATGCCGGCGACCGTCTCGCCCTTGACGGTTACCGCCAGCATCGTCCCGAAGACAGGAAGCCCGGCGGCGAAATTGAAAGTTCCATCGACAGGATCGATGACGAAGGCAAGCTCGGCATCGGCAAGTGCCGGCACGACGGACCGGTCGGCCTCATAAGCCTCCTCGCCGACGACGAGTGCCGAGGGAAAGCGCTCTTTCAGCGCCGCGGTGATCCTGTGTTCGGCGAGCAGATCCGCCTGCGTCACAACATCGATCGCGGAGGTCTTTTCCGAAACATCGCCAGCACCGAGATTACGAAAACGCGGCATGATCTCGGCTTGCGCCGCTCCCCTGACGCAATCGCCGAGAAAGAGAATATCCTGATCTGAAATTGTCATGCGAATTCCTGTCCTTGATCCAAATAGCCAGCCTGCTTAGCCGGCCATTCATGACGGATCTGTGACACCAAGGGTGGAAAAGTCGAAGAGTTTAGGATCGAGCAGATGCGACGGGTTCACATGCGAAAGCGCCCGCAGCATCGTGTCCTTGCGTCCCGGCATGCGCCGCTCGATATCGGCGAGCATGTCCTTCATCGCATTGCGCTGCAGCCCATCCTGCGAGCCGCAGAGATCGCAGGGAATGATCGGAAACTGCATGGCGGCGGCGAACTTCGCGAGGTCGTCCTCGGCGGCATAAGCGAGCGGCCGAAGCACCATCAGGTCGCCCTCGTCGTTCAGAAGTTTCGCCGGCATGGAGGCAAGCCGCCCGCCGTGGAAGAAATTCATGAAGAAGGTTTCGAGAATATCCTCGCGGTGATGGCCGAGCACCAGCGCATCGCAGCCCTCCTCCCGCGCGACGCGGTAGAGATTGCCGCGCCGCAGCCGCGAACAGAGCGAGCAATAGGTCGCCCCCTCCGGCACTTTTTCCTTCACGATCGAATAGGTATCTCGATATTCGATCCGATGCCGCACGCCGATTTTGGTCAGATAGTCCGGCAGCACGTGCTTCGGAAAGTTCGGCTGGCCCTGGTCGAGATTGCAGGCAACAAGCTCGACCGGCAGCAGGCCGCGCCATTGCAGGTCGAGCAGCAGCGCCAGCAGCCCGTAAGAATCCTTGCCGCCGGAAAGGCCGACAAGCCAACGCTTCTGCCCCTTGAGCATGTCGAAATCGTCGAAGGCCTGGCGCACCTGCCGCAGCAGCCGCTTGCGCAGCTTGTTGAAGGAGACAGAGCGCGGTGCATCGGCAAACAGCGCATGGCCGATGCCGCTGTCGGCTTCGCCGCTTTCCAGGTCATCCGCGATATTGGCTGCGATATTCATGGCTCCGTCCTATCGAAGATTCATGCTTGCCTTATCAGAAACCCTTCGCCAACACAGCCTCAATCGCCGAAAACAGACCAGCCGGTGCGCGCCGCCAGCATTTCCAGCGCCACGGCACCGAGCTGCGAATTGCCGACCTTATTGAGACCCGGCGACCAAACCGCGATCGAGGCAATGCCGGGCGCAACGGCGAAGATGCCGCCGCCCACACCGCTCTTGCCGGGCAGGCCGACATGATAGGCGAAATCACCCGAGCCGTCGTAATGGCCGCAGGTCAGCATCAGCGCGTTGATGCGCCGCGCCCGCTTCGGCGAGACCACCGAATGGCCGGTCATCGGATTGCTGCCGCGCGCCGCCAGGAACAGCCCGGCGCGGGCGAGCTGCTCGCAGCTCATCGATAGAGCGCATTGATGGAAATAGACGCCGAGCACATGGTCGACGGGATGGTCGAGATTACGATAGGCGCGCATGAAATTGGCGAGCGCGACATTGCGATAGCCGGTCTGCGTTTCCGAGCGCGCCACCTTGTCGTCGATGGTGATCGATTCGTCGTCGGCGAGATACCGCACGAAGCGCAGAAATTCGCCGATCGCCTCGCGCGGCGCATGACCGGCCAGGACGACGTCGCTGACGGCGATCGCGCCGGCATTGATGAAGGGATTGCGCGGTATCCCGCTTTCATGCTCGAGCTGGACGATCGAGTTGAAGGCCGATCCGGACGGTTCACGCCCGACGCGCTTCCAAAGGCCTTCGCCGACCTTGCCGAGCGCCAGCGTCAGCATGAAGACCTTGGAGATGCTCTGGATCGAGAAGGCGATGTCGGCATCGCCGACACGGTAGACCTTGCCGTCGACGGTAACGATCGCCATGCCGAACTGCCGTGGATCGACCTTGGCCAGCTCCGGAATATAATCGGCGACCTTACCCTCGCCGACCCGCGGCAGGATATCGGTGTAGATGCTATCGAGGGTCGCCTGCAAATCCGCCATCGCTTCTCTCCTAATAACAAAAAAGCCGCCCGAAAGAGCGGCTTTTCCATAAGCGAAAACGCCTGGTTCGTCTTAACGCGAATAGAATTCGACGACCAGATGCGGTTCCATGACGACCGGGAACGGAACGTCGCTCAGCGTCGGGACGCGGCCGAAGGTAGCGACCATCTTGTTGTGATCGACTTCGATATAGTCGGGAACGTCGCGCTCTGCGAGGCTGACGGCTTCCAGAACGGTCACCAGCTGCTTCGACTTCTCGCGAACTTCAATGACGTCGCCGGCCTTGCAGCGGTAAGAACCGATGTTGACGCGAACGCCGTTGACGGTGACGTGGCCATGGTTGACGAACTGACGGGCAGCGAAGACCGTCGGAACGAACTTGGCGCGATAGACGATCGCGTCGAGGCGCGATTCCAGCAGGCCGATCAGGTTTTCCGAGGTGTCGCCCTTGCGGCGGTCGGCTTCAGCGAAGATCGCGCGGAACTGCTTTTCGCGCAGGTCGCCGTAGTAGCCCTTGAGCTTCTGCTTGGCACGCAGCTGCACACCGAAGTCCGAAAGCTTGCCCTTGCGGCGCTGGCCGTGCTGGCCCGGGCCGTATTCGCGGCGGTTCACCGGGGACTTCGGACGGCCCCAGATGTTTTCGCCCATACGGCGGTCGATTTTGTACTTGGACGATTCGCGCTTGCTCATCGCATTTCCTTTCAAAGGTTTATGGCGATTTGTTACCAAACCGCACGAAGGAAACACGCCCTCCTCTGATCTCTGCCGAGATCTGACAGGATATTCCGGTTACGCGAACTGGAACCATCCACGGGACATGTCAAATGAAACACCGGACATTGCTGCCCGGTGCTTGGCGCGGTCTTTAGAGGTCCGTCATGAAAATGTCAACAGCGGCAAAACCCGAAACAACCACTATTCCGCCGCCAGCGGCTGATCGCCGGTATCGGGCGCGTTGGCGTCGCCTGGCGCCGTCTGGCAGCCCATATCCGGGAAGGCGACGATACGCTTGCCGGAAAAATCCGTGTGCACGACGATGCTGCCCTGCTCCTCGAAATAGCCGAGCAGGCGCCGTGCCCGGCGGGCGGAATGGGTGCCGTAGGCGCGGGCGATGCGGGCGTCCGACGGGCACGGTTCGCCGCAGACGGCGGCCTTGGCAAGCATCAGGAAGACGCCCTGGAGGTCGTCGGTGACACCAGATGACAGCGATAGCGCCGTCGCCCACTCGTCGCTCGCCGCTGTCGCGGCATCGACACCGGAGCGGGAGATCGCCACACGCCGGCGGAAATCCGGCAGCGCGATCGGCGGTCCCGGCACGCGGCGCATGCGCAACCGCACGAGAAAATCCTGGTAGAGAACCGAATCGGTACGGAAGGCGGAGGTGGGATCGTCGAGTATTTCGGCAAGCACACCGGCGAGGCGCTCTTCCCGCTCCTCGGCGGAGACCTCCACCTGGCTCGCCCTCGCCTCGACAGGCGCAGGCGACGCCGCTGGTGTCGAGCGCGAAAGTTCAGCCAATATATCGGTGGTCGGCCGCGGGGCCGGCGGCGCGCGGCGCACGAGCGGACGCTGGAATTCCTCCGGATCGGGCGTGAAGATCAGGTCCTCGACATCCTGTGGCGCATCCGGCAGCGGCATCAGCTTCGGGCTGGAAGAGCGCGCGGAGGTTTCCACCGCGCCGATCTGGATCGGCAGCGGCCGGCGCGACAGCGCAGGGCCGAGGGCGACGAAATTGCCGCGCTTCAGATCCCGGAACATCTCGGCCTGGCGCCGGTCCATGCCGAGCAGGTCGGCGGCGCGCGCCATGTCGATATCGAGAAAGGTGCGGCCCATCAGGAAATTCGAGGCCTCGGCCGCGACGTTCTTGGCGAGTTTGGCAAGCCGCTGCGTGGCAATGACGCCGGCAAGCCCGCGCTTACGGCCGCGGCACATCAGGTTGGTCATCGCGCCGAGCGACATCTTGCGCGCATCTTCCGAGACGTCGCCGCCCACCGACGGTGCAAACATCTGCGCCTCGTCGACAACGACGAGAACCGGATACCAATATTCGCGATCGGCATCGAACATGCCGTTGAGGAAGGCGGCGGCCGCACGCATCTGCTGCTCGATATCGAGACCTTCAAGCGTCAGCACGCAGGAGACGCGATGCTGACGGATGCGGTTGGCAATGCCCGCCAATTCCGCCTCGGTGCGCTCGCCGTCGACGACGATATGGCCGAACCTGTCGCTGAGAGTGACGAAATCACCCTCGGGATCGATGATGACCTGCTGCACCCATTGCGCGGATTGCTCGAGCAGACGGCGCAAAAGATGCGACTTGCCCGATCCGGAATTACCCTGCACGAGCAGACGGGTCGCCAGCAGCTCCTCGATATCGAGCGTCGCCGGGCTGCCGGACGCCAATCCCATATCGATACCAACCTGCAATGCTGATCCTCGCGGCCAAGAGACTCACATGAACGAACCGCCATTCTTCCGAAACGGCAACGCCCCGTCTATCAAAGAATCTGCTGATTTTCAGGGTCGGATTTCGCCAACCCACAGGACAATTCCCTTCATGCTCTCAAGCCGAAACCCTGCATCAGCCGCCGTGTCGCGAAATCCTGGTGGCCGGACGTGAAGACCGCGAAGTCGAAATTGTCGGGATGCACCGCATCGGCCGCCGCCGGCACCAGCGTGCGGGCGCGGCGCGCGATTGCTTCGGCCGGATCAAGCCAGTCCACCGGCCAGGGCGCAAGCCGCCGGAAAAGATTGGCCATGAACGGATAATGGGTGCAGGCCAGCACGACGATATCGGTCTTTTGACCATCCTTCTCGACGAAACATTGGTCGATTTCCGCAAGCACGGCGTCGTCGGAGACGGCGTCGCCGCGAATATAGGCTTCGGCCATGCGCGCAAGGTTCTCCGAGCCGACAAGGCGGACATGGCATTGCTGCGCGAAGGACTGGATGAGGTCGCGCGTATAGGCCCGCTTCACCGTGCCGGGGGTGGCAAGCACCGAAACCAGCCCCGAGCGCGTGCGCTCCGCCGCCGGTTTGATCGCCGGCACGGTGCCGACGAAGGTCATCTGGGGAAAGGCGGCCCGCAGGTCGGCTCCAACAAGCGTGAAGGCGGTGTTGCAGGCGATGATACAGACTTCGGGATCATGTTCCGTCAAGAGCTTGCCGAAGAGCCCGATGATCCGCTCCTTCAGCGCCTGTTCCTCCCAGCCGCCGTAGGGAAAGCCGGCATCGTCGGCGACATAGATAAAGCCGCGTTCCGGCATCAGCACACGCGCCTCACGCAGCACGGTCAGCCCGCCGATGCCGGAATCGAAGAGGAGGATGGGTTTCAGCTCACGCGTCGTCGCTGTCATCTGGCAGTGTTTCCTTGGCCGGTGTCGGGAACCTGCCGCCGCGCGGGCTCTTGCGCGAGAAGCGGTCGAGGGAGGAGATGACGCCGCGCAACACGCTGATTTCCTGCTCCGTGAAAGCCCGGCGGGATAGAACTGCACGCAGATTGTCGACCATTTTTGGCTTTTTCCCGGCAGGATGGAAATATCCACGCGCATCGAGCGCCTCTTCCAGCTGATCGAATAGGCCGAAGAGCTGTTCCTTGGTCGACGGCGTCTGTCCCATTGCCTGGAAGGGCACGGCGCCGACATCCTCCATGCCTGACTTCATCCATTCGTACGACATCAGCAGCACGGCCTGGGCTATATTCAATGAGGCAAAAGCCGGGTTGACCGGAAAGGTGACGATCTCGTCGGCAAGCGCCACTTCCTCATTGGTCAGCCCCCAGCGCTCCCGCCCGAACAGAATGCCGGTGCCCTCGCCCGCCCGGAATTTTGCTCTGAGCGTCTCGGCGGCGATGACGGGGGAGCGCACCGGCTTATAACCGTCGCGTTCGCGCGCCGTCGTCGCATAGACGAAGTTAAGGTCGGCGACCGCCTGCTCCAGCGTGTCGTAGACCTTCGTTGCCGCGATCACATGATCGGCCTTGGAGGCAGTCGCCAGGGCTTTTTCATTCGGCCAGCCGTCGCGCGGATTGACAAGGCGCAATTCGGCAAGGCCGAAATTCGCCATGGCGCGCGCCACCATGCCGATATTCTCGCCCATCTGCGGCTCGACCAGAATGATGGCCGGCCCTTCGGCCAGAAGTTGACGCTCGCTGTTCGTGCCTGCCATGGTCCTATCCCTGTTTCGAGCGCGCAATAACCTCGCCCGCTGCAAACGGCAAGACGTCGGCCTGCGGATAGAGCCTTTCCAGCGCCGAACCGATCATTTCGGGCCCCAGCCTGGCGCCCTCCCGCAACAGCGGCAGGTGTCGTCCCGTTGTCCGGGATGTCTTGCGCTCGATCAGAAAACAGGCCGAACCGCGCGGCGCGGCATTGTCGATGATGGCCAGGTCCGCCGCGATCAACCTGTTCAAATTGTCGTCGGCAACAGGCGTGTCGTAACTCTTCGCCAAAATACGTGCCCAATAGGTGCAGGACAGGAAAATCGCCAGCGTCTGACGAATCTGGCCGGGCCGCGTCACCACCGACCAGGAGGAGCCGAGTGGCCGCGCCGCCACCGTCACATCGCGGTAACAGGCATCGATCTTCTGCGACAGCGCGATCAGCTCGAAACTGCTCCTGCCCTCGCCGAGCGCGCCAAGCAGGTCGCGCAGCGCCTGGAACCAACGCTCGAGTGCAGCATCGAGTGCGCCGCGCGTACGCGCGGGAAAGACGATGAAGGCGACCGCCGTTCCGGCCACAGCGCCGATCACGGTCTCGCCGATCCGCAGCTTCAACAGATCGAGTGTCAGCACACCGGTCATGCCGTAGACCAGGCAGAGCACGATCGAGATGAAGAAGGTCATCGTCGCGTAAGAGACCTGCAGGAAATAAAAGGCGAGGAAGATGCAGACGACGGCGACGGGAATGGCGATTGCCTGTTCACCCGAAATCAGCGTCGCCAGCCCAAGACCGATGGCGATGCCGAACACGGTGCCGACCGAGCGCGACAGCGCCTTCATCGCCGTATCGCCGCGCGAATTGGTGTTGGTGAAGACGAGGAAAGAAGCGAGCACAGCCCAGAACCAGCGCTCGCGCGACAAGAGCAGGCCAAAGCCCATAGCGATTGCCGAGGCGAGCGTGATCTGCAGCGCCGAGCGCAGCAGCGGATTGCCGAATGAAAAGTCGATCGGCTGGGATTGCGCCGTGTCGCTGATCGTATCGATGCCGGAAAAGCTGGAAGCCTGCCCGTCGTCGATCGCCTGCGTCAGTTGCTGCCGCGCCTCGCCGAGCCAGATCAGTGCCCGCACTGTCTCGCTCTGCGGCTGGTCCCCGATGGATTCCGCCTTCCGTTCATAGGTGGCAAGCTCAGCCTTGTCGGCCTCGATCACGGCGTGAACGAGCGCAAAAGGCGGCGGGCTCTGGAAACTCAGCACGATGGCGCTCTCGGCGGCAAGATGTGCATCGAAGAGCCGGATCGCCAGCTCAGCTGCAGGGTCGGCGGCGCCGTCGAAGACGCCGGCCGGCGGCCGCGGAATGAAGGTCTCCGCCATCAGCACCACCTCCTTCAGCCGGTCTTCCAGCTGGCGCAGTTCCTGCCGGTCGGCCTCGCCGACCTCGGCGCTGCCGGCGATGGCGGCGAGCTTGAAGAGGATCTGGTTGATCCTTCCCCTGACGCTTTCGAGCGAGCGCAGCAAGTCGCGCCGCCAATCGTCTGGCGGGAGCACCGCCCTCACCAGATGACCGACCAGCACCGAGACGACGGGACCGATCGCCACCTCCGGCAGATCGGTCAGCGAAGGCCGGAAATAGGCGCCCATGAAATAGGAGGTGAAGGCGAACATGCCGATGGCAAAACCGCGCGGCCCGAACACCCGTCCCGCAGATGCAAGCGCGATCACCACCAGGAAGACGAGATCAGAGAGAAGACGGCTATCCTCGAGCCCGGCCGCGACGGCGACGATGGCAAGGCTTGCGACACAACCGAGGAGCCGCGTCACCAGCTGGCGCGCATTTCCCCTATCGCGAACGGCAATCCCGCCTTCGATCGACAGAACGATGCCGAGGCCGAAAGCCGCAGTCGGCAGCGGCAGAACAAGGGCGTGGATGGCAAGCAGGATCAGGAACGAGAGGACGATCGCCAGCGTCACCCGCGAGGCCATGCGCAGACGCGAAAGCGCCGGATCGTTGGCAAGCAGCCAGTCGCGAAGCTGAAAACCGGAAAACAAATGCAAGAGCCCTCATGCTACGGAAGGATCGACAGATATCGCCGCAAAAGCGGAAATCAAACCATCGGAGAACCGGTCGGAACAATAGCCCGGCATCGATTCTCCGGTATCGATCGAATGTCGCGCCTATTGGCCCTTGGCAATCAGCGCCATCGTCGCCTTCAGTGAGTCTCGGCCCTGCGTTTCGATATTCTCGGTGACGATATCGTCGATGACGGCTTGGCCAGCCTCCTCGACCACCTCGAAGCGAACGGTCGTATAGTCCTTGGCGTCAGGAGTGTCCGCGCAGGCGGATTTCTTGAAGCGCACCGTGACCTCGGTCGTCCCGTTGACCGGGGGCGCAGCCGCCATCGTCAGATCCTCCAGCGGGCATGCATCCTGGCCGTTGACGATGACATCGTAATCGAAGGGCGATATGCCGTCGTCGTCGTCGCCGGCGGGAAATTGCGCGGCCGCCTGATATTTCGCGATGAAGTCCTTGCTGTAGAGATGGTCGAGCCGGCTCGCATCGAAGATGTCGGTCCAGTCGCTATTGTTGTCGGCCCAGTTGCTCCTGGTTGCGTCCATGATCTCCTTCACGGGAGCCGTGGCATCGGCCGCGTGGGCGGCGCCTGAAAAGGCGATAAGGCTTGCGATAACAACGGCGATTGTCTTCATGATCGAATGTTCCGGGGCGGGCAAATCAAGGCGGACACTAGTCAGATTTCAGCGCTTGGCAATGCCGGCAAAAACGCATTGTGAAACCCGTTGCAGCTTTGCGTTCCCGGTTCACAATGCTATAGCGCTCCTCATCACGTCACCCACCCGGGACCCCCGTCCCCATTCAAGCTCGAACGAGGCAGATACATGAACAAGATCAAGGTCGCCAATCCCGTCGCCGATCTCGACGGCGATGAAATGACGCGTATCATCTGGCAGCTTATCAAGGACAAGCTGATCCATCCGTATCTCGACCTCGACATCGACTATTTCGACCTCTCCGTCGAAAATCGCGACGCCACCAACGACCAGGTCACCGTCGATGCCGCCAACGCCATCAAGAAGTACGGCGTCGGCATCAAGTGCGCGACGATCACGCCGGATGAAGCCCGCGTCAAGGAATTCAACCTCAAGGAAATGTGGAAGAGCCCGAACGGCACGATCCGCAACATTCTGGGCGGCGTCATCTTCCGCGAGCCGATCATCTGCAAGAACGTGCCGCGCCTGGTTCCCGGCTGGACACAGCCGATCGTCGTCGGCCGTCACGCCTTCGGCGACCAATACCGCGCCACCGACTTCAAATTCCCCGGCAAGGGTAAGCTGACGATCAAGTTCGTCGGCGAAGACGGCACCGTCATCGAGAAGGAAGTCTTCAACGCGCCGGGCGCCGGCGTCGCCATGGCCATGTACAACCTCGATGAATCGATCCGCGAATTCGCCCGCGCTTCGATGATGTACGGCCTGATGCGCAAATGGCCGGTTTACCTCTCGACCAAGAACACCATCCTCAAGGCCTATGACGGCCGCTTCAAGGACATCTTCGAAGAAGTCTACGAGACCGAATTCAAGGATCAGTTCAAGGAAGCCGGCATCACCTACGAACACCGCCTGATCGACGACATGGTCGCCTCGGCGCTCAAGTGGTCGGGCGGCTACGTCTGGGCCTGCAAGAACTATGACGGCGACGTCCAGTCCGATACCGTTGCCCAGGGCTTCGGCTCGCTCGGCCTGATGACCTCGGTCCTGCTGACGCCGGATGGCAAGACGGTTGAAGCCGAAGCCGCTCACGGCACGGTCACCCGCCACTACCGCCAGCACCAGAAGGGCCAGGAAACCTCGACGAACTCGATCGCCTCGATCTTCGCCTGGACCCGCGGCCTCGCGCACCGTGCCAAGCTCGACGACAATGCCGAGCTTGCCCGCTTCGCTTCGACGCTCGAAAAGGTCTGCGTCGACACCGTCGAATCCGGCTTCATGACCAAGGATCTGGCGCTGCTCATCGGTCCGGATCAGCCGTGGCTCTCGACCACCGCCTTCCTCGACAAGATCGACCAGAACCTGCAGAAGGCCATGGCATAAGCCAGCCTTTTCGCGATAGCATTGAAACGGCGGGGATTTCCCCGCCGTTTTTTATTTGGGAGATCAGGAAATGACGGCAACCGTGCGCCCGCTCGAACCTTCCGACTGCGCCGCTTGGGAACCCCTGTGGGAAGCGTATCAGCGCTTCTACGAAGTGGTGATCCCGCCCGAAACCACCGATCTCACCTGGGGCCGCTTCCACGATCCCGACGAACCGATGCACGCGCTCGGCGCCTTCGATGAAGACGGTCGCCTCGTCGGCATCGTCCATGCCATCTTTCACCGCTCCTGCTGGCTGCCGCAATGGACCTGCTACCTGCAGGATCTCTATGTCGAAAACAGCCAGCGTGGGCTCGGCACCGGCGCCGCGCTGATCGACGCGGTCACCGATCTTGCGCGCAAAAACGGCGCAGGCCGGCTTTATTGGATGACGCACGAAACGAATGCAACGGCGAGGCGGCTCTACGACAAGATCGCTGAACGCTCGGGTTTCATCCAGTACCGCAAGGCTCTCTGAAGACCGGGGGTTGCCCAAAGACCTCGCCGCGCTATTGATTCCGAGCGACGCAACAGGAGGAGGATGTCATGACCGAAGAATTGGTATTCTACACGAACCCGATGTCACGCGGCCGCATCGCGCGCTGGATGCTGGAGGAAATCGGTCAGCCCTATCGCACCGAACTCCTGACCTTCGGCGAAACCATGAAGGCGCCGGAATATCTGCGGGTCAACCCGATGGGCAAGGTGCCGGCGATCCGCCACGGCGACACCGTCGTCACAGAATGTGCGGCAATCTGCGCCTATCTCGCCGAAACCTTCCCGGAAAAGGGGTTGGCCCCCAAGCCGGAGGAACGCGCCGCCTATTACCGCTGGATGTTCTTTGCCGCCGGTCCGTTGGAATCGGCGGTGACGATGAGGGCTCTCGGCTTCGAAATTCCGACGGAGCGCCTGCGCATGGCCGGCTGCGGCGGTTTCGGCGACGTCATGAACACGCTCGAGATGGCCGTTTCCGGCTCGACCTATGTCGCCGGCGAGCGCTTTACCGCCGCCGACGTCTATGTCGGCTCGCATGTCGGCTGGGGCCTCGGCTTCGGCAGCATCGAAAAACGCCAGGCCTTCGTCGATTATTTCGGCCGCATCAGCGAACGTGAGGCCTATAAGCGCGCCAATGCGCTTGACGATGAGGCCGGAAAGACGATGCAGGCGGCCTGATCGTCACCGGCGCGGCTCTAACGTGGCCGCGCCGGGATGTCAGCCCTCAGGCAAGCGGCATATGGATATCCGTCATCAGCTCGGCCGGCGGCACCTCGCGCGGGTTGTTGAGATATTCCTCGAACATGACGCTGTCCTTCAGCTGCCGCCCGGATTTCGGCAGCCATTCCGCATAAAGCCACTGGTAGGCCTTGTGCATGTCGGCATAGGGGCCTTTGTGGCGCAGCACGGCATAGTCGCCGCCGTCGATCGTGCGTCGCTCGAACGGCACTTCGACCGGCCCCGCGGAAACGCCGGTGACGCAGGCGATCGAGCGCAGCTGTTCGGCCGGCACGATATCGGGATCGTCGAGATAGACACCGATCATTCGCATGTCGGGCTTGGCGAGGCCGCGCGCGTAAAGCGTGCCGAACAATGTTTCGAAGGCTTTGCCGATCTCCATATAGGAGCCGGTATGGGCGACACCGATCAGTTCGGTCGGCGCGATCTCGCGTATGGTAACATCGAACATGGCTTTGGTCTTTCCGTCAGGTGAGGGTTGGAAGGCTGTATGGCTTCCCTCTTTCCGGTAGCGCGCCGGCGGCATGCCGTAGACCGACTTGAAAATGCGGTTGAAGGATTGGAGATTGGGATAGCCTGATCGCTTCGCAATCTCACGGACGGCAAGCTCCGTGCGGACGATCTCGCCCGCCGCGCGATGCAGCCGCAGCCGCTTGACGGTGGCCGCCAGCGTCTCGCCGTAAATCGCCCGGTAGATCCTGTGCCAGTGATAGCTGGACATGCAGGCGATCTCAGCAAGGCGCTCCATATCCAGCTCCTCGTCGAGGTGCTCGTGAATATAAGCCGAAACCCGTCTCAGACGGGCTTCATAGAGTGCCCATGCTGCATCACCATTCATGTCAACGCCCTTATGAAAATCGATCGGCTGCAGAGAACCATATCCCGATTTGACAAATCCTGCGGACTTGCCGGCTCCGGAACGCCAACGCTGCGCCATCGACCCGCTAAGCGACAGAGGAAAACGTCGCCATATGCCGATTTCCCTCCCTCATTCCTGTGCTCGTCACAGGAATCCAGCCACGGCGCGTCCGCGCCGTGAATAAATCAATACCTAAAGAAAAGAGTCTTTGGCGCCCAAGAACTTGGGCGCACTGGATTCCTGTGACGAGCACAGGAATGAGGAGGGCTGGAGGGGCGGCGAATAAAGAACAAGTCTATCAGAAAGGCGGAAGCCAAGCTTCCGCCTTTTCTAAACTTAGGAATGAACCCGCAGTTCACCCGGCGAGTGCCAGCGCCACCGCTTCGATCGCCTCGTCTGCTTTCGATCCGTCCGGACCACCGGCCTGGGCCATGTCGGGACGGCCGCCGCCACCCTTGCCGCCGAGGGCGGCAGAGGCGATGCGGACGAGATCGACAGCGCTAAAACGATCAACGAGATCCGGCGTCACCGCAACGACGGCGCTCGCCTTGCCATCTTCAGATACACCGATCAGCGTCACGATGCCGGAGCCGATGCTGGCCTTGCCGTCATCAGCAAGACCCTTGAGGTCCTTCGGATCGACGCCGGCCACGGCCTTACCGAGGAATTTCACTCCGGCGATCTCGCGCACGGCATCGGCAGAACTGCCCTGCCCGCCGCCCATGGCGAGCTTGCGCTTGGCGTCGGTCAGTTCCTTTTCGAGCTTGCGGCGCTCGTCCATCAGCGCTTCCACACGCGACAGAACTTCCGAAGGCTGAACTTTCAGCGAGGCAGCGAGCGTCTTCACGCGATCATCCTGCTCGGCCAGATATTCTCGCGCCGATTCACCGGTCACCGCTTCGATACGGCGAACGCCGGCGCCGACGGCGCTCTCGCCGAGGATGCGCACGAGGCCGATCTGACCGGTGGCCGACACATGCGTGCCGCCGCAAAGCTCGACCGAGTAAGGCTTATTGCTCTTTGCACCATGAAGGCCGGTGCCCATCGACACGACACGCACTTCATCGCCGTACTTCTCGCCGAACAGCGCCATGGCGCCTTCGGCGATGGCGTCGTCGACGCTCATCAGGCGGGTCGTGACAGGCGCGTTCTGCAGCACGATCTCGTTGGCCATCTCTTCGACCACCTTGAGTTCTTCGGCCGACATCGGCTTCGGATGCGACACGTCGAAGCGCAGGCGCTCGGGCGCGACCAGCGAACCCTTCTGGGCAACATGGGTGCCGAGCACCTCGCGCATCGCCTCATGCAGCAGATGGGTTGCCGAATGGTTGGCGCGCAGGCGCGAACGACGGGCATGATCGACCGTCAACACAACAGCGTCGCCAGCCTTGAATACGCCTTCAACCACGGTCCCGGAATGCACGAAGAGGCCTTCGCCCTTCTTCTGCGTGTCTGATACGTCGATCTTGCCATGGTCGGAGGAGATCACGCCGGTATCGCCCATCTGGCCACCGGATTCGCCATAGAACGGCGTCTGGTTGACGACGATCTGTACCTTGTCGCCGGCCTTGGCTTCGGTCGCAACCGCACCGTCCTTGACGATCGCCTGAACAACGCCTGCGGCTGCTTCCGTGTCGTAACCGAGGAATTCGGTGGCGCCGTGTTTGTCCTTGAGCTCGAACCAGACGGTTTCCGTTGCCTTCTCGCCTGAGCCGGCCCAATGCGAACGGGCTTCAGCCTTCTGGCGCTGCATCGCATCGGTAAAGCCTGATATATCGACGCCGATTTCACGGGCGCGCAACGCATCCTGCGTCAGGTCGAGCGGGAAACCGTAGGTATCGTAGAGCTTAAAGGCCGTCTCGCCATCGAGCATGTCGCCCTTGGAAAGGTCGGCGGTCGCGTCGGATAGCAGCGACAGGCCACGTTCCAGCGTCTTGCGGAACCGGTTTTCCTCGAGCTTCAGTGTCTCGGAGATCAGAGCTTCGGCGCGCACGAGCTCCGGATAGGCCCGACCCATCTGCTGCACCAGTGTCGGCAGCAGCTTGTAGATCAACGGCTCCTTGGCGCCGAGAAGCTGGGCATGGCGCATAGCGCGGCGCATGATACGGCGCAGCACGTAGCCACGGCCTTCATTCGACGGCAGCACGCCATCGGCGATCAGGAAGGCGGAGGAGCGCAAGTGATCGGCGATGACGCGGTGGCTGGCACTGCCGGCGGCCTTGACGCCGACGGCATCCTCGATCGCGCCGGTCAGCGTGCGGAACAGGTCGGTGTCGAAAACGCTCTGGACGCCCTGGAGAATACAGGCCATGCGCTCAAGGCCCATGCCGGTATCGATCGACGGACGCGGTAGCGGGTTACGCACGCCGGGCTCGGTCTGCTCGAACTGCATGAAGACGAGGTTCCAGAACTCCAGGAACCGGTCGCCATCTTCCTCAGGCGAACCGGGAGGGCCGCCCCAGACATTCTCGCCCTGGTCGATGAAGATTTCAGAGCAAGGGCCGCAGGGCCCGGTATCGCCCATCTGCCAGAAATTGTCGGAGGTCGGGATGCGGATGATCTTGTCGTCGGAAAAACCGGCGATCTTCTTCCACAGTCCCGCTGCTTCTTCGTCTTCGGAATAGACGGTGACCAGCAGACGATGCTTCGGCAGGTCGAAACCTTCGGTGACGAGCTTCCAGGCAAGCTCGATCGCATTCTCCTTAAAATAGTCGCCAAAGGAGAAGTTGCCGAGCATTTCGAAGAAGGTCAGGTGACGCGCGGTATAGCCGACATTGTCGAGGTCGTTATGCTTGCCGCCGGCGCGCACGCATTTCTGCGAGGTCGTCGCCGTGGAATAGGGGCGCTTTTCCAGGCCGGTAAAGACGTTTTTGAACTGCACCATGCCGGCATTGGTGAACATCAGCGTCGGGTCGTTGCGCGGCACGAGCGGGCTCGACGGAACGATTTCATGGCCGTTCTTCTTAAAATAGTCGAGGAAGGTCGACCGGATATCGTTTACGCCGCTCATTCTATGCCCTTCAATGCTGCCCGAGGCCAGTAAATACAAATCCATCGGCTTTTAACGTTCGCCTCCGCCACTGTCCAGCAGACAAACAAAACCGGCCGCATTCTCATCAGGAATACGGCCGGCCGAAATTGTCCAATGCGTTCACGCGCGAAAATTACATTTCCGCGGCGCCATCGCCGTCATCTGCATCCGGTCCGCCGTTCTGCAGGAAGCGGTCGGCGATCAAGCCGGCATTCTGGCGCAGTGACAGCTCGATCTCGCGTGCGAGATCCGGATTGTCGCGCAGGAAGGTCTTGGCATTTTCACGGCCTTGGCCGAGACGCTGGCTGTTGTAGGAGAACCAGGCGCCCGACTTCTCGACGATGCCGGCCTTGACGCCGAGATCGACGAGTTCGCCGGTCTTGGAAACGCCCTCGCCATACATGATGTCGAACTCGACATGCTTGAAGGGAGGCGCCATCTTGTTCTTGACGACCTTGACGCGGGTCTGGTTGCCGATCACCTCTTCGCGCTCCTTGACCGCGCCGATACGGCGGATATCGAGGCGAACGGAGGCATAGAATTTCAGCGCATTGCCGCCCGTCGTTGTCTCAGGCGAACCGAACATGACACCGATCTTCATGCGTATCTGGTTGATGAAAATCACCATGCAGTTCGACTTGGAAATCGAGGCGGTGAGCTTGCGCAGTGCCTGGCTCATCAGGCGGGCCTGGAGACCTGGAAGGCTGTCGCCCATTTCGCCTTCGATTTCGGCGCGCGGCGTCAGCGCGGCGACCGAGTCGACGACGAGAACGTCGACGGCGCCGGAGCGCACCAGGGTGTCGGTGATTTCGAGCGCCTGCTCGCCGGTATCCGGCTGCGAGATCAGAAGGTTCTGCAGATCGACGCCAAGCTTGCGGGCATAGACCGGATCAAGAGCGTGTTCGGCGTCGACGAAGGCGCAGATACCGCCCTTCTTCTGCGCTTCCGCAATGGTCTGCAACGCAAGCGTCGTCTTACCCGAGCTTTCCGGCCCGTAGATTTCGATAATGCGGCCCTTCGGCAGGCCACCGATGCCAAGCGCAATATCGAGGCCAAGCGAGCCCGTCGAAACCGTCTCGATCTCGACGACGTTCTCGTTGGAACCGAGTTTCATGATCGAGCCCTTGCCGAACGACCGCTCTATCTGTGAGAGTGCCGCTTCAAGCGCCTTGCTTTTGTCCACCGATTTGTCCTCTACCAGCCGCAATGAATTCTGAGACATCCGATCCACCTTTAGGTTATTGAAGCCGCCCAAGCAATGTCGAGTTTGTACCCTATTTGTTCTACTGTCGCAATAGGCGATCAAACAATTGAAAGAAAAAGGTAAAACGGTCCGTGTTCTATTTTTGTTTTATCAATGCAAAGCAATGGCTTAAGCCTGGAATACCGACATGCATCGGAAAAGACGCATCGCATCGATTCGTCCTTCGCCCCTCGGGAGAGCGGCTGAAATGAAAAAAAAGATTCTCGTTCTCGGCGGTGCCCATATCGACAGGCGCGGCCGCATCTCCGGCGAGACGGCGCCTGGCGCCAGCAATCCCGGGACCTGGTTCGAAGAGCCGGGCGGCGGCGGCTTCAATGCGGCACGCAACCTTGCAAGGCTCGGTTTTCAGGTGACGATGATTTCGCCGCGCGGCGGCGATCCGATCGGTGAGATGGTCGGCGAAGCCGCCGATTTCGCCGGCATCGACGACCGGCCCTTCGTCTTCCTCGACCGCAAGACGCCGAGTTACACGGCAATCATCGAGAAGGACGGCAATCTGGTGATCGCCCTTGCCGACATGGATCTCTACCGCTTCTTCGTGCCGCGGCGCCTCTCCATCCGCTGGGTGCGCGAGGCTTTCGCCGCGCATGATCTCATCCTTTTCGATGCCAATCTGCCGGAAGAGACGATCGCGGCCATCGTCGCCAAGGCGCGGTCGCTGGCCAAACCCGTCGCCGCAATCGCCATTTCGCCGGCCAAGGTCGTCAGGCTGAAACCCTGCGTCGAAGATATCGACTACCTGTTCATGAACGAGGCCGAAGCCGCCGCCCTTGCCGGTGAACGGCCGGACGACGCCGGCGGCTGGCCGCCGCTTCTGAACGAGATCGGCATCCGGAGCGCCGTCGTCACCCGTGGCCGCCGCGAGCTCGTCGCGCTTTGCGATGGCCGCGCCGTGACGCTGCAGCCGCCAATCGCCGAGACCCTGGCCGATGTCACGGGCGCCGGCGATTCCCTTGCCGCCGGCACGCTCGCCGCCTTGATGCAAGGCCTGCCGCTCGAGCAAGCAATCCGCCACGGCACCGCGGCAGCAGCGCTGACTGTGCAGTCACCGCACGCCGTCAACGAAAATCTGACGCCGGATCTGCTGAATGAGGCGCTTGCCCTTGTTCCCCAGATCAGAATTCTGCATTGAAGCGACCAAATGAAATAGTTGAGCATGATGTCGTCGGAAAACCGCTGACACTTTCGGCATCAGGCTCGATCGAGGACAGGACAAGATCATGACCCAGCCCATCTCCCCTCTTCTGCCGATCGCCTATTCCAAGGAGGTCGCGAGCGCCAAGCAGCGCGGCGCGCCGTTGGTGGCGCTGGAATCGACCATCATTACTCACGGCATGCCCTATCCCGGCAATATCGAGATGGCCCGCAGCGTCGAGGCGATCATTCGCGAACAGGGTGCGGTGCCGGCAACGATCGCCGTCATCCACGGCACCCTGCATGTCGGTCTTGAATCCGCGGAACTGGAACAGCTCGCCAAAGCGACGGACGTGATGAAGGTGTCGCGCGCCGATCTCGCCTTCGCGATCGCCGAGCGCCGCACCGGCGCCACCACAGTCGCGGCGACGATGATCGCGGCCGCCCGTGCCGGCATCCGCGTTTTTGCCACAGGCGGCATCGGCGGCGTGCATCGCGGCGCCGAGGAAAGCTTCGATATTTCAGCCGATCTCGAGGAGCTCGCCCGCACCGGCGTCATCGTTGTCTGCGCCGGCGCCAAGGCGATCCTCGACATTCCGAAAACGCTGGAAGTGCTGGAAACCCGTGGCGTTCCCGTCGTCACCTATGAGAGCGAAGAATTCCCCGCCTTCTGGTCGCGCTCCTCGGGCATATCAAGCCCGCTGTCACTGAACAGCCCGGCGGCCATTGCCAATTTCCAGACGGTGCGCGAACAGCTCGGCATCGACGGCGGCATGCTCGTCGCCAACCCGGTGCCGGAAGCAGACGAGATCCCGAGCGAAGAGATGGAGATCTATATCGAGCGCGCACTCGACAGCGCCGAGCGCGACGAAATCACCGGCAAGGCCGTGACGCCCTACCTGCTCTCGACCATTTTCGACTTGACGGACGGCCAGAGCCTGAAGACGAATATTGCGCTGGTCGAGAACAATGCGCGGCTGGCGGCTGAGATTGCCGTGGCGCTTGGCGAGTAAGGGATAGTAGGAGGGCAAGAATGCCCTGGCAGACAGGGCGTGCCGTGCAAGCCCCCCTCTGCCCTGCCGGGCATCTCCCCCACAGGTGGGGAGATGGGCTGGGCGCACCGGCTTTCCTCAACAATCAGCGTTGCAATCCGGCGAAACGGTAGAGAGGTGGGAGGAGCACGCCTCTTGTCGATCTCCCCACCTGTGGGGGAGATGCCCGGCAGGGCAGAGGGGGGTACCACACGGCACGACCTCTCCGACGGCCCCCTTCACCCCTCCAGCGTCTCCTTCACCACCACAGCAAGCTGCTTCAGCGAGAACGGCTTCGGCAAAAATCCGAATTTCGACTCCGGCGGCAGGTTGCGGGCGAAGGCGTCTTCGGCATAGCCGGAGACGAAGATGAATTTCATGTCGGGATAGCTCTTGCGCAGCTCGCGCAGCAGCGTCGGGCCATCCATCTCCGGCATCACCACGTCGGACACGACGATGTCGACCTTGCCGTCGAGCTCTTCCATGATGCTGAGCGCCTCGACGCCCGAGCCCGCCTCGTGCACGGTGTAACCGCGCGTTTCCAGCATGCGCTTGCCGCCGCGGCGCACCGCCTCCTCGTCCTCGACGAGAAGGATGACGGCCGATCCGGTCAGGTCCTCCGGCTGCTGCGGCGGTGCAGGCTGCGGCAGCACCTCGGCCCCGGCGATGGCGCCGTCGATCGAACCGGCTTCCGCGGCCACCGCCGGCTCCGGGATGTGGCGCGGCAGGAAAACACGGAACGTCGTGCCTTTGCCGACTTCGGATTCCGGCTGGATGTAGCCGCCCGATTGCTTGACGATGCCGTAGACCATGGCGAGGCCGAGACCGGTACCCTTGCCGACATCCTTGGTGGTGAAGAAGGGCTCGAAGATCTTGTCCATGATCTCGGGCGCGATGCCGGTGCCGTTGTCGGCGACCTCGACCAGCACCATGTCTTCGGCCGGCATGTAGGAATAGTTGAAGGCGGAGACCTCAGCGGCGGTCAGGTTTCGGGTGCGCAGCGTCAGCGTGCCGCCCTCCGGCATGGCGTCGCGCGCATTGACGCAAAGATTGATCAGCACCTGCTCGAATTGCGAGAGGTCCGTTTTGACAGGCCAGAGGTCGCGGCCATATTGCACGTCGAGCTTGACGTTGGTGCCCGACAGCAGCCGGTCGACCAGCATGCGCAGGTCGCCGACGACATCGGTGAGGTTGAGCACCGAGGGCCGCATCGTCTGCTTGCGCGAAAAGGCGAGCAGCTGGCGCACCAGCACGGCGGCGCGGTTGGCGTTGCGCTTGATCTCCATCAGGTCGGCGAAGCTGGCATCGGCCGGCCGTGCCTGCAGCAGCAGATGGTCGGAGGACAGCAGGATCGCCGTCAGCACGTTGTTGAAATCATGGGCGATGCCGCCGGCAAGCGTTCCCACCGCATTCATCTTCTGCGTCTGCGCCATCTGCGCTTCCAGCGCCTTCTGCTCGGTCACCTCCACGGCATAGACGATCGCTGCCTCCTCGGGCGCCTCGTCGCTCTGGTCGATGACGGCATTGACATAGAAGCGGAAATAACGCGCCTCGTCGGTCGGCGTGCGGGTGTCGAGCGGCGCGATGTCGCCCTGGCGGTCCTTGGCCGCCGCCAGCGCCTCGGCCAACTGCCGCCGGTCGCTCTCCTGCACGATGGTTTCAAGATGCGGCGCCTTTTCCAGGTCGTCACGCGAGACGACGCCGGAAAACAGCTTCAGGAACGGTGCATTGGTCCGCAGAATACGCCCGTCGCCGTCGACCGAGGCAATCGCCATCGGCGTGTTGTTGAAAAAGCGGGTGAAGCGCATGGCGGCGGCCGAAGCCGACTGACTGCTCTCGCTGTTCTTCTCGCGCGCCAGCACGATCGTCCGGCTTTCGCCGGGGGCGCCGTCACGCATCGAGGTGACGCTGTGGATGATCTGCACCGGCAGGCTCTGACCATTGGTCTTGCGCAGATCGAGATCGAGCGTCACGGTCTTCTTCAGGCCCGGTTCGGCCTGTACCGACTGAATCAGCGCCAGCCCCTCGCCGGCCACGACGTCGCCGATCGTCATCGAGCCCGGCACGAACTTGGTAAGGTCGAGACCCAGCCACTCGGCAAGCGTCGCATTGAGATAGAAGATCTCGCCCTTCCTGCCGGCGGAAAAGAAGCCGGCCGGCGCATGATCGAGATAATCGATCGCGTTCTGCAGCTCCTTGAAGAACCGCTCCTGGTCGTCGCGCTCGGTCGTGATGTCGGTGATCTGCCAGATCTGCAGCGGCTTGCCGCTGTTTTCCTCCGGCTGCAGCAGCCGCGCCTTCAGCCGGTACCAATGCGCGCCGGAGCTGTTGCTGCCAGGCCCGACGGCGCGCAGCAGGCGGAATTCCTCCCGGCCTTCCCTGCCCTCGCGCAGGCCGTTGACCAGCCTGTAAAGCGCCTCATTCGATTCGCGGTGGCGCGACAGCAGCGTTTCCAGGGTCTGCACCTCGGTCGCCTTGCGCGCCCCTGTCAGGGCGCCATAGGCGGCATTGGCATAGATGATCCGTCCTTTTTCGTCGGTAATCAAAGTGCCGTCGGGATGGCTGTTGAGGAAGGCGCGCGCCAGGCTGTCGGACTGGCGCTGCGGCATCACCTCGATGAAGCCGATGACCGAGGAGACCAGAAAGAAGATGCCGACCATGGCGAGCACGCCAAGACCGCCGAGCACGATCTCGTTGTCGAGCGACTTTTTGAAGAAGACGAAGCCGCCGGCGGCTGCGATCAGCACGAGCGCCAGCAGAAGAATGCGCAAAACCGTGCCAGAACGCCCCCCACGATCCACAAGCGGTGCGTTATAGTCGTCGGCCTGACGCGGTTTCGTCATGTATTCCTCACATAAGCCCCTCCCACTTCCTAGCACGAACACGAAGCGGGAATCAGGCACTCCTTCCTTCTTAGCAATTTGCCGCGCCGGCAAAAACACCGGCGGCCGGCAAGACTGCTTGAATTCACAGGCAACAGCGCCATCTGCTCCTGAAGCCCGACCTGGCTGCCCGTGAGCACGATTGCCGGGCGCCCGACAGCGGAACACGAAATCGCGTTCTCCCGTGACTGGACAGCACAGCCGGCCCTTGCCTAAGGAACGGAAAAGTCGTCAATATGTGCCGAATGTGAAATGGAGTGAGTGACTATGTTGGATGATGTTGTCGGAGCTTATGGCGGCCGTTTTCTGCTTGCCGCCGGTGGCGTCGGCCTGGCGCTTCTCCTGCTCATCCTCGTGCTCTGGGTCATCCGCCGCCGGGCGCCCTCGCCCTTCGTGCGCGGCGGCCGCAACCGCCAGCCCCGCCTGCAGGTGCTGGACGCCGCAGCCGTGGATGCCCGCCGCCGGCTGGTGCTGGTGCGCCGCGACGACGTCGAACACCTGATCATGATCGGCGGCCCGAGCGATATCGTCATCGAAAGCCGCATCCTGCCTGAAGCGGCCGAACAGCCGGAAAGCATCAACCGCCCGCAACCGGTCGAGCAGCGTCCGATATCCCCGGCGCGGCCGGAAATGCCACCGGTTTCTCCGCCTCGCGCCCCTGTCGCAGCTGCCGTCATCGCTCCTGCCGCAGCCCGAATCGAGCCGGCCGCCGAGCCTTCCTTCTCCGCGCCGGCTTCGCCGGAGCCGCGTCCACGCCCCGAACCGCCTGCCCAGCCGGCCGTCGCACCACCGGTGGCCACGAGCCCTCTTCCGGCAAACCCCGTGACAGCGCCGCTGTCGGCCGAACGCGACGCTCCTCTGCCCGTCGCCCCGCGCCCGCCGGAGCGTCCCGTCGCTCCCTCAGCCGCGCAGCCTGCACCCTTCCACGATACCGCAAGTGCGGCCGAGATCCTCGACGCCGCCCGCCAGCGCGTGCTTCCGCAGCAGCGCATCGAACCCGAAGTTTCCACACCGCCCCTCCAGCCCATGCCGGCTGCCGCGCGCACCGCACCCGGGATGGCCGAGGACGATGCGGCCGCGCAGTCGCCAGCAGCGATCCGCCATGATTTCCAGCGGGTGCTGGAAGAGGAAATGTCGAACAATCTGACGGCCGAGCGCATCGTGCCGGCGCCGGCAAACCAGGCGCCCCGCCAAGCCGTACCGCAGCCGGGCAACCTGCCGCGCCGCGATCCCGAGCTTGCCCCGATCACCGGCGCCGATACGGAGCTGCAGAAGGAAGTCGCCCGCATCTTCGGCGAAATGAGCGTCAATCGCGATAAATGAACGCCCGAACAGCAGCCTCCGCAACGCGTTGCCTCCATCGAGAAGTTGCATAAAAGCCGCAATGCCACGGCCTTTCGTTCCCGAATGGGCCGGGGGCTACCTTTGTCGTCGATGATTTGTTATCGCTTGGGTTGAAGAGCGTCGGCGCATTCGAGGTTACACTTTGCCTAAGTAAATACCGGTCTCAGTCCAGTTTCACCCCTGCCGCATAGCGACACGCTGGCGGCATGCAAACATGTTCATCGGGTGGTGGCGAGAGACCGGTTTGGCATTGTTACAATGTGCCATGTGCAGCTCCGCTGTCTCAGCTCTTCAGCCACCCGCAACATCGCCACGCCGCGCCCGCAGGGGTTTTCTCACGCACCATCTTGGTGGACTTCCGAACGGAAGACCAAGACGATATGTGCGATATGCTTCGGGTCCGATGGACCATTATTCCCAAGACAGCTCCCCAGCCTTGGATTGCATGCGGCGGATGCGGAGGCCTGAGAGCTTTCCAATCCAGCGGCAAGATCCGGCTGAACGCCAACGGCCGCAAGCTGGACGCTTGGCTCATCTACAAATGCCTGACCTGTGAAAGGACATGGAACCGGCCGATCCTCGAGCGCCGGAATGTCCGCGACATCGATCCTGCAGTCCTCGATGCGCTGCAGTCCAACGATCCGGAGTGGATCCGCGCAGAGACCTTCAACCTCGATGCTCTCCGGCACAAATCGCAGCGTGTGGATGAGTTTGCCGATTTTGAAATCGTAAAGGAGATGCGGCACGAACCGGCAAATTGGACGAGACTGGCAATCGAACTGGCGGTCCCCTTCCCGACAAGTACACGCCTCGACCGTCTGCTGGCGTCCGAGCTGACAGTTTCACGTTCGAGGCTGCAGGCTCTGCACACTGAAGGCATGGTCCGGACGGATCCTGAGCGGGCAGACATAATGCGGCGACGAATCCGGAATGGCACCCTTGTCGCGATAGACCTTTTCGCGGCGTTCGTGGCGCTCCTGCGCCTCGATCGACAGCGTCGCGATCGGGCGGGCGTCGAGACGTTTGAGACCGATCGGTTCGCCGGTTTCCTCGCAATAGCCGTAGGTGCCGTCTTCGATGCGCTGCAGTGCTGCGTCGATCTTCGAAATCAGCTTTCGCTGCCGGTCACGGGCGCGAAGTTCGATCGCCCGGTCGGTTTCCGACGACGCCCGGTCGGCGAGGTCGGGATGGTTCGCGCTTTCCTCGGCCAAGTGGTCGAGGGTTTCACGCGCTTCTCTAAGGATATCATTTCTCCATGCAACCAGCTTGGTCCTGAAGTAGGCACGCTGGTTTACGTTCATGAACTCTTCCTCTTCCGAGGGAACGTAATTGCTAAGATCGATCTTCTCACTCAACGCGATTCTCCTGAAGAACATCTCATCTGGCGGGTGTATATCCCAAGCGCTAGTCGCGATTCAAGCCAAATACGACAGGTAAACAGATTTTTAAATCTGTTACAATTTTCGGCTAACGATCTATTTTGTCATGGTTATTCCGGCCACCGTTTTTGTCTTCGCCTTCAAAACGCCGTGTTGGCGGCCACGTTTTCGGCAGTTGCGGCATGGCGGGCGATTGACGGCAGCCAATCGCAACCGCTACTGAAAAGACCCGCCCGATCCTGGATTTTGCCCATGACCGTACCGCTGCCTCCGCCCAACCGCATCTATCTCCTGCGTCACGCCGAAGCGGCCTGGGCCGAACCCGGACAGCGCGATTTCGACCGGCCGCTCAACGAAAAGGGTTATGGGGATGCCGAGATCATCGCCGACAAGGCCGCCGACAAGGGCTATCGTCCCGATCTTCTCATCAGCTCGACGGCATTGCGCTGCCGCGGCACCGCCGACGCGGTCCATCGGGCGATGGGCCTGACGCTCGACGTGCGTTATGTCGATGCGCTCTATAATGCCACGGTCGATACCTATATCGAGATCGTCGATGCTCAAGATGAGGCGGCCGTCATGCTGGTCGGCCATAATCCGACGATGGAGCAGGCTCTGGAGGCTCTCGTCGGCCATGAGGCGATGGCCAGCGCCCTTCCCGGCGGTTTTCCGACGGCAGGCCTGGCGGTTCTCGATTTCGACGCGTCCGCGACCACCTGGCGCCTCACCGATTTCGTGGTCGTCTGACGTCTTTACGGCGCCACTTCTTTTTCGGGCGGTGCCGCGTTCCTATATTGCCGGCAGTGACCAATCGGAATTGCGCCTTGCCGCCACGCCTGACATCCCTCGCCGACGACGCCCGCATCGCCCTCGATAATCTCGCCGACCGGGCGAGCGGCCTCGTCAATCCGACCGTGCGGCTTGGCGTCACCGGCCTCTCCCGCTCCGGCAAGACGGTCTTCATTTCCTCGCTGGTCCACAATCTGCTGCATGGCGGCCGCCTGCCGCTGTTCGAGCCGGTGCAATCGGGCCGCGTCTCGGCGGTGCGGCTGGAGCCGCAGCCAGACGATGCCGTGCCGCGCTTCCAGTATGAGGATCATATCCGCGCGCTGGTGAAGGACCGTGTCTGGCCGGATTCGACCCGCGCCATATCGGAACTGCGCATCACGCTGGATTATCAGAGCGCCAGCGGCTGGAACCGGCTGTTTTCGCCCGGCCGCCTGTCGATCGATATCGTCGATTATCCCGGCGAATGGCTGCTCGACCTGCCGCTGCTCGGCAAGGACTACCGCACCTTCAGCGAGGAAACGATTGCGCTGGCGCAAACCGGTGTCCGCTCCGAGCTGTCGCGGGAGTGGCTGGCGCTGACGCGTGCAGCCGATATCCACGCCGGCGCCGACGAGATGGTCGCCCGCGACCTCGCCACCGCCTTTGCCGATTACCTCAAGGCCTGCAAGGCCGACGAACGCTCGCTCTCCACCTTGCCGCCCGGCCGCCTGCTGCTGCCTGGCGATCTCGACGGATCGCCGGCGCTGACCTTCGCGCCGCTGGCGCTGCCCCCGGATGGGCGTCCCGGCCGCGGCTCGCTCTGGACGATGATGGAGCGGCGTTACGAGGCCTATAAATCGGTCGTCGTCAAACCCTTCTTCCGCGAGCATTTCGCCCGCCTCGACCGCCAGATCGTGTTGGTCGATGCGCTGCAGGCAATGAATCGCGGCCCCGAAGCGGTGCAGGATCTGGAGCGGGCGCTGACCGATGTGCTTGCCTGTTTCCGCCCCGGCACCAATTCGCTGCTCTCCTCGCTACTCGGCCGCCGCATCGACCGCGTGCTGGTCGCCGCCACCAAAGCCGATCATCTCCACCATGAAAGCCACGACCGGCTCGATGCTTTGACCCGCCGGCTGGTCGATCGCGCCATCGACCGCATCGGCATGGCCGGTGCCGGCATCGACGTCATGGCGCTCGCCTCCGTGCGCGCCACCCGCGAGGCATCCGTCACGCGCGACGGCCACGACCTGCCGGTCATCGTCGGCACGCCGATGGAGGGTGAAACCATCGCCGGCGAACGCTTCGACGGCCTGAGAAAGACCGCGATCTTCCCCGGCGACCTGCCGGAGAATCCGGAGAACCTGTTCGACCGCATCGCCTCGGGCGAAAGCGGCCTGCAACTGCCCGATGTCAACGTCGTCAGGTTCCGCCCGCCGCAGCTTGAGGAAACCGGCGGCGGCATCAAGCTGTCTGTGCCGCATATCCGCCTCGACCGCGCCATGCAGTTCCTGTTCGGAGACCGTCTCGCATGAGCAAGCCCCCGTCCGATCCGCCGCGCCGTCCGCCTGCCGCCTTCGCCTATGAGGATGAGGCAACCGAACGGCGCGACAACGGCCGCCAGGCAGAGCAGCGGCGCAAGCCGGAAAGCTTCTCCGAAAATATCGTCGTGACACCGGATGAGGACGATCCCTTCCTCAATCCCGACAAGGATCTGAGCGCGGTCCCGGGGGCAGCGCCCCGCAAACGTCGGACCTCCTTCGGCAAGATCGCTGCCGGTGCCTTCAGCATCCTGCTGTCTCTCGCCATTGGGCTTTGGACCGATAGCCTGATCCGCGATCTCTTCACCCGCGCCGACTGGCTGGGTTATTTGGCCCTTGCCGTGCTCGCCGTCGGCATCCTCGCCGTGCTCGCCCTCGTCGTCCGCGAAACTGCGGGCATGATGCGCCTTGCCGCCGTTCAGGCGATCAAGTCCGAAGCGGAAGCGGCGATTGTCGAAACCCGGCCGGCCAAGGCCCGCGCCGTCGTCACACGCCTGACCACGCTGCTTTCCGCCAATCCCGAGACATCGAAGGGCCGTGCAACGCTGAAGGCGACGGAGGGCGAGGTCATCGATCCCCCGCATCTGATTGCGCTCGCCGAGCGTGAATTGCTCGCTCCCCTCGACCGCAAGGCTCGCACCCTGATCGTCAACGCCTCGAAGCGCGTTTCGATCGTCACCGCCGTCAGCCCGCGCGCCGTCGTCGACCTGCTCTATGTGCTCTACGAGGCCGTGCGCCTGATCCGCGCCATGGCCGAGCTTTACGGCGGCCGCCCCGGCACGCTCGGCATGTTCCGCCTGCTGCGTGACGTGCTCGCCCATCTTGCCGTCACCGGCTCGATCGCCGTCGGCGACAGCCTCGTCCAGCAGGTGCTCGGCCATGGGCTCGCCTCCAAGCTCTCGGCCCGGCTCGGCGAAGGCGTCGTCAACGGCCTGATGACCGCCCGCATTGGAATCGCGGCAATGGATCTCTGCCGCCCGCTCTCCTTCCGCGCCTTGAAGCGGCCGGGAATCGGTGATTTCATCGGCGACCTCACGCCCTCCATGTCACCGCGCAGCAACAATCCTTGATCGATGAAGCGATTCCGCCGTTTTCACCTTCCCTTGCATAATGCCGAAATAATTGCAGTAGATTCAAGGATATAGCGATGATAATTTGAAATCGTCACTGTGCGAAACGCCTGCATCGTCTCGCATTTCGGCACGATCGAAAGGAAGGATTAACCATTATTCGGCAAAACTTGCAGCCAGTTCGTGAGTGGTGTTTGCCAAGGAAAATCCATGTATTCGCGCAAGTTTCTCATTATATGCGGTCTGGCCGCCGCGGCATTGTCGCCGGTCGCAGATGTCGCTCCGGCAGCCACTGCCGCAACCCGTGACAAGGCGTTCTTCGATTCCGTCGCCGGCTCATGGAAGGGCCCGGGCGAAATCGTCGCCGGCAAGTACAAGGGCACAAAGTTCACCTGCAACCTGATCGGCGAGCCGACTGGCGACAGTGGCGCCGGCATCAAGCTCGACGGCACCTGCCGCGTCGGTGTCTTCAAGCAGCCGATGACCGCCGTCATCTCGCAGTCGGGCTCGACCTACAAGGGCAAGTTCCTCGACGGCGCCGCCGGCAAGGGTCTTGACGTCGTCTCCGGCGCCGTCAGTGAAGATACCGTCGTCGTCGGCATCAACCGCGCCAAGCTGAACGGCGCGATGATCGCCCGCGTGCGCGACGACAAGACGATGAACGTCACCGTTTCGGTCAAGGTCGAAAGCCAGATGGTCCCGGTCATCGGCCTGACGCTGACCCGGCAGGTCGACGAGATGGCCGTCGGCTCTATCGAGTAGCTACATCGTACGACGGATTTTCCTGAAGCGGCGGGTTTCCCGCCGTTTTCCGTTTCAGGTCCCTTTGCGTCAGACGTTCAGCCACCAGTCGCGGGCGCTATCGGCCACCTCGATGCCGCCAATCTCGGCATCATCAAGCCAGTCGCTGACCGCCCTGCCCTTGATGAGCAGGCCCGGCGCGATATCGGCAAGCGGCATCAGCACGAAACCGCGATCGGTCATGCGCGGATGCGGCAGTTCCAGCCGCGGCGCCTCCTGGGTGACGTCGCCATAGGTCAGCACGTCGATATCGAGCGTGCGTGGACCCCAGCGCTCGATACGCTCGCGTTTCATCTCCCGCTCTATCGACAGGCAGACATCGAGCAATGCTTCCGGCTCGAGCTGGGTTTCAACGGCGGCGCAGGCATTGAAGAAGAAGGACTGGTCCGTCTTGCCCCAGGGCGGCGTGCGATAGAGCCTGGACACGGCGGCGACGCGGCAGTCGTCCCGTCCATCCAATCGTTGCAGCGCGGCGGCCATCGCCTTGACGGGATCGCCGATATTGCCGCCGAGACCGAGTGTGGCCGATTGCAATGTCGCTTCAGGCAAAGTGCTCAACGCTCACCTGCACGAAATCGAGCACGCCGGGCACAGGCGCGTTCGGCTTGCGCACCGTGATCTTCGCCCGCCGGACCTGCGGGAAGGTCTGGCAGAGCCCCTTGGCGATATCGAGCGCCAAGGCCTCGATCAGGTAGCGCCGCTTGCCCGTGACGATCTGCTCGATCACGGTGAAAGCGATGCCGTAGTTGACGGTATCGTCGATCGAATCGCTTTCCAGTGCCTCGCCGGCAACGACGTCGAGCTCGGCATCGACGAAGAAGCGCTGACCGAGGAATTCCTCCTCGTCATGGACGCCGTGGCGCGCAAAGAAGGCGCAGTTCTGCAGCGTGATCGTATAGGTGGTCATGTCGGCCGCTTCCTCTCGAATTCCTTGCGCGCATTCAGCATAGCATCGGCGATGTCGAGTGCATCCCTGTTGATTGCGACATTGTGCACCCGGAAAACCGCAGCCCCCTGAAGCCTGAGCAAAGCGCTGGTGACCGCCGTTACCGAATCCCTGTCCTGCGCCTCACGGCCCGTCACCGCGCCGAGGAAGCGCTTGCGTGACGTGCCGGCGAGCAGCGGCAGGCCGAAGCGGGAAAGTTCGGAAAACCGCGCCATCAGTTCCAAATTCTCCTCCGCCGTCTCCTTGGCGAAGCCGAAGCCCGGATCGAGCACGATGCGGTCGGTGTTGACGCCGGCAGCCGCGGCGATCGCCAGCGACCGTTTGAGAAAATGCACCTGGTCGGCAATGACGTCGGGAAGCTTCGCCCTGTCGCGGCCGGTATGCATGATGCAGAGCCCGGCCCCGGTCGCCGCGGCGATGTCGGCGATATCGGGCTCCTTCTGCAGCCCGAATACGTCGTTGACGATATGGGCGCCGGCGCCGACCGCAAGCCGCGCCGTCTCGGCGCGATAGGTGTCGATCGAGATAAGCGCCTGGGTGCGCCCGCGCAGCGCCTCGATGACCGGCAGGACGCGGGCCTGCTCCTCCGAAGGGCTGACGGCTGCGGCGTTCGGCCGGGTCGATTCGCCGCCGATATCGATAATCCCGGCCCCCTCGCTCACCGCCCGCAGCGCGTGTTCGACCGCCGCGTCGACGGTTTCAAAACGCCCGCCGTCGGAAAAGGAGTCCGGCGTCACGTTGATGATCGCCATGATCACCGAACGGCGGCCGAGTTCGATCTGCCGGCCATGGCCGACACGCCATAAACTGCCTTCGAGCCCTCTCACCAGACTTATCCCATCGATCGCGAAAAAAGCGTCATTCGATATTGCGCTTGCGGTGGCTATGCCCCAAGCTCCTGTCGATTTCAACACGGGTTGCGTTCAGAATGCCGCTTGCAGTGCGTTATATGGTCCTTCCTGCTGCCTTTTCCATTGCTCTTTCCGTCTGCAGCCCGGTGGCAGCAGAAGTGATCGCATCGAAAAGCTATTCCTATTTCAGCATCCGCGGCAAAACCGCGGATGAGCTCGACCGCGAACTCAGCCGGCGCGGCCCAACGTCGAGCGGCTCCTCGGCGCGCCATCCCGGTGCCACGAAGATCCGTTTTGGCGGTGAAGCGACCTATATTCAGGATAACGGGCGTTGCCGCGTCGGCAACGTCAAGGTCACGGTCCACACACAGATCATCCTGCCGCGCTGGAGCAGCCGCAAGGGCGCCAGCAAGGAGCTGTCGATGATCTGGGATGCCTTGTCGAGCGATATCAAGCGCCACGAGGAGCGCCATGCCGAAATCGCCCGCGATCAGGCCCGCGCCATGGAACGCGCCATTCGCGCGCTGCCGCAGCAGCGCAGTTGCGAGGCCATGCAGGAACTTGTCTCCGACGAATCAGCTCGCGGTATAGAAGAGCACGATCGGCAACAGGCGCGATTCGACCGCGTCGAGGCGGTCAATTTCCAGAAGCGCATGCTGAGATTGCTGAACAATCGAATCAACGGCCGAGCCGGCGAAAAATAAGGCTTTTTCAGCCGGGATGCGAGTGGAAAACCTTAGCTGCACAACGAAACTTGTGCGAAACCTGCGCCATCCCCAGCGATTGAATGGTCATTTTTCATCCTGGCAGACTCAACCGGAACGCGTTAATATGAACACATTCGAAAGTCCAGGCACCGCACCAAGTACGGCATCTGCTCTTTCATCGCTGGGTTCTCCTGGCGCGTTCCGAAGCCGCGGATGTTCCTCCCTCATCCGTTGGTAATGCGCCCGCCTCGCCTCGCTCGCTCTAGCGCGCGAGGCGTCTTTTTGTGGGATCCACATCTCGAGATTCTCGGCCAGCAAAGCGCAATGCGCTTAGGCCGCACCAAAGCGCGACGCGCTTAAGTCGAGCCAAAGCGAAGCGCGCTTAGGCCTGACGTTCCGGCACGTGCACCACGAGCCCGTCATAGGCAGCCTTCATGCGGATCTGACAGGACAGCCGCGAGGTCGGGCGCACATCGAAGGCGAAGTCGAGCATATCCTCTTCCATCGCTTCCGGCTGACCGACCTGTTCGGTCCATGCCTCGTCGACATAGACATGACAGGTCGCGCAGGCGCAGGCGCCGCCGCATTCGGCCTCAATGCCGGGCACCGAATTGCGCACGGCATTCTCCATGACAGTGGAGCCTTGGTCGACGTCGAGGTCGAAACGTGTGCCGTCGAAAGCAACGATGGTAAGTTTGGGCATCAGGACTATTTCCGGTCTTCAAATGATGGGCGGATTTTCTTCCGACAATTCGACGCATCAGTCAACATTGCCGAACTTCGTTATAGCGTCGCAGATCGGGCCTTTGCCCGCCGTCTTCAAAGCGTCATGGAGCAGGTCGCAAAAAGACCCGTGGTTCCGCAATGAAACAACGGGCCTCGTTCGAACGACATCTGCGACATGCACCGACCAAAGTCTTGGAGATCAGCCGCGGCAGAGCTTCAGGATGAAATTCTCGGCGTCGATGACGGCAGCACCCAGCGCTGCCGTCGCCCCGGCATCGCCGCCGGTCTCCTCGACGGCTTCCGCCGTCTGCGACACGCGGAACGCACCGACCGAACTTGCCGCGCCCTTCAGGCGATGCGCGGCCGCGCCGACGCGGATGGTTTCGCCGCTTGCAATATCCTGCAGACATGCGCGCGCCTGGCGCGCAAACATCTGAAGGACTTCGATTTCCAGCGCCTTGTCGCCCATCGTCTGCTTGGCGAGATGGACCAGATCGATCGGCCGGACCTTCGAGGGACAGGGTCCCTTTGCATTATCCGGCGCCTCGAATACGATGTTCAATGCTGCCATCTGAGCTGCCATTGCCAATTCTCCCGTCTCATGTCGTGCGCTGATGCAACAGTTCTGCGTCGGGAGGGTGGCCATCACGTTAAATTCCGGCACATTCGCAGCGGAAATCTCGCCATATGGTTAACGTCCGTTAAATATCCCTAAATTATTGGTTTTTAAGCGGTGCCGCGGATTTAAAGATGTTAACAACGGATTAACGAGCCACAAATCTCAAGCCTTCATTAATTGTGTGAGGAGCCCAGATGTGTCACTACGATACTGGTGGAGCGGGTTTATGGTACGCGCCTTTGCCGAGCGAGTGGATAATGGTAGTGTTTTGATACCTTCCGTTTGAAAAAGCGGCTATCTACTCTGAAATGACATGCTTATCCGTCCGTCGTTGGGATGGAAGGCTGGAACGGCAAAGTTGTTTCCCGGGTGAGGCGGAAGCCCGGGATGTGTTGCCGGACCGGCCACCAGTAACGAGGCATACCGAATGGCGAACAACAAATATAACGAGTCGATTGAAGACAAGGCGTTCAAGGCATTGGACGAAGCGCTCCAGATCGACTTCGGCAAAGATAACGTGCCGTCTCGCCGCGGCGATGCGCCAGAGGCCCCGGAGGCTCATGTGTCTGATCCAGTAAATGCGCGTAACCAGCAGGCCCAGGAAGAAGCGCAACGCCGCAGCCGCCGCGGTAGTGCCGGCGAGCAGGCGTCCCGGGGGCCGACCTTCGCGCCCGCCAACGATGCCAGCCGCAACACGCCCGCCTCGATCTTGAAATCCTTCGACGGCGCCTCCAGCCGCTCGGCGGTGCGCACCGCCACGCTGTTCTCCGTGCTCTGGGTCATGGCCGGCCTCGGCCTGATGTCGCTGCTTTACGCGCCGGAGATCTGGCAGATCCGTTCGCTCGCCGATCTCGTCGCCCTGCCCGGCGTCATCGCCGGTCTTGTCGGCATCATCATTCCAGTAATGATGTTCTATGCTTTCGCCATCATGATCGCTCGCGCCCAGGACATGCGCAATGCCGCCCGCTCCATGGCGGAGGTGGCTTTGCGTCTCGCCGAGCCGGAAACCATCGCTTCCGAACGCATCATGACCGTCGGTCAGGCCGTGCGCCGTGAGGTCTCGGCCATGAATGAAGGCATCGAGCGCACCATTGCGCGTGCCTCCGAGCTGGAAACGCTCGTCCATTCCGAAGTCAATGCACTTGAACGCTCCTATGCCGACAATGAATTGCGCGTCCGCGGTCTCGTCCACGAACTCGGTTCCGAGCGCGAGGCGATCGTCAATCATGCCGACCGCATCCGCACCTCGATCGGCAGCGTCCACGATCAGTTGAAGGAAGAGCTGTCGCTGGCGACCGAAGAGATCGCGGTGCGGCTTTCCACATCGGGTGAAGCCTTTGCCTCGTTGATCGATACGCGCGCCGCGGCAATCCTGGAAAAATCCGACACCGCCCTGCAGTCGATAGGCAGCCTGCTCGCCGCCAAGACCGATAGCCTGTTGCAGACACTGAACGCATCCGGTTTCGCGCTCGCCACCGAATTCGACAACCGCCTCGAAGCGCTCTCGGTCAACCTCAACGACCATGGCGAAAAACTGCTCAGCCAATTCGAGACGCGCGCCTCGACCATGGACAGCAGCACCGAGAAGCTGAACGCAGCGCTGAATGAGCGCACGCACCAGCTCAGCGAGATCCTGATCGCCCGCACCCGCGAGATCAATGAGAGCCTGAAATCCGGTGAACGCACCATCGGCGGCACGCTCGACGATGTGCTGGCGAAGCTGAACAGCGCGCTCGACGAAAAGGGGGCGAGCTTCCGCCAGAGCCTGCAGAGCACTGCCGACGACGCCGTCATGGATCTCGACGTGCGCTCCGGCTTCTTCGAAGAACGGCTGCAGACGACGGTCGCCCAGCTATCGACCGCTTTCGACGAACGCGTCGCCGAATTCACCAGCGCCTTCGACAAACGCACCGGTTCGCTCGACACCAAGCTGATGGAGAGCCTCGCCCGCATCAACGAGACGCTGACCGGCGGCTCGGAATCGATCGACGGCATTCTGAGTTCCAGCATCGACCGGCTCGGCGCCTCGATGACCGACCAGTCGCTGGCGCTCGCCACCGCACTCGCCACCGGCCATGAAATGCTGGAAAGCACGCTCGGCGCCCGGGCGGACGAAATCACCACTGCGCTCAGCGACCGCACCGGCGAACTGACCTCGGCGCTACAGAGCGCGACCTCCGACATCGCGCTAACGCTCGCATCCGGCACGTCCGAACTGCAGAACAATCTGCAGACGCGCTCGGCCGAACTCCGCGACACGCTGCGCAGCACCACCACCGATCTGACCACCGCAGTTGCCGCCGGCACCGAGCAGGTGACCGCTGCCTTCGGCGGTCGCGCCGAAGAGCTGACCGGCGCGCTTGCAGCGCGTGCGGCGGAAATCACCGATGCGCTCGGAACGGCTCACGGCCGCATCGACAGCGTCATGGCAGAGCGCGGCGGCGCACTGATCGAGGCGCTCACCACCCATCACGGCCGCTTCGAGGAAGCGCTGACTTCCCGTTCGGACGCCATTATCAATGCCGTCTCCGGCACCCATGACCGTCTGGCCGAGACGCTCGACGAAAAGGCGATGTCGCTCGCCATCTCACTGAACGAGAGCCAGGCCCGCATCGAGGATACGCTCGAGACCCGCTCCGAAGCGCTGCTGAAGGCGGTATCCGGCACCCATGACCGCCTTTCCGAGACGCTCGATGAAAAGGCGATGTCACTCGCCATTTCGCTCAATGAAAACCAGGCCCGCATCGAGGATACGCTCGAGACGCGCTCCGCGGCCCTGCTGAATGCCGTCTCTGGCACCCATGATCGGCTGTCTGAAACATTGGACAGCAAGGCGGCCGCCCTGACGACCTCGCTCGACGAGCGCCATGCCCGCATCGAGGACGCGCTTGGAACGCGTGCCGAGGCGCTGCTGAACACCGTGTCCGGCACGCGCGATCGTCTTGCCGAGACCCTCGACGAAAAGGCGACGGCGTTTGCCATGTCCTTGAACGAGAGCCATGCCCGCATCGAAGATACGCTCCAAACCCGCTCCGCGGCGCTGCTGAACGCTGTCTCCGGCACCCATGAACGCCTGGCCGAGACACTGGACGAAAAAGCGATGGCGCTCGCCATTTCGCTGAACGAAACCCAGACGCGCATCGAGAATACGATGGAGACCGGCGCAGCAGCCCTGTTGAGCGCCGTCTCCGGCACCCATGAGCGTTTGTCCGAAACGCTGGACGAGAAGGCGATGACGCTCGCCATCTCGCTCAATGAGAGCCAGTCGCGGATCGAAGACACGCTGGAAGCGCGCTCCGAAGCCTTCCTCAAATCCGTGTCCGGGACCCATGACCGCCTTTCTCAGGCGCTCGATGAAAAGTCAGCGGCGCTCGCCGCCTCCCTGAACGAGGGTCAGAGCCGCCTGCAGGACACGCTGGAGAGCCGTTCGCAATCCTTCCTCAATGCGGTGGCAGCCACCCACGACCGCCTGTCCGAGACACTCGACGACCGGGCAATGGCGCTCGCCATTTCGCTGAACGAGAGCCAGAGCCGTCTCGAGGAGACGCTGACGACAGGTACCGATGCGATCACCAATGCGGTCTCCGGCACGCATGAGGGTGTGAACGGCGTGCTCGACCGGAAGGCCGCCGCCCTCGCCGCCTCGCTGAGCGAAGGCCAGGCCCGCATCGAGGAGGCCTTGACGCACCGCACGGCTGCGATCATCGGCGCTGTAACGGCAAGTCACGACCGGCTCACCGATGCGCTCGACGAAAAGACCATGGCGCTCGCCATTTCGCTCGACGATAACCAGAGCCGCTTCGACAGTGCGCTTGAAGCCCGCAGCAACTCCATGATGGAGGCCGTTGCCAACGCCGAGACGCGCGTCGCCGGCGCCTTCGCCGACAAGACCGATGCGATCCGCGCCGCCTATACCGATAATCAGCAGCGGCTGGAAAACGCGCTTTCCCAGCACAGCGCTGCCCTCTCCGGCGCTCTGGATGCCGGCGGCTCGCGCTTCGAAGACATCGTCGGCGGCTTGACCGGCCGTATCGAAGGCCGCCTGACCGATGCCCATGCGCGGCTTGGGGGCCTGGCCGACGAGACCGCCGCCCGCATCGAGCGCGGCCTCGACTCCGCCCATGACCGCATTCGCACGACGCTCGAGGACCGCGCCAACGCCATCGACCTGTCGCTGAGCCAGGCCCACGCGCTGATCAGCGATACGCTGACCGAGCAGGCGACCAGCATCGGCACTTCGGTTGCAACAAGCGTCAGCATGCTCGAAATGTCGCTGGAGGAGCGTGAAGCCGCCATCCGCCAGGCAATCGATTCCGGCGCGCAGACATTGGAAAATCGCATGCAGGCCGGAGCCGGCCAGATCGCCGGTCGTTTCCAGGAGGCGGCAAGCGCGATTTCGAACTCCGCCCAGAGCTTCTCCGCCCATCTCGACCAGTCTGTGGAAAGCCTGACCGGCCGCTTTGAAGAAACCGGATCGCGGGTGGAAGCCGGCCTTGCGGCGATCGAGACCCGCATCCGTGACGGCGTCGGCGGCGTTGCAGACAGGGTCGAAACGGTCGGCAGCCAACTCTCCGGCGTGCTTGCCGACGGCATTTCCCGCCTCGGTGCGCTCAGCAACGACGCCACGCAGCGCATCTCCGCGACGCTCGAAGGCAGCGCCGCAAACCTCACCCAGGCGATCGACAGCCGCACCGCCAATCTGGCCGAGACGCTGGATAGCCGCGCCACGAGCATGACGGGCGCCATCGAAGGCCGCACGGCAAACCTCGGCGAAACCCTCGACCGCGGCAATGCACGTATCGAGGAACGCCTCTCCACCATGGATCGCGCCTTGACCGTCGGTCTCGATGCGGTCAATCGCACCATCGAAGGCAAGGCCGCTGGTCTCGCCTCGACGCTGCGCAGCGCCGTTGCCGAAGCAGCCCAGGGAATGGAAGGCGAAGCGACGAGAACCACCGAACTGCTCGGCAAGACCGGTCAGCAATTCGCTGAGGATCTCAATACGAAAAGCGACGAGTTCACCCGCACCATGGATGAGCGTTCGTCGCAGATCGTCACCCGCGTCGCAGAAGCCCAAAACCGGCTGGCGAGCCAGGCCGCTGCTGTCGCCCAGACCTTCTCGGAAGCCGGCAACGCCATCGTCAACAAGGTCGCCGAAGCCGAGACCATCGTCGGAACCCAGGTCAACGCCATCTCCAAGGTGTTGTCGGATGCCGGCCAGTCGCTGGAGGCACGCGGCGATGCCATCCGCTCGACGCTGTCTGGCGCCGGCAGCGAAATTTCCGCCACCATGGCCGATGTCGACCGGGCGCTCGAAGCCCGCAGCAGTGCCATTCGCTCCAATCTCGAGGAGCGGGCCCGCGAGATCGACACGACCTTCACCGACATCGACCGGGCACTCGAAGCACGCGGCAATTCGATCCGCTCGACGCTCGAAGACCGCACCCGCGATCTCAATTCGATGCTAGCTGGCCGCTCGGTCGAACTGACGCGCATCCTCGATGAAACGGCTCGCCCGATCATCGACCGCTACACCGATGCCGGCGAACAGGCCGCCGCCCGCATTACCGCCGCGGCCAATCTCAGCGCCGACCGTCTGCGCGCCGAAAACGAAGCGCTCGCCAGCGCCGTTGCCGCCCGCACCGAGAATGTCGCCAACGCCGTCAGCGCGATCGAAAACAGCCTGGTCGGCAACGTCAACGGCCTCGTTCAGCGCATGTCGGAAAGCAGTGCGGCGATGGCGATGATGATGAACCGCGCCGCCGAGCAGCTGGCCAGTGTCGACGGCCGCCTGGGCGACACGACCACGCGTTTTGCCGACTCCGCCAACAAGGCCGCCGAAATGGTCAACGCCTCGACCAGG
The DNA here is from genome assembly GCF_000172795.2 of Rhizobium sp. CIAT894. Taxonomy (NCBI): domain Bacteria; kingdom Pseudomonadati; phylum Pseudomonadota; class Alphaproteobacteria; order Hyphomicrobiales; family Rhizobiaceae; genus Rhizobium; species Rhizobium sp. CIAT894. The sequence continues at coordinate 2,399,218 of NZ_CP020947.1, forward strand.
CTTCTCGAAGGCAAGGTCGACCGCCTCTCCGATATTTCGGGCCAGACGCTGTCGCAGGTCGGCGGCATCATCGGCCGCTTCGACGAACACTCCAAGGTTCTGACTCAGGCTTCGCAGCTTCTCGGCGCCGCCCAGTCCAACCTCGCCTCGACGCTCGAGGAACGCGAAGGCGCGCTGCAGGCGCTCTCCGTCAGCCTGGTTCAGCGCTCAGACGAGATCGAAAAGACCATGCGCGGTCTCGGCGGCATGATCGAGACCGTATTCGAGCGGGCCGAACAGCGCTCCAGCCAGGTGACCGGCAATCTGCGCCAGGGCGTGCAGTCGTCCTTCGCCGATATCGGCCGCATTCTCACCGAAACCGAGAAGCGCGCCCAGGAAGCGGCCGAGACGATGCGTGAGGCGATCACCCGCGCCGGCGACGAGGCCAATACGACGATCGACGGCACCTTCGCCAATGTCGAGCGCCGCTCCGGCGATCTCTCCAACCGCATTCGCGGCGGACTGACGGCCTCGCTGTCGGAAGTCGAGCGCATGGTCGGCGAAGCCAGCCGCGCCTCCGACGGCGCTGCCCAGCACATGCGCGAAGCGCTGCGCGAGGCGATCGACGATGCCGTCGGCCGCTTCTCCGGCGCCACCGATGATATTCGCCGCTCCGCCGCCGACATCCGCAGCGAACTCGACGCCACCCGCGCCGAATTGAAGCGCGGCGCCTTCGACCTTCCGGAAGAAGCCAAGGAAAGCGCCTCGGCCATGCGCCGGGCCGTTGCCGAGCAGATCAAGGCGCTGCAGGATATCTCGCAGCTCGTCGGCCGCTCCAGCCAGCAGCTTGAGATCTCCGAGCCCGTCGCCCGCACCCTCGCCCAGGCACAGCCTGCCCCGCGTCCGGCGCAACCTGTGGTAACCCAGCAGGCTGTAGTTCAGCCGCAGCAGCCGTCAGCGCCGCCATCGATCGAAGCGACCGGCCTGCGCGGAACGATCGCGCCGACAGCACCGGTTGCCGCGCCTCAGCGCGCCGCCCCGCAGCCTGCCCCCACTCGCCAGGAGCCGGCTCGCCCGGAAAGCGGCGGTTGGATCAGCGATCTCCTGCGCGGCGCATCGCGTGAGGAGACCGCCGACGAGGCGCCTGCCCGTGCCCCGTCCCGGCCGGCGGAAGCCGCCGCACCGGCCGCGCGCAGCAATGACAGCCGCAATCCGCGCCACGTGGTCGAATCGCTGAACTCGCTCTCTGTCGATATTGCCCGCGCCATCGATCACGACGCCTCGGTCGATCTCTGGCGCCGTTACCAGCGCGGCGAGCGCGACGTCTTCACCCGTCGCCTCTATACGCTGAAGGGCCAGCAGACCTTCGATGAGATCAAGCGCAAATACGACCGCGAACCGGAGTTCCGCACTGCCGTCGACCGCTATATCGGTGATTTCGAAAAGCTGCTCGCCGACGTCGCCCGCACCGATCCGAACCAGACCGTCTCGCAGTCCTACCTCACCTCCGATACGGGCAAGGTCTACACCATGCTCGCCCATGCAGCAGGCAGGCTCAGCTGAGCCTGTTTGTAACTATCGATCGCATCTGAGCGAATGGGACAGGAAGCCGCCGCGCACATGTCGGGCGGCTTCCTTCGTTGCAAGGGCGCGACCGGAGAACGCCCAATCGTGAGGAATTCGAAATGACCAAGGCGCTGCTGATCATCGATGTGCAGAAGGCAATTCTTGCCGGAAAGGCCACGCCGGAGCGCCAGCCGCAGGTCGATTCCGCACTCGATGAGACCATCGCTCTGCTCGCATCGCTCCAGGAAAGGGCACGACAGGCGGGCGCGCCGGTCGTGCTGGTACAACATGACGGCGACAGCGGCCACCGATTGGCCGTCGGCACCGACGGATGGGCGCTGCGCGAGGAGATCGCGCCGAAACAAGACGAGGTCGTCATCCGCAAGAAAAGCGCCGACTGCTTCTTCGAGACCGATCTGACCGAACGCTTGAACGAGCGGTCGGTCACTCACCTCGTCATCGGCGGCTGCATGTCGCAATTCTGCGTCGACACGACGGTCAGGCGCGCCGTTTCCCTCGGATACCAAGTGACACTGATTGCCGATGGTCACACCACCGGCGATACGGCGACCCTCACCTTCTCCGAGATCGTCGCCCACCATAATGAAACGCTCGATGGTTTCGATGCAGGCAAGGCGACGGTAGAAATCCGCTCTGCCGCCGACATTGCTTTTTCATAGATTTGGGGCCGACGGGACCGCCAGGCGGTCCCGATCTTCCGTCTTTCACCGATCAGCCGCTATGCCCCAATTGTAAACGCAACGATCGAGGCCGATGGCGATTTCGAGGACCAGCACGTCGTGTTCGATGTCGGGGCCTTTCTTGGGCTGCGACCGGTAGCGCTGCGGAAAGTCGGTGCGCCGCGAGATCGAACAGACCTCCATCCATTTGTCGTCATTGTCGACCTCGATATCCATCGTCACCTCGGAATAGGCCGGCAGCCGGTCGGAGGGCACGATGCGCGTCGGCAGATGGATCAGCGAGGCGATCATGCGGCGGACCGGCTCCAGACAGGCAGCGTGATAATCGTTGCCGCTGTCGGCCGTGAAGGCGCATTGGAATTCGAGCTGCCAGAATTCCTTCAGCCGCATATGCTTCATAGGCTGCTCCTGCTCGCGGCGATAGGACCGGCCCGCCTGCCAGACACAGAGCGGCAGCCGCGTCCTCGAGTGATTTCCGAGGATGTGCTGCATATAGGCATAGGTGGACGGCGTGGTCTCCGGTCTGAGCACCAGCGCGGTGTCGCCGGCGGAAAGCTGTTCCTGGACCCAGATATCGGCATTCGAATAGGCGCTCGAAACCAGCGCCCGCGGCATCAGCGCCGGCGCCTCGACCCTCCTGACATCCCAGGCAGGATTGACGGATCTGAGAAAACTGCGGACCTCTTGCGAGAAGAAGCCGATCAGATGATCGCGCAGATGAATCTCGCGCTCCTCCCAATGAACGAGCGAATTGACATGATAAAGATTGAGCACGGTGCCGGTCTCCTTGGCAGCCTTGATTGACGTGGTGAGGGCTTTACGTCCAGCAGCGCGCCGGACGCCGATAGCGCCCTGACGTCACAGCGGGACGCGAAGACCTCGTCCGCCAAAAGCGCGCGCGATCGCGACCTGCAGGCAGGTGCGGTCACGACGGGAGAAAGGCGCGCTCTTTATGCTCATGACGGATTTTCTATGTGCGATGCGCGTCATTGTCAAAACCGAAGATCGCGAGGCAAAAGCAATCAACTGTGGACAGAGCGTTTTTATTTCCCTCTGTCCTTCATTTCGTCACAAACTTTCTCGATCGGCTTGCGTTTAGCCAACGGCTCTCCTCGGCCGTCCAACAACAGAGTAGCCCGATGACCAAAATGACCTCCCGGCTCCTTGCCACAGCGCTCTCCTCCGCCATGGTGATGGGCGCTTTCACGGCCGTTCAGGCCGGCCAGGCAAGTTTCGTCATCGATGCGCAGTCCGGTCAGATTCTCGAAGCATCCAATCAGGACGAGTTGAACTATCCGGCGTCGCTGACCAAGATGATGACGCTCTACCTCGCCTTCGAGGCTCTGCATGAGGGACGCCTCAAATGGGACCAGAAGCTCACCATGTCGGAAAATGCCGAGAGCAAGGAGCCGTTCAAGCTCGCCATCGGCGCCGGCCGCCAGGTGACGTTGCGCGAAGCGGTCGAAAGCATCGTCGTCCTGTCCGCCAACGACTCTGCCGTCGCGATCGCCGAACAGCTCGGCGGCTCAGAACAGGCTTTCGCCAAGACGATGACCGACAAGGCGCGCCAGCTCGGTATGACGAATACGGTCTTCAAGAATCCCTCGGGCCTCCCCGATCCGGAACAGGTCACCTCGGCGCGTGACATGGCGACCCTTGGCGTTTCGCTGATGCGGGACTTCCCGGAGGAATTCAAGCTCTTCTCCATGCGCGGCTTTCAGTTCCGCGGCATGAAGCTGCGCGGCCACAACAATCTCATGTACCGCTATGACGGCGTCGACGGCATCAAGACCGGCTATACCGATGCATCAGGCTACAATGTCGTGACCTCGGCGCTGAAGGATGGCCGCCGCGTCGTCGGCGTCGTCATGGGCGAAAAAACCGCGAGCCTGCGCGACGACAAGATGGCAGGCCTGCTGGACAGCACGCTGCCGTCATCCTCGACCGCCACGGCATCCACCGCGCCAGGCAAACAGCCGGGAGCAACGATGACGGACGCGCAGCCGACGAAGTAGACTGCGCGTTCCGACTATCTGAAAGCCACTTCCAGATGTTGCCGGTCTTGCGCGATCACCCTGCAATTCGTTTCGAACCCTTCGCCTTTGATGGCCAGGATGAATTCCGAAGGAATGCCTGTCGTATTGGAGACTGAGATGCCCGCACTCTCCGAGCCGATGGACTTGACGGTGCAATCGATGGTCGAGCGTCGCTCGTTGAACAGGATCGAACCCGCCTTCAGCACACGCCGCCGACCGCCGATGGCATGATCGGCATGAATCGAACTCCATGATACGCAGCGATTCCGGCCACCATGTTTGGCCTGATACATTGCGGCATCCGCTTGAGCCAGCAGGGTCTCGATCTCCTTGCTGACGATCGACAGCGTCGAGCTTCCCAAGCTCGCCGTGACATGCAGGACGCCGTGATCACCACGGATCGGTTGCGAGGCGATGGCGGCCCTGAGTTTTTCAGCGACGGCGACAGCCCCTTCCCGATCGACATGCGGCAGGACGACGGCGAATTCCTCGCCTCCGATCCGGCCGAACAGATCGCCGACGCGAAGGGTCGTCTTGCAGATCGCCGCCACCGCTTTCAGAACCTCGTCTCCCGCAGCGTGTCCATGCGTATCGTTTACCCGCTTGAAATGGTCGATATCGAAGACGATACAGGACAGGTCATGCTGGTGGCGCAGAGCGAGTGAAATCAGCTGATCGGCTTCCTGCTTGAAGGCGCGCCGCGTCATCGCCTCGGTCAGGCTGTCGGTAGCGGCCGACTGCATCAGCTCGATCCGGTCCATCGCCGCTCCCGCCAGTTCCTCGAGAATGGCGAGGTCTCGGCTGCCGAACGACCTTGGCCGGCGGTCGATAGCGCATACCGTTCCGATCATGTGCCCGGCTTTCGTTCTAAGCGGCACGCCGGCATAGAAACGGATATGATCCTCGCCCGTCACCGCGGAATGTTTTGAAAAGCGGGTATCCTTGGTGGCGTCCTGCACGATGACAGGTTCATCGCAGTCCACCACGCAGCGGCAGAACGTATCTTCGAGCGACACCTCGTCTGCCGACATTCCGGAGCAGGCCTTGTACCATTGCCGATGCCCATCGATCAGCGATACGATGCCGATGTCGATGGAAAATATCTGCTTTATCAGGCGGACGATCCGCTCGAAGCCTTCGTCCCTCGGCGTGTCGAGAATGTCGAGCTGCTGCAGCGCCGCCAAGCGAGCATTATCGCGTTGAATCGCTTCCGATGACGATTTTCCGAATACGCGTGCGACCACCATGCAGCATGCCTCCTGACAGCGATAACATGATGCGTTCCATAAATTCGTGAAGAAATTGAATACGATGGCAGCCCCAACGTCACGGGACCAAATATTTCCCCAAATCAGCAACCCTTGATGTCGACGCAGTGATCGCCAAGCGCCATCTCAGATTGAGCGCAGCGTCCAACTGACGATCTCGGAGGCAACGGTGGAGAAGGCGCGGTCGAGGCTCTTGACGAACCCGTCATTGTCGCCGCCCGCCGGCGCCGTGGCGCGGAACACCTTCTGGGCGCGTACCGAGCCGTTGCGGTCGTTGAGGATCTTGGCGGAGATTTCGACCACCGCCTGGTTGCCGCTCGAAGCATCGATCTCGAAGGAGCGGATATCGGTGACGACCTGATAATCGATCGCCAGCCCCTGCCCCGGCATGCCGACGCCGCCAAGCTTGCCGGAGTTTTCGAAGGCCTCCACCAGCTTCGACTGCACCATGCGCGGCAGCTTGTCGCCCCATTGCGCCCGCGAGAGATACTGGATTTCCGAAGACGAAACTCGGATGACGATCTGCTCGCTGTCCAGCGCTCGGAGTGCCGTCGGCCCGGCAATCAGGATCTGGCGGGATTTGGCGGCGGGCCCATCGCCGTCGACCGCCGCGGAGAGATCATAGGTATCGTTCTTGGCTGAAGTGCCGCAACCCGACAGGATCAACGCAATCAGCGGCAGCGCAACCACCGTTCCCTTGATCCACGAACGGCGCGACAACAAATGCGATGCGACCATATGCGCTACCCTGCCTTCCCAGTTAACGCCGCGTCCGGCCGTCATATTGCTTGACCGTGTCCCCGCCGAAAATCAGACGTTGCGGATTGCGGTCGAAGTTGGTGATCGTATCGTTGAGATTGTTCACGGTGCCGCGCATGTCGTTGACGAGTGTCTGCACGTCGCGCAAGCCGCCGCTCGAGAATTTCTGCAGATTGTCGGCGATCGGCCCGATGCGAGCATTCAGGTTGTCGGCGACTTTCTTGAAGGATTCCAGCGTATCGCGCGCCTCGGTGAACAGCGATTGCGTGTTGTCGGTTCCGAGCAGCGCATCGACCTTGATGAGAATGCCGTCGATGCGGGTCGAGGCCGAATTCAGCTTATTGGTCAGCTGCGAAACGTCCTGGATCGTCTGGTCGATGTCTTTCTTGCGGGCCGAAACCGTATCGGCGACATCGCGGATCGAGGCGACGGCGGTGCGCGCATCCTTGGTTGCCTGCGCGATGTCGTCGACGGAACCCTTCACCTTGGCGGGGTCGATCTGAGCAACCAGCATGTCGACGCGATCGAGCGTCGCCTGTGCCTGCTTGCCGAAATCGTTGAAAGTAGTGGCCGTCTGGTCGAACTTCTGGATCGCCCCCTTCAAGTCGCCCGAGGCATCGGCGACATTGGCGGTGATCTTCTCGGCGTTGGAAACGATATTGTCGATCTTCTGAGCATCAACGGCCTTGACCAGCGATTCGACAGCCTGGAGCGTCGAATCGACACGGCCGGAAACTGCCTTCACCGTATTGGAGAGCTCACCGACGCTTTGCAAGAAGGCGTCGATATTGTCGGAATTCTTGGCCAGCGCATCCGAGAAGGTCTCGGCATTCTTGAACGTCTGGGTCAGCGGAGCGCGCGAATCCTGGATAAAGCCCTGGAGTTCACCGACTGCGTCATTGGCCCGATCGAGGATCTTGTCGGCGGTCGCCAGAAGGTTGGTGACGCTCGACTGGTCGGCGACGATGACGGCGCGTTTGCCGTTGTCGATCGCATGCTGAAGGATGCTTTCCTCGCCCTTGCGGCCACCCGACAGTTCGATATAGGCGGCTCCGGTCAGGCCCTGGATTTCAAGAGCGGCCTTGGTGGAGGGGTAGATCGGCGCATCGGTGCGCACCTGGGTGAAGGCCAGCGAATATTGCGGATCGTCGGCATCGATCGACAATGTCTGCACCGAGCCGATCTGGATGCCGTTGAAGCGCACCGGCGAGCCGACACTGAGGCCGTTGGCGGAACCCGGGATACGCACGATCAGTTCGGTCATCGGGCCACCGCGGCCATATTCGGCCATCCAGTAGACGAAGCCGAAGGCCGCCGCGATCACCAGCACCGTGAAAAAACCGACAATCGTGTAATTGGCTTTGGTTTCCATTTATCCGGTCACTTCCCGCTCACGCCGTGCCGCGCGCCATCATCCTGCGGCACGATCGAGCGCGCCCGCTTACCCTTGAAATAGGCCTGCACCCAGGGATCGTCATAGGCCAGCATGTCGTCGATCGTGCCTTCCACCATTACCCGTTTCTTTCCGAGCACGGCAATACGGTCGCAGACCGAAAACAGGCTGTCGAGGTCATGCGTCACCATATACACGGTCAGTCCGAGACTATCGCGCAGGTTGGCGATCAGCTCGTCGAATTCGGCCGCACCGATCGGGTCGAGACCCGAGGTCGGTTCGTCGAGGAAGACGAGTTCGGGATCGAGCGCCAGCGCCCGGGCAAGGGCGGCGCGCTTGATCATGCCGCCGGACAGTTCGGACGGGTATTTGTCGGCGGCATCGGCGGCCAGACCCACCATGCGAATCTTCAGATGCGCCAGTTCGTCCATCAGCGAGCGCGGTAGATCGAGATATTCGCGCATCGGCACCTGGATGTTTTCCTTGACCGTCAGCGACGAAAACAGCGCCCCCTGCTGGAACAGCACGCCGAGCCGCATGTCGAGCGCGTTGCGCTGCGGCTCATCGAGTTCGTCGAAATCCTGGCCTAGGATCTTGATCGTGCCGGAACGGCGCGGCAGCAGCCTCAGCACCGTGCGCATCAGCACCGATTTGCCGGTGCCCGACGCACCGACGAAACCGAGGATCTCGCCGCGGTAGATGTTCAGATTGAGATTGTCGAGCACGACCTTGGAGCCGAAGGCGACGGTGACGTCGCGCGCCGAAAGCACGATGTCCCTGCCCTCGCCGTCTTTCTCGATTTCGTTCGATTGCTCGTCCACGCGGTCCGCCATGCTAGAAATCGATCGCTGCATAAAACATCGCAAAAAGCCCGTCCATCAGGATGACGACGAAAATCGCCTTCACCACCGAGGCCGTCACATGCTGGCCGAGCGATTCGGCACTGCCGCCGACCTTCAGCCCTTCGACGGCGGCGACGATGCCGATGACCAGCGCCATGAACGGCGCCTTGATCATGCCCGAGAGCACCGTCGACAGCGTCACCGCTTCGTGCAGGCGCGACAGGAAGTTGGCGAAGGTGATGCCGGAATACCCCCAGGCGACCGCGGCCGCGCCGGCGAGCGAGGCGAAATTTGCGAGCACCGTCAGAAGCGGCAGCGCAATGGTCAGCGCCACCAGCCGCGGGAAGATCAGCACGCCGATCGGGTTGAGCCCCATCACTTTCAGCGCATCGATCTCCTCGCGCATCTTCATCGAGCCGATTTCGGCGGTGATCGCACTGCCCGAACGGCCGGCGATCATGATCGACGTCAGCAGCACGCCAATTTCGCGCAATTGCAGAATGCCGACGAGATCGACGACGAAGACCTCCGCTCCGAAGTAGCGCAGCTGGAAGGCGCCCTGCTGCGCGATGATCGCCCCGATCAGAAACGACATCAGAAGGATGATCGGAACGGCGCGAACGCCCATATGGTCGATCTGGTTGACGATCGAGGCCGGCGAAACGCCGCTGCCGCGACCGAACTTCATCTGCGCTCCGCGCACCGCCGAGCCGAGGATGTACATGGAGGCGGCAAAATTATCCCAGAGGTCATAGGTCATCTTGCCCACAGGCGCGAAAATGCGCGCGACAAGCGAGACCTTCTCCTGCTGCTCCGGCTCGGGTTTAGCCGGCTCCTCGGAAAACATCGCCAGCATTTCGTCGATATGCGGATTGGTGCCTTCGAAGCGAACCGTCCGGCCGGCGGCCTCCTCTTCCTTCTTCAGCCGGCACAGCAACCAGATTCCGGCGGTATCGATATCCGAAATATCAGAGAGGTCGACCGTCAGGTCGCCGGCCTTCTGATGAAGGAGCTTTTCGAAATCGCGCAGCACGAGATGGATGTAGGCGCTGCGCCAATTGCCGCGGAGACGCACATACTGCCCCGAGCCATCGGCATGGTCGTCCACGTCAAGCGAGGCAGCGTTGCGATTCTCGGCGTTCAAGATACTTATGTCTTTCAAGGCTTGCAGCGACATTGCCGAATCGCGAACGACCGTTCGACGACCGGCGCGTCAATATACAGAAGCAAGCTGCAATTTCCATGCTCGCAGGACAGCAATAATGCCGCGCACCCTTGATATCCAGATGAATTCCTTTCCGATTGCCGGGACCTTCACCATCTCGCGCGGCGCAAAGACCGAGGCCGAAGTGATCAGCTGCACGCTCGCCGAAGACGGGGCGTCTGGGCGTGGCGAATGCGTGCCCTATCGCCGTTATGGCGAGACCATGGAGAGCGTTTTCGCCCAGATCGAGGCCGCCCGCCCGCTGATCGAGGCCGGCATCTCGCGCCGCGACCTGCTCTCGGCGATGCCGCCGGGCGCTGCCCGCAACGCCGTCGATTGCGCCCTCTGGGACCTGGAAGCGAAACGCACCGGTGAAAGCGTCGCGGCTCGTCTCGGCCTTGCCGAACTGAAGCCGCTCACCACCGCTTACACCATCTCGCTTGGCGAACCGGAGGTGATGGCCGCCCAGGCGCGCGAACATGCCGGCCGCGCGCTGCTCAAGGTCAAGGTCGGAACCGGCGACGATGAAAGCCGTATCCGCGCCGTTCGCGCCGCCGCACCCGATGCCGCCATCATCCTCGATGCCAATGAAGGCTGGCCGGAAGCGGTGCTGGAACGCCATCTTCATATCGCCGCCCAAGCAGGCGTGGCTCTTGTCGAGCAGCCGTTGCCGGCCGGCCGCGATGCGCTGCTCGCCGAAATCCACCGGCCGCTGCTCGTCTGCGCCGACGAAAGCGTCCACCATACCGGCGATCTCGCAAGCCTTGCCGACCGTTACGACGCGATCAACATCAAGCTCGACAAGACCGGTGGCCTGACGGAGGCGCTGGTGATGAAGGCCGAGGCCGAACGGCTCGGCTTTTCCATCATGATCGGCTGCATGGTCGGCACCTCGCTTGCCATGGCGCCCGCCGTACTGCTCGCCCAGAATGCCGATTTTGTCGATCTCGACGGCCCGCTGCTGCTTGCCCGCGACCGCGAACCCGGCCTGCGCTACGCTGCTTCCCTGGTCTTTCCGCCGGAAAGCGCGCTCTGGGGCTGAAGGTAATAGGCTGAGATGACAAGGCCGAGGCCGGTAAACGCGACCAGCGCCATGATGTAATAGCTGACGACGCCGAGCCAGGCATAGAGATAACCCGACGCCAGGGTCATCAGCGCCATCGCCATGCCGACATAGAAGAAATAGGCGCCCTGCGCCGAGGATTCCTGCGTCTCCTGCACCGTTGCCACGATCCGCCGCTGCACCCCGGTATGCACGAAAGCATAGGTAAAGCCGTGAAAACATTGCAGCAGCAGGAAACCGGCAAAGCCGGTATTCATCGGAAAAAGGATCCAGCGGCAGACGCTGACGGTGCAGCCGAAGCGGATCAGCGTCCAGGCGTTGAAGCGCCGGCTGAGACGCTTCGACAGAAAGAACACAGTCACCTCCGAAGCGACGCCGGCACTCCAGAGCAGGCCGACCTCTGTGCCCGATAGACCGAGATGGTGCCAGTAGATCGACGAAAACGCATTGAGCACCGCATGGCTCGACTGCTGGATGGCAACGCCGATCAGAAGCAGCAGCAGGTGCGGTTCACGCAGGCCGCTGCCGGTGGCGGCCGGAATGTCGAGCGGCAGGCCACGGCGCCGCGTCGGGCCGATGCGCGGACAGAAGATCGCCATGACCACGGTCATGATAAAGCCGAACACCATGACGTTAAGCACCATCTCGCCGCCCCACCGGCTGACCAGCTGGCCGCCGACCAGCGTCGAGACGATGAAGGCGATCGAGCCCCACACGCGCATCGACCCGTAATCGAGCCCCCAGCGGCGCACGCCCGAGATGACGATCGATTCGACGACCGGCACATAGGGAGCAAAGGTGGCGCCCTGCAGCGCATAGACGATCGTCACTGGCCAGAAAGTCGTCGTCCAGAAGAGCGCGATCGCCGTCAGCAGCGACAGGCCACCCGACCAGAGCAGCACGTCGGCGCGTTCCTTCAAACGGTCGGCGATCATGGCAACGATAGGCGCCACCAGCACGCGAACCACCATCGGTATGGCAAGGATAATGCCGATCTCGTGGTCGCTGAAACTGTGGGTTGCGAGCCAGACGGGAAAGAACGGCAGAACGATGCCGTTGACGAGCAGCGGCGCGCAATAAGAAAGCGCGCTGAGCAGCCGGAAGCGCGGCGGCGCTCCCTCACCTGTCGGAGAATGTTGAGCGGGAATCATCGGGGGACCTGAAGGAAACTGACCTTGTCCTAACACGGCACCCTGGAGGCGACTATTGCGAGAAATAGCCCTACTGAAACGTTTTAGAAAATAAATAGGGCCTGTCACCTGAAGGTAACGGCTAAATTCCTGAGAGCGCGGGCGCCGAGGCGCCGACACTAAAATCAGGCAGCTTGGGGTGCGAACTCCGCGTCTTCTCGCTCGACGGCGGCAACGGCCGGCACAGCGCTGGCGAGCGCCCGCCAGGTGATCAGTTCGAAGGTGCCGTCCTCATGCTCGGCGACCGCCGTGCAGCTTTCCACCCAATCGCCGGTATTGATGTAGCGGATACCGTCCATATCCTGGATGATGGCATGATGGATGTGTCCGCAGATCACGCCGTCGGCACCGCTTTTACGGGCTTCCTCCGTCACGACGCGCTCGAACTCCCCGATGAAGTTGACGGCATGCTTGACCTGGAGCTTCGCCCAGGCCGAGAACGACCAGTAGGGCATGCCGAGGCGGCGGCGCACGGCCGCCAGCAGGAGGTTGATACGGATCGCCGTATCGTAGGCCCAGTCGCCGAGATAGGCGAGCAGCCGGGCATTGCGGACGACGACGTCGAACTCGTCGCCGTGCAGGATCAGGTATTTCTTGCCGTCGGCGCCATCATGCATCATGCGCTCGACGACCTCGATACCGCCGAAATGCATGCCCGGGAAGTCGCGCAGGAATTCGTCGTGATTGCCGGGGATATAGACGACGCGTGTGCCTTTGCGCGCCTTGCGCAGCAGCTTCTGGACGACGTCGTTGCAGACCTGCGGCCAGTACCAACTGCGCTTCAGGCGCCAGCCGTCGACGATGTCGCCGACGAGGACGATCGTATCGGCCTCATGGTAGCGCAGGAAATCCAAGAGGAAATCCGCCTTCGCGGCCTTCGAGCCGAGATGGACATCGGAAATGAAGAGCGTGCGGAAATGTCTGGGTTCCATCATGTCTATCACGAGCTGCCACTCATGCCCCATCTTTCATCTAGCCTTCCAAAACCAGACTCGTGTTTCAGGAAGATGACAGGCTGGGGAAAAGCCCTGTAAACCCGCTCTTTCGGTCCAGATGGCAATGTCGATCCCGTCCGGCCCCGAAGCTCGCAATACCAACACCCGGGAATCGGAACATCTTATTTTTTGGCCGCGAGGTTCGAGATCTTTCCCGCATACCGAGAATCAAATTAACAGCAATTGCCGATCAAGGCATAACCCCAGGGGATTGATGATGCGCGCCCGCACCGCGACAATGATGATTTCTATTGCACTGCTTGCAGGCTGTGCACCGACGCAGCAGCAATATGATGCGACCGTCACGCTGCTGGAAGGCAGCGCGAGAGCGAGAAATGAGTTCGTCAAAGAGTGTTCAAAGGATTTCGACGCAAATCAGCGTCGTACCGCGGGGATCGTGACAAACGTTTCGGACAAGGACGCTCCGAGGGTCGCCTGCCAGCGATATCTGGCGGCTGCAATCTCCGGTCGCGCCACTTACCAGGATCTCCTCGACATCAAGGCCCACCGGTTTACGCCAAAGCTCGTCAAGATCTTCCAGGGCCGCTGATCTTCCCGAAGACGCTTCTCACTTTTGGAACCGAATCCTCCCGAGTGTTTAAGCCTCGGGAGAATGAAAATGGATGAAGACACCGTCGAGCGGTTCAGGATGATTATGTCGGCGCTTGCCGTGACGATGGAGGTTGCAAGATCGACGGGCCACGGCGATTGGGAGCGAGCGGAGACCAAGTGCTTCGCCCCTCTCCCTTTTCGCCGGCAGTGTTGCCCTGTGGACCCGGCGCGTTCATGATGGCGACGATTCCATATCCGACAATGCGGGATGGCTGATGCGTCTCTTTCTCGTTCGCCACGGCGAATCCCTCGGCAACATCAACGAACAGGCCTATCGCCAATTCGGCGATCACAACGTGCCGCTGACGCAATGGGGCTATCGCCAGGCGGTCGAGGCAGGTAGCGTCATTGCCTCCTACTTGAAGGGATTGCCGAGCCAAATTTCCCCGCTCCACATCTGGTATTCGCCATTCCTGCGCACGCGCCAGAGCAAGGATGCGCTGCTCTCAGCCCTGCCGGAAAGCTCCGTCGGCGATATCAGGGAGGACTATCTGTTGCGCGAGCAGGATTTCGGTCTCTTCACCGAAATCTACGACCATGCCGAGCAGAAGCAGAAATTCCCCGAGGAATTCGAAAAATGGGCGAGGCTGCGCAACAACAGCGGCAAGTTCTATGCGCGGCCGCCGGATGGCGAAAGCCGTGCGGATGTAGCCCAGCGGGTGCGGCTGTTCCTTCAGACAGTAATGCGCGACGCCGAGAACGGCGACCACAACGTCGTCATCGTCGGCCATGGCGTTACCAACCGGGCGGTCGAAATGAATTTTCTGCACCGCCCCGTCGAATGGTTCGAGCGCTCCGACAACCCTGGAAATGCCGATATCACGCTGATCGAGGGAACGCGCCTGCAAGGATACGAGTCGATCCTGCTCCACCAGGCCGCCGACCGGCAGCCCGGACAGGAAGGTGAACTGCGCGATGCCTATGGCGCCGACGTGACGATCACGCCGAAGACCGGGGGACCGTGATCAGGCTTTGAACCGAGCCGGCCGACAGGCGCACAATTTCAACATTGCGAAAATTCCAAGACTGCCTGTCATAGATTTTGGGTCGCAGATGTGCATCTGCACAGCAGGTGAAACCGGCGGCAAGTCATTGCTCGGTCGGGCCTTCCCGAACCTGCAGGATGCGGTCGATAAGGCCCCATTCCACTGCCTCTTCCGCTGTCATGAAACGGTCGCGGTCCATCGCACGCTCGAAATCCTCGTAGGTCCGCCCGCAATGCTCTGCGTAGAGCCGTGTCATACGGTGCTTCGTCCGTCTCATTTCTTCCGCATGGATGAACATGTCCGATGCCTGCCCCTGGAAACCGCCCAATGGCTGGTGAATATGGATGCTGGCATTGGGAAGCGCTGTACGCTCACCCGGCTGGCCTGACATCAACAGGAACGAGCCCATCGAACGGGCGGTTCCCATGCACAGCGTATGCACCGGCGCGCGGATGTAGCGCATCGTATCGTACATCGCGAGACCGCTGGTCACCACACCACCTGGCGAATTGATATAAAGATGGATCGGCTTCCTGGGATTTTCGGCTTCAAGAAACAGCAATTGCGCACAGACGAGCGCCGAGACGGTGTCGTTTACCTCGCCGTTGAGGAAGATGATCCTCTCTCTAAGCAGACGGGAATAGATATCGAAAGATCGCTCCCCTCTGGAGGATTGTTCGACGACCATAGGGACGAGTTGCATCGCTTCGCGCATCGGCGAACTCCAATCGTTTGGGACTATGACGGGAATGGCTTGCCGCGTCAGGCGGCGAGCATCAGGGTCGGGCTGTTGCTGTTGGCCACCGAACTCGCGAGACGCTCGAATGTCGCGCCGGTCAACTCATGGATGATCCGCAGGCTGGTGCCGCCCGATGCATTCGGCGCGATCGTGAAGGTGACGGTGCTTTCGAGAAAGGGCGGGCTGTCGTCGCGCAATCTGTAGCGAACCTCTTTACCCGGTGTCTCGGAGAGCGATCGCGGATCGGCCAGCGCTTCCTTCGGCAGCCACTTCTCCCGGAATTCCGCAATGCTGATTGCCCGCCAGACCTTTTCCGGCGGCGCATCCAGTTCGTACCTCTGTTCGAAGCCGGTTTGCTGTTGTTTGGTCTGCGCTAGGGTCTTCACCTCATTCATTGATCCATATCCTTCAGCAAGAGCTTGAGAGCATCGATGCGGGTGGGCCAGTAGGCACGATATTTCGCCAGCCATTCTGCGATGAGGGCGAGCCCGTCCGGATCGACCTGGTAATTCACGAAACGTCCCTCCCGCTGTTCGCGCACCAGTCGTGCCTCCCGCAACACTGCGAGGTGTTGGGACATCGCCGGCTGGCTGATATCCATACCCTGCCGAAGCGCGCTGGCATTCATGCTGCCGTTCGCCAGCTTCTCGAAAATCGTACGGCGGGTCGGATCGGCCAAAGCCCGGAAAATATCATGCTCCATCATGACGACACATAAGCATACACTTATGCGATTCACAAGCCCGTTTCAGACTTTATATGGATTGGCAATCAAAGTCTGCGACGCAGAGCAACCGCCCGTACCGGCCGCACTCTGTACCGGACGCACGGAGCCGGCGTGGGCCAGTCTCCGCCGGTTCCGATAACGATTGCTTGTCATGGAGACCCTATGTCGGCAACGTCACCGTTGCCGCTTCCTGCCCCGCCGGAGCCTCCTCGTTTACACTCTCCGGCCGCTTCGTCCTCAGGAGACGCAGGACGAAGACGAAGAAGACCGGAACGAAAAAGATCGCCAGCGCCGTCGCCGACACCATGCCGCCGAGCACGCCGGTGCCGATCGCATTCTGGCTGGCAGCACTTGGCCCGGTGGCGATCGCCAGGGGCACCACGCCTAAGGTGAAGGCGAGCGAGGTCATGATGATCGGCCGGAAACGCAGACGGGCGCCTTCGATCGCCGCCTCCATCAGCGATTTCCCCTCGGCAAAGCCATCCTTGGCGAATTCGACGATGAGGATGGCGTTCTTCGCCGACAATCCGATGATCGCGATCAGGCCGACCTTGAAATAGATGTCGTTGGACATGTCGCGGCTCATCACCGCGAGCACGCAGCCGATGACCCCAAGCGGCACGACCAGCATCACCGACAGCGGGATCGACCAGCTCTCGTACAGCCCCGACAGCAGCAGGAAGACGAAGAGGATGCTGAGGCCGAACAGCAACGGCGCCTGCGATCCCGATCTGAGCTCCTCCAGCGACTGGCCGGTCCATTCGAAGCCGAAGCCGTCGGGAAGCTCCGAGGCCAGCCGCTCCATTTCGGCAATAGCCGCGCCCGATGAATATCCGGGCGCCGGAGCACCCGAAATGCGTACGGAGGGATAGCCGTTGTAGCCGACGATCTGTGCCGGCCCCTTCTGCCACTCGGCGACGGCGAAGGAGGAGAGCGGCACCATGCCGCCGCTCGCATTGCGGACATTGAGCTTCATCAGGTCTTCGGCCTGCAGCCTGCTCTTGTCCTGCGCCTGCACAATGACGCGCTGCATACGGCCGGAATTCGGGAAGTCGTTGACGTAGCTCGAGCCGAGATTGGCAGTGATCGTGCTGTTGATGTCGGCAAAGGCGACGCCGAAGGTATTGGCCTTTTCGCGATCGATGACGAGCACCGTTGGGCCGAATCCGGCATGCCTTCCGGACGGATACCAGCGATGATGGGGTTCCCGGATGCCTTGCCGAGCAGCATTCCCGCCGCCTCGGTCAGTGCCGCCTGGCCCTTGCCCCCACGATCCTGCAGGCGGAAGGTGAAGCCGTTGGTGGTGCCGAAGCCTTCGATCGGCGGCGGTGACAGCGCGAAGGACATCGCATCCTTCAACGCGAACAGCTGCATATTGGCGCGGTTGGAGATTTCCTGCACCGTATTGCCGGCGCCGCGTTCGGCCCAGTCCTTGAGGGTCACGAAGACCAGGGCGGCATTCGGCCCCTGACCAGAAAAGCTGAAGCCCTGGATCGCGACGACATTGGCGACGGCCGGTTCCTTCTTGAAGATCGCCTCGATGCTTTCGAGCGAGGCCACCGTGCGGTTGCGGCTTGCCTCCGGCGGCCCCTGCACGTCGACGATCAGGAAGCCCTGGTCCTCATCCGGCACGAAGCTGCTCGGCAGGTTGACGAAGAGGTAACCGAGGCCGACGACGAGCGCGACATAAACGGCCATCACCCGCCAGGAGCGCTTGGCCAGCCCTTCGACGGTGCGGGCATAACGGCCTGTCAGCCGGTCGAAATTGCGGTTGAACCAACCGGCGATACCCTTCTTGTCGTGATGGCCCTTGATCGGCTTCAGGAAGGTGGCGCAGAGCGCCGGTGTCAGCGACAGCGCCAGGAAGGCCGAAAACAGGATTGAAACAACCATGGTCAGGCTGAACTGGCGGTAGATGATGCCGGTCGAGCCGGGGAAAAACGCCATCGGCACGAAGACGCAGGAGAGCACCAGCGTGATCCCGAGGATGGCGCCGGTGATCTGCCGCATCGCCTTTTTGGTCGCCTCCTTCGGCGACAGCTCCTCCACCGCCATCAGCCGCTCGACGTTTTCGACGACGACGATGGCGTCATCGACCAGAATGCCGATGGCAAGCACCATCGCGAACATCGTCAGCACGTTGATCGAGAAGCCGGCAGCAAACATCACCGCAAGCGTCCCGAGCAGCGCGACCGGCACGACGAGCGTCGGAATGATGGTGTAGCGGAAGCTCTGCAGGAAGATGAGCATGACGATGAAGACGAGCGCGACGGCTTCTGCGAGCGTATGCGCCACCTTTTCGATCGATGCGGAGACGAAAGGGCTGGTGTCGTAGGGAACGGAATATTCGACGCCATCAGGGAAGAAGCGCGACAGTTCCTCCATCTTCGCCTTGACCAGATTGGAGGTGCTGACGGCATTGCCCGTCGACGACAGCTGGATGGCGATCGCCGCACTCGGCTGGCCGTTCAGCCGGGTAGAAAAGCTGTAGCTCTCGCTGCCCTCTTCGATGCGTGCGACGTCGCGCAGCCTGACGTTCGAGCCGTCGGCATTGGCGCGCAGAACGATGTCTCCGAACTCCTTGGTATCGGTCAGTTGCCCCTTGACCAGCACGGTCGCCGTCAGGTCCTGGGAGACCGGATTGGGCGCCGCGCCGATCTGGCCTGCCGCGACCTGGGCATTCTGCGCCGAAATCGCCGTGCTGATATCGGATGCCGTGAGGTTGAGGCCGACCATTTTGTCGGGATCGATCCAGATACGCATCGCCCGCTGCGAGGCAAACAGCTGCGCGCGGCCGACGCCGTCGAGGCGGCGCAGCTCGCCGATGACATTTCGGTTGAGATAGTCGCCGAGCGCCACCTCATCGGTCTTCCCGTCCGTCGACGTCAGCGAGATGAACATCAGGAAGCCTGATGACGCCTCCTCGACCGTGATGCCCTGGTCCTTGACGGATTGCGGCAGCCGCGGCTCGACACGGCGGATGGCATTCTGAACGTCAACGGAGGCTTGGTCGATATCCGTGCCTGCCGCGAAGGTCGCAGTGATCGTCATCGCGCCCGAGGTATCGGAGGTCGACTCGAAATAGGAAAGATGCTCGACCCCGTTCAGCTCTTCCTCGATCTGGCGGGTGACGCCCTGATAGATGTCCTGCGGCGATGCACCGGGATAGCTGGTGGTGATGCTGAGCTGCGGTGGGGCGACCTTCGGATACTGGGCGACCGGCAGGAACGGCAGCGCGATCAGGCCGGCGATGGAGATGAAGATCGCAAAGACCCAGGCAAGGATCGGGCGATCGATAAAGAAACGTGCCATCGATCTTACTCCGGCTTCTTGGCGTCACCGGACGCGACTTCGCCATTACGCCACTCTTCCGGCGCGACCTTGGCGCCCGGCTGCAGTTTCTGCACACCGTCGACGACCAGGCGTTCGCCGGAGGTCAGGCCGCTTTCGACCACCCATTCATTGCCGGAGGATTGCCCGAGTTCGACATCGCGTGGCTGCGCCACGTCTCCTTCCTGCACCACGTAAACCTGAGCCTTGCCATCGGCCGCGCGGATGACGGCGCGTTGCGGGATGAGGATCGCCTTCTCCCGAACGGCCAGCTCGATGCGGACTCTGACGTAAAGACCCGGCAGCAGATCGCCCTTGGGATTGGGAAATTCGCCGCGTAGGGTGACCTGGCCCGTCGTCGCATCGACGCTGGCGCTGCGGAAGAGCAGCTTTCCGGCCTGGCCGTAGACCGTGCCGTCGTCGAAGACGAGTTTGATGTCGGCCTTGCCTGGTTCCGTCGAGGCGAGGCTGCCGTTCTCGACCGCCCGCTTCAGCGCCAGCAACTCGCCGGAGGATTGCGTGAAGTCGGCATAGACCGGATCGATCTGCTGGATCATGGCAAGAGCATCACCGGCGTCGGCCGTCACCAGCGCACCTTCCGTCACCAGAGCACCGCCGATGATGCCCGATATCGGCGCCCGGACTTCGGTATAACCGAGATTGATCTTCGCCTCGTCGAGCGCTGCCTGCGCCAGCGCGACATCGGCATCCGCCTGGGCAAGGGCGACAGCTGCCGTATCGTATTCGATACCGCTTGCGACATCGCGGTCGCGCAGGGACTTCTGGCGGTCGAGCTGCAGGCGGGCGTTGGTCTGCGTCGCCCTCGCGCGCTCGAGGCTTGCTTCGGCACTTGCCACCCGGACCCGGAACAGCGCCGGATCGATCCGGTAGAGCACATCGCCCTGGTGAACGAGGCTGCCTTGCTCGAAGACCCGCTCCTGCAGAATGCCGGAAACCCTGGCCCGCACCTCCGATACGCGTGTCGCGGCAATACGGCCCGGCAGTTCGCTAACGACGGGAACGGAGCGCGCCTCAAGCGTCAGGACACTGACGGCAGCAGGCGGCATCGCGCCGCCTTCCTGAGCGTGAGCCTGCAGCCCCGCACCGAGCAGCAGCGCCAGAATGAACGTGTAACGCAATGATTTCGTTCGAAGAAGCATGTTCATCAGCCTTCTGGATGGCGCATTGTGGTGCCCAAAAACACAGCCCGCCGACAATGACGTTCGGCGGGCCTCCTGAGCCGACAGGTAGTCGATATTTTTTCGATTTTCAAGATACCTACCGGTTGGTATGATAGCAAAACCGTTTCACGAGATCCCATGGCACTGCGATCCCGAGAGTGATACTGACCTCTTGGGCGCCCTCGTCACGAAGCGCCGCACGAACACGGATCGTCCATTGATAAATAGCCCCCGAAACAGAAAGAAACAGCCTGATGTCGTGCGGCAAGCGCTCCTCGATTGCGCCACAAAACTGGCGCTCGAGCATGGCCTGGCTGCCGTCAGTCTGCAGGCAGTCGCCAGTGCTGCCGGCGTGACCAAGGGAGGTTTGTTTCACCATTTCCCCAACAAGCAGGCTCTCATCGAGGCCGTCTTCGACGGGATGATGGAAAATCTGGATCGCGAGATTGACGAGGAATTGGAAAAGGACAAGGGCGGGCACGGCACATTCACCCGCGCCTATGTCCGCACTCTGTTTGCCGACCGCGCTCAAAACAACAGTCCGTGGTCGGCGCAGACCATGACGGTGCTTGCCGACCCCTACTCAAAGAGCCTCTGGCACAAATGGATCGATGACCGGCTCATCAGGCATGCCGCAACCGACACGGGAACCCGGCTCGAAATCGTCCGCCTGGCGGCGGACGGGGCATGGCTTGCCCATGTTCTGAGACCCGACGGAGATCCCGGGTCCGACGACGCGGTCCTGCTGCAGGAATTGCTCGATATCACCGACGGGTGACAAGCAATCCGCCTGTCACCAGCCGAAGACACGGAGCGCTGCGCGTTCTGCTTGACGCGCAGCGGCTCCTTCGACTTGCTGGTATCTATCGCTCCCCTCAGGCAGCCCGCACGACCGCCGTCGGTTTCACATTCTGGTTCATGCGGAACAGATTGTTCGGATCATAACGCAGCTTGATTTCGGCAAGCCGGGCATAATTGGCGCCGTAAGCCATTTCGACCCGATCGGTCTCATCCTCCGGCATGAAGTTGATATAGGCGGTGCCGACGGCAAGCGGCTTGGTTGCCTCGAACAGCTCGCGCGCCCAGCCGATGCAGCTTGCGTCCATGCCGCTTTCCCGCCAGCGCGCATGCACATTCATGACGAAATGCGAACTGCGCTGCGGAAATGCGGTAGCCTCGGTGGGGATGCGGCCCGCGGCTCCGCCGACATGGCCGACGAATATTTCGCACTCCGGCCCCGGCAGTTTGCCCACCGCGTTGAGCAAAACGTCGATTGCCGAATCCGAAAGCGAAGCAAAATCCTGGCTCTTCCAGTAATTGCGCGCACCCGGTGTGAGCAGCGGATCGAATGCCTGCTGCCAGCCGGTGAACGGCACCGGGCCAACGACGTCGGCAATGGGTTTTCCGATCGCACGCAATCTGGCCGTTGCCTTTTCCCCGGCCGCCACGTCCCCGCAGTAACACATGGCAAGCACCAGGACCTCCTTGCCATGCCATTCCTCCGGAAGAAACGGCAGCGGCGGCGCCTGGCGCATCACCACCCAGCAGGTCAGTTCATCGGGTGCGGCTTCCAGCGCCTGCCGATATTCCCTCAGCACCTTCTCCGCGTCAGTGAAAGGATGCACCACCAGCCCGGCGAGAACCTCTGTTTTGAGCGGGTTGAGCTGGAACTCGAAGGAGGTGACGACACCGAAATTGCCGCCGCCGCCGCGCAGTGCCCAGAAGAGATCCGGCCTTTCCGTCTCGCTCGCCTTGACCAGTTCGCCGTCGGCCGTCACCACATCGACCGAAAGCAGATTGTCGACGGTCAGTCCGAATTTGCGGGTCAGCCAGCCGAAGCCGCCGCCAAGCGTCAGGCCGGCGATGCCGGTCGTGGAATTAATGCCAGTCGGCAGTACCAGCCCGAAGGCCATCGTTTCCTGGTCGACGTCGGCCAGCGTCGCGCCCGGCCCAATCCAGGCGCGACGTATCTCAGGATCGACGCGCACCGATTTCATGGCCGACAGGTCGATGACGATACCGCCCTCGCAGACGGCGTTGCCGGCAATGCCGTGGCCGCCGCCCCGCACCGAAACGAGCAAGCTGTTATCGCGCGCAAAGCGCACGGCGCGCACGACATCGGCCGCCCCGGCGCAACGCGCGATAAGCCCGGGCCGGCGGTCGATCATCGCATTCCAGATCGCCCGCGCCTCATCGTAATCCACGTGTTTGCCGGTCAAGAGATTGCCGCGAAATCCGGCGGCAAAGGCATCCATGGCCACGTCATTGACCATCGTCTGCCCTTTTTGCAGGGTCGTCAGGTTCAAATTGTCCATGATTTCCTCCATGCGACCGGCGCCCCGCACCGTCGCGGCCGGCATTTTGCGCTTGCGGGAGGCGTCAAACAAGTTTTCCAAAAGGATTAGTACCGTGATGACAATACGCCAGGCCCATCCGCAGTGCCCTGCCCCTCCGCGTGCGCTCGACGAAAACTTCTCCCAGCCCTCATTTCCATACTGTCGCCCGTATCCGATTGATGTATGGAGGGAACTCCCAAAAAGACGTGCACGGAGGCGGCGATGGATAACCAAGAAAAATCCAAGACGGAAAAGAACCTGACGAGCGGCGATCTCGACGAACAGGCGCTCTTTTTCCACCGCTACCCCCGCCCCGGCAAGCTGGAGATCCAGGCGACCAAGCCGCTCGGCAATCAGCGTGATCTGGCCCTTGCCTACTCGCCCGGCGTTGCCGCACCCTGCCTTGCGATCCGCGACAATCCGGAGATGGCGGCCGAATATACCTCGCGCGCCAATCTCGTCGCCGTCATCTCCAACGGCACCGCCGTTCTCGGCCTCGGCAATATCGGCCCGCTCGCCTCCAAGCCGGTCATGGAGGGCAAGGCCGTGCTCTTCAAGAAATTCGCCGGCATCGATGTCTTCGATATCGAGATCGACGCGGCAAGCGTCGAACAGATGGTCTCCACCGTTTCCTCGCTGGAGCCGACCTTCGGCGGCATCAACCTCGAAGACATCAAGGCGCCGGAATGTTTCGAAGTCGAGCGGCGTCTGCGCGAGAAGATGAAGATCCCCGTCTTCCACGACGACCAGCACGGCACGGCGATCATCGTCGCCGCCGCGATCCTGAACGGGCTGGAACTCGCCGGCAAGGCGATCGAAAACGTCAAGATCGTCGCCTCAGGCGCGGGGGCGGCCGCCCTTGCCTGCCTCAACCTGCTGGTGACCCTCGGGGCAAAACGCGAAAACATCTGGGTCCACGATCTCGAAGGCCTCGTCTATGAGGGCCGCACCGAGCTGATGGATGAATGGAAATCCGTCTATGCCCAGAAGAGCGAGACACGCACGCTCGCCGAAAATATCGGGGGTGCCGACGTCTTCCTCGGCCTTTCGGCCGCCGGCGTGCTGAAACCGGAACTGCTGGCGCAGATGGCCGACAAGCCGCTGATCATGGCGCTCGCAAACCCGACGCCCGAGATCATGCCGGATCTTGCCCGTGCTGCCCGTCCTGACGCGATGATCTGCACCGGCCGCTCGGATTTCGCCAACCAGGTCAACAACGTCCTCTGCTTCCCTTATATCTTCCGCGGCGCGCTCGATTGCGGCGCCGAGACGATCAATGAGGAAATGAAGATGGCCGCGGTGCGCGCCATCGCCTCGCTTGCCCGCGAGGAACCGTCCGATGTCGCCGCCCGCGCCTATTCCGGCGAAACCCCGGTCTTCGGCCCGGATTACCTGATCCCCTCGCCCTTCGATCCGCGCCTGATCCTGCGCATCGCCCCTGCCGTTGCCAGGGCCGCCGAACAGAGCGGCGTGGCGCGCCGCCCGATCCAGGATTTCGACGCCTATCTCGACCAGCTGAACCGCTTCGTCTTCCGCTCCGGCTTCGTCATGAAGCCGATCTTCGCCGCGGCCAAGGCAGCAGAGCGCAAGCGCGTCATCTTCTCCGAAGGCGAAGACGAACGTGTGCTGCGCGCCGCCCAGGTGCTGCTGGAGGAAGGCCTTGCCGACCCGATCCTGATCGGCCGCCCGCAGGTCATCGAGACGCGCCTCAAACGCTACGGCCTGCGTATCCGGCCGCTGCAGGATTTCGAGGTCATCAATCCTGAGGACGATCCGCGCTTCCGCGAATATGTCGATCTTTATTTTTCGCTCGTCGGCCGCCGCGGCGTCATCCCGGAAGCTGCCCGCACCATCGTGCGTACCAATACGACTGTCATCGGCGCGCTGGCGCTGAGGCGCGGCGAAGCCGATGCGCTGATCTGCGGCCTCGAAGGCCGCTATGAGAAGCACCTGCGCGACGTCCGCCTGATCATCGGCAAGCGTAAGGACGTCCGCGATTTCTCCGCCCTCAGCCTGATGATCTCGCAGCGCGGGGCCACCTTCTTCACCGACACCTACGTCACCTTCAATCCAAGTGCCGAGGAAGTTGCCGAGGCAACGGTGCTGGCGGCCGAGGAAATCCGCCGCTTCGGCATCACCCCGCGCGCCGCCCTCGTCTCGCATTCCAACTTCGGCTCGCGCGAATCCGAAAGCGCCACCAAGATGCGCAATGCCCTGCAGCTCGTGCGCGAGACTGCCCCCGATCTCGAAGTCGACGGCGAAATGCACGGCGAAAGCGCCATCACCGAAGCGCTGCGCAAACGCGTCATGCCGGATACGACACTGCATGACGAGGCGAACCTGCTGGTCTTCCCGAACCTCGACGCCGCCAACATCACCCTCGGTGTGGTCAAATCGATGACGGACGGCCTACATGTCGGCCCGATCCTGCTCGGCACCGCCCTGCCCGCCCACATCCTCGCTCCCTCGGTGACGTCCCGCGGTGTGGTCAATATGGCGGCATTGGCCGTCGTCGAGGCCTCGCAGCCGGCGTAGGCCGGCTCCTCATTTCGTCGTGCTCGGGCTTGTCCCGAGCACCTGCAAACGGGCTGATATGAAGCAGATCACGCACGGGATCTGGGATGGCCTTTGAAACCACTTCGACACATGTCCTGATGCCACAAATATCAGGCATCCGGTAAGGACAAGCGCCCTCTGTCGGCGAGCGTATCCGCGCATTCGTTTCCGGCAATGCCCGAATGCCCCTTGCACCAGGCAATCGTCACCAGGGCGTTCAAGGAGAGCTGAAGGTCGACCGTCTTCCAGAGTTCCGCATTGGCGATCGTTCGGCTCCGGGCATTCCCATTCGGGCTGCTTTTCTTCCAGCCGTTGTTCTTCCAGATATGTCGCCGGCTGTTGCAGCCTTTGACGGCATAGACGGAATCCGACCAGATGATTGCGGCTTCGCCCTTTGCTTCGCTGTTGATCCACATGACGGCCTTGAGCACGGCGATCAATTCAGTCGCATTATTGGCCGAATCTTCGACGCCACCGAAGCCGGATGCGATTTCGGCGACATCGCGATAAGCAACAAAAGCCCAGCCCCCGCGCCCGGAAACAGGTTCATAACAACCGTCCACGAAGACCTGGAGACCGCGTTGGGCATCTGGTAGGCCGAATGTCGTTGCGGCGAGGTGAAGCTCGCCGGAAATGCCAGTCATTTCTCCGCCCTTTTTCGCCTTCACCGTGCCGCCGCGCAGGCCAGTGCGATCTGCGACCGGCCTGCTATCCCCAAGCGGACATTGAAATTGAATCGTCCGCCGAGTCAAGCATTGACGTCAGCTAGCCCCTCCCCACCTCCCGTAACGGAAGATGCCCGCAGCCGCTGGAAAAAATCGCGAAAATGCGCTAAGAATTTAGCTGAGCTTCTTAAGAGAAACACGCTAAGAGAAACCACGCGGCGAAGTGACGTCGCATCGATCTTCGACCGCATGCTCATTCCGGGACGAGCCGTGAAACGCCGAAACCTCTCTCTTGTCCTTCTTCTTGCGTTGGCATCGCCCGCCGCCGCGCAGTCCAGCGCTATCTGCAACGACCTGCGCGGCCGCCTCGCGGACCTGCCGCGATCGATCGGCAACGGCAACGGCCCGGAAGCGCGCCAATATTCCAGCGCCATGGCCGAGCAGAACCTCGAGCTGCGCAAGGTTCGCAACGATCTGCGCAGCTACGGCTGCACCTCGGGGAGCATGGTCGTGATCGGCGGCGAGAATGCCGATTATTGCTCAGAACTCTCGCAGGCAGAAGCCCGGATGATCGACAATATCCGCTATCTCCAGGATCGGCGCGACGAACTGCGCAGCCAGGGCGATGACGGCGCGCGCCGGGAACTGATGGCCGCTCTGGAGCGCAACGGCTGCAACAGCGAAAATTTCTATGCGCCGTCCGAACGCAGCGCCGACGATCCCGCCCCCAGCATCGAGGAACAGGCGATGCGCGGCGACACCTTCATTCCGCTCGGCGGCGGTGGAGAGGTCGATCCGCGTTACGGCCTGCCGCGGGCGGATATGCTCTCTCCCATCAGCACCATGTGTGTGCGCAGCTGCGACGGTGGCTTCTTCCCGATCAGCTCGAACGCCACCTCGGTCGATTTCGGCCGCGATGCCCAGACCTGCGCCAAGATGTGTCCCGGCATCGAGACCGAACTGTTCTATCGCGACGTGACCAGCACCGAAGCCTCGAACATGATCTCGGTCGCAACCGGCACGCCTTACAGCGCCATGAAGAACGCCTTCGCCTACAAGAACCGCTCGCCCGGCGAAAAGTCCTCCTGCGCCTGCAATCTCACCGCCTATTACGATGAGATGCGCGGCAAGCAGACGTTAAGCGAACCGCCGCAGCAGGGCTCGATCACCACCATCCGCACCAATCCGCCGGTAAAAGATACTGCGGCAGCAACAGCCCCGCAGCCATCCGTTCCCGATCGTCCCTATGACCCCGCACAGAACAAGGTCCGGCAGGTCGGCCCGCAATTCCTCGCCGGCGATCAGGGTTCGATCGACCTCGCCAATCCGGCAACGCCGGGGCCGCAGCCGCAACAGCAGTGATTGGCCGAGCCGGGTTCGAAGCGACGCCGTTCAGCGCTCGCTCCGTCCCCAGCCGTCGTGAAACACGAGTTCCTCGAGCGGCAGCCGCTGCCGCCAGCCTTTGACGGAAAGTTCCGGCTCGTCGTAGAGCCGATCGACGAAACCGGCGCAGAGCCAGGCGACCACCTCGACATGCTCGGGTATGCCGAGAATGGTCTTCAGGTCGCCTTCCCGAAAGATACTGACCCAGCCGATGCCGATCCCTTCGGCGCGGGCCGCAAGCCAGAGATTCTGGATCGCGCACACTGTCGAATAGCTATCCATCCTGGGATTGTGCGTGCGCCCCAGCACCACGCTGCCGCTGCGGGTGGGATCGCAGGTTACGCATATGCCGAGCGGCGCCTCGACGATGCCTTCGAGCTTCAGGGAGCGGTAGGCCTGCCGCCGCTCGCCCTCGAACATCAATGCCGCCTCCTCGTTGGCCTTGGCAAAAGCCTCCCGGATGCGCGTTCGCACAATTGGACTTTTCACCAGAATGAAATTCCACGGCTGCATGAAGCCGACGGAGGGCGCGTGATGGGCAGCCGTCAGCAGCCGCGCCACGACATCGTCGGGCAAGGGGTCGGGCAGGAACTGGCTGCGCACGTCGCGCCGCGTCATGATCGCGTGATAAACGGCCTCGCGTTCGGCCAAGGAAAAACCGGACGCCACTGACAGGGCATCCTCATCAAAGGGTCGCATCGTCAAATCCCCAACAACGCAACCGCCCGCCGTCCGCGCGGGTTGGGTCTATCTTGGCAGGCCGGTCTTCTGACTTGGCGTCATCCGTCTGCCGCAGCCTTCCCGGCAAAAGCCAGTGGCGTAATGATGCGGCAGGCGTCGGCCTTACAGCGTTGGGCACGTTCCGGTCTCGCACCGGATTCCCGATTCTCCCGCCTCACCGGCGGGCACCTGACGGCGCATCTATTTCAGGAAACGGATGCCGCGGCAAGCCGAAGCGCAATAGCGAGCCCCACCCGCGGCGGTTTGAAGCGGCTCGAAAAACCCCTTCATCGATCGTTTCTATGGCCTTATCACCGCCGAAGGCGTATGCACGATGCAGTCCCTCGCAGCATCCCGGTTGCCCGTGCCCCGCCTGACGCCCATGATCCTCGCGGTCGCCCTGTTCATGGAACAGATGGATTCGACCGTGATCGCCACCAGCCTGCCGGCCATCGCCGTCGATATCGGCACGTCGCCGATCGCGCTGAAGCTTGCCGTCACCAGCTATCTCGTGGCGCTGGCGATCTTCATTCCGATCAGCGGCTGGATGTCGGATCGTTTCGGCGCACGTAACGTCTTCCGTCTGGCGATCTTCGTCTTCATGATCGGCTCGGTCGCCTGCGCCTTTTCCAATTCCATCGCTGCCTTCGTCGTCTCGCGCCTGATCCAGGGAGCCGGCGGCTCGATGATGACGCCTGTCAGCCGCCTGCTCCTGGTCCGGGGAACGCCGCGTCATGAACTGGTCGATGCCATGGCCTGGCTCACCATTCCCGCGCTGATCGGCCCGATCATGGGGCCGCCGATCGGTGGTTTCCTCACCACCTATCTCACCTGGCACTGGATCTTCTGGATCAACGTCCCGATCGGCGTCGCCGGCGTCATCCTCGTCACGCGTTTCCTGCCGGCAGTCGAGCCGCGCAGTCCGCGGCCGATGGATTTTCCGGGCTTCTTCCTCTGCGGCATCGGCTTTTCCGGCTTCGTCTTCGGCCTGTCGGTCATCAGCCTGCCGGCCGTGCCCGTCATCTACGGTTACGTCACGGTGGCAATCGGCATTCTTGCCGGCCTCCTCTATCTCCTGCATGCCCGCCGCGCCGCCTATCCGCTTCTCGATCCGAAAATGTTCCGCTACCCGATGTTCCGGGCGGCGATCCTCGGCGCCTCCAATTTCCGTATGGGGCTCGGCGCCCTGCCCTTTCTGATGCCGCTGATGCTGCAACTCGGCTTCGGCCTGACGCCGCTGCAATCGGGCTCGGTCACCTTCGTCAGCGCGCTCGGCTCCATGGGGTCGAAATTCGCCGCCTCGCGCACCTTCAATGCCTTCGGCTTCCGCACTGTCATATCGATCACCACTTTGCTGGCGGCCATCTTCCTCGGCATCAACGGGTTCTTCACCGCTGCAACGCCGCTGCCGCTGATCATGGCCTGCCTGCTGATCGGCGGCCTGTTCCGCTCCATGGCCTTTTCGGGCGTCAACGCCATGGCCTTCGGCGATGTCGACGATGCCGACAGCAGCCAGGCGACCGCGATCAATGCCGTCGCCCAGCGCATCTCGATGGCGATGGGTGTGGCGATTGCCGGCGGTATCCTCGAAATTTCGAGCGGTTTTCACGGCGGCAGGCTGCTGGTTTCGGATTTTCACATCGCCTTCTTCAGCGTCTCGGCAATCTCGGCGCTGGCCTGCATCACCTTCCTGCGCCTGCCGCGTGATGCCGGCGCGGAACTGACGACGCGCCGCCGCAAGCATCGCCGGACCGAGCCCGAAGAGGCCATGGCGGAAAACAGCCCTTAATTCCGCATGAAAGACCGCTCTCGGCGATCAAGGCCGGCCGTCCCGGAATAGGAGCCGGTCCGTTCCCGTATCCCATTCTACTTTATGATTTATTCACACATCGCAGACACACTGCATCTGCGCGTTTTGGGTCGCAAGGGGGACATGGGCATGAGTGCTCATGCTGCGACCGCCGGCGTGGATGCCCGTGTTGATAGGCTGGTCGAGAAAGTATTCGACTGAGCCGCGTTTCGAGGCCCCCGCGGCATGTTCCAATTTTTAAAAACGATGCCTCTGACAGCCAAGCTGGCCGCGATTATCGTTGCCGTCAACCTCTGCGGCATTTCCGCCTTTGCCACCTATACGTGGATGTACGAAACCAAGGCGCTGATCGATGGCGCCAAGGCGAACTGGTCCAAGGATGCGGAGCAGTTCGCATCTCTGTCTGCCGGGGGCGTGAAATGGGGCAAGGCGAATGCCGTTCGGGAGGCCTATTCGCTCTACCGCGACGATCCCTCGCTCGACCTTGTTCAGTTTGCCGCCTTCAACGCCGAACCCGCCGCCGTCGATACTTGGACGCGCGACGGTATTGACGGTTTGCCGGCACCGGCCGATCTGGCAAAGCGCCTCAGCGCCAAGCCCGAGAAAACCACGATCGATGACAGCGGGATATCTGCCGGCGTGGTCACGATCATCGCGCCGCTTCCACTGGATAAGTCGGGCAAGGCCACCGGCTACGTCGTCACCAACTGGTCGATCGAAAAAATCGCTGCCGAAGTCAAGCAGAAGGTCCTGGTTTCGCTGCTGACTCAGTTCGCGATCACCGCCATGGCTGTCGTCGCTTTTCTTCTCGCCATGCGCGGCCTCGTCGGCCGCCCCCTCAGGATCCTCAGTGAAAGAATTAGCGCCTTGCAGAAAGGCGACCTCGCCTCTCCCGTTACCTACCGGGAAAATGGCGATGAAATCGGCTTCCTGGCGCGTGCCTTGGAAGTTTTCCGCAACGAGGCGATTGCCAAGATCGAAAGAGAGCGGGCCGCTGCCGAGCAAAGCGCCTCGTTCGACGCTGAACGGGCGCGCAACACCTTGCTAACGGAAGAGGCGAGCAACGCTCAGCGGCTTGTAATGACAGCGCTGGCAAATGAATTGGAAAAGCTTGCCGCCGGCGACTTCTCGATCCAGCTCGCCGATCTCGGTCCTGAGTTCGACAAATTGCGACAAGATTTCAACAACATGGTCCAGGCGGTCGCAGCCGCGCTGACGGAGATCAAGACAGCCTCCGTCGCAGTTGAAGGCGGCTCGAGCGAACTGGCGTCCTCCGCCGATCAGCTCGCCAGGCGGACAGAGCAACAGGCCGCCGCCCTCGAACAGACCGCCGCAGCCCTCGATGAGGTGACGACGACGGTCAGAACGTCGTCGCAACGAGCCGAAAGTGCCGGCAAGCTGGTCGAGGAAACCAAGCACAGCGCCCATGTCTCGGCAACGGTGGTACGCGATGCGATTGGAGCGATGGACAGGATCCAGACCTCATCGAGCCAGATCGGCCGCATTATCGGCGTCATCGACGAAATCGCTTTCCAGACGAACCTGCTGGCGCTGAATGCCGGCGTCGAGGCCGCGCGTGCCGGCGAAGCCGGCAAGGGTTTTGCGGTCGTCGCGCAGGAAGTGCGGGAACTCGCCCAGCGCTCCGCCAATGCGGCAAAGGAAATCAAGAACCTGATCAACGTATCCGGCCAGGAAGTGGCAGCCGGCGTCGGGCTGGTGAACGAGACCGGCGATGCTCTCTTGAAGATCGAGGAGCAGATCAACCGCATCAGCGACAGCATCGCGTCGATTGTCCAGTCCTATCGCGAGCAGGCGACGGGCCTGCAGGAAATCAACGGTGCGATCAACCAGATGGATCAGGCCACACAGCAGAATGCGGCGATGGTGGAGGAAACCAACGCGGCCTGCCAGGAACTGCTGATGCAGGGACGCCTTCTGCAGGAGTCGGCCGGCCGGTTCACCGTCGCCGTCTCTGCCGTCAGCCAGCCCAAATCCGCTCAACCCGTTCGTCAACCTCGCCCGGAACAGAGGAGCTTTTCGCAGCGCCATGCGGGTAACGCCGCCGTAGCCGCCTCTCCCGGCGCATGGGAAGAGTTCTGACGCCAACTTCGTTCGATAAGCCTTTGATCCTCAACACCCCAAAAATCGGGAAGGGAACAGTTATGAAGAAAGTTATGACCGCATTGCTTTTGGCCTGCACCGCCGTCGCCATGCCCATGGGCATATCCATGGCGCAGGATGCGAAGCTTGCTCCGATCGCCGACTACGTGACGAGCGACATCAAACCCTGGCTGAACGACCCTGCGATCATCGAGGCCATCAAGGCACAGAATGCCGCAAACGCCAATCTCAGCCAGGCCGAGATCGACGCCCTCGACAAGAAGTGGCGTGCTGAGGTCGATGGTTCCGACCATTCGATGATCGACGGCGTGCTCGGCAATGCGCTGTCGAAATTCCTGCAGGAAAAGAAGGCTGCGTCCAACGGCAAGATTGCTGAAATCTTCGTCATGGATGCAAAGGGGCTGAATGTCGGCCAAAGCGATCCCACCTCCGACTACTGGCAGGGCGACGAGGGCAAGTTCCAGAAATCCTTCGGCGCCGGCAAGGACGCCGTCTTCGTCGACGAGATCGAAAAGGACGAATCGACCCAGGCGCTGCAGTCGCAGGCAAGCGTCACCATATCCGATGACAAGGGAACGCCGATCGGCGCCATCACCGTCGGCGTCAACGTCGACGCCCTCTGATCTCAGCTTCCGCGTTCATATCGCCCGGAAATCGCCCGGAAGCAGCACGCTTCTGGGCGATACGCGTTCTGCCTCCCTGCGGCAGCGACTGGGGGGCCGCAGGAGCCGGATTTTCAGGCCGCAAATTCTGCGTGACATCAGGCGGCCGTGGCGCTACATACGCCTGATGTCGACCACTTCGATCTACGCCTCGCGATTTTATTGGTACCGCTGCTCCCAGCGGATGCGGGTCTATGCGTAACTGAAGTCAACGCGACGACAACCCGAACAGCCGCTAGTCTACCTGGCGGCTTTTTTGTTTCGCCCGGTATGACCAAACAGGAGCCATACCGTGTCCGATACCATTGATGATCTGCGAATCCTCGAGATCACCCCGCTGACCAAACCCGCCGATATCATTGCGGAAATCCACCGCGATGCTGTTGTCACCGAGACGGTGACCAGCAATCGCGATGCGATCCATCAAATTCTCCAGGGCAAAGACGATCGCCTGATCGTCGTCATCGGCCCCTGCTCCATCCACGACCCCGCTGCCGCCCGGGACTATGCGGCGCGGCTCCTGGAGCAGCGCCGCCGCTTCGCCGACGATCTCGAAATCGTCATGCGCGTCTATTTCGAAAAGCCCCGCACCACCGTCGGCTGGAAGGGCCTGATGAACGACCCGCATCTCGACGGCAGCTACCGCATCGAGGAAGGGTTGAGGATTGCCAGACGCCTGCTGCTCGACATCAATGCCATGGAGCTTCCGGCCGGCGTCGAATTCCTCGACACGATCACGCCGCAATATATCGCCGACCTCGTCAGCTGGGGCGCGATCGGCGCACGCACGACCGAAAGCCAGATCCATCGCCAGCTCGCCTCCGGCCTCTCCTGCCCGATCGGTTTCAAGAACGGCACCGATGGCAGCGCCCGCGTCGCGCTCGACGCGATCCTGGCCGCCTCGCAGCCACATCATTTCCCCGCCGTCACCAAGGATGGACAGGCGGCGATCGCCTCGACGAGGGGCAACGAGGACTGCCACATCATCCTGCGCGGCGGCAAGCGCCCGAATTATGAGGCGGCCGATGTCCAGGCGGTGGTCAGCGAAGCCCTCAAGCTCGGCGTGACCCCGCGCATCCTCATCGACGCCAGCCATGCCAACAGCAATAAGGATCCGATGAACCAGCCGCATGTGGTCAAGGACGTCGCCGGACAGATCGCCGCCGGAAACCGCCACATCAAGGGCATGATGATCGAAAGCAACCTCGTGGCTGGCCGCCAGGATCTCGTCCCCGGCAAGCCGCTGGTCTACGGCCAGTCCATCACCGATGGCTGCATCGACTGGGATATGTCGGTCGCCGTGCTGGAAGACCTCGCCGTTTCCGCCCGCGAGCGGCGCAAGGCAGCCGTTGCAGCCTGATAGACAGCATCAAGCGCGGCGGGCAGACACCCGCCGCCCAACGGGGCGGTGGAGGCCAACCCGGTTATCTCACGGATACGTCTACCGGATACGGCTTCATAACTCACGCCCGGATGATCGATCCAAGTTCCGATTTGAAAACTGGCACGAGCAACGTGAGGTTGCAAACAAACCGCCACGCCATCATGGGTGGAGCCCGAGGCCGGATCATCGGCACGCGGAATAGGAGCAGATTCAATAGAACAGCCGTGGATCCACTGAATCGGGCTCGTGTTCAGTCGCGACCCTGTAATAGGTACGCATGTTGTCACGCTCTTTTTCGTAAGTCCACTTCAAGCCCCATCTGCATTCGTCCGTCATGCACTCACGGCTCTTCGATTCGAACATATCGAGTTGAAATGCCTCACCATTGATTTCGCCGGTGATCGAGCCGGTTTTCCCCTTATCCTTCGATATGAGTTCAAACGCCCCTGCTCGACCATCCAGACAGTAGATCTTTCCGCGATAGGTTCGCTCGCCGGTCTCCAGCTTCCAGAAATTTGTCTTCACCTGCGAGACGCTGTAGCGACCCTTGCATTGCTGCCTTTCGGCCGAGCCGATCTCAATCGTTCCCCCCATCTCCTCACTCTCGTTACTTGCGGTCACCTTTCCGAGCACCGGAGTACCCGTTGCGAGGTAGCTTCCCTCGACACCACGGACAAAAAGATATGAACATCCTGCGAGCGTGAAACCCATTGCCACCACGGAGCCGGCGATCGTGAAACCACGCAGCGTCCACACGCATCTCAAGACAGCCAGCAAGTCTATACCTCCAGGTTTATCTTCATGTTTGCGGATACCAAAATAGCAAGTTGGAGCGGTGGGCGACCAGTCGTTGCCAGCCAGAATAGCGCTGATATTCAGGTCACGATATTTCCTCACAATTAAACAGATGAATAAATGCCACAGCTCATCTTGAAATAGAATACCCCGTCCGCTTCGGCGAGTTACACGGGACTGGAGGCAGCTGCTGCAATCAAACCTTAGCAGTCCTCCAATCACCCCCTCAAAAGCGTGCGCATCAGCAATTCGAAGATGAGGCCGTGCGCGACGTTGTCACGCACACTTTGACGTGCAATCCTGCCGAATAAGCTTTTTTCGATAGGGGACGCATGCCTGTAGAAACTCTTCCGTCTCCACCTTGGTGGAGAGTAGCGATTGCGTTGATCGTGGTTCCCTTAATCGCGTCCTTCGCATACGCTCTTTACAGCCCACTGTATCAGGGCCTGCCGGAAATGACCGAGCGCGTTATCCGAACAACTCAGGCCGTCGCGCTCATTGGTGCGTATCCACCAACTGCTGTGTTGGGGATTCCATTGCTATTCTACTTCAGGCGACGTGTAGGGCCGTCCCTTGCAAATTGCGCGATGGTTGGGGCCTTTGTTGCGACCTTCCACTGGATGTGCCTAGTTGCATTTTTCGGCCCTGACGAGGCTTATACTGGTGACCACATCACTTACCAAAACGGCATGCTGACATGGTGGGGATTGCTAGAGACCCTCAAATTGCTCGCAGAGATAGCTGTATTCTGCGTTGCTGCAGGTGGGCTGTTCTGGCTAGTGGCCGCCGCTGGCGTTAAAAGACAGCCCGTTTCTTAAACGGTTCCAAGCAAAGCGCTCAGGTAGGCGGTCTCTCGATATCATCAGGAACCCACCACCCCGCCATCAATGTTGGCTCGATCGCCGGCGAGGGCTTTCACGACGTGCGCCTGTGCAGGCACTTAGAGGCGACGACCATATTATAAGCGGTCACGGTTCGGATAGAGTCGAGATATTCATTCTGGTCATAAACGACATCACTTAAAAACAGGAGCGCAATCTTGTCCTGTGACTGGAGCATAAGCTCCTCTTCCGGCGAAAGCGGCAGGTCATCGAAAAAGCTCATGGCATTATAATTCCTGAAATACGTCTCGTTACCGCAAGCATATCTCATATCATTCTGTATATAGAATTTGGCGATGGGGACCGCCATCCGATTGAGAGTATGAGAGTGCTCGTATTTTCCGAGCCTCCGAAGATACTCGACCGGAAACGTGATAAACAGTAAAACAGGGCAGCAGATCATGAAGGCTAAGGTCGCGATCAATACTTTACGCACGATTGAGTAAGGTCCTATTTGAAACGCTGTTAGCTGGGTCTATCTAGGCCGATTAGCATGTCAGAGTGGCGAAGGTGCTATAGAAAACGCACCAACCCACGGCCCCATCATCAAAGGATCGGCTACATCGTGCTAGAGGCGGCCTTGCTCAATTGAAAGGCCCCCCATAAACACGAGTAGCTAGACAACGGGGCTACCGATGCGCTTGTTGAAAATTCTGGGCGGATTTTGCCTGTCATGCCTGATTGTCCTCGTTATCGCGATAGTTTGGTCAGGCCTTGCCGCCGATACCATGATCTCGAATTGTCACGACAATTCTGCTGGCGAATACATTAGCGATTACGAGGCCCGGAAAGCTTACTGCGGAGAATTCGGCGCAAGTACGGCCGACAAAATGCCTTACGGGTATTGATTGAGTCCGCGGATCAACTGCCCCCCGCACAAGGTTCAATCGTGCCAGACAGGCCACCACTACCCCATCAAAAAATGGCGGTCCGCCGCTCTCAAGAGTTCATCGGGAAATAGCGCACATAGGCAAACTCGTCGCCATCTGGTGACCAGCAGGGCACGTTGATCGTGCCCTGCCCGCCGAAAAGCTCGAACAGCGTCTTCAGGTTGCCGCCATCCATCTCCATCAGCCGCAGCCGCACGTCGAGATCGCGCGGGTGGTCGAAAACGCCGGGGTCGTAGGACAGGATCAGCACCTTGTCGTTCTTGGGCGATGGATGAGCGAACCAGTTGCCCTGATTGTCCGAGGTCACCTGTTCGAGGCCGGTGCCATCGGGATGGATGCGCCAGATCTGCATCAGCCCGGTACGGCTGGAGTTGAAGTAGATCCATTGCCCATCGGCGGAATAATCCGGCCCGTCATTGCGGCCCTCGCCATATGTCAGCCGCGTCTCGACTCCGCCGTCGACGGAGATCGTATAGATGTCGAAGAAATCGTCGCGGATGCCGCAATAGGCGAGCTGGCGTCCATCCGGCGACCAGCCGTGCCAATAGGAGGGCTGATTTTCCGTAACGAGCCGCGGCGTGCCGCCTTCGATCGGCAGGATATAGATCGACGATTTGCCGAACTCGGTCTTGTCGGAAATGACGATCTCGGTCCCGTCAGGGGAGATGCCGTGATCATTGTTGCAGTTGACGGCAAAGCCGGTATCGACCTGAACAACCTCGCCGCCATCGAGCGGCAGCCGGTAGAGCAGCCCGTCGCCATTCAACAGGAGATAGGAACCGTCGGGAGCAAAATTCGGCGCTTCCACCAGCCGATCCGTCTGCCAGACCTCACGCGCCCGGCCCGTCTTGACATTATAGATCTCGACCGAGCTGCGCATGTCTTCTCCTCTCTGACATCGACGTTAACGATCTCGATCGCTTCAGCGATCCCGAAACCGATTGGTGATGGGATAGCGCCGGTCGCGGCCGAAATTCTTCTTGGTGATCTTCACGCCCGGCGCCGATTGCCGGCGCTTGTATTCGGCAAGATAGAGCAGGTGCTCGACGCGGTGAACGGTAGCGACGTCATGGCCGCGCGCGACGATCTCCTCGACCGCCATCTCCTTCTCCACCAGGCATTCGAGAATATCGTCGAGCACGGGATAGGGCGGCAGCGAATCCTGATCCTTCTGGTCGGGACGCAGTTCGGCCGATGGCGCCTTGTCGATGATATTGCGCGGGATCACCTCGCCAGAAGGGCCGAGCGCGCCGGGCGGCACATTCTCATTGCGCCAGCGCGACAGCGCATAGACCTGCATCTTGTAGAGGTCCTTGATCGGATTGAAGCCGCCGTTCATATCGCCGTAAAGCGTGGCGTAGCCCACTGACATTTCCGACTTGTTGCCCGTCGTCACCACCATCGAGCCGAACTTGTTGGAGATCGCCATCAGGATGACGCCACGCGCGCGGCTCTGCAGGTTCTCTTCGGTGATGCCGCTGTCCGTACCCTCGAAAAGACTGGAGAGCGCGCTGCCGAATCCCGTCACCGGCTCTTCGATCGGCACGATGTCGTAGCGACAACCGAGCGCCTTGGCGCAGTCGGCGGCGTCCTTCAGCGAATCTTCCGATGTGTAGCGGTAGGGCAGCATGACGGTGCGCACCCGCTCTTCGCCGAGCGCATCGACGGCGATTGCCGCGCAGATTGCCGAGTCGATGCCGCCGGAAAGGCCGAGCACGACGGTCTTGAAGCCGTTTTTGTTGACGTAGTCGCGAAAGCCGAGCAGGCAGGCCCGGTAATCGGCCTCCTCACCCTCCGGGATATGCGCCATCGGCCCTTCGGCGCAATGCCAGCCGGCCTCGCCGCGCTTCCAGGTGGTCACCGCAAGCGCGGTCTCGAACTGGCTCATCTGGAAGGCCAGCGACTTGTCGGCGTTGAAAGCGAAGCTCGCCCCGTCGAAGACGAGCTCGTCCTGGCCGCCGAGTTGGGCGGCATAGACCAGCGGCAAGCCGGTCTCGATCACCTGCTTCAGCACGACCTGATGGCGGATATCGACCTTGCCGCGATAATAAGGCGAACCGTTCGGCGACAGCAGGATCTCGGCGCCGCTTTCGGCCAGAGTCTCGCAAACGCCGAGATCGCC
This sequence comes from Rhizobium sp. CIAT894, assembly GCF_000172795.2. NCBI lineage: Bacteria > Pseudomonadati > Pseudomonadota > Alphaproteobacteria > Hyphomicrobiales > Rhizobiaceae > Rhizobium > Rhizobium sp. CIAT894. Next base: position 2,438,114 of record NZ_CP020947.1, read on the forward strand.
CCAGATATCCTCACAGATCGGAATACCGATCCTGATGCCGCGGAAATTCACCGGCCCCGGCATGGCGCCCTGATGGAAAACGCGCTTCTCGTCGAATTCACCGTAATTCGGCAGATCGACCTTGTCGCGCACCGCGATCACCTTGCCGCCGTCGAGCACGGCGACGGAATTATAGCGCCCGGCCTCGTCCTGCCGGGGAAAACCGATGATGACGCCCGGCCCGCCATCGGCCGTATCGGCCGCCAGGCTCTCGACCGCCTTCCAGCAGGCGCGGATAAAAGCCGGCTTCAGCACCAGATCTTCAGGCGGATAGCCGGAGATGAAAAGCTCGGTCAGCACGAGCAGATGCGCACCCTCCCGGCCCGCATCGGTGCGCGCTTCCCTTGCCTTGGCGAGATTGCCGGCGACATCGCCGACCGTTGGATTGAGCTGCGCGATGGCAATGCGGAGGATATCGGAGAGAGCGTTTTCCTGTGTCATGTCATTTATTTAGCTTGCAGTTTCCCCAACGGCAACATGTTCGCTCCGAAAGCGGCTCTTCCCAGAGATGAAATTTTGATGAACGGATCGCATGGCGCGACGCGGCATCGATACGCATTGCAATTTACCGGCGGAGCGGAATACTGGCCCCGAAAGCGATCCCAGCGATAACCGGCACCGGAAACAGACCATGTCTAATCTTTCGAACTTCATGCACCATCATTTCGACAAGCCGGCCAACGAACTCGGCGATATCGAAAAACGCGTGCTAGCGAGGGCGCACGAGCGCAAGGTCATCTCAACCGACGTCAACGCCGCTCTTTCCGCCGAGGCCTCGTTCGGCGAGCGTGTCGCCGATGGCATCGCCCGCGTCGGCGGTTCCTGGTCGTTCATCCTCGCCTTCCTAGCGTTCCTTGTCGTCTGGACGCTGATCAACACCATCATCCTGGCATCAGGCGCTTTCGACCCCTACCCCTTTGTTTTCCTCAACTTGATCCTGTCGATGCTCGCCGCCATCCAGGCGCCGATCATCATGATGTCGCAGAACCGCCAGGCCGAACGTGACCACTTCGAAGCCGCCAAGGATTACGAAGTCAATCTCAAGGCCGAACTCGAGGTGCTTTCGCTGCACCAGAAGATCGACATGAGCGTGCTGACCGAACTGACGGCGCTACGCGAGGATGTCGCCCGCCTCAGCGCCGAACTTTCCGCCAGGGGCTAAACGGGAAACCTGTCATATTGCGGCAGGCCATCCGTGATCTCATAGAAATCACCCTTGTCGGCGCAATAAATGTGATGGCCGAAGGCAAGACCGCTGGGCTCGTCGAAAGCGCCAGCCATGACGGAAATCTCCGCCGATTGGTCGCCCTGCCAGAACAGCGCCGAACCGCAGTTCGAGCAGAAGCCGCGCTGGGCTTCGGCGCTCGACCGATACCAGCGGATCGCGCCGGCGTCTTCCACCGAAAGAGCGGCACGGGGCACATTGACCGCCGCATAATAAAACCCGGTCTGCCGGCGGCATTGCGAGCAATGGCAGCCGACGACGGGTCCGGGCTTTGCCCCAATTGAAAATCGCACGGCGCCGCAAAGACAGCCGCCTGTATGCCGTTCGGTCATGATCGCTCTCCCCTTTTATGACCGAAAATTGCCGCCGATCACGCCTTCCGTCAAATCCATTCCGTTCAACAAAATCATCAGAAATCTTGAAGGCCACAGGCCTTGCCGGTGCCCGGTTGCTGCGGTCATCGCTGTTGCTTGTCGACAACACCCGCCCCTCTCGTCCCTCCCGGCATTGAATCCGTTGCTGTTGTCGGCGATACTGCGGCTCCGATTTCATTCAACCTTTGGGAGACTGACATGAGAGCGACCCTGTCCAAACAGAAAGGAAACATCGCCCACAGGGACATTCTGCCTCATGAATATTCGGTTCTCCCGCGCGAGGAAAAGCTCGCGACGCCATAACGCTTTCCTGAAATTATTCCTGCACGATCCCACCGTCGACCGTGGCCGACGCTGGTTGCGCATGCGAAAATTTCTCTCCTATTATCGCCCGCACCTGCCCTTGCTGCTGGCGGATCTGCTTTGCGCCATCCTCGTTGCCGGCACGGCGGTCGCGCTGCCGCTTTGCGCCAATATCGTCACCAGCCGTCTTCTGGCCCTGCCCGATGCGCCGCAGGCCTTCACCCAGATCCTGTTGATGGGCGGCGTCATGCTGGTCGTCCTGGCAGTCCAGATCGCCGCCATCTTCTTCGTCGACTATCGCGGCCACGTCATGGGCGCCCGCATCGAGGCGACGGTCCGGCAGGAACTGTTCGAGCACTGCCAGAAACTCTCGTTCAGCTTCTACGACCGCCAGCGCACCGGCCAGCTGATGAGCCGCATCACCAATGATTCCCTCTGGCTGGGGGAACTCTTCCATCACGGCCCCGAGGACCTTTCCATCGCCGTGCTGAAATATGGCGGCGCCATGCTGGTGCTGTTCTTCATCGATCCGCCGCTGGCTGGCCTCATCCTGCTGCTGACGCCTGTCGCAGTGATCTATGCGCTCTATTTCAACCGGCGCATGAACCGCGCGCTGGAAGCCAGCAAGCACCAGATCGCCGCCGTCAACGAGCGCGTCGAGGATGCGCTGGCGGGTATCCGCGTCGTCCAGTCCTTCGCCAACGAGGCGCTGGAACAAGAACGCTTCGCCGAGCAGAACCGGCGCTTCCTGCAAAGCCGCGCCGATGGCTACCGCAGCGAAGCGTGGTTTTCGGTCGGGACCGAAACCTTCGCCCAGCTCGTCACCATACTGGTAATCGTCATCGGCGGCCTGCGCATCCTGGCAGCCGAACTGACCGTCCCCGATATGCTGACCTTCCTGCTTTGCGTCGCCGTATTGGTTGATCCGGTGCAGCGGCTCGCCAACTTCGTTCGCCTCTGGCAGGAGGGCTACACCGGCTTCATCAGAGCCATGGAAATCCTGGAGGTCGCTCCCGATATCACTGATCGGCCGGACGCCCGTCCGATGCCGGCACCGAGAGGCGAAATCAGTTTTTCCGACGTCGCCTTTGGTTATGAAGCCGATGGCCCGAGGGTGCTGGAACGGCTGTCGCTTACTATTGCCCCTGGGGAGTTCGTGGCCCTGGTCGGACCTTCGGGAGTCGGCAAGAGCACGCTCTGCGCGCTGATCCCGCGCTTCTACGATGTCGAGGCCGGCACCATCCGCATCGACGGCGCCGATGTAAGAGACGTGACGCTGGCCTCACTCCGGCGCCATGTCGGCGTCGTGCAACAGGATGTCTACCTCTTTGCCGGCACCGTGGCCGAAAACCTGCGCTACGGCCGACCCGATGCCGGGGATGCCGAGCTGGAAGCGGCCGCCCGCGCAGCCAATGCGCACGACTTCATCACAGCCCTGCCCCAAGGCTATGATACCGATATCGGCCAGCGCGGCGTCAAGCTCTCGGGCGGCCAGCGCCAGCGCATCACCATCGCCCGCGCCTTCTTGAAAAATCCGGAAATCCTGATTTTCGACGAGGCGACCAGCGCGCTCGACAATGAGAGCGAACGGGCAGTGCAGCAGGCGCTGCTCAGCCTGGCGAACGGCCGCACCACCCTCGTTATCGCCCACCGGCTGTCCACCGTCCGCCATGCCGATCGCATCCTGGTCCTGACGGCTGACGGCATCGTCGAACAGGGAACACATGATGACCTGATGGCGCTAGGCGGTGTTTATGCCAACCTGCACAGCGTTCAGGCGAGTATATGAAACCCAATAAAAACCCGGCGTTGCGCCGGGTTTTTCGTCATCAGTTTCGGGCTACTATCAGCCGTTGGCAACCATACGCTTCTCGTCGCGGCCGCCCTTCATGCGTTCGGCAAGCAGGAAGGCGAGCTCGAGCGCCTGGTCGGAGTTGAGGCGCGGATCGCAATGGGTGTGGTAGCGATCCTGCAAGTCATCGGCGGTGACGGCGCGGGCGCCGCCGGTGCATTCCGTTACGTCCTTGCCGGTCATCTCGACATGGATGCCGCCGGGATGCGTGCCTTCGGCGCGGTGGATCTGGAAGAAGCTTTCGACTTCCGAAAGAATCCGCTCGAAGGGTCGGGTCTTGTAGTTGTTGAGCGTGATCGTGTTGCCATGCATCGGGTCGCAGGACCAGACGACCTTGCGGCCTTCGCGCTCGACGGCGCGGATCAGCCGCGGCAGGTTCTCGGCAACCTTCTCATGGCCGAAGCGGCAGATCAGCGTCAGGCGTCCGGCTTCGTTAGCCGGGTTCAGAATGTCGATCAGCTGCAGCAGATCGTCGGCCTGCAGCGATGGGCCGCACTTGAGGCCGATCGGGTTCTTGATGCCGCGGCAATATTCGATATGCGCATGGTCGGCCTGGCGTGTGCGGTCGCCGATCCAGATCATGTGACCTGACGTGGCATACCAGTCGCCCGAGGTGGAATCGACGCGGGTCAGCGCTTCTTCGTAGCCGAGCAGCAGCGCCTCATGGCTGGTGAAGAAATCGGTCTCGCGCAGGCTCGGATGGTTTTCCGAGGTGATGCCGATCGCCTTCATGAAATCCATGGTTTCGCTGATGCGGTCGGCAAGCTTGCGGTAGCGCTCGCCCTGCGGGCTGTCCTTGACGAAGCCGAGCATCCACTGATGCACGTTTTCGAGATTGGCGTAACCGCCCATCGCGAAGGCGCGCAAAAGGTTCAGCGTCGCAGCCGACTGGCGGTAGGCCATGGCCTGGCGTTCCGGGTTCGGAATGCGCGACTCCTCGGTGAACTCTATGCCGTTGATGATGTCGCCGCGGTAAGCGGGCAGCGTCACGTCGCCCTGCTTCTCGACATTCGACGAACGCGGCTTGGCGAACTGACCGGCGATGCGGCCGACCTTGACGACCGGCAGCTGCGCGCCGAAGGTCAGCACGACGGCCATCTGCAGGAAGGCGCGGAAGAAGTCGCGGATATTGTCGGCGCCGTGCTCGGCGAAGCTCTCGGCGCAGTCACCGCCCTGCAGCAGGAAGCCGTTGCCTTCGGCGACATTGGCGAGATGCTTCTTCAGGCGGCGCGCTTCGCCGGCAAAAACCAGCGGCGGATAGCTGGCAAGCGTGGCCTCCGTTGCCGCCAAGGCGGCTGCATCCGGGTATTCGGGAACCTGCAGGATCGGTTTCTGCCGCCAGCTGCTCGGGGTCCAATTCTCTGCCATGTCACTCACCTCACTCACATCCGTCCCTGGGATGCACCTATCCTTGATTGCGGCGGCTTATAGACCTTTAGATCGGGCTTGCAAAGGCCAATCGCCCGATGCTCCATTGCCGCCCTGTCGCCATCGGGGAGAGCTCGCATATAGGTAGCAAAAACCGCTAGCTCCACCGTTAAACCAGCATATACCACGTCGATTTCCCTATATTTTAGATTTTGAATGTAGAACCGCAAAGGATTTCAACATTGGGGACATGTCATGGCGATCCTTCCGCCCGGCTTCATAGCGGACCGCTCGGGCAATTTCGGCATCATGACGGCATTGCTGATGGTACCGCTCCTCGGCACCGCGGGCATGGCGTTGGATTTCGCCCATGCGCTGAGCCTGAGGACGCAGCTTTACGCCGCCGCCGATGCAGCCGCCGTCGGCTCGATCGCCGAGAAATCCGGCGCTGTCGCCACCGCCATGACGATGAGCGGCAACGGCACGATCTCGCTCGGCAAGACCGATGCCCGAAACATCTTCATGTCTCAGGTGTCGGGAGAACTGTCCGAGGTTCACGTCGACCTCGGCATCGACGTCACCAAAACGGCCAACAAGCTGAATTCGCAGGTTTCCTTCACCGCCACCGTGCCGACGACCTTCATGCGTATTTTCGGCCGGGATTCGATTACTATTTCGGGCACGGCGACAGCCGAATACCAGACTGCCGCCTTCATGGATTTCTACATCCTGCTCGACAATACGCCCTCCATGGGCGTCGGCGCGACCCCGAGCGACGTTTCAAAGATGGAAGCCAAGACAGGCTGCGCCTTCGCCTGTCATCAGTTGGACCAGGCCACCAACAACTACACCATCGCCAAGAGCCTCGGCGTCGCCATGCGCATCGACGTGGTGCGCCAGGCAACCCAGGCGCTGACCGACACGGCCAAGACCGAGCGCGTCAGCAGCGACCAGTTCCGCATGGGCGTCTATACTTTCGGCACCAAGGCCGAGGACGCAAAACTGACGACGATCTCCAGCCTCACCTCCGACCTGACGAAGGTGAAGAATTACACCGACGCCGTCGACTTGATGACCATTCCCTACCAGAACTACAACCAGGACCAGCTCACCAGCTTCGACAGCGCCATGACACAGATGAACACCATCGTCGATCCGGCCGGCGATGGTACATCGAACATCAGTCCCGAAAAGATCCTGTTCTTCGTCGCCGATGGCGTCGGCGACAGCTACAAGCCGTCCTCATGCACCAAGAAGACGACCGGCGGCCGCTGTCAGGAGCCGATTGACACCTCTTTCTGCAAGCCGCTGAAGGACCGCGGCGTCAAGATCGCCGTGCTCTATACCACCTATCTGCCGCTGCCGAGCAACAACTGGTACAATACCTGGATCAAGCCCTTCCAGAGCGAAATTCCGACGAGGATGCAGGCATGTGCCTCGCCCGGCCTCTATTTCGAGGTGACGCCGACCGACGGCATCGCCGATGCGATGAAGGCGCTTTTCCTCAAGGTCATCCGCGCACCGCGCATCACCAGCTGAGCATGACTAGAGGGCTCAGACGCGCTGGCCGTCTCGGATGCGATAGCTCGGCGCATACATGGTGACGAGCTCTTCGGCCGCTGTCGGATGCAGCGCCATCGTCCGGTCGAAATCGTCCTTGGTGCAGCCGGCCTTCAGAGTGATGCCGAGCAGCTGCGCCATCTCGCCTGCATCATGGCCGAGGATATGGGCGCCCACCACCACGCGGCTCGCCGCATCGACAATCAGCTTCATGATCATCCGCTCGGTCCGGCCGGAAAGCGTGGCCTTCAGCGGCCGGAACTGTGCCCGATACACCTCAAGCGCAGCGTAACGCTTGCCCGCCTCCTCTTCCGAGAGGCCGACGGTACCGATCTCCGGCTGCGAGAAGACGGCGGTCGGGATCAGCTCGTAATCCGGCCGGGTCGGATTGTTCTTGTACTCGGTTTCGATGAAGCACATCGCCTCGTGGATCGCCACCGGCGTCAGCTGTACCCGGTTGGTGACATCGCCGAGCGCATAGATGTTCTCGACATTCGTGCGGGAATAGTCGTCGACGATAATCGCGCCGCGCTCGTCGACGGCGACGCCGGCCGCATCGAGGCCGAGGCCTTCCGTGTTCGGATCGCGCCCGAGCGCCAGCATGACGACATCGGCCTGCAGCGTGCCGCTGTTCAGCGTCTCCACCACGAGCCCGTTCTGCCCCTTCGAAACTTTCTGCATCGTGTCGTGGCAGAGGATGCGGATGCCCTTGGCAACCATCGCCTCATGCAGCCCGCGCCTCAGATCCTCGTCGAAGCGCGACAGTATCTCGGCACCGCGATAGATCAGCGTCGTCTCGACGCCGAGGCCATGGAAAATATTGGCGAACTCGACGGCGATATAGCCGCCGCCTGCGATCACGATCGATTTCGGCAGGTCTTCGAGATGAAAGGCCTCGTTGGAGGAGATGCAGAGCTCGTGGCCGGGAAGGGCCGCGTGCGGGTTCGGTCGTCCGCCGGTGGCGATCACGATCGTCTTTGCCGTCACCGTCTGCCCCGTTTTCACAAGCCGCACCGTGTGGGCGTCGACGAGTTCGGCACGCGTTTCCAGGATCTCGGCCTTGGCGCCGGCAAGCCCCTTCTTGTAGAGGCCTTCCAGCCTGGTGATTTCGGCATCCTTGGCGGCCACCAGCTTTTTCCAGTCGAAGCTGCTTTCGCCGACCGTCCAACCGAAGCCAGCCGCATCCTCGAAATGCTCGTGGAACTGCGAGGCATAGACGAAGAGCTTCTTCGGCACGCAGCCGCGGATGACGCAAGTGCCGCCGTAGCGGTACTCCTCGGCGATCGCCACCTTTTTGCCGAGCGAGGCGGCGACACGCGCGCCGCGCACGCCTCCGGAACCGCCGCCGATGACGAAGAGGTCGTAGTCGTAGGAAGACATGAGGAGCTCCGGGAGGGAATCGCAGGAAGGATGTCCCTGATATAGAGCCTTTCCTGGTTAGATTGAAGCATTCTGCCGGAGCAGGTTTTTGTCAGGGCAGAGGCGATTGGCGACGGGCATACCCCCAGGTACGGCCGAGCCGATCGCCTCTGATCCTGGCGGAAAGATGCCCGGCCCTTCGGGTTGGCTGAAACGGGCCGGCTGATCGACCGGCCGGCTTGGCCGTAGAGCTTTGCTACGACGCGCGCCGGCCGGTCGACCATCCGACTCCGTTTGAGCCAACAGAATGCTTCAATCTAACCAGGAAAGGCTCTAGGGACGATCGCCCTGAAAACAAAAGCCCGCTCCTGCATCATCCCGTTCCCTTCGCCCGAATCTTTCCGGCAAACGGTTGACCCGGCTGCCTGAGGCTGGCAGGCAAATCCACGCAGTAAAAAAGAAGCCGGAGCAAACGATGGATCAGACTCTCTTCGCCAACCTGTGCAAGGCCGGCAAATTCAAGGAAGCGCTCGGCCTCGCCATCCAAGGCCACGAGAACGACAAATACGCGCCGAGCCGCTTCGCAATGGACAAGAAAACAGGACTGCCGATCTTCTACCGCGGCAACAAGCGCGTCGAGCCGGATGAAACGGGCGAGTGGCAACTGGCCAAGAGCCTGAAGGATTGGGGCTGAGCGACGGCCGCATCTGAAATGCGCATCTCCCGGCGGATTGCCGCTTTCAACCGGTAATGCTGAAATCCGTCGGGCTCGTCTCAAGCTCGACTGCGTCAGTCTCGACGCCCGTGACCGATGACCCCGCCGGTCCGCGGCTGAAACGTTCGATCATTGTCGAGATGGCGGTATCGGGTCCTGCGAGCAACGCGACGACGGCCCCGTCCTCCTGATTGCGAACCCAGCCCGTCAAACCGAGCCGCACCGCCTCGTTGCGCGTCCACATGCGAAAGCCGACACCCTGGACCTTGCCGGATATCCGCACTCGGACAGCGTTGGAACGATCGGGCATATCTGCAGTCACCCCTGAAGCCTCGCCGACAGCATTTGCCGCATCATAACAAAAAAGCCCGGACGATGCCGGGCTTTCGCAATTCGATGGGGCAGGCCTTATTACTGGGCAGCCGGAGCGGGAGCTGCAGCCGGAGCGGTCGGGCTGTCGGTTGCCGGCGGCGGCGCCTTGATGACCTTAGAAAGCTCAGCATTGCTCTGCTTTTCCAGGTCGCGGGAAATGCCCTGCGCCCAGATGTCGGCAGCCTTCGCCGTCTCGCGCGAAGCGACCGGGCCGTCGCGCAACAGCTTCTTGCCGACGTCGGAATTATAGAAGTCGGCGATCGCCTTCAGTTCGTCGGTGGTGAAGGTCTTGGCATAGGTGAGCGCCGCCTCCTTCTCGAGATCGCCGCGGCGCGGCGCCAGCTTCAGCGCCTGCGCGTCGACCGTCGACGAAATCACGTCCTGGTAGTTCGGCGAATCCTGAATCAGGCCGGCCTTCAGGCGTTCGGCGAGACCGGGCAGGATGTTGTCGAACTGGGCCGTGGCGCCGATGGCGTCGATCGCCGCGCGAGACGCCTTCAACTGCTCCTCGGAGACCTCCTGCGCCTTGACGGCGGAGCCGAAGGCAAGCCCGGAAAGAACGACGGTCGCAGCAGCAAGACGGCCAAGACCTGCAATGTTCATCATGAGTGTATGCTCCTGTTATCTGTTTTTCTGCAGTGTGCGCGCACCCGCAGGACCGGCAATGATCGCAAGTGCCGCCATATTGATAAAGAGCCCGTGTTCGACGACGCCGGGTATGGAATTCAGCTCGCTCGAAAGCGCCTCTGCATCAGGAATGCGGCCAAAAGATGCATCGATGATGTGATGGCCGCCATCCGTGGTAAACTCTCCGTCACCGGACTGGCGAAGACCGAGTTCGCCGGAAAGACCGAGCCGGGCCGCAACTTTCTCGATCGCGATCCGCGTCGAGACGAGACCGAACGGGTTGACCTCGATCGGCAGCGCGAAGGCGCCGAGCGTGTCGACCAGCTTGCTCTCGTCGGCGATGACGATCATCCGCTCGGAAGCGGCCGCGACGATCTTTTCGCGCAGCAGCGCGCCGCCGCCGCCCTTGATCAGCCTCAGCGCCTGATCGACCTCGTCGGCGCCGTCGATCGTCAGATCGAGTGCCGGCAGTTCATCGAGTGACTTCAAGGGAACACCGAGTTCGACGCAGAGCCGCGCCGTTCTTTCAGACGTCGGAACGCCTTCGACCCTGAAGCCGCCCGCGACCTTCTCCGCCAGCAGGCGGACGAATTCTTCCGCCGTGCTGCCCGTGCCGATGCCGAGACGCATTCCGCTTTCGACATGGGCGAGTGCGGCCTCGGCGGCCTTGATCTTCATTTCGCGGGCATCCATGCGCCGCCAGCTCCGATTATTGCGTTGGATGTGCTGTTTACACGGCTCGCCTGGCAAACGAAAGTCAAAATCATCACGGAAAATGAAAAGCCGAAACAAATGCCTGCAGCCTCCCCGGCCATCACAGGACGTTGCTTTCCCCGGCGTGATCGCCTACCTCAGGAACGACATCTCATTCCGGGGCCATCCATCGTTCCCAAGAAAGACGATCGTTCCCTCGGGGCGATCCATTGCTCCCTTGGATGACCCATTGCTCAAAGAGGCAAGCCCTTGACCCCTGCTCCCGTTCGCCCGGCGCTTATCGTCTTCGATCTCGACGGCACCCTTCTCGACACCCACGCGGACCTGGTCGAAAGCCTCAACCATACGATCGCAGCCCTTGGCCTGGAAGCGGTCAGCTATGACGACCTTACCCATCTCGTCGGCCATGGCGCGCGGGTGATGATCGAGCGCGCTTGCCGGCTGCGCGGCCATCCGCTCGAAAGCGACGCCCTGCCGCCGCTGGTCGAGCGTTTCGTCGCTCATTATGCCGGCAACATGCCCGGCCGTACGGAGCCCTATCCCGGCCTGGTCGCCGCGATGGACAGGCTTAAATCCGCCGGTTACCGCCTCGCCGTCTGCACCAACAAGATGGAAAGCCTGGCGCTCGGCCTGCTCGACAAGCTCGATCTCACCGGCTATTTCGCCGCCATCACTGGTGGCGACAGCTTCGAATACCGCAAACCCGACGCCCGCCACTTGACCCGCACCATCGACCGCGCCGGCGGCGACATCGCCCGCACCGTGATGATCGGCGACAGCATCAACGACATCGCCGTCGCCCGGAACGCCGGCGTGCCGTCGATCGCCGTGCCCTTTGGTTATTCCGACGTGCCGGTCTCCAACCTCGACCCGGATATGATCATCACCCATTACGACGAGCTGACGCCGGATCTGGTGGAGAGGCTGTTGCGGGAATATGCGGTGAAAGTCGCGGTCTGAGGCTGTCGCCTCCTTTGTCGGCCTGCCGTGTGAGCCCCCCTCTGCCCTGCCGGGCATCTCCCCCACAGGTGGGGAGATCGGCTGGGCGAACCCGCTCGTTCCAACGTTAATTGTTTGGGGAGATTCCATCCGCGTGTCGATCTCCCCACCTGTGGGGGAGATGCCCGGCAGGGCAGAGGGGGGCCGGCACGGCAGGCCCTTTCCTACGTAATTCCCTCGTCGAGCCTAAGCCCAGAACGGCGCCGTTGGCATCCCGTCCAAACAAAACGGGCGGCCCGAAGACCGCCCATTCAATAACCCGCTAAACCTAAGTCAGATCTGCGCCCCACGCGCCTTGCTCGTCGTGTCGAAAGCCTTGTCGACATAGGCGTCGCGGCCATAGACGTCGTCGAAATATTCGACCACGCCATCCTTGTTCGGCCAGGCAGTGAAGTAGGAGACGTAAACGGGGATCTTCTGCGGCACCTTCACAGCATGGTTCTGCCCGGTGGCGATCTGCTTGGCGACGTCGTCGACCGTCGTGCCGAGCACAGCTGCTGCCATCGCGCGCGGATTGGACAGGCGCACGCAACCGTGGCTCAGAGCCCGCATGTCGCGCTTGAAGAAGCTCTTCGACGGCGTGTCGTGCATATAGATCGCGTGGCTGTTCGGGAACAGGATCTTCAGTTCGCCGAGCGCATTGTCGCTGCTCGGCGGCTGGCGCACCGACACATTGTCGGTCGAGCCGTACCAGTCGACGCTCGATGAGGCGACGGCATGGCCGTTCACCTCGACCTCATAACCGAGCTGGTCGAGATAGTTCGGGTCCGAGCGCAGCTTCGGCAGCATCTCGTTGATGATGATCGACTGCGGCACGCCCCAGAACGGGTTGAACTCGACCGTCTCGATCTCGTCGTCGAAGAAATAGGTCTGGTTGTTCTTGCCGCCGACCACGACGCGCATCGACAGCTGTTCCTTGCCGTCATTGTGGTAGTAGGCCATAAAGGCCGGCTGGTTGATCATGACGTAGCGGGAACCGAGGTCCTCCGGCAGCCAGCGCGCCTGCTCCATCGCGACATCGAGCTTGTCGATCTTCGAGGCATTGCTATCGCCGCCGGTCATGGCGCGCACTGTCGCCTGGCCGATGACGCCATCGGCCTTCAGTCCACGCTCCTTCTGGAAATCCTCGACCAGGGAGACGATTTCGGGCGAATAGTCGGCGCTACCTGTATAGGCCGCAAGCGTTGCCGCGTGATCGGTCTTCAGCGTTTCGGAGCCATGCTTGCCGATCGCCTTGACGATATTGGCGATCTCCGGCGAGCTTTCACCGGGCTTCAGCAGCTTGTCGAGCGAAACAACGATTCGCTCCTCATTGCCGCCATCGGCGGCGCGCAGCTTGGCGAGCTCCGCCTTCAGCGCTTCGAACTGCGGACCATCGGGCGACCGGCTGGCAATATAGGCGCCGGCATCGGGGCTCATGCGGACAAGCTTCAGCACCGGCGCCAGATTGACCGTCTTGCGCTGGAAGTCGTGATAGCCGGAGATCTTGTTGGGATCGATGCGGCCGCGCACCGTATCCTGCACGAAGGCCAGCACCTTGGCCGAGAGTTCGAGCTCGAACTGCGTCAGCGCCCGGTCGCGGGCGGCGGGATCGGGATTGGCCGGATCGATCGCCGGCGTCTGAACGGCGTAGTCGGCAGGGTCGAGACCGACGGAAGCGGCATCGGCAAGTGCCGCCATCACTGACTTCGCACGTTCGTTGATCTGGCTGCCTTCGACCCAGACGAGCGGATTGCCGCTATCGGCGTAATAGGCTTCCAGCGCCTTGGCGACGTCGGCATTGGCGCGCACCTTGGCCTGCGCCAGGAAACGGCGCTGCACGGCGGGTTCGGCGCTTGCATCGCCGCTTGCCGAAACATCGGCGACCGCGCCGGTGACGACGGGGTCGGCAAACTTGCTGGTATCGACGAACTGCAGCGTCTCGGCTTTATAGGTGTAGTAACGCGGGCCGCTCACCTTCGGCAGCGGCGCTTCCGGATCGAGCCCGCCCAGCGAACCGCCGACCGCGCCACGCGGCACCGGACGGCCGGGCGCCTGATCCATGAAGATGGTGCTTTGGGTCCGCTGCCTGTCGCCGCGCAGCATGTCCATCAGTGTATAAGCATGCGCGGGTGCGGCACTCATAACTGCCACGCCGCAGGAAATTGCCAATGCGGATGCCGCGCTTTTCAAAACGAACGTCATATATCTTCCAGTCCCGGTGTCATGCTGTTCTCAGCTCAAATAACGCGAAACTCAGCGTCCGGCTCATTGATCAGAAACCGGCCTGCGCCGCCAGCGCCGGCGGACTCAATTTTGTGTGACGGAGATCCTGCACGGCGCCGCGCAGAAGTTCACACAAAATTATGAAATTATTGGTTAATTTTTTACCCAATTTTTGTCGCCGGACCAGTGCGACGAAAACGCCCGAACGCATAATATTTTGAAAGTGGCCTAAAAGGCACGCCGCAAAACCCGCGCAAACATGAGTGTCGTCTTCAATATTTCGCGGGGCGGCCGGTTTTCTTGTCGGGCTTTCCAACCTATAAAACCTCATCTTTCTCAGATGACCGAAAACAGCATGTAAAGGGAAGGCAAGGCCGATGACCGCAACCCGCACCGAAACCGATACTTTTGGCCCGATCGATGTCGCCGCCGACCGATATTGGGGCGCCCAGGCCGAGCGTTCGCTCGGCAATTTCAAGATCGGCTGGGAAAAGCAACCGCTGTCGATCGTGCGTGCGCTCGGCATCGTCAAGCAGGCGGCGGCCCGCGCCAACATGGCGCTCGGCCAGCTCGACCCGGCGCTTGGCAAAGCCATCGTCGATGCCGCCCAGGAGGTGATCGAGGGCAAGCTCGACGAGCATTTTCCGCTTGTCGTCTGGCAGACCGGTTCGGGTACGCAGTCCAACATGAACGCCAATGAAGTGATCTCCAATCGCGCTATAGAAATGCTCGGCGGCGTCATGGGTTCCAAGCAGCCAGTACATCCGAACGATCACGTCAATATGAGCCAGTCGTCGAACGACACCTACCCGACGGCGATGCACATCGCCTGCGCCGAACGGATCGCCCATCACCTGCTGCCATCCCTGAAGCACCTGCATGCCGCCCTCGACATGAAGGTCACCGAATTCAGCCACATCATCAAGATCGGCCGCACCCACACCCAGGATGCGACGCCGCTGACGCTCGGCCAGGAATTTTCCGGTTATGCCGCCCAGGTCGGCTCCGCCATCAAGCGCATCGAAATGACCCTGCCCGGCCTCTGCGAACTCGCCCAGGGCGGCACCGCCGTCGGCACCGGCCTCAATGCGCCGGTGGGTTTTGCCGAAAAGGTTGCCGAAGAAATCGCCGCCATAACAGCCATGCCCTTCGTCACCGCGCCAAACAAATTCGAGGCGCTCGCCTCGCATGACAGCATGGTCTTTTCCCATGGCGCCATCAACGCGGCCGCCGCCGCCCTCTTCAAGATCGCCAACGACATCCGCCTGCTCGGCTCCGGCCCCCGCGCCGGTCTCGGCGAACTGGCGCTGCCGGAAAACGAACCCGGCTCCTCGATCATGCCTGGCAAGGTCAACCCGACCCAGTGCGAGGCGCTGACGCAGGTGTGCATCCACATCTTCGGCAATCACGCGGCGCTAACCTTCGCCGACAGCCAGGGCCATTTCGAACTCAACGTCTACAATCCAATGATGGCCTATAATTTCCTGCAGTCGGTGCAGCTGCTCGCCGACGCCGCCGTCTCCTTCACCGACAATTGCGTCGTCGGCATCGAGGCGCGCGAAGACAACATCAAGGCCGGCCTCGAACGCTCGCTGATGCTGGTCACAGCCCTCGCTCCGAAAATCGGCTACGACGCCGCCGCCAAGATCGCTAAGACCGCCCACAAGAACGGCACGACGCTGAAGGAAGAGGCGCTTGCGAGTGGGCTGGTCTCGGCGGAAGATTACGATGCGATCGTCCGGCCGGAGACGATGATCGGGCCGAAATAGGTTAGTTGGGGTGGTCTGCCCACCTCTCCTTTTGCTTCCTCTTCTCCACGACCGGAGCAAGAGGGGGCGGACAAGCTGGCCACTTGCTCCCTCATTCCTGTGCCTGTCACAGGAATCCAGCCACGGCGCGTCCGCGCCGTGAATGAATCAAATCGTAACGAAAAAGTCTTTCGCGCCCAAGGACTTGGGCGCACTGGATTCCTGTGACGAGCACAGGAATGAGGGAGGTTGGGGTAGCCGTTCTCGCTGAATTTTTCAGCCAACGCGGACAAACCCGCATCTGGCTGCCGGCAGCGCAATCCACAGCCCCGGCAAACGTCAAACCAACAGCGAAATATTGTCCATCACCACAGAATTCCCCATGAAGTCGAAGCGGATTTCTTCGATGTCTTCGAGATTGATCTCGAGACTGGGACCGGTGACCTAAAGCTCCTGCTGATAGACGATCTGGCCGTCGTTCAGGGCGGTAAGCGTCAGGTGAAAGGGCGCCGCCGATAGTTCGGCAATCGAGACGCTCTGAAAGGTGAACTCCCCGCCATCGAGCAATTTCAACGTTACGGGCGCAGAACCTGGCGATAGAACGGTATCGCTGAAACCGTCCTCGGTAATGGCATCGACGCCCGGAATCGCATCATAGACGATGCCGTTCAGAAGCGTCACGTCGTGGCTGCCGTTCACCGAGAGCGCAAAGCCCCGGTAATTGGGAAGAGAGAAATTATCCGCCCTCGATAAGACGCCCATATCGTCGAAATCCAGGACTTCGTGGTATTTTTCGTCTTCGTTGACGCCGTCGATCGCAAGGGTCAGCACGCCTAGGTCCGTGCCTCCCGAGCCGTCGGACATCTTGTAACTCAGCTTTTCGATGAGCTGATCGGACTTCGCCAAATTCTTCACCACGTCGAGCGTGTAGTCCAGCTCATAGGTGAAGTGACCGTCAGGTTTCACTTTGAAGGTTCCGTACTTGCCCTGAATGATCGTTTCCTGGTCAGGCCCATGCTTGGCGTCGATCCGCACGCCGTTGACGAAGCGCGCATAAATCTGCGCTCCCTCGGGATCGCTGGCGAGGCGCAGCAGATCGCCCCTGATCCAGTCATGTTCGAAAAAAACGAGAAGGTCGTCGACAGCAGTTGGCTTTGCATTCGTCATGGGAAGCCCCGGCAAGTTAACGCTGGCGGGAATATGACCTGGCCTCGAACCGAAAGCAACCTGAAGTCGTCAACTTCGCGACAAATGTCGATTTCACCTCTGCTTCACTCGCCCACCGCGTGTGGCAGTGCAGACTGCAAAACGCGGTACGACATGGCTCCATTCCAGAGTCCGGCCGCATCCAGATTGCATTTGCTGCGCTGCGGATTTAGACCGGTTCCAATTTAGCGACACACGCCCACCAGAAAGGTCACTTCGATGGCTGACGATCTCTTCCCGCTCGGCAAGGACAACACCCCCTATCGCAAGATCAGCGATGACCACGTCTCGGTCGACAGCTTCAAAGGCCAGGAAATCCTGACTGTCGAGCCGGAAGGCATCCGCCTGCTTGCCGAAACCGCCTTCGCCGACATCAACCACCTGCTGCGCCCCGGCCACCTGAAGCAGCTTGCTTCGATCCTCGACGATCCCGAAGCAACGGACAACGACCGCTTCGTCGCCTATGATCTGCTGAAGAACGCCAATATTGCCGCCGGCGGCGTGCTGCCCATGTGCCAGGACACAGGCACGGCGATCATCATGGGCAAGAAGGGCCGCAGGGTCTGGACCGAGGGCGAGGATACGGCAGCACTCTCCAAGGGGGTTCTAGACGCCTATGAGAAGAAGAACCTGCGTTATTCGCAGCTTGCGCCCATAAAAATGTTCGAGGAGAAGAATACCAAGAACAATCTGCCGGCGCAGATCGATATCTATGAGGAAGGCACCGACTCTTACGACTTCCTCTTCGTCGCCAAGGGTGGCGGTTCGGCCAACAAGACCTTCCTCTACCAGGGCACGCCCTCGCTGCTGACACATGACCGGATGATCGACTTCCTTAAGGAGAAGATCCTCACGCTAGGGACGGCAGCCTGTCCCCCCTACCATTTGGCGATCGTCATCGGCGGCACCTCGGCTGAAATGAACCTGAAAACCGTCAAGCTCGCCTCGACCCGTTATCTCGACGAGCTGCCGACCGAAGGTTCCGAGAGCGGCCACGCCTTCCGAGACGTCGAAATGGAAAAGGAAATCCACAAGCTGACGCAGCAGATGGGCGTTGGCGCCCAGTTCGGCGGCAAGTATTTCTGTCATGACGTGCGTGTCATCCGCCTGCCCCGCCACGGCGCCTCGCTGCCGATCGGCCTCGGCGTCTCCTGCTCCGCCGATCGCCAGGCCAAGGGTAAAATCACCCGCGACGGCATCTTCGTCGAACAGCTTGAAACCGATCCGTCGAAATACATGCCAGAGATCGACGAGGCGAAACTGTCGGAATCGACCGTCCGTATCGACCTCAACCGGCCGATGGCCGAAGTGCTTGCCGAACTGTCGAGGCATCCGGTCAAGACGCGCCTGTCGCTCACCGGCACGATCATCGTCGCCCGCGACCTCGCCCATGCCAAGATCCGTGAAAGGCTGGAAAAGGGCGAAGGCATGCCCGATTACCTGAAGAACCACCCGGTCTATTACGCCGGTCCGGCCAAGACGCCTGTAGGTTACGCCTCCGGCTCCTTCGGCCCGACGACGGCCGGCCGCATGGATAGTTACGTCGACCAGTTCCAGTCCTTCGGCGGCTCGATGGTGATGCTTGCCAAGGGCAACCGCTCGCGCGCCGTTCGCGAGGCCTGCAAGAAACATGGCGGTTTCTACCTCGGCTCGATCGGCGGCCCCGCCGCCCGCCTCGCCCAGGACTGCATCCGCAAGGTCGAAGTGTTCGAATATCCCGAACTCGGCATGGAAGCGGTCTGGAAGATCGAGGTCGAAGATTTCCCCGCCTTCATCGTCATCGACGACAAGGGCAATGATTTCTTCCAGGAATTGAATTTGGGGTGACTGGGCGAAGCTGTGATTGAACCTGGTGAAGGGCAATCGACGGCGTGCCGTGCAGCCCTCGTCCGACCCTTCGGGCCACCTTCTCCCCGCTGGGGAGAAGATGCCGGCAGGCAGATGAGGGGGCCGCACGGCACGCTATTCCGATATTTGCACCGTTACTGACTATCTGCGGTGCTTACCACATCTCGATCATCCACCCGCGCCAGGATCTCAGTCCGGAAAGTGCCGGCGAAGAGACCGGTGTGCTGCAGCAGCAAGGCGCCGCCGGCGATGATGGCGAAGGCGAGGATCGCAACAGAGATACGACGAGACTTTCCCATGATCTCATGTCCTATTTTGCGGACAGCGGTGGTACTTATCGCGGGAAAATATCGTTCCGAAATATCCGAACTGAAATGCGAGACGACCAAAACCAACCGCCGACAAGATGAATACGATCCTCTAGACAGAGAAGAACTGTAAGTTTTTCAGACACCGCTCCCGTTCAACGGGTAGGCACCGCCCACCCAAGATACGTTTTCTATTGCAGAATCATAGGCCTGACCGAAGCATTGCCCTATTGTGAAGTTGTCGTATGTAATCTTTGGTATATGTCGCTTTAATCTTTTCCCAAGGAATTTAAGCTAACAACTAAAATATTGCCTTTGAATATATGAGGAGTATCGCCGGATGAATACGGCTGTCGCGCCCAAGGTGCAGGTTCCCGACGTTGCGGGCCAGATCACCTATGCCATGCGCTCGATGGGCGTTGCGCCGATACCCCGCAATTACGAACTCTTCTACGAGGCCTATATCGGCTCCAATCCGGCGCTCACCCGGGAACTTGCAGCCCTCGGCTCCCAGGTGACCCAGGCCGAACTCGACGCGCTCGGCGCGCAATATTTCACCACGAGCCCGGTCCGCGTCTTCGACGACGCCCATTCCCGCATATCGGGCGAACTGGATGGCCTGTTGCGGATCCTGAGACAGGAGCAGAGTTCGCTGGAAAGCTATACAAGGCTGCTCGGCGAGACTCACAAGCGCATCACCTCCAAGAGCAATGCCAGCGTCGAACTGATCGAAAACGCCATCGAACTTTTGAGCCAGGCGACCGGAGACACTATGGCGCATGGCGAACGCACCGTCGAGGACGTCGTCCAGCGCTCCCAGGAGATGGACCAAGTCCGCAAGGAACTCGACGAATACAAGCGCATCGCCAACACCGATTCGCTGACGCGCCTTTCCAACCGCCGCGCCTTCGACGAGCGCCTCGCCGCCGTCTTCAACAATCCCGGCATGCGGCCGGTGACGGCGCTGCTGCTCGCCGACATCGACAACTTCAAGAAGATCAATGACACCTACGGCCATCCGGTCGGCGACAAGATCCTTGCCACCGTCGCCTCCGTCATCCGCAGCAACGTCCGGCGCGACGTCTTCGTCGCCCGCGCCGGAGGCGAGGAATTCGCCCTCATCATCGACGGCAATACCGCAGAGGAAATCACGGCTATCGCCGAGCGCATCCGCCGCACGCTGGAAACGACCCCGTTCAAGAATTCCCGTACGCGGGTGAACTATGGCCCGATCACCGTCTCGATCGGCATCTGCATGGCCTCCAGCGCCGAAGATGCGGGCGAGCTTTACAGCAAGACCGACATCGCCCTCTACGGCGCCAAGAATGCCGGCCGCAACTGCACCATCCTCTATCAGGACGGCATGCAGAAGGATTTCACCAAGAGCTGGCTGATCTACAAGACCTGATGGCAAGTCCGCATCACGCGCAGGTCGTCACCACCAGGTGACATCTTATCTTTCGTCATGCTCGGCCTTGTGCCGAGCATCTGCAACCGGTGCAGCAGATCCTTCGGCTCAAGGCCGAGGATCACGTCGAATAAGGGCAAGGTCTGTGAAACCTCAACCGTACGATACGATGACGGCGGTTTTACCACATCGTCTTCGCCGCCCGCCCCGGCCATTCCCGGTCGTAGGTTTCCTGGTCGAAATCGCCGACGGCTGCCTTCAGCATCTGTCCCGGCGTCGGCAGGCCTGCCGGATCGGCGAAGTGCGCCGCGTTCCAGAGTTCGGCCCGCATCACCGCACGTGCGCACTGGAAATAAACCTCGTCGATCGAGATGACGATGACGGTGCGCGGATGTTTGCCGTCCATCTCGAAACTCGAAAGCAGCGCCGCGTCATCGGAGACGACGCCGCGGCCGTTGATACGCATCGTCGTGTTGGAGCCGGGGATCAGGAACATCAGCGCAAGCCTCGGATCGCGCACGATATTGGAGAGTGAATCGACGCGGTTGTTGCCGCGCCAGTCCGGCAGATGCAGCGTCTCGTCGTCGACGACGCGCACCACGCCGCCGAGGTCGCCGCGCGGCGAACAGTCGAGCCCCTCCGGCCCGACGGTCGCCAGCGCCGCAAAGGGCGAGATCTCGATCATGTCACGGTAGAGCGGCGTCAGCCGCTTGGTCACCTTGTCGACCGAGGCCTGCGACAGCCCGGCGCCGTAGATCGTATTGAGCTCTTCGATGCTGCTGATGATTTTCATGAGGCGTCCCGCCGCAGCTTGATATCGGGACGGACGCTACAATGCCGTGCGCCTTGCCGGAAGCTCAAAAAACGGAATGATTGCAGCATCTTTTTTGATGCTTTCGCCGACGTCCTCGTCCGCGCCGCCTTCGAGAAAGGCCGCGATCGCGCCAAGCACGGGGGCCGCGGCGACGATGCGCCGGTGGCCGAAGCCGTTCGCCCAGAACAGCCGCACACTCGGACCCGCCGCGCCATAACGCCTGGCATGGACCGGCGACACCTCCTTGTCGTCCTCGGCATGAATGACGAGCACCGGCCGCCCGATCGCACCGACGGCATTGGCGGCGTCGAACTCCTCGAGTCTCCGTCCGGTGACATCATGAACCTTCTTCTCCAGTGCCATCTGCGCGGCGGGGCGAAGGCCGATCATCCGGCCGAAATCGGCAAACAGCCAGGCCATCTCGCTCGGCGCCCCGATCAGCACCAATCGCTCTGAGGTGACAGGCGCCACACCGGGCAGCAGGCCTGCCGCTGAAACCATCAGCGCCGCACCGCCGAAGGAATGGCCGATGACCGCATCGAATGCGCCGAAGCGCTGCTCCGCCGCAGCGATCGCGCCGACCGCAAGCCCCATGTGCAGGAAGCGTCCGCCCGCGCGCCCGTGACCGGGAAAATCGAGCGCCACCACTTCCGCACCCGTTGCCGAAAGCATCGAAATGAGCTCGGCCATATATTCGGCGCTCGAACCCCAGCCGTGTGTCACCAGGAATCGCTTGCGTTTGCCCCGCGCCCCGCCGTTCAGCCGGTAGGCATGCGCTTTCGCTCCGCCGGTGAGCTTGAGGGTGAAGCTTTCGGCGCCGGCAAGCCGGGCGGCGCCGGCGGCATGCGCCGCCTTCGCCCTTGCTCCTTTCGGACGCGGCGATGGGGTGCGGCAGAACAGCCGAAACGCTGCCCTGCCCGCGAGATCAGCCGAAATTGCCTGCAGAGCCGAAAAGCCGAGGCGGGTGACCTCAAGCGCAAAATTTGCCATAGTGAGAATCCAAAATACTGTTCAACACTGAACAATAAAGTACAACGATGAACAAAAATCAATCCCTTCCCTGGGATCATCCGCGTTTTCGCAGCTGGATTGCGGTAGCGCGCGCCTGCCAGCTGATGCAGCAGTCGCTGACGCGCTCGCTTGCCGATCTCGACATCAAGCCGCCGCACCTCGACATTCTCGTCAATCTCTACCGTTTCGAAGGCATCTCGCAGCAGGAACTGGCGCGCAAGCTGCTGGTCGGCCGCTCCAATATGAGCATGCTCTTACCGCAAATGGAGAAACGCCAGCTGATCGAGCGGCGCGGCGACGAACGCGACAAGCGCGTTCTGCGCCTGTATCTCACCAGCGAAGGCCGCAAAGTGACCGAGGCGGCGATGGCGATCCAGACCGATCTCATCGAACGCACGCTCTCCGACGAGCCGATCGAACAATGCATGGCGACCGCCACCTCGATGGAGCGCATTATCACTGTGCTACTGCAGGATCTCAGGGATCAGGACTGACTGTCGATCGGTTTCAGAGCGTTTATCGGCAGCCATCCTCAATGTGGGGGCAATTCACCTCTGCCGAGAATATACCCGAAAGCGCCGGCCTTTTCGAAGATAGTGCCTGTCAGGTCCGCGCCATCGAAGACGGCCGCATCGATTGCCGATCCGAAGAAGGTTGCCGATGCCAACCTTGCTCCCGAAAAATCGCAGGTTTTTACGTTGCAATGAGAAAAGTCAGCGTCCTCAAGATTGGCCCTTGCAAAGCTCGCAACAATCCAGCTTCCGGTGAAGACAGCCCCGCGAAGATCGACGTGACTGAAATCATAAACTTCATCATCGAGGTCCAGCCCTCGAAAATTGCGTTCTCCCGTCGCATAGCGCGTCAGGATTTTCTCGGATTTGGGGTGACGACGCATACCGGGCAGATCCTCAATGCAGCGTCGGCGCCGGCGATGTACCGCTCAGCGAGCGGTATTCCCAGGCGGCGACGACGATCAGCACCAGCGTCGCCAGAATGCCCAGCAGATAGATCTCGATGAAGGGGGCTGCGAAGGCGAGAAGGATCAGCAGCACGAGGCCTGCGAGATGCGACAGCGGCATCCGCCCGCTGGTCGCGCCCTTGAACCAGAGATTGCCGATCAGGAACAGGCCGGAGCCGCCGAGCACTGCCGCAGCGATGCCGAAATCGCCGGCCTCGTGCGGATGCGAGAACATGAACTCGACGGCCACCGCATGCACGATGATGCCGGCCAGGATCGGGATATGCCCATAGGTGAAGGCCTGCCGCGCCAAGGCCCCTGGCGTCGCCTCATGTTCGATGCGGTGGGCGGCGCGCCCGTGGCCGAAACGGAAATAAAGCCACCACATGGCGACCGTGCCGACGAAGCCGGTGATGAAGACGATGCCGGTCAGCCCCGAAACCGGTAGCTCCGAAAAGGTGCGTCCGGATACCAGGATCGCCTCGCCGAGGCAGATGATGACGAAGAGCGCGCAGCGCTCGGCCATATGCGCGCCGGACACATCCCAATCGCTCGGCGTGGAGCGGCCGAGCCCGGGCACCGCAAAGCCCGCCGCCGGCCCGGCATATTCGATCACGAGCGCAATCACCCAGGCGATCAGCCGCGCCTCATGCTCCATCAGCCCGCCGGCGATCCAGAAGACGGCGGCGACCACAAGCCAAGTGCTGATGCGCATGAAATTCAGCGTATTGGCCCGGTCGACGCGCGTCATCGCATAGGTCGTAAACAGCGAGCGCCCGACCTGCATCGCCACATAGGCGCCGGCAAAAAGCAGCCCCTTGTCGCCGAAGGCCTCGGGAATGGAGGCGGAAAGCACCAGCCCGAGCATCATCAGCACCACCAGCATGCCGCGCACCGGCATCTTGTCGGGATCGAGCCAGTTCGTCACCCAGGCAGTGAAGATCCACACCCACCAGACGGCGAAGGTCATCAGCGCCGCTTCGGCAGCACCGAGCGGCGTATAATGGGCGGCAAGCGCATGCGAAAGCTGCGAGATCGAAAAGACGAAGACCAGGTCGAAGAAGAGTTCGAGGAAGGTCACCTTGCTGCCGGCCGCACTCCCCTTGGCGCGCAGCCAGTTCTTTCTATTCGCTTTCGCCATATGTCCCCCGATGGCTGTCTATTGAAATTCAGCGCGGTCGTTCAGCCGTGTCGCGGCTCATGCCCTTTTCCCTGAGCTCGTCCTCATAGGCCGAAAACAGCTCGGCGCCCCGTTCGCCGAGCTCGCGCAGATAGGTCCAGGTGTAGATGCCAGTATCGTGCATGTCGTCGAAGCCGATCCGGACCGCGTAATTGCCGGTCGGCATCATCGAAATGATCGCGACATTGCGCTTGCCCGGCACCGTCACCTTCTGCCCCGGCCCATGCCCCTGCACTTCGGCCGAGGGCGACAGCACGCGCAGCATCTCGGCCGACAGCTCGAAGCTCTGGCCGTCGTTGAAGGTCACCACCAGCCGCTGCCTGTCTTTCGAGACGCGGAGTTCGCTCGGCCAGATATCGCTCATCATTTTGTCCTCTTCTCATGCGAGGAGTAGGCGTTGATCTTTTTCAGCGCAAGCTGAAATTGGAATGCGCGCGCAGCCTGTTTCCCTTGACGCGACAATAGCATATGCCCACATTGGAGAGAGTACGGAGATACAGGTGAACACCAGAGTTGGAACGATAGGCGCTGCATCGCCGCTGGTGGCGGATGCGCATCCGATGATCGACCCTTTCGGGCGGGCGGTCACCTATCTCCGCGTCTCCGTCACTGACCGCTGCGATTTCCGCTGCACCTATTGCATGGCCGAAAACATGACCTTCCTGCCGAAGAAGGATCTGTTGACGCTGGAAGAGCTCGACCGGCTCTGTTCCGCCTTCATCGCCAAGGGCGTACGCAAGATCAGGCTGACCGGCGGCGAGCCGCTGGTGCGCAAGAACATCATGTATCTGGTTCGCCAGCTCGGCGAAAAGATCGGCACCGGCCTCGATGAATTGACGCTGACCACCAACGGCTCGCAGCTGTCGCGCCATGCCGAGGAGCTTTATGATTGCGGCGTGCGCCGCATCAATGTCTCGCTCGATACGCTCGATCCCGACAAGTTCCGCAAAATCACCCGCTGGGGCGATTTCGCCAAGGTCATGGAAGGTATCGACGCCGCGGAGAAGGCCGGGCTGAAGATCAAGCTCAACGCCGTGGCGCTGAAGGATTTCAACGAGGCCGAGCTGCCCGACCTGCTGCGCTTTGCCCATGGCCGCGGCATGGACTTGACCGTCATCGAAACCATGCCGATGGGCGAGATCGAGGAAGACCGCACCGACCAGTATCTGCCGCTTTCGAAACTGCGTGCCGATCTGGAGAAGCAGTTCACCCTCACCGATATCGATTACCAGACCGGCGGCCCGGCGCGTTACGTCAGGGTCACCGAGACCGGCGGCCGCCTCGGTTTCATCACGCCGATGACCCATAATTTCTGCGAGAGCTGCAACCGCGTCCGCCTCACCTGCACCGGCACGCTGTATATGTGCCTCGGCCAGAACGACGCCGCCGACCTGCGTTCCGCGCTGCGCGCCACCGAAGACGACGCCCTCCTCCACGCCGCCATCGACGAAGCCATCACCCGCAAGCCGAAAGGCCACGATTTCATCATCGACCGCACGCATAATCGCCCGGCGGTGGCCCGGCATATGAGTGTTACGGGTGGGTGATGTTTGCGCTAGATTTTCTAGAGAGCGAATGCTGGCGTCAAGTTGGCGAGAACGCCTACCTCACCTTCATTCCTGTGCCTGCCACAGGAATGAAGGATGAGGGGGCTGCACGGCACGCCCTCTATTGCCTTCGCTAACGCTCAGCGCACTCGCTCCCTTGCTCTGCCGGGCATCTTTCCGCTAGGGAGAGAGCGAATTTGCCGCAACGCCATCACCCCGGCTTACGCGCACAAATCGCAAACCGCTCCTGCACCATCCGCTCCAGCCCCCGCAGGAACGGCATCTTGCGCGCCTGCGCCCAGTGAATATCGCCAAGCTTGCGGTCGACCACAATGTCCACGAAGCCGGCCTGACGGAGAAGATCGACGATCGCTTCGGCCGGCATCTCGCGGGAGAAATGCACGCGGGAGCGGATGCTTTGGTGCCGCGCCATCATCTCCGGTGACATATGGCTTGCCGCCGGCTTGCCCGTCACCTTTGTCCAAAACTTCTGCAGGCTCTTCACCCAGGTTTCCCGGCCCATATTGCCGTCGACGATCAGCACCTTGCCGCCCGGCTTCAACACAGAAAACCATTCCTTGAAGGCCGAAGCCGGGTCTACCAACGTCCAGACGAGATGCCGGTTGGTGATGGCGTCGTAGCTGTCCTTCGGCTCCATGGTGTTTTCGGCGTCGCCGGAAACGAAGCGGATATCGGTGCCGCGCTTCTTCGCCTTGGCGCGCGCCTGCGCCAGCATTGCATCCGACCAATCGAGGCCGGTCACCTTGAAACCGACATCATGCATCAGATGCGAGATGACGGCCGTACCGCAGGCAAGATCGAGCAGCGGGCGCCCCTGGCCTTCGCCGAGATGCTTCCGGATCAGCCGCTGCCAGCCCTTTCGCTCTTCTTCCGAAAAGATTTCATGGCCGACGCTCTGGTCGAAGGTTGCTGCCCGTTCCGACCAGAAATCGCGAATTTCGTCGCGGATGGAGTAGTTCGTGTTCATGGAATTCATCGCAGGCACCCCGGCATAACATCAGTTTGGAAATGCTCTAAAACATATAACTTGATTCACAAAGTCATATTTCTTATGCCTGCGGAAATTATTCAGACCTCGGGGGAGTTTCCAGATGAATTTCGTAAAAATGCTCGTAGTTTCCGCGGC